>NZ_FOSL01000002.1 GCF_900114255.1 Neomesorhizobium albiziae | reverse complement strand
CGAGTAGCTGGCGTCCACATCAGGTCTCTCCAATCAGGCTTCGACAACCCGTTGGAATCACGACCGCGCCAGCTGCTCAACCCCCCTTGGCGCGATCCAAATTGAGCCCATGTCGGTGTGGATGTAGATTCACACGAACCCACTAACACATTGAACTACAATGACATAACCACAGCAAAATGGCCGTTTCTCGATTTGGCAGGATACGAAAAGATGTGATACAAATTTTCCGAAGCGGTCCCAGACCAAGGTCGCTTGGGATTAAACGTCCGAATCACATCAATCCTTAAGCCACGCCCCTCACAACCATGAGCGTCTGCCAGCAAAGCCACGCTCCGAAATTTCGGGACGGGCTCTCAGCGAACTGAATGCCATCCACCCATTTCGCGAAGGCAACGGGCGCACACAATGATTTTCTTCGCCCTTCTCGCAGAAGAGGCGGGGCATCCGCTCGATCTGGAGGCATTTGCAACCGGAAACGTTTCTTGCCGCGACGATCACCGCCTTCAGCAACGACGAGGCGGCATTGGCGGTCGAAATCCGAAAGATGATCTAGCTTTCAAGGAATCGCCGCCATGACCGCTTCCATCCGCACCGCCAGACTTCCCTCTGGGATCGAAGTGCCGGTGCTCGGCCAGGGTACGTGGAAGATGGGTGAGGATCACAGGCGTCGCGCCGACGAGGTCGCGGCGCTGAAGCTCGGCATCGACCTCGGCATGACCTTGATCGACACGGCGGAAATGTATGCTTCGGGCGGTGCCGAGGAGGTAACCCGCGAGGCGATCGAGGGCCGTCGCGACGGGGTCTTCGTGGTCAGCAAGGTGCTGCCGACCAACGCGTCGCGGGCTGGCGTGATGCGAGCTTGCGAGGCCAGCCTGAAGCGGCTTGGCACCGACCGCATCGATCTCTATCTGCTGCACTGGCGTGGCGGTACGCCGCTTGCCGAAACCGTCGGCGGATTCGAGACGCTGAAGCAACAGGGCAAGATCCTCCATTGGGGCGTCAGCAATTTCGACACCGAGGACATGGAGGAACTCGCCGGCGTCGCCTCGGGAAATGCGGTCCAGACCAACCAGGTGCTCTACAACCTGTCGAGCCGCGGCGTCGACTTCGACCTGTTGCCGTGGTCGCGCGAGCGCGGCATTCCGGTGATGGCCTATTCGCCGGTCGGACAGGGCGACCTGACACGCGACCGGCGCCTCTTGGCAATCGCCAAACGGCATGAGGCAAGTGCGGCCCAGATCGCTCTCGCCTGGACGATTCGCCAGCCGGGCATCATCGCCATTCCCAAGGCAGGCAGTGCGGTCCATGTACGCGACAACCGCGCCGCCCTTGATATCAAGCTGAGTGACGCCGACCTTGCGGAACTCGATCGCGCCTTCCCGCCGCCGTCGCGCAGGCGGCCGCTGGAGATGATCTAGCCGAAGTCCCTCCCTCGTTGTCCGAAAATCGATTCCGATTTTCGGGCCGATGCAGTAGTCTCCGCCGGGTTCGACAGAGGGAGACAAAAATGTTCCGTTGGGGTGTTCTTTCGACCGCGAAGATCGCGCGCGAGCAATTGCTGCCGGCGATCCTGGATTCCGAGAACGGAACCCTGGCCGCGATCGCCAGCCGCGACATCGGCAAGGCTGAGGCGCTGGCGGCGCGGTTCGGCGCGCAGCATGCCTTCGGTTCCTACGACGAACTTCTGGCGTCCGGCGATGTCGACGGTGTCTATATCCCGCTGCCGACCTCGCAGCATGTCGAGTGGACGCTGAAGGCGGCGAATGCCGGCAAGCATGTGCTGTGTGAAAAGCCGATCGCGCTCGATGCCAAGGATATTGCGCCGCTGATCGAAGCGCGCGACCGCAATCGCGTGCTGGTCTGCGAAGCCTTCATGGTGTTCTACCATCCGCAATGGGCAAAGGTGCGCGAACTGGTCGCCGACGGCGCCATCGGCCGCTTGCGCCATGTGCAGGGCGCGTTTTCCTACTACAATGTCGACCCCACCAACATGCGCAACCAGCTCGACCTTGGCGGCGGCGCGCTGCCCGACATCGGCGTCTATCCGAGCGTCGCCACCCGTTTCGTCAGCGGCAAGGAGCCGGTGCGCATCCAGGCGACGGTCGAACGCGACGAAAAATTCGGCACCGACATCTATTCGAGCGTCAAGGCCGATTTCGGCGATTTCGACCTGTCATTCTATTGTTCGACGCAGATGGCGCTGCGGCAGTTCATGGTCTTCCATGGCGACAAGGGTTTCATCGAGGTGCACGGGCCGTTCAACGCCGGCGACTACGAACACCATCGAATCGAGTTGCATAACCAGAAGCACGACCAGGCGACAGTGTTCCGCTTTCCCGGCACACGGCAGTACCGGCTGGAGGTCGAGACTTTTGCGCGCGCAGCACAGGGCGGCAAAGACGCGGTGTTCACGCTGGAGAATTCGATGGCGAACCAGAAGATGATCGACGCGATCTTCCGCGCCGGCGAGCATGACGGCTGGGAGTACGTCTAGCTCGGACTTCTGGCACAGACCACATACGGCTCCGCTGAGAGAGATTTCAGCGGACTGAGACCGGTCCCATGCTCTAGCTGATCCCGTGGTTTTCCTCGATGCGCGCGGCCACCAGTTCCTGCAGGTGCCAGAGGTGGCGGTCGTGGATGCCCAGTTCCTCCAGGTGGGCGACGGTCGCGAAGAGGTATTCGGCCATCGAGCCGCGAAAGCCGCACGCCGTCGCCAGGATGTCGGCAAGGGCCTCCGGTGAAAGGCCGTTGATATAGCGGCCGCTTTTGCGGTTCATGGCGAAGGTCAGCGCCCGCACCGGGCCCTCGGCGGTGGCCACGTTGATCCAGCGGGGCGGAAAAGCCGTCGGCACCATGCTCATCTCGCGCCGGATGAGCTTGTCCATGTTGGGTTTCAGCGCGTCGGGCGGCAAGCGAAAGATCACACCCCTGGCCTGGCCGCCGCGGTCGAGCGCCAGCATGAGCCCCGGCTGCTCGGGATTGCCGCGGAAGCGGCGGTCCCAGCCCAGGCAGAACGCCCGGTGCCAGCCCCGCGCCACGCCGACGCGCTTGTCGATGAAGTCGAAGGCCGGGTTCCAGATCAGCGATCCATAGGCGAACACCCATAAGCCATCGGCGGGCGACGCCTCGATGATTTCGGCGACGAGCGCGTCATAGTCCGCATCGGTGGCGGCCCTGGCGCCGGCAATCGAGCTGAAGCCCGGATCGGCGATTTCGCGCGTGAGGGCTGCGACGTGGCGCTCTGTCAAACGCATTTTCCTAGACGCCGTGCCGCGCATGCCTGCCCTTCTATTTATCTAGCCGCCAGCAGATTTGCCCGGCGAGACCGTCAAGACAAGCGCAATCACCACCAGACGCCACCATGCTTCAGTCTTATGCGGGGATTTCCTTCGGGCGGATTGAGGGACCTGTCGCAGGCTGGAGCATCGTCCGAAAGACTATCGCCGGCAAGGTCGGGCGTCGAAAAGAGCGACGAGACGCCGGTGAGGCCGCTGAAATCGCCATGCGCGGTGGCGCGCCTGATCTTCGGCACCATGGAAACGCGGGGCTCGCCGCGCCGCGGCTCGGCCGATGCGACGATGGCGATCTCGCCGGTTTCAACGGCGCTCTTCAACGCCATCAGCCGCTTCACCCGCTCGGCGGTCAGCGGATGGGTGCGCAGCACCGAGGGATCGGGAATGCGGCCGCCGGGCAGGAAGACGGTTTCCCAGCGGCGGCCCTGCGCCCGCTCCAGCTTGCGCAACGCCGACGCCAGCCCCTCAGGATCGCCGGTAAGCATGGCGGCGCCGAGATCGGCGTCGAATTCGCGAGTGCGCGACAGCGCCATCTGCAAGAGCCCGCCGACCGTGGGGGCAGCGATCAGCACCAGAACGGCAAGCCATGGCACCTGCTCGCGGCCGCCGCCAAAGAAACTGCCGAGATTGAGGATGAGCGACAGGATGCCGACGGTCGACATGATCGAGGTGAAGCGCGACACCATGTCCGCAAAGGCCATTACTTTCATGTCGCCATGGACGATGTGGCTCATTTCGTGGGCCAGTACGCCCGCGAGTTCGCGCGCCGTCAGATTGCGGGCGAGCGCGTCGGTGATGGCGATGGCCGAGTCCTCGCGGCGGCCGACGGCGAAGGCGTTCATCAGTTTCGACGGCACAACGAACAGCTTTGGCGTAACCGGCAGGCCAGCACGGCTGGAAAGCTCGTTGACGATGCGAAAGCCGAGCGGAAATTCGGCCGGCGCTAGCGGCTTGGCCTTGTACATCCTCAGCACCATCTGCGGACTGACGCGGCGCACCGCCCACATGGAGAAGCCGCCGAAGACGATGGCATAGAGAATGCCGGCGCTCCCGCCAAAGGCCCAGGCGGTGACAGCAAGAAGCAAGAGGCTGCCGAAACCGAGCAGCCAGGTGTGCAGCGTGTTGAGCACGCGATTGCGGCGTTGCTCGAGAAGGTCGATCGGAGGTGCCTCAATCATGCCTTCAATATGGTACGCCCGATTCCGTTTGCCGAGTCCCGGTTGTAAGCCGGCAACGCGCGAAGGCCGGCGGTTGCCATGCCGCACACGGCATTGGTGCAAATCGGGCCAAATGGCACCAAAAGTGAAGAAATATGCCGTCGGTCGGGGATTTCCCGGTGGTGGATATGCCTTGCGTGTCGGATGGCGTCTTCTTATATACGCCGCACAACCGCGGGGACGGCCGCAAGGCCGGAAAACCTCGCGGAATTTCTGTGAACAGGGGCTGTCGCTGGAATGCCTCATCGGGTCCTGACAGTCTGCTTAGTGGAGAGACTAGAAAAATGGCAAAAGTAATCGGTATCGATCTGGGAACGACCAATTCCTGCGTCGCCGTCATGGACGGCAAGGACGCCAAGGTCATCGAAAATGCGGAAGGCGCACGCACGACCCCTTCCATCGTCGCCTTCACCGGTGAGGGCGAACGCCTCGTCGGCCAGCCGGCCAAGCGCCAGGCGGTCACCAATCCTGAAAACACCATCTTCGCGGTCAAGCGCCTGATCGGCCGCCGCTATGACGCTCCGGTCACCGAGAAGGACAAGAAGCTTGTCCCCTACAAGATCGTCAAGGGCGACAATGGCGACGCCTGGGTGGAAGCCAGCGACAAGAAGCAGTCGCCCAGCCAGATCTCGGCGATGATCCTGCAGAAGATGAAGGAAACGGCGGAAGCCTATCTCGGCGAGAAGGTCGAGAAGGCGGTCATCACCGTTCCGGCCTATTTCAACGACGCCCAGCGCCAGGCCACCAAGGACGCCGGCAAGATCGCCGGTCTGGAAGTGCTGCGCATCATCAACGAGCCGACCGCGGCAGCCCTTGCCTACGGCCTCGACAAGAAGGACGGCAAGACGATCGCCGTCTATGACCTTGGCGGCGGTACTTTCGATATTTCCGTGCTGGAGATCGGCGACGGCGTGTTCGAGGTGAAGTCGACCAACGGCGACACCTTCCTCGGCGGCGAAGACTTCGACATGCGCCTGGTTGAATACCTGGCGGCCGAGTTCAAGAAGGAACAGGGCATCGACCTGAAGAACGACAAGCTCGCCTTGCAGCGCCTCAAGGAGGCCGCGGAAAAGGCCAAGATCGAGCTTTCGTCGGCCTCGCAGACCGAGATCAACCTGCCCTTCATCACCGCCGACGCCACCGGGCCGAAGCACCTGACCATGAAGCTGACTCGCGCCAAGTTCGAGCAGCTGGTGGACGACCTCGTGCAGCGCACCGTCGATCCCTGCAAGGCAGCCCTCAAGGACGCCGGCCTGAAGGCAGGCGAGATCGACGAAGTGGTGCTGGTCGGCGGCATGACCCGCATGCCCAAGATCCAGGAGATCGTGAAGCAGTTCTTCGGCAAGGACCCGCACAAGGGCGTCAACCCGGACGAAGTGGTGGCCATGGGCGCCGCCATCCAGGCAGGCGTGCTGCAGGGCGACGTCAAGGACGTGCTGCTGCTCGACGTGACACCGCTGTCGCTGGGCATCGAGACGCTGGGCGGCGTGTTCACCCGGCTGATCGAGCGCAACACCACGATCCCGACCAAGAAGAGCCAGGTCTTCTCGACCGCCGAGGATTCGCAGTCGGCCGTGACCATCCGTGTCTTCCAGGGCGAGCGCGAAATGGCGCAGGACAACAAGATGCTCGGCCAGTTCGACCTGGTCGGCATTCCGCCTGCACCGCGCGGCGTGCCGCAGATCGAGGTCACCTTCGACATCGACGCCAACGGCATCGTCAACGTCTCGGCCAAGGACAAGGGCACCGGCAAGGAGCACCAGATCCGCATTCAGGCGTCGGGCGGCCTTTCGGACGCCGACATCGAGAAGATGGTGAAGGATGCCGAAGCCAACGCCGAGGCCGACAAGAAGCGCCGCGCGCTGGTCGAGGCCCGCAACCAGGCCGAAGCGCTGGTGCACAGCAGCGAGAAGTCGCTGAAGGAGTATGGCGAGAAGGTTTCGGAAGCCGACCGCACCGCGATCTCCGATGCGATCGCGGGCTTGAAGACGGCTGCCGAAGGCGACGACGTGGAGGCGATCAACACGGCCACGCAGACGCTTGCCGAAGCTTCGATGAAGCTCGGCCAGGCGATGTACGAAGCCTCTCAGAAAGAAGCGGCCGAGGCCGACGCCAAGGCGGATGCCGCCAAGGATTCGGACGTGGTCGACGCCGATTTCGAGGAAATCGACGAAGACGACGACAAGAAGAAATCGGCTTGATGCCTTGGAACCAGTGGAAAAGACCCGGCGCGCCTCGCGCCGGGTCTTTTCATTGCAAGGCTATTGAGGCGGGAAAAAGCACGATAAATGTGTATTTCCCGCCTAAAACCACAAAAAAATCACCGGCGTTGCAGCGATGCTATGGCATCGGCGCGCTCGACTTACTAAATCGAATGCCAACCCACACGCGCCGGCCGGCTTGGCGCGGAAAGTTGCAGGTAGCTTGATCGACAGGGCGACATGAAAGCTGATTTCTATGAGACGCTAGGCGTCCATAAAGGCGCCGACGAGAAGGAACTGAAAGCCGCCTTCCGCAAGCTGGCCATGCAGTTCCATCCGGACCGCAATCCTGGCGACCATGCCTGCGAGCACAAGTTCAAGGAAATCGGCGAAGCCTACGAGACGCTGAAGGACCCGCAGAAGCGCGCGGCCTATGATCGCTTCGGACATGCGGCGTTCGAAAACGGTGGCATGAACGGCGGCGGACAAGGTTTCGGCGCCAGCGGTTTCGCCGATATTTTCGAGGACATTTTCGGCGACATGATGGGCGGTGGCCGCCAGCGTCGTTCGTCCGGCGGCCGCGAGCGTGGCGCCGATCTGCGCTACAACATGGAAATCAGCCTCGAGGAGGCTTATGCCGGCAAGACCGCGCAGATCCACGTGCCGGCTTCGATTTCCTGCACCGATTGCTCCGGTTCGGGCGCCAAGCCCGGCACCCAGCCGGTGACCTGCACCACCTGCGCCGGCCACGGCAAGGTCCGGGCCAGCCAGGGTTTCTTCTCGATCGAGCGCACCTGTCCCAGCTGTCACGGCCGCGGCCAGACCATCAAGGACCCCTGCTCGAAATGCGCCGGCCAGGGCCGCGTCACCGAGGAGCGGTCGCTGTCGGTCAACATTCCGGCAGGCATCGAGGACGGCACCCGCATCCGGCTTGCCAATGAGGGCGAAGCCGGCTTGCGCGGCGGTCCCGCCGGCGACCTCTATATTTTCCTTTCGGTGAAGCCGCACGAATTCTTCCAGCGTGATGGCGCCGATCTCTATTGCAAGGTGCCGATCTCGATGACGACGGCAGCGCTTGGCGGCCAGTTCGAGGTGGCGACGCTGGATGGCACGCAGACCCGGGTGAAGGTGCCGGAAGGCACCCAGAACGGCCGGCAATTTCGCTTGAAGAGCAAGGGCATGCCGGTGTTGAGGCAGCCGAATATCGGCGACCTCTATATCCAGGTCGCGGTGGAAACGCCGCAGAACCTGTCGAAGCGCCAGCGTGAACTGCTCGAAGAATTCGAACAGCTTTCCTCGAAGGACAACAGCCCGCAGTCGAGCGGATTTTTCACGCGGATGAAGGACTTTTTCGAATCCTTCGGCGAGTGACGCCCTCGATTTCAACTGTTGGTATTGTCGCAGAAGACCGGTTTTGCCTTGCTATGGCCCGGTGGTCGCGTAAATAGGGTTCCGCAAGGGCAGGCGCAGGAGAGGACGGCATGGCACGCGGAACTGGTTTGCGGAAATCCCTCGCCACGAAATTCGACGACGAGTTGCGTTTCTTCAAGGGCTGGATCGACAAGCCCAAGGCTGTCGGCTCCATCGTTCCGACAAGTTCCGTCACCGCCCGCCGCATGGCCTCGGTGATCGACCCTAATTCGGGCCTCCCGGTTCTCGAAGTCGGTCCCGGTACCGGCGTCATCACCCGCGCTATCCTGGCGCGCGGCATCAAGCCGGAAAATCTCCACGCTGTCGAATATTCCGAGGATTTCGTCCGCCATCTCAGGAAGCATTATCCCGGCGTCGACGTGATCCAGGGCGATGCGTTCGACCTCGACAAGACGCTTGGCGACAAGCGCGACATGATCTTCGATTCGGTGGTGTCCGGCGTGCCGCTGCTCAACTTTCCGGTTACACAGCGCATCGCCTATCTGGAAGGCCTGCTCAAGCGCATCCCGGCGGGGCGGCCCGTGGTTCAGCTCACCTATGGGCCGCTTTCTCCGATCCCGGCCGGACGTGGCAACTACACGGTCAAGCATTTTGACTTCGTGATCCGCAACATCCCGCCGACGCAGCTCTGGATTTACCGTCGCCCGGCGGACTGAGCATTCCGACCGGGACGACCGTCGACCGTGTCGGCGTTTCCGGCGGGTTGGCCCACGCCGGCAAGAGAGGCGCGATGGCAGCAAGGATCCTAGTGTTCGCCGGCTCGATAAGGACCGGAGCCTACAGCGGCAAGACCGCCGACGTCGCGACGAAAGAACTGGCCGAACAAGGTGCGGACGTGACGCGCATCTCGCTCGCCGATTACCCGCTGCCGATCATGGACCAGGACCTGGAGAAGGAAAAAGGCGTTCCCGAAAATGCCTACAGGCTCGGCCGCCTTATCGCCACCAATGACGGCATGCTGATTTGCAGTCCGGAATACAATTCATCGATACCGCCGCTTCTGAAAAACGCCATCGACTGGGTAAGCCGCATCCGCAAGGATAACGGACACCCGTTCAAACCATTCGAGGGAAAGGTGGCCGGCCTGTGCTCGTCCTCGGAAGGCGCCTTCGCGGGCGCCCGCGGCCTCTATCACCTGCGCTCGGTGCTGATGCGTTGCCAGGTCGAAATCATCACGCCCCAATGTTCGGTGGGACGCGCCCACGAGGCCTTTGACGATGATGGGGGTTTTAAGGAAGAACATTCGCGCAGATCGATGGCGACGGTGTGCCGGACGCTGATCGAGCGCGCCACCATGCTGTCGACGCGGGCCAGCCGATGATCGCCTTCTACGTCACCCATCCGCAGGTGGCGATAGACCCTGAAGTGCCGGTGCCGGAATGGGGCCTTTCCGAAGTCGGGCGGGCGCGGCTGAAGGCCATTGCCGGGCGTGACTGGGTCCGCTCGCTCAGCCATGTGTTCTCCAGCACCGAAAAGAAGACGGTCGAAGGCGCCGGTATTCTGGCCGGCGCGGCGAACTGCGGGATAGAGCCGGTGGCTGAGATGGGCGAGAACGATCGCTCGGCAACCGGCTTCCTGCCGCCGCCCGAATTCGAGAAAGCTGCGGATTGGTTCTTCGCCAATCCGGATCAGAGCTTCCGCGGTTGGGAACGGGCCGTCGACGCGCAGGCGCGCATCGTCGCGGCGGTGGAGGCGGCAATCGCAAGCCGCCCAACCGGAAAGCAAATCGCCCTTGTCGGGCATGGCGGCGTCGGCACGCTGCTGAAGTGCCATCTGGCCGGACAGCCGATTTCCCGAAAAGGCGACCAGGGCGGCGGAGGCGGCGGCAACGTTTTCGCCTTCAGACTTTCGGACAGGCGCCTGTTGTGCGATTGGACGCCTGTCGAAAATTTCGAGGGGAAATTCTGATGGCCGCAGATGCCGTTCGTGACCGCCTGATCGTGGGCCTGGACCTGCCGACGCTCGCCGAAGCCCAAAAGGCGGTGCGCGATCTCGAGGGAACGGTGTCGTTCTACAAGATCGGCTACCAGCTGGCCTTCGCCGGCGGGCTCGATTTCGCCCGCGAACTGGCGAGCGGCGGCACCAAGGTGTTTCTCGACATGAAGCTGCTCGACATCGACAACACGGTGGCCAAGGGCGTCGAGAACATCGTCAAGATGGGGGTGAGCATGCTGACCTTGCACGCCTATCCCAAGGCGATGAAGGCGGCGGTGGATGCGGCCAGAGGCAGCCAACTGTGCCTGCTCGGCGTGACGGTGCTGACCTCGATGGACGAACAGGATCTGATGGACGCGGGCTACGAATACGACCCGCACACGCTGGTGCTGCGGCGCTGCGAGCAGGCGCTTGCCGCCGGCATGGGTGGCATCGTCTGCGCGGCAAGCGAGGCAGCGGCGGTGCGCAAGGTGGTTGGCCCCGAGATGGCGGTGGTGACGCCCGGCATCCGCCCGGCGGGCAGCGACCACGGCGACCAGAAGCGCGTCGTCACCCCGGCCGACGCGATCCGCGCCGGCGCCAGCCATCTGGTCGTGGCGCGGCCGATCGTTGCGGCCGCCGACCGCAAGGCCGCCGCTGAGGCCATCCTCGCCGAAATGCGGGCAGCATAGGCGGCGCAGTTCGGACAGCGCCGTTTCGCCCTCATTTGCCGCATGACCTTTTTCAAAATGTCTGCGACTTTCTCAAGAACGCATTGGGAGAGAAAAATGCCAAAAGGATACTGGATTGCCCGCGTCGATGTGCGCGACCCGGAAGGCTACAAGGACTATGTGACCGCCGCGAAGCCGGCCTTCGAGCGGTTCGGCGCCAAATTCCTTGCCCGCGGTGGCGCGCATGACAAGGTCGAGGGACCGGGGCGCGCGCGCAACGTGATTATCGAGTTTCCTTCGCTGGAAGTGGCGCTGGATTGCTACAACTCCGCCGAGTATCAGGCCGCCAAGGCGATTCGCCAGAAAGTGGCCGACGGCGAGATTGTGCTGGTCGAGGGTTTCGAGGCCTGATGGTGGCGGCGGCAACCCTTGCCGCCTAGGTGTGTTGATATGCGGGTGATGCCGGCCCGCAAATGACGGCTTTCTCCGATTCCGTCGCCCTGGAGCGTATCAATTCGTATC
This sequence comes from Neomesorhizobium albiziae, assembly GCF_900114255.1. Classification (GTDB taxonomy): domain Bacteria; phylum Pseudomonadota; class Alphaproteobacteria; order Rhizobiales; family Rhizobiaceae; genus Neomesorhizobium; species Neomesorhizobium albiziae. The sequence goes on along the minus strand of NZ_FOSL01000002.1, from coordinate 565,561 downwards.
GCTACGCCGTGCTATCTGTTTGTTTACGCGTCGTTTTTCAGAACCCGCTGCGCGATTTCCCTGGAAATAACGTCGCAAGGTATCGGTTTGCGCCGGCGGCACGACCGACGGAAGACTGTCCCCAGGTTCAACCAAAGCACGATATGACAGTTACGTGACGGCAGTATTGCGTTGCAGCAAATCGGTGTTAGCTTTGCTGCAACACAAAACGCCCGGACCGACTCGACACCTTGGGTTGGCCGCCGCTGCGGAGTTCGGATGTATTATCAGCTCTATGAACTCAACCATGCGTCGCTGCAGCCCATCCGGGCCTATGCCGACTCTGTGAGGCTTCTCTACACCAATCCGCTCAATCCGTTTTCGCACACGCCCTGGGGGCGTTCGGTCGCGGCGATGGCGGAGCTGTTCGAGCGTACCACACGGCGTTACGGCAAGCCGCGGTTCGAGCTGCCGACAACGACGGTGGACTGGAAAACTGTGGCGGTGACGGAAAAGATCGCCTGGTCGCGGCCTTTCTGCAACCTCATCCATTTCGAACGGCAGCTGCCTTCGAACCGCCGCCGCGACCCCAAGCTCCTGATCGTGGCGCCGATGTCCGGCCACTATGCCACGCTGCTGCGCGGCACGGTCGAAGCGATGCTGCCGCATGCCGACGTCTACATCACCGACTGGACCGACGCGCGCATGGTGCCAGTGTCGGAAGGCAAGTTCGATCTCGACGATTACATCGACTATGTCATCGACATGCTGCACGCGCTGGGCCCGGATACGCATGTGATGGCAGTATGCCAGCCGTCGGTTCCGGTGCTGGCCGCAGCCGCAATCATGGAAGCGCGCGGCGACCGCTTCGCGCCCTCGACGATGACCCTGATGGGCGGCCCGATCGACACGCGCCGCAACCCGACCGCGGTGAACACGCTGGCCGAGGAGAAGGGCATCGACTGGTTCCGTGACAACGTCATCATGCAGGTGCCGTGGCCCAACCCGGGTTTCATGCGCGACGTCTATCCGGGCTTCCTGCAGCTCTCCGGCTTCATGGGCATGAATCTCGACCGGCACATCATTGCCCACAAGGATTTCTTCATGCATCTGGTGAAGAACGATGGCGACAACGCCGAGAAGCACCGCGACTTCTACGACGAATATCTGGCGGTGATGGATCTGACCGCGGAGTTCTACCTGCAGACGGTCGACACGGTGTTCGTGCGCCACGCCCTGCCGAAGGGCGAGATGAAGCACCGGGGCGAGCCCGTAGATCCCTCGGCGATCCGCAATGTCGCCCTGCTGACGGTAGAGGGCGAGAACGACGACATTTCCGGCGTCGGCCAGACCCAGGCGGCGCACAATCTGTGCGTCAACATCCCGGCCGACATGCGCGCCCACTACCTGCAGCCGGCGGTCGGCCATTACGGCGTCTTCAACGGCTCGCGCTTCCGCTCCGAGATCGTGCCGCGTATCGTCGATTTCATCTCCAGCTATGGCCGCGAGAGCCGCGTGCCGCTGAAGCCGCGCATCGTCCATACGGCGAAGGCCTGATCGACTGAGCGGAATGCATGCCGCTCAATGTGATTACACCTGGCTGCAAAATGCTCTCGGCATCAACTGTGGCCGTCGCGCAACGTCCGCGGCGGAAGTAACCATTCCCACAGATCGCCCTTTTGCATGAATTGACTCCGCCGCCATATCGACCTTAACCTTTTGTTAACAAAAGAAGGTGGTCGGGACAGGCGAATGATTTCCTCACCGGGACAGCGATATGCGCGGGGCATCGGGCTGGCTATCGCCCTGGTTTTCGCCGCTCCGGTAGCCAATGCCGCGCAGACCATGCATACCGGCGGTCTCACCTCGCAGCCGATCGGCCATTTCGAATTCTGCAAATCCTATCCTGCCGAATGCGCGATCCGCTCGCGTACCGCCGACCCCGAACATATGACCGCAAAACTCTGGCGGCAGCTCGCAAGCGTCAACTTGTCGGTCAATGACGGCGTCACGCCGATGAACGACTACGACATCTACGGCAAGGACGAGGTCTGGGCCTACCCCGACAAGGTCGGCGACTGCGAAGACTATGTGCTGGAAAAGCGCCGCATCCTGATGACCAGCGGCATTCCTGCCTCCAACCTTTTGATCACCGTCGTTCGCAAGCCGGACGGCGAAGGCCACGCGGTGCTGACGGTGCGCACCGACACGGGCGACTTCGTCCTCGACAATCTCGCCGGCACCGTGCGGCTTTGGGACCAGACCGGCTACCGCTACCTGAAGCGGCAGGCCACCGACCACACCGGCCGCTGGGTTTCCATCCGCGACGGCGACAGCCCGCTGGTCGGCGCCGTCCAGTAGCGGCACGTTTCACCCGAACTGCGATCCGGGTTCCAGCCTCGCCGACGCTATGTATGGCTACAGCACAGTGGCGCAGTCGTCGTCTGCTCCGTTGGCTAAGCCGCCTGCGCCATTCTCTCGCCGGTCATCCTGTAGGAAATCGCCTCGGCGAGATGGATGCGGCCGACTGTCTCGACGCCGTCCAGGTCGGCGAGCGTACGCGCCACCTTGAGCACCCGGTGATAAGCGCGCGCTGAAAAGCCGAGCTTCTCGCTGGCATCGCGCAATAGCGACATGCCGGCGGCGTCGGGCGCCGCGATCTCTTCGACAAGCGCCGTCGGACAATAGGCGTTCGTGGTGACCGAGGCGGCGCCCAGCCGTTCGAAGCGCTCGCGCTGGATGGCTCTCGCGCGCGCCACCCGGCTGGCTACGGCCGCACTCGGCTCGGCTTTGGCCGGACGGATCAGGTCGGCCGCCGAAACGGCCGGCACCTCGATGCGCAGGTCGATGCGGTCGAGCAGCGGTCCCGAAATCCGCGCCTGGTAGTCGGACTGGCAGCGCGGGCCGCGTGCGCAGCGGTAGCCGGGCTCGCCGGCCATGCCGCACCGGCACGGGTTCATCGCCGCGACGAGCTGAATGCGGGCGGGATAGGTGACGCGGTGATTGGCGCGCGCGATCATGCACTCGCCTGCCTCCAGCGGCTGCCGCAGCGAATCGAGCACCGCCGGCGAGAATTCCGGGAACTCGTCGAGGAAAAGCACGCCGTGATGGGCAAGCGACACTTCGCCCGGACGGATGCGCAAACCGCCGCCGACCATCGCGGCCATCGAGGCCGAATGGTGGGGCGCGCGGAACGGCCGCCTGTCGGTAAGCTTGCCGCCGGCAAGCTCGCCGGCGATCGAGGCGACCATCGACACTTCCAGAAGTTCGCGCGGCGCCAAAGGTGGCAGTATGGAGGGCAGGCGCTGCGCCAGCATCGATTTGCCGGAGCCGGGCGGCCCGACCATGATGAGGTTATGGCCACCGGCCGCCGCCACTTCGAGCGCCCGCTTGGCGCTCTCCTGACCCTTGATGTCGGCAAGATCCGGCAAGTCGCGCGCTGGCGCATGGATGCTCGCCTCCGGCCGCGACAGCACCTGCGTGCCGCGGAAATGATTTGCGACAGCAATCAGGCTGCGCGGCGCTAGGATATCGAAGTCCGGCCCGGCCCACGCCGCCTCGGGTCCCGATTCGTATGGGCAGATCAGCCCCTTGCCGAGCGCGTTGGCTCCGATGGCCGCTGGCAGCGCACCGGCAACCGGCGCAATGGTGCCGTCGAGCGACAATTCGCCCAGCACCATGTAGTCGCCGAGCGCGTCGCCTGGAATGGCCCCGAGCCCGGCCATCAGGCAGAGCGCGATGGGCAGGTCGTAATGGCTGCCCTCCTTCGGCAGGTCGGCCGGCGCGAGATTGACCGTGACCTTTTTGGCCGGCATCGACAGGCCCGAAGCATGAAGTGCGGCCTGCACCCGTTCGCGGCTTTCAGCGACCGCCTTGTCGGGAAGGCCGACGATCTGCATGCCGGCCTTGCCGGGGGCAATCATCACCTGCACGTCGACCGGAACAGCCTCGATGCCTTGAAATGCAACCGTGCGCACCCGCGAAACCATGCTGTCCGCCGAAGCATTGTCTGCCCACGCGCGGGCGACGAATTCCTCTGGAAGACAAGCATAGATTGCAGGGCAAAGCAAGAACATTGAGAGAACATTCTCGCGTCCAGGCTGTACCCGGGTTGTATCGGGTTGACTATGGCGGAACGTTTCGAAACCGATGGGTTGTGCAGCCGGCTAAAGATGTCGGATTTCAGCCGGCGCCGAGCCCCAGTCGTCGTTGCGGCCGTCGAGATAGGTCACGGGCGCCGCCATCAACTCGTCGATGTCGACGCCATCGAGGCAGGCGACGCTGACGTTGAAGTAGGTGGCTCCTGTCATGTTCGGTGTATCCACCCGTTCGAAGCCGCGTACGCCGCAATGCCTGCAGAAGAAGTGGTGCGCGACGTCGTTTTTACCCTGGTAGTCGGTCAGCTCATTTTCGCCAGCGATCAGGCGGAATGTTTCGGGCCGTGCCTCGACCGACCACAGCCGCATCTTGGTGCAGATCGAGCAGTTGCATTTTTGGGTGCCGGCGGCGATGTCGAGATCCGCCTCGAACCGGACCGCGCCGCAATGGCAGCTCCCGGTGTAGGTTTTTAGCATCAGCGCTTGGCCTCCACCGCATCCCAGAACAGCGCCGCGATATCGGCGCCGCCGAAGCGCTTGATCTCGCGGATGCCGGTCGGCGAGGTCACGTTTATCTCGGTCATGTAGTCGCCGATGATGTCGATGCCGACGAGGATGAAGCCTCGCTCCTTCAGCGAGGGTCCGATGCGGGCGCAGATCTCGCGCTCGCGTGCCGTCAATTCGGTCTTTTCGGCGCGGCCGCCGACATGCAAGTTGGAGCGCGATTCCGTTTCCGAAGGCACCCGGTTGATGGCGCCGACGGCTTCGCCGTCAATGAGAATGATGCGCTTGTCACCCTTGCGCACATCCTTGAGATAGCGCTGCACGATATAGGGCTCGCGGAACATCTGGCCGAACATTTCGAGCAGCGAGGCCAGGTTGCGGTCAGCCTCGTGCAGGTGGAAGATGCCGGCGCCGCCATTGCCGTAAAGCGGTTTGACGATGATGTCGCCATGCTGCTTGCGGAACGCCGCGACCTCCTGCGGGTCCTTGGTGATCAGCGTTTCCGGCATCAGGTCGGGAAATTCGGTGACGAAGATTTTCTCCGGGCTGTTGCGCACCCAGGCCGGGTCGTTGACCACCAGTGTCTTGGGGTGAACGCGCTCCAGAATATGCGTGGTGGTGATGTAATTCATGTCGAAGGGCGGGTCCTGCCTGAGCAGGATCACATCCATCTCGGAAAGGTCCGTGCGGGTCGGATCGCCGAGCGTGTAGTGATCGCCCTTGGTGTCGCGCACCTGCATCTCCTCGATGCGGGCAAACACCTTGCCGTCGACCATGGAGAGACGGTCCGGCGTGTAGTGGAACAATTTGTGGCCGCGCCGCTGCGCTTCCAATGAGAGCGCGAAGCTGGTGTCGCCCGCAATCGAAACGGTGGATACATGGTCCATTTGCACGGCGACTTTGAGCGACATGAGCTTCTCCGGTTTCAGGCGAACAAGCATGTAATCGTTTTGGCTGCGTCATGCCATCCAGCCGCGCCGTCCGGCCAGCAAATTTGCAGTGCGCGAAGCGAGGCCTTCAGCAGGCGTAAATAGTTCATTTGCCAACGAATTGACGCATGCTACGATACGTTTCATAAACGCTTGCCTGTCATGGTCATACAACACGCTGATGTAAGACAGGGTTTATGATGCATACGGTGTTTGGCGGTGGCCCAAACAGCAGGGATGGCTCGGATCTGGCCTATACAGACCCGCTGACCGGCCTGGGCAACCAGCGGCGGTTCGTCGACAAGGTCGATCGCCTGATCAGCGACCGGTCGGAAGACCCTGCGCCATTTACCGTCGGCATTCTCGACCTTGACGGCTTCAAGCCGATCAACGACCTGTTCGGCCGGGTTGCCGGCGACGACATCCTGATCCAGGTGGCGATGCGCCTGCGCGCCGCGATGGACGGACATTCCGCCGTGACCCGCATCGGCGCCGACGAATTCGCCTTCCTCTATCCGATGGTCTTCAGCGAGGACGCCGCCAGCGAGAAGGCGAAGATGCTGATCGAGATTCTCTCGGCGCCCTACGATGTAGGCGAGCGCACGGCGCGCCTTTCGGCGTCGGTCGGCTGTTCGCTTTTTTACTCCGGCGACGAGACCACCGAAATCCTGCTACACAAGGCGGAAACCGCGCTCTACCAGGCGAAGCGCTCTGGCCGCGGCCGGGTTGTCGTCTATACGCGCGAGATGGAAGAGGCCGCCAAGCGCGTGACCCGTATCGAGCAGGCGCTGCGCCGCGCCGTGTCGGCGGGCGAGGTCGAACCGCATTTCCAGCCGATCGTCGACCTGAAGGATCGCCGTGTCATTGGCTTCGAGGCGCTGGCGCGCTGGACCGACCGCGACCTCGGCGTCGTGCCTCCGGCCACCTTCATCCCGATCGCCGAAGAGCGCGGCATCATCGGCCCGCTGTCGCAACTCGTGCTGCGCAAGGCGACGGAGGCGGCGCGCAACTGGCCGGACGAACTGTTCCTCTCCTTCAACCTGTCGCCGTCGCAGCTTGTCGACCAGAACACCGGCCTGCACATCCTGGCCATCCTCGACCGCACCGGCTTCGATCCGCAGCGGCTGGAGATCGAGATCACCGAAACCGGTCTGATGAGCGACCCGGCCTCTGCCGAGAAGATAGTCAACGACCTGCGCCGCGTGGGCATCAGGGTGTCGCTCGACGATTTCGGCACCGGCCAGTCGTCGCTCGGCCGCTTGCGCGAATTCCATTTCGACAAGCTGAAGATCGATCGCGCCTTCGTCTCGACGATCCTCGACGACCGGCCTTCCGAACACATCATCCGCGCTATCCTGGCTATGTGCGACGGACTTGGCATGGACGTCGTCGCCGAAGGCATCGAGGAAGAGGCGCAGGCCGACAGGCTGGTGCAGTTCGGATGCGCCGGCGGGCAGGGCTACCTGTTCGGCAGGCCGGCCGACGCCGACGCCACCCTCGGGTATCTCCGCGACTCCTTCCGTGGCGCAGCGCGCAAGGCGACGGGCTGATCCCTATACTCCTGCCATGAGCCTCTCCGACCTTTACGACTTCGGCCCGAGCCGCACCGTCATATCGTCCATGATGGCGCGGGCGGCGCCCTGCACCAGCGGCGCCCATTCAGCCAGCTGCTCTATCGAAATCCGGTAGGCGGGCGCTGTGGTCGAAATGCCGGCGACGAATTCGTGGTCGCGGGAATGGATGGGCGCGGCGATGCAATGGATGCCGGGTTCGTGTTCCTGGCGGTCAAAGGCGACGCCTGTCCGCTGGATCTCGCCGATCTCGACCCGCAGAGCCTTTACGTCCGGCAGCGTATTTTCCGTATGCCGGTGAAACGTGATCGCCGAAATCAGCCTGTCGCGGGCAGCGTCGGTCAGCGCGGCAAGTGCGGCCTTGCCGACGCCGGTGCAGTAGACCGGGGAGGCGTTGCCGATCTGCGAGTGCATGCGCACTGCCTGCATGCTCTCGACCTTGTCGAGATAGATCACCTCCACGCCCTTCAGCACGCCGAGATGAACGGTCTCGCCGGTCTGCTCGTGGAGGCGCCGCAGGTGCGGTTCGGCGACGGTGCGAAACTGATTCCCCGCCCAGGCGCGCGAGGCAAGCTTCAACAAGGTGACGCCGAGCTCGTAGGAATGGTCCTGCCGGACCGACAGCAGGCCCTCTTCGATCAGGTTGGAGATCTGGCGGTGCAAAGTGCCGCGCGGCTGGTCCACCAGCTGCAAAAGATCGGTGAAGCGCGGCGGACGCGGCGACGAGGCGACGGCCTCAAGCACGTCGATCGCCTTGCCGAGGGTTCCGGTACCGCTTTCGTTGCCCGGCATTCTTTCTCCCGACGCGAAGTGATCCTTGACAACCACGGCTGCTAAACAAATAATTCTGAATAGTCAAATCAAGTTCCATATAATGGAATTCCGATTGATGATTCCGCTGCCGGGTTGATCGCCCCGGAATGGCTGCGTCCTCTACCAAAAGAAGCCGCTTGCTGGCGCTTGCAGCGGGCGCTTGTCGAATGGCTGAAATGGCGAAACAGACTGTGAGAAAGGGGCGGCCATGATGCCATCTGCGAAATTCCCGGACCTGACGGATGCATCGGTGCTTATCACCGGCGGCGGTTCCGGCATCGGCGCCGCGCTGACCGAAGGTTTTGCGCTCCAGGGGGCGAAGGTCGCCTTCATCGACATCGCCGAAGCGCCGAGTACAGCCCTGTGCGACCGCATCGAAAAAGAGATCGGCCGGCGGCCGCTTTTCCTGAATGCAGATCTGCGCGACATCGAGGCCCTGCGGGCCGCAGCGGCAAAGGCTGCGAAAGCGCACGGGCCGGTAACAGTGCTGATCAACAACGCAGCACTCGACACGCGCCATGCGGCGGAGGAGGTGACGGTCGAGTTCTGGGACGACAACCAGTCGATCAACCTCAGGCCGCATTTCTTCTCGGCGCAGGCCGTGGCGCCCGGCATGAGGCAAGCCGGCGGCGGCTCGATCATCAACTTCACCTCGACGTCGTTCCTGATCAATCATCCGGACATGCCGTCCTACACGGCCGCCAAGGCCGGCATCATCGGGCTGACAAAGGGACTGGCCGGCAGGTTCGGCAAGGACAGGATAAGGGTCAACGCGGTGGCGCCTGGCTGGGTGATCACCGACCGGCAGCGCGAACTCTGGGTGACCGACGAGGTGCTGGCCGCCCATGTAGCCAAGCAATGCATCAAGGACGTGATGCAGCCCGAAGACATGGTCGGAACCTGCCTGTTTCTCGCCTCGGATGCCTCGCGCATGCTGACGGCCCAGACCCTGATCGTGGACGGAGGCTATCTGTGAGCATCGAGGCAAACGTGCCGGTGGCGGCAGTCGACTGGGGAACCTCGCATCTCAGGATCTGGCTGCTCGACATGTCGGGCGCCGTGCTGGCCGAGCGGCGCAGCGACGAAGGATTGCTGACGACCGGTCCTGACGGGTTTTCGGCGGTGCTCGAACGCCACCTGCTCGATATGGGCGCGCCGGCGGCGACGCCTGCCATCATTTGCGGCATGGCGGGTTCGCGCCAGGGCTGGATCGAGGCGCCTTATGTCACCGTTCCCGCACAGTTGTCGGACGTGCTTGCGCGCGCCATCCCGGTGCCCGGCGCCCAGCGCGACATACGCATCGTTCCCGGCATGGCGCAAAGATCGGCCGATGCGCCGGACGTGATGCGCGGCGAGGAAACCCAGCTCGCGGGCATCGCCGACTTGCTGGCAGCCGGTCGCCATGTCGTCTGCATGCCGGGAACCCATTCGAAATGGGTCGACGTCGAGGATGGAACCGTCGCCGGCTTCGGCACCTGGCTGACGGGGGAACTGTTTTCTGTGCTGTCGAAACAGTCCATTCTTCGCCACGCGGTCGGCGACCCGGTAGCCGCCGTTTCGGCAAGCAACAAGACCTTCCGCCACTGGCTGGAGCAGGCCCTGGCTTCGCCCGGCGACATGACCTCCCGGCTGTTCAAGATACGCGCCTCGACATTGCTTCTGGACCTTACCCCGCAAGACGCGGCCGCGGCACTGTCGGGCCTTCTGATCGGAACCGAGATCGGTTCGGCGGGCGCTCAGTTCGGCTGGAAAGAGGGTGAGATCGCGCTGGTGGCGTCGGGCCCGCTCAGCGACCTCTACGGCGCCGCGCTGGGCATCGCCGGATACCGGGTTAGGCCGATCGATGCCGAAACCGCCGTGCGCGCGGGCCTGCTCGTAGCCGCCAGGCAAAATTTCGGACCCAGAGAGACGCGAAAGGTTCAGGCATGAGCACTGGCGAAGCGAAATGGCCGGCGTTGCGGCGCGGCCTCGTTGCCATCCTGCGCGGCCTCCAGCCGGCAGAGGCGGTTGAGGTGGGCAGGGCGGTTTTCGAAGCAGGCATCGAGGCGATCGAGGTGCCGCTGAATTCCCCCGACCCTTTCACTTCGATCGAAAGCATCGTCGCGGCGCTGCCGGCCGCGGCGCTGATCGGCGCCGGCACGGTGTTGACGGTGCAGCAGGTGGACGACCTCGCCGGCGCCGGCGGGCGGCTGCTGGTCAGCCCCAACATCGATGTCGACGTGATGGTCCGGGCGGGCGAGTTGAACCTGGTCACCATGCCTGGCGTGTTCACTCCGACGGAGGCGCTGCTGGCGCTGCGGCTCGGCGCTTGCGGGCTGAAATTCTTTCCGGCCATCGCGCTCGGCCCGAATGGCATAGCCGCCATCCGCGCAGTGCTGCCGCCGGACACGGTCACGGGCGCGGTGGGCGGCGTGTCTGAGAAGGATTTCGAAGCCTATGGCAAGATCGGCGTACGGACCTTCGGGCTTGGATCGAGCCTTTACAAGCCGGGCATGACGGTCGATGCCGTGCGGGAGCGGGCGATCACCGCTGTCGCCGCGTGGGACCGTGTGTTCGGACAGGAATGAACATGGAAAAAGTCAGCGTCTTTTCCGATGTGGTCTGCGAACTCGGCGAAGGGCCATCCTACGATCCCGCCAGCGAAACCCTGTTCTGGTTCGACATCACCGGCAAGAAACTGCTGCAGAAGAAATTCCCGGACGGGCGGACCGTCGTCCACGACCTGCCCTTCATGGGAAGCGCCATCGCCACCGTCGACGCCGAAAGGCAACTGCTGGTCGCCGAGGACGGCATCTATGTCCGCTATGCAAGAACCGGCTCGCTGGCGCTGCACACGCCGCTCGAAGCCGACAACGCATCAACGCGCTCGAACGACGCGCGGGTCCATCCCTCGGGATCGTTCTGGATCGGCACCATGGCCAAGGACGAGGCGCCGAAGGCAGGCGCCATATACTGGTTCTCACGTGGAGAAATCCGCAGGCTCTACGACGGTATCACCGTGCCCAATTCGATCTGCTTTGCCGCCGATGGCGCCACCGCCTATCTCACCGGCAAGTCCGCCAATGTCATCCACCGCGTCGAATGCGATCCGGCAACCGGCTTGCCGACCGGCGAGCTGAAGGTCTTCGCCGACACCAAGGGCGCCGGCGGTTGGGTGGACGGCTCCGTGGTCGACGCCGAAGGGGTGCTCTGGAATGCACGCTGGGGCGGGGCGCGCATCGATGCCTATGCACCGGACGGGACGCTGCTGCGCTCGATCAGGACGCCGGCAGGGCAATCCTCCTGCCCGGCCTTCGTCGGCCCCGACGCTTCGCGCATTGCCGTCACCTCGGCCTGGAAGGGCCTGGACGTGGCGGCGCGGGCGGCCGACCCCGAGGCCGGCAAGACATTTCTTCTGGATATCCCGGTCAGGGGGCGGTTCGAGCCTAAAGTCCTGCTCTGATTTGCCTTCCCGCAGGGGCATTTGCGACAGGGCGGCTTGCCGCGTCGGTTTCCCAAAAGCGGGCTTTGCCATCGATGCGATTGTGGCGACGCCGTCGCAACGGCCCGGAGATCACAATGCCGCAGCCCACCCACGATCTCGTGCTGATCTATGAGCCGGAGCAAGCCTGCCGACGGCTTTTGCTTGCCGGCGGCTGCGGCGAACGCCAGGCGCTGGAAATTTCCTCCTATCTCGCCCAATCGACGGACCTGGCGCTGGAATTCGATGAGATCGCCACCGCGTGCGCCGCTCGTGGCCTCTCCTTCGCGCCGGTGACGCTCGATGAGGCTTCGGCGCGTCTCGAAAACGCCAATCCTGCGCACACCCTTGTCTGGACGCTGACAGACGGCATCGCCTATTTCCGCGGCGGCGCGGCGCCTGCACTGGCACGCCTCAATGGCCTGCCAACCATCGGTTCGGACGACACGCTGTTTGCGCTCTGCCAGGACAAGTTCCGTTCCGGCGCCGTGTTGCGGGCGCTCGGCCTGCCGGTCCCGGAAGCCGGCATCGCGCGCAACGGCGCCTGGATCGCGCCGCCGCCAGCCTCTCCTGCGGGATATTTCGTCAAGCCAAACCGGCTCGGCGCCAAGATCGGCATCTATGCCGATTCGCGTTGTGAAACTCTGGAGAAGGCGCTGGAGCTCAGCCGGCGCATTTTTGCAGACTACGGCGACGATGCCATAGTGCAGGCCTATGTCGCCGGGCGCAATGTGCGGGCAAGCTTCCTCGCCGTGTCGCCGGCCGCCGGGCCCGGGGAGATGGGGGCGTTCTTCGTCGATTCGGGTGGCGACTTCCAGACCATGGAAGACAGCATGGCGCTCTATGGCGACACCGGCGCGGGCGCCAGGGCCGAAGGCGTTTATGATGAGCCTGAATTGCAGCCGGTTCTTGCCGTGCAGCCAGACGCCGACCGCAGCGTCCGCGAGATTGGCGCGGCCCTGATGACAAAACTCGGGCTGCGCGACGTCTTTTCGTTCGACCTGAGGGTGGAGGCGGATGGTGCTGTCCACCTCATCGAATTCGAAGTCTGTCCCGGCCTGTCGTGTTTCGATTTCCGCGCCTATTGCCGTTCGCAATGGGGCATGAACCTCGCCGAGGCGATGGCAGAAACGGCGGCAAACCGGTTTTTCGCTTAAACCTTGGCCATGCAGACGGCGGTGTGGCCGGCACCGATGAAGCCGAGCTGACGGGCGGCTGCCTTGGAAACATCGAGCACGCGGCCCTTGATGAACGGTCCGCGATCGTTGATGCGGACGACGACAGCCTTGCCGTTGCGCTTGTTGGTGACCTTGATCTTGGTGCCGAAAGGCAGGCTGCGATGCGCCGCGGTCATCGCCGACGGGTTCATGCGTTCGCCCGATGCGGTCTTGGAGGTGAGTGCATACCAGGAAGCACGGCCGCACTGAGCCGATGCGGTTTGTGCCGAAACAGTGACCATGAGGCCAGACATCAGCGTGACCGCTGCCAGCGCGGCGAGTTTGTTCTGCATGCGGAGAAGTCCCTACCTATTGACGATCCCCGGCGCCTAGGGAGCAATTGAGGCAGCAAATGTGGCCTTGATCTGTCGGTTCCAAGGCAAGGCAACACGTTTGGAGTCCATGGGACACAGTTTGTCAGGAGAATTGAAGTTTATCGGCAGCGGAAGCGCTGTCTTGTTGATGCAATTTTAACCGTTGATTGGCCGCGAACTTTGCGAGTGCCAGCGCTTGCTGCGCAGCGATTCAATCTGCATCAAGTGAGTGTCGTGGATCCTTGCCGGCGGGAGACGCCCTGCCGTCGCGGGGTCTCGACGTTGCCTCGTCAGGCCTGGTGATTTCGGCGACCCAAAAGCAAAAAGCCGCCAGAGCGGCGGCTTTTTGCTAGGGCTTCCAACAACTTAAGGAAGCTGCTCGAAAAGATGGTGCCCAGAAGAGGACTCGAACCTCCACTCCTTGCGGAACACGGACCTGAACCGTGCGCGTCTACCAATTCCGCCATCTGGGCAGCGCCGCCCATGTAAGCGGGCGGGGTTGCAGTGTCAACGCGCTTTTTGCCATCCCGCGACATTTGGCCGGCTGACGTCCGGTAAGCGTTGTTTCCAACATGAGTTTGTAATTCTGTGGAACCGTTTCTCAGCCTTCGAGGACCTCTTTCGAGGCGACGGTCGAATCGGCATTGAGCCTGTAGACGATCGGCACGCCGGTGCCGAGTTCGAGCTTGACGATGTCGGGACCCGAAATGCCTTCGAGCGCCATGATGAGGGCGCGCAACGAGTTACCGTGCGCGGCAACCAGCACGGTCTCGCCGCGCAGCACGTACGGCTGCATCTCATACATGTAGTAGGGCCACACGCGGGCGCCAGTGTCCTTCAGGCTTTCGCCACCGGGCGGCGGCGTGTCGTAAGAGCGGCGCCAGATATGCACTTGCTCCTCGCCCCACTTGGCGCGCGCGTCGTCCTTGTTGAGGCCGTTGAGGTCGCCGTAGTCGCGCTCGTTGAGCGCCTTGTCGCGGATAGTTTTCAGATCGCTCTGGCCGGTCGCGTCGAGAATGTACTGACAGGTCTTCTGCGCGCGCATCAGCGCGGAGGTGAAGGCGATGTCGAACTTCATGCCGCGCGCCTTGAGCTTCTGCCCGGCCGCCTTGGCCTCGGCGAGGCCCTGTTCGCTAAGGTCGACGTCGCGCCACCCGGTGAACAGGTTCTTCAGGTTCCATTCGCTCTGGCCGTGGCGGACGAGGACGAGAGTTCCAGACATGTTTTTCCTTTCCAGATGCCGGTTGGCGGAGAGAAGTATTGTTTTGACGAGGCTAGCCCAGCCCGAGCACGTCGCGCATCGAATAGAGGCCGGGCTTCCTGCCGCGCGCCCAAAGGGCTGCCTTCACCGCACCGCTGGCGAAGAGCGAGCGGTCCTCGGCGTGGTGGGAAAGCGTGATGCGCTCGCCGGCGCCCGCAAGGATCACGGTGTGGTCACCGACGACCGAGCCGCCCCGCAAGGTGGCGAAGCCGATCGAGCCGGCCTTGCGCGGGCCGGTATTGCCATCGCGCACGCGCACGTCGTTGCCGGCGAGCGGAATGCCTCGCCCTGCGGCGGCGGCCTGACCAAGCAACAGCGCCGTGCCCGAGGGCGCGTCGACCTTGTGCTTGTGATGCATTTCGAGGATCTCGATGTCGAAATCCGCCGCATCAAGCGCACGCGCCGCCTGCTCCACCAGCACGGCGAGCAGGTTGACGCCGAGGCTCATATTGCCCGATTTGACGATGGTCGCGTGGCGCGCCGCGGCGGCGATCTTGGCGTCGTCGGCTTGCGTGCAGCCGGTGGTGCCGATGACGTGCACGATGCGCGCCTGGGCGGCATAGCCGGCGAATTCGACCGATGCCGCAGGCGCGCTGAAATCCAGGACGCCGTCGGCCTTGGCGAAGACCGGCAGCGGGTCGTCGGAAATTGCCGCGCCGATGGAGCCGACGCCTGCAAGTTCCCCTGCATCCTTGCCGAGGTGGGGCGAGCCCGGTCGTTCGATGGCGCCGGCGACCCGCGCGCCGTCGGTGGCATGAATGGCGCGAATCAGCGCCTGCCCCATGCGCCCGGCAGCACCGACGACAACCAGACCCATTTCGCTCATGACGTGCTCCTTGCGGCGACGGCCTTCACTCTGGCCCGCTTCGGCTTCTCCGGCGCAGCCTTGATGTCGTTGACGATGCCGAGACCTTTTTCATTCTGCAGGCGATGGAAGCGGGCATAGACCCCATGGGGGTTGGCGAGCAGCGCGCGGTGCGTGCCCTGTTCGACCAGCCTGCCGTGTTCCAGGACAACGATATTGTCGGCGTTGACCACCGTCGAGAGCCGGTGCGCGATGACGATGGTGGTGCGATTTCTCATCACCTCGGCAAGCGCCACCTGCACCCGCGCCTCCGACTCGTTGTCCAGCGCCGACGTCGCTTCGTCGAGAACCAGGATCGGCGCGTTGCGCACGATGGCGCGGGCGATCGACAGCCGCTGGCGCTGGCCGCCCGAGAGGGTGACGCCGTTCTCGCCGACCAGCGTATCGTAGCCGTTGACCTGCTGGCGGATGAAGTCGTCGGCCTGCGCTTGCTGCGCAGCGATCTCGATCTCGGCGTCGGTGGCGTTGGCGCGGCCGTAGCGGATGTTGTCGCGGATCGAACCTTCGAACAGGTAGGGCTGCTGCGAGACATAGGCGATCGATTGGCGCAGCGAATGCTTTGTGACTTTCGAAATGTCCTGGCCGTCGATCGAAATCGTGCCTGCGTCGAGGTCGTAGAAACGCTGCAGCAGCGCCGTCAATGTCGACTTTCCGGCGCCGGAACCGCCGACAATGGCCGTCGTCTTGCCGGCGGCCGCCACGAAGCTGACGCCATGTAGCACCGGCAGCGATTCGGCATAGGAGAAGGACACGAGGTCGAAGACGATTTCGCCCTTGGCGATCTTCAGCGCGGGCGCGTCCGGCGCGTCGCCCTGCCGGGGCTTGAGGTCGAGAATCTCGTAGATCATGCGCGCATTGACCAACGAGCGCTCCAGATTGACCTGGACGCGCGCCAGACGCCGCGCCGGGTCGTAGGCGAGCAGCAGCGCCGTTATGAAGGAGAACACCGAGCCGGGCGGCTGAACGCCCGCTGCGCTGCGATAGCTTGCATAGGCGATGACGCCGGCGATGGCGAAGCCGGCGAGGATTTCGGCGATCGGCGTCACCCGCTCGGAGACCCGCGCGATCTTGTTGGCGCGCGCCTCGGCATTGCCGACGAGTTCGGAAATCTTGCGCGAAAGCTGGTCTTCCATCGTGAAGGCCTTCACGATGGCGATGCCCTGGGTGGCTTCCTGCATGGCGCCGATCAGCCGCGAATTGATCTCCACCGATTCGCGGGTGATGCGCCGCAGCCTCCGCATCAGGTAGTTGACGGTGTAGACCAGCGGCGGGCCGATCAGCAGCGCCATTGCCGAAAGAATCGGCTCTTGGATGAACATCACGGTGACCAGCGCCACCAGCGATACGGCGTCGCCGGCGACCGATTTCAGCGTCATGCCGAGCAGGTCGCGGATGCCGTTGACGTTTTCGTTGATGCGCGCGGCGAGCTGGCCCGAACGCGTGTCGTTGAAGAAGTTGACGCCGAGCTTCATCAGGTGGTCGAAAATGCGGCGCTGGTAACGGGCAACGAGATTGTTGCCGACCTTGGCGAGGATGACTGACTGGCCGTAGGTGGCGAAGCCGCGGATGATGAAGGCAAGCGCGATGGAGCCGGCAACCATCAGGATCAGGTCCTGGCGGCGTTCATAAAAAAGCTCGTCGATGACGTCCTTCATGATCCAGGCGCTGAAGGCCGTGGTGGCGGCGACCGCGAGCAGGCAAAGCGTCGCCAGGATGTAGTGCCAGCGGTAGTCGTGGCCGTTTTCGGCGAGAATGCGCCGGATGACCGCGACGATTTCGCCGGGGTCCGCGCGCTTTTTCCTTGTCTCTGGCAGTGTCAAATTCCGGCCCGTTCACGTCCGCAGTAGAAACGCGCGCCGTATCGCGGCGCGGGCCTCTCTTAAACGCATCGGCGGGGCTTGCCTATGGCCGATGCGCAACGCCGCCCGGCAAATGCCTCTGTTCGGGTCAGGCTTTCCAGCGACGGCCCGATGTCTCGACGCCGAAACGGACTGGCGTGCGGGCGTAGGCGGCGAGCCCCGACAGTGCCGCCAGCGGATGCGTGATGACATAGACCGGCATGTCGCGCATCAGCTCCTTGTGCGGCGCCTTGTCCTCGAAGGCGGCGCGGAATTCGCCGTTCTGCAGGGCCGGCACGATCTTCTGGGCTATGCCGCCGGTCAAATAGACGCCGCCCCTGCTCATGAACACCAGCGCCAGGTCGCCGGCGGTGCGGCCAAGGCAGGTGACGAACAGCGACAGCGCTTCCTCGGCCACCTTGTCGGATTTTTCCAGCGCGGCGCCGGTGATTTCCGCCGGCGTGGAGAAGCGTGGCGCGGCGCCATCGGCCTTGGCGACGGCACGGTAGATGTTGACCAGGCCGCGGCCGCACAGGAGCTGTTCGCCGGAAATGCGGCCTTCGATGGGCTCGATGTGCGGGAATATCTGGTGATCGCGCGGCGTGCGCGGGCCGATATCCATATGGCCTCCTTCGCCGGGCACCGGGATCCAGCGATGGCAGGCGTGGATGAGGCCGGCGACGCCGAGGCCGGTGCCGGGGCCGAGCACAACGCGGCCGGCGGTCGGTTCCGGCGTGCCGGGGCCGATCTTTTCCATGTGCTCTTCGCCAAGCGCCACGACGGCCAGCGCCTGCGCCTCGAAATCGTTGAGGATGACGACATCGCGCAGGCCAAGCATTTCGATCATCACGCGCGGCCGCACCACCCAGGGGCAATTGGTGAGTTCTATTTCGTCACCGTCCACGGGGCCGGCAACGGCAAGCACCGCGGAACGCGGCTGGATCGAGGTGCGGTCGAGGATGGAGGCCTGGATGGCGTCGTCTATGGTGGCGAAATCCGCGGTCTGCACGATGGGGAACTGCTTGGGTTCCGCATAGGCATCGATCAGGATGGCGAAACGGGCGTTTGTGCCGCCGATATCGCCGATCAGGATCGGAAACTGCAGGACGCTCTCGTCGCCGTTCTGGTTTGCCATGGTCGCTTCCGTTCCCCTCATATGCGGCGTTCAGCCGTCTTCTTCCCGTCGACGAAGATCTCGGCAGTGGCGAGATTGAGCGCCATCGGGATATCGTAGACAATCGCCAGCCGCATCAGCGCCTTGACATCAACGTCATGCGGCATCGGCGTCAGTGGATCAACGAAGAAAATCACCGCGTCGATCGATCCCTCCGCGATCAGCGCGCCGATCTGCTGGTCGCCGCCGAGCGGACCGCTTTTCAGCCTGCGAATCGCAAGTTGCGGGCAGGCTTCGAGCACACGCTGGCCTGTCGTGCCGGTGGCGACGATATCGCAATCGGCGAGGAAGCCGGCATGGGCGGCGGCAAACGCCACCATGTCGTCCTTCTTCTGGTCATGCGCGATCAGGGCGAGGCGAAGTCCTGAAGCCATCCGGCTCCTGCAATTGCTGGCTGATTTAAATCGTTTGAAGCCGTATAGCCAATGGCGCGTTGAGAGGAAAGAGGTTTCCCCGCAACGGATCAGTCATGCGGCCGCGGCCGCGGCATCGGAATGCCGATCTTCGGCGTCGGCGCGAAGGAGTTGGCGGTAACGGGAAGTGCTGCCGAAGGGTCGATGGTGGCAGGCTCCGTCGGCGCCGATACGGCCGCGACCGCGGTTCCGTTGCCGCCGACCGTCACCGCCATCTCGGATTCCGGAGATGGTGCAGAAAGTACCACGCGGCATTCCTTGGGCAGGCTCGCCATCGTCATCAGGTCGCGTGCCTTGGGCGCGTCCGGGTTCTTGTTGGGACGCCACGGCTCCTCGGTGAACCACCAGGCGAGCGACTTGTCGCAGCCGTCGCTGGCGGGCGTCGCCTCCTGCCGCTTGCAGCCGGGTGAGCCGGGCTGGCAGCCGATGCGGATATGGAAATGGTAGTCGTGGCCCCAGAACGGCCGCACCTTGCGCAGCCAGGAACGGTCGCCTTTCACCGTGTCGCAGAGCTTCTTCTTGATGCCGGGATTGACCAGGATGCGCTCGACTTCCGGATAGCTCGCGGCTCGCTTCAGAAGGCGCGCGTGCTCCGGCCGCCAGAGTTTTTCCTTCACCAGATGGGTTTTTTCGTTGACCAGCGAGACAGCACTCATGTTTTCGCGCTCCTGCGCGGAAAGACGGCGGCCGGGCATCGGCGTGAACCAGATGTCGGCGTCGAGGCCGATCTGGTGGGACGCATGGCCGGTCAGCATCGGCCCGCCCCGCGGCTGCGAGATGTCGCCGATCAACAGGCCTGGCCAGCCGTCTGCGGTGGCGTCGCGCGACAGTTTTTCGATCAGGTTGATCATTACCGGGTGGCCCCAGCGCCGGTTGCGCGACAGGCGCATGGCCTGCCAGCTCGGCCCGTCGGTGGCGATGGCGACGCCGCCGGCGAAACAGCCCTTGCTGTAGAAGCCGATCGAGCGGGCGGCGGTTGCCGCCGGCAGCCTTTCGGCGCCGAAAAGGTTTTTCGCCAGTTCTTCCGCGTTGCCGACAGAGGCGCCAGCTGCGGTGACTGCCGCGAGCGTCGCTGCGGCCGCCGCCAGACGCCGGGCGGCTCGAAGGAACGATTTCATTGGCGTTTCCATGGAAGATTGTCCTGCCACAAGCCTGAGCCAACCTGGTTACCGGGAGGTAAACGCGGGCTCATCATATCACGCCTCGCGCCTGCGCGGATCAGCCCTTGCGCATCGGACTGCGGGCATCGCTTTCGCCTGCACCCTTCCAGGCGCCTGTCGCCCACATGTAGTCAAAGGCCGAACGGTAATCCGGGAACTGGAAATCGTAGCCCGCCGCCTTGATCGCCGCGTTCGAGACGCGCTTGTTCTCGCCATAGAAAGACCGGGCCATGGGCGAAAGCTCTGCGGTTTCGAAAGGAATTTCGGGCGGCGGCGCGACATTCATCAGCGTCGCGGCATAGGTGACGACGTCCTGAGGCGGCGCCGGCTCGTTGTCGGTCACGTTGAAGACCCCGCCGATATCGCGGCCGGCGAGGTGCCACAGCGCACCCGCGATGTCGGCGCAATGGATGCGGTTGAACACCTGGTCCGGCTTGATCAGGCGCTTGGCCGTGCCGTTCGAGAGGTTGACGAAGGCATTGCGGCCGGGGCCGTAGAT
The DNA here is from genome assembly GCF_900114255.1 of Neomesorhizobium albiziae. GTDB lineage: Bacteria > Pseudomonadota > Alphaproteobacteria > Rhizobiales > Rhizobiaceae > Neomesorhizobium > Neomesorhizobium albiziae. Next base: position 545,467 of record NZ_FOSL01000002.1, on the reverse strand, counting down.
GCCGGAAAGGCGCAGCACCGCAACCGGCAGCCCAGCCTCTTCCCCCAACGCCAGCCATTGCCGTTCGGCCTGGAGGCGATCGGTCGAGCGGCGCGACACCGGACGGCATTCGCTGGTTTCGTCGACCCAGGCGCCGGAGTGATCGCCATAGACGCCGACCGTGGAGAGATAGCCGATCCAGCGGAGATTGGGCATTTCCTGGATAATGACGTCCCCCGCCACATTGAGCACGGGATCGCCGGTATCGCCCGGCGCGATGGAGATGATGAGGTGGGTGGTCTGCCGCAGTTCGTGGGAGATTTCACCACCAAGGCCGGACCCATCGAATAGCAGCGGCGCGATGCCTGCGTTGCGCAGCGCGTCGAACTTCTCCGGCGAGCGCGTGGTGCCGGCGATCCGAGCGCCAGAGGCGTTGGCCGCGACAAAAGCCTTGCCGGAATAGCCGGCGCCGAACACGAAAAAACGATCTGTCATGCATGAATTCCATGGCGGGCGGGCGATCCGGCGGCAGCGCCGCGGGCGGCATCCCACTCGGCCAGCACTTCGGCATCGGTTTCTTCGCCCGCGCGGTCCGACGCGAGGTCGGCGAAAGCCGGCGGCGGCAACAGACATGACAGCGCCCAGACGGCCGCGCCGCGCACCAGCGGCGAGGGATCGCGCGCCAGTTCGCGGCAGCTTTCGACCAGCGAGGGTTCGCCGGAGTTGCCGGCGGCGATCAGCACGTTTCGGATGAACCGGTCGCGGCCGATGCGTTTGACCGGCGAGCCGGAAAACAGCGCGCGGAAGGCGGCGTCGTCGAGCTGGAGCAGTTGCGCCAAAGCCGGCTCGCGCAGTTCGTCGCGCGACGCAAGCTTCATTTCGGAGGCGGAGCGGGCGAATTTGTTCCATGGACAGGCGGCGAGGCAATCGTCGCAGCCATAGATCCGGTTGCCGATCGCCTTGCGGAATTCGTGCGGGATCGGCCCCTTGTTCTCGATCGTCAGGTAGGAGATGCAGCGCCGCGCATCGAGCCGATAAGGCGCCGGAAAGGCATTGGTCGGACAGATGTCGAGACAGGCGCGGCAGGAGCCGCAGTGGTCGCCTTCGGGCGTATCCGGTGTCAGCTCGGCGGTGGTGAAGATCGAGGCTAGGAACAGCCACGAGCCAAATTCACGGCTGACGAGATTGGTGTGCTTGCCTTGCCAGCCGATGCCAGCGGCTTCGGCCAGCGGCTTCTCCATCACCGGCGCGGTATCGACGAAAACCTTCACGTCGGCGCCGCCGCGCACGGCGAGCTTGCCGGCGATTTCCTTCAGCCGGCCCTTGATGACGTCGTGATAGTCGCGGTTGCGCGCATAGACCGAAATCGCGCCGCGATCAGGCCTGTCGAGAATGTCGAGAGGGTTGGAATCGGGTCCGTAGTTCATCGCAAGCACGATGATCGAGCGGACTTCCGGCCACAAAATGCTTGGATCGCCGCGGCGGGGCGCGGTTTCAGCGAGCCACTCCATCGAACCGTGCAACCCTTCCGCCACGAATTGCGCAAGCCGTTCGGGCGCCAGCGGAATGGCGTCGGGCGTGGTGACGGCGACAAGATCGAAGCCGGCCTTCTTCGCCTCGCGGTCGATGAGATCCCGGAGGCGCGCCGGATCGGCGATGGCCCCGGCGGTGCGCATCTAGAAATCCAGGTCCGCGTAATGCGAAACCGGGGTCAGGCCACGCACCCGGTCGCCGAGCAGCGGACGGAAGGACGGCCGCGATTTCAGCCGCGTGTACCAGTCCTTGGCCGAGGGGTAGTCGGTCCAGTCGATCTCGCCGAGATAGTCGAGCACTGACAGCGTGCCGGCGGCCGCGAGGTCGGCGTAGGAAAGCCGGGGGCCGGACAGCCAGTTGCGCGTGCCGGACAGCCAGTTGGTGTATTTCATGTGCTGCTTGATGTTGGAGCGGGCGGCGCGTATCGCGCCGGCGTCCGGTGAGCCGCCGCCTTCGGTGCCGGGCATCAGCGGCTTCAGCACGCGTTCGCGCACCAGATGGCGGGTAACCTCGCCTTCGGTCTTCTGCAGGTACCAGTCGACGAGCCGGCGGATTTCGGCGCGTTCCATCGGATCTTCGGCGAAAAGCCGGCGCTCGCGCTTCAGGACGCCGCGCGTTTCATCGAGATATTCGGCAATCACCGTGGCGCCGACGATCGGCACGTCGCCTTCGGCCAGAAGCACCGGCAGGGTGCCGGCCGGATTGAGGTTGAGGAATTCCTTGCGCCGCGTCCACGGCTTTTCCTCTATGAGCGCCAGCTCCTCCCCGTATTCCCCGAAAGCGAGGCGGACAAACCGGCTGTTGGCAAAGAGGGGATGGTGGAAAAGGGTCAGCATAATACCGCGATTATTGAACGGCTCTGGCCAATTCAAGGCCACGCCAGTAAGTCTTGGCCCGCCCGATTCTGCGGGCAGATGAGGCCACCCGAGCTATACGGGCAGATGGCCGCCATGACAAGCAAGCGGCCGTTGTGTGGCGCTGTATGAGGTCTCTATGGAACATCAGACAATTGTCGACGCACTGCTGCTCGGTCTTCTGGAGGGGCTGACCGAGTTCATTCCGGTGTCGTCGACCGGCCACATCCTGCTTGCCGGCCATTTCCTAGGCTTCAAGTCGACTGGCAAGGCTTTCGAGGTGCTGATCCAGCTCGGCGCCATCCTCGCCATCCTCAGCGTCTATGCCGCGCGCTTGCTGCGGCTGGCGGCGGACCTGCCGTCGAGCCCGCGGGCGCGGCGTTTCGTCCTTGGCATACTGATCGCCTTCCTGCCGGCCGCCGTGATCGGCGCGTTGGCGCATGAGTTCATCAAGACCGTGCTGTTCGAGACGCCCATGCTGATCTGCATCATGCTGATCCTTGGCGGTATCGTGCTGTTGTGGCTGGACCGCTGGGCTCTGCAGCCGAAATACCACGATGTCATGGATTTCCCGCTGAAGATCTATCTGGGTATCGGCTTGATCCAGTGCCTGGCCATGATACCGGGCACGTCGCGCTCGGGTTCGACCATCGTCGGCGGACTTCTGCTGGGCGCGGACAAGCGCTCGGCGGCGGAGTTTTCCTTCTTCCTCGCCATGCCGACGATGGCCGGCGCTTTCGGCTACGATCTGTTCAAGAACCGCGGCATCCTCTCCGCGGCAGACCTGCCGGTCATCGCCGTCGGTTTCATCGCCGCCTTCGTGATGGCGGTGATCGTGGTGCGCTACCTGCTCGATTACGTCTCGCGACACGGCTATGCGTTGTTCGGCTGGTGGCGGCTGATCGTTGGCGGCGTCGGGCTGATTGCGCTGCTGATCTGGGGCTGAGGCGCTCATAAAAGGTCCATCAGGCCGCGGCGCAACAGATCGAACGCCAGAATGGTGATGCCGAGGCGGAACCATTTGCGGAAGGTGGCTTCCGGAATGCGGTCGAGCCACGCCGTGCCGAACACCGTGCCCAAAAAGCCCGACACGACCATTATCGCGATCAGCGGCAGCCATTGCCAGAAGGCGAAGCCGGCGAGCCCGAAGACGACGATCTTGAGCCCGTGCTGAACGGTCATCGCCGCGCCATGGGTGGCGACCAGCGCCCGGCGGTCGTCGGGCAGGATCTGCGCCAGAATGGACGAGAGCAGCGGCCCGGTGGCGCCGACCAGCATGGTGACAACGGCCAGCACCGCGCTGGCGGCGGCCATGCCGAGCTTGCCGAGCGTGCCGATGCCGGGGACCTTCGCCCAGGTGATGGCGATGATGAAGGCGCCGAGCACGATCTTCAGGACGGCGTCGGGGAGCTGCACGACGATGAAGGCGCCGACGAACGCGCCAAGCAGGCTGCCGGCGATGAAGGGCAGCGCGATGTCCATGCGCACATTGGCGCGCTGATGCCAGGTGCGGCCGGTGTTGGAGCCGAGCTGCACCGCGCCATGCACGGGGATCAGTGCCGCGACCGGCACGAACAGGCCCATCAACGCCAGCATGGCGAGGCCGCCACCGACGCCGAAGGCGGCTGTCAGCGCCGAGGTGAAGAAGCTGGCGACGACAAGCAGCGCCGCAGGCGCCGCGCCAAGGTGTTCGGGCAGCCAGCCGGCGATCGCTTCCAACCCTGGGCGGCTCCGGTCAGGCGAGCGTCTTGCGGGTGAACTGGCCGGCCGTGCGGTAGCGCCAGAGGTAGGATGGCAGGATGGCAGCCGTCGTCTGCGGCTCGATGCCCAATGCAGAGATGGTGCGCCCTTCTCTCTCGGCTTCGGCGGAGACGACGTTGTCGCTCTTCAGCTGCGTCACCTGGTCGGTGGTGAGCAACGGGTTGGGCAGCATGCCGAGGATCGAGCCTTGCAGTTCCGCCAGCCACCAGGGGATGGAGATCAGGCGGTTCTTGCGGCCGATGACCTCCAGCATCTCCTCCATGCATTCGCGGAAGGTCAGCACTTCGGGGCCCCCGAGTTCATAGATCGTGCCGCCCTTGACCTTGCCGTCGACCGAAAGCGCGATGGCTTCGGCGACGTCGCCGACAAAGACCGGCTGGAAGCGGGTGTTGCCGCCGCCGAGCAGCGGCAGAAATGGCGAATACCGCGCCATGTCGGCAAAGCGGTTGTAGAACTGGTCTTCCGGGCCGAACACGATCGACGGGCGGAAGATGACGGCGTCTTTCGCGGCGGCGAGCACGGCCTGTTCGCCGCGCGCCTTGGTGCGTGCATAGATGGAGGCGGAGTTCTCGCTGGCGCCAATCGCCGAATTGACGGTGAGGCCGGCGCCGATGGCGGCTGCCGCCTCGGCGACGGCGCCGGCGCCGTCGACATGCACGGTGGAAAACTTCTGCTTGCCGCCCTCGTAGAGGATGCCGACCAGGTTGACGACATGGTCGGCGCCTTCGACGGCGCGGTCGATCGACCAGCGGACGCGGATATTGGCCTGCACCGGCTGGATCTGGCCGACATTGCCGAGCGGCTGGACATAGTTGGCGAGGTCGGGGCGGCGGCAGGCGACGCGCACCCGGTAGCCGCGCCGCGCCAGCGCCCGCACCACATGCCGCCCGATAAAGCCCGATCCGCCGAATACGGTGACGAGTTTCGGGATTTCAGTGATCGTGGTCATGGCTTGCTCCGGCTGCTGGCCTTTTGTGGCTTCATAGTCGCTTTTGCCGGGAAGGCAAAGACTGTTGAACATGCCTTCTCACCCCGTACCGCCCGGATTTTTCTCGGTCCGCTAACCGCCGCCCAGGCAGGGAGATGGGGAATGAGGCGTTGTGGTCTCCACCTGTCTCCCTCCCCCTTGATGGGGAGGGTGGCCCGCAGGGCCGGGTGGGGGGATGGCTGATGTGCGGATATCACTTCCTCCTATATCACCCCCTCCGTCTCGGCTTCGCCTCGACACCTCCCCCATCGAGGGGGAGGAGGGGCGTCGGCGTTGTGGCCGACCGCCTTCGCTCCGCTCTGGTCTGCCGGCTTGTCTATAAGACCCCCTCTCCGGTTTGCTGCGCAAACCACCTCTCCCCCGCTTCGCAGGGGCGAGGAACCGCTGCGGCGACGCAAGCGCCCTTCCAGCTTGGGTTCCTCGCCCCTGCGAAGCGGGGGGAGAGGTGTCGAGGCGAAGCCGAGACGGAGAGGGGGTCTTTTCATCAGCACAAGCGTCTCCGTCGCCACGCCCTGCAAAGCAGTCCGGCCATTGGGGTTTCCTGTTGCCCACGACTCGCTTTCTCGACCTGGCTTCGGCAGTCGAGGCGTCGTGGGTAAGTGGGAGGCGGCGCCTGGGACCGTGCCGTTTCAAATTTATACGAGGCCCGGTCTCCCAGGCGCCGCCGGTGTTCTTGCCCTACCGCAGGGAGCGTGGGTTCTTAGGCCCGCGAACTAGCCTCGGTCAGGGCCCGGACCTACGGGTTCATTCCCCTAGCAGCGCCACCGTCAGCACTGCCGATCCGGCACCGTCGCCCTCCCTGATACCCAGTGCGCACCAGGTTCCCGTGAGGGGCGATGGCTGCATTATGCGGGAGACGAAAAGGGGTGTGGATAAAAGAAGAACAAAGACTGCTGACAGATGCTGACAAGTGTGAAGGTTGGCTGGCGGGCTGGTTGGTTCTGCACCGCTTTCGCACTGCCGCTTTGTCACGGCATGGATCCTCGGGTCTCCGCGACGGCCTTCGGCCTGCTTCGCCCGTAGATGACGAAGGGAGGGATGTCGCCGTGCAGACGTTGGCGATTGCCGCAAACCTCTCAACCTCGTCATCCTCGGGCTTGACCCGAGGATCCATGCCGTGAGGTTCGTGATAGAGGTGCCGGGCAAGAAGACGACTTGAGCGCCGCCAAGATCGGCCTGACGGCCGAGCGCTGCTAAGACCGTGAAAATCCATTCTCCCCCACAACAAGGGGGGAGATACGCCGCCGGCGCTACTCCACGATGATCTCGATGAGGCAGGGCTTGCCGAGCTTGCGGGCGCGGGCGAGGGCGGCGGGCAGGCCGTCCGTCGACATCAGCCGTTCGGCCGGCATGCGGTAGGCGTCGGCGATGCGGCAGAAATCCGGCGGCGCGGGAGAGACGCCGACCGGCTCGACGCCGGCGTCGAGCATCGAGGTTTCGATCTCGCGGTAGCCGCGATTGTTCCAGACGACGAAGATCACCGGCGCCTCGGCATCGAGCGCGGCTCCCATCTCCGGGAAGGTGAACTGGAAGCCGCCGTCGCCGGACAGGCAGACGACCGGCGCGGCAGGATCGGCAAGAGCGGCGCCGACCGCGGCGGGCGGGCCATAACCCAGCGCGCCGAAGCCGGTGGCCGCGTTGAACCAGCCGCCGGGGCGGTCGTGATCGTAGAAAAGGTTGCCGGCATAGACCGGCTGGGTGGAGTCGCCGACGATGATGGAGCCCGGCAGCGCCTCGCGGATCATCTCGACGACCTTGACCTGCGCCTGCATGGCCGGGCCGATCTCCTGCCAGGCAGCATCGCGCGCGGCAGCGGCGCGGGCGGCACCCTCGCCGGTTGCCCGCGTGGGCAGAACGCCGAGCAGGGTATCGAGCGATGCCGCGCAATCGGCCTCGATCGCGACTGCCGCCGGCCAGCGGCCGAGTTGTCCCGCATCGATATCGATACGCACAAGATTGGCTGGCAGGGAAAAGCCGCCATCGGCATACATGTCGTAGTCGGTGGGGCCGAATTCGGTGCCAGCAGCGATGACGAAATCCGAATCCGCCATCAGGGCGCGGATCGATTTCAGGCTGGGGCTGGCGTGAACGCCGAGCGGGTGAGTATGCATCAGGCCGCGCGCGTTGGCCGTGGTGACCACCGGTGCGTCGAGCTGCTCGGCGAGGCGACTTAGTTGGGCCTCGGCGCGCTTGGCGCCGCCGCCTGCAAGGATCAGCGGGCGTCTGGCGGCGCGGGCAAGTTTTACCGCTTCCTCAATGGCGGCGGCTTTTGCGGTGGGGAGATTCAGCGGCGGCGGCGCGAAAGCGACGTCGCCGGCAGGCAGGCCCATCACGTCGGTGGGGATTTCGATATGGACCGGACCCGGCCTGCCGGAGGTCAGCAGGGTGAAGGCACGGGCGAGTGCGGCGGGAAGCGCTGCCGGATCCTCGATGCGCTCGGACGAAAGCGCCACTTTCTGCATCATGCCGCGCTGGTCCGGCAGTTCATGCAGGTAGCCGAGGCCCTTGCCGAGCGAGGCGCGTTTGTTGACGCCGGAAATCACCAGCATGGGAACGGAATCGGCGCGCGCCTGCGCCATCGCGGTGATGGTGTTGGTGAGACCGGGCCCGGTGATGACGAAGGCGACGCCGGGTCTGCCGGAGACACGGGCGTAACCCTCTGCCATGAAGCCGGCGCCCTGTTCGTGGCGCGGCGTGATGTGACGGATGTTCGAGCGGGCAAGGCCGCGGTAGAGCTCGATCGTGTGGACGCCGGGAATGCCGAACACGATGTCGACGCCATGCGCCTCGAGCAGGGAAATCAGCGCTTCGCCGGTGGTGGTCATGGCGTTTTCTTCTTTTGCTTTTGCACAGCGACATCGAACACCGGCGACGTGGGGGCGCCGGCACCCTCCCCGTCGAGGGGAGGGAGTGGCGGTGCCGTCGGCTGCCGCAGTTTCAAACCCAGCATGTCTTCGACCGAACCAATGCCTATTTCGGCGAGTTCGCGCGGTTCGAAAAAATCGCCGGCAAGGCAGCCCTCGATCCACAGCCCGTCGATGATGGCGTTGATGGCGATGGCGTAACGGCGCAGCTCCGCCTTGGGCGCGTCGCGCCCGGTGGCGGTGAGCACCTCGGCCACCAGCGCCTCGACCTCGTCGCGGAACCCGAGATAGCCGGCGCGATGGGCCACCGCCAGCGCCGGGTCGGAACTGGCGCGGCCGATGAAGCTTGCCCATTGCGAGAACACGCGCGCGTCAATGACCGGCGGCTGGAGGCTTGCCTCGACAAAGGCGGCGAGACGGCGGCGCGGCTCCTGCGCGACCTTGGCGAGCGCTGCCTTCGACTGTTCGGTCATGCGGCCCATGATGGCGGCGTAGGCCGCCTGGAGCAGTTCCTCCTTGCTGGGAAAATAATGGCGGATGAGGCCGGCCGTCACGCCGGCGCGCAGCGCGATGGCGCGCACGGTGGCGCCTTGCAGGCCGCGCTCGGCGACGCATTCGAGCGTCGCCTCGATCAGGTCCTGCCGCCGCCGCTCCTCGCCCTCGCGGCGGAATTTGCGCCGGCCCTCCATCGTCACTGGCGCAGGATCGGCCGGGTCAGGCAGGTCGGGCCGCCTTCGCAGGCGATGCAGAGCGCGTCGGCCTCGAAGGTTTTCACCACGCAGCCCGCCGCTTCCATGGCGGCTTTCGTCTTCGGGAAGCCGGCCACGGCGATGACCTCGCGCGGCGCAGTGGGCAGGACATTCAGGCTGAGGCCGTTGGAGGCGAAGAATTCGTCGGCATCGCCTTCGACCAGCCCGATGCCGCGCGCCTTGAGCAACTGGTAGAAGGCGGCAGGCAGGAGTGGCGCGTAGACCAGCGCCAGGTCGTCGGCGAGCGGCGAAATGACCGACATCAGATGCAGACACGCCTCCTCGCCATGCCAGAGCGGCAGATCGTAGCCGAGGACGTCGATGCCGTGCGGGGTGAGCAGGTTGGCCATCTGCTGGATGCCGGCCTGGTTGGTGCGCACGCCGCGCCCGATGGCGAGGGTTCTTGCGTCGACCCAGACGCAATCGCCGCCCTCGACCTGGCCGGGCGCCTCGATGCGGCCGAGGATCGGCACGCCGAGGCGCGTGTAGGTCTGTTCGTGCAGCGCGGGCTCGGGCTCGCGCAGGGCCTTGCCCATGGAAAGGATGATGGCGCCGTGGTCGGACATCAGCGACGGATCGTGGGTGAATACCGAATCCGAAAGCCCGTCCTCGCCGTCGTCGATCCATTCAATCGTCGCGCCCGAAGCAGCGACCAGATCGGCAAGCGCTGCGTGCTGGCGGGCAGCCCTCGCGGGTTCGAAGCCGGCGCCGTAGTGCCACTGCGCTCGGTCGGCGCCGCGCATGGCGTTGGCCGCCGAACGCATCAGGACGCGCCGCAGCGGCGCCGCCATGGACTGTGAGCCGTAAGCGTTCACTTGGTCTTTCCCCGGAAAAAGTGGCTGAAGCGGATGAGGAAGAATATTTATACACTTGCATAACAAGGCCGCAAGTGCCGTAATGGAGGGGACAAGAGCGAAGGTGGTCCGGTTGACGCGGCAAAGCCGGCTGGTCCATCCTACGGAGTTTCTTGGTTTTGGAGCGTCCTTTGCGCGTTGAAAAACGCTTAGAGCCGCTCCAGGGGAAGTGGCGACAGGGGCAATGACCGGTCGATTGCACGCTGACGGAACCAGGATGCCGCGCTGGGGCGAGCGCCGATGAGCGTGGCTGTTCCAGCCGTCTCGCGCCGCGTTGGGGCGGAGGACGCCGCCGAAGCGATTCACATCGAGGACCTGCACAAGAAATTCGGCCAGCTGCATGTGCTGAAGGGCGTGTCGCTGTCGGCGCGCGACGGCGACGTGGTGGCCATCATCGGCGGCAGCGGCTCCGGCAAGTCGACGCTGCTGCGCTGCATCAACTGCCTGGAGAACCCGACCAGCGGCGTCATCCGCGTCAATGGCGAGGAGATAAGGCTGAAGGCCGACAGCCACGGCAACACCGTGCCGGCCGACCGCCGCCAGATCGAGCGCATCCGCTCCAGGCTCGGCATGGTGTTCCAGAGCTTCAATCTGTGGAGCCACATGACGCTCCTCGAAAACGTCATCGAGGTTCCGGTGCATGTGCTGGGCGTCAAGCGCGAAGAGGCGGTGGCACTGGCCGAGCAGCTTCTGGCGCGCGTCGGCCTCGCCGAAAAGCGCGACGTCTACCCGGCGTTCCTTTCCGGCGGCCAGCAGCAGCGCGGCGCCATCGCGCGCGCGCTCGCCATCCAGCCGCGCGTCATGCTGTTCGACGAGCCGACCTCCGCACTCGACCCCGAGCTCGTCGGCGAGGTGCTGAAGGTGATCGGCGACCTGGCGCGCGAGGGGCGCACCATGATCCTGGTCACCCACGAGATGAAGTTCGCCCGCGAAGTGGCGAGCCATGTCGTCTACCTTCACAACGGCAAGGTGGAGGAGGAGGGAACGCCGGCCGAGGTTTTCGGCGCGCCGAAATCGGAACGGCTGAAACAGTTCATCCGCAGCGTCAGCTGACGGCTGGAAGAAAAACGGGAACACAACAAAAGGGAGTGCCGAAATGAAGAAACTGCTGAAAACCGCGATCGCGGCGGGCCTGCTGGCGATGGCCGGCATGGGTGCGGCAAGTGCGGAAGCGCTGAAGGTCGGCGTCGCCGCCGAGCCCTATCCGCCGTTCACCTCGCCTGACGCGTCGGGCAAGTGGGTCGGCTGGGAGGCCGAGATCATCGACGCCGTCTGCGCCGAGGCGAAACTCGAATGCGTCATCACGCCGGTTGCCTGGGACGGCATCATTCCGGCGCTGACCACCAAGAAGATCGACATGATCATGAGCTCGATGTCGATCACCGCCGAGCGCGAGAAGACGATTGCGTTTTCCGACAAGTACTACAACACGCCGACCGGGATCATGGGAGCGAAGGGCGAGACGTTCGGCGCCACGCCGGAGGATCTGAAGGGCAAGATCATCGGCGTGCAGGTGTCGACGGTGCACGAGGCCTACGCCAAGAAGCATTTCGGCCCGACCGCCGCCGAGATCAAGATCTACCAGACGCAGGATGAGGCCAATGCCGACCTCGCCGCCGGCCGTGTCGACGCGGTGCAGGCCGATGCGATCGCGCTGGATGCTTTCCTCGCCACCGATCAGGGCAAGGAATGCTGCGACATGAAGGGGAACGTCGCGGAAGACCTCGAAATTCTCGGGCCGGGCATCGGCGTCGGCCTGCGCAAGGAAGACACGGAGCTCAAGGGCAAGCTGAACGCCGCCATCAAGGGTATCCGCGACAGCGGCAAATACGACGAGATTTCCAAGAAGTACTTCAACTTCGACATCTATGGCAGCTGAGCACGGCTGATCGCGTGCGAGGCGCCTGGCCCTCATCCCGTCGCCACGACCTTCTCCCCGTAAACGGGGAGAAGGAGGCCGATCGCGCCTTTGGCGCCCTCTCTTCCCGCCGCGCGCGGGAAGGGGCAGCGCCGGGTCTCGCCGATGCCCCTCCGATCCAGCCGCGGGAGCAACGCTGATCGAAACGATCCTCTCGCCGCTTCTCCAGGTCGGGGTTTTCGAGCTGCTCTCCCCCTACCCGCCGGGCTGGGGCGGAACGCTGCTGACCGGGCTCCTGCGCTCGATCGAGATCGCGGCCGGCGCGTTCGGGCTGGGCCTCGCGCTGGGCGCCGCCGGCGCCTATGGCAAGCTCTATGGCGGTCCGGTGGTGCGCGATCTGCTCGAACTTTACACCACCGTGGTGCGGGCGGTGCCCGAGCTGGTGCTGATCCTGCTGCTCTACTACGCCGGCACCGATCTTCTCAACCGCGCATTGGAAGCCATGGGCTACGCCCGCGTCGACATCAGCGGGCTGGTCGCCGGCATCGTGTCGCTGGGCTTCGTGCAGGGCGCCTACTCCACCGAAGTGCTGCGCGGCGCCATCCTTGCGGTGCCGCAGGGACAGATCGAGGCGGCGCGCGCCTATGGCATGTCGCCATGGCTGCTGATGCGGCGCATCACGCTGCCGGCAATGCTGCCTTTCGCCATTCCCGGCCTTGCCAATCTGTGGCTGATCGCCACCAAGGACACTGCGCTGCTGGCCGTTGTCGGCTTCAACGAGCTCACCCTGGCGACCCGCCAGGCAGCAGGAACGACCAAGGCCTATTTCACCTTCTTCATGGCCGCCGGCGCGCTCTACCTGCTGCTCACCCTGTTCTCCGAAGTCATCATCGGCCGCATCGAGAACTGGGCGCGGCGCGGCCTGCCGCCGGTGACCGAGGGGCGCTGATGGAAAACCGGCTGCCGCTCAGGACCCGCGTGCTCGGCTGGCTGCAGCCGCACCGGCTGGTGCTGATCGCCATCGGCATCGGGCTGCTCGTGGCTGCGATGCGCTTCATGCGCTGGGACTGGCTTCCCAACTATTACGACCTTGCGCTCGCCGGCATCTGGCGCACGATCTGGATCATGGTGGTGACCGGCGCGCTGGGCTTCATGCTAGCGGTGCCGCTGGGGCTCGCCCAGGCGGCCGGGCCGCGCTGGCTGGCGTGGCCGGCAAAGGCTTTCTGCACGGTGATCCGCGGCACGCCGCTGCTCCTGCAACTGTGGTTGCTCTACTACGGGCTGGGATCGCTGTTTCCGCAATATCCCTGGATACGCCACTCATGGCTGTGGCCCTATCTCCGGCAGGCATGGCCCTACGCGGTGCTGGCGCTGACCTTGTCGACCGGCGGCTACATCGGCGAGGTGATGCGCGGCGCCTTTGCCGGCGTGCCGCGCGGCCAGCTCGAGGCTGCGCGCGCCTTCGGCATGGCGCGGGGCAAGATCTTCCGGCGCATCTGGCTGCCGCAGGCCGTGCAGCGTGCGCTGCCGACGCTCGGCGGCGAAGCGGTGCTGTTGCTGAAGGCGACGCCGCTGGTGGCGACGATAACCGTCGTCGACATCTATGCGGTCGCCTCGCGGGTGCGGCAGGATACGTTCATCACCTACGAGCCGCTGCTGCTTCTGGCGTTGATCTATCTGGCGATCACCGGCATCCTCGTGTTCATCTTCCGCCGGCTTGAGGCACGGATTCCGGCACGATTGGGATAGTTGAAATGACGGATATGAAGACACTCGGTCTCGACGAGGCGCGGGCGCTTTGCGAACAAGCGGCGATGTCAGCCGGCGCGAGTGCTGAAACGGCGCAGTCGATCGCCCGCGCCATGGTGGCTGCGGAAGCGGACGGACAGGCTTCGGTGGGGCTGGCGCATTTCATCGACTATCTCACCGACCTGCAGGCCGGCCGCATCAAGGGCAAGGCGGCGCCAGAGATCACCAGGCCGGCGCCGGCGATCGTTTTATCCAACGCGCACGGCGGCGCCGCGCATCCCGGCTTCGACATGGCGTTCGACGATCTTGTCGCGGCGGCGAGAGCCTGCGGCGTGGCGATCTTCAGCCAGAAGAATTCCTACACCTGCGGCGCGCTCGGCTACTTCACCGGACGGCTGGTGGAGGCCGGCTTCGTGGCGCTGGCGACGACCAACGGGCCGCCGATCGTGGCGGGATCGGGCGGCACCAGGGCGGTCTACTGCACCAACCCGATGTCTTTCGCGGCGCCCCAGGACGGCGGCCCGCCGCTGCTGATCGACCAGTCGTCGAGCGCCACCGCCTTCGTCAATGTCCGCAAGGCGGCAGCAGAGGGAAGGCCGATCCCGGCTGGCTGGGCGCTCGACAGTGAAGGTCGCCCCACCACCGACGCCAACGCGGCGATGAAGGGCGTTCTGCTCGCCTTCGGCGGCGAGCGCGGCGCCAACATCGCGCTGATGGTGGATGTGCTGTCGGCGGGGCTGCCGGGCGCCAACTGGTCGGTCGAAGCGCCGCCCTTCGGCACCGGCTCCGACGGCCCGGGCACCGGCATGTTCGTGCTGGCGATCGATCCGCAGGTTTTCGGACCTGGCTTCGGCAAGCGCATGCGCTCGCAGATCGAGCGGCTTGGCGGCGAATACGGCGTCCACATTCCGGGTCTCGCCAAGGCTGCGGCACGGCAACGATCCGCCGACCAAGGCATTTCCGTACCCGACGCGATCTATCGGCGCATTGCCGAATGGCCGGGACGTTGACGCAGCGCCCGGCGTGAAAAAGGCCCCGCCGGAAGCGGGGCCTTTTCGTTGCCGGGACGGTCCGTCAGTGCTTCGACAGCCAGGTGTCGATTTCCTTCTCCGCCTCCTCCTCGGCCTTGCCGTAACGCTCCTGAATACGGCCGGCGAGTTGGCGGCGATTGCCCTTGATGACGTCGAGGTCGTCATTGGTGAGCTTGCCCCATTGGGTCTGCACCTTGCCCTTGACCTGTTCCCAATTGCCTTCGATCTGGTTCCAGTTCATCCGGTTTTCCTTTCGAGATTTTCCGGCGGCTGAAATGCCTGCCTGGTCTGGAAACGCCACTTCCTGGGATGGGTTCCAAACTTTTGCGGGGTGGCCCTCGCAGCCTCGAAGTGCGGACAATCACGCAATTGTCAAAACGTGTTGATTTGACTGTTAGGGAATCAACGACAAGTGGTGCTGGATCAACATTGGAGATGGGAACCTTGAGCCAAACCACCGAGACAACCAACCGCCGCCTGATCATTCCTGCCTTCCGGGGCCTTTATGCCGCAGCCCATGAAGGCGTCGAAACCATCCTGCGGGTCGTCGCCGGAGCGGCGCTCGTCACCCATGGCCTCGGCAAGATCGGCGATCCCTTCGGCGCCGCGGGCATGGTCGAAAGCCTCGGCTTCTACCCCGGCGTGTTCTGGTCGCCGCTGCTCTCGTTCACCGAATTCTTCGCCGGCATCCTGATCGCCGTCGGCTTCCTGACTCGCCCGGCATCGTTCGCGGCGCTTTTCGTGCTGCTGGTCACCGTCTGGTTCCACTGGATCACGAAGGGCCAGGGCTATGGCGGCGCGGAAAAATCGATCCTATGGGCGGCGATCTTCCTGTTCTTCGTCATCCGCGGCGGCAACCGCCATTCGGTCGACGCGCGCATCGGCCGCGAATTCTGATTTTTCTAGCTGCTGGCGGTTAAAGCGTGACGGTGTTTCGTTCCATCACGCTTTAACTTCTTGTTCAAGCATGATCTTTTCCGAAAACCGCTTCACACTTTTCGGGATGATGCTCTGGGGACGCCGGCAGCCTGTCTTTCCAGCGCCTTCTTCATTGCCGCCAGGCCCTGCTCCATCATCGCCGCTATCGCCGGCGCCAGTTCGTGCGGCAGGAGATCGGCGATCCAGACGGCGCGGCTGCCCTCGCCTTCGGCAAACACCTGCAAGGCGCCGTTGTGATGTGTCGGCTGGCTTTCGACCACCGACCAGACAAGCCGGCGCTCCGCGTCATTGACGTCGACGATGCGTTCGCGGACGACAAGCCCGGAAGCGAAGGTGACGATGCGGGCGTCGCCCTCGAGCCGCGTATCGGTGACGAAACCCGGTACCAGCCGCGTATGCAGCGCGCCGACATCGCGGACGGCGTCCCAGACGAGCTCGGGCGCCGCCTCGATGAAGACTTCCTTGCAGATCGAAGCCATCTTCCCGGCCTTTCCAATCAGCCGTCTTTGCCGCAATAGGCTTCGATGCGGTAGCCGTCGGGATCGACCACGAAGGCGGCGTAATAATTGGGCCCGTAATTGTCGCGCAGGCCGGGTCCGCCATTGTCGCTGCCGCCGGCCCTGAGCGCTGCGGCGTGGAAGGCGTCGACGCTGTCGCGGCTCGGCGCGTCGAAGCAGAAGTGCAGATGCGAACCCGTGTCTGCCTGGACCGGCCGCTCAGCCTTTTCGACGAAAAAGACCGACGACTCGGCTCCGTAGCCGAGCGCGGCATCGTCTTCATGCTGGCAGCGGTAGCCCAGCGGACCCAGCGCCGCGTCGTAAAACTGCTTGGCGCGGCCGATGTCGCGGACGCCGATCGATACATGGTTGAGCATTTTTTCCTCCATCTACTAACCCCTATACTGGTTAAATAGGCGGGAATTGAGCTTGTCAACCGGCATGGGGGTTAGTTATAGCTCGCTCATGACAGCCTCCCGACATCCGGCCTCGGTCATGGCGGCGATCGCGGCGCCCGGCGACGGGCTCTGCCTCGATTTCGTCAACACGCGCTACTGGCGGGGAAGTGCTGTCCCGACCGACGAACTGACCGGTTTCCAGCCGCTGCACGGCTGGCTGAAGGAGAAAGGCGGGCACGAGGAAAAGACGCTCGATGCCGCCGGCGCCTGGGCAGCCAAGGCTCCGGCCAAAGCCGGCGAACTGTTCGGCGAGGCAATTGCGTTGCGCGAGACGATCCACCGGCTGTTTGCCGCGGCTGCATCCGAGGCGGCGTTGCCCGTGGCCGATTTCGATGCACTGAACGCCACGCTGGCGATTGCACCGGCGCGCGGCAGGCTGGCATCTCCCGATGGTGGCTGGGAAGTCTGCTTGCCGGGCGTTTCGGTGAGCGCGCTGCTTGCCCCGGTGCTCTGGTCGGCCGCCGACCTGCTGCTCTCGCGCAAGGACAGGCGGATCCGCCAATGCGCCAACGAAAAGTGCCGCTTCCTGTTCATCGATGAAAGCAAGAACGGCACAAGGCGGTGGTGCGACATGTCTTCCTGCGGCAACCGGGCGAAGGCGCACCGGCATCTGATGAAGAAGAAGCAGGGCTGAGGTAGGCGCGCTGAACAGAGTGTCGGCGAACCGGTGGCTCGACGCGCCGCCCGGCTGCGATCAGGATGGTGTTGAAGCGGCGATTCCATCACCGCACCGGTCGAGGAGATGACGGACAATGGCAAAGGCATTCGAGGGCAGGCATGTCGCGGTGACCGGTGGAACTGGGGCGCTGGGTGCGGCGGTGGTGGTGCTGCTGCTCGATGAGGGGGCGACATGCCATGTGCCCGTCAATCACGGTTCGGCGCCGGCGAATTTTGCCCATGCCGGCCATGAGAGGGTGAGGATAGCCGGCAATGTCGACCTTACCGACGCTGAGGCCGTCGATGCGTTCTATTCCGGCATCCCGCAGCTCTGGGCCTCGATCCATATCGCCGGCGGCTTCGCCATGGCGCCGATCGACCAGACGCAGGCCGACGATTTCTCGGCGATGATGGATATCAACGCCAAGACGGTGTTTCTCTGCAGCCGCGCCGCCGCGCGCGCCATGCTGGCGGCGCAGAATGGCGGCCGCATCGTCAATGTCGCGGCCCGCGCGGCGCTGGAGCCGCGCAAGGGCGCCGGCATGGTGGCCTATGCGGCGAGCAAGGCAGCGGTGGCGGCAATGACGGTGGCGCTGGCGGAGGAACTGAAGGCCGCCGATATCCTGGTCAACGCCGTGGCGCCGTCGACGCTCGACACCGCCGTCAACCGCGCGGCGATGCCGAAGGCCGATTTTTCGAAATGGGTGAGCCTCGAAGCGGCTGCCGAGGCGATCGTGCATCTTGCCTCGCCGATCAACCTTGTGACGAGCGGGGTGGTCGCATCGATATACGGGCGTGCATGAACCATTACGGACGCCGCCGCCAGCTCAGGCCGCATCTACTCCCTTTTGCCGATGTGAGGCGATGAAACTCTTGAAAAGAACAAATCGTTAATTGCTTGTAGTCCGCGATGATCGATAGTGGGGGAATGGACGAAACCGTCGCGAAGCTATCTGAGATGTACGATACGACGCCGGTGCTGGTCGCGGCATACGACGGCTTCGATCGGCTGCGTTATGCCAACCGTGCGTTCCGCGCCGCTTTCTTCATCGAGCCCGACGAGGCGCCGCTGTGGCCGGACCTGATGCGCCGCAATTTCATCGCACGCCGGGGAACCGTTATCAGCCGGCCGGATTTTGACGCCTGGCTGACATCAACCTATTCGCGCCGCGGCAAGACCGGGTTCCGCGCCTTCGAGACCGACCTCTATGACGGGCGCTGGCTGTGGATGACGGAGACCGTCCAGAGCGACGGCTGGATGCTGTGCATCGCCAGCGACATCACCCACCTCAAGGCGGACGGGCGTTCGCTGCGGCAGGACCGCGACTCCGCCATCAAGGCGGCGCACACCGATGAACTGACGGGCGTCGCCAATCGCCGGTTCGTCTACGCGCGCATGGACGAAATGCTGCGGCGACCGGTTCCCGCGAATGGCGTACTCGGCTGCATCGGCGTCATCGACCTCGACAACTTCAAATACGTGAACGACAGGTTCGGCCATCAGGCGGGCGATGTCATCCTGCGCGATTTCGCCGCCACGATCCTGCGCCATCTGCGCCGCTCCGACTGTTTCGGCCGTGTCGGCGGAGAGGAGTTCATGCTGGTTCTGCCGGACACGACGGTCGCGACAGCTGTACTGATCGTCGAGCGGATGCTGGCTTCGATCCACCGGTCGCGGCCGCTGAAGGACAGGGCCGACGTTGGCTATACGTTCTCCGCGGGCATCGCGTCCGGCCATCCCGGCGACGATACAGCCAGCCTCTGCGCGCGCGCCGACAGGGCGCTCTATGCCGCCAAGCTTGCCGGGCGCGACCGCATCCATGTCGATTGTCCGGGGGATGAAAAATCCGCGATCGCCGGCTGACGGGAACTGTCGGCCCGCCACCGGCATAATGCCGAGTGACAAAAAAACCCGCCGGATCGCTCCGGCGGGTTTTTGATTTGGGGACCGCGGAAAGCGGCCGGCGACAATTTTACTTGTCGCCCTGCTTCTTGAGCGCCGCGCCCAGGATGTCGCCGAGCGAAGCGCCGGAGTCGGTCGAGCCGTACTGGGCAACCGCTTCCTTCTCTTCGGCGATTTCCAGCGCCTTGATCGAGACCTGCAGCTTGCGGGTCTTCTTGTCGAAGGCGATGACGCGCGCGTCGACCTTCTGGCCGACCGAGAAGCGCTCGGGGCGCTGCTCGTCACGGTCGCGCGACAGGTCGGACCGCTTGATGAAGGTCTCGATGTCGTGGTCGACGAGCCGGACTTCCAGGCCGCCGTCCTTGACGCCGATGACTTCGCAGGTGACGACCGCGTTCTTGCGCAGCTCGCCCGAAGAGGCGGCTTCACCGACGGCATCACGCGCCAGCTGCTTGACGCCGAGCGAGATGCGCTCCTTCTCGATGTCGACATCGAGAACCTGCGCTTTCACCATGTCGCCACGGTTGTACTCTTCGATCACCTGCTCGCCCGGACGGTTCCAGTCGAGGTCGGACAGGTGGACCATGCCGTCCACGTCGCCTTCGAGGCCGATGAACAGGCCGAACTCGGTCTTGTTCTTGACCTCGCCCTCGACCTGGCTGCCGACCGGATGGTTGCGGGCGAAAGCCTCCCACGGGTTCTCAAGCGTCTGCTTGAGGCCGAGCGAGATACGGCGCTTGGCCGGATCGACTTCGAGCACCACCACATCGACAGCTTGAGAGGTCGACAGGATCTTGCCGGGGTGCACGTTCTTCTTGGTCCACGACATTTCCGAAACGTGGATGAGGCCCTCGATGCCCGGCTCCAGCTCGACGAACGCGCCGTAGTCGGTGATGTTGGTGACCGTGCCGGAGATCTTCTTGCCGAGCGGGTACTTGGCGCCGATGCCTTCCCACGGATCCGACTCGAGCTGCTTCATGCCGAGCGAGATGCGGTGGGTTTCCTGATTGATGCGGATGATCTGCACCTTGACCGTCTGGCCGATGTTGAGGATCTCGGTCGGATGGTTGACGCGGCGCCAGGCCATGTCGGTGACATGCAGCAGGCCGTCGATGCCGCCGAGGT
Source organism: Neomesorhizobium albiziae (assembly GCF_900114255.1). Classification (GTDB taxonomy): domain Bacteria; phylum Pseudomonadota; class Alphaproteobacteria; order Rhizobiales; family Rhizobiaceae; genus Neomesorhizobium; species Neomesorhizobium albiziae. The sequence goes on along the minus strand of NZ_FOSL01000002.1, from coordinate 525,668 downwards.
CGACGAACGCACCGTAGTCGGTGATGTTCTTGACCACGCCTTCGACAACCTGGCCCTCTTCGAGGTTCTGCACGATTTCCGAACGCTGTTCGGCACGGCTCTCCTCGAGGACGGTGCGGCGCGACACGACGATGTTGCCGCGGCGGCGATCCATCTTGAGGATCTCGAAGGGCTGCGGGTTGTGCATGAGCGGGGTGACGTCGCGGATCGGACGGATATCGACCTGCGAACGCGGCAGGAAGGCCACGGCGCCGTCGAGATCGACGGTGAAGCCGCCCTTGACCTGGTTGAAGATGACGCCTTCGACGCGCTCACCCTTGGTGAACTTCTCTTCGAGGCGGACCCAGCTCTCTTCGCGGCGAGCCTTCTCACGCGAAAGCATCGCTTCGCCAAGCGCGTTTTCGATGCGCTCGACATAAACCTCGACGGTGTCGCCGACCTTCAACTGGCCGTCCTTGGCCTTGGCGCCGAATTCCTTCAGCGGCACGCGGCCTTCGACCTTGAGGCCGACATCGATGATGGCCATGTCTTTTTCGATGGCCGTGATGAGACCCTTGACGACCTGGCCTTCACCCGAGTGGCCGTCGGAAAACGACTCTTCGAGCAGCGCGGAAAAATCGTCGCGGGTGGGATTTGCTTGTGACATATGTTCTCCTGGAGGGCCCCGCATGAGCGGGACCGGCGCCGTGGGTTCGAGTTGCGTTGACCTGACCAGACATTCCGGCCCGTTGGGGCCTGGTGCCGCTTTCGAAGCGGCGGTTCCGGCGCATAAGAATGCTGGCAGGCGGTTTTCCCCGAAGCCCGGAAATGGATCGCGTCACCGCCGCAGCGGCTCACCGACAATTCGAGGCTTCAGGCTGTGTTTCCGGTCGCCAAGGCCTCGTCGATCAGGGCTTTGGCCGCCAGAAACGCGGTCTCTATAGACATTTCCGACGTATCGAGCAAGTGCGCGTCGGCGGCGGGCCTCAACGGCGAGTCGGCGCGGCCGGTGTCGCGGGCGTCGCGGCGCTCGATATCGGCAAGGATTTCGCCGAAATCGGCGGTGCCGCCGCGCGATTCGATGTCGCGCAGCCGCCGCCCTGCGCGCACCGCAGCACTCGCGGTGACATAGAGCTTCACGTCGGCGTCCGGGCAGACCACGGTGCCGATGTCGCGCCCGTCGAGCACAGCGCCCGGCGGCGTCGCGGCAAAGGCGCGCTGCTTGTCGACCAGGATCTTGCGCACGCTTGGGAAGACGGCGACCCGCGAGGCGGCATCGCCCACGGCGTGCGCCGACAGAGCGTGCTTGTCCAGGCGCGAGAGATCGACCTGGCGGGCGGCGGTTTCCGCCGCCGAGACGTTGTCGAGCGGCAGTCCGTGGCTGATGAGCGCATGCGCCACGGCGCGGTAGGTGAGGCCGGTGTCGAGATGCGGCAGATGGAAGTAGTCGGCAAGCCGGCGCGCGAGCGTGCCTTTGCCGGAAGCCGCGGGACCGTCGATGGCGATGAGAATGGAGCGGGTCATGAACGAAGCTTCAAGCCGAGATGCGCGGCGAAGGCAAGGGGCTGCTGTCGGTCAGCCTGGTTTGCCGCGTGACCGGCGCAGCCAATCATCATAGCCCGGCTCGAAGGGGAAAGGAGAGGGTTCCCAGATTTTTTCGAGGTTCGAATGTTCTGCGGTTAAAGCTTCCCATTCGTGCAAGGTCCGAGCTATCGCACCGTAGTTCGCATCATCGAGCAGGTGGCAGAGCTGCCGTATCTGCTCGAACTCATCCTCATCGAAATAGTCGTCCTGCTTTTGGAACCAGTCATTGCGCTGCCGCGCCATCAGCTTACTCGCGCCGTCAAAATTTCCCATCGCAAGCTCAAGGCAAAAGTTCGAATGCGGTGTGACCGGGTTTGCTTGCCTAGCGGCAACCCGGTAGAACCGCTCTAAGGAATCGACGGAGCGGAGAAAAGGTAGGACCGCGGTTTCGATATGCTCCTGGAAGGCTTCATATCCTATCGGCGGAGGCATCAGTTCCGGAGAGATAAGAATTGCTTCTCCCTGAGGAAGCGACGTGCTGAAGCCGATCGTATCCTCCAGCTCCGTTGGGAAAAGTGGCGCCCATAGGCTCTGGATGCTCCACACCCCGTACAACGCGCCTTTCTCCGGGACGTCGTACGCCATCATTCTCCTGACGAAATGACGAACCGGCTTTACCACCGTCCATAAACCGGTATGGATCAAGCCATGCTGCTGCTCGAGCCGCCGCGTCAGCCAGTGTTCCCCGCCTATCGGAGAAGCCATTGCGCCAGCCCTCCGAAACCACGCGTTGTCGTCATGGACGCAACGCAGGCCTGACTTCTACGATTATTACCCCAGTCACTTTTGGATACCTAGCGATAACGTTCTGATAAATCTCCAAGAATCGCTTGGTAGGCATAGGATAGAAACCTGTTTTCAAATCATATACACAAACAAAATTATCCTCTCGTTTCTCCAGGATATCGATCCGAACCGTGCCTTTGAGGGCGTATCGCGATATGTCTATATCGGATTTAAATATCGATACTTCGGTCATCAGATTTGAGTCGCGTAGCGCATCGATACTCGCTTTAACGCCCATATGTACGGCTGTTCCATAAGCGCCTTTATTTTTGAATAAAACAGGGTTCAGCGATTTCGCAACCTGATTCGTTATATTCTGGACAAGCGGAAATCTGGGGCATGCATCTTCGACCTCTTCACGGGTCAATTTTGAGGTCCAAAGTGGTGGTTCTCCCGGAACCGGCACAAGCTTGTCGGCTCTGAACGAAAAGATAACCTCTTCACCCGGGTCTCTGGAATTCAGCCACCAATTGTAAAGCTCGATCGCAGCGTCCCGGACTACTTCTGCCGGACTTGAAAAAGGGCCTTTCTTTGGTTTGCGGGAGTCAAAGAGCGCTTGTTGTACGATGGGCTGAGCGATAGGTCCTTCGGACGCCCAAAGAGTTTCGCTGACTAACTTTCCAGCCGCGTCATAGATACGCTGCGTATCATCATTGTTTTCGAAGGTGAAACGCGAACCGTCCCCGAGAGTGACCACGTTGCGCTCGGTGTCTGCGTTTGTGCGCTCGGAAACGATCACGCTGCCGTTGCGATTGTAGACGGTGGTCGAGGCGAGCGAGCCATCGCTGCGGCGGCGCTCGGCATAGGTTCGCCAAGGTTTTTCGCCTGACGGGTCGCGAACAACGCGTACTGCGGCCTCGGGCCGGAGCGAAGTGCGCGCGCCTCCGGTATTGGCGGTCCATTGACCGCCTTCTGCATTACCCGCAGGCACCCGTGGTTGGCTCGGATTGAAATTGGCTTTTAGACACAGCCGAAGAAGAGCAGCCTTAAATTGCAGGGCGGCGAGTCTCGCCCGAAGCTCACTGGGAAACTGGGGTCGATAATCTTTGAAATTCGGCATTGGACGCTCCTTAGTGAAGCGTCCAAGAATATAGGAACAAATACCTAGGTGGATAAATTGCTGTTAGCGCAGGAACCGGACAAGGGCGGCTTCGTCTTACCCGATCGCCGCGCCCAGCCCCTTCATCAGTCCCATGAATTCCGGGAAGCTGGTGGCGATCATGTTGGCGTCGTCGATGCTGACCGGCTTTTCGGTTGCCAGCCCGAGCACCAGGAAGCTCATGGCGATGCGGTGATCGAGATGTGTCGCGACAGTACCACCGCCGAGGCCCTTGCCGTCCGGACGGCCTCTCACGCTGAGCGACGCCTCGCCCTCGGTGCAATCGACGCCGTTGGCCTTCAGCCCGTTGGCCACCGCCGACAGCCGGTCGCTTTCCTTGACGCGCAGTTCGTCGAGGCCTTCCATCAGCGTCTCGCCTTCGGCGAAGGCGGCAGCGACGGCCAGGACCGGATACTCGTCGATCATCGAGGGCGCGCGCTCGGCCGGCACTTTTACGCCCCTGAGTTCGGAGCCGCGCACGCGCAGATCCGCGACATCCTCGCCGCCGGCATTGCGCGGATTAAGGATTTCTATCCGGCCGCCCATTTCCTGCAGCGTCAAGAGAAGGCCGGTGCGGGTCGGGTTCATCAGCACGTTTTCAATCGTGATGTCCGAGCCCGGCACGATCAATGCCGCGACCAGCGGAAAGCCGGCGGACGAGGGATCGCCCGGCACCGCTATGGTCTGGCCGGTCAGCCTGCCCTGGCCCTCGATGCGGATATGACGCACGCCCAGGCTGTCGGTCTCGACTTCGAGGTTGGCCCCAAAACCCTTCAGCATCTTTTCGGTGTGGTCGCGGGTCATCACCGGCTCGATGACGGTGGTGACACCCGGCGTGTTGAGGCCGGCAAGCAGCACGGCCGACTTCACCTGCGCCGACGCCATCGGCACCCGGTAGGAGATCGGAGCGGCGACCTTCGGGCCGCGCAAGGTCAGCGGCATGCGGTCGCCGGGCGACGACTTCAGCACCTGCATGCCCATTTCGCGCAGCGGGTCGAGCACGCGCGCCATCGGCCGGCTTTGCAGCGAGGCGTCGCCGACGAAGGTGGTTTCCATGTCGTAGACGCCCACCAGGCCCATGGTCAGCCGCGATCCGGTGCCGGCATTGCCGAAGTCGAGCGGCGCCTGCGGCTGAAGCAGGGCGCCGTTGCCGGTGCCGCGGATCACCCATTCGTCGCCGGTCTTTGTGATATGTGCGCCCATCGCCTTCATCGCCTCGCCGGTGCGCATCACGTCCTCGCCTTCCAGCAGGCCGGTGATGCGGGTTTCGCCGGAGGCCAGTCCGCCGAACATGAAGGAGCGGTGCGAGATCGACTTGTCGCCGGGCACGCGCGCGGTTCCGGTGAGCGCCGGCGAGCGCCGCGCCGTCGCAGGGTGTGGTTTGGCGTCATGCGCCATTTGGGATGTCCTGGATTTGTTCGGCCGAGCATCCGCTCAAAGCCGGGCGTGGATCTTTTTGCATGGCGTTCCTAACATGGCCGTATCGACCCGTCATCCCAAAAAAACCCGCCGGAACCGGCGTTTCCAGCGGAACTCCTTTTAGCTTTGACAGGCCGGCAAAGCTTGGCTATGGGGACCAACTCTTTTTTGACGAGGCTGGACCCGTGGCTAAACCCGAACTTGGCACCAAACGCATCGACCCGGAGACGGGCCGGAAATTCTACGACCTGAACAAGGATCCGATCGTTTCGCCGTATACCGGCAAATCCTATCCGCGCACCTACTTCGAAACCGCCTCCGAGACGGCCCTCAAGGACGAAGAGGAAGTCGAAGAGAAGGAACTGGACGCCGAGGAGGAAGGCGCCGAAGTCGTATCGCTCGAAGAAGCCGACGATGAGGTGAAGGGCGGCGACGACCTGCCGGATCTAGAGGACGACGAAGATGTCGATCTCGGCGACGACGATGACGACGATACCTTCCTCGCCGACGAGGAAGAGGAAGACGACGACGTTGCCGACATCATTGGCGTCGGCGACGACGAAGACGAAATCTGATTTTCGCCGGCGCGGCTGAGTTAGGCTGCCGCCACGCCGGTCCGCTCGCAAATTTGCCGAAAAAGGCTGACAGGCGGGCTTGATCTTGGTGAGAGGCGGGGTTAGAAGCCGCCTCGACTGCAGCGAGGGACCAGACCTTGCTGGACTTTCCGCCGGAACCGGCGTGTGTGGGGCCATAGCTCAGCTGGGAGAGCGCTTGCATGGCATGCAAGAGGTCAGCGGTTCGATCCCGCTTGGCTCCACCAAATCTTTCCCACCCTTTGTTTACCGGTAATGACCTGCGGTGCGGGCGGCTGCACCGCACCGTGATTTGAAATCGCCGCGCGGCAACCCTATAGATTGCATATGCGCCTCGCATTCACGCCGCTCTCACGGATATCGATACTTTTCGCTGGCATAGCCTTCGTTGGCCTGCCCGGCACAGGCGCGTTGGCGCATGCGGCTGAAGCGCAGAAGGCCCTGCCGGGCGTCGAAGGTGGCTACAGCATCGTCAAGCCGCGCGAGGAAGTGCTGCAACCGGAGCCCGACACGCCGCCTTCGCAGGACGGTGTGCTGAAGGTCGGCGACTGGGACGTAAGAATTTCGGGCAGCGTCATCGTCGATATCGGTACGATGAAGCCGCGGTCCAACCGCTAGACAATTTTCGACTTATACCGAAACAGCTCTCACCCCGAACCCTCTCCCCGTGAAGAACGGGGAGAGGGGGACTGAGGCGTTGCGGCCAGCCTCCTCGCCTCGCTCGCCGGCGCCGGGGATCAGCCGGGCAGGCCGGTGTAATTTTCCGCAAAGCTGGTCCGCGCCGCTGTCGAGCCGACGAGATAGTCGAACTCCGCCCGCTGGATACGCCGCCCGAACCGGCCTGTTTCGGGAAAGGTGTGGAGCAGCGAGGTCATCCACCAGGAAAAGCGCTCGGCTTTCCAGATATGGCTGAGCGCCCGGCCGGAATAGGCGTCGATGCCCGCCGATGAATGCTCCGAGTAAAATTCGATGAGGGCGTCGGCCAGCAGGCCGACATCGTGCATGGCCAGGTTGAGGCCCTTGGCGCCGGTCGGCGGCACGATATGGGCGGCGTCGCCGGCAAGAAACAGCGAGCCGAAGCGCAGCGGCTCGGCGACGAAACTGCGCAACGGCGCGATGGATTTTTCGATCGACGGCCCGGTTTGCAGCCGTGCCGCGAATTCGGGATTGAGCCGCGACCGCAATTCGTCCCAGAAACGACTGTCGGGCCAGTCCTGTGTGCGTTCGGTGGCGGGAACCTGGATGTAGTAGCGACTGCGGCTGTGCGAGCGCATTGAGCACAGTGCGAAGCCACGCTGGTGATGCGCGTAGATCAGTTCGTCGTCGACCGGCGGTTTTTCGACCAGCAGGCCCAGCCAGCCGAAATCGTAGTGGCGCTCGAAGATGGTCAGCGCATCGCCGGGGATGCTGGCGCGCGAGACGCCGTGATAGCCGTCGCACCCCACGATGAAGTCGCAGCCGAGTTCCCGCTGCTGCCCCTGCTGTCGCCAGCTGACGCGCGGGCGGGTGCTGGCGAAATCATGCAGCGCGACATCCTCGGCCTCGTAGACGGTCGGCGCGGCGGATGCGTTGCGCGCATCCATCAGGTCGCGCGTCACCTCGGTCTGGCCGTAGACGGTCACGTGCCTGCCGGTGAGCGACGGAAAATCGATGCGCGCGGCGTCTCCATCGAAGCTGAGCTTGACCCCGTTATGGGCGAGCCCCTCCGCATGGACGCGTGCGCCGACGCCGGCCCGGTGGAGCAGGTCGACCGAACCCTGCTCGAGGACGCCGGCGCGGATGCGCGACAAGACGTGCTCGGCGCTCCTGCGCTCCAGCACGACCGTGTCGATGCCGGCGCGTTCCAGCAGGCGGCCGAGCATCAACCCGGCAGGCCCGGCGCCGACAATGGCGACCTGCGTGCGCATGTCCCTCCTCCTGGTTGCTCCGTCCCTCGATCCAAGGTGGCGGAGGCGCGTCGGCATGCCAATGGACCTGTCCGGCAATCCCCGTCTATTTCGACTGCGCGTTGGCAGGACCGTCCGCCAGGCCTGTCGACCATTCGCCGAAACCGCTTAGAGCGGAACGCACTCAGGCTGAACCGGGCATTCCGCTCCATCTGGCTGTTTTAGCCGCATTTGTGCCACGCCAGGTGATTCCACCTGGCTGCAAAATGCTCTATGCCAGCGCCCCACCATCCCGGTGACAGCCCCGGCACTTTCCGTTAATCCTCCAGCCATGAGTCTGCCTGTCGACCCCACCGCCAATCTCGCTTCCCTCATCCGCTGCGCGTCGGTGACGCCTGCCGAGGGCGGTGCGCTGACGGCGCTCGAGACCATGCTGAAGCCGCTGGGCTTCAATGTCGAGCGCCCGGTCTTTGCCGAAGACGGCACGCCGGACATCGAAAACCTTTACGCGCGGCTGCCGGGCAACGGCCCGCATCTGATGTTTGCCGGCCACACCGATGTGGTGCCGGTAGGCGACGAAGCGGCATGGACGCATCCGCCCTTCGCCGCCGAGATCGCCAATGGCGAGATGTACGGACGCGGCGCGGTCGACATGAAGGGCGGCATCGCCTGCTTCCTTGCCGCTGTGGCACGGCATGTAGAAAAGCACGGCCGGCCGAAGGGATCGATCTCCTTGCTGATCACCGGCGACGAGGAAGGTCCGGCCATCAACGGCACGGTGAAGCTGCTGGAATGGGCCGCCGCAAAGGGCGAGAAATGGGATGCCTCGATCGTCGGCGAGCCGACCAATCCCGACGCGCTCGGCGACATGATCAAGATCGGTCGCCGCGGCTCGCTGTCGGGCATCGTGACCGTCAACGGTCGCCAGGGCCACGCCGCCTATCCGCATCTGGCCGACAATCCGGCGCGCGGCATCGTCACGCTCCTCGACGCGCTTATGGCGCCGGCCTTCGACAAGGGAACCGGGGATTTCCAGCCGACCAATCTCGAAGTGACGTCGATCGACATCGGCAACCCGGCGACCAACGTCATCGCGGCGAAGGCGACCGCCGCCTTCAACATCCGCTTCAATGACAGCTGGACCGTCGAGAGCTTGCAGGCCGAGATTCACAACCGCCTCGACCGCGCCGCCGGCCGGCGCAAGCTGCGCCCGGGACGCAAGGAGCCGATCGACTACGAGATCGTCTGGCGCGATCGGCCGAGCCATGTGTTCCTGACCCGCGACGACCGGCTGATCGAAACGCTGAGCGGCTCGGTCAAGGCGGTCACCGGCAGGACGCCGGGCCTCTCCACCTCTGGGGGCACATCGGATGCCCGTTTCATCAAGGATTATTGCCCGGTGGTCGAATTCGGCCTCGTCGGGCAGACGATGCACATGGTCGACGAACGCGCAGCACTTGCCGACCTGGAGACGCTGACGCAGATCTACGAGCGTTTCCTCCAGGACTGGTTCGGCTGAGAGCACCGACATGCCGCCCGCCGAAGACATCCAGCAGTTTCTTACCGGGGCGTGGCGCCTGATGATGGGCAAGCCGGACGGCATCCGGCTCATGGATATTTCGGCTGACGGCTTCTGGAATTCGTTCTTCGCCATCGTTATCTCGCTGCCGGTGCTTGTCGTCGGCTGGGTGGTGGTCGCCAACGACCTCAGCCAGGACCCCGACATCGCCGGCGGCCGCTTCTCGATCTTCCTGCGGCTGGGGCTCGCCGATCTTGGCTCCTGGCTCATTCCGATTGGCGTGCTGGCGCTGGTGGCGCGCCCGGCCGGCATCGGCAGCCGTTTCGTCCACTATGTGGTGGCCAGCAACTGGGGATCGGCGCTGCTGATCTGGCTGATGCTGCCGCCGGCACTGCTGCGGCTGTTCGTCCCGGCGGCGGGCGAGCCCGCATCGCTAATGTCGCTGGTGCTGTTCCTGATTTCGATGGTGCTGTTCTGGCGTCTCACCAACGCGGTCCTGGGCAAGGGTCCCGCCCTGGCCTCAGCCGTCTTTGTCGGCATGTTTGCCGTGTCGCTGGCGGTGCTGTTCGGCCTGCAGGCGCTGCTCGGCCTGGGGGCCGGCACAGGCGCTACCTGAACGAACCCGCGACCGCGGCAAGCAGCGTCAACACCATGGCGACGAAGGCGGCGACGCCGAAACCGTAGCCCGCATAGAGCGGACCGAAGCCGCTGGTGCCGGCAAACACCGCCAGATAGGTGACGGCGCTGTTCAGACCCATGATGGTGCCGCGTTGCGCCGGATCGATAGCCGTCAGCCGCAAGATCAGGAGGTTGAGGCCGAAATGGTTGAACAGGCCCCATAGGAAGACGGTTGCCAGCACCGTCGCGAAGTTGTCGCCGGCCATCGCGAAAAGCAGATAGACGGCCGCCACGGCAAGGAAGGCGAGCGGCATCAGGCGGCGTGCGCCCACCCGATCGGCGACGCCGTCGAGCAGGGCAGCACCGCCGAAGCCGATGCCGTAGACGAGTGCTGCCAGGCCGTTGGCGCTCACCGGTTCGCCAAGCCCGTTGTGCAGATGGTCGCCGAGATAGCCGTAGACGCCGTAGAAGGCCGTCATGAAAGCGCCGCAGGCGAGCAGCAGCGGCTTGACGCCCGCTATTGCCAGCGCCGCGAGCGGCATCGGCGCCGGACCTGCCGCCAGCGCGTCGCGGCGTGGCATCAGCGACAGCCCGGCCATCGCAGCGACTGAAAGGATTGCGACTGCGGTATAGACTGCGCGCCAGTGTATGAAGTCGGCCAGGACTGCCGACAGCGACACGCCGGCGACCATGCTCAAGGTCCAGCCGGTGAGAACCACTCCGATGGTGCGGCTCTCGCGTCCGGGCGGCGCCACCGCCGCGGCACTTGCATAGATCGCCGGCAGGGCGACGCCCGAGGCGATGCCGGCGACCAGCTGGGCGGCAATCAGCGCCGCGACGATGGGGGCGGCGGCGCTGAGCAGCATGGCGGTGGCGAGCACCGCCATGGCGAGCCTGAGCATGCGGCGCGCGCCGAGCCGGTCGATGTGGCGGGCCAGGAACAGGGCGCTTGCCGCGGTGCCGAGACCGAACGCCGCCGACGCCATCATCACCGCCGGCACGCCGGCGCCCAGCGACTGCGACACGGCCGGCGCGATCGGGCCGAGCACCAGCGAGTTGGAGCCGATGACGCCGATGCAGCCGGTCAGCACATAAGCGGCGCGCGGAATGCCGCCCTGTTCGCCGGCATAGTGTTCAAAGGGTTGATCGATCTTCGTCATATCGGCATGATGCCGGAATGGCATTCGGCAACAAGGGGATTTTCACCAATGGATGAAGAAACAGATGGCATTCGGCCGAGCAGGCTTCCGACCCGTGAACTCGACGCCGCAGACCGAAGATTGTTAGGCGTTCTGGTTGACGACGCAACCGTCAGCTATGCCGAACTCGGCGAACGCGCCGGGCTTTCGGCGCCGGCCGCGCATGAACGGGTGAAGCGGCTTCGCCGTTCGGGCGCCATCCGGCAGACCTCGGCGATCATCGATCCGAAGGCGGTGCGCAAGCCGCTGCTGGCCTTTGTTCACGTCGATACGAGGGGCTGGGGCAAGACGCCGGAGCTGATGGCGATCTCGAAGTATCCGGAGGTCGAGGAGATCCATTCGGTCGCCGGCGATACCTGCATGCTGCTGAAAGTGCGCACCGAAGACACCCGGGCGCTGGAAGGCCTGCTTGCCCGCATCTACGAGGTGCCCGGAGTGGTGACGACGCGCAGCTACGTGGCGCTGTCGACCTATCTGGAACGCCCGGTGCAGCCGGGCGCGACGAAGGAGTGGCCGGCGCCGCGCCACATGGCGCAACCGATCTATTAGGATGCCGCAGCTTGAGAATGGCGCGCCCGAAGATATGAAACTGGGAACCGGTAGGTGATCGTAGTCTCGCGCGGAATTCGGCTTTTACGCTGCGCCTTATTATCCCCGTGCCTGCACATGTCGCGCGAAGTTGGCGAGCGTCTGGGCGCCGTACTCGACAGCTGCAGATCCAATCGCCTCGTCGCGCCGCGCCTTGGTGGAATGCATCTGGCGCAAGGTGACGATTGTTTTGCCGTTGGCCTGCTCGTCAAAGGTCAACAGCATTCGATGCGCTGAAGGGTCTTCATCCCGATCAGAACCGTGATCAACCTCGATCAAGGCAGGCGCCTCCAGCCTGAGAAAGCGATCCGGCTGCCGTAGCGCGTCCCGTCTGGCGCGACCGTAAAACTCACCGGCCAAACAGATCGGCGTACCGCTGCAAGTAGAGCGGCCAGCCCTGATCGGCCGCAACGCCGTCGCGCACGCTTTCCCAGCCCGCGCCGTGGCGCTCGAGCTTCCGATGCTCCAGATCGACTCGGGTCCGGCTCGCCGTCTCGGCGGTGAACCGCACCTCCCATTCGCTGGTCTTGTTGAGAACGGTCTCGAGCCGCCATTGCGGCGTAATGTTCCAACTGAGCAGCAGCCGGTGCGGCGGCTCGTAGGCCAGCACATTCGCCCAGCGGCACTCGCTGCCGTCGGCGCCACGATCGTAGATGCTGCCACCGACGCGCGGCTCGAACACCGTTTCGACGATGGGCACACGGAGCAGATTGTGCTCCTTGGGTTTGAACTTGCCAAAGTCCTCGGTGAAAACCTTGAAGGCGCGCTCGATCGGTGCCTCGACCACGATCGAATGCCTGACGATCGTATCTGCTGCTTGCGTACTCATCATCACTCCTTTGGCTGCTGCTCAACGGCTTCCTTGTATGCCGCGAGCGTTTTCATCCAGAACCGGTCCAGGTCCGCGCGCAGAGCCGCCAGCCCGTCGGGATCGACGCGATAGATACGGTGCTTGCCAGCGGCCGTGTCAGTCACGAGCCTGGCGTCCTTCAGCACTCTCAGATGCTGCGAGACCGCTGACCGGGTGACCGGCAGAGCGCCTGCCAACTCAGTCACCGAGCTTGGGTGCTCGACCAGCATCTCAAAGATCGCTCGCCTCGTCGTATCGCCGAGGGCCGTCCAGCCGCTATTCAAGTTAGTTTCCACTAACGCGTTAGTATCGACTCACGCGTTGGATGTCAAGTCGCCGGATGTGCGCACCACGATCATCGCGGGTTCGGGACGTCAGTTTCCCGCAACCCACGTTGACGTCGTTCAGACGCAAATTCACAAGCGACAGGAAGTGGTCAAGGCCAATACGACGGTGTACGTCTGGGCCGAGCCTTTGCGGCCTGAAAGGTCTGCGAACAACCACGCTGCAGTTCGCGAGAGTAGCCGCGCTTCCAAAACCGGCTTAATTTCGCAAATTAGGCCGGCTCCGGGTCTTCATGAAATGCGAAAAATTTAGAGATTTCAGTCTGTTGAAATGGCGCGCCCGAAGAGATTCGAACTCCTGACCCCCAGATTCGTAGTCTGGTGCTCTATCCAGCTGAGCTACGGGCGCGCAACGGGCCGTGATCGACACAACCCACGCATGCCAGGCTTTCGGCCCGGCCGCGAATGTGACGCTACCTAACGAGTGGCGGATGGAAAAGCAAGCCGCCCGTCACGAAAACTTTTGCGACAGAACGACCCGCTCCACGCAAGGACGAGGCATGGCCGCGGCAGCTTAGCGACGCATGGCCGCGATGCCGCAATGCGTGCTGCCGAGTTCCAGTCGCATTTATGCGGACGCCAAATGATTCCATTTGACTGCAAGACGCTCTTAAGCCGGGCGGCGCATCGCCGAGCGGGCTTCGTCGAGCCTGACCGGCTGGTCGGGGATGGTGATGGCGAAGACGGTGCGGCCGCCGATGCTTTCGACCAGTTCCAGCGAGCCGCCATGCGCACGCACCAGTTCGTGGGCAATCGCCAGGCCAAGCCCGGTGCCGCCGCTGCGAGCCGAGCCGCGGAAGGCGGTGAACAGGTTTTCCCGCGCTTTCTGCGGCAGGCCGGGCCCAGTGTCGGTCACGAAGATCCGGCATACGCTTCCCGTGCGCTCGGACGATATCGCCAGCCTGCGCACCAGCGCCGCCTCCCGGTCCGCGGCCATCGCCTCGACGGCATTGCGGCAGAGATTGCTCAGAACGCGGAACAGCTGGTCTGAATCGGCATCGACTTCGAAGGCCGTGTCGACTGCATTGTCGAACTCGATGCCGCCGGCCGGATCGATGCCGAGCAGGCCGTGGACGTCGTCCACGAGCTGGCGAAGCCGAAGCAGTCGCCGCGTGGGCGCTGCCTCCTGCGTTCTGCCATAGGCGAGCACGCCCTCGGTGTAGGCGACGGCGCGGTCCAGCGTGCGCACCAGCTTCGGCGCGAACGACTGGACGGAGGGATCTCTCACCAAAGCGAGGCGGTCTGACATCAGCTGCGCGGATGCCAGGATGTTACGCATGTCGTGGTTGATCTTGGAGACGGCGAGGCCGAGGTCGGCGAGGTGCTTCTGCTCGGCGAGCGTCTTCTGCAGACGTGTCTGCATGTCGGCCAGTTCGCGTTCGGCAACGCCGATCTCGTCGCCGCGGTCCTCCGGCAGGATGACACGGCCGGGATCATCCGGCGCCTCGGAAAACGCCAGCATCGAGCGCGTCATGTCGCGCACCGGCCGGATCATGATCCAGTTGATCGCCCAGAACACCAGCCCCGCGGTGATCAGCGATATCAGCAGCGACAGGAGCGCCACGTTGCGCGAATAGATCAGCATCGCGCCACGCAGTTTCTTGTCGGGAATGACCAGTTCGAACTGCTTGTCGCTGTCGCCGACCTTGCCGAAGACGCGCAGCATCCGGTCGCCGCCGAACAGGGCAGTGTCGAGTGCGTCCCGCATCGCCGCCAGGGCTCCCGTATTGGCGAGGTCGATGTGCTCGTCGACCTGGGGCGGCATGTCGGCCACGACCAGCAGCCGCGAAATGTCGCCGTCGCGCACCGCGATCGCCTTGGCGCCGATCGACATCAGGACATCGTCCTGCGCGGCACGCGGCAGGCTGGCCGGGTTGCCCTGCATCAGCACGCCGCTGATGGTCGCCGCGGTGCCGAGCTTCTCCTCGAGCCAACGCAAGCGGAAATTGGCGATGGACGGGATGAAGATGAGCACTTCGGCCAGAAGCACGAACAGGATGGTCAACAGCAGCAGCTTGGTCGACAGGCCGCGCGACAGCGGCACCATCCGCCGGTCGCGCTGGTTAGCCTCTGCCGCCTTGGCCGCCGCTTGATCGCTCATTCCATGCATTCCTGGGAGGAGAATGCGTTCAGTTTGAACCGGCCATCCTACTCAATCTGTGCGTTTTGCCACATACATGCGACGCCAGGTGATTCCAGGCGACAATCCGGTCAGCCAGCGTGCATCCGTGTCGTTCGCTCAGCCGAAATTGCGCAGCCAGCGGATGACACTGCGAACCAGCGGCTTGCGCGCCACCTCGACAAAATAGGCGATAGCGCCGCGTCTGCCAATTTCGCCCATGGTAGGGTAGGGCGGCATATAGGCCGCGACATCCCCGACCGTCATATTTTTGGCGAGCGCCAGCGCCCACATGTTGATCATCTCGCCGGCATTGGCGCCGGCGATCGAGACGCCGAGGATCCTGCCGCGTCTGCCGGCGAGCAATTTTATGTGGCCCTCGGTCTTCAGTTCCGTCTGGGCGCGATCATTTTCGGCGTAAGGCCAGCGCAGGACGCTAACCGGACCGTACTTTTGCGCCGCCTCCGCTTCGGTGAGGCCGACATGGGCGAGTTCCGGATCGGTGAAGGTGACCCGCGGAATGATCCGGCGGTTTTCCCTGGCCGGCAGCCGAAAGAGCAGCGCCCTGACCACCAGGCCGGCGTGATAGCCGGCGACATGGGTGAAGCGCAGCGGGCCGGCGACATCGCCGATGGCGTAGACGCGGCTGTTGGCGGTCCTGAGCTTGTTCGAGACTTTTATGCCGTTGGCGTCGAAAGCGATGCCGGCCTTGTCGAGCCCGAGCCCTTCGATATTGGCGGTGCGGCCGGTTGCGACCAGCAGATGGGTGCCATCGATGGCCGCAGCACCATGATTATCCTCGATGTTGACGCGAATGCCGGTTTCGCCCTGGCGCTCGACGCTTTTGACTGTCGTAGCCTCGTGGATCGCCACCCCTTCGGCGCGCAGCCGTCGCAAGACGACCGCCGCCATTTCGGGATCTTCGGCGCCCAGCGCGGTTGCCGCCTCGATCACCGTTACGGCGGAGCCGAGCCGCCGGTGCGCCTGCGCCATCTCCAGGCCGACCGGCCCCCCACCGATGACGACGAGATGTTGCGGCCGCTCAACCAGGTCGAACAGCGTCTCGTTGGTGAGGTAGGGGACACCATCGAGGCCGGGTATCGACGGTATCGTGGGAGACGAGCCGGTGGCGATGACGAAACGCCGGGCACGAACCTCGACATCGCCGGCGACCACGGTGCCTGCGTCCGTGAAACGGGCTTCTGCCTTGATCACATGCACACCGAGCGCGGTGAAACGCCCGACGGAATCATTGGGTGCGATCGCGGCGATGACGGCATGGACGTGCCTGTTCACGGCGGCGAAGTCGATTTCCGGCTCGATGTTGCCGATGCCGAACCCGGCGCCGTTGCGCATCGCCTCGGCGTGCTTGGCCGCGGCGATGATGGCTTTGGAGGGTACGCAGCCGAAATTCAGGCAATCGCCGCCCATCGCGCCCTTCTCGATCAGCACCACCGGCACGCCGAAGGCGGCCGCGGCCGCCGCGACCGAGAGGCCGCCGGAGCCTGCGCCGATCACGCAGATGTCGGGCGTAAGAGGGTTCGCCATGGCATGCTTTCCCGGCTCGTCTACGAGGTGCCGTCCTTGCCGGCGCTGTCGGCACCGGCATCGCGTTTCCAGCGCTTCTTTACGATGATGGCGATGAGAGCCACAAGCGCAAGCGCGGCAAAGGCGATGGTGATCTGCGGCGTCACCAGATCCTTGACCTTGGCATGGCGGCCGGCGGCCTTGGCGGCGGTGAGCACGCTGTCGACGCCTTCGCCCAGCCAGGCATAGGCGATGGCGCCGGGCACGATGCCGATCGCCGTCGCCGCGACGAAGGTACGAAGCTTCACATTGAACAATGCCGGGGCGACATTGACGACGACGAAGGGGATGAAGGGCGCTAGGCGCAGCGCCAGGAGGAAGCCGAACGCATCCTTTTCGAAACCCTCGGCAAGGCGGGCCGAGACACCACCGAGACGGCGCTTCAGATAGTCGCCAAACGCCGTCCGCGCCGCCAGAAACAGCAGCGTCGCCCCGCTGGTGGCGCCGATCACCGCAAGTGTGGCGCCAAATGCCCAGCCGAACATGAAGCCGCCGAAAATAGTGAGCACCGACGCCGCCGGAAAGGAAAACGCGACGGCAAGCGTATAGCAGGTGACAAAACCGAACGGCGCCAGCACGGGATGGGCGGCGGCGAACGCCTTCAGCACGTCCTGGCTCTTGCCGAGGTAGCGCAGCGTCAGAAAATGGTGCCAGTCCATCGCATAACCAAGCGCGAGGCCGGCGACGATCAGGACGATCGGCGCAAACCGCCAGAAAGCGGATTTCCTGGCTCGCCCGTCGCCGCTCGTTGCGGTCGGACCCGCAGCCTTGGTCATTGTTTCTCCCGCCCTCCGGGCATGCCTGCTGTCCGGAAGTTCGACAGCCCGTCCGGTTCCTGTCACATGAGCCCAGTGGGGCGGCAGGAGCAAGCGCTTCGCGCATTGTCTCACCGGGTTTTGACCTCTTCGCGAGATATACTCACCCTTGCGTGAAACGGGTTTGCAGTGCAGCGGAACAAAAGTCTTACTCCCTGCAAGCAGCCAAGTCCGGCTGCTTGATGCGTCTCGACCACTGCTTTGCAGCCGGGAATTGACTTCCAGAAACCTTCTTTCTATAAGCCCGCTCACGCTCGGGTCCGTGGTCCGGCGCAATTTGTATTGCGCTACGGCCTGCCCCGGCACAGCTCCTGTTCATAGCGACAGCACCAAGAAGGGCCGCACGCCGCGGTATCAAACAAATGAAGCGCACCTATCAACCCTCAAAGCTCGTCCGCAAGCGCCGGCACGGTTTCCGTGCCCGCATGGCCACCAAGGGTGGTCGCGGAGTGGTCGCCGCCCGCCGCAACCGCGGTCGCAAGCGGCTGTCCGCCTAAAGCGGAAGCCAACCACCTTGCCGGTGGCCGGCAAGCCCGGAACCTTGGTTTTCCGAAGGCTTCGCAAGCGCGCGGAGTTCCTGGCCGTCCGGCGTGGTGAAAAGCGCCGCGGGCGGCTTTTCCTGCTGGAAACGATGGACCGCGGCGACGGCGGGACACCGCGCGTCGGCTTCACGGTTACCAAGAAGGCGGGCAACGCCGTGCAGCGGAACCGCATCCGGCGGCGCCTCAAGGAAGCCGTTCGTCTTCATGCCGCAGGTGACATGGCCCCCGGCAATGACTATGTCATCGTCGGGCGGACGGAGATACTCACCGCCCCCT
Source organism: Neomesorhizobium albiziae (assembly GCF_900114255.1). GTDB lineage: Bacteria > Pseudomonadota > Alphaproteobacteria > Rhizobiales > Rhizobiaceae > Neomesorhizobium > Neomesorhizobium albiziae. The sequence continues at coordinate 507,865 of NZ_FOSL01000002.1, read as the reverse complement.
TCGGAACCTTGACATCCGAACTTTCACGCCGAATTCGCGGATCGCGTTAGGACCACTTGATGGAAAACAACCGCAATTTCTTCATCACCATCGCGCTTTCCGTGCTGATCCTGACCCTCTGGCAGGTGTTCTACATGAACCCGCGCATCGAGTCGCAGCGCGAGGCCGCGCGCATCGAGGCTGAGCGTGTCGAAGCGGAGAAGAAGACGGCGGCGCCCGCGGCAAGCGGTGAAGGCGTCGCCCTTCCGGGAGCGGCAGCGCCTGGTGCCGCTGTGCCCGGCGCCGAGGGTTCGCTCGCGCTTGACCGCCAGTCGGCGATCGCCGCTACCCCGCGCATCCAGATCGACACGCCGAGCCTTTCGGGCTCGATCAACCTCAAGGGCGGCCGTATCGACGACGTGCGGCTCAAGGACTACCGGCTGACGGTCGAGAAGGATTCGCCGACCATTGAACTGCTCAATCCCTCGACCCTGCCCAACGGGCAATATGCCGAGATCGGCTTTGTCGGCGACGCCAGCACCGGCACCGTGCCGGGGCCGGATACGGTCTGGACCGTCGAAGGCAACCAGACGCTGACGCCGTCGACACCGGTGGTGCTCACCTACACCAACGACAAGGGCTTGACCTTCAAGCGCACCATCGCCGTCGATGACAACTATATGTTCACGGTCTCCGACACGGTGTCGAATGCCGGAACCGCACCGGTCTCGCTGTCGAACTACGGTCGCGTCACCCGCTTCGACAAGCCGACGCATGCCAGCACCTACGTGCTGCACGAAGGCCTGATCGGCGTGACGGGCGAGGAAGGCCTCCAGGAAATCAACTATTCCACGATCGAGGAAGACAAGCAGGTCAAGCCGGGCAAATCCAAGGACGGCTGGCTTGGCATCACCGACAAATATTGGGCGGTAGCACTTGTTCCTTCCGCCGAACGTGAATTCCAACCCAGCTTTTCGTATCTTTCCGACCAGCGCCCGCGCTACCAATCCGATTATCTGAGCGACGCGATCACGGTAGCGCCCGGCCAGTCCGCGACGGTCGAGACCCTGGTTTTCGCCGGCGCCAAGGAAGTGGCCAAGATCCAGTCCTACGAGACCGAGCGCAAGATCCGTCAGTTCGACCTGCTGATCGACTGGGGCTGGTTCTATTTCATCACCAAGCCGATGTTCTGGCTGATCGATACGCTCTATCGCTTCCTCGGCAATTTCGGCCTCGCCATCCTGGCGACCACCGTCATCGTCAAGGCTGTCTTCTTCCCGCTCGCCAACAAGTCCTATGTGTCGATGGCGAACATGAAGAAGGTGCAGCCCGCCATGTTGGAAATCCGCGAAAAATATGCGGACGACAAGATGAAGCAGCAGCAGGCGATGATGGAACTGTACAAGAAGGAAAAGATCAATCCGCTGGCGGGGTGCTGGCCGATCCTGATCCAGATCCCGGTGTTCTTCGCGCTCTACAAGGTGCTCTACGTCACCATCGAAATGCGGCACGCGCCGTTCTTCGGCTGGATCCAGGATCTGGCGGCGCCCGATCCGACGTCGATTTTCAACCTGTTCGGACTGTTGCCGTTCACGCCGCCCGCCTTCCTGCCGCTTCTCGGCGTCTGGGCGGTGGTGATGGGCATCACCATGTTCCTGCAGATGCGCATGAACCCGGCGCCGCCGGACCCGACGCAGGCGATGATCTTCAACTGGATGCCGCTGGTGTTCACCGTCATGATGGGCAGCTTCCCGGCCGGCCTGGTGATTTACTGGGCGTGGAACAACTTCCTGTCGATCCTGCAGCAGGGCGTCATCATGAAGCGCCAGGGCGCCAAGATAGAGCTCTGGGACAATCTGATCGCAATGTTCAAGAAGAAACCCAGTCCGGCGGAGTAAGCCCCGCCTGCGGCGTTCTGTTCCCGGAGATTTCCGCAGGGCCTGTTCCAGAACAGGCCCTGTTTCGTTGGGCCGGCCCTGCTGGCTGCGACCGGATCAGATGTCGATCCAGCAACCTTCCTCGAACGACCGCGCCATCGCCGCGACAGTGCGCTCGATCAGGATGCCCTCGTCGAAGGTGATCGCAGCCGTCTCCTCGCCGCGCATGCGGCCGATCAATTGCCGGCACTCGATGATCTTCAGATCGTTGAAACCGAGACTGTGTCCTGCGGCGGGAACGAACCGGTCGTAGGGCTTGTGGTGCGGAGCTGTCAGCACGGTGCGGAACCCCTGTTCGGTGGCGCGGTCCGAGGTCACGTAGAGCTGGAATTCGTTCATCCGCTCCTGATCGTAGAGGATCGAGCCCTTGGCGCCGACGATCTGGATGGCGATGCGGCCCTTGCGGCCCCAGGCGGTGCGGCTGAGCGCGATCAGTCCCGAGGCGCCGTTCTCCAGCCGCATCAGGATCGTCGCGATGTCGTAGACCTCGACGTCGCGGTCGCCATTCTCGGTCTTGCGCGTCGGGTAGGGTTTCGCCATGTCGCACATGACGCGGGCAACACTACCAAACAGTGTGCGGACAAGCGACAGCGGATGCACGCCGAAATCGTCGATGGCGCCCCAGCCGTTCACGGCTTCGTGCCGCTGCTGGAAGGGGGCGGCCGGATCGGCCATGAAATCCTCGTCCATCTCGATGCGGACGTGGTTCACGGCGCCGATCGTGTCCTCGTCGAGCAGCTTCCTGATGTGCCGTATCGCCGGGTTCTGGATATAGTTGTAGCCGAGCACGGCGACCTTGCCCGAGCGGCGCTGCGCGGCAAGCATGGTTTCAGCCTCGGCGAGCTTTGGCGCCATCGGCTTTTCGCACCAGACATGCTTGCCTGCCTTGAGGGCTGCGATTGCCATTTCGGCGTGGAACCTGTTGGGGGTGGTGATTGAGACGACGTCGACTTCCGGGTCGGCGATCACTTTGCGCCAGTCGCCGGACGATTTTGCAAAACCGAACTCGACCGCCTTCAGGCTGGCGAGTTCGTCGCTGGTTTCACCAAGATGCGCCAGCCTGATCGACGGCACGTCGCCGAAGACCGGTTTTACGGCATTCCAGGCGATAGCATGGGCCTTGCCCATGAAGCCTGTCCCGATGAGCCCGACGCCGATCGATTCCATTCTGTCTCCTTCATCGCCAGGATAGAAAACGGCCGGAGCCCGGCACGGCTCCGGCCGCTCCCAGAAGCTGACGCCTATTTGTACTGCTCGGCGTTGCTCTTATCGACCAGCACGGTGCCGGTATCGATGACGGCTTCGATGGTCTTGCCGGCCTTCAGGTCGACCAGCGCCTGGATGCCGAAGCCGCCCATGTTCTTCGGGGCCTGCGCGACCGTCGCGGTCATTTCGCCGGCCAGAACCGAGGCTGCCGCATCCGGATTGGCGTCGAAGCCGACGACCATGACGTCGGCCAGCTTGCCGGCCGATTTCAGCGCTTCAACAGCGCCCAGCGCCATGTTGTCGTTGGAGGCGAACACCGCCTTGATGTTGGGGTTGCCGGTGATGATGTTTTCCATCGCGGCCTGGCCCTTGGCGCGGTCCCATTCGCCGGTCTGTTCGGCGACCACCTTCAGGCCGCAGCCTTCGAGGCCGGACTTGGCGCCGGTGGCGCGAGCCTGGCCTGTCGACTGCGTGATGATGCCCTGCAGGATGGCGACTTCCGAGCCTTTCTCGATCTTGCCGCAGATGTAGTCGGCGGCAAGCTTGGCGCCGGCGGCATTGTCGGTGCCGATGAAGGTGATGCCTTCATTGGTGCCCTTGGTGTCAACGAACACCACCGGGATGTTCTTGGCCTTGGCGGCATCGACCACCGGAGCGAGCGCATTCGGATCCGTCGGCGCCAGCGCAATGCCGGCGAGACCCTGGGTGATCATGTCTTCTATCTGCGCGATCTGCGCGGCGACGTCGGATTCGGCCGGCGGTGACATCACCACCACCTCGACGCCGAGCTCCTTGCCCTTTTCCATCGCGCCGGCTTCCACCGCCGCCCAGAACGGGTTGCCGGCGCCGGGGCCCTTCATGTCGACCAGGAACTTGTCGGCGGCCAAGGTGCTGCCCATCATCATCGCCAACGCGGTGCTGGCCAGGATCAATCGTTTCATTGCTTTCCTCCCAAGGAACAGTTCGTCTCCGATAAACGGGCCATGCCCGGCGCGGAGACGGCGCCGGGCATGGCTATGCTAAACTTAAGTCCGCACCGCTGCACGCCGTCGGATGACGTCGATGTAGACGGCAAGGATGATAACCAGGCCTATCAGGATCTGCTGCCAGAACGGACTGATGTTGTTGAGGTTGAGGCCGTTGCGCATCAGCCCCATGATCAGTACGCCGGCAAGCACGCCCAGAATGGTGCCGCGCCCGCCGAAGAAGGAGGCGCCGCCGATGATCACTGCGGCGATTGCGTCGAGTTCGGCGTTCTGGCCGGCCAGCGGAAAGCCGGAATCGGTGCGGCCCGCAAGCAGCAATCCGGCAAGCCCGGCGAAGAAGCCGCTGATCGCGTAGACATAGACCAGCACGCGGTCGACATTGATGCCGGAGACGCGGGCGGCGTGCGGGTTGCCGCCGATGGCGAAGATGTGGCGGCCGAGCGAGGTGCGGTTGAGGAAGAACCACAAGGCGGCGGCGCAGATGACGACCACGAACAGGCTGGCCGGCAGGCCGGTCGGCGGCGGGAAGATGCCAAAATCGTAGTTGGCCTGACCGAGATAGCGCACCTGCGGGCCGAGGCCGGAGACCGGCGCGCCGTTGGTGATCAGGCTGGACAGGCCGCGTGCGACGTTCAGCGTGCCGAGCGTCATGATGAAGGGGTGCGGGAGGCGCAGGATGGTCAGGCCGAAGCCGTTGACCAGGCCGCAGGCGATGCCGACTGCCGGTCCGATCAGGATGACGATCGGCCACGGCACGCCCGCCTTCGCGGCCACCGCCAGGCACATCATGGCAAGCGCCATCACCGATCCCACGGAAAGGTCGATGCCGGCGGTCACGATGACCACGAACATGCCGAGCGCCAAAAGCGCCAGCGAGGCGTTCTGCTTGATGATGTTGGTGAGGTTGGCGAGCGTCAGGAAGACGTCTGGACGCGAGGCGTAAAGCAGCACCATCATGACGACGACGATGACGACAATGCCGTAGTGTTCGAGGAAGCTGGCGAGTCTGGGATTGTTGCTGATCATAACTCAGTGAACCTTGTCGTGCGCCAGTGCTTCGGTGTGGCCCTTGGTGCCCATGATCCAGCCGATCACCTCGTTTCGGTGGGTCTTGTCGAGCGGCGCTTCGGCAAAGTTGGTGCCCTGGTAGAGCGCCATCACGCGGTCGCAGGCATAGAAGATGTCGTCCATGCGGTGCGAGATGATGATGACCGCGACGCCATGCTCCTTCAGCGTCTTGATCAGGTCGAGCACCTTGCCGACTTCCTTGATGGCAAGGGCCGCGGTCGGCTCGTCCATGATGACGACCTTGGCGTCGAACGCCGTCGCGCGGGCGATGGCCACCGCCTGGCGTTGCCCGCCGGACAAGCCCTCGACGGTCTGGTCGATCGACTTCACATGGATCTTCAGCTTGTCGAGGTGGTCCTTCGCCATCTGCCGCGCCTGTTCGCGGTCGATGATGGTGATGCCTGCGAATTTGCGGCCCGGCTCGCGGCCGAGATAGATGTTCTCGTAGATCGGCATGTTTCCAGCGAGCGCGAAGTCCTGATAGACCATCTCGATGCCCATCTGGCGCGCGTCACGCGGCGAGTCGAACCGCACCGGCTGGCCCTGGAAGAACAGCGAGCCTTCGCTCGGCTTGTAGAGGCCCGACAGGATCTTCATCAGTGTCGACTTGCCGGCGCCATTGTCGCCGACGACGCCCAGCGCCTCGCCGGCGGAGACATGGAAGCTCACCCCGTTGAGCGCCGTGATGGCGCCGAAGTACTTCTTGATGTCGCGCGCCTCGAGCAAAGGCTCGATCGCTTGACCGGTCACTTCGGACATGGCTTGGTTTCCTCCCTGTCCAGTTCCTCAAATTTGGAACAAATGGTGCATTCAAAATTTTATGTGGAATTTTTATTCCATTTCTGGTTTTCTGCGTCAAGGCCTAAAACAAGATTGGCGGAAGAATGAGCGCTGAATCCCATGAATGACCAGGATCGCGGCCCAAAAGACTATCAGGCGTTGCGTGCTCTGATTGCGCAGCGCGCCGAACAGTTGCCCAAGCGGCTGACCCAGATCGCCGCCTATGCGCTGGAAAATCCCGACGAGGTCGCCTTCGGGACCGTCGCCTCGATTGCCGGCCACGCGGCGGTGCAGCCCTCCGCGCTGGTCCGCTTTTCCCGCGCGCTCGGCTACCAGGGTTTTTCCGAACTGCAGGAAGTGTTCCGCTCGCGGCTGAGGGAGCGGGTGCTGAATTATGACGAGCGGCTGGCGCAGATGCGCGAGCACGGGATCGCGACCAGCAAGTCGGGTCTTGTGCTGGATGGTTTCCTGACCGCGGCGGAACGGTCGGTCGCCGATCTGCGTGACAAGGTCGACCACGACGCGATCGAGCGCGCCGTCGACGTTTTGGCCGCCGCCGACACCATCTACCTGATCGGGCTGCGGCGCTCCTTCCCGATCACCTCATACATGAGCTACGCCATGGGCAAGCTCGGCATTCGCAACATCCTGATCGACGCATTGGCCGGACTGGGCGCCGAGCAGGCGAGTTTCATCACCTCTCGCGATGCGGTGCTGTCGACGAGTTTCACGCCCTATGCCAGCGAGACGGTAAACCTTACCAACGCGGCCAAGGCGCGCGAGGCCAAGATCGTGTCGATCACCGATTCCGTGTTTTCGCCGATCGCGCCCTCCGCCGACGTGCTGCTTGAGATCGTCGAGGCCAATTTCGAGGGTTTCCGCTCGATGGCCGCGACCATGGCGCTGGCAATGACGTTGACGGTCGCGGTGGCTGGGAGACGAGGGGAGAGATGAAGGCTTTCTTCTCCCCGTTTACGGGGAGAAGATGCCGGCAGGCAGATGAGGGGCGGAGATAGCCTTTCAGAGTCAGCGCCGCCCCTCATCCGTCACTTCGTGACACCTTCTCCCCGTGAATGGGGAGAAGGAACTAAACCGCCGGCGGTGTCGCCGGTGCGTCGCCGGCCCCAAGCACCTGCTGGTCGAAGTCGATGATCGAGCCGGTCATCAGGCCGCTTTCCGCGCTGGCGAGGAAGGCGACGCTGCGCGCCACTTCGTCGGCCTTGAGCAGCCGCCCGAATGGCCGGTTCTTTTCGGCCTCCTTCAGCCAGCCGTCCTCGGCGCCATGATAGGTCTTCATGATGCGGTCCTCGCCCGGCGTGTCCATCCAGCCGATGGTCAATCCGTTGACGCGGATGCGGTGGTTCATGACACTGTAGGCGACGTTCTTGGTCAGGGTAACAAGCGCGCCTTTCGAGGCGCTGTAGGCGGTTATGAAGCTCTGGCCGCCATGTCCCGACATCGAAATGATGTTGATGATGGAGCCTTCGATCTTCTGGCGTTTCATGACCTTGAGGGCATGCTGCATCAGGAAGAACGGCGCCCGGACGTTGACCGCGAACATGGCGTCGAAAAGCGCCGGCTCGGTATCCCAGATCGAGCCGCGGTCGGTAATGCCCGCCGCATTGACCAGGATGTCGACACGGCCGAAAGCCTTGTCGGCAGCAGTGACGATCTTTTCCGCGTCCTCGACCTTTGCCAGGTCGGCGGCGACAAAGACCGTCCTGACGCCTTTGGCTTCGAGAGCGGCTTTTACCTTCTCGCCGTTGGCTGCATTGCGGCCGGCTATGACCAGCCCGGCCACGCCGCGTTCGGCAAACAGGGTTGCGATGGCCTCGCCGAGCCCCTGTGTCGAGCCGGTGACAATGGCTACCTTGCCTTCGAGCGAAAGGTTTTTCAGCGACGCAGGATCGATCATGTCATTTCCTCCGTTTTTGGGGTCAGCGCACCGCAACGGCCTGGCCGGTCTTCAGCGATTCAGCCGCCGCTTCGGCAAGCTTCTGCGCCATCAGCCCGTCATGGCCGGAGGCCGTCGGCGCCACGCCCTTTTCGATCGCGGTCAGGAAGGCATTGATCTCGATGCGGTAGGCATCCTCGTAGCGTTCGATGAAGGAGAACGGGATCAGGTCGCTGGTGAAGCCGCCGTCATTGGCCTTTTCGAGCGTGGTCAGGTGCATGTTGCCGGCGCGCAGCATGCCCTTCGAGCCATGCACCTCGATGCGCTGGTCGTGGCCGTAGGTGGCGCGGCGCGAATTGGTGATGACGCACATCTTGCCGGACGCCGTCTGCATATGGACGGCGGCGGTGTCGATGTCGCCGGCCTTGCCGATCGCCGGGTCCACCAACGAAGCACCGAGCGCATGTACGGTGACCGGATCCTCGCCGAGCAGGAACCGCGCCATGTCGAAATCATGGATCATCATGTCCCGATAGAGGCCGCCTGAGCGCTCGATGTAGGAAACCGGCGGTGGGGTCGGGTCGCGGCAGATGATGGTGACGATCTCGACATCGCCGATCTCGCCGGCGCGCAGTCGCCTTTCCAGCACCGAATAGTTGGGATCGTAGCGGCGATGGAAACCGATCATCAGCGGCACGCCGGCCTTCTCGACGACCTTCAGGCATTCTTCGATGCGCTCGACCGACAGGCTGACCGGCTTTTCGCAAAGGATCATCTTGCCGGCCTTCGCCGCCTGCTCGATGAGGTCGGCATGCGTGTCGGTCGGCGTCGCGATCAGGATCGCGTCGACCTCCCTAGAAGAGATGACATCGTCGACCGAGCCGGTTCTGGCGCCCACCTTCGCGGCCAACGCAGCGGCCGCTTCAGGCATCGCGTCGGCGACAAAGGCCACTTGCGCCCGGCCGGAGTCGCGCAGCGCCTTGGCGTGCACATTGCCGATCCTGCCTGCACCCAGCACTCCGAAACGCAGCATTTCATTCCTCCTTGTCAGAAAACTTAAAACGGAACAAATATTCCGAATTGACTATTAAACGGAATTTCTGTTTCATATGGCCATCTCATAGTCCGGTTGGCGGCGCCAGTCCACAGCAAATTGGAACCCCGCCGCATGTTTTTGGAAGGACCCGGCCATGCCACGCGCCAATGCCGAGGCTCTCGACGTCGTTACCATAGGGCGGGCTTCGGTCGATCTCTACGGCCAGCAGATCGGCACACGATTGGAGGACATTGGCTCCTTCGCCAAGTCGGTGGGCGGCTGCCCCGCCAACATCGCCATCGGCACCGCCAGGCTCGGGCTGAAGTCGGCGCTGATCACCCGCGTCGGCGACGAGCAGATGGGGCGCTTCATCAAGGAGCAACTGGCGCGCGAAGGCGTCGCCACCGCCGGCATCGCCACCGATCCCGAGCGGCTGACAGCGCTGGTTCTGCTTGCGGTCGAGGAGGAGGGCGTCTCGCCGATGATCTTCTACCGGTCCGATTGCGCCGACATGGCGCTTTCGGAAGACAACATCGACGAGGCCTTCATCGCCTCGGCGCGGGCGATCGTCGTCACCGGCACGCATTTTTCGCGTCCGAACAGCGATGCGGCCCAGCGCAAGGCTATCCGCATCGCCAAGGCGAATGGCGGCAAGGTGGTGTTCGACATCGACTACCGGCCGAACCTCTGGGGCCTCGCCGGCCATGCGGAGGGTTTCGAGCGTTATGTGAAGTCGGACAAGGTGTCCGGGCAGTTGAAGACCGTGCTGCCGAATTGCGACCTGATCGTCGGCACCGAGGAGGAGATCATGATCGCCTCGGGCGCCGACGACGTTCTCGGCGCCCTGAAGACGATCCGCAACCTGTCGCCGGCGACCATCGTTCTGAAGCGCGGCGCCATGGGCTGCATCGTCTATGACGGCGCCATCAACGACGACCTCGAGGATGGCATCGTCGGCAAGGGCTTTCCGATCGAGGTGTTCAACGTGCTTGGCGCTGGTGACGCCTTCATGTCGGGCCTGCTGCGTGGCTGGCTCGGTGGCGAAAGCCTGGAGACAGCGGCGACCTGGGCAAATGCGTGCGGCGCCTTCGCGGTGTCGCGGCTGCTCTGCTCGCCGGAATACCCGACCTGGGAGGAACTGCAGTTCTTCCTGAAGAACGGCAGCCCGCACCGCGCGCTGCGCAAGGACGCGGCGATCAACCACATCCACTGGGCGACGACGCGCCGCCGCGAAATTCCTTCGCTGATGGCGCTTGCCATCGACCATCGCGTGCAACTGGAAGATATCGCCGCACGTTGCGGCGCCGACGAAGCGCGCATCCGCGACTTCAAGGTGCTCGCAGTCAAGGCGGCGGCGAAAGTCGCGGCAGGGCGGGACGGCTACGGGATGCTGATCGACGAAAAACATGGCCGCGAGGCGATGTTCGAATTTGCCCACCATCCCTTCGCCTGGCTCGGCCGCCCGGTGGAGCTGCCGGGATCGCGGCCGCTGCGTTTCGAATTCTCGCAGGATATCGGTTCCCAGCTTGCCGAGTGGCCGGTCGACCATTGCATCAAGTGCCTCTGTTTCTATCACCCGGATGACCCGGAAGCTCTGAAGCAGGAACAGCAGGCGAAGCTGCGCACCCTGTTCGAGGCGGCCCGCAAGGTCGGCCGCGAACTGCTGGTCGAGATCATTGCCGGCAAACACGGCACGCTCTCGGAGGATACGGTGCCGCGCGCGCTGCAGGAGCTTTATGATCTCGGCATCAAGCCGGACTGGTGGAAGCTCGAGCCGCATGCCTCGGCAGCGGCCTGGGATGCCATCGGCAAGGTGATCGACAAGAACGACCCATGGTGCCGGGGCGTCGTGCTGCTCGGGTTGGAAGCGCCGCAGGACGAACTGGAGGCTGCCTTCGCCGCCACTGCGAATGCGCCGGTCGTCAAGGGTTTCGCCGTTGGCCGCACCATCTTCGCCGAGCCGGCCGAAAAATGGCTTGCCGGCCAAATTTCCGACGAGGCGGCAGTCTCCGATATGGCCGAACGGTTCGAAAAACTCACCAAGGCGTGGCTTGCCGCGCGTGGCCGCAAGGCGGCATAAGGGTCGCCGGGAGAGAAACGATGACAAAGACCATCCGCCTGACCATGGCGCAGGCGCTGACCCGGTTCATGGCGCGGCAGATGACCGAGATCGACGGCGAGAAGCTGCCGTTCTTCGGCGGCGTCTGGGCGATCTTCGGCCACGGCAATGTCGCCGGCATGGGCGAGGCGCTCTACCAGGTGCGCGACGAATTGCCGACCTTCCGCGCCCACAACGAGCAGGCAATGGCGCATGCGGCGATCGCCTACGGCAAGGCGCATTTCCGCCGCCGCGCCATGGCCGCCACCACGTCGATCGGCCCGGGAGCAACCAATCTGGTCACCGCCGCAGCCCTTGCCCATGTCAACAGGCTGCCGCTGCTCTTGCTGCCGGGCGATGTCTTTGCCAACCGCATTCCTGATCCGGTGCTGCAGCAGGTCGAAGCGTTTGGCGACGGCACGGTTTCGGCCAATGACGCTTTTCGCCCGGTGTCGCGCTATTTCGACCGCATTACCAGGCCGGAGCAAATCATCCCCGCACTTGCCCGCACCATGCAGGTGCTGACCGACCCGGCCGAATGCGGACCGGTGACGCTGGCGCTCTGCCAGGATGTGCAGGCAGAAGCCTACGACTATCCCGAAAGCTTTTTCGAGGAGCGTATCTGGGTGCTGCGCCGCCCGCGTCCGGACCTTGCCGAACTGAAGCAGGCCGCCGATGCGCTGAAACGAGCAAAAAAACCGCTGATCATCGCCGGCGGCGGGGTGCTCTATTCCGGCGCTTCCGCAGCACTTACCAGGTTCGCCGAAGCCACCGGTGTCCCCGTCTGCGAGACGCAGGGCGGCAAGTCCTCGCTGCCTGACGACCATGTGCTTAACATGGCCGCGGTCGGCGTCACCGGAACTTCCGCCGCCAACCGGCTGGCCGAAGAGGCCGATTTGGTGCTGGCTGTCGGCACGCGGCTGCAGGATTTCACCACCGGCTCGTGGGCGCTGTTCAAGAATGCCGGCAAGACGGTGATCGGCCTCAACGTCCAGCCTTTCGACGCCGGCAAGCACCGCGCCATGACCTTGGTCGCCGATGCGCGCGAAGGACTGAAGGAACTGGCAGGCGCGCTCGGCGATTGGAAGGCGCCGGCGGCGTGGACGGCGAATGCCGGCAAGGGCAAGGCCGAATGGCGGAAGGCGGCCGCCGAGGTGACCGCAGCCACCAATGCCGCGCTGCCTTCCGATGCGCAGGTGATCGGCGCCGTGCAGCGGACCATGGGTTCCGGCGTCACCTTGCTGCATGCGGCGGGCGGGCTGCCTGGTGAACTGCATAAACTCTGGCAGGCGGGCGCCCCTGGTTCCTATCACGCCGAATACGGCTATTCCTGCATGGGCTACGAGATTGCCGGCGGGCTCGGCGTCAAGATGGCGAAGCCGGACGGGGAAGTCGTCGTCATGCTCGGCGACGGCTCCTACCTGATGCTGAATTCCGAGATCGCAACCTCGGTCATGCTCGGGCTGAAGCTGACAATCGTGCTTCTGGACAACCGCGGCTATGGCTGCATCAACCGGCTGCAGATGGGCACCGGCGGGGCCAACTTCAACAATCTCCTCAAGGACTCGCGCCACGAGACCTTGCCGGATATCGACTTCGCCGCACATGCGGCGAGCCTCGGCGCGATCTCCGCGAAAGTGTCGTCGATCGCCGATCTGGAGCAGGCTCTGGGCAACGCCAAGGAAGCGCCACGCACCACCGTCATCGTCATCGATACCGATCCCCTTGTCTCCACCGAGGCCGGCGGGCATTGGTGGGATGTCGCCGTGCCGGAAGTGAGCCAGCGCAAGGAGGTCAAGGCCGCGCGCAAGGCTTATGAGGACGCGGTGAAATTGCAGCGGGTCGGAGATTAAAGCGCTTTTCCTTCTCCCCGTTTACGGGGAGAAGGTGGTCCGCAGGACCGGATGAGGGGCAGGAGCCCACATTGCGGAGATTCGTGCAGCCCCTCATCTGCCTGCCGGCATCTTCTCCCCGTAAACGGGGAGAAGGACGAAACTCAAACTGGAGCAGAGACTTGAAAGCCAAACTGGGCATGTCCCCCATAGCGTGGTGGAACGACGATCTTGTGGAACTCAGCGATGACGTGTCGCTGGAGGAGTGCCTGCGCCAGTCGCGGTCGGCCGGCTTCACCGGCATGGAGAAGGGCCGCCGCTTTCCCGACGATCCGGATGTGATGCTGCCGATCCTGAAGAAGGCGGACGTGACGCTGTGCGGCGGCTGGTTCTCCGGCACGCTTGTGGACGAGGATCTTGCGGCGAACAAGGACCGAATCCAGCCGATGATCGACCTGTTCAAGGCGGTGAACGCGCCCTGCATCGTCTATGGCGAGGTTGGCCGCTCCATCCAGGGCGACCGCTCGAAGCCGCTCGCCGGCAAGGCCGTGCTTTCCGATGACGAGATGAAGTCCTATGCGCGCAAGGTGACCGAATTCGGCGAATGGTGCGCCGACCAGGGCATGCCGCTTTCCTATCATCACCATATGGCGGCGGTCGTGCAGTTCGAGCATGAACTCGACGCCTTCATGAAACATTCCGGACCGGGCATTCCCTTGCTGCTTGATGCCGGCCATCTGGCGTTTGCCGGAGGCGACGTGTTGCGCGCCATCGACAATCACCACAAGCGCATCAACCATGTCCACGTGAAGGATGTGCGCATGGCGGTGATAGACGGTCTCGACCGCACGAAGCAGTCGTTTCTCGATGCAGTGGCGCTCGGCGCTTTCACGGTGCCCGGCGACGGTTCGCTGGATTTCGGCGCCATCGTGCGGAAATTCGCCGACTATGGCTACGAAGGCTGGTTCGTTGTCGAAGCCGAGCAGGACCCGAGGGCGAATCCGCCGCTCAGGATGGCGGAAGTCGGCTACAAGGAATTGATGCGGGTGATGACCGCGGCAGGCTACACCGTCGAGACGCAGGGATTTTCATGATGGCGCAAACCCATTCGCCCTTCCTTGACCCGCTCTGGCGCCGCATCGCGCTTGTCGTGTTCTGCACCTGCTGGTCCGTCTTCGAGCTGATCTGGGGCGATTCGTTCTGGGCCACCCTTGCCATCGGCATGACGGCCTACGGAACGTGGCTGTTCCTGATCAACTACAAGACCTCCGCCGACCGGGACGCTGAAACGAAGCCGGAAAAGGAATGAAGCCATGTCGAAGCTTCTGGTGAAGCCAAAGGGCCAGACGGGACGGGTCAGCCACGTGACGCCTCAAAGCGCCGGCTGGGCCTATGTCGGCTTCGACCTGCATCGCCTGAAGCCCGGCGAGACGGTTTCCGCCGAAACCGGCGACCGGGAAGTGTGCCTGGTCTTCGTCACCGGCAAGGGCAAGGCTTCCGCCGGATCCGAGGATTTCGGCTCGCTCGGCGGCCGCACCTCGCCGTTCGAGGGCAAGCCATGGTCGGTCTATGTGCCGCAAGGTTCGAACTGGTCCGTCACCGCCGAAACCGGCCTCGAACTCGCGGTCTGCTCGGCGCCGGGGCTGGGCGGCGGCCTGCCGGCGCGCATCATCGGGCCCGACAGCCTCGGCCAGGAAGTGCGCGGCAAGGGCACTAACACGCGCTATGTCACCAACATCCTGCCGGAGGGGCAGCCGGCGGATTCGCTGCTGGTTGTCGAGGTCATCACGCCGGGCGGCCACACGTCGAGCTATCCGCCGCACAAGCACGACCAGGACAATTTGCCGGCCGAATCCTATCTGGAAGAGACCTATTACCACCGCCTCAACCCGCCTCAGGGCTTCGCCTTCCAGCGGGTCTATACCGATGCCGACGAGAATGGCGACCGCTCGCTCGACGAGGCGATGGCCGTGGAGGACGGCGACGTGGTTCTGGTGCCGAGGGGCTATCACCCCTGCGCTGCCTGCCACGGCTATGACCTCTATTATCTCAACGTCATGGCCGGTCCGAAGCGCACCTGGAAATTCCACAACGCCAGTGAGCACGAGTGGCTGACGAAGGCGTGAGGTTCAGGCCTCCGTCGAAACCGTCAGTTCCACCCGGTCCGCCGCGAAACGCGTCTCGGCGAACTGGATCGGTTTTCCCTTGGGATCGACATTCACCGCGATCGCGACCAGCACGATGGCGCCCGGCGACAGCTTGAGGTCGGTGAGGTCGGCGGCATCGGCATGGCGCGCCGAAACCAGCGTCGAGTGGCGGAAATAATCGTCGATGCCGAATTTCTGGAAGCTGGCGGTGATCGAGCCGGTCTTGGCGTAATGCCTTGCAAAGCCGGCGAACCGTTTCGCATCGAACCAGCTGGTGGCGCGCGACACCGGCCGTCCATCCGCTTCACTCAGTGTTTCCAGCCTGATCACGTTGCTGCCAGCCGCCAGCCCCAAAGCCTCGGCAACCCGCTCACCTGCTGGCTCCACCGCATCGGCGAGCAGCACGCTGCGGCGATCCCTGGTCTGATCGCGCAAGCCCGTTGAAAAGCGCGTGCGCGCCGAGATCGGATAGGACAGCCGCTTGCGGCTTTCGACAAAGGTGCCGCGCCCCTGCTCGGCGCGCAGCACGCCTTCCTGCACGAGTGCTGCGATGGCGCTGCGCAGCGTATGCCGATTGACGCCGAAACGTTGCGACAGCGTGAATTCGGGCGGCAGCCGGCCATCTGCGCCGAGCGCTCCACTGCCGATCGCCTGACGCATCTGGTCCGCGATCTGCCGCCACAGGGCGACGCCGCTTTTGCGGGTCACTGAAGGCTTCAGCCCTGCCTCGATCATTTTTTGCCCCTGTCATAGGCGCGTCATGGACACGCGTTAGAAAGCGAGTATAATTTGTTTAGTTGTATAGAACAATAGACAAATATAACAGATATGCGGATGAACGGATGAAGATGGACAGACGCCAGGAAAAGGACCTCGAGGCCGCGCGAAAAGCGGCGATGGCCGCGCTGGCGTTGGCGCCTGCCGATGAGCTGAAACGGCTTTGTCAGGAGGCCGGGCTGCCGGGCGACGCGCAGATGCTGCGAGGCCCCGAAACCGGGCTGGTCACGGTGCGCGGACGCATCGGCGGCGGTGGAGCGCCCTTCAATTTCGGCGAGGCGACGGTGACACGCGCGACCGTCAGGCTGGCGACCGGCGAGGTCGGCCATTCCTACGCCCTCGGCCGTGACAAGGAAAAGGCCCGGCTTTCGGCGATTGCCGACGCGCTGTGGCAGGATCCTTCCCGCCGCGCTGCGATCGAAGAAAAAATTCTCGGGCCGCTGCGCGCGGCCCAGTCGGAAGCCGACGAAAAACGTCGCGCCGAAACGGCGGCGACGAAGGTCGACTTCTTCACCATGGTGCGCGGAGAAGACTGATGGTCGAGGCAGAGACGATCGACGGCGGTTTCGCCAACCCCGTTTTCGACGCGCAGTCGGTGTTTCGCGCCGTCATGGACGCCATGGCGCGACCGGGCACGGTGCAGCCGGTCGCCATGCTCGCCAGGCCCCCTGCGCCGCTTTCGCCGGTTGCGGCTGCTGTCGCTCTGACCTTATGCGACAACGACACGCCGCTGTGGCTCGATCCCTCGCTACAGGCATCGCCCGCCGCAAAATCCTGGCTGGGTTTCCACACCGGCGCACCACTGGCAGGCACCCCTTCCGACGCGCATTTCGCATTGGTCTCCAAGCCGGCGGAGTTGATTGCGCTTGAGAATTTCGCGCAAGGCACGCAGGAGTATCCCGACCGTTCGACAACGCTGATCCTGCAACTGGACAGCCTGGCTTCGGGCGCCGACCTCCTGCTCGAAGGCCCCGGCATCGAGAAGATGGCGATGGCCGCGCCAACGCCGCTGCCGCGTCATTTCGTCGAGCAGTGGAAGCAGAACCGCAGCCGCTTTCCGCGTGGCGTCGATGTGATCCTTGCGGCGCCCGAAGGCGTCGCCTGCCTGCCGCGCACCACCCGCATCAAGACGATGGAGGCCTGACATGTATGTGGCCGTCAAAGGCGGCGAGGCCGCCATCCAGAACGCCCACCGGCTGCTGGCCGACCGTCGCCGCGGCGACCGCGGCGTTCCGGCGCTCAGGCTCGACCAGATCGTTGAACAGCTGGCGCTCGGCGTCGACCGCGTCATGGCCGAGGGCTCGCTCTACGACAGGGAACTGGCAGCGCTGGCCATCGTGCAGTCGCGCGGCGACCTGATCGAGGCGATATTCCTCGTTCGCGCCTATCGCACGACACTGCCGCGCTTCGGCTACACAAGGCCGGTCGATACTGCGGCCATGCAGGTCGAGCGCCGCGTCTCCGCGACCTACAAGGATCTGCCGGGAGGCCAATTGCTCGGCCCGACCTTCGACTACACGCATCGCCTGCTCGACCCGGAACTGGCGAACGGCGGCGAGGCCGAAGAACCGGCACAGCGGGACGCGCAGCCTGAGCGCATGTCGCGGGTTTCCGAAATTCTGGCGCAGGAAGGGCTGATCGAGGCCGACGGCGAATTGCCGGACGACCACGTCACCGGCGACATCACCCGCGAGCCGCTGGAATTTCCGATGGAGCGCGACATCCGCCTGCAGGCGCTGTCGCGCGGCGACGAGGGTTTTCTGCTGGCGCTTGGCTATTCCACGCAGCGCGGCTACGGCCGCAGCCATCCCTTTGTCGGCGAAGTGAGGATCGGCGAGGTGGAACTGGAACTCGATGTGCCGGAACTGCCGTTCGCCGTGCCGCTCGGCCGCATCCGCGTCACCGAATGCCAGATGGTCAACCAGTTCAAGGGGTCGGCGAAGGCGCCGCCGCAGTTCACCCGCGGCTACGGGCTGGTCTTCGGCCAGTCGGAACGCAAGGCGATGGCGATGTCTCTCTGCGACCGGGCGTTGCGCGCCCGCGAGATGGGGGAGGATATCACCGCCGCGGCACAGGACGAGGAGTTCGTCATTTCGCACTCCGACAATGTCCAGGCGACCGGCTTCGTCGAGCATTTGAAGCTGCCGCACTATGTCGATTTCCAGGCCGAACTCGACCTGGTGCGCCGCATGCGCGCCGAACACGACGCGCGTGAGGACGCGGGCGTTGCCGAAACGCGAGAGGCGGCGGAATGACCATGCAAGCGACAGACATAGCCACCTACAACTTCGCCTACCTCGACGAGCAGACCAAGCGCATGATCCGCCGGGCGATCCTGAAGGGCATTGCCATTCCCGGCTACCAGGTGCCGTTCGCGTCGCGCGAAATGCCGATGCCTTACGGTTGGGGCACAGGCGGCGTTCAGGTCACGGCGTCGATCATCGGGCCGGGCGACGTGCTGAAGGTGATCGACCAGGGCGCCGACGACACCACCAACGCCGTCTCCATCCGCGCCTTCTTCAAGAAGGTCGCGGATGTGGCGGTGACGACCGAGACGGCCAAGGCGACCATCATCCAAACCCGCCACCGCATTCCGGAGCATCCGCTGACTGCCGGCCAGACGCTGGTCTATCAGGTGCCGATCCCCGAGCCGCTGCGCTTCCTTGAGCCGCGCGAGACGGAGACGCGCAAGATGCATGCGCTGGAGGAATACGGCCTCATGCATGTGAAGCTCTACGAGGACATCGCCCGCCACGGCCGCATCGCCACGACCTACGCCTACCCGGTCAAGGTGGAGGGGCGCTATGTCATGGACCCATCGCCGACACCGAAATTCGACAATCCGAAAATGCACATGTCTCCGGCACTGCAGCTGTTCGGGGCGGGCCGCGAAAAGCGCATCTACGCAGTGCCGCCCTTCACAGAGGTGGTCAGCCTCGACTTCGAGGATCATCCGTTCGAGGTGCAGAGCTTCGACCAGCCTTGCGCGCTGTGCGGCGCACACCAGGTCTATCTCGACGAAGTCATCCTCGACGACCATGGCGGCCACATGTTCGTCTGCTCCGACACCGACCATTGCGAGAAGCGGCGGGAGGAGGGGCATGCCGGGCATTTGGCGGGTGATGCCTTTGCCGCGTTGCAGCACAACGTGCCAGGCGATAGCGGGAAGAAAGAATGATGACCGACGAACCCCTCCTGCGCGTCAGTGCGCTGTCGAAATTCTATGGCTCCCGCATCGGCTGCGAGGACGTCTCGTTCGAGCTGTGGCCGGGCGAAGTGCTGGCGGTGGTCGGCGAATCCGGCTCGGGCAAGACCACGCTGCTCAACTGCCTGTCGACCAGGCTCCTGCCGACCTCCGGCACCGCGTCCTACCGCATGCGCGACGAGACCTGGCGCGACCTCTACCGCATGAGCGAGGCCGAGCGCCGCTTCCTGATGCGCACCGACTGGGGTTTCGTCCACCAGAACCCGGCCGACGGACTGCGCATGACGGTGTCGGCCGGCGCCAATGTCGGTGAACGTCTGATGGCGGTCGGTGACCGCCACTACGGCAACATCCGCGCTTCGGCGGTCGACTGGCTCGGCCGCGTCGAGATCGGCGAGGACCGTATCGACGATGAGCCGCGCGCCTTCTCCGGCGGCATGCGCCAGCGCTTGCAGATTGCCCGCAACCTCGTCACCAGCCCGCGCCTCGTCTTCATGGACGAGCCGACGGGCGGACTCGATGTCTCGGTGCAGGCCCGTCTGCTCGACCTCTTGCGCGGACTGGTCACCGATCTCGGGCTGGCGGCGATTGTCGTCACCCACGATCTCGCGGTGGCGCGGCTTCTGTCGCAGCGCATGATGGTGATGAAGGACGGCCGTGTCGTCGAAACCGGCCTTACTGACCGCGTGCTCGACGATCCGCGCGCGCCCTACACGCAACTCCTCGTTTCTTCGATCCTGCAGGTGTGATGATGGCTACGCCCCTCGTCGTTTCGGAAGTCGCCAAAAGTTTCACCATGCATCTGCGCGACGGCATCAGGCTGCCGGTGGTGGCCGACGTGTCTTTTTCCATCAAGGCAGGCGAATGCGCGGTGCTCGGCGGACCATCGGGTGCCGGCAAAAGCTCGATCCTCAAAATGGTCTACGGCAACTATGCCGTCGACCAGGGCCAGATCATCGTCAAGCATGGCGACCAGCTCATCGATCTCGCCAGTGCCAGCCCGCGCACCGTGTTGCAGATCCGCCGCGACACCATCGGTTATGTCAGCCAGTTTCTCCGCACCGTGCCGCGCGTCTCCGCCCTCGACGTGGTCGGGGAACCGCTGGTGGCGCGCGGCGAGAAGCGCGAGATCGCCCGCGAACGCGCCAGCGATCTGCTGAGCCGGCTCAATCTGCCGGAGCGGCTGTGGTCACTGCCGCCCGCGACGTTCTCCGGTGGCGAGCAGCAGCGCGTCAATATCGCGCGCGGCTTTATCACCGATCATCCGGTGCTGCTGCTCGACGAACCGACCGCCTCGCTCGACGCGCGGAATCGCGAGGTGGTGATCGGGCTGATCGGCGAAAAGAAGAAGGCAGGCGTCGCGCTGCTCGGCATCTTCCACGATGCCGATGTCCGCGAGGCGGTGGCCGACCGCATCATCGATGTCACCGATTTCGCAGCCGGAAAGCTTGCCGCATGAGCGCCAGAAGACTGTCGGAACAGCCTTTCGTCCATTCCACAGCCGAGGTGAGCGGGTCGACGCTCGGACGTTACACCGAGATCGCCGACCGCTGCCGCGTCCACGAAACGGTGCTCGGCGACTATTCCTACATGATGCAGGATTGCGGCGTCTGGTGCGTCGAGATCGGAAAGTTCGCCAACATCGCGGCCAGCGTGCGCATCAA
This sequence comes from Neomesorhizobium albiziae, assembly GCF_900114255.1. Classification (GTDB taxonomy): domain Bacteria; phylum Pseudomonadota; class Alphaproteobacteria; order Rhizobiales; family Rhizobiaceae; genus Neomesorhizobium; species Neomesorhizobium albiziae. The sequence continues at coordinate 487,256 of NZ_FOSL01000002.1, read as the reverse complement.
CGCCACTAATCACCCGACCTGGCGGCCGACGCTGCACCATTTCACCTACCGCGCGTCGGACTATTGGGACGATGCCGAGCACGAAACCGAGTTCTTCGACTGGCGTCGCTCGAACAAGGTGACGATCGGCCATGACACATGGCTGGGCCATGGCTCGACTGTGCTCCCCGGCGTCACCATTGGCGATGGCGCGGCGGTCGGGGCGGGTGCGGTCGTGTCGAAGGACGTCGCGCCCTACACGATTGTAGGCGGCGTGCCGGCCAGACCGATCCGCGAGCGTTTCGACCGCAAGACGGCTGAGCGTTACCAGGCGCTCGCCTGGTGGGATTGGGATCACGCGCGGTTGCGCGGTGCGCTGGAAGACTTCCGTACGCTCAACGCTGAAGAATTCCTGGAAAAGCACGGCGGGTAGGGCCGTCGCGATGGAAGCAAAAAGGCCGCGCTCTGCAGCGCGGCCTTTTTGTCGTTTGACTGCGGCTTAGGCTTCCTGGATCGCCGAGAGCTGCCAGTTGCCGCCATTCTGGCGGGTAAACGTCCACAGTTCTGTGGTTTCCGTCGGCTCGTTTTCGTCGCCGTCCACGACCTCGCCGGTCGCCCGGTTCCGGGTCACGTCGATCGAAGAGTAGTTCATGGCGGCCGTGGCGTAGTCGCGGTCGCCTTCGCTCCAGGCTTCGGCAATGTCCGCCTGCAGCAGCTGCACGTCGGTCACGTCGTTGCGCACGCCGTTCTGGGCATTGTCCGCCAGTTCCTCTGACAGGTACGAAACCATCTCGGGGGTCACCAGCTGGCGCAGCGCCTTGTGGTCCTCGCGCCCGAAGGCTTCCTGCACCTCGGTCAGCATGCGCTGGAAGGTGTCGAGATCGTCCTGCGCGACCGAGATTTCCTTGCTCACGGGCTGCTGCGGGGCAGCTTCAGTGCGACCGCCGCCGATGTTGGGAATGCTGAAGGAGCGGTTGCCGCCGGTCCTGCCGGCATCTGCCGGAGCAGCATCGCGATAGGAGAAGTTACCGCCGCCAGCCGGCGCGCCGGCCATCGCCGGTTGCTGCGAGCGCGCCTGCTGCGAGCGGAACAGCCGGATGACAAGCCAGATGACGCCACCGATCAGAAGGCCCTGCAGCAGCAGGCCGAACATGCCGGCGAGGCCGCCGAAACCCTGGCCGAGCAGCAGGCCGATCAGGCCGCCCAGCATCAGGCCGCGCAGCATCGAGCCGCCGAAGCCGTTCATGAAGCCGGGACGCTGCGGGCTGGCCTGGGGCTGGCGCGCCGCGTTGGTGGGGCCGGTGTTGGGGGTCATCGAGCGCTCGACGGGTGCGGCCGGCTGCGGCGCCGTCCTGGTCGGCGGGGCCGACTGGAAGGTGCGCGTGCCGCGGCTGCCGAAGCTGCCGCCCCGGCGCGCCTCCGCCTGGTCGACTGCAACCATCGAAAATGCAAGGAAAAGCCCCGCAAAAAGCGTGGCAATTCGGGTCGTTCGAGACATCGTCACAGGCGCTTCCTCGTATGGCGGTAAATGTCCGCCCTCATATAATGACTAACAACCGTAGTGTCAGGGTTAGTCGCCGGGTTTTTGGAAAAATCTTTCTGGAAAGCATCAACGCATTGAATCGAAACGGTTTTAGTTGCATCTCGGGTCGTTCTCGCTTGTTTGGGGAGCTTTTGCGGCTGCTTGAACAGCTGCTTGGCTGGGCCAAGCGACGAAGCCTTGCTGACCGGGCCGGCCTTCGACTAGCCTGAGCTACTTTCATCCAGCCCCATGGTAATCATGAATTTGCAAGTCGCCGACCTGATCGTCACCAACGCCCGCATCATCACCATGGATGACGATCGACCTGCGGCCGAGGCGATTGCGATCAAGGACGGGCTGGTCGCCGCGGCAGGCAGCGCCGCGGAGATCGCCGGATGGAAAGGCGCCGGCACCAAAATCGTCGATGCCGCGGGCGGCTCGGTGCTGCCCGGCTTCATCGAAGCGCATATGCATCTTTTCTCCGGTGCAGCCGAACTCGCGCATCTGCAACTCGCGGGCGTTGCCGGGTTCGACGCCCTGCGCGATGCCATCCGCGCCTATGCGGCATCGCGTCCGGACGCGACCATGCTGGTCGGACAAGGCGTCGACTACTCGGTGCTTGGCAAGGGCGTGCGGGTGACGCGCCACCATCTCGACAGCATTCTTCCGGACCGCCCCTTCCTGATGGCGGCGCCCGATCATCACACCGCCTGGGCGAACACCAGGGCGCTGGAAACCGCCGGCATCCTCAACGGGAGGATGCTCGGGCCCGGCAACGAGATCGTCATGGGCGCGGACGGGTTGGCCGAGGGCGAGTTGCGCGAGGGCGAGGCGTTCGGTCCCGTGCTCGCGCTCGCCGGAGAAGAGCGCGTGCGGCTCGGCCTCTCGACCGGCGGCGAGCCCAACCCGATGCCGTCCGCCGCCGAGCGCGAAGCTGACCGCGCCATCATGCGGCGCGGACTCGCCTGGTGCTCCCGCCACGGCATTACCTCGATCCAGAACATGGACGGCAATTTCTACCAGCTCGAACTTCTGTCGGAGATCGAGGCCGAAGGCGGGCTGATCTGTCGTACCCAGATTCCCTTCCACTACAAGAACTTCATGACGCTCGACATGCTGGAAAAGGCCTCGCGGATGGCCGAGCGCTACACCGGCGAATGGCTGTCGTCGGGCATGGTCAAGGTGTTCTACGACGGCGTCCTGGATTCCTGGACGGCAGTGATGATCGAGCCCTATGCCGACAGGCCTGACTGGCGCGGCGAGCCGCTGTTTTCGCCGCAACAATTTGCCGAGCTCGCCATTGAGGCCGACCGGCGCGGCCTGCAGATCGCCGTCCACGCGATCGGCGACGGCGCGGTCCGTGCCGTGCTTGACGGCTACCAGGCGGCGCAAGAGGTCAATGGCGCACGCGACAGCCGCCACAGGATCGAACACATCGAGGTGACGACCGCCGCCGATGTGCCGCGCTTCGCCGAACTTGGCGTGATCGCCTCGATGCAGCCGCCGCATCCTCCGGGCGCGATGGGCTTTCCGCTCGAACCCACCATATCGATGATCGGGCGCGCTCGCTGGCCGTGGAGCTATGCGTGGCGCACGCTGAAAGAAGCGGGCGCACATGTGGTTTTCGCGTCCGACTGGCCGGTGTCGCCGATCGATCCCATCCTGGGCATCCAGGCGGCAGTGCTGCGCAAACCGTGGGCCGAAGGCGATCCCGACCAGAGTTTCTCCCTGCACGAGGCGATTGCCACCTATACGGTCGAGGGCGCCTATGCGGAGTTTGCCGAAGATCGAAAGGGCCGGCTGAAACCCGGCTATCTCGCCGATCTCGTGGTGCTGTCGGGGGATATCGAGGCGACGCCGCCGGAGCGACTGCACGAACTCCATCCTGTGACCACAATCTGCGGTGGCAGGATAAGCTACCAGGCGTGACGACGGCATGGTGCGAACTTTCTGAATCCTGATTCAGGCGGGTTGCCAAGCCGCACCGCATGTGGTGACAATCCGAGAAAACAATCTTGCCGCGGGGGAAAGCGGCCAAACTGTGGGGCGTCTGCGTGCCGGACTTGCCGGGTAAGAATGCGATCGAGGTTCGGGGCGTTCGCAAGGTTTTCGGAGCCGGGGAGGCGCAGATCGCTGCGCTCGACTCGGTTTCTGTTTCGATCCGCGAAAACGAGTTTTTCACGCTTCTGGGCCCTTCCGGTTGCGGAAAGACGACGCTGCTCAGGCTGATCGCCGGATTCGACTTTCCCAGTGAAGGCGAAATCCTGCTCTATGGCGACGATATCGCGCCGCTGCCGCCGTTCAAGCGGCCGGTGAACACGGTGTTCCAGTCCTACGCGCTGTTTCCGCATATGACGGTGGCGGAGAATATCGGTTTCGGCCTGGAGATGTTGGGCAAGCCGAAGGCCGAGATCGGGGCGCGCGTCGCCGCCATGCTGAAGCTGGTGAAGATGGAGCAGCTCGCCAAGCGGCGCACCAGCCAGATCTCGGGCGGCCAGCAGCAGCGTGTCGCCCTGGCGCGGGCGCTGGCGCCGCAGCCGAAGGTGCTGTTGCTCGACGAACCGCTGTCGGCGCTCGACTACAAGCTGCGCAAGGAAATGCAAATCGAATTGAAGCGCCTGCAGAATGAGACGGGCATCACCTTCATCTTCGTCACCCACGATCAGGAAGAGGCGCTTGCCATGTCGGACCGCATCGCGGTCATGTCGTCGGGCAAGATCCTTCAGGTGGGTTCGCCCTGGGATATCTACGACCGCCCGGCGGTGCGCTTCGTCGCCGACTTCATCGGGGAGACGAATTTCCTCGATGCCGAAGTGGTTTCCGTGAGCGGCGACCGCGCCACGGTGAAACTGTCGTCGGGTTCCGCAATCAAGGCGACCTTTCCGGCCGGCACCATGCCTGCCGGCAAGGTCACCATCGTGGTGAGGCCGGAACATGCCGAGGTCATGCCGGCCGGCGCCCGGGCGCCCGTTCTCGGCGGCATCATCGAAAACATCGTCTATCTCGGCACCGATACGCATTTCCACGTGAAGCTGGCTGACGGTCCGCCTTTCATCGTGCGCCAGCAGAACAGCAAGAGCGGGCCGTGCGGCTTTGACAAGGGCGAGAACGTCGGCATCGAGATCAGCAGCGATGTCGCGCAGATCCTGAAGGATTGACCGATGGCAAGCGCCGCTGAGCTGGCCAAGACCCGAGCGCGCCGCGACGTGCGAAACCGCTGGCTGCTTTCGGCGCCGGCTCTGCTCATCATCCTGCTTGCCGCAACCGGCCCGCTGCTGATCGTGCTTGTCTATTCCTTCCTGGCGCCGGGCGCCTATGGCGACGTGAAGTGGCAGTTTTCAACGGATGCGTGGGTGTCGGTGCTGCTTGAGCGCGATATTTTCGACGACACGCTTTCGATCGCAGACGCGCATCTGTCGATCTTCTGGCGTTCGGTCAAACTGGCGCTGGGCACGACCTTGCTGACGCTGCTGTTCGGCTTCCCCACCGCCTATTTCATCGCCACGCGGCCGGAGCGGATGCGCGAGGTCTGGCTGTTCCTGATCACCATTCCGTTCTGGACCAACCTCCTGATCCGCACTTTCGCCGTGCTCGAGATCATCCGCAACGAAGGCGTGGTCAACAAGGTGCTGCTGGCGACCGGCGTGGTCGAACAGCCCGTGCAGATGCTGTTCACCGACTTCGCCATCATGGTGGGCATGGTCTATGTCTACCTGCCGCTGATGGTGCTGCCGCTCTACGCCAGCATGGAAAAGCTCGACTTCCGGCTGATCGAGGCCGGCTACGACCTTTACGCCACGCGTTTCAAGGTCTTGCGGCGCATCATCTTCCCGCTGGTCAAGCCGGGCGTCATCGCCGGTTCGATCCTGGTCTTCATCCCGTCGCTCGGCGCTTATGTGACGCCCAGCATCCTCGGCGGCGGCAAGAACCTGATGCTTGGCAACCTGATCGAGCTGCAGTTCGGGCAGGGCCGCAACTGGCCGCTGGGCGCGGCACTGTCGATCACGCTGATGGCGGTCGTCATGGTGGCGCTGCTCGCCTATGTCCGCAACGCAGGCGATTCCGAGGTACGGCATGGCTAGGCCGTTTTCCATCCGGCATCAGACCGGCTTCACGGCAATCGCGGTGATCTGCTTCGCAGCGCTCTACGCGCCGATCGCCATCCTGGTGATCTATGCCTTCAACGCCGGCACGTCGATCGCCGACTGGGAGGGCTTTTCGCTGCGCTGGTTCGTTGCCGCCTGGAACAACAGCCAGGTGATCGAGGTCTCCATCCGTTCCCTGCAGATCGCAGCGGCGGCGGCGGTGATGGCGACCATCGTCGCGACCATGGCAGCGCTTGCCACCACCCGTACGGCACCCTATCCCGGCCTTACCCTCAAATATGCCTTCATCAACCAACCGCTGATGGTGCCGGAAATCGTCACCGCGGTCGCCCTTCTGATCTTCTTCTCCCGCATCAAGGTGGCGACCGGCTATTCCGGCCTCGGCTACCTGATCGCCGCGCACACCGCCTTCTGCATCCCCTTCGCCTATCTGCCGATCCGGGCGCGGCTGGAAAGCATGGACCTGACGCTGGAGCGCGCCGCCGCCGATCTCTACGCCACGCCGTGGCAGACGTTCCGGCGCATCACCCTGCCGCTGTTGTGGCCCGGCATCCTGGCCGGGCTGATGCTGACCTTCGTCATCTCGCTGGACGACGTCGTCATCACAAATTTCGTCAAGTCCGGCGGCCAGGATACGTTGCCGACCTACATGCTCGGGCAGCTGAGGCGCGCCATCACGCCTGAAATGAACGCGATCTCGACCGTATTCCTGCTGATATCGGTTGGCATCGTCACACTGTTTTTCTTCATCAGCAGAAAACGGAACTGACAATGGGAGCAAGAAACATGAACTGGAAGATCACCGCGACGGCCATGGGCCTTGCGCTGCTGGCGTCGACCGGCATCGCGGGGGCCGAGGGCGTGCTCAACATCTACAATTGGGGCAACTACACCAGCCCCGACATGATCAAGAAGTTCGAGGCCGCCAACAATGTGAAGGTGACCATCACCGACTACGATTCCAACGACACCGCGCTGGCCAAGATCCGTCAGGGCGGGCACGGCTTCGATGTCGTCGTGCCGTCGCAGAACTACATCCCGATCTGGATCGAGGAAGGCCTGCTGCTGGAGACGCGCCCCGACCAGATGGAGAATTTCAAGAACGTCGCCGAGGAATGGAAGAACCCCGATTTCGACCCCGGCCGTCATTATACGGTGCCATGGGCGATGGGCACCGTCGGCGTCGTGGTGAATACCGACGTCTACAAGGGCGACATCAACACCTGGGGCATCGTCTTCGACACCCCCGACGAACTGAAGGGCAAGGTCAACGTCGTCCCCGAGATGACCGACGTGATCGACGCCGCGGTGCTCTATAACGGCGGCACGAAATGCACCGGCGACAAGGAAATCCTCAAGAAGGTGCGCGATACGCTGGTGGCGGCCAAGCCCAACTGGGTGGCGATGGAATACGGCACCATCGAGAAAATGGGCTCGGGCGACTTCGCCGCGTCAAGCGACTGGAACGGCTCGGCGTTGCGCCAGCGACTGAAGAATCCAGCCATCCGCTACGGCTATCCCAAGGAAGGCTTCGTCAACTGGAGCGACAACGTTGCCGTCCTCAAGGACGCCAAGAACGTCGAGAACGCCAAGCTGTTCCAGAACTTCATGATGGATCCGGAAAGCGCCGGCATGAATTCGGGCTTCCACCGCTACGCCAACGGCATCGCCGGCTCCGACAAGTTCATGCCTGACGACATGAAGGGCGCGCCGGAGGTCGAGGTGCCGGCGGAGTACAAATCGCTCGGCGTTGCGTCGCAGACCTGCCCGCCGGAGGTTCAGGAGCTCTACACCAGGATCTGGACCGAACTGCAGAAATGACCTGCAACGGCCCCGGTGCGAGGCTGCCGGGGCCGTCCGCTCAACAAGTTGATTCGCTTGGGGCGGCTGAGCTGGATAGAATTCAGGCGGCAAAACCGACGAGTACGGTAAATGCGCCAGCCGCCACCACAAGCAAACCGAGCGCAATCATCGACCGCTTCCTCCAGGAAGGTGGCGGAGCGTCCCAGTTATAGCTCATTGCTTGTCCTTCGATCGCGTCTAACTGCGCAATGGTTAGGGCGACATGGTGAACAAAAGCTTACTCATAAGATAGTCATAGACATCTATGAGATTGTCGCCGCCTGTGTTATCGGTTGCAATCGTTTTCATCGGAGTAGTCTGGAAGCATGAGCCAACATTCCGCCGTTGCCAGAAATGTCGCCGTCGCCGCTGATATCGTGGCGGCTTACGTCTCCCACAATTCGGTTCCGTTGCCGATGCTCACCGGCCTGATCGCCGACGTCCACCAGGCCCTGCTGGGCTTGCGGACGGGCCACCAGCCGACTTTGGCGCCGCCGGTTCCGGCGGTTCCGGTCAAGCGATCGATCCATCCCGACTACCTCATCTGCCTGGAGGACGGGAAAAAATTCAAATCGCTCAAGCGGCACCTCAGAAGCCACTATGAAATGACCCCTGACGACTACCGCCGGAAATGGGAGTTGCCGGCGGATTATCCGATGGTGGCGCCGAACTACGCGGCTCGCCGATCGGAGCTGGCGCGGGGTATCGGGCTCGGCCAGGTCGCCGCTCCTCCGCCGCCCAAACCGACGCGGAAGCCGCGTGCCAAGCAGGTTGGATGACCGAGCGCGCGCCGCCTTCACCTGCGAATGGCGGCGCCAGCTCACACGTGAAAGTTGACCTGTATAGTTTAGAATAATTCTAACCTATTGATTTAAAGTACATTTTCTTTCAGTTATGTTGACTTTGGCGCCGACAGGCGCTTTATGACGTGGCGCTTAAAAGGCGCATCCCTTTGATGTCTGGGCCTTGAACCCTTTCGATTGGAGGACGTCATGTCTCCGTTTTGCGAGCCGCGCCTGCGCGCGGCCTCCCCGACTACCCACCGGCTGTTCGGCCGGTCCGCACCCGCCGGCAAGACCGGCCGCTCGACCGCACGGCAAGCCTTGCGGCTACCTGCGATGCAGCTTCGGGAGCAGCATTGACGGTGCGCATTTCCGATTTCGATCCGCATGAAGGCTGCTATTTCGAACGCCCGCCCGAAAAGCTGGTGCTCGAAGGCTATCGCCGCTGGATGGCCGGTTTCGAGACCGGCTCGGTGACGCCCTGGGAAATGACCTTCTCGCTCTACACAGGCATGCTCGGCGCGGCGGAAGGACGCAGGGCGCTTTCCGAGCTTTCGCATTTCGTGCGCACGCTTCGCCAATGCGCGGCATGCCCGCTGCGCAGCTTCCCGTTCGGCGCCCATCACATCTGCCGCGACGAATGCCTGACGCTCGGGTTGATCGCCGGCCTGCAGCATGGCGATGAGGCGGCCGCGCTCACCTGCCTGCGCAACATGTCCTGCCCCGGCCGCAGCCGCGAGATCGGCGAGGCCGCGGGCAGCTTTGCCGATACGCTGGCCGGTCTGCAGCAGATCCTGCTGCCGATCCCAAGGCATGCCATTGAAGACGTTTTGTCACGCGCCCCGCGCGCGACGGTTCACTGAGGAGAGGACAATGAGCATCGGCCTGACCAGACATTCCGGAAGACTGGCGGCGGTTGCCGCGACGGCGGTGCTGACCGCGGCGATCTTCGTGCTGCCGGCAAAGGCTGCCGGCGCCGATCCGAAAGCCGTACTCACCACCTATTCCGACATCGCGCTGGCGAAATACGAAGACGCGCTCACCACGGCAAAGGCGCTCGACACCGCCGTGGACGCGCTGATCGCGACGCCGTCCGAGGAAACGCTGAAGGCGGCGCGCGAGGCCTGGAAGGCAGCGCGCATCCCCTACCAGCAGACCGAGGTCTACCGCTTCGGCAATGCCATCGTCGACGACTGGGAAGGCCGGGTAAACGCCTGGCCGCTCGACGAAGGCCTGATCGACTATGTCGACAAGAGCTACGGCACCGAATCCGACGAAAACACACTTTACACCGCCAATGTGATCGCCAACCCGTCGATCGAGATCAACGGCGAGAAAATTGATGCCTCGAAGATCACGCCGGAACTCCTGTCCGGCACGCTGCAGGAAGCCGGCGATATCGAGGCGAATGTCGCAACCGGTTACCATGCGATCGAATTCCTGCTGTGGGGCCAGGATCTCAACGGCACCAAGGCCGGCGCCGGCAACCGGCCCTACACCGACTACGACACCAGGAACTGCACCGGCGGCAATTGCGACCGCCGCGCACAGTATCTGGCCGCAGCTTCAGATCTGCTGGTCGCCGATCTTCAGGAAATGGTCGGCAATTGGGGCGCCGACGGTGCTGCCCGCAAAAACCTGCTCGACGGCGATCCCAAGGCCGGCATCTCGACCATCCTCACTGGCATGGGCTCGTTGTCCTACGGCGAACTGGCCGGCGAACGCATGAAGCTCGGCCTGTTGCTGCACGATCCGGAGGAAGAGCATGATTGTTTCTCCGACAATACCCATATCTCGCATCTGTACGACGCGGTCGGCATCCGTGACGCCTATCGCGGCAGCTACAAGCGCGTCGACGGCAGCGTGGTCGAAGGGGCATCGGTTTCTGCGATGGTCAAGGAAGCCGACGCGGCAGTCGACACGGAGCTTGCCGGCAAGCTCGACGCCACAGTCGCCAAGATGGAAGCCATCCAGGCGCGTGCCGTCGGCGGCGAGGCCTACGACCAGCAGATCGGCGAAGGCAACGCGGAAGGCAATGCCACCGTGCAGGCGGCAATCGACGCCCTGGTCGACCAGACCAAGTCGATCGAACGCGCCGTCGCCGCACTGAAACTCGATACGATCGCCTTCGAGGGATCGGACAGCCTCGACGCGCCGGACAAGGTCTTCCAGTAAGGCTCCGAGCGCCAACACCAGCCAAACGGCGCCCCGGCGCCGTCAGCCACTCCAGAGTATGAAATGCTGATCTGCCACTGCAATCTCATCACCGAAAAGGAGATCGAAGAGACGATCGTCCAGCTTCTCGATCAGGATCCCTGGACCCTGATCGTGCCCGCCAAAGTCTACCATACGCTGCAAAAGCGAGGACGCTGTTGCGGCTGCTTCCCAAATGTGGTCGAAACGATCATTCGGGTTACCGAGAACTACCACTCGCGTTCGGAGGCGAACGGAGAGGATGTCGTTTCACACCTGGACCGCGTGCGCGGATTGCGGGTCCAATACGGGAGCATTACCCATGAAAGGCGAAAAGCAGATCATCGAGCGGCTTAACGAGGCTCTGTTTCTGGAGCTCGGCGCCGTCAACCAGTACTGGTTGCATTACCGCCTTCTTGAAGACTGGGGCTACATCAAGCTGGCCAAGAAAGAACGTGCCGAATCGATCGAGGAAATGCACCACGCCGACAAGATCGTGGCGCGCATCATCTTCCTCGAAGGCCATCCGAACCTGCAATCGGTAGCGCCGCTTCGGATCGGCCAGAACGTCAAGGAAGTGCTGGAATCCGACCTTGCCGGTGAATACGACGCGCGCACTTCGTACAAGAAATCGCGCGAGATCTGCCAGGAACTGGGTGACTACGTGACCATGCAACTGTTCGAGGAACTGTTGAGCGACGAGGAAGGCCACATCGACTTCCTCGAGACGCAGCTCGATCTGCTCGCCTCCATAGGCGAGGAGAAATACGGCCTGCTCAACGCTGCCTCGGCGGACGAGGCGGAAGGACACTAAGGACATGCGGGCATGCGGCGCGCCCTGAGTATTCTGCGCCGCAGGCGAGACGGTACCTTCTCCCCGTTCCCGGGGAGAAGGTGGCCTGCAGGATTGGCGCGTGTCGTGTCGACCGGCGCATTCGTCTGGATGTTCGCGATTGTCCCCGGCACGGCCGGGTCGCCCGAACTTCCAAACCTCCCCACCTCCCGCACCGATCTGTCGGCTGAAGACCTCGCCCGCGTCACTGCCATCACCAGGCCGACGACGGATTTTTCGAAGCCGGAACAGTTCGAGCCTATGCAGGGCGGCGCCGGAACCTCGCGCAAGCGCATCAACCAGGACGCCTTCTCGCAATCGTCTGCCAACCTGACCTTCGAGGAAGAGGGTACGTTCAAGCTCGGCAACGGGCTTTTCCGCAAGCTGTGGGTATCTTCGCCCTCCTCGACGCAGGCCTCCGACGGACTGGGGCCGCTGTTCAACGCGCGTGCCTGCCAGAGCTGCCACCTGAAGGACGGCCGCGGGCATCCGCCGGAAGGCAACGCGGACGCCACGTCCATGTTTTTCCGGCTGGCGCGGCAGGCCGAGACCGAGGAAGAGAAACAGGCGCTTGCCGACCGAAAGGTTCTCAACTTCCCCGACCCGGTCTATGGCGGCCAGTTGCAGGACCTTGCCGTGCCGGGGCTCGCCGGCGAGGGCCGGATGACGATCTCCTATGAGGAGATACCGGTCAGGCTCGCAGACGGAACGGCCCTGTCGCTGCGCAAGCCGGCTTATGGCCTGACCGACCTTGCCAGTGGCCCGCTGGATGCCGGCACGACCTTGTCGCCGCGGGTGACGCCGCAGATGATCGGCCTGGGACTGGTCGAGCAGATCCACCCCGCCGACATCCTCGCCAAGGCCGACCCCGACGACAGGAACGGCGACGGCATTTCCGGCAGGCCGTCGATCGTGCGCGACGAACTCAGCGGTGAACTGACGCTCGGGCGTTTCGGCTGGAAAGCGCAGACGCCGTCGATCCGCCAGCAATCGGCCGATGCGTTTGCAGGCGACATCGGTATTTCAACGCCGGAAGTGCCGAAACACTGGGGCGATTGCACCGAGGCCGAGAAGGAGTGCCTTGCGCTGCCCAACGGCGTGCAGGAGCGGCTGGGAGCGGTCGAGGCCCCGCCGCCGGTGATGGACCTCGTTACCTTCTATTCGCAGAACCTCGCGGTGCCGGTGCGGCGCGACGTCGGCAACGCCGACGTGCTTGCCGGCAAGAAGGTCTTTTATGAACTCGGCTGCGCCTCCTGCCACACTCCGAAGTTCGTCACCCGGCGCGACGCTCCCAACAAGGCGCAGGCCTTCCAGCTGATCTGGCCGTATTCCGATTTCCTGCTTCACGATCTGGGCGAGGGGCTGGCGGACGGGCAAACCGTGGGCGATGCCAGCGGCACGGAATGGCGGACACCGCCGCTGTGGGGCATCGGATTGACCAAGCGTGTCAACGGGCACACATTTTTCCTGCATGACGGCCGCGCCCGCAACCTGACCGAAGCGATCCTCTGGCACGGCGGCGAAGCACAGAAGGCGCGCGACAGCTTTGCAGCGCTTGCCGGCAGGGAACGCGAGGCGCTGGTCAAATTCCTGGAGTCGCTTTGATGCTGCGGACCTTTTCGGCCATGGCCACCGGCCTCCTCCTGCTGTCAGCCGTCCCGGCAGGCGCGGCCAGCCTCGACAGCAAGGCAATCGTGTCGCGCAGCGTCGCGGATTTCGTGCGGCCCGGCTATGTCCGGTTTCACGACGCGACTACCGCGCTGGACAAGGCCGCCGCCAGCCTCTGCAAGGCTCCGTCGGAAGCGTCGCTCGAAGCCGCGCGCACTGCTTTCTCCTCGGCAATCGACTCCTGGTCGCAAATCGAAATCATCCGCTTCGGACCAGTGACGGAAAAAAACCGGCTGGAGCGCATTCTCTTTTGGCCGGACCGCAAGAGCATTGGCCTCAAGCAGGTTCAGGCGGCATTGGCAGAGAGAGACCGGACCGCCAGCGATGCGAAAGAACTCGCCGGCAAGAGCGTCGCCATGCAAGGGCTGGGTGCGCTGGAGTTCGTCCTCTACGGGACGGGCGCCGAGGAACTGTCCGGCCAGGCGGGGGCGTTCCGCTGCGCCTATGGCGCGGCGATCTCGAAAAATCTCGACGACATGGCTGGTGAACTTGCGGCTGAATGGGCCGGTCCGACGGGTTTTTCGGCGAAATGGCAGGGGTTCGGAGATCAAAATCCGCTCTATCGCAACGCGGACGAGGCGCTTACCGAGCTGCTGGAAGTTTTTGTCAACGGCCTGGAACTGATCCGCGACCAGCGGCTCGGCGGCTTCCTCGGCGACACGGAAAATGCCGACAAGCCGAAGCAGGCGCTGTTCTGGCGCTCCGGCAAAACCGCCGACGCGCTCAAGGGCAATATGGAGGGCTTGAAGGCGCTGTTCGATGCCTCCGGCATCGGGCCGGCGCTGCCGGAACCATCGCGCTGGATCGCCCAGTCGGCGAACTTCGAGTTGGGCAATGCTATCAACGCTGCCGAAGCGGCGAAGGGACCGGTCGATGCCGCGCTGGCCAATCCCGAGAAACGCGGCAAGTTCGCTTATTTCGGCGTCGTCACGTCGAGCCTTTCGGAGATTTTCGGCACCCGGCTGGCGACCGAACTCGGACTAACCGCTGGCTTCTCCTCGCTTGATGGAGACTAAGGCAATGCGCCTCATCGACCGCCGCGTATTCCTCAAGGCCGCCGGCGCCGGGTTTGTGGCGTCGCTTTCGCCGCAAGCCGTGCATGCGGTAGAAGCGGCGGAAGCGGTTTTCGCCACCGCCTATCAGACGCGTGACGGCGCATATGGCGTGGCGGTGCTGTCTGAAGACCGCAAAATAGTCTTTTCGGCCGACCTGCCCGACCGCGGCCACGATGTGACCTTCGATCCGGTGTCGCAGCGGGCGGTGGTGTTCGCGCGGCGGCCTGGCACCTTCGCGGTCGTATTCGATCACACAAAACGTAAGCAACTACTAACTATTGCAAGCGTCGAAGGCCGACACTTCTTCGGCCACGGCGTGTTCTCGCCGGACGGCAGACTGCTCTACGCCACCGAAAACGATTATGAAAACGCCGCCGGCATGATCGGCGTCTACGACGCCACCGACAGCTTTCGTCGCGTCGGAGAGTTTCCGACGCACGGCATGGACCCGCACGAACTCCTGCTGATGCCGGACGGCAGGACGCTGGCGATCGCCAATGGCGGCATCGAGACGCATCCGGACTTCGGCCGCGCCAAGCTCAATCTGTCGACCATGAAACCGTCGCTGGTGTTCGTCGACCGGACCAGCGGCGGCCTTATCGAAGAGCATCTTTTGCCGCCTGCGCTGCACCAGCTGTCGATCCGCCACATGGACATCGACGCGGCCGGCGCCGTCTGGTTCGGCTGCCAGTACGAAGGCCCGGCCGGCGACCGGCCGCTGCTGGTCGGCAAGGCGAAACCCGGCTCCGACCTGGCGCTGGTCGACATGCCGGAAGACGTGCTCGGCGGGCTGCGCAACTATGTCGGCTCGGTCGCCGCCAATCCGGCTGCCGGCACCGTTGCGGTGTCGTCGCCGCAGGGCAACAGCATGGCGGTCATCGACACCGCAACGGGCGCCGTGCGTTCATCGCTGTCGCTGAAGGAAGTCTGCGGCCTGGCGCCCGACCAGTCTGCCTTCATGGCGACGACCGGCGCCGGCGAAATCGTCGACCCGGAAGGCGGCGCCACCGAGATGCAGGACTATGTCTGGGACAACCACCTGCTGCGAATAATGTAAGCAATTGCTTACTGACTAAACGGCGCCACCGTATCCGCGTGGGCGATGGCCTTGCGGACTACCGTGATGAACTGCTCGCCGGCGTCTTCGCGCGCGCCGCTGTTGTCGATGGTGATGACGTCGGCGCCACGCTCCACCGGCGCGGTGCGGGCAAGCCTCGCCAGCACCTCGCCGCGCGATTCCCGACCGCGCGCCGCAAGCCGCTCCGCCAGCACTTCGTGCCGCGCGGTGATCTCCACGATGGCGACGGTGGCATAGCGCTCCCGCAGCGCCGGCAAGGCTCCGCGAGACAGATTGGCGATGGCGACGCGCCCATTGGCGATGGTCTTGTCGACCGACGCCGGCAGACCGTATTTCAAGCCGTGCGCGGTCCACGACAATGCGAAAGCGCCATGGCTTTCCGCTTCCTCGAAGGCGGCGTCGGCAAGGGTGTCGTGGTCTTCGGACGAGGCGTCGCTCGGCCGCGTGATGACACGGCGTACGAACTCGACGCCGCCCTCGTCGCGCAGCTTTTCGCGCGCGTAGTCCATGATCGTGTCCTTGCCCGCGCCGCTCGGGCCGACGACGGCAATGAAGACTCCGTTGCGCACCGGGAAGGCAGCGCCGGTCAGTTCGCGTTCGATCAAGGCCGAGACCATCATGCGACGCGGCGCCCCTCGCGCCAGACAGTACGCACGACCGGCACATGCTCGTCGACGCGCACGCGCACGAGGTCGGCGCGGCGGCCGTTCTCGATGACGCCACGATCGTCGAGGCCGACCGCTTCAGCAGGGTTTTTCGAGACCATCGCCACCGCCTGCGGCAGCGAGATGCCGTCGACCACCTCGCCGAGGAAGAAGGCCGACTGGATAAGGCTGAAAGGAATGTAGTCCGACGAAAGGATATCCAGCATGCCGCCTTCGGCAAGCGTGCGGGCCGAAACGTTACCGGAATGCGAGCCGCCGCGCATGACATTGGGCGCACCCATCAGCACGCCGAGCCCGGCCTGCTTGGAGGCGCGGGCGGCAGCTTCCGTGGTTGGGAACTCGGCGACGCGGATGCCCTGCTGCACCGCCTCCTCGACATGCGCAACCGTGGCGTCATCGTGGCTGGCGAGCACGATGCCGCGCGCCTGGCAGGCGGCGGCGATCGCGGCGCGATTGGCCGGCGAATTCGCTTCGGAATCGGCGACACGCCGCTCGCAGAAGATGCGGAACGCCTCGTCGGACATTTTCAGCTTGCCCTGATAGTAGATCGCGTATGCCTCGAGCTTGGCGAACTGCCGCTGGCCGGGCGCATGGTCCATCAGCGAAGCAAGCCTGACGCGTTCGTCGCCGTCGAAGAAGCCGAAACCCTCAAGGCAATCGGGCGCCGAGACTTCGCAGCGCAGATGAATGAAATGGTCGGCGCGTACGCGGTCCTTGCGGACGCTGTCCTCGATCGCGTCGGCGAGCTTGCGCATCTCCGCCGCGGTCATGTCGGAGTCTTCGTCAAGTCCCACCCGCAACGCATCGAACACGGTGGTGATGCCGGCGGTCGCCACCTGCGCATCATGCGCCAGCACGGCGGCGATGGGGTTCCAGCGCACTTTCGGGCGCGGCGCATAATGGCCTTCGAGGTGGTCGGTGTGGAGTTCGACGAGACCGGGAATGACATAATCGCCAGCCATGTCTTCGCCCGCCATGCCGCCCTCGGAGATGTCCGCGATCCTGCCGTCCCGGATCAGGATCGACCCCGTCAGCACCTCGTCGGCGAGCACGATGCGTGCATTCTTTAAAACTGTTTCAGCGGTCATCTCAGGCGGTCTTTCTTTCCCGCCGGGGACCCAGCGGATGGTATGATCGTATGTGGAAGGGGGCGCCAGGTTCCGGTTCGACGAAAAGCGCCATGCCGTCCACGGCGACAGGCTCGTCGAGCACGGCGCCGAAAAATTCCTCGATGGCGCCGCAGATGCGGGGCGCTTCGGCGTCGCTTACCCGGCCGGTCACCGTCATGTGGAAGCGGAACGCTTCGAACACATAGGGGTAACCCCACTGGTAGAGGTTTCGGAATTGCTGCGGGCTCAGTGAATCGGGGCTGCGCCGTTCGATCTCGGCCTCGGTGAGCGGGGCGCGGAAGCGCTCGAAGGCAGTCACGACGTCGTTGGCGAAGCTGTTGAGTTCCGCCGATGCCTGTTCGGGAACAAGGGCGAAAAAGCTGTCGATCTGCCGGGGCACCAGCCGCGGAATGACGACTGGCGTCACCGCTTCGGCGAAGACGTCCATGGCCTCGATCAACGACGCCTCGGTTTCGCCAGCGGCGAGCCGGAACGGCGCCTTCAGCGTGGCGTGGAAGCCGTAGCGGCGGGCGGCGGCGGTGTGGAAAGCGATTTCGGCAGGCGACAGGCGGCCGATCGCCGGCGCCGGAGCGGCAGCGCCGGTAAACGGATCGCGGCCCAGCCAATTCGCCGCAACGCGGGTCAGCGGGTCGTCACGTTCCGGGGTGAAATAGATTGCGTAGCGCATCGCGTTTCCTCGCCAGGCCGATGGCATAGGCGATTTGCATGACAGAATCACGAAGCAGCCGTGGCTTTTCCGTGATCCAACTCGTGTTGCCCGGCGATCAGTCGATTACCGTCCGCCCGATCAGGCGCTGCCGCAAGGCGTTCGAGATGTTGTCGAAGATGAAGACGACGACCAAGATCAGGAGCACCATGTAGGCGACGTTTTCCCAGTCGGAATTGGTGCGCATGGCTTCCCAGAGTTTGAGGCCGATGCCGCCTGCGCCGACGGCGCCGATGATGGTGGCCGAGCGGGTGTTCGATTCCCAGAAATAGAGCGACTGGCTGAGGAACACCGGCAGCACCTGCGGCACCACGCCGTAGCGCTGCACCAGCGCGGGAGCCGCGCCCACCGAGCGGATGCCCTCGCGCTGCTTGTCGTCGATGTTTTCGAGCGCCTCGGAATAGAGTTTCCCGAACGTGCCGGTGTCTGTGAAGAAGATTGCCGAGATGCCCGCCAGCGGGCCTGGTCCGAAGGCGCGGGTGAAGAACAGCGCCCAGATCAGCATGTCGACGGAGCGCAGGAAATCGAAGAAGCGCTTGAACAGCTGGTTGGTGAAGCGGTTCGGCGTGATGTTGCGGGCCGCCGCGAAAGCCAGCGGGAACGCCAGAAGCGATGCGAAGACCGTGCCGACGAAGGCCATGACGATGGTCTGCAGGAGCTTCGTCCAGACGTCGCCGTGCTGCCATTCGGAATTGTTCCAGATGTTGTTCCAGGCGAGCGCCGCATTCGACATTTCGGGCTGGAGGCGCGGGCCGGAGACAATCAGCCAAAACACTTCGCCGGCCGGTTTGCCCCAGAACGGCGAATGTCCATCGAAGACAAAATTTTCCCAGCCGAAGAAGCGGTGCCGGATATTCACATCGTCGGCGTCGATCTGTGCGCTGCCCGTGAAGCCGAAATCGACAGTGATCTTGTCGCCCGCCGACCTTTGCGTCGCCCATGTCGGCAAGGCGGTCCGCGCGATGGCGCTTTTGCCTTGTATGACATCGACGACCAGCGTCTCGGCGCCGCGCGTCACGACGACCTGGCCGGGGGTTACGTCGATCGTGTTGGCGCCGCCGATGTTGATGATGGCGCGTTTTGCCGGAGCCTTGGCGCCTGGCTCTTCGCGCTCCACGGGCTCGATCCGGATCCAGTCCGGCTGGCGGTCCGCGCGGTAGGACGAGAAACGCGGATAGCTGATCTCCAGGCGGTCGCCGTCGAACTCGATCTC
Organism: Neomesorhizobium albiziae; assembly: GCF_900114255.1. Classification (GTDB taxonomy): domain Bacteria; phylum Pseudomonadota; class Alphaproteobacteria; order Rhizobiales; family Rhizobiaceae; genus Neomesorhizobium; species Neomesorhizobium albiziae. The sequence continues at coordinate 468,485 of NZ_FOSL01000002.1, read as the reverse complement.
CGGACGGATTTCGTAGGAAACCCAGTCGGCGAGATAGACGCCGGCGATGCCCCAATTGCCGCCGGCGAGAACCGACCCAACTGCAAAGAACCACCAGGCGAAGACCAGGTAGGCGGCGATGCCGGCGCCGACCAGCCATGCGGTGAGCCGCTTGCGCTGCGAGCCGGCAAACACTTCCGGATGGCGTTTTGAAATGTCGTCGATCTGTTCGGCGGTCAGGGTTGTCATGGTGTCAATCCCCACGGCCGAAGGCGAAGGCTTGTTGGCCGACCAGCTTTTTGCGCAGCCAGGCGGAAAACTGGTCGACGCCGATGATGGTGAGCAGGAGGAGCAAGATGATCGCCAGCGTCTTGGCCTCATGTGTGCGACTGATCGACAGGCGCAGCACTTCGCCGATGCCGCCTCCGCCCACCGCGCCTATGATGGTTGAGGCCCGCACATTGATCTCCAGCCGCAGAAGCGCATAGCTCAGGAAATTGGGCATCACCTGCGGCACGATGCCGAACCACACCCGCTCGACCCAGTTGCCGCCGGCGGCGCGCAGGCCTTCGTCGGGCCGCATGTCGGCATTCTCCACGACTTCGAAGAACATCTTGCCGAGCGCACCGACGGTGTGGATCGACACCGCAATGATCGCCGGGATGGGACCGATCGACAGGATCGCCAGGAAGAAGCCGGCAATCACGATCTCCGGAAAGGCGCGCAGGATTTCGAGGAAACGCCGCACGAAGAAACGCAGCCAGCGCTGGGTGACGATGTTGGAAGCGGCAAGGAAGCAGAGCACGAAGCCGAAGCCGAAGCCGATCAGCGTGGAGACCAGCGCGATGTTGATGGTTTCCAGCATCTTGTAGACATATTCCGGCACGTAGAGTGTACTGGTGATGTACATCCGGCCTTCCGGATAATCGTACTTCAGGCTGCCGTCGGCATAGGGCGACGGCAGGTCGAACAGCGCGCGCCAGACTTCCCAGCCGTCACGCGGGATCATCTGGTCGATGAAGTCGAAGAGATGCGGCAGCCGATCCCAGAACTTGCCGGCGTTGCTCTCATTGGCAAACCACAACGAGCCCGACATCGCCACGATCATGAAGAGCAGGCCGCCAAGCGTGTAGAGGCGGCGGCGCGTCGCCAACTCCCGCCAGTGGCGCTCGACTGCAAGGCCGGCTTCCGAGAGGGTGGGGCTGGTGATTGTGGTTGACATGGCCATCTTCATAAAGTGACGCGCCGCGGAGCCTGATGGCTGCGCGACGCGTCTTTACTGCCTGATGCCTTACGAGCCGATCTGGGCTTTGCGGGCGTCGATGATCGGCTGGTAGAATTCCGGGGTCACCTCGGTGAAGCCCTTGAAGTCGCCGCCCTGGATGGCGGAGAAGCAGGCCGCGTCGGTTTCCGGCAGCTTCATCATATAGTCCTTGAACTTGGCCTTGATGTCGGCGTCGAGCGAGGTGCGCACGACGATCGGGCCGTTCGGGATCAGCGGCGACTTCCAGATCTCGACGAGATCGTCCATGTCGAGGATGCCCTTGTCGACCATCTTCTTCAGATTGCCGGAGGTGTAGCCGTCCTTGAACTCGCCGACGCCCGAGCCGAAGGTGGTGCCGACGTCGAAGGTGCCTTTCAGCACTTCCAGCACGAGGTTTTCGTGGCCGCCGCCGAAGCCGGTCTCGGCGACATAATCCTTGACGGCGACGCCACCGAGATCCTTCGGCAGCGCGGTGACCGGAATCAGGTAGCCCGAGGTCGAATCCGGGTCGGCGAAGCCAAGCTTCTTGCCCTTGATGTCCTCCAGCTTGGTGATGCCGGAATCCTTCTTGGCGACCATGATCGTATAATAGCCGGTGGCGCCGTCGGTCTGCACCGTGGTCAGGATAGGCTCCACGGCGTCCTTGTTCTCAAGGTAGATCTTGGCGTAACCCGAGGCGCCGAGCTCGGCATAGTCCAGCGTGCCGCCGAGCAGGCCCTGGATGGTGCCGTCATAATCGGCGGCCGGGAACAGTGAAACCTTCTCGACGCCGAGCGCGGCCGGAAGCTGGTCGACGAGGCACTGGAAGTTGCGCAGGCGATCGGCTTCGTTCTCGCCGCCGATCAGGCCGATGCGGAATTCCTTGAGGTCGGCGGCCTGGGCCGAGCCGATGGCGAGCACGGCGAGCGATACGGCGCCGAGAAGTGCTTTCCTGAACATGATGTTTCTCCTGTTGACGCCGGCTGATGCCGGCCCTGTTCATGCGTTGAGACAGCCCGTGACGCGGGCGAGACGATCCCGGAGGCTCAGAGCCGCTCGAGGGCGGGCTGCAAGGGTCCGGCGGATGCTGGCAGTTTCGGCTTGTGCACGCGAATGCTGGTCGAGGTGATCGCCTCGGAAATCTCCGAACCATCGCCGTCGGCGCCGTAGACCATGCGGACGGCGTCGCGGGTGAGCTCTTCCGGAGCGCCGTCGAACACCACCTTGCCGCCGGCCATGCCGATGATGCGGCTGCAATAGGCACGCGCCGTATCCAGCGTATGGAGGTTGGTGATGACGGTGATGCCTTCGCGCAGGTTGATGTCCTGCAGCGCGTCCATCACCACTTTGGCGTTGAGCGGGTCGAGCGACGCGATCGGTTCGTCGGCCAGGATCATCCGCGGCTGCTGCATCAGGGCGCGCGCGATCGCCACGCGTTGCTGCTGGCCGCCCGACAGCGTGCCGGCTGCCTGCAGCGCGGTGCGGGCGATGTCGAGCCGCTCCAGCGCCGCGATCGCTTGCGCGCGTTCCTCGCGGGAAAAGATGCTGAGCAGGTTAAGCGCGGTCGAGCGATGATTGAGGCGGCCGAGCAGCACATTGGTCAGCACATCGAGGCGCGGCACCAGATTGAACTGCTGGAAGATCATGGCGCAATCGCGTTGCCAGCGTCGCAGCGTCGAACCGCGCAACGCGGACACTTCCGAGCCGTCAAAAAAAATCGACCCCTGGCTGGGATCGATGAGACGGTTGATCATTCTGAGAAGGGTCGACTTGCCGGCGCCGGAACGGCCGATGATGCCGACCATCTGGCCTTGCGGGATTTCCAGCGCGACGCCGTTGACGGCAATGTTCTTGCCGAAGCGGCGCGTTACGTCGCGAATTTCGAGCATGACGACTTCCCTGTCCGTCGCGGTTTTCCGCGTTTCCCGGGATGGCCTAGACCAGCGGCATGAAGGCGCGATGTCGGTTCAATGTCAGTTTTGTTACGATGCACAGACTGGAACCGCCCGAACGGCAGGACGGACGAGGGCGTAGCGCGGCGATATGTTGGCGGCGACGAGGCAGGTCCCGGCCAGACCCGGAATGCCCACGAAAAAGAAAGCCCGCCGAAGGAGGAGGTTCGGCGGGCTATCTGGGTGCGGTCTGGGAGGGGATGACCGCAAGGCTCATATGGGAACGCTATGACGGTCCGACAATCGTTTCGCCGGGTGCTTCGGCGCGCAGAATGTCGCAGGACAGATTATCCCGCTTCGCGGGCATCTCTGTCCTCCATGCATGCGCATGGAACCAATGGCCGCAGCCCTCCCACCAGGGACATGCTGCGGTTGGTCCGGGTCTTAATAGTTGCCGCTATAATAGCGTTCGTCGCACTCGGCGACGTAAACGCGGCCATCCGAGCCGCGATAGCGGCACATTTCGCCGCCGCGACGCTGCGGCGTGGTCGCCGTTCCGACTGCTGCACCCAGGAGCGCGCCACCGGCGGCCCCGATGACGGTGCTCCTTGTGTCGCCGCCGATCGCCTGGCCCGCCAAGGCGCCGGCTCCCGCGCCAATCAGCGCACCGGTGCCGGCGCGTTGCTGCTGCTCTGTCGCAGCGCAGCCGGCAAGCGCCATGGCCATCAGCGCCGCAGCGGCGATCGTAGCGTTACGAAATCTCATTTTTCACTCTCCATTCAACGCCCCCTTTGGGTCCTATCGCACAATTACGCGCCGGATAGCCAATAGGTTCCATATTCATGATTTGTTTCGCCCTGTCACAGCCCGTCGAGGCAGCGGTCGCGCGTGGCCGCGCCGGACTGCCATCTTTGGTGGAATGGAAGGGGCACAGGTCGTGTGATAGCATCGCGATGGGATAGCGGGGATTGGACAGACGAGGGAATTAAATGCGCAAATATTTGGTGCTTGCCTCTCTTTTTGTGTTTTCCGCCCTGGCCGGTTGCCAGACCTCTCCCATGCAATACAGCGGCCAATGCTCGCAATCGGCCCAAGATGCCGGATTGTGCACCGCCCCCAGCTACGGAACCACCTTGAACGCTTTGGGGCGCCCCTGACCGCGAAACCGCGTCATCACGTCGTGCTTTCACGCGACACCCCGGGCGCCGTCTGAGCGGCGGCGCCTGCGCGGCCTGGTCGGCAGGCCACTATTGTTCGGAATAAAAGAAAAAGCCCGCCGAGGGAGGAGGTTCGGCGGGCTATTTACGCGCGATCCGGGAGGAGGTGGATCGCATTTTCAATTTAAACCTTGCCCATTGATTCGGCAACCAACTGAACTGCGCATCCGTTGTGCAGGATTGTCGCAGGACAAAGCCTGATGCGGTCATGGGGAAGTCTGGAGGCGAGCGCGGTCAATTGCGGGTTCGCACCCGCTTGGCCAACGACGCTGCAGTCCTATCAGGCTATAAAGAGAAAAAATCTGGCGGAGAGAGCGGGATTCGAACCCGCGTTACGGTCTCCCGTAAACACACTTTCCAGGCGTGCGCCTTCAACCACTCGGCCACCTCTCCGTGGGCGCAGCATCATCGCTGACGGTGCGCCGGGGCTCATCTAGTCGATAGTTCGCCAAATGCCAAGCCGTGGCATGCGTATCTTTTGCCAGCAAACGCGTCCGCGCGATGGAAAAGCAGAGATGTCTGCCGCTTGACATCGGTTCCGCCGGGCGGTTCCTTCGTCTTCTGGCGCGTCGGTCGCGGGCGTATGCAGCTGGCTTGATGCCGGTCACCAAGCGGTCAAATTCGCGTGTGACAATTGCGCGGATGGGTTGGCGGTCCTATGTCTTGGGCCGAAAAACCGGGCGAATCCGGAAACTTAGGTGCTGGCATGATGCGTTTCATGTTCCGTCTTCTGGCCATTGTGGCGCTGTCGGTAGCGACCATAATGGCGGTGGTCGACGCGACGCGCAGCATCGCCGCGTCGGCGCTGGTTGTCACCCCGCTCGGTGAAAGCTGGGCGGAAACCTGGCCGGATATGCTCGCCCTCGCAGAACAAAGTGTGCGTCACTATATTCATGCCCTGGCCTGGGATCCGGTTGCGCTTTTTATCCTCGGCCTGCCTGGCTTTGTCGTCTTCGGTTTCTTGGCGCTGGTTTTCTACGCGATCGGGCACAAGTCCCGGCGCCGCCAAGGACGTTTCGCGATCGAAGCCTGAATTGGCGGAAAATTGCCGGAAATTGGCGGATGTTTGATCCGCTCCTGGATCTCGAAAACTCGAAGGGAGAATTGCATGTTTTTCCTTAGCGACATGCTGAACAAGAAGCTCCATCTGCCGAAGCGCGAGGAAGCGCTGCCCGGTCGCGCCAGCCCGATCCCCACCGCAAGCAAACATCATGTATCCAAACGTCCGCTGAAGGGTCCCCACCCGGAGGGCATGGAGGTGGCGATGTTCGGCCTTGGCTGCTTCTGGGGCGCTGAGCGCCTGTTCTGGCAGACCGAAGGTGTCTGGGTCACAGCGGTTGGGTATGCGGGCGGCCATACGCCGAACCCGACCTACCAGGAGACCTGCACCGGTCTCACCGGCCACGCCGAAGTGGTGCTGGTGGTCTACGACCCGAAGATCGTCTCCTACAGCGACCTCCTGAAGATTTTCTGGGAGGCGCACGATCCCACGCAAGGCATGCGCCAGGGCAACGATGTCGGCACCACATATCGCTCGACGATCTACACCTATGGCGACGCGCAGCATCAGGCAGCGATTGCCTCACGCGATGCCTATGAGGCTGAACTGAAGAAGGCCGGTCGCGGCAAGATCACCACCGAAATCGAAGCGGCGCCCGAGTTCTACTTCGCGGAAGCCGAGCACCAGCAATATCTGGCCAAAAATCCCTACGGCTATTGCGGTCTCAAGGGCACCGGCGTCGCCTGCGCGATTCCGGCGGCGGCATCGGCCTGAGAAACGCCGTTAACCGCGCCGCCCGGAACAGCGGCGTGGTTTTCCAAAAGGTCAAAATTCCACGTGAATTTTCTTTGTGGCCGTGCCAGATTGGTCCAATGAGCGGGAGGGATACTCCCGCCATGTGCCGCCGAGCAGCCGGGGAACGTGGTTGCGGCGGCATCCATTGGAAAAATAACCAACAGGGTGTGGATCACATGAAGCGTATTGTTCTCGGCCTTCTGGCCGCCACTGCAATGTCCGCCTCGGCCTTGGCCGCGGACATCAAGCCGGCGATCATCTACGATCTCGGCGGCAAGTTCGACAAATCCTTCAACGAGGCAGCCTACAACGGCGCCGAGAAGTTCAAGACCGAAACCGGCATCGAATATCGCGATTTCGAGATCCAGAACGATGCCCAGCGCGAGCAGGCGCTGCGCAAATTTGCCGAAGACGGCAATAACCCGATCGTCATGGCGGGCTTCTCCTGGGCTGCGGCGCTTGAAAAGGTCTCAGCCGACTTCCCGGACCTGCAGTTCGCCATCATCGACATGGTTGTCGACAAGCCAAACGTGCGCTCGGTCGTCTATAAGGAGCAGGAAGGTTCCTATATCGTCGGCCTGCTCGCCGCGATGGCCTCCAAGTCCAAGAAGGTCGGCTTCGTCGGCGGCATGGACATCCCGCTGATCCGCAAGTTCGGCTGCGGTTATGTGGGCGGCGCCAAGGCTGCAGGTGCGACCGAGGTCATCCAGAACATGACCGGCGACACGCCCGCCGCATGGAACGATCCGACCAAGGGCGGCGAAATCGCCAAGTCGCAGATGGACCAGGGCGCCGACGTCTTGTACGCGGCTGCCGGTGGCACCGGCGTCGGTGTTCTGCAAGCGGCGGCTGACGCCGGCAAGCTTGGCATTGGCGTCGATTCCAACCAGAACGGCCTGCAGCCGGGCAAGATCCTGACCTCGATGGTCAAGCGCGTCGACGTTGCCGTCTACAACGCTTTCACTGACGCCAAAGACGGCAAGTTCACGCCGGGCATCAACAACCTTGGCCTGAAGGAAGACGGCGTCGGCTACGCCATGGACGACAACAACAAGGCCCTGGTGACGGCCGAAATGCAGGCTGCCGCCGAAAAGGCCAAGGCCGACATCATCGCCGGCACCATAACCGTACATGACTACATGTCGGACAACGCCTGCCCGTATTGATCGGCTCGCGCCGGCCGGCAAGGCAGATTTGACGAAAGGCCGCCAGGTGAAAACCCGGCGGCCTTTTTGTTGATGCCGTGGAGCCGCGCTTTCGCTCGCCTTCAAAAAAACTGACGCGCTGCAAGTGCGTGGGTCAGTCTCGCGCATTCGCCGGAGCGTTGGTCCTGACGCCATACGGGTTGGGGCCAGGGTCGCCGCGGAAGATGCACAAAAAGAGGAATGCCACGATCGAGACGACCGGAATGAACAGCAAGACCACCAGGATCCCCGGCTTGCCAACGTCATGCACACGCTTGATGCTGGTTGCGATGTGGGCCCACAAGAACACCAGCATCGTCACCAGGAACACTGTCGACCACATCTGCGCGGCGCCGCTGAGCGGCGCCTCGGCCATCTCCGCCATCTCGGTCATGTCCAGCGGCATCACCCGCATATACTGGTAGAGCGGAAACGAAACCACCACCACCATGAACATGAACGAGAGAAGGTAGGCCGCCCGGCTGAGGCGGCCGGAGGTTTTGAAGAAAAGCCAGAGATAGTCCGGTCTGTCGGGCAAAGTTGGGTCCAGTCGTTGATGGTCAGCCGGGGCAATTCGGGCCGAGGTCAGCCATCAGATAGATGTCGATTGCGCGGGCGAACATCAATCGCGCAGGAGTTCATTGATTGAAGTCTTGGAACGTGTCTTTTCGTCGACGCGCTTCACGATGACGGCGCAGTAGAGGCTCGGTCCTGCTTCGCCGTTGGGCAGCGGCTTGCCGGGCATGGAGCCGGCCACAACGACGGAATGCGGCGGCACCTCGCCGTAAAACACCTCGCCGGTGGCGCGGTCGACGATCTTGGTCGACTGGCCGATGAAGACGCCCATGCCCAGCACAGAGCCCTCGCGTACGATGCACCCTTCGACGACTTCCGAGCGCGCGCCGATGAAACAATTGTCCTCGATGATGGTCGGGCCGGCCTGCATTGGCTCCAGTACGCCGCCGATGCCGACGCCGCCGGACAGATGCACGTTCTTGCCGATCTGGGCGCAGGAACCGACGGAAGCCCATGTGTCGACCATGGTGCCTGAATCGACATAGGCGCCGACGTTGACGAAGGACGGCATCAGCACCGCGCCCGGCGCGATGAAGGCGGAACGACGCACCACCGACGACGGCACGGCGCGAAAACCGGCCTTTTCGAATTCGTTGGCGCTCCAGCCATCGAACTTCGACGCTACCTTGTCCCACCAGACAGCGTCGCCTGGGCCGCCCTTGATTATCTCCATCTGGTTGAGACGGAAGGAAAGCAGCACGGCCTTCTTGAGCCACTGGTTCACATGCCACTTGCCGTCGGCCTGGCGTTCGGCCACGCGCGCCTGGCCGCGGTCGAGCAGGTGGAGCGCGGTCTCGATCGCCTCGCGAACCTCGCCGCGCGTGGCGGGAGAAATGCCCTCGCGTTCCTCGAATGCCTTGTCTACCGTCTTTTCAAGGCTGGCCAGATCGGTCTTGGGCATGGCAAAGGGCTCCGTTACACGTGCTGTTAAGGCGCGAGGCCTTAGGCTGCTGGAAAATCGCGCGGACCCTATGTCAAGGCTTGGTAGGGGTCAATCGCGCCATGCGTCGCGGGACGGCGCATGAGAGCAAGGATCGGACGGGACTGCAGATGAATCCCATGGAGAAGGCGGGGTGGTCCCCGCTGCCACATTCGGACGAGGATCTGGAACGGGCAAGGAAGGCTCCGGATACGCCGCAGACGCGGGCGCCGACCTACCGGCTGGCCTGGACCGACGAAGAGTTCATGACCCGGCGCGAATTGCGCGCCGTGCGGCTGCAGCTCGAACTCTTGAAGCCCGAGATGATCCTGGCTGAACGCGGCATCCGCTCGACGGTGGTTATGTTCGGCGGCGCCCGCATTCCGGAACCCGGCGGCGAAGCCTGGGCCGCGAAGGACGAGCGGCAGAAGAAGAACCTTGAGGAAAACAGCAAATATTACGAGGAGGCGCGGCAGTTTGCCCGGCTCTGCTCGCAGCAGTCGGCGGCGTCTTACTACCGCGAATATGTGGTGGTGACCGGCGGCGGGCCGGGCGTCATGGAGGCGGGCAACCGCGGTGCGAGCGATGTCGGCGCGCCGTCGATCGGCCTCAACATCGTGCTGCCGCACGAACAGGCGCCGAACCCCTATGTGACGCCGGACCTGTGCTTCAACTTCCACTATTTCGCCATCCGCAAGATGCATTTCGTCATGCGCGCCAAGGCGGTGGCGGTGTTCCCCGGCGGCTTCGGCACCATGGACGAGTTCTTCGAGACGCTGACGCTGATCCAGACCGGCCGCATGGAGCGGGTCCCGATCATCCTGTTCGGCAAGACGTTCTGGGAGCGTGCGATCGACCTCGATTTCCTTGCCGACCAGGGCACCATATCGCCGGGCGACCAGGACATCATCGAATATGCCGAGACGGCGGACGAGGCCTGGGGCATCATCAGCCGCTTCTACGAGCTCTGAGCCGGCATCGATGCGGGCGCGGATGCCGCACCTGCGCGCGCTGGAAAAGCCTGGCCGTTTGGGCTAACGCTCGCGCATGAAAAATCGGCAAACAGCCTGGGGATGGTTTGCGGCGCTGCGCCGCGACCGCGTGCTGTTTGCGATCGCCGGCACGCTGGTGCTGCTCAGTCATATCTTTCAGCCATGGGCCGAGGCGCGCGCCGCAAACACCGCCAACGCCTGGGTGATCTGCACCACCTTCGGCATGCAGATGGGCTCGCCGGACGGCAAGAAACTGCCCCCTGCCGGAGCGGCCGACGATTGCCCGCAATGCATCGGCGCCTGCGGCGGCATCGCCGCCAAGCAAAGGCTGCCGGCCGTGGCCTACATGGCGTTTCCGGCACCCGTGGCCTTTCGTCATGCCGTCGTTTCCTTCCATGAAGACATTCCCTCCGGCCGGCTGAACGAGCCGCCGCCCGCCATTCGCGCCCCGCCATCCACCGCTGCCTGAACCGAACCGGCGCGCGCCATTGCGCGAAGCCAGAATTCTGTTTCGGACGCGGAGAGAAAAATGCGCCGACTTGAAATCCAGTTTGCCGCGGCATTGCTGCTGACGGCTGCTTCCATCGTTACCGCCCACGCCCACGCTTCCCTCGAAAAGGATGAGGCGGCGCCAGGCTCCTACAAGGCCGTGTTGAAGGTCCCGCACGGCTGCGACGGCAAGGCCACCAACCTTGTGCGCATCGACATTCCGGAAGGCTATATCGGCGTGAAGCCGATGCCGAAGGCCGGCTGGACGCTGGAAACCAAGAAGGGCGACTACGCCAAGAAATACGACCTGTACGGCAAGGAAGTGACCTCGGGCGTCACCTCCGTCACCTGGAGCGGTGGCTTCCTGGCGGACGAATTCTATGACGAATTCGTGCTTTCCGGCACGCTGGCTGGTGTCGAGGCGGGCCAGACCCTTTATTTCAAGGCGCTGCAGCAATGCGAAGGCGCCGAGGTGGCCTGGAACGAGGAACCGGCGGAAGGGCAGAACGCGCATTCGCTCGAACATCCGGCACCGTCGCTGACTGTTGTGGCGGCCGGCGGCGGCGATGAGCACGCCGGTCATAACATGACGATGTCGACGCCGGCGGACGCCGTGACGGCGGGCGACCTCACCATCGCTGGTGGTTGGGCGCGCGCCATGCTTCCCGGCCAGCCGGCTGGTGGCGGCTACCTGACCGTCACCAACAAGGGCAAGTCAGCCGACAAGCTCGTTGCGGTGTCGTCGCCAAGCGCCGGCAAGGTCGAAGTCCACACGATGGAAGTCGTCAATGACGTGATGGTGATGCGGCCGGTCGAGGGCGGTGTGGAGATTCCGGCAGGTGCCACCGTGGAGCTGAAGCCCGGCGGCCTGCATGTGATGTTCATGCAGGTCAAGGAGCCGTTCAAGGCAGGCGGCACGGTTCCGGTCACGCTTGAATTCGAGAAGGCCGGCAAGGTCGACGTAACATTGCCGGTACAGGCCAAGGCGGGAGCCGACGAGCACTCGCAGCACTAAACCATGCGGGCCGGCGGCGCGTTCGTCGCCGCCGGCTCCGCACAGGCACCCTTAGGCAGTCTGGCTTTGCCGGATGGCGGTCAGGAATGAGGCGAGGTCGTCGGTGACGAAATCGACATCGTCCTCGAATTTCGGGTCGCGTTCCCAGATTTCCGAGAAGGTCGGCTCGAAGTTGCGCGGCACGATGAGCACGGTCGTCATGCCAAGCGCTTTCGGTACGCTGAGGTTGCGCGCCAGGTCTTCGAACATCACGGTGTTCGGCCCGGTGATGGCGTGCAGCGCGGCGAATTTCTCGTAGGTCTGGCGTGCCGGTTTCGGCGTCAGGCCAGCCGCCACGATGTCGAAGATGTCGTCGAAATGATCGAGGATGCCGAGCTGCCGGGCGGTGCGCTCGGCGTGTCCCCGGTCGCCATTTGTGAAGATGAATTTGCGGCCGGGCAACTGGCGGATCGCCACCCCGAGGACCGGATCGGGCACCAGCCACGAATAATCGATGTCATGGACCTTCTCGAGAAAATCGTCGGGGTCGATATTGTGGCGCTCCATCAGCCCGTTCAGCGTCGTGCCATATTCGAGATAGAGCTCCTTCTGCAGCTTGCGCGCCTCCTCGCGCGGCAACTGCAGCAGCTCCGACACATAGGCCGTCATCTTCACGTCGATCTGCGAGAACAGGTTCGAGTGGTGCGGATAGAGCGTGTTGTCGAGATCGAACACCCAGTCGGTGACGTGGGAGAAGCGGGCGGGATCGACGTTCGTGGTCATGCGCTCTTATCGCATGGAATGATGGCATGTGAACCACATGATGCCGTCTCGCGCTGATAAAATTCGCGGGACAGTTCAAATTTTAGCAGACGCGGAAAGAAGACGTTCAGTGGTCTCCACCATGTTCCGCGCGGGGCATGGGAGCAGCATAATGATTCGCATAATTCTGAAATCCGCTTTCGTCGCCCTGGTTTCCATCGTCGCCTACCTGACGATCGCCGCGACCGTCGTGCCGGCGTTCGGCGGCGTGCTCGACGGCAACGCCTGGCTGATCCTTGCCGTGTCCTTGCCGTGCAGTGCCTATACCTTCTGGCAGAAGGAAAAGCTGGCCAAGGCGCTGGCCGAATTGAAAGCCACCCACGCCGAGCTTGCCGTCACGCACCGCCGGCTGGCCGAAAAAGCACGCCGCGACGACATGACGGGCATGCTCAACCGCGAAAGCTTTTTTGACGTACTGGAAAGCACGCGCCCGCAGGAAAAGCGCGGCGCTCTCCTGATCATCGATGCCGATCATTTCAAGATGATCAACGACAGTCATGGCCACCTGACCGGCGATAGCGCACTGCTGGAGATTTCAGCCGCGATCCGCCGCGGGGTGCGCGCCGGCGATACGCTCGGACGCATCGGCGGCGAGGAATTCGCAGCGCTCCTGTCCGGTGCGACTGACGAGGAGGCGCTGCAGGTCGCCGAGCGCATTCGCCGGGAGGTGGAACAGATCCGTTTCCGCCCGGACGAGCGCACCGTGCCGCTGACCGTCAGCATCGGCGGCATCGACTGCACGCCTGGAGCGAGCGTTTCGGACCTGATGCGGGTGGCGGACCGGCGCCTCTACGAAGCCAAGCGGCGTGGCCGCAACCGCGCGGTGCTCGAGCCGTTCCAGGCGGCCGCCTGACGCGCAGGCATCGCGCCGTAGCGGGTGGAGAGACGCCGCGGCGGCGTGGCAACCTTAATGTCGTTCGCCAAGCGTGATCCTTCGAAACGCTCCACTAAGCGCTTCCGGAATCGGTTCGCAGGAGTTCCCTCATGACCCATTTGCCCGCCGGGCCGAGCGCGTGGCCGCTACGATAGACCAGGTAGAGCGGCAGGCGAAGGGTGCGCGCCGGCCGTTCCGCAAGGTCCAGCGCAATCAGACGCCGGCTCGCCAAATCTTCCTCAACGACGCTGTACGGCATGAACCCCCAACCCAGTCCAGCTCGCAGCATGGCGTGTTTCGATCCGAGATCTCCTGTCAGGATACGCTGTTCGGAATATACAGAGTAAGTGCGGCCTTTTGTGCGGCCGCTGCGGTCGGTCAGGATGATCTGCGGATGCTCGCGCAGGACATCCGGTGATATCGACCGCATCTGCGCAAGCGGATTCTGCGGTGCGGCAACCGGCTCCAGCGCTATTTCCAACATCTCATGGCTGACCAGGCCTGGCGTGATATCAGGAAACGACCCCTGCACACCGAGGCTGTACCCATGCTCAAGCACCATTTCGGGCACGCCGCCAAGGACCTCGGTATGTATTCGAAGATCCACTTCCGGAAACTCTTCGTAGAATCGCGTCGCCAGATCCACCAGCCTGGAGACGGGAAAAAAGATGTCGAAGACGATCGACAATTCCGCTTCCAGACCTCCCGCCAACCCTTTGGCGCGGGTCTTCATATGATCCGTGCGGACCAGAACAGCCTCGGCATCCTTTAAAAGCGCTCGGCCATGCACCGTAAGTTGCGGTCGCCAATCGCTTCGGTCGAACAACGGGACGCCGAGCGAGCCTTCCAGATTGGCGATGGCGTTGCTGATCGCCGACTGAGCGCGACGCAGATGCCGCGCGGCGGCCGAGAAGCTGCCCTGCTCGGCAATCGCCACAAAAACACGAAGCTGATCGAGAGTGAGGGGGTCTAGCACTATCTTATAAGTCGATGGAGTTGATCAGATTTATATCGCTATTTCTGAGGAAAGTACCGTGCAATATCTCGCCTTCACAACCAGAACGAGATTGCAGGAATGGGACTCTCCAGACGCCACTTTTTCCAAGGGGCAGCGGGCATAGGAGCGCTAACGCTAGCGCAAGCTGCCGCCAACGCCAAGAACAGCGATCAACCTGCTGCGTCAGCCAACGTGGGTGGTGAGGATTTGACGATCATCAATATCGACCTCTTGGAAGAGCAGGCTCAAAAGAAGTTGACCGCGTTCGCTTATGCATTCGTTTCCGGCGCGGCCGGCGATGAATGGACAATGCGAGAAAATCGCCGGGCATTCCAAGACTTCCCCATTATGACGAGCCGGCTTACGGGCATCAAGAAGGAGTCGATCGACACGCGTACGGCATTAATGGGCATGGTGCTGCCTTCACCGATCATGGTGGCGCCGATGGGCGTCCATGGCGTCGTGAGCGAACAAGCCGAGCTGGCGACTTCGGCAGGAGCCGGGGCGGCCGGGGTGCTCTATCAAAGTTCCGGCGCGTCCACCAAGCCACTGGAGCAGATTGCGGAGACCACCAACGGTCCGAAATGGTTTCAACTCTATTTCAACAACGATATCGGCGTTACGCGTTCGTTGCTGCAGCGTGCGGCGGCCGCCAAATACTCGGCCATCGTGCTCACGGTTGACGCACTCGGCCCCGGAGGCAGCGATCGTGTTCGGCGCCTGGGGACGTCCGTCCCACGTCCAAAATTCGTTTTCGGCAACCACGATCCGCGCTTCGGAGGATCGGGTGACTTCCGCAACCAGAAGGAAAACCTTACCTGGGATGACATAGCCTTTTGCCAGGAAGCCTCCGGGCTTCCGGTTGTCGTGAAGGGCATATTGCGCGCCGAGGACGCCGTACAAGCTGTAAAGGCCGGGGCCGCGGCAGTGCAGGTTTCGAACCATGGCGGACGCCAGATGGATGGCGTGCCGTCCAGCATCAGCGTCCTGCCCGGCGTTGCCGATGCGCTGGGCGGTAAGGTGCCGATCATCGTCGACGGCGGCGTCCGCCGCGGAATCGATGTTTTCCGCGCTCTGGCGCTCGGTGCCGACGCGGTTGCCATCGGCCGCCCCGTTCTCTACGGGCTCGGCGTCGGCGGTGCGCGCGGGGTCAGGAGCGTGCTCGATTTTTTCAACACGGAACTGAAGACTGCCATGCTGCTTGCCGGCGTTGAAAAGGTGGATGCGATAGGCCGCGGCAATATCGTGATGCGTCAGTTTGTCTGAAACTCTGAAACAAGGAAAACAAAGGAAAAAATTATGAGTACCAGAGCATTGTTGGCGGGGTTGCTGCTTTGCACCACAGGATCGATGGCGTTCGCAGCAAGCGACACCGGAGAAGCCGTGCAGCGCGAACAATACGCCAACCGGGAAATTCTGCCCGATCCGACTGCGGCAGCCTGTCCCGACATGCCGCGCACACTGACCCAGGTCAGCGGCAATCTCTACCGCCATACCAACGCCGCACTTCCCGCCTTGCATAGTGGCCTGGTGCTCATCACCAGCGAGGGCGCACTGGTCATCGATCCGGCTATGACCTGCACCACGGGATGGCTGCGCGACGAGATCAAGTCGCGCTTCAACGTCGGCATCAAGTATGTCGTCTACACTCACGCTCACTTCGACCACATCGTCGGCTCGCAACTGCTCCAGGACGAGGGCGCAACCGTCGTGGCGCAGCGCAACGCGGTCGAAGACATCGTCGGCGAAAAGCTTCCCGTAGCCGTGCCCGACAAGGTGTTCGACGACAAGATGACCATCACGCTCGGCGGCGAAACAGTTGAATTGTACCACGTCGCACCCAGCCATTCGAACAGCATGACCGTGGTGCTGTTTCCGAAGTACAAGGCACTGCAGTGCACCGACATCTGCCAATCCGGCACGCTGCCCTATATGGACTTCCTCGACTTCTACTATGACGGCTGGGTCAAGACCCTTGACTGGGTGCAGAAGCAAGACGTCGAATACATTGACGTCGGCCATTACAAGCCGGCAACCAAGGCCGACCAACAGGCGCTGCGCGACTACCTTGTCAGCCTGCACGACCAGATACTGGCGCTCGTCCGCGCGGGCAACAGCTGGGATCAACTGTGGCGAAAGGTAAAGTTCACCGACGAGCAGAAGAAGTGGTTCGGATATGACGCGATGCGCTTTGCCAACATCGAGGGTATGTATCGCTGGGTAAGCAACCATCGCCGCGGCGTCTGGTGATCTCAATGCCCACTGTTGCCTAAGACGCGGTTACAGGCCTGCCTCCCATAGGCCTCAATCGCACTTGGAGCGGAATGCATTCGGGTTGAAACCGGGCATTCCACTCCTTTTGTCGCCGGCAGCTCGGGCCGGACGATTGCCTTTCCCGGTTGGGTCGGCTTAAAGCCAGGCCGGCGCCGCCATCGCTCGCGGCGCTTCAGCCGGACATCGACATCATCATGGAACTCTGGATCCCGATCACCATCGCCGCGGCGTTTTTGCAGAACGTGCGGTCGGCGATGCAGAAGCATCTCAAGGGAGTGACGGGCGCCACCTTCGTGCGCTTCGGTTTCGGCTTTCCCTTGGCGCTGGTTTTCGTCTGGATCCTCAACCGGGTGGTGGGCTACGGCATGCCGTCGTTCAATGCCGGGTTCTTCGTCTGGGCGGTTGTCGGCGGCGTCGGCCAGATCGCGGCGACCTTCCTTCTGGTGCATCTTTTTTCGTTCCGCAACTTCGCGGTCGGAACCGCTTATTCGCGCACCGAGCCAGCCCAGGCGGCGCTCTTCGGCCTGATGTTCCTTGGCGAGACGGTAACGTTCGGCGTCATCGCGGCGATCGCCGTCTCGATGTTCGGCGTCATGCTGATCTCGGTCGCGCGCACCGAATTCAGCTGGCGTGCGCTGGTCACCTCGGTCGGCACCCGCACCGCCCTGATCGGGCTTGCTTCCGGCACATTGTTCGGCGTCTCGGCCGTCGCCTACAGGGCCGCGTCGCTGGCGCTGGGAGGGCCGAACTTCATGATGCAGGCAGCCGTCACCCTGGCCTTCGTCATCGTGTTCCAGACCGTTTTGATGGGTGCCTGGATGCTGTGGAAGGACCGTACCGAGTTCGGCCGTATCGCCAGTGCATGGAAACCGTCGCTGCTGGTTGGCTTCGCCGGCGCTTGCGCTTCGTTTGGCTGGTTCATGGCGATGACCCTGCAGCAGGCGGCGATCGTCAAGTCGCTGGCGCAGATCGAGATGATCTTCACCTTCGCCTCGTCGGTGTTTTTCTTCCGCGAACGCATCAACTGGCTGGAAACCATCGGCTGCATTCTGATTGTCGGCGGCATCCTGATCCTGCTGATCGTCAACTGACGGTTGGCAACAGGAATCATCGCTGACGGCCCGGAGGCCTGCAGCCGAGATTTCAGGGCAGGTTACGGCACGATCAGCGTGCCGGCGCCGTGTTCGGTGAACAGCTCGAGCAACACCGCGTGCGGCGTCTTGCCGTTGAGAATGACGACGCCTTCGACGCCGCGCTCGATCGCCTCGATGCAGGTCTCGACCTTGGGAATCATGCCTCCCGAAACCGTACCGTCGGCGATCAGCGCCTTGGCTTCGGCGACCGTCAGCTCGTCGATCAGCTTCTTGTTCTTGTCAAGCACGCCGGGAACGTCGGTCAGGAAAAGCAGGCGCTTGGCCTGCACCGCGCCGGCGATAGCGCCGGCAAAGGTGTCGGCGTTGATGTTGTAGGTGTGGCCGTCGCGGCCGGGCGCCACCGGCGCCAGCACCGGGATCATTTCCGAGCGCGCCAGGAGGTCGAGCAGGGTCCGGTCGACCTCTACCGGCTCGCCGACGAAACCGAGATCGAGCACCCGCTCGATGTTGGAATCCGGGTCCTTGACGGTCTTGTGCGCCTTCTCGGCAAAAACCATGTTGCCGTCCTTGCCGCACAGGCCGATGGCCCATTCGCCCTCGGCGTTGATCAGCGCGACGATCTCCTTGTTGATGGAACCCGCGAGCACCATTTCGACAATCTCTACGGTCTTCTCGTCGGTGACCCTGAGGCCTCCCTCGAAGCGCGATTCGATGCCCATTTTCGCGAGCATCGCGGCGATCTGCGGGCCGCCTCCATGCACGACGATGGGGTTGACGCCGGATTGCTTGAGTAGCGCGATGTCGCGCGCGAAGGCCTGGCCGAGCGCTGCGTCGCCCATGGCATGGCCGCCATATTTCACGACGACGGTCTTGTTCTCGTAGCGCTGCATGTAGGGCAGCGCCCTGGAGAGCAGGGCGGCCTGCATTTCGGCGGTGGCGGCGATGTCCGTCGTCATCGAAGACCTCTTTAGGGGCAAGAATCGGCGGTTACTTAGCGGCAAAGAGTGTGACGGGCAAATGATATGCACCGTCAGGCCGGCACTTGCAGCGGCGCCCGACGCTCGCGCCATCCCGACAGCTTTTCCATCTGGGCGGCGAGCGAGAGCAGCGTCTCCTCGTCGCCATGGCGGCCGGCTGCCTGAATGCCAAGCGGCAGGCCGTCGGCGGTGATGTGAACCGGCAGCGCGATGGAAGGTTGGCCCGAAACATTCTGGATAGCCGGCCAGTGGGTGAACCACAGGCTCTTGTCCATCAGCTGGCCAAGCAGCGCCTTCACCTTGAGCAGCGGTGTGAGGTGAAGCTTGTCCAGCATGTTCTCGAGGAAATCGTCGGCGCCGGTCGGGTCCATGGCGCCGCACTTCAGCGGTGGGTGGGCAAGGACAGGCATCAGCACCGCATCGTAGGCCGCGGTATGGGTCATGAGCTGGCGCGATGTGGCGGAGAGCCGCTCCAGTGCGGCGTAGACGGCGCCGCCCGAGACCAGTTCGCCGAAGCGTCCGACAACGCGCGTGGCGCGTTCAATCTCGCCGCCGACCGGACGCCCGACACGCTCGGACTCGGAACGCAGCGCGCCGGCGACAGCCGAGGCTACACACGTGACGAAATCCATCATGAAGCCGCGGCCGATGAACGGCAGGTCGATCTCCTCGACCGAATGGCCGCCATCACGCGCCAGGGCGACCGCGGCGTCGAGCGCCTTCAGCGTTTCGGCAGAGATGTCGAGGCCAAGCGGAGACTTGCGGTAAACTGCGAGCTTGAGTTTGCCTGGATCGCGCGCAGCGGCGGCGGCGAAGCTGCCATGCGGCGGACGAGCCGCGTATGGCGCCAGGTTGTCAGGGCCATAGGTGAGGTCGAGCAGCAGGGCCGAATCGCGCACCGAGCGTGTCACCGCATGGTTGACGACGAAGCCGTACCATCCTTCGGAGGCGAGCGGCGACATGGGAATGCGCCCGCGCGAGGTTTTAAGCCCAACGAGCCCGTTGCAGGCGGCCGGCACTCGGATCGAGCCGCCGCCGTCGGAGGCGTGCGCCACTGGCACCACGCCGGCGGCGACCAGCGCCGCCGCACCGCCGGACGAACCGCCGGTGACATGCCCGGTGTTCCACGGGTTGCGGGTGATGCCGAAGGCGGCGGATTCGGTAACCAGCCGCAGCCCGTGTTCGGGCGTCGTGCTGGTGGCGATCGGGACTAGGCCGGCGGCGAGATAGCGATCCGTCAGCACCGAATCGAAATCGGCAACGGAAACCGGCACCTTGCTGCCGGAATGGATGGGCACGCCCTTCATGGCGATGCCGAGGTCCTTGATTGCAAAAGGCACGCCGGCCAGCGGCAGTCTGCGGTCGACTGCGGCGGCGCGGCCGCGTGCCTGGTCGAAGAGCTTTTCGGCGATGGCGTTGATGTCGTGTGCTGTCTTTGCCGCACGCGAGATGGCGGCATCGACGAGTTCGACAGGCGAGATGTCGCCCTTGTTCACCAGAGCGGCGAGACCGGTGGCATCCTCCTGCCACAAAATCTTTTCGACCGACATGCGTTTCCCCTCCATCTGGTGCTTGGCAGGCTAACCGGCGCCGCGCGCACGTGCAACGCAGGCAGGCAACGCCGGCCATTGCCATTCGCCAGTTGCAAATTGGTGGCGAAGCGCCCTAGTCTGCCCGCAATGACGCCGCAGGACATCACCAAGCTGATCGTACGGGTCTCGATGAAAGATCGGGGCGCCTTCGATCTGCTTTACCGGCAGACCAGCGCGAAACTCTTTGGCGTCTGCCTTCGTGTCTTGAATGACAGGGCAGAAGCTGAAGAAGCACTGCAAGAGGTCTTCGTCAAAGTTTGGACGAAGGCCGACCGGTTTGCAGTTTCCGAGCTGAGTCCGATCTCCTGGCTGGTGGCCATTGCACGCAATCACGCGATCGATCGTGTTCGCGCACGCCGGCAGCCTGTTGCCCATATTGACGCGGCGCTGGACGTAGCTGACCCGGCGCCCGGCCCTGAAGCATTGGCTGTGGCAGGTAGCGAGAACGAAAGAATCTACAACTGCCTTGACGAACTGGAGCAGGATCGCGCCGCCGCGGTGCGCGGCGCCTACCTCAAAGGCGAGAGCTACGCGGAACTGGCGGAGCGCCATAGCGTACCGCTCAACACGATGCGTACCTGGTTGCGCCGCAGCCTGATGAAGTTGAAGGAATGCCTGGAGCGATGAGCCTGGCGGAAGACAACGGACCGGAGCGTGGAGGCGACGAGATTCTCGCCGCCGAGTACGTTGTCGGTGTGTTGCCCCTTGACGAGCGACAGGCCGCGAACCGCAGGATCGAGAACGAGGCGGCGTTCGCGCGCCTTGTCGACCAGTGGGAGGTTCATCTGGCGCCGATGGCGGCTGCCTATCAGCCGGTCGAGCCGCCGGAGACAGTGAAGCCGGCGATCGACAGGCAGCTGTTCTCGGGCCCGGCTGGCGCCGGTTCGGCAGCGGCCGGTGGCGGATTGTGGGCGAGCCTTGCCTTCTGGCGAGGCCTTGCCGCGGCAGCAATCGCCGCATTTGCCGTCTACGCAGCCATTCCGTTCATCAACCCGCCCGTCCAGCAGCCGGAGATGCGCCTGATCGCCTCGCTCGCCGGCGACGGCAGCGACGTCAAATATCTGGCCATGTACGACGCCGCCGACAGTCGGGTGTCGCTGTCGCATGTTTCAGGCGAACGCGCGACCGACCGCGACTTCGAACTGTGGATGATCGAGGGCCAGAATCCACCGGTTTCGATGGGTCTCATTCCCGCCGGCGCGACCGCGCATATCGTCATCACGCCCGAGATCCGGGAGAAGCTGGCTTCCGGTGCCGTGCTGGCGATCAGCCTCGAGCCTGTCGGCGGTTCGCCGACCGGACAACCCACCGGGCCGGTGGTCGCCGCCGGTGATTTGAAGAATCTCTGATAAAAGAGAAGTTTCGAAAAATATACGAAGTATGAAGTCACGAGATAGAGCTTATCTTGTGACGGGTTGGCATTAGAGGCAGAATATTAAAGTAAATCTTTGAAACAGATAACTTTTCTGTGAGGAGAGAAACTCAGATCAAACCCATCCGTATTTCCCGATGTCCCGCAAGGGGAAACAAAAGGGAGTTTGATCTATGCGTAAATTCACTTCTTCCATTCTTGGCGGCGCTCTCGCGCTTTCCGCATTTGCCACCGTTGCCTACGCGGCAAACCCGATGGTTGGCGGTGCGCCAATGCCGGCCGACAAGAACATCGTCGAGAATGCGGTGAACTCCAAGGACCACACCACGCTGGTCGCCGCAGTCAAGGCCGCAGGCCTGGTCGAAACCCTGCAGGGCGCAGGTCCCTTCACGGTTTTCGCGCCGACCAACGAGGCTTTCGCTGCGCTTCCGGCCGGTACGGTCGAGACCCTGCTGAAGCCTGAAAACAAGGACAAGCTGACCAAGATCCTGACCTGCCACGTGGTCGGCGCGGAAGCCTTCTCGAAGGACATCATGAAGATGGTCGACGACGACAAGGGCGCACATCCGGTGAAGACTGTCGGTGGCTGCACCTGGACCGCCAAGTATGAGGGCGACAAGGTCACCGTCACCGACGAGAACGGCAACGTAGCCAACGTTACAATCGCCGACGTCGACCAATCGAACGGCGTCATCCACGTCATCGACAAGGTGCTCTTGCCTAAGATGTAGGTCGTCTCAGTCCAAGGATGCGCGGGACGCTCGCTCTTATGAATCCCGTGCACCCGACAACGCGCGCCCCGCATCTCATGCCCGCTGGCTTGATGGACGTGGGGCGCGAGTGTTGAGCATTGCCGCTCAATCGGAGTTGATTTCGCCGTGAGCCACCGCCCGGCTAGGATGTGGCAAAAGGGAGAAACGAATGAAGCGCCGCCAGTTTCTGTTCGCCAGCGGAGCCGCCGTGGCCGCGCTTGCCGTTTCATCGGCATTCCGCCGGCCGGGCGCCGCGCAGGCCGAGACATTCGAAGTGACGAAGACGGACGCTGAATGGCGCGCCATTCTATCGGAGGCGCAGTTTGCAGTGCTGCGCATGGAAGACACCGAGCGTCCCGGCACCAGCCCGCTGCTGGAGGAAAAGCGCAAGGGTGTCTTCCATTGCGCCGGCTGCGATCTTGCGGTCTACCCGTCGGAAACCAAATACGAGTCCGGCACCGGCTGGCCGAGCTTCTGGGATTCGCTGCCCAATGCCATCGGCATCAAGGAAGACAACTCCTTGTTCATGACGCGCATCGAGTGCCATTGCCGCCGCTGCGGCGGACATTTCGGGCATATCTTCGACGATGGCCCGCAGCCGACCGGCAAGCGCCATTGCCTGAACGGCGTGGCCCTGACCTTCAAGCCGGCGACCGCGTAAGGCGTGCCGATGTTCCGATGATGCCGGCAGCGCCGGTTTTCACGCCGGCCCCGCTCAGTGGCCGCCGCCTCCGCTTGCTACGCGACCGCGAAATAGGGTAGTCAGTTCCGGACACCCGGAATTCAGCCGCCGCGCGCCGCCAGCGCGATGGCGTCGCGCAGTTCGTCCATGCCTTCGCCGGTCTCCGACGAGGTGGCCAGCACGAACGGGAACGCCGCAGGCCGCTTCCTGATCTTGGCCAATGTCTCCTCGATCAGCCGCGGCACACCGGCAGCCTTGATCTTGTCGGTCTTGGTCAGCACCAGTTGATAGGACACGGCGGCCTTGTCGAGCAGCGACAGCACCTCCTCGTCGTTTTTCTTGACGCCGTGGCGGGCGTCGATCAGCACATAGACGCGCTTCAGCGTCACGCGGCCCTTCAAATAGTCGAAGACCAGTTTCGTCCACTGGTCCACCTGCTCCTTCGGCGCCTGCGCGTAGCCGTAACCCGGCATGTCGACCAGCGCCATCGGCGGCAGGTCGCCGGCTTCGCCGGAATAGCCGTCGGGAACGAAATAGTTGAGCTCCTGGGTGCGGCCCGGTGTGTTGGAGGTGCGGGCAAGCCCCTTCTGACCGACCAGCCCGTTGATCAGCGACGACTTGCCGACATTGGAGCGGCCGGCGAAGGCGATTTCCGGCGGGCCTTCCGGCGGCAGGAATTTCATCGCCGGCACGCCGCGGATGAAGACCCACGCCCGGGTGAACAGCGCCGCGTTCAACTGGTCTGGCCTTGCCGTCTTTTTATCGATGTCGCTCACTCTGCCTGCCTTAGAGCCCAATCCATTCCGATTGAATCGGAATGGGGGCTCTATCTCTTTGTTGGAGCATGATCTTTTCCAAAAACCGGTTCCCATTTTTCGGGATCATGCTCTAATCGCCGGTGTCCGCTCTTTGCCGATGGCATCGGCATTCCCGGCCACCTTGTCAACCGATGAGTATTTTCAGGCGGCAATCGCAAGGCGAGCGCTATCACGCGGCGGCCTCCAGCCGCACGATATCGGCGCCGCGGATGGCATCGAGATTGCGGGTGATCTTGTCGACCGGCCAGTTCCACCAGGCGATGTCGAGCAGGCGTTTGATGGTGAGGCGGTCGAAGCGCAGCTTCACCGTCTTGCCTGGGTTTCCGGCAAAGATCGCATAGGGCGGGACGTCGTGGCTGACCACGCATTTGGCGGCGATGACGGCGCCGTGGCCGATCGTCACGCCGGGCAGGACCACCGCCTCCATGCCGATCCACACATCATTGCCGACCACGGTGTCGCCGCGGTTCTCCGCCTCCCATGTCTTGACGTCGAAGCCCTTTTCCCAGCCGTGGCCGAAGATGTTGAACGGGTATGTCGAAAATCCCGACATCGCATGGTTGGCGCCGTTCATGATGAAGCGCGCGCCCTCGGCGATGGCGCAGAATTTGCCGATGACCAGCCGGTCGCCGATGAACGGATAATGGTGCAGCACGCATTTTTCGGCGAAACGGTCCGGCCCGTCGGGATCGTCGTAATAGGTGAACTCGCCGATCTCGATGTTGGGCGCGGTCACCAGCGACTTCAGGAAGCCGACGCGCGAATGCATGGGGATGGGGTGCTTGAGGTCCGGATTGGGGCCAGTCATGGGATATCCGTCGAATGAATGCCGGGTTTGCCATCCTGCCTCTTTTGGAACTTTTGCAAAGACCCCCTCTCCGGTTTGCTGCGCAAACCACCTCTCCCCCGCTTCGCAGGGGCGAGGAACCCAAGCTGGAGAAGCGCTGGCGTCGCGGCAGCGGTTCCTCGCCCCTGCGAAGCGGGGGAGAGGTGTCGAGGCGAAGCCGAGGCGGAGAGGGGGTTCCTTTCATCATCGCAAGCTTCTCCATCGCCACGCCCGGATTTTCATCCGTCTGGCCATTGCATGAAAGATAGTCGGGAAGCGGGGCGCTGGGTCAGCACCTCGTAAATAAGTAATCTGGCGCCTTCCCAGCGCCCCGCCGGCGATTTTCGGCCATCCCATCTCCCAACATCGGACCTTCCGGTATGCACCGGTGGTTTCTACGTGTCAGCGCCAGATCATACCGCGCCTGGTTCCCGTCAACGCGGGAAATCGTAGAGACTCTGGGACAGCCCTTCGTCTCCACGGCCACGTTAGCCGCTTGCCCGAAGCGCCGGTTCCTCCCCGCAAACCACCGTCATGATCGGCGTTCCCGCAGGAGAAACTGCCGACAACTATGCGGCAGCGGCAAAGGGGTGTGGATAAAACAAAATGAAAGACTGCTGACAGATGCTGACAATGGGGGTTGGGAAGGGTGCGCGGGATAAGCTGGTTTCCGGAGAGGTCGTGATCCTTCGCGCCCTGCCGGCCATCTCCCCCTCAAGGGGCAGGGCAATCGCATATGCGTGGTCGACCCCGGGGGAGAGGAAGCGCTGGCCGCTATGGCGGCTCCCTTTCCTCTCCCTCCGGAGGGGGGAGAGGTGGCCCGAAGGGCCGGAGTGGGGGAAGATAGAACCTATATGCGATTGCCCTCCCTCAAGGGGGGAGATCAGTCGCTCCGCCGACTTCGCTCAATCGCCAACGCTGGGGGGTGAGCGCTTTCGCCAGAGCTGCCAATCTCCCCACCTGAGGGGGAGATGGCCGGCAGGCCAGAGGGGGGCGACGTAAGGCATAGCCTGCTCCGCCAAGAGGGGACTATTCAAACTTAATGCATGTCGCCCGAAAGTGTCCTCGGTTTCGGCGACATCAGGAGAGGCGAGGCGCGAACTAGCTATCGACGAATGACCCGAGGGCGAGAGCAGAATCCCGCTACCAGCGGGTCTTTTCGCCCGGAGCCGCCGGTTCGATCGCAAGGGCGTGCAGGCCGGCTTTCATTTCGTCGGCCAGAAGGTCGTTCACGGCACGGTGGCGCTCGATGCGGCTCTTGCCGGCGAACGCCGGCGACACGATGCGGACGCGGAAATGCGTCTCGCCGGTGCCGTCATAAACGACGTGATGCCCGGTTTCCTCGTGGTGATGCCCGGCATGCAGGTGGCTCTCGTTGATGATGACCAGCCGCTCCGGCGAAAAGGCGGCCGTAAGCTTCTTTTCCATCGTTTCCTGTATGGACATCGCTGCTTCCCTTCACCACATGTGGTCGGCCCGCCACAAAAAACACCAATCGGACAGGACGGATCGCAAATCAGCGGTTAGGTCCATCATCCGCCAAATGTCAATTCTTGTTTCGTGCGGTGAACGCCCCATAATCGGAACGAATGAAACCGTATTCGAAATATTTCGAGAAAATCCGCGTGCGGCCGGACAAGGATGCCGAGCTGAAGTCGCACGCGCCGCGCTGCCAGTGGGACGGCTGCAGCCAGGCCGGCACGCATCGCGCGCCGGTGGGCCGCATGCGCGAGGGGGAGTATTTCAAGTTCTGCTTCGACCATGTGCGCGAGTACAACAAGGGCTTCAATTATTTCTCGGGCGTTCCGGATTCCGAAATCGCCCGCTTCCAGAAGGAGGCGTTGACCGGCCATCGCCCGACCTGGACGATCGGTGCCAATGGCGGCGCCCGCTCCTCGCCGGACATCGCCCAGCAGCGTTCCGGCCGCGCCGGCTACTACAACCGCATGCGAGACCCGTTCAACCTGTTCAGCGGGCCGAAGGAGCCGCGCGAACGCAAGGCCAAGCCGCTTGAGGCCAAGGCTCTGGAAACGCTTGGCCTTGACGCAAAGGCGACTGGCGCGGACATCAAGGCGCGCTATAAGGAACTGGTGAAGCGTCACCATCCGGATGCGAATGGCGGCGACAGAGGTTCGGAAGACAGGTTTCGCGATGTGCTGCAGGCCTATCGCGTGCTCAAGCAGGCAGGTTTGTGCTGAGCGAACTTTGAAGTCCGGGCTTTTTTCCAACTTTCATCCGGTTGGAAAAGGCTCTAAGACCGCCCCCGAACAAAATCGATTGCCGGCGAAGCTCGATGTTCGCCTGTGGAGACGTGGACATTATGAACAAGGTCGATCGCGACATCGCCAATCTCCCCGATACGACGGTATCGGTGAAGGAGAAATTCGGCTTCGAATCCAGGATGGTCGTGCCGGCCTATTCGGTTGCCACCGAGCATGTCCCCGATGTCGACCCCGACTACCTGTTTGACGAGCAGACCACGCTGGCGATCCTTTCCGGCTTTGCCTTCAACCGCCGCGTCATGGTGTCGGGTTACCACGGCACCGGCAAGTCGACCCATATCGAGCAGGTCGCCGCCCGTCTCAACTGGCCTTGCGTGCGCGTCAATCTCGACAGCCATGTCAGCCGTATCGACCTCGTCGGCAAGGACGCCATCGTCGTCAAGGAAGGCATGCAGGTCACCGAATTCCGCGACGGCATCCTGCCCTGGGCCTACCAGCACAATGTCGCGCTGTGCTTCGACGAATACGATGCCGGCCGCCCGGACGTGATGTTCGTGATCCAGCGCGTGCTGGAATCGTCTGGCCGCCTCACCCTGCTCGACCAGAGCCGCGTCATCCGCCCGCACCCGGCCTTCCGCCTGTTCGCCACCGCCAACACGGTCGGCCTCGGCGACACGACCGGCCTCTATCACGGCACCCAGCAGATCAACCAGGCGCAGATGGACCGCTGGTCGATCGTCACGACGCTGAACTACCTGCCGCACGACAACGAGGTGGCGATCGTCCTGGCCAAGGCCAAGCACTACAAGAACGACAAGGGCAAGGACATCGTCAACAAGATGGTGCGCGTCGCCGACATGACCCGCTCGGCATTCATGAACGGCGACCTGTCGACGGTGATGAGCCCGCGCACGGTCATAACCTGGGCCGAGAACGCCGAGATCTTTGGCAATGTCGGCATGGCGTTCAGGCTGACCTTCCTCAACAAATGCGACGAGCTGGAGCGGTCGGTGGTGGCGGAGTTCTATCAGCGCGCCTTCGGCGAAGAATTGCCTGAATCGGCTGCCAACGTCGTTCTGGGATAGAACAAGGCTCACATGGCGGGTCCGGGCGACAACTCAACGCGCAGCAAGCCGAAGGCCAACGGCGAGGGCGAAGCCTTCAAGCGTGCGGTCTCCGTGTGCGTGCGCGCCATCGCCGGCGACCACGACCTCGAAGTCGGCTTCGCCAAGGACCGCCCGGCCTTTGCGGGCAACCGTGCGCGATTGCCCGAACTGCCGAAAAAGCCGACGATCAGCGACATCGCGGTGACCCGCGGCATCGGCGATTCCATGGCGCTGAAGCGCGCCTGCCATGACAACCGCATCCATGCCAAGCTGGCGCCGGAAGGCAAGCAGGCCCGCGCCATCTACGACGCGGTCGAACAGGCGCGTGTCGAGGCGATCGGCTCAAGGGCCATGCTCGGCGTTGCCGACAACATCGGCTCGATGCTGGAAGAAAAATACGCCAAGGCAAATCTCGCCGACGTGAAGGACCAGGCCGACGCGCCGATCGAGGAAGCGATTGCACTGATGGTGCGCGAGAAGCTGACCGGCCGCCCGGCGCCGAAGAGCGGCGAGCGCATGGTGAACCTCTGGCGCAAGTGGGTCGAGGAGAAGGCCAGCGCCGACCTCGACGGGCTGGCCGCCAAGCTCGACGACCAGAACGCCTTTGCCCGCGTCGTGCGCGATATGCTCGCCTCGATGGAAATGGCGGAGGAACTCGGCGACGACCAGGAGAGCGAAGAGGCCGAGGACAGCGACGACGACCAGCCGCAGGGCGAGGAGAAGAGCGAGGAGGGCGGCGAGGACGATTCCGGCTCCGACGATTCGCAATCCGAGGACGCCGAGCCTTCCGCCGAGGACCAGGAGGCCGGCGAGACCGACGCCGCCGACGCCACCTCCGACGAGATGACGGACGAGGACGACCCCGACGCCGAGACGCCTGGCGAGGCGAAGCGTCCCGACAACCCGTTCACCAACCTGCCGAAAGAGATCGACTACAAGGTCTTTTCCACTGCCTTCGACGAGACGGTTGGGGCGGAGGAACTGTGCGAGGAAGAGGAGCTCGACCGTCTGCGCGCCTTCCTCGACAAGCAGCTTTCCAACCTGCAGGGCGTCGTCGGACGCCTCGCCAACCGTCTGCAGCGCCGCCTGATGGCGCAGCAGAACCGCTCGTGGGACTTCGACCTCGAGGAAGGCTATCTCGACCCGGCCAGACTGGTGCGCGTGGTCATCGACCCGATGCAGCCGCTCTCCTTCAAGCAGGAGCGCGACACCAAGTTCCGCGACACGGTGGTGACGCTGGTGCTCGACAATTCCGGCTCGATGCGCGGCCGGCCGATCACGGTGGCCGCCACCTGCGCCGACATCCTGGCGCGCACGCTGGAGCGCTGCGGCGTCTCGGTGGAGATTCTTGGCTTCACCACGCGTGCGTGGAAGGGCGGGCAGGCGCGCGAGAAATGGCTGAAGGACGGCAAGCCGCCAAACCCGGGCCGCCTCAACGACCTGCGCCACATCATCTACAAATCGGCCGACATGCCGTGGCGTCGCGCCCGGCGCAACCTCGGCCTGATGATGCGCGAAGGCCTGCTCAAGGAAAACATCGACGGCGAAGCGCTGCTGTGGGCGCACAACCGCCTGATCGCGCGGCCCGAGCAGCGCAAGATCCTGATGATGATCTCGGACGGTGCGCCGGTCGACGATTCGACGCTGTCGGTCAATCCGGGCAACTATCTCGAACGGCATCTGCGCGCCGTCATCGAACTGATCGAAAGCCGCTCGCCGGTCGAGCTTCTGGCCATCGGCATCGGCCATGACGTCACCCGCTACTACCGCCGCGCCGTCACCATCGTCGATGCGGAAGAACTGGCTGGCGCGATGACCGAACAACTGGCTTCGCTGTTCGGCGAGGAGAGCGTCCGGGACACCCGCCGCGGCGGCCTGCGGCGCGCCGGATGACGCCACCCTCGCTCCGGCTGCGCAACTGGCTGGGAGGCTTTGCCGCCCTCGCGCTGATATCCGTGCTGGGGCTTGCCAATTCGGGCGATGCCGGCTCCGCGCCGCTCGACCGGATCACCATCAGCACCAGGCCGATCACCCAGTTCCGCATCGGCCGCGACGACAAGCAGTTCGGCCCGCTGGAATTTGTCGGCGGTCTCGAAATGACCGCCAATTCGCGCCATTTCGGCGCCATCTCGGCATTCCGCTTCACCAGCCCCGGCGGCAGTTTCGTCGGCGTCGCCGACACCGGCTTCTGGTTCTTCGGCAAGCTCGTGCACGACGACGCGCAAAAGCCTTCCGGAATCGCCGATTTCAGCATGGAACAGATGGTCGACCCATCCGGCCAGACCTTTGCCCGCAAGTGGGAGGTCGACGCCGAGGGCCTGGCCGTAAAGGACGACATCGCCACTGTCGGTTTCGAGCGCAACCATCGTGTCGCCCGGTTCAGGATCGAGCCCGGCAAAATGGGGCCGGCGTTCCGCAACCTCGATTTCCTCGTGCCCGCCCGCGAACTGCGCCAGAACCGCGGTTTCGAAACCGTCGCCTATGCCGCCCCGCACGGCCAGCATGCCGGCGGCCTCGTCGTCGTCTCCGAAAAGAGCCTGGACAGCCGAGGCAACATTTTTGCCGCCATCCTCGAAGGTCCGGGCAAGGGCGTCTTCACGGTCAAGCGCAACGGCAATTTCGACATCACCGACGGCGCCTTCCTGCCGGACGGCGACCTGCTCCTGCTGGAACGCAGCTTCAACATGGCGGAAGGCGTCAAGATGCGGCTGCGCCGCATCGAAGCCGAAAGCATCGTCGAGGGTGCGGTCGTCGACGGCCCGGTGCTGATGGACGCCGACATGGGCTACCAGATCGACAACATGGAAGCCATGGACGTCTGGCAACGTGCAGACGGTGCGGTGATGGTGTCGCTGATGTCCGACGACAACCACTCGATCCTGCAGCGCAATCTCTACCTGGAATTTGTCCTGCACGAGGATTGAGTGTCTGATCCAAAAGTCGCCAAGCCGGGCTGCAAATGGCGGCTTTCTGCGCTTCCGGTGCTCACGTACCCAAATGTACGCTCCGCTCCGGTTCTCGAAACCACCATTTTCGCCTCGGCCTGCCGCTTTTTGATTCAGACACTGAGCCCGTTTGCAAATTCTACTGCGGCATGCTGACAGTTTTGACGGTATCGTCGCCCATGCCGGATGGAGGCGGATCATGTCGCTGGACGTCACTCAACTGATCGATCGCTATTGCGCCGTGTGGAACGAGGCCGATCCGGCCCGGCGTAAGGCGCTGCTAAACGCAGTCTGGGCCGATGGCGCCACCTACACCGACCCGCGCGCCGACACGGCAGGCGCCGACGAACTGCTGGCGCATATCGCCAGGGTCAGGGAGAGCCGCCCCGGCGCACGCATCCTGCGCACCAGCACGGTCGACGTCCATCACGATGTCGCCCGTTTCGGCTGGAGCTTGGTCGAAGCCGACGGCACGGAACGGCCCGGGCTCGACATCGCCCTGCTCAGCCCGGACGGCCGGCGCATAGAACGCATCATCGGCTTCTTCGGACCGCTGCAGGCGGGTGAGGCGGGCTGATATCGGCCCGCCGGCTCTGATGGCCGGCTCCGCGGTCAGCCGAACACCGGTGACCGGGAGCGCCGGACCAGGGATCAAGCCCTGGTCGCGAGCCAGATGACGTGGCGGGCGCCGCGCTTGTTGTGGGCGCGCACTTTCACTTCCTCGACAGCGAAGCCCGCCCGCTGCAGCCGGCGGGTGAAGCCGGCGTCCGGCGCCGACGACCATACCGCCAGCACGCCGCCTGGCCGTAACGCGGCGCGGGCGCTGCTCAGCCCGGCCATGTCGTAGAGGCCGTCATTGGCCTTGCGGGTCAGCCCTTCCGGGCCGTTGTCGACGTCGAGCAGGATGGCGTCGTAATCCGCCCTGGCGGACTTGATGATAAGGCCGACATCAGTTTCGGCGATGGCGACGCGCGGATCGTCGAGGCAATCGCCGAACACTTCGGCCATCGGCCCGCGCGCCCACGCAACGACCGCAGGCACCAATTCGGCAACGGTGATTTTCGCGTCAGCGCCAAGCTCGGCGAGGGCCGCGCGCAGCGTGAAGCCCATGCCCAGCCCGCCGATGAGGATTTTCGGCGATGGCGTACCCTGGATCTTGCCGCAGGACAGTTTCGCCAGAGCTTCTTCCGAACCGCTGAGGCGGCTGTTCATCAGCTCGTTGGCGCCGAGCATGATCGAGAATTCGCTGCCGCGCCGCTTCAGGCGCAGTTCCTGCTCGCCGTCGGGCGTCTTTGCGGCGTCGAGCTGGACCCAGGGAATCACGGCTCAGGCCGCGACCGCGGGCTGGCTCCAGCGGGCGGCGATCAGGCGGTAGGGGATCAGCGCGAAGACGGCGATCAGCAGTTTCACGGTGAGGTCGCCGATGGCCCAGGATATCCAGCGCGGCGCCGTTTCGGTCATGACGCCGAGCAGCGGCGCCTGCTCCAGTGCGAAGCCGTCATCGGGCCCGACGAAAGCGAAGCTCGCGGCGAAAGCGATGCTGAAGAACATCGCCGTGTCGATCACCGAGCCGGCCAGCGAGCCGAACACCGGCGCGCGCCACCAATCCTGCCGGCGCAGCCAGTTGAACACCGTAATATCGAGAAGCTGGCCGACGAGGAAGGCGCTGCCCGAGGCAATGGCGATGCGGACCAGACGGCCGGCAGCCGTTTCGTAAGGGATATAGCCGTACTGGAAAAGCAGCGGCGGAATGACGATCGAGCAGGCGATGGCCGCCACAAAGCCGATCATCACGATGCGCCGCGCCACAACCGGCCCGTAGCGGCGGTTGGCAAGGTCGGTGACCAGGAAGGCGACCGGGTAGGTGAAGGCGCCCCAGGTCAGGATATCGGCAAGGGCGAGCTGCCCGAGCTGCCCCTGAACCGGGAACTGAACGGCAATGTTCGATGCCACGACGATAAGCGCCATGGCGGCGACAAACGGAATATAGGCGGAAAGGCGTATCATTTTTTTATCCTGGGTAATGGAACCAGTCGGGCGCAACCATGACGGCCTCGCCCGGGTTGGCGGGCAGGGCGCCCGCCGGGTCGGGAAAATCAGGCGGCCGGCTGTTCGGCGTTCTTCTTGGCGATCTGCTTCTTCAGCAGGCGGGCGCGCTGCGACAGCTCGGCAACGTCGGCCTTGGCCAGGAAGGCGTCGAGACCGCCGCGATGCTCGACCGAACGCAGGGCGTTGGCCGAAATGCGCAGCTTCACATTCTGGTTCAGCACTTCCGAGATCAGCGTCACATTGACGAGATTCGGCAGAAAGCGGCGCTTCGTCTTGTTGTTGGCGTGGCTCACATTGTTGCCGGTCATAACGGCCTTGCCGGTCAGTTCACATGCGCGGGACATTTTACTACCTTCAGTTCTGTTCGGTGCCGGGCCAAAAGACGATGTCGCACCAGAAACGGCAGGCGCGGGCTCAGTCAGGCGGCCACGTAGGAAAAGTTGGCGTTCCCTTAGTGGGATTTGGCACAGGCGTCAAGCGCAAGGTGCCCCGGCGTCGTTCCAAGCAAGTCGCGCGCCGTCAAAATCGCTTGCGGCCACCGCGCTACACAGATCGAACCATTCGCAGCCGGTGCAGGCCTCCCTGGTTCTGCCGGCTGCAAAACTGTGGCGCATGCGGGCAACGGTGGCAGCATCCAGCGTGATGCGCTCTCCAGTGTTGACCGGCCGCCCCAGCAATGAGGCGACCGCCGATGCGGCGCGATCGTCGCGATCCAGCACGCTTTCTAGATGGCAATGAGCCTGCGCATCACCTTGCAGCGGCTGGCAGATGTCGTCCGGTCCGGCGACGAGCAAGAGATCTTCGCCCTTCGCCAGCCGGCCTACGACAGCATCGTAATTGTCGACAAACGCCGCGCCATACCCCTTGCCGACATAGGTCAGCATGCAAAGCAGGTGATGGGCGCGCAGGCGCAGCGTCATGTCAGAGGGCGGAGTGGATGCGCCGTGTTGCCTCGACGCTGGCGGTTGCAAGCACTGCCTTGAGAATGCCGCCGACGATGAAGGGGCCCACGCCATAGGTCCAGGCATCTGACACTCCGATCATGCCAGCGAGCCACAACCCGCCGAAAGCAAGGATAAACGCCCCGCCGATCAGCATGGCCGCAACGTTGCGCAGCAGATTCCCCTTGGAAGTCCAGCCGCGTTCGGCCAGCCAGCCAACCATCGCGGCGGCCAACGGGAAGGCGACCAGATATCCGCCGGTCGGCCCGGCAAAATGCGCGAGCCCGCCCGCTCCGCCGGCCAGCACCGGGAAGCCAACCGCGGCCTCGGCAAGCCAGGTAAGCACGGTTATCGCACCCATCCGCCAGCCATAGAGCGCGCCGATCAGCGTCACTGCGAATGTCTGCATCGTCATCGGCACCGGATACATCGGAACTTCGATCCACGACGAGGCAGCCAGGAACAGCGAGCCGAGCGCCACCGCGATCGCTTTCACCAGAACGGATTGGCCGCTGAGGCGCAGCGGGACGAAACTATTGGAGCCGGCGGCTGCCGAAAACGCGTTGCTCATGATGTGAATTTGCTCCTTGAGGGCCGACAACGGCCGTTGATTGCATCTCGTGCAACCCGGGCGCGTCTTCCGCATCGCACAGCGCGGCTTTATTCCACGAGAAAACGCGCGACACAATCTTGCCAATCAAGGATCGGCAGATCCATTGGCGCGAGCGATATCCACATAATCGCCTGAATCATGCGACGATCTGGCGCGATGTCTATCAAGCGCTCCACTTTCCGTTGCAGGGCAGCCATAAAGCCGGCCGCGGCGGTGCTTGCGATCGTGGCTGCCGCGGCGTTCGCCGCCAATGCCGCAGCGGCCGAGAAAGCCCAGTCCTTCCACGCCGACTACTACGTCTCCTATCTCGGCCTGACCATCGCCAAGTCAAGCTTCGAAAGCACCATCAGCGACCGTTCGTTCAAGCTCGGCGGTTCGCTGTCGAGCGCGGGCCTCGCCGAATTGTTCGACGACACCAAGGGCACGACCTCGGCATCCGGCAGTTTTTCGCGGGGCGTCGCCCGACCGGATGCCTTTGCCGCCAACTACACGACCGGAAGGAAGGCGAAGAAGATCGCCATCAGCTTCGCCGACGGCACGGTCACCAAAACCGTCAATCTCCCGCCGCCGAAACCGCGCGGCGAAGACTGGATCGCGGTCGGCGAAAACCAATTGCGCGGCGTGGCCGATCCACTGTCCGCGACGCTGGTACGCGCAGACAGCCTGGACAAGGTGTGCGGCCGCACCCTGAAGGTCTTCGACGGCGAGCTGCGGGCCGACCTGTCGCTTGCCCATGCCGAAAGAGGGCCGGTTTCAATCGGTGGCTACGAGGGCGACGCAGTCGTCTGTGAAGGCAGGTTCATACCGGTCGCCGGCTACCGCAAGGGACACAAGTCGATCGAATATCTGAAAAACCGCAGCAAGATCCGCATCACATTTGCGCCGCTGGGCACGACTGGGGTATATGCGCCGATCCGCGCAACGGTCGGTACAAGGATCGGCACGATCACCATCAGTGCGCGGGGGATGAAACAGATCAACTAGGGTGTGTTGATATTCAGGTGATGCCGGCCTGCAAATGGGGCTTTCTCCGCTTCCGGTGCTCACGTACCCAAATGTACGCTGCGCTCCGGTTCTCGAAATCCGCCATTTTCGCCTCGGCCTGACCTGAATCTCAATCCACCCTGGATCACGACCTACGCCTTGCCGCGTCGGTTTCGGGGGGAAGAAGATGGCGCGCGCCACTCTGATCGGGTTTTCGGCGGTCGCCATGTGGGCGCTGCTGGCGTTGTTGACGGACGCATCGGGTGCGGTGCCGCCGTTCCTGCTGTCGGCGATATGTTTCTCCATCGGCACCGGCGTCGGCCTGGTGGCGCGGTTATTCTCGCCGGCTCCGGCCGAGCGGGTGAAAATTCCGCCGCAGGTCTGGGTGATCGGCATTGCCGGATTGTTCGGCTACCACTTCTTCTACTTCACAGCGCTGCGCAACGCGCCGGCGGTCGAGGCCAGCCTGATCGCCTATCTGTGGCCGCTGCTCATCGTGCTCGGTTCGGCGCTGATGCCGGGCGAAAAATTGCGCTGGTTCCATATCGCGGGTGCGGCGCTCGGGCTGGCAGGAACCTTCCTGATCATCACCAATGGCGGCGGGCTTTCGTTCGAAAGCCGCTATGCCTTCGGTTATGCCATGGCCGCGGTCTGCGCCTTCCTGTGGTCCGGCTATTCGCTGCTGTCGCGGCGCTTTCCGGCGGTGCCGACGAGCATCGTCACCTGGTTCTGTGCGGCAACGGCGGTGCTGTCGTTGCTGTGTCATCTGGCGCTGGAGGATACCGTCCTGCCGTCCAACGCCGGCCAGTGGCTGGCCGTGCTCGGCCTCGGGCTGATGCCGGTGGGCGCCGCCTTCTATGCCTGGGACATCGGCGTCAAGCGCGGCAACATCCAGGTGCTGGGCGCCGCGAGCTATGCCGCGCCGCTGCTTTCGACGCTGATCCTGATCGCCGCCGGCTTTACCGAACCGACGCCGCATATCCTGCTTGCCTGCTTGCTCATCACGGCGGGTGCCGTGCTGGCGGCCAAGTCGCTGATCTTCGGGCGCGCTTCCGCCAGGCAGAGCGAGGCAAAGCCGTGACGCTGCCGTTTCCCGGAAGCGCCACCGACACGGCAAACGCCACGCTGATCTTCTCGATCGCCGCGGCGCTGCTTTATCTCATCATGCTCGACGCGCCGCAGTCCTTCCGACGCATGGCGGTGAAGACGTTTGCGGTGGCGCTGCTTTCGGTGCTCGCCTTCTTCCAGGGCGGCCCTGTTCTGCTGGTCGCGGCATTGGCGTTGAGTGCGGTGGGCGACGCCTTTCTGGCGCGCGACGGCGACAAGGCATTCCTGGCCGGCCTTGGCAGCTTCCTTGCCGCGCATCTCGTCTACATCGCCCTGTTCTGGCAATCCGGCGGCTCCGCCGGCATTCTTGTCGCGGAGCCGTGGCGCGCCGTGCTTGCGGCTGCCATGCTGGTCTTCGCGCTGTTCATGCTGTCGCGGCTGCTGCGCGTGGTGGCAAGCGACATGCGGCTGCCGATCGTCCTCTATGTCGCGGCGATTGTCGTCATGGGCATCGCGGCGCTGACGCTCGGCAATCTTTTCATCATCGCCGGCGCGGTGGCGTTCATGGCCTCGGACACCGTCCTTGCCAGCGAAAAGTTCCTGATGGCTGAGCAATCGCCCGGCAGCCGCCCGGCCCGCGTCGCCGTATGGGTACTTTATTATGCGGCGCAGCTCTCGATCACGCTGGGTTTCCTGCTGGGTGATGCCGGCCTGACCTGATTCTCAACTCACCCCAGGCTGCCAGTCGGCCGGCGCCATCTCGAACACGGCGAAATCGAAGCCCGGCGCCACGGTGCAGCCGACCAGCGTGAAGGCGCCGAGGCTCCTCGCCATCTGCCACCAGTTCGCCGGCACCACCAGTTGCGGGCGCTGGCCCACTGCCAGATCAAGACCGAGCGTGCGGGTGACGACCGGCCCGCCCTCCTCGTACATCGTCAGCGACAACGGCGCGCCGGCATAGTGGTGCCAGACTTCGGCGGCGTCCTTGACCCGGTGCCAGGCCGAAACGTCGTCGGCCTCGAGCAGGAAATAGATGGCGGTGGAGTTGCCGCGCGCCCCGTTGCCGGCGCTGTCGCGGAACGTCTCGGCATACCAGCCGCCCTCCGGGTGGCGTTGCATGCCGAGCGTGGCGATGATCTCGGCGGCGGTCATCAAAAGACGTCCTTGCGCTTGCGGATCTCGGCGAACACCGCTTCGTCGGAGGCGGTTTCCATATGCAGGTTCTTGCGAATCACCGGGTCGTGCCAGCGCAGGAACGGGTTGGTCGCCAGTTCCTGCATGATGGTCGTCGGCAAGGTCGGCTCGTCCTCGGCGCGCAGCTTCTCGATCTCGGCCGCACGCTCCTTCAACGCCGAATTGGAGGGATCGACGGTCAGCGCGAAACGGGCGTTGGACTGGGTGTATTCATGGCCGCAGTAGATCTTCGTTTCGAGGGGCAAGGCAGCCAGTTTCTTCAGCGATTGGTACATGACCGCCGGCTTGCATTCGAACAGGCGGCCGCAGCCCAGCGCAAACAAGGTGTCGCCGGTGAACGCGATTTTTGCGCCGCGCAAATGATAGCTGATGTGCCCGGCGGTATGGCCCGGCGTTTCGATGACTTCGATGGTTTCTGCGCCGAGCTTCAGCGTATTGCCTTCCACCACGCGCTCGTCGATGCCGGGGATTTTTGCCGCTTCCGCCTTCGGGCCGGTGATCTTCAGGTTGAAACGCTGCTTCAGCCCGAGATTGGCTTCGACATGGTCGCCATGGTGGTGGGTGATGAGCAGCGCCGTTGGCCGCCAGCCCGTGCGCTCGATCGCCGCCAGGATCGGCTTTTCCTCGGGCGCGTCGATGATCGCCGTTTCGCCGCTTTCGGTCTCGTGGACCAGAACGCCGAAATTGTCGCTCCGGCACATGAATTGCTCGATTCTGATCGCCATGGCGGGTCTCCTTTGCGCGTGACGATATGGCGGGCACTTGCCTATGTCACCCTTGGCGAGGGGCTTTCTTGAAAGCGTGACGCAACGCCGCTACCGTCCGCGCCATGAATTCCGACATCGTCGACCTGCGCTCCTTCTACGCCACCACGCTCGGCCGGCTTGCCGAACGCTCGATCGCCATGGCGATTGCCTCCGTCTGGGCCAACCTGCCCAACGAAAGGCTGGTTGGCCTCGGCTATGTGCTGCCCTGGCTCGATCGCTTCGGCAGCGACGCCGACCGCGTGTTTGCCTTCATGCCGGCGACGCAGGGCGCCGTGAACTGGCCGCCGCAGGGCCCCTCTGCCACGGCGCTGGTGTTCGACGAGGAGTTGCCGCTGGTCGATTCGTCCATCGACCGCATGCTGCTTGTCCATTCGCTGGAGCATGCCGAAAACCCGCGCGAGACGCTGAAGGAGATATGGCGCGTGCTGGCGCCGGGCGGCAGGCTGGTCATCGTGGTGCCCAACCGGCGCGGCGTGTGGGCGCGCTTCGAACACACGCCGTTCGGCACCGGCCGGCCGTTTTCGCGCGGCCAGTTGACCGAATTGCTGCGCGAGGCGAACTTCACGCCGGGAGCATGGGCCGACGGGCTGTTTTTCCCGCCGTCGCGCCGCCGCTGGGTGCTGCGCTTCCACGAACTGCTTGAAAAATCGGGCCGCCGCTTCTGGCCGATGTTTTCCGGCGTCATCGTGGTCGAGGCGCAGAAACGGCTCTATCAGGGCCTGCCGGTGACACAGCGCGCCTCGCGCCGCGTCTTCGTGCCGGTGCTGACACCGCAAGGGGCGACGCGGGCTGCACGGATCGTGCCGCGCCCCTGACGCGGCCGTCCGGCGACCGCTTGGCAACCGCCGGGTGTCAACTTACCTGCAATGAAACAGTCGGTTGCGAACGAAGGACCCCATGAGATGGCGGATCAGACCAACGGCAGGACCGATCTCAAGACAGCCCCCGTCGCAGCCGAAGACATCGGCTTTCGCGACCAGCTTGCCATGATGCTGCGCGCCTTCATGGCGTCGCCGCTGCGCAACACCATACTGTGGATGGCAGCCGGCGCGCTGGCGGTGATCGTGGCGACTTCGCTCGGCCAGATCATTCTCAACCGCTGGAACCGCCCCTTCTACGACGCCATCGAGCGCCGCGATATCGATGCTTTCGTCCACCAGCTCACGCTGTTCGTGGTGATCGCCGGCGGCCTCCTGACGCTCGGCGTCATGCAGACCTGGCTCAACCAGATGATGAAGCTCAAGCTGCGCGAAGGTCTGACGCGCGATCTCATCAACGAATGGATGCGGCCACGCCGCGCCTTTCGCCTCGCCAATGCCGGCGCCATCGGCGTCAATCCGGACCAGCGCATGCAGGAGGATGCCGGGCATCTCACCGACCTGACCACGGGCCTGACCTTCGGCCTCGTGCAGTCGACCATCCTGCTCATCTCCTTCGTCGGCGTGCTGTGGTCGCTGTCGTCCGGCTTCGTCTTCCATGTCAGCGGCTATTCCTTCGCCATTCCCGGCTACATGGTGTGGGCTGCGATCATCTACACGGGCTCGGCCTCGGTGCTGAGCTGGCTGGTCGGGAGGCCGCTGATCGCGCTCAACAGCGACCGCTATTCGCGTGAGGCGGATCTGCGCTTTTCCATGATGCGGGTGAACGAGCATGTCGACGCCATCTCGCTCGCCGGCGGCGAAGGCGACGAGAAACGCCGGCTGGAGACGGACCTCGCATCGGTGCTCGGCGCGGTGCGGCGCATCTTCATTGTGCAGATACGCCTTGAATGGGTGACCGACGGCTATGGCTGGGTCACGGTGGTGGCGCCGATCCTCGTCGCCTCCCCCGTCTATTTCGCGGGCGACATCAGCTTCGGCGGCCTGATGATGGCGGTCGGCGCCTTCAACCAGGTGCATTCGTCGCTGCGCTGGTTCATCAACAACATCGGCGCCATCGCCGACTGGCGCGCGACCTTGCTGCGCGTTGCCGCTTTCCGCCGGGCGCTGGTCGAGGCGGATGTGCTGCACGATGCCGAAAGGCGGATCGAGTTCGTCGAAAATGCCGATGACAGCCTGACTTTCGACGGCCTCGAAGTCGTCTCCACGGCGGGCTGCACCATGCTCGCCGAGCCGCGAGTCGAGATCGACGCCGGCCAGCGCGTTCTGATCACCGGCGACCCAGGGGCGGGAAAGACGCTGTTCTTCCGGGCGCTTGCCGGCCTCTGGCCCTGGGGCGGCGGCCGTATCGGCCTGCCGGCCGGCGAAACGATCACCTTCGTGCCGAGAGCGCCGTATTTCCCTCCGGGCACGCTGCGCGCCGGCCTTTCCTATCCGCAGGGCGACGCCGGTTTCGCCGACGCCGATCTCAGGCAAGCCCTCGCCAAGGTCGGTCTTGAGCGGCTGGCGGGTTCGCTCGACCGCGACGCGCGCTGGGAGCGCGAGTTGAGCGAGGAAGAGCAGCGCCTGCTCGCCTTCGGGCGGCTCAGCCTGCACAAGCCGCGCTGGGTCGTCATAGACGAGGCGCTCGACACGCTGGACCGCTCGGCGCTCAAGAAGGTATTCTCGATTTTCGAAGACGATCTTCCCGATGCCACCGTCGTCAACATCGGCCGTGCCCAGCGCAACGGGGACTTCTTCTCGCGGGAGCTGCATCTTGTGAAGGACAAGGACGGCCGCTGCCTGAAACGCGTCGACTTCACGGGCGTGGCGCCGAAACGCCGTTCCCCGCGCAAGGGTGTGCGCCAGATACTCGCACGGCGCACCGGGTCATGATCCCCCAGCGGGCCGTGTTGGCCTGCCTGGCTTTCGCGGTTGCGGAGGCCCGCGCCGAACCGGTCGACGTGGAACTCGTGCTGGCGGTCGACGTCTCCGAATCGATGGACCGCGAGGAATTCGCCATCCAGCGCGCCGGCTATGTCGCGGCGCTGCGCGACCCGGATTTCATCGCGGCGGCGCGCTCCGGTCCGAACGGCCGTGTCGCGGTCACCTATTTCGAGTGGGCAGGCACAGTGCGCACGGCGTCACTGGTGCCGTGGCAGATCATAAGCGACCGGGACAGCGCATACGATTTCGCGGCGAAGCTGGAGGCGCGGCCCTTCGCCACCTTTCGCGGCACCTCGATCTCCGGAGCGCTGGCGTTCGGCGTCTCGGCGCTGCAGGCCAACGGGCTCGAAGGCGGCCGCCTTGTCATCGACGTCTCCGGCGACGGTCCCAACAATTTCGGCCCGCCTGTCACTGCCGCCCGCGACGCGGCGGTTGCCCGCGGCATAACCGTCAACGGGCTGCCCATCCTGGTCAGGCCTTCGTCGATCTTTCCGGACATCGATCGCTACTACAGCGCGTGCGTGATCGGCGGTCGCGGCGCCTTCGCGCTGCCGATACGGGCAGTCTCGGAATTCAGCACCGCCATACGCCGCAAACTCATCCTCGAGGTCAGCGGCAACCAGCACGGCGTCGCCATCGTTCCGGCGGCCGCAGAACCGCCGGTCGACTGCATGGTTGGCGAGAAGGCGCGGCGTTCGCTGTCCGACCGTTTCTATCCCGAACTCGATCGCTGAGCGTCACAACGTCAAGACGCCGGTTCGGTCCGCTCGGCGCGCCGTGCAACGACCCAGCCGAGGATCGCCGCACCGAGCAGGACAAGTGCCGCCATCAGGAACGCGGCGCCCGGGTAGGGCAGCTTTGAACCTTCGCTGACGGAAAAGGAATAGACGGCGCCGAAGAACAGCGGCGAGGCAACGCCGGCAATGCTGGCGACGCTCATGTTGGCGCCCTGCAATTGCCCCTGTTCCGATTCCGAGACGCGCTGTGTCATCAGCGATTGCAGCGTCGGCATTGCAAGGCCCCACAATGCGTTGGGCAGCATGGCGAGCGTGAACAGCAGTCCGGTCGGCGCCAGCCCCATACAGGCGACGCCGACCGCACCGCCGAACAGGCCGAAGATCATGGTGGCGCGGTCGCCGAAGCGTTTTACCGTCGGCCCGACGATGACGCCCTGCACGATCATGTCGAGCACGCCGACCATCGCAAGCAGCACGCCGACCTCCCATGCATGCCAGTCGTAGCGATAGGCGGCATAGAGCACGAAGACGGCGGAAAACACGTGATGCGCGAAATGCAGCAGGAAGTTCACCGTCGCCAGCCCCGACAGTTCGCGATGCGAACGCAAGAGCATCATGGCGCCGAACGGATTGGCGCGCCGCCACGAGAAGGCCATGCGTTTTTCCGGCGCCAGCGATTCCGGCAGCACCACAAGTCCGTAGAGGAAGGCGAGGCCGCTCATCGCGGCCGCGACCCAGAACGGCGCACGCGGCGAGATTTCGCCGAGCACACCGCCAAGCAGCGGGCCGGCGACGAAACCGGCGCTGAAAGCGGCCCCGATCAGGCCGTAGCCGCGGGCGCGGCCCTCCGGCGGCGTGATGTCGGCCATGTAGGCGAACACCGTGGTGAAGCTCGACGAGGTGATGCCGGCGATGATGCGGCCGAGCGCCAGCCACCAGAGACTGGGCGCCAGCGCCATCAGCACATAGTCGGCTGCAAGTCCCACCGTGGAAAGCAGGATGACCGGCCGCCTGCCATACTGGTCGGACAGCGAGCCGATGATCGGCGAGGCGACGAACTGCATGCCGGCCCAGAGTGCGACGAACACGCCGTTGATCCAGCCCGCTTCAGCGTTCGAGCCGGCGAACTCCTCGATCAGCGACGGCAGCACGGGGATGATGATGCCCATCGCCAGGATGTCGAGCACCGCGGTCACGAAAATGAAGGCCAGCGCGGCCTGACGCCGGGAACCTGAAAGCGCGAACATGATGGGCTCCGTCCGGGAGCGCGCTTATACGGGTGGCAGACGCCAGTTACCACCCTTGAGGGCAGCCTGGCCTAACATTTACTGACATCGCTTGACACAACAGCCGCAAGACCGAAGGGCGATCCGCGGTCTTGCGACGATGGATTTCGATGACGGCGGTCGGCCCGCTATGTTGTTGCGCCTCAGATCAGAACGATGATCTGTTCTCCGTCCTGCTGGACGGCCGGATGCCGTGGTCGTCGAAGAGGGTGATGCGTTCCAGGCGGGCCTTGGCGCGTATGGCCGGCGGCGTGCGCCCAAGCTTGTTGGCAATTGCCCCGACGGGCATCCGCGCCGCCGCAAGGCACTTCAGTTCCTTGACCTCTGTGGGACTCCAGGGGGAGTAATGACTGATAAGGATTTGGTTCATTGCTGCCTCCGCTGAGCACAAGAACCAATTGTGGCGTGACAGGGCTGTGATCGGCGTTTCCCGCTAATATACGTAGCTGTGAGAGAACGCCCCCGGTCGATCACGGCCAGAAGGCGGCTTACGACATTGCGGGTTGCCGGACCGCGCCAATCTCCTTCAGCTCGTAGGGCGTGGTCTGGTAGACCTGGTTGATCCAGTTGCCGAACAGCAAATGGGCGTGCGAGCGCCAGCGGTTGAGCGGCCGGCGCGTCGGATCGTCTTCCGGGAAATATTCG
The DNA here is from genome assembly GCF_900114255.1 of Neomesorhizobium albiziae. Taxonomy (GTDB): domain Bacteria; phylum Pseudomonadota; class Alphaproteobacteria; order Rhizobiales; family Rhizobiaceae; genus Neomesorhizobium; species Neomesorhizobium albiziae. The sequence continues at coordinate 424,785 of NZ_FOSL01000002.1, read as the reverse complement.
TGCGGCACCTCGATCGGCACGCCGGTGGCCCTGTCGCGATCGAACTCTTCCTTGAGCGATGTGGAGTCGTATTCGATGTGGTTGAACATATAGAGCCGGTTGCCGGCCGCCTCGGACAGCATGCAGGGTCCGGTAACATCCGATTCCATCAGCAGCTCCAGGCCGGAGTCGCCCGGAATGTCGGCGGTGCGGACCTCCGTCCAGCGCGAGACGGGAATGGCGAAGTCGTCCGAGAAGCCGGCAAGGTAGGGCGACGTCGGAGCGTTGTTGACGTGGCGGAAGACGCCGAACGCCTTTTTCCCAAGCGTGTATTTCGGAATGCCGTGGAAATGCCGCGCGGCGGCCATCGCCCCCCAGCAGATGAAGAAGCTGGAATGGACGTGCGTTGTGGTCCAGTCGAGAATGCGCGTCAGCTCGTCCCAGTAGGTGACCTCCTCGAACGGCAGGAGTTCGATCGGGGCGCCGGTGACGATGAAGCCGTCGAACTTGCGCTCCGCCACCTCCTCCCAGGTCTGGTAGAAGGTGATGAGATGGTCCTCCGGCGTGTTCTTGGCCTTGTGGTTGCCGATGCGCACCAGCGTCATTTCCACCTGAAGCGGCGAGGCGCCGATCAACCGGGCGAACTGTGTCTCCGTGCGGATCTTGTTGGGCATCAGGTTCAGAAGCCCGATCTGCAGCGGCCTGACGTCCTGGCGCAGCGCCGTCCGTTCGTCCATCACGGACACGCCCTCGCGCACGAGCACGTCGCGGGCGGGGAGCTGGTCGGGAATTTTGATGGGCACTGCGCAAACTCCAAAACAAAAAGACCGGCGGCGAAAATCGCGGCCGGTCCCAACGGGATTTGTTGCGAGCGGCCCTTTAGCAAGTTGTTTAACGTGGCTGCAAGCCGACCGGCCAAATCACCACGACGATGATTGGTCTTAGATTGCGCCACGCGCGGCGTCAATGGGAAAGCTTTCCCTCGACATTCGCCGGCTTGGCTTGTATTTCCGCTGCGGCCCCGGTTTCGGGGCATTTTTGACGGATTTCGCTGATGAACCAGGCACCGGATCAGATACGTCCACGGCCTCGCGCCGGCATCATGGACATCACAGCCTATGTGCCGGGCAAGAGCACCGCACCGGCGGGTGTCGCCAAGGTTCACAAGCTGTCGTCCAACGAGAACCCGCTCGGCGCATCGCCGGCGGCCATCGAGGCGGTGCGCGACATCGCCGGCCGGCTGGAATACTACCCCGACGGCTCGGCGATGCGCCTGCGCCAGGCGATCGCCGAGGCGCACGGGCTGAACCCTGCCAATATCGTCTGCTCCAACGGCTCCGACGAGATCATCGGGCTGCTTGCCCAGACCTATCTCGAACCGGGCGACGAGGGCATCTACACCGAACACGGCTTCCTGGTTTACCAGAGCTACATCCGCGCCGCGGGCGCCGTTCCCGTGGTGGCGAAAGAGACAGACGAGAGGGCCGATGCGGACGCGATCCTCGCTGCGGTTTCGGACAGGACCAAGATCGTCTTCCTCGCCAACCCCAACAACCCGACCGGCACCTACATGCCGTTCGAGGAGGTGCGCCGGCTGCACGCTGGCCTGCCGGGGCATGTTCTCCTGGTGCTCGACGCAGCGTACGCCGAATATGTGCGCCGCAACGACTACGAGGCCGGCGTGGAACTGGTCGCCGGCAACCAGAATGTCGTGATGACCCGCACCTTCTCCAAGATCCACGGTCTCGGCGGCGCGCGCATCGGCTGGATGTATGCGCCGGCCCACATCATCGACGCGATGGAGCGCATGCGTGGCCCGTTCAACGTCAACGCGGTGGCCATCGAGGCCGGCGTGGCGGCGCTGCGCGACCGCGCGCATGTCGAGCGCACCGTCGCCCACAACGAGCGATGGCTGCCGTGGCTGTCGGAAGAGCTGACGAAGATCGGCCTTCGCGTGACGCCCAGCGTCGGCAATTTCATTCTCATTCACTTTCCGGAAGGTGAGAGGCACTCGGCCGCCGCGGCGGACGCGTATCTTTCGGCTCAGGGCTATATCCTGCGGCGCGTTGCCGGCTACGGTTTTCCCAACGCGCTGCGGATGACGGTCGGAACCGAAGAAGCCAATCGCGGCGTTGTCGCCGCTCTCACCCAATTCCTGAAAGACTGAACATGTCCGCACCTCTCTTTGAAAAAATTGCCCTTGTCGGCATCGGCCTGATCGGCTCGTCGCTGGCCCGGGTCATCCGCCGCGAACGCCTTGCTGGGGAAATCGCCATCGCTACGCGCAGCCCGGCCACGCTGGCGCGCGCTGAAGAACTCGGCCTCGGCGACAGCTACTCCACGGAAGCCGCAACCGCGGTCGCGAATGCCGACCTGGTCATCGTCTCGGTGCCGGTCGGCTCTTCCGGAGCCGTGGCCGCCGAGATCGCGCCGGCGCTGAAGCCCGGCGCCATCGTCACCGATGTCGGCTCGACCAAGCGCTCGGTGATCGCGCAGATGCAGCCGCTGCTGCCCGGCAATGTGCATTTCATTCCCGGCCATCCGCTTGCCGGCACGGAAAAATCCGGCCCGGACGCCGGCTTTGCCGATCTGTTCGAAAACCGCTGGTGCATCTTCACGCCGCTGCCCGACACCGATCCGCAAGCGCTGGAGCGCCTTTCGGAATTCTGGCGCCGTTGCGGCGCCAACATCGACACCATGGACGCCGACCATCACGACATGGTGCTGGCCATCGTCTCGCACCTGCCGCACATCATCGCCTACAACATCGTCGGCACGGCCGACGATCTGGAGACGGTGACGAAGTCGGAAGTGATCAAATATTCGGCCTCGGGTTTCCGCGATTTCACCCGCCTCGCCGCATCCGACCCGACCATGTGGCGCGACGTCTGCCTGCACAACAAGGACGCCATCCTCGAAATGCTGGCGCGCTTTTCCGAGGATCTTGCCTCGCTGCAGCGGGCGATCCGCTGGGGTGACGGCGAAAAGCTGTTCGACATGTTCACCCGTACGCGCGCCGTGCGGCGCTCGATCATCGACGCGGGCCAGGAAATCGACGTGCCGGATTTCGGCCGCCAGGTCGTCGAGCATCCGGGCGCCGTGATGCCCGCCGCCAAGTCATGACAGCGGCGGTATTTCCGCGAGCGGGATGAAGCCAAGCATCGCCTTGCCCCTGACGATTTTCAGGGGCATGGACGACGCATCGCCAAGCAGCGCAAGCCCGGCAAAGCCGTTGTTAATCTGCTTGGCGGCTTCCGGGAAGGCGGTGGAAAGGGCCGCCGCCACGCCTTTCGGGTCGCGTATGCCGACCTTGAGGTCGGCGTCGAGCAATCCGTCCGCGCCGACCGAAAATGTCCCGCTGAGCGAAACGCCGGTGTTCGGGCCGGTCGACAGGTCGAGGCTGCGGATCGTGCCGGACTGGCCGCGCAGGCTCGCCGCCCTGCTCAGCACGAACGCGACGCCGTTCGCCAGCGTCGCGTCGCCGGAGCCGTTGAGCACCGGGATCGTGCGCCCGCCGACGGCCGCCGCATCGATCTCCAGCCCGGCAAAGCTGCCGGCCCCGTCGAGGTCGGCGCCGTTGGGCCTGAGATGCCCCTCGACCTTTTCGGCGCTGAACAGCATCACCGGGTCGCCTTCGTCCGGGTCGGTCTGGCCGGAAAACCCGCCCGCCTCCACCGACAGTATCTGCGGCAGCGGCCTGGCCAGGCGAGCGCTGGCGCGCAGGTTGTCCCAGTCGAGCCACAGTTGCGGCAAGCCGGGCAGGGCCGCCCGCAGCGGGCCGTCGAGTTCGGCGACGACACGCATCGGCTGGTAGACCTGCGCTGCCGTGCTGAGGCTGCCTACGGTGGCGACGATGTTGCGGCCGGTATCCTCGTAACCCAGGCTGTCGCAGGAGAGTTCGAGCCGGAAGGGATAGCCGCGCACCACGGGATTGGCGCATTCGGCGGTGACGCCGTCGCGATTGACGAGGGCGAGCGTGGCGTTGACCCGCTCGGTCACCTTGCCGGCCAGATAGAACCAGCCGGCGGTATAAGCGCCGATCAAGAGCACGATGAAAATCGCCAGCCACATGAACCGGCGGCTGTAGGTCGGCTTCGCTTCGCTTGACGACATGATGGGGCTCTCGTTAACGCTGGGGCGGCGGGACGGACATTCCGCGCTGTGGGATCGGCAAGCACTGCCGTTGTTTGCAATCAGGCTTGGCGATATGGGCGATTTTTGGGTTTTTGGCTACGGTTCGCTGATCTGGCGGCCGGGCTTTGCGCATACCGAGACGCATCGCGCCCGCCTGCACGGCTTCCGCCGGGCTCTCTGCGTGTATTCCTGGGTTCATCGCGGCACCCAGCAGCGGCCCGGCCTGGTGCTTGGCCTCGACCGTGGCGGCTCCTGCGTCGGGCTGGCCTTCCGGATTCCGGGAGAGTTGCGCGACGAGGTCGTGGCTTACCTGCGCGAGCGGGAACTGGTCACCAATGTCTATCTGGAGCGGACGTTCTCCGTAAGGCTCGACACCGGCGAGACTGTGCCAGCGCTCTGCTACATCGTCGACCGTGCGCATCCTCAATATGCCGGTGGCCTCGACGAAGCCGAAGCAGCAAGGGTGGTTATCGGCGCTGTCGGGCAATCCGGCGCCAATGAGGATTACGTCCGCAACACGGTCGAGCACCTCAAGGCGCTCGGCATCCGCGACCACTGGCTGGAGAAGGTGGCCGAACTGGTTGCGGCCTGAATCGGGTGTCGCCGCAAGGAGCCGGGTCCTATGTCAGTAGTGAAAGTTCGACGCACGTTTTTCGGCGGCGGCGAGCCACGGTACGCGATAAGGTTGGCCCATGCTTTTCCAACGCCCCAACGACGATATTCTTCACGACGCAGCCCACCGCACCGCGGTTGCACAACTCCTCGAAGAAACGCCGCCAAACCTGCGCGGCAAGACCATGCTCAAGGCCGATTTCATCGAGACGCCGATCGGCCCGATGATCGCCGTCGCCGACGCCCATGCGCTGCACATTCTTGAGTTCCTGGAGCGCAAGGCGCTGGCCACGGAAGTCAAGAAACTGCGCAAGGCGACCGGCTCGGCGATCGTTTTCGGAAGAACAGAGGTGATCGACCGGATCGAGACCGAACTCTCGGCTTACTTTGCGGGAAACTCCTCAGTCTTCGAAATCCGGTTGGCGCCGCTGGGCACGCCGTTCGAACGGCAGGTCTGGGAGGCGCTGCGGAAAATACCTGCAGGCGAAACCGCCAGCTATTCGGGGCTCGCCGCCGGCATGGGCAATCCGGCCGCGGTGCGGGCTGTCGGCCACGCCAACGGCGCCAATCCGATCGCCATCGTCATCCCTTGCCACCGCGTCGTCGGCGCCGGCGGCGAACTGACCGGTTATGGTGGCGGGCTATGGCGCAAGCACTGGCTCATCGAACATGAGCGGCGGATGGCCGGGCCGTAGAAGGATCAACCCTGCACGGCCACGCCCAGCTCCTGCAACCTCTTCACCGCCGTCGGCGGCAGGGCCGGCGGGTTGGGCCCGGTGGCGGCTTCGACCAGGTACTGGTCGCAGGCAGCCTCGGTTTCGCGGACCAGCCGCTGCATGAACTCTTCCTTGTCCAGGCCCGACGGGATCGGCGGCAGGTAGCGCGCCTTGATGACGCCGGGAAAGCGCAGGAATTTGCGTCGCGGCCAGTAGAGCCCGGCGACGTGGGCGACCGGCACGACGGGCACGCCGAGCTGCGCATAAAGTTCGACGATGCCGTATTTGTAGTTCGGCTCGTCGCCCGGCGCGCGCCTGGTGCCCTCGGGATAGATGATCAGTTGCCGGCTGTTCCTCTCCAGCTCGGCCTTGGTCGCCGCGACCGCCTTCTTCAGCGCCTTGGAGCGGCTGCCGCGGTGCACCGGGATCATCCGCATCTTGGCGATGTACCAGCCGAAGAACGGAATCCACATCAGCTCGCGTTTCAGGATGTAAAGCGCATCGGGAATGTCGGGAAGGAAGGCGATGGTATCCCAGAACGACTGGTGTTTCGGCGCCAGGATGTAGGAACCCAGCGGGAGGTTCTCCTGCCCGGTGATCTCGCTTCTGGTGCCGGCGATCTTCTCCTGCAGCCACAGGCTGCTCGCCGCCCAGAATTTCGGCACGAACCACGCCCGGAGGCGCGGCGCCAGAAAGTAATACGGCGTCCACAATATCATCTGGACGATCAGATTGACGTAGAAGGCGACGTTGAACGCCAGCGAACGGAGAACGAGCATGAGGTGCCTGACGAGAGATGTGCCGGATGTGGTTACACCAAGCCGCGCGAAAGGAAAACCGGCGAGAAACCGGCGTCAGGCGCGAGATGTCATTCGGAAACGGGAGACGCGTTCACCAGCGCGATATCCTGCGGCAGGCCGCGTGTGGTCATCACGCCACGCGCCAGCGAGGCGAGATATTTGGTGTATTCGGTGAACAGCACGCGCAGCGCCGCCGGCTTGGTCATCCACGCGCCTTCGTCAAGCTTGGTGTTGACCACCGGATAGGGCCGCAGTTCGGCTTCGCCCAGAAGGCGGCCCATTTCGAGCAGGCTGCGGGGCATATGATAATTGTTGGTGACGAGAATGACGCTCTGGTAGGCGTGGCTCTCCACCCATTTGGCGCTTTCCTCGGCGTTGCCGATGGTGTCGAGCGCCGCGTGGTCGATGTCGACGCAGCAGTTGAACAGCGTCTTGTCGCCACCGGTGGCGGCCCGCAGGTCGTCGAGGTCGGCGCGCGGGTTGACGCCGCTGATCAGCAGCCTTTGCCCCTTACCGGATTTCAGGAGGTCGAGCGCGGCGTTCAGCCGGGCCTGGCCGCCGGTCAGGACGATGATCGCGTCGGCCACCCCGGGGTTCTTGGGCGCCGTGAGATGGCTGACATGATTGGCGAACCAGCCGAAACCGATGGCGAAAAGCGCGCCCGCGACGAGGACGGAAATGGCGGGATATCTGAGCGCGGACAATATGGTCGAACGCGGGCTGCTGGCTTTCGCTCCCGCTGCGCCCAAAGGCCTGCTCAGAATCAGTTCCGGCGGCTCATGCCCGTTCATGGATTATGGATATCCTCAAATCACCAATAATTGGCAAGCAGTTTGGGTTACTCTCCTCACATATTGTGACGTATATTACGGATTCGTGATATAACAATCCACTCATCCTCCGTCCGGATGACGCATGTCGATCTCCGCCAGATATGACACCACGGTCATATGCGACGTGGCGGCGGTGAGCGCTGCAATGACGATCACGATCAGGGCGCAGCCGAGATAGCCTGCCGCGCCGATGGCGAAATTGCCGAACAGCGCGGTCGCCTGGTCCGCCTCCGGCGTGGCCATGTTCATCGATGACCAGAACGAGAAGGCGATGAACACGATGATCGCGGCAACGCCGCCGGCGGCCGCCCCCTTCATGCCTGTCAGGAGGAAATGCTGGCGGAACTCGCGCGCGATGAAACCCGCTTCGGCGCCGACGAAATGCAGGACTTCGATGATGTGGCCGTTGCCGGCCATGGCGCCGCGCGTGGCGAACACCACCGACAGCACGGTCGCCGACAGCATCAGCACCAGCACTGTCACGCCGATGGTTACCGTGGTGTGCGCCATCGCCACCAGCCGGTCGACCCAGGTACGGTGGTCGTCCAGCGAGGCGCTCGGCAGTTCCGGCGCGATCATCGCACGCATTGCGGCGAAATCGGGCGGGCTCGCCTGGTCTATGGTGACGATCACCAGACGTGGCACCGGCAGTTCGTCGATATTCAGGCCGGTGCCCAGCCAGGGCTCCAGCAACCGCGCCGTCGCCTGGCGGTCGACGATGCGCGCGCCGGTGACGCCGGCGAAGCCGGTGGCGATGCGGGCAGCACTTTCGAGTGCGGCTTCCATGTCCAGCCCGTCGACCGGTTTGATCTGGATCGTCGCCTCTCGGGCGATCTGGTTTTCCCACACCGAGGCGGTGTCGCGCACCAAGGTCACCGCGCCGAGGGTGAGGCAGGACAGGAAGGTCATGATGGCGATGACGAACACCAGCGCGTTGCCGACGACGTTGCGTTCGGGCACGATGGGCGCCGTCTTGCGTTGCGCGCGCTGCTGGCCGCCGCTTGCGTCCCTGGCCGAGCCGATTTCTTCGGGAAGCTCAGTCATAGATGTCGAGCCTGCCGCCCGAGATGATCATCCGCCGCGCATCGACCTGCTCCATCAGGCCGAGATCGTGCGTGGCGATGACGACAGCCGTGCCCAGCCGGTTGAGTTCGATGAACAGCCGCAGCAGGCGCCTTGCCAGAGGCGGATCGACATTGCCCGTCGGCTCGTCCGCCAGCAGGATCTCCGGCTGCTCGATCAGCGCCCGAGCAATCGCCGCGCGCTGCTTCTCGCCGCCCGAAAGCACCGGGGGCAGCACATGCATGCGTTCGCCGAGCCCCACCCATTTCAGAAGCTCGGTGACGTCGTTGCGGTAGCTTGCCTCCTCGCGCCCACGCACCCGCAGCGGCAGCGCGACGTTCTCATAGGTGGTCATGTGGTCGAGCAGGCGAAAATCCTGGAACACCACGCCGATTCGCCGCCGGATCAGCGGCAGGTCCTGGCGCGAGATACGCGAGCGGTCCTTGCCGAAAACGGTGATCAGCCCGCGCGTGGGCTTCAGAGACAGAAACAGCAGCCTGAGCAACGTCGTCTTGCCGGCGCCCGAAGGGCCGCTGAGGAATTGGAACGACCGGTCCGGAATTTGAAGCGAGATGTCGCGGAGGATCTCCGGACCCATTCCATACCTTAGGCCGACATTTTCGAAGCGGATCACACTGTGCTCGTTGGGACGTTCGGGGCTGCGATTAGCGACCGTTTCCTGGGAAACGACCATCGGGTCGGCATGGTTAATCGCCGGTTAATTTTTCTTGCTCCGCCATGCCGGAAGAGGCTTTCGGTGGCGAAGCATTAACCATTTCGGTTTACCCCCGAAAGCGGGAATTCGAAAGGATGTTCGGCCCGCATGGCTGAGGCGCGCAACGCACGCTTGGTTTCCGGCGAAATCATGGCCGCGGCGCCTGCCGGGGACGCTTTGCCGTGCCGCGAACCGCATTTCGACTTTGTCGACGCCGAATTCGTAACACTTGGCCGAACCGCCGACGCAGCGGCAGTCGCTACGCCCGCAACGCCAGCGCGGGCGGAAGCTTCCGCGGCGGGCGGCATGCACATGCTGCGCAGTGAGCGGCCGGCGCGGGCGCCTTTCGGTTCGGCTCGCGGCGGGCCGCTGTTCTGGATGGCCGGTTTCGGCCTGGTAGCTGCCGCTTTCTGGTTTTCGGGCGGCCATGCGTTGATGCCGGCGGGTTCATTCAACCCGATGCAGGCTGCGGTGCAGCCGCTGCGCATCGCTTCGGTCGTCTCGCGCGTCGATACATCCGGCCAGCGCGCGATGCTCAATATTGACGGCGAGGCGATCAATGACGGCGCGGATCCGTTGCCGATGCCGCCGATGAACATCCAGGTTGTCGCCCACGACGGCGCCACCACGCGCTACAATCTGGGGACATCCGGCAGTCCGGTGGCGCCCGGCGAAAAATTCGCCTTTGCGAGCCGCCTGCCAGTGCCTAAGAACGGGGTCAAATCCGTTTCGGTCACTTTCGGCCGCTAAAGACTGGGAAAACCGCCATGCCTGTGGTTCGCGGCAAGGACATCGAGGTCCTGTTCAGCGCTTCGGCGATCGCTCGCCGCAATCTTGAACTGGCCAAGGAGATCGCCGGGCGCGACTACCACGACCTGCTGGTCATCTCGATCCTCAAGGGCTCGTTCATATTCGCCGCCGACCTCATTCGCGCCATGCACGACACCGGGCTTTCGCCCGAGGTCGAGTTCATCTTCATCTCCAGCTACGGCGCCGGCACGACAAGCGGCGAGGTGCGGGTGCTGCGCGACATCGACAATGAGGTGGCCGGCCGCGACGTTCTCCTGATCGACGACATCCTGGAATCGGGCAAGACGCTGAAATTCACCCGCGAGCTGATGCTGTCGCGCGGCGCAAGAAGCGTTTCCATCGCCGTTCTGCTGGACAAGTACACCCGCCGCCAGACTGACCTCACGGCCGAATTCGTCGGCTTCGAATGCCCGGACTATTTCGTGGTCGGCTATGGCATGGACGTCGCCCACGCTTTCCGCGAACTGCCGTTCGTCGGCATCGTCAAGGGCGACGCCTGAGCCGGCCAGCCGGTTCGAAAAAAGTGGCATCGTTCAGGGATCGTCAAGACTTCGCCGCCAGTATCCCGGCCATGGCAAAAATCCTGATTGTTGAGGACGACGAGTCCGTACGTACACTTGCTGCCCGGGCGCTCGAACGCGCCGGACATGCGATCGAGGTTGCCGGCGACGGCGCAGCCGGCCTGGCCCGCATCCGGGCTTCTGGCGGCGGTTTCGACCTCGTTGTCTCGGATATCCGCATGCCCGAGATGGACGGCATCGAGATGGCGAAGTCCGCCGCATCCTCCTATCCGGGGCTGCGCATCCTTCTGATTACCGGCTATGCCGACCAGCGCGAGCGCGCGGAAGATTTGCGCGACATCATCGTCGACGTGGTGCAGAAGCCGTTCACGCTGGCCGAAATCCGCGAACATGTAGGCAAGGCGCTTGGCTGAAGCGGCCGCAGCTGTCGCGCTCTACGGCTACCGGTACAGCGTCTATCTGCGTATCGCCCGCATGACACTGGCCGAAAAGGGCGTCGACTGGACCCATGTCGAGATCGACCCGTTCGCCGAGACCATACCGGCCGACTATCTCGCGCTGCACCCGTTCGGCAGGGTGCCTACCCTCAGGCACGGCGATTTCGTGCTCTACGAAACAGCGGCGATCACCCGTTACGTCGACGAGGTTTTTCCCGGACAGGCCTTGCAGCCGGAAACGCCGCGCGAGCGGGCGCGCATGAACCAGATCATCGCGGTTGCCGATTCCTATGGCTATTGGCCGATGGTGCGCCAGGTGTTTTCGCCGCGCGTCTTCAATGCCGCCCTCGGTACGATCCCAGACGAAGGCGTGATCGCCGAAGGCATCGCGAAATCGCACACGGTGCTTGGCGCGCTGGAGGAGCTCGCTGCCGGCGGGCCGTTCCTCGTCGGACGGACATTGACGCTCGCCGACATCCATCTCGCCGCCATGATGGCCTATTTCACCGCCGCAGAAGACGGACGCGTCGCGCTTGCCTCCTATCCCCGGCTGGCAGCATGGTGGGCCGGGATTGGCAACCGCAAATCGCTGATCGACACCGATCCCGGATTGCCGTCCTAGAACAACCTCCAACCGATAATCGCTGCTTGCGGAGGCGGCGAACAGTTTTGGCCTGACGCAAGGGTCGTTTTCGCAGCGAACTCCAGCTCCGCTGTGCTACAATTGGCGCGGCCATCAAAAGATTGGGCGATGTCGCTTCCAAGATCCATGATCTGCAAGGGTTGCTGGCAGCAGATGCATCTGCCGGTGCCGCTGCGCGGACCAGCCTCCATTCCATTTCGGGCGTTTGGCATACGCCCCAGCCGGATGAACCCGAACACCTGCACGATCTGCGAGCTGATGTTCACACGGGTGATGAAGGCGCGCCAGATCACCGTCGACGTGTCCGTGCTTTTTGCCGATCTGAGGGGCTACACGACGCTGTCGCAATCGCTTCCGGCAGACACCGTCTCGTCGCTGCTCGATGTCTTTTACGACGAATGCGCCGAGGCGATCTGGGAATTTGACGGACTGCTCAACAAGACCGTGGGCGATGCGATCATGGCGATATTCAATTTTCCGATCCGCCACGACGATCATGCACAACGCGCGGTGCGAACGGCGCGCGAAATCCAGCGCCGCTGCAGCCATCTGGGCCGCGAGTTCGATCTCCCGCACCATGCGGAGGCGGACGGGAGTGAGCTAGGCGTCGGCATCGGCATCGATACCGGCGAGACAAGCTTTGGGGAGTTCGGCCGGTCGCACCGCGACCTGACAGCGATCGGCACGGTGGTCAACACCGCATCACGCGCCCAATCGGTCGCACCGGCCGGTCGGATTCTCGTTACCAGGGCCGTCTGCGACCGGGCTCCCGGTGAAACAGCCTCCCGGGAGGGACGCGACTACGAATTGAAAGGCTTCGACAAGCCCATCGAGCTGTATGCGGTCTGAAGGTCGGTGAACCCCGGAAGCCGGCAGCGCCGACCGGACCATTCGCGACTTCACCATGCGCAGACATCACGCGGGGCATCACCGCGTCGAGCTGATCGTCAATGGCGGGATCGTCGCCGAAAGTGGGTTTGATCTCAATCTGAGATAGATAATTCCAACCTGCTAATTTACTTTAGCTGATGCTTTCTTCGTAACCTCAACGATATTTTCGAAGCTCGTTCTTCCACCCATAAGGCTAACGCCTATATCCTGGAACGAAACGGAATCTTCTCGCCTCCAACCCATATTATTTAAAGTTCCAACAAATTGACCTGGATCTCCCTGCGCTACATGGCTGTTCGATATATGAATAGCGGGAACAAATATGTCCGCCACACCGGCTTCTGCTCTCGCTTTCTCCAAATCCTGGAATGTCCTCGCCGACTGCATGGTCGCGGAGAAAGAACCCGACGCTGCAAAGGAGAATGCTGCGTTTATGCGCGCGTCGGCCACATCCGGTGGGGACCAGTATTCGACGGCGTTGGTATTCATGTTAATCAAAAATACTCGCCCATCCTTAGATTTTTCTGAGCTTTTACCGTACTGCACCAAAGCTACGTTGTACTCTCTTGAGATTTCCTCTTCAGATAATCTAATTCGTAAATCGGGCAATGTACTAGCAATTCTCTCCATCCGTTGCTCAGCTATCCGCAATCTTGCCGCATGATCAGAAACGCTACTGTTGATAGACCAAAGCAATCCACCTATTCCACAAATTCCTGCAACCAAGATCGCTACAACAACTGCATCCGAGTGCTTTTCCCACCAAGTCATCTCATCTATCGTCCGATTACGCGCGGTCATAATAAAGTTCCCCCTTTCTTTCATTTTATTCGAGTACTTTGCAGGGGTCAATTTGACTCCTTAAATACTATTGGCGGTTCTATCTTGGCAGCTGAAAATTCGAATCCGGGCACTCCCTTTTCTGTCGCTGCAGAAAGCAGCGACATTTGACGCGCGGGCGGCTGAACCACAAGGCATGGCGGCGGCTCCGGCCCTGCGCCTTGCCGGTTATGGTCGACAGCCGCAAAAGCTCCTGTTAGAGCGGTTCCGGTTCCTTCGGGACCCGGAAACTCGCTCTGACTGTTTGTTTTGCCGCATTTATGCGGACGCCAAATGTTTCCATTTGGCTGCAAAATGCTCTAGAAGCCCGCCCATCAACAGGATCATCATGAAATGGCTGAAGACATAGCCAAGGCGGTGGCGCGCCGCCGCACCTTCGCGATCATCGCGCACCCGGACGCCGGCAAGACCACGCTGACCGAAAAGCTCCTGCTGTTCGGCGGCGCCATCCAGCTTGCCGGCGAGGTCAAGGCCAAGAAGGACCGCATCCAGACCCGTTCGGACTGGATGAAGATCGAGCGCGAGCGCGGCATCTCCGTCGTCACCTCGGTGATGACGTTCGAATATGGCGACAACGTCTTCAACCTCCTGGACACGCCCGGTCACGAGGACTTCGCCGACGATACCTATCGCACGCTTTCGGCGGTGGACTCGGCGGTGATGGTCATCGACGCCGCCAAGGGCATCGAGCCGCGCACGCTGAAGCTGTTCGAGGTCTGCCGGCTGCGCGACATCCCGATCATCACCTTCGTCAACAAGATGGACCGCGAGGCCCGCAACACCTTCGAGATACTCGACGAGATCGAGGAGAAGCTGGCGCTCGACACAGCACCCATCACCTGGCCCATCGGGCAGGGCAAGACCTTCGCCGGCACCTACCACCTGGCGCAGAACGCGGTGCGCCGCGGCGACGCCGAGGCGGAGCGAACACCTGTCCACGGCCCGGACTCCAACCGCGCCGCCGGCCTGCTGCCCGACAATGAACGCGAGAACTTCATCGAGGAACTGGAGCTGGCGCGCGAAGCCTGCCGGCCTTTCGACCACGACGCTTTCCTCGAAGGCCACATGACGCCGGTCTATTTCGGGTCCGCCTTGCGCAATTACGGGGTGCGCGACCTGATCGAGGCGCTGGGGGCCTACGGGCCGCCGCCGCGCGACCAGGAAGCCGATACGCGCAAGGTCGAGGCGACCGAGGAGAAGATGACCTCCTTCGTCTTCAAGATACAGGCGAACATGGACCCCAACCACCGCGACCGCATCGCCTTCGTGCGCGTCTGCTCGGGCGAGCTGAAGCGCGGCATGAAGGCCAAGCTGGTGCGCACCGGCAAGCCGATGAGCCTGTCGGCGCCGCAGTTCTTCTTCGCCCGCTCGCGCATCACCGCCGACGAGGCCTATGCTGGCGACGTGGTCGGTATTCCCAACCACGGCACCTTGCGCATTGGCGATACGCTGACGGAGGGCGAGGCAATCCTGTTCCGCGGCGTGCCCAACTTCGCGCCGGAGATCCTGCGGCGTGTCCGCCTTGGGGACGCGATGAAGGCCAAGAAGCTCAAGGAAGCGCTGCACCAGATGGCCGAGGAAGGCGTGGTGCAACTGTTTTCGCCGGAGGACGGCTCGCCTGCCATCGTCGGCGTCGTCGGCGCGCTGCAGATCGACGTTCTGAAGGAACGGCTGTCGGTCGAATACACGCTGCCGGTGGATTTCGAGATGGCGCGCTTTTCAGTGTGCCGCTGGATCGAGGCCGACGATCCGGCCGACCTGCAGCGCTTCGTCGAAAGCCATCGCGGCGATATTGCCCGCGATCTCGACAACGACCCGGTTTTCCTGGCGCAGCACGAATTCTCGCTGAACTACGAGGCCGAGCGCTGGAAGGCGATCCGCTTCAAGGCGGTGAAGGACTATCAGGTGCGCGAGGCGGCGTAGCCCTACGGGAGAAAGGCGCTGCTGACGACATGACGAGCGGCATTCACCACGTCACGCTGATCACCCGCAAGGTGCAGGCCAATGTCGACTTCTACGTCGGCTTTCTCGGCTTGCGTCTCGTCAAGCGGACCGGCGGATACGAGGATGCCGAACAGCTCCACCTGTTCTACGGCGACAAGACCGGCTCGCCGGGATCGCTGGTCACCTTCCTCGTCTGGGAGGACGGCTCGCCGGGCCGTGTCGGGCATGGCCAGGTCGGCGAGCTGGCGCTCGCCATCGACCCCGCAAGCATCGGCTTCTGGCTGGAACGGGCGCTGCGTTTCCATGTGGCGGCTGAAGGCCCGATGCGCGAATTCGGCGAGACCGTGCTCAGATTGCGCGATCGCGACGGGGTGATCGTCAAGCTGGTCGGAACCGACCGGCCGACCGGCGACTGGACTTCGGGCGACATCCCCCTTGCCCACGCCATTCGGGGCATCCGGGGCGCGACTGTCCACACCGAGACGCCGGAGCAGACCGCGCGCTTCATCCAGCGTTATTTCGGCTTCACGCACAACGCGCGGGAAGGCGCGATCGAACGGCTGGTCTCGCAGGCGGGCGACATCATCGACGTGCGCGACGGGACGGGCTTCTGGCCCGGCATCCCCGGAACCGGCACCGCCGATCACGTCGCCTTCCGCAGCGCCGATACGCAACAACTGCAAGCGGTGAACGCGTCGCTGCGAAAGCTTAATTCAAGCCCGACCAACGTTCACGACCGCAAGTACTTCACCTCGCTCTATGTGCGCGAACCCGGCGGAACGCTGTTCGAGCTGGCCACCGACGGGCCGGGCTTTACCGTCGACGAGCCGGAGGAAACGCTTGGAACGCAGCTGTTCATCCCGCCGTCTGAGATGGGGCGCGCCAGCGATATCACGGCGGTGCTGCCACAATTCGCAATGCCGGGCATGGAAAGGCCGATCTATCGCGACCTGCCCTTCGTGCACCGCTTCCTGACGCCCGACGAACCGGACGGCAGCACCATCGTTTTGCTGCATGGAACCGGCGGCAACGAGGCCGACCTGATGCCGTTTGCCCGCCGTGTCGCGCCGCACGCCAGGTTGCTCGGCGTGCGCGGCCGCAGCACCGAGGAGGGCGTCGCGCGCTGGTTCAGGCGCATCTCGCAGACCTCGTTCGACCAAAAGGACATACGCGCGGAGGCCGAAGCGTTCGCCGCTTTCACCGAGGGAGCGAGGGCAGCCTACGGCCTGGAGGACAAGCGGACCGTCTTCCTCGGCTATTCCAACGGAGCCAACCTGCTGGCGGCGACGATGCTGCTCCATCCCGGGCTGATCGCGCGCGCGGTGCTGCTGCGCGCGGCGGCGGTGCTGGACCAGCCGCCCGCAGCGGACCTGTCAGGCTGCGTTGTGCTGGTGCTGCAAGGGCGATCGGACCCGTATGGCGCCCTTGCCCCCGCGCTGGAGACAGCGCTGAGGGCCGGCGGCGCGAACCTCGACGTCCGCACGCTTGACGCCGGTCATGAACTTGTCGCTGCCGACCGCGACGCCGTTGCCGAGTGGATGGCCAGCCGGTAAAGGCCGAACGGGTAACGCGGTCCAGCCGTACATGCCGGCCGGTCGGCCGCAACCACTCTCAGAGAAGCGGGATGCTGATCTCAATCAGGCTGATGCCTTCCTTGGAAGCCTTGGTCCGCAATGCACTGATGGTTCGGTTCAACCTGCGCGCAATTGCGTTCACCCGCACATTGCTGTCTGCAAGCATCTTCAAGTGTTCAAGGTCTTGCGGCGACCAAGGCCGACAGGGTCTCATGATCAAACCTCGTCCGTTTGCACAAAAAACAGTCATCTTGGAAATCCGGATAAGATCAACTGTCCAGATTTGGACTTACTTACATCCAAGAATCGGACATATCTGTTAAGCATCAGGCATATTAGTAAACGCGTGACAAAGACGTGACTTATTTGATCGTCGGCGCCGCCAATTCATTCATTCGGATGATTGGTCGCAAAGCTTGGGAGCCGGCGAATTGAAGCGTGCTTTCTCGCGAGGCCAAATCGGCAAGCAGCCGAATTGAGTAACCGGGAAGCGTGTGGCCCATGTTACTGTTGCGCAAACCAGGATCCGCGTGGGTCCGGTTTCCGATGCCATGGGACATCCCCGCGAAAGGGGCCTGCCGCCGATGTCATGACACGCGCCCAACTGGTGGGGATCATTATCGGATTTTCCATCGTCGCAGCACTTACGATGCTGCGGGCAAGCGATCCGGCGCCGCTGAAACTGGCGCGCGACGCGACATTCGACGAATACCAGCGCCTGTCACCCCGACCTTTCGAAGACATGCCGGTGCATGTGGTCGACATCGACGAGACCTCGCTGCTCGAATTCGGCCAGTGGCCCTGGCCGCGCGACCGCCTGGCGACGCTCGTCGACAGACTGGCCGCAATGGGCGCCTCGGTCATCGCCTTCGACATGCTGTTTGCCGAACCCGACCGTCTCTCACCGCGCAACGTCGTGCGCGACGTTCCAGGAATAGAACCGTCGCTGGTCGAAAAGCTGCCGGACAATGACGAGATTTTCGCCCGGTCCTTCGTCGGGCGGCCGGTGGTGCTGGGATTTGGCCTGTCCAATCAGGGCAACTACCGGCCGCCGGTCAAGGCAGGCTTTGCCTTCACGGGCGAAAGCCCGATCAATGCGCCGCCGCATTTCACGGCGGCTGCGCCACTCAGGCCGCAGCTCGAGGCCGCCGCGTCGGGCATCGGCCATATCAACCTGAACCCGGGCGCTTCCTCGGCGGTGGTTCGGACGGTTCCGCTTCTTTTGACGGACGGCGAACAGTTCTACCCCAATCTCGCCATGGAGGCGCTGCGCGTCGCGCAAGGCGCGTCGACCTACCTGCTGGCCGGAGCACCCGAGGCGCCGGACATTATCACCTCCATCAAGAACGGTGATTTCGTGGTGCCGGTGACCAAGGCCGGCGAACTCTGGCTGTATGTCAGTCCGGACAACGCAAAGCGCTATGTCTCCGCAAGAGACGTGCTGGCGGAAGGCGGCGCTTCCCCCGAAACAGCGGCAACGCTGGAAGGCAGCATCGTCTTCGTCGGAACATCAGCCGCCGCCCTGCAGGACACGCGCACCACCGCGCTTGGCCAGAACGTTCCGGGCGTCTCGCTCCACGCCCAGACCATCGAACAAATCCTGTCCGGCCGCTTTCTCTCGCGTCCGGACTGGGCCGATGGACTGGAAATACTTGCGGTCGCGGTGCTTGGCGTCCTTCTGGTGACGCTCACCATCTTCGTCAGCCCGGCGATCGCGCTGGTGTGCGGGCTGCTGATTACCGCATTTGCCTTGGTCGCATCGTGGCTGGCGTTCCTCTACGGCGGGCTGCTGTTCGATCCGCTGGCGCCCATCGTCACCGGCACCATCACCCATTTCGCGGCGACGTCATTCCGGTTTCTGGTCACCGATCGGCAGCGCCGCGAAATCCGGCGGGCCTTCGGCCAATACCTCTCGCCCTCGCTGCTTTATCGTATCGAACATACCCGAAACGCCTTGCGCCTCGGCGGCGACGAGCGTGAGCTAACGGTGATGTTCGTCGATGTTCGCAATTTCACCGAGATCAGCGAAAGGCTGTCGCCGACGGCGGTGGTGAGTTTCCTCAACACGCTGCTCGACGCACTGAGCCGTCATGTCACCGACAACGAAGGCACGCTCGACAAGTTCATCGGCGATTCCATCATGGCTTTCTGGAACGCCCCGATCGATGTCGCCGATCACAGGGGCAAGGCGGTGCGGGCAGCACTTGCGATGCGCGAAACGCTGGCGCACCTCAACGCGAACAATGCGTTCGGTTTCGGCGCGCAAAAAATCGGCATCGGCGTCGGCATCCACACCGGGCTTGCCTGTGTCGGCAACATGGGCGCGGAATCGCGGTTCAACTATTCGGCGGTAGGAGATGCCGTCAACGTCGCGGCGCGTATCGAAAGCTCCTGCAAACACCTGGCATTCGACATTCTCGTTTCCGAGGCGGCGGCGCAATCGCTGGACGACCGTTTCGCCATGCTCGATGCCGGCGCGGTGGAACTGAAGGGGAAGAGCCGGCGCACCCGTATCTATGCGGTTGTCGGCGACGACAAGATTGCCCGGTCGACGGCATTCTCAGAGCTGCAGGCTGCTCACCTGCAACTCGTGCGGGCGCTGAACTCGCACTCGCACAACAACCGGAAGGCCATCCACGCGGCAAAGGTCAAGGCGTCTGGAATGACGGAAGGCCTGCAGGAATTCTACAGCCGCATATCGCGACGGCACGACCACTATCTCACGCAACCCGGCGAGCCTGCTCCGGAAAAGACCGGGGACAGCGTCCAAGGCCCGATCCATTCCGATTGAACCGGAATGGATCTCTATCTCTTTGTTGAAGCATGATCCTTTCCGAAAACCGGTCTCCACTTTTCGGGATCATGCTTTCTTGAAGCATAATCTTTTCCGAGGATCATGCTCTAGCTAGCTGCGTTCGCGACCGCGACGCGATCCCCTGTCGCGTCCTCCCCAGTTTCCTTTCGATCCGCCCCAGTCCTTGCCGCCCCAGCCCTTATCGTCGTCGTCCCTATCGTGGTGCTTCCCGGGTTTGTCATGATGATGGCCATGGTGATGACCGGGTTTGCCCGGCTTGTCGGGCTTGTCGGGCTTATCGGGCTTATCGGGTTTGTCAGGCTTGCCGGGAGGATCGGGATCAGGCGCTGGTGCGCTCGGCGGTTCCGGCGCCTGGGCTTGTGGCCTGTCCGGAGCCGCGGGAGCCTCTGGGGTCGGAGCCTCCGGGGCGGGAGCTTCCGGAGCAGGCGCTTCAGGCGCCGGGGCACTCCGCTCCCTCACTGATCCCTGGCCGTTGCCGAGGGTCGACGCCGATGAAAGCCCGCAACCGGTGACCCCGAAACCCCGCGCAAGCTCCTGGTTTCCCGAAAGGAACGGCAACGCCCTTTGCGTACCCAATGTTCTCAGCGTGTTGCGGCTGACGCGTTGCACGGGACTAGGCCGCGACCCGGGCGAGGCCACCACACAGTCGCAGCGCCGCCTCAGTTCCTGGCACCCGGCTCCGTTGCAAAAACGCGCCGAGCCGTTCAACAGCACCACCGCCGTCTGCCCGTTGGCCCCGACAAAGAAATCGAAAGCCGTTCCGCGCACGCCGATCGTTCCCGCGGGCGTCACGATCTCGTAGGCGGAGGACTTGGAATTGCCGCTGATCCAGCGGAACGTTCCCTTGGTCGCCTTGATCGTCAGCTTCGCGACCGACCGTTCGTCGTCGAACACATATTTGTCGATGACGACCGACGATCCCCAACCCACCGCCAGCTTGGTGCCGTCGCGGAACACAAATTGGCCAAGGCCCGATGCGGATGTGCGGATGCGTTCATCGCGATGGACGGGCCCCCGGACGGCAAGAGGACCGTTCGCACCGGTAACCGCCGTCTTGATCAGCACGGCCTGTCCGACCCGCTCAGCGGCAAATGTCGTGGTTGGGACGCTAATCGCAGCGAGCGCGGCGAAAGCAATGCTGCGCACAGGCAACATACCACCCTCCTTAATTAGCTACCCATAACACAGCAGGAGGTTTCTTGTCCCAAGTTAATACCTAAATCATTTGGAGTACTCTAAGTAACGAGCCGTAATCATCGATTCGCGCGGAAGTTGTTACTTTCCTCGCTAACATAGATTATCTTTCGATCCGTCGAAATTCTATACGACTGTAAAGGACGCCAACTTCCTGCAAGCTTCAATTCGGGAACCGGCAAGATTTCGGACCGCCGAAAACATCCAAGCCGGCGCCGATGGTGCAGAGACGATCAGCCATGAATCGCAAACAGATGACGGCAGATGTATCAGCGTCATCCAAGCAACCCGCTCTCTCTTACTGAACAAGAGGTATCCCAACTGCTTGGGCAATGACGGACACTGCAGAAGAACCGGAGTGACCCGCAGGATTATTTGCGATTTTTGGCCAATATTGTGACATAACTCACATAATCGCACTACCATCGCTTGTATATTTGTTTGGCGACGGTGGGGGCAGGCGGAAAATCCTTCCAGGGTGGCCGGGGTGGCAGCGCGCCGCTCCGGCCTCCGCTCATTATGACCCGGTTTTGCCTGCTAACTTACCCTCATGCCGCCCTCTGCGCGGCACATGAGTGCAGCGCAGAGTATCGCTACAAGTCATCCAAATTCATAGCTCGCTTTGACTACACATAATACTTTTAGCGTAGATCAAAATGGACGATGTTAATCCCATCCACCTATGTGAAGGCTGTCACATACAGTTTCATCGTAATATATGAAAAATCATACAGCGTCGAACGCATCGGCGCACAAGCTTTTGCATAACAGTGCAGCGCAATCATAGGCACCTTCTGCGGAAAGGGAGGGAAGTCATGGGAGACATTCTAAGCTTTCAGCCGAAGCGCAGCTCCGGGACTCGCGAAAAGCGCGGGCAGTCGACGGACGCCACCATCATCATTTTCCCCGGCGTCCGCTACGAGCGGCTTGACGGGACGCGGATGAAGACGCCTACGAGCGGATCGAAGCCACGCCCTTCCCGCCATTGACCGCCAGCCAACCGCGTCCTGTGCGATGTTTGGCCAATGTAATTCGCGGTCGTACAACAGCAACCTTGGCGCGATATTGGCAGCTTTCACTTCAACCTGACATTAAAACCGTACTTTATTCTGTTAAGCAAAGACGTTTGACGCCCCGTGCGAGATTTGCTTTGGCAACTCAGGGCGTAAAAGACTTTGGTCTAGTCAACACAGCACTTTCCTAAACGTCGCTCGGCATCTAAGGTCTCCAATACGAAAAATGAGGGTACCGAAGCGGCGTCGGTCTCCGGTTGGGGAATACAGTCTCGGGCGAGCCGGGCGGATCGGCTCGGTCCGCTTGTACTGCCCAGAAGGGGTGAAGCTGGGACCATGGCTGATTGGCAATACACCCATCAGCTCGCGACCATAATGTCGATCGATGCTGTTGGTTTTTCGCGGTTGATGGGGCTCGACGACGAATCGGCGGTGGCCGCGTTCGAAGAGCGGCGCGCAATCATCATGGAAAGCTGCGGCAAGTATGGCGGCCGGGTTTTCGGCGCCGCGGGCGACAGCATCATGGCCGAGTTTGGCAATCCGAGCGAAGCGCTGCTCACCGCGTTCGATTTCCAGGAGAGGATAGCAACGCTCAACGCCTCGGCGTCGGAGAAGATGCGGATGCCGTTTCGCGCCGGCATCAACACGGGTGACGTCATCGTGCGCGGTGACAATCTTTACGGCGACGACGTCAACATCGCGGCGCGCATCCAGGAATTCGCGCCGCATAACGGCCTCGCCCTCTCCGAAACGACATGGCACCACGTCAAGGACAAATCGGCCGCCGAATTCACCGACCTCGGCGAACTCCCGCTCAAGAACATCGCGCTGCCGGTGAGGGTCTTTATCGCCGCGCGCGAAAAAAGCGCCGCACCGGCCATCCCCATGTCCTTTGCCAACTCTCATTCGCGGCAGGCGCCTTCCAACGGGCCACCCGCGGTCGCCATCTTGCCGCTGCGCAACGACAGCGGCGAGCGCGACATCGACTATATCGCCGACGGCATCGCGGAAGACATCATCTACGGGCTTTCGAACACGCGCTGGATGCTGGTCATCGCAAAGAGTTCAAGTTTCCAGTTTCGCGACGATGCGCTCGGAACTAAGGCAATCGGCGCCGCGCTCGGCGCGCGATACCTGGTCACCGGCGCCTTGACGCGCGGCGGGCGCAACATCCGGCTGAACTTCGCGCTCACCGACACCTCCAACGGGCGTCTCGTATGGTCGCGGCGTTTCGAGCGCGAACTGGTCGACATTTTCGAGCTGCAGGACGAGATCGGCAGCGAGATCGTTTCCACCCTGGAAAAGGAAGTCGACCGGGCCGAACAAGCGCGAACCTTTCAAGTGCCATGGGAGAGCCTCGAGACCTGGCAGCTGGTCCGGCGCGGACGCTGGCACATGAACCGCCGTACCCGCAAGGATACCGCGCTGGCGCTCGAATTCTTCGAAAAGGCCTATCTGGACGACCCCAACTCCAGCGCGGTGCTGAACGAACTGGCATGGTGGTATTTCTGGCGTGCCTGGCTGCGGTTCGGCGACAGCGCCGATCTCGACAAGGTGACGGACTACGCGCGCAAGGCGCTGCGGATGGACAGCCAGGACGCACGTCCGCATGCCCATCTCGGCGTCACCGACATCATGCGGGGACTACCGAGATCGGCGCAGGAGCATCTCGACGATGCGCTCCACATCAACCCCAGCTTCGCCTTCGCGCGCTCGGCCAAGGGCAGCGCCCACCTGCTTCTTGGAGAGGCAGAGCAGGCCATACCGCTGTTTCGCGACGCCGAACGGCTCAGCCCTTTCGATCTCTACGGCTTCCACAATCTGGGTGAACTGACGGCCGCCTATTGCCTCACCCACAACTGGGACCTGGCCATCGAAACGGCGGACCGGTCGCTCAGCCTGTCGCCGGGCTATTTCTATTCGGCATTTCTCAAGATCGGCGCCCTTTCGCGAAGCGGCCGCTACGAAGAAGCAAGGCAGGAGCTCGCGGTCTTCCAGACCCGCCATCCGGATTTCTCGAACGACCGGGTTGGCTGGATTCCGTTCACCGACAAGCGGGTCAACGATTTCCTGATCGCGAATTTCGAAATGGCAAAATGACGGGTGTTTGTCTCTTCAATATAGAGCCAGCGCTTACTGTGAAGGCGATCACATACGCAAGATGCACGCAAACATATGTCAACCATAGCCGGCTTTTTTTGCCGTGACATTGGGGCTCGAAAGGCGTGGTTAAACTCAAGTATTTCGAAAAGATCCACGACGCCCAGCGGGCCGAACTGCCGGCATCGAAACTGCCGCGGTTCGATCTCGGCCGGCTGCGCACCGGCCGCGGCTTCGCCAGCCGGATCGTGAGCAAGTTTCTGGAGAACCCCAGATGGTGGCTTTCGCTGCTTCGGCGCGGCCGACCGCTGCTGCGCGTCGGCCGATTCATGCTCGTCACCAGAAACGACGATGTGCGCGACATCCTCGAGCGCCAGGACGAATTCCAGACGCCCTACGGTCCCGAGATGACCGAGATCGCCGGCGGCACGAATTTCATTCTCGGCATGCAGGACGGCCCCGACTACCGCCGGATGAAGTCGGCGGTGCTGAGCGCCTTTCCGCCCGATGAGGTCGAGGCGATCGTCAGGCCGATCGCGGCGCGCCATTCGCAAGCGATCATGACGCGTGCCGAACCCGGCTTCGACCCCATAAGCGGCCTGCTCAAGGTGGTGCCGGTCAACATCTGCCGCGACTATTTCGGGATCGTGGTCGACGACGACGTGAAATTCGCCGAATGGTCGATCGCCCTCAGCGCGCTGTTCTTCTCCGACCCGTTCGGCAATCCGGCGACCAGAGACGTGGCGGTTGTCGCCGCCGACCGGATGGTCGGGGTGATCGACCGCTCCATCGAAGCCGTGAGGGACGGCAGGACCAACCCGAACGCCCCATTGGCGCGGCTGGTCGCGATGCTCGACCGCAAGCGGCTGACGCTCGACGACATTCACTCGATCATGATGGGCATGATCGCGGGGTTCGGCCCCACCAACCTGCTTGCAGGCGGCAACTGCCTGGACGTTCTGCTGTCGAAACCAGAAGCCCGCGCCGCATTGGAGCAAGCGTTCGCCGACAACGACGAACAGCAGGTGCAGAAGACGATCATGGAGGCGATGCGCTTCAAACCGATCTGGATCGGCCCGGTGCGCTATACCGCCCGGGACGCCCTGATCGCCGAAGGAACGCGCCGCGAACGCGTGATCAAGAAGGGCACGATCGTCATGCCGGCGACGCTGTCTGCGATGTTCGACCCTGAGGCGATGCACCGACCTGACGATTTCGACACGACGCGTCCCTACCGGGACTATATGGTTTTCGGCCACGGCATCCATCTGTGCATCGGATCGGCCGTCGCCCAGGTGCAGATAGCCGAAAGCTTCCGCGCACTCTTCGCAAAGCCGGGTTTACGCCGGGCAAAAGGTGCGGCGGGAAAGATGAGGCGCCTGGGCGCCTATCCCGAGAGCCTCAAGGTGGATTTCGAGCGATCGCCGCTTTGCCGGACGGTGACGCATTCGATGGTCACCGTTGTCTGCCCGCTCAAGCCTGCCGTGTTGGTGGGCGACATTCGCGATGAGATCGCATCGCTCGGCAACCCGGCCGGCGCCGACATGAAGGCGGCGCTCGACGCCACGGGCGTGATTCATTTTGCCAGCATCGCGGTTTCGAGCCCTGAAGGCGCCGAACGCGAAGACACCCATCTCATCATCGAGCTTTCGGGCGACGGGACAGAAGCTTCGGTGATCGACGCTTTCGCCAATCATTCCGACCCGGTGCTCGGCGGTATCATCCGAAAGGCCTGCGACTTCGAAGGCCAAACGCTTGCGGACTTCATGCGCAAGCACGCGGTGAAGATATCGCCATCCTTCGGCAGCAGCGCCGGCCTGGTCTTTTCCGGCACGCCCGGATTGTCGGTCGAGCGTATCCGCGCCGAAGCCAAACTCGCCGAAAAGGTCCAGAAGATAGTGGAAGGACCGGGAAACGAGACGCGCAGCGCTGCGGCCACGCTGGCCGAGGTGCGCCGGAAAATCGCGAAAGACCCCGCTTCCGCATGGGTGCTGGAGCCGGCGGAAAACCTGCTGGACAAGCCGGAGGGAAGCCTCTGGCAGGCCGCGCTGACCACGTTGAAGGCGCGCCCCATGGCTGCCGCCAGCACGATCGCCCTACTGGTCGGCTGCTGGCTGACTTACACATACGTATTTGGATATTTACCCGGCTTCTTCCGCAACCTCTTCGTTGGCGGCGCCTCCCTTATCCTCACGCTTGTCGGGCTGGCGCTGCTGGTTGTCGTGCCGCTCGGCATTGGCTTCATCGCGTTGCGCCGCCTCGAAAAACAGGACAAGCCCAGCGAAAAAATGATCGAGCTCAGCCGGTTCGAAGCCATCAACGAGCGCGAAGACCACGCCGCCCAGAACCATCTCACGGCGATCTCGATCATGAAGCCGGGCCGGTTGCGGCGTCTGGCCCTGCGCCTTACCTTCTACGTGATTTCGATATCGGCGCAGAAAGTCTTCCGGCCGGGATATCTGTCCAACATCAACACGATCCACTTCGCCCGCTGGATCTCGATACCCGGCACCAACCAGCTGATGTTCTTCAGCAACTACGGCGGCAGCTGGGAAAGCTATCTCGAGGATTTCATAACCAAGGCGGCCAACGGGCTCACCGGCGTGTGGAGCAACACGATAGGATTTCCGGCGACACGCTGGCTGTTCGGGGCAGGCGCGCGTGACGGTGAGCGCTTCAAGCGTTGGGCCCGGACACAACAGGTGCCGACCCTCTTCTGGTATTCGGCGTATCCCGTCAACACGGCGCGCATTCGCATCAATTCGAAAATCCGCTACGGCATCGCGCATGCAACGGCAAACCAGGCGCGCGACTGGATCAGCCTCTTCGGCTCGCTACCGCGGCCGCTGATTGCGAAGGACAGCGCCAGGATCAACCTGGTGGATGCCGCCCCGCCACCGATCGAGACGCTCGAACTGGGCGAAATCCAGACGATCTTCTTCAACGCCTTCGGTCCCCTGAAATATGGGGCCATGCTGGCGATCCGTATTCCGGACGGCAGCCCGCGTCGCAAACGCAAGGCCTGGCTTGAATTCATCGCCGAGCGGACGACCTTCGGCGATCGCGTCCTGACCGACCAGGCAATGACAGTCGCCTTCGGTCCCGACGGCCTCAGGCGCCTGGGGCTCGACTGCGACCCCGATCACGACCCCATGGAAAACTTCGCGCTGTCGTTCCGGCAAGGCATGGGCAGCGCCTCGCGCAGCCGCATTCTTGACGATGTCGGAGACAGCGCGCCGGCGAAATGGGAGTGGGGCTCGGCGCGCAACCCCGTGGATGCCGTCGTTGTCTGCTATGCAGCAAGCAAAGAAAAGCTGGAATCCGACGTTACCGACCTGGAGAAGCAGCTGAAAGCCGCCGGCCTGGAGCGCGCCGCGAAATTGCCGCTGGTCGTCAATCGCGACGAAAAACGGGCAAAGGAACATTTCGGCTTTGTCGACGGTATTTCGCAACCGATCGTGCGGGGAACGGCTCGAGCGAACTCCTCGGTTTCGCCCCTGCATCTGGTCGCGCCCGGCGAATTCCTTTTCGGCTACCGCGACGAACACGGCTACTTCCCGCCGGCAGTGACGACAAGTGCCGCGCAGGACCGTGACGGCATCCTGCCGACGCTCAACGAGATGAATTCCATGGGAGGCGAAACCGGCCTTCACGATTTCGGCCGGAACGGCTCGTTCCTGGTGGTTCGCCAGTTCGAGCAGCATGTCGAAAAATTCAAGGACTTCTGCCAGGCGGCGGCGCGCGGGCGTAAGGACCCGGAAATTACGGAGCGATGGATCGCCGCGAAAATGGTTGGTCGCTGGCCCGATGGGTCCTCCCTCGTGCGCAATCCCGACGGCCGAGAGAAAAGGCCGATCGACAACGACTTCACCTTCGGCGCCGAAGACCCGCAAGGGCTGCTCTGCCCGCTGGGCTCCCACATACGCCGTTCGAACCCGCGCGATTCACTTGGCGACGACCATGAAATTCAGCTCAAGATCGGCAAGCGCCATCGCATCCTGCGTGTCGGACGCACCTACGAAAAGAAGAAGGAGGACGGAGAGCCTGAAAAGGGCCTGCTGTTCATGTGCCTGAACGCCGATATCGAGCGGCAGTATGAGTTCATGCAGCAGACCTGGGTGTCGTCCGGATCGTTCCACGGCCTGATGAAGGAGAAGGATCCGACCATCGGCACGCAGGACGAGAAAAAGGGCGGCGGCCGCTTTTCCATCCCCAGATGGGAAGGCACCCTGGTGCTGAAGGGCATTCCGAATTTCGTCACCACCAAAGGCGGCGGTTATTTCTTCATGCCAAGCCGCTCCGCGTTGCGCTTTCTAATTTCACGGCTTTGACGGGAGCCCGTCTATTCCGAAAACCGGTTTCCGTTTTTCGGGATCATGCTCTGACGGTCAATCGTCTTCTGCTTCGGCGATCACGCGCAGCCCGCTGGCCCGTTCGATGCGCACACCGCCGCGCTTCATGTTGATGATCGACCGGCTGCGCCATTCGTTGAGGGTCTTGTTGACGGACTCGCGCGTGACGCCCAGAAATTCGGCGAGTTCGGACTGCGAGATCGGTATCCAGCCGGTAGGGTCCGACATCATGGCGGAGACAAAAAGCAGCCGTTTGGCCAGCCGCGCCTCTATTCCCAGAAACGCCTGATCGCCGAGCTGACCGGTCACCCAGCGAAGCCGGGTGCACAGAATTTCTATCATCGCCCGGGCCAGAGCCGGATGCCGCTCGATCCGTTCGAAAAGTTGCCCACGGCTGATGGAAACAAGATCACAATCGTCCAGGCAGATCGCGGTGGCGGTGCGAGGGCCGCCGTCCAGCGCCCCGATTTCGCCGATCACGGCTGGCGGGCGCTCGATATTGGCGACAAGCTTCTTACCGCCAACCGAATAGAGCGATATCTCGACGGTGCCGCGCAGGATGCCGTAGACCCTGTCGGCGATATCCTCCTGCACAAAGAGATGCTGGCCTGCCGCATGGTGTTCGGTCTTGCATCCGGCGAATAGCAGTTCGAACAGGTCGGCGCCGATCTTTGCCGGCCTCGGTATCGTCTCCCTTTCACTTTCATCCGGATGTGGCGGCGACATATCGATTTCCCTATTGGACCCTAGAGCGGAATGCATTCAGATTGAACCGAGCATCCCGCTCCATCTGCTTGTTTTAGCCGCATTTGTGCAACGCCAAGTGATTCCACCTGGCTGCAAATGCCCTGAGCCTTTCTACGGCAATCGTGCCCCACGGCCAAAGCGATTGTCGAGCGAACCGTGCGAGTAATGGGAACATTCCATTTGATAACGTGTCGAGAAGATCGCGGCGCAGCACTTCCCATACGTCATGTCACCTTGACAATTTGACAACAATGTCCGCAGAGCCCGCCCCACCGCACCGGGGCGGGCACTTGCCCGGAACGGAAAAGGCCCGGAGTGATCCGGGCCTTTTACCATCGTACATGAAAATGCAGCGTTATTCGGCCGGCACTTCCTCGGCCGGATGCTGCTTGACCCGCAACGGGAACAACCGCCGCAGCGAGACATAGAAGACCGGCGTCAGGAAAAGGCCGATAATCGTCACGCCCAGCATGCCGGAGAACACCGTGGTGCCCAGCGATTGGCGCATTTCCGCACCGGGTCCGGTGGCGATCATCAAGGGCACGACGCCGAGGATGAAAGCGAAGGCCGTCATCAGGATCGGCCGCAGGCGCAGCCGGCAGGCCTCGACGGCTGCATCGACCGGCGACAGGCCACGATCCTGCGCCTGTCTGGCGAACTCGACGATCAGGATGGCGTTCTTGGCCGCCAGACCGATCAGCACGATGAGCCCCACCTGCACGAGGATGTTGTTGTCGAGCCCTCTTATGAAGACACCGATCATCGCAGCCAGCACGCCAAGCGGCACGATCAGCACGATGGCGAACGGCATGATCCAGCTTTCATACTGGGCCGCCAGCGCCAAGAAGACGAACAGCACGGACAGCCCGAAGATGAAGATCGCCGTGTTTCCGGTCTGGCTTTCCTGGAGTGCGAGTTCGGTCCACTCGAAGGAGGTTCCGTCTGGCAGCGTCGCGTTGGCAAGCTCCTCCATCTTCTGCAGCGCTTCGCCCGTCGAGACGCCCGGCGCGGCGTTGCCTTGCACCGGAACCGACACATACATGTTGTAGCGTTGCACCAGCGCGGGACCCGTCGAATCCTGGATCTCGACCAGCGTGCCGAGCGGCACCAGTTCACCCGACTGCGAGCGCACCTTGAGCTTCAATATGTCGTCGCGGTCGAGGCGGAAGGCCTGATCGGCCTGCGCCCTCACCTGGTAGACACGGCCGAAGGCATTGAAGTCGTTGACGTAGGCGGTGCCGAGATTGATCGAAAGCGTTTCGAAGATGCTCGGGATCGCCACGTTCAGCATACGCGCCTTGTCGCGATCGATGGCCAGGAAGTATTGCGGGCTCGATGCCGAGAAGGTGGTGAACACACCAGCCAGGCCCGGGGTCTGGTTGGCCTTGCCCGCCAGTTCGTAGGCGAGAGCCAGTATCTGGCGCATGTCGGCGCTGTTGCGCTCCTGCAGCTGCATCTTGAAGCCGCCGGAATTGCCGATGCCCGGCACGGGCGGTGGCGGCAGCGCGATGATGAAGGCCTCCTGAAGCCCCTGCAGACTGCCATACAGCGAACCGATGATCTTTTCCGCAGTCAGGCCGCTTGCCAGCCGTTCCTCGAAGCTCGTGAACGGAGTGAAGATGACGCCGGAATTGCTGGCGTTGGTGAACGTGGCGCCGGAGAAGCCCGAAAATGCCACGGCGTTGCGAACGCCGGGCGTCTTGCGGACGATGTCGGTCGCCTTCTGGATGACCGCGTCGGTGCGCTCGATCGACGATCCGTCGGGCAACTGCACCACGACGATCGCATAGCCCTGGTCCATGGTCGGGATGAAGCCGGTGGGCACCTTCTCGATCATGAACACCGTCGCATAGATCAGCACGGCAAAGACTGCGAGCATGGCCAGCAACGCCATGGTGGAGCCGACCAGCGCCTTGACCAGACGGCCATACCATTCCGAGACCCGGTCGAAGCCGCGGTTGAACCCATCCGCCAGCCGGCGCCCGAAACGCCCGATGGCAGTGCGCGGCGGCTTCTGTGTCTCGTGATGCGACTTGAGCAGCAGTGCGGCGAGCGCCGGCGACAACGTCAGCGAAACGAAGGCTGAGATTGCCGTGGAGACCGCGATGGTGATGGCGAACTGCAGATAGAACTGTCCGGTGATGCCGGGGATGAACGCCGCCGGCACGAACACCGAGATCAGCACCAGCGAAATCGCCATGACCGCCGTGCCCACCTCGTCCATGGTCATATGCGAGGCGGGGTTGGGATCCATCCCGAGCGCGATGTTTCGCTCGACATTCTCCACCACCACGATCGCGTCGTCGACGACGATGCCGATCGCCAGCACAAGGCCGAAGAGCGTCAGCATGTTCAGCGAAAAGCCCGCCGCGTAGAGGACGGCAAGCGTGCCGATCAACGCAATCGGTATGGCGACGATCGGAATGATGGCCGTGCGCCACGACTGGAGGAAGACCAGGATCACAATGACGACAAGCGCCATCGCCTCAAGGATCGTCTTGTAGACCTCGTTGATCGACTGCTGGATGAACTCGGTCGGGTTGTAGACGATGTCGTAGGCCAGCCCTTTCGGGAAATCCCGGGACAGTTCGGCGATCTTCGCCTGGATTTCAGCCGCGGAGGCAAGCGCGTTCGAGCCCGGCCGCTGGAAGATGCCGAGCGCCACCGCCGGCTTGCCGTCCAGATAGGAGTTGGTCACGTAGTCCTTGGCGCCAAGCTCGATGCGGGCGACATCCTGCAGCGAGATCAGTCTTCCGTCCTCGGTCGACTTGACGATGACGTAGCGGAAGTCGCGCGCATCGTCGAAGCGTCCCTGCGTGGTCACGGTATATTCGAAGGCAGTGCCGGTGTTCATCGGCGGAGCGCCGATGGCGCCGCCGGAAACCTGCACGTTCTGGTCACGCAGGGCCTGCACGATGTCGGCCGCAGTCAGGCCGTAGGCCGACAGCTTTTCCGGATCGAGCCAGATGCGCAGCGAGAATTCGCGCTCGCCGAAGATGATGAGGTCGCCGACCCCGTCGAGCCGCAACAGCACGTCGCGCACCCGCGAGCGTGCATAGTTCGACACATAGAGCTGGTCGTAGGTGTCGTCCGGCGACAGCATGTGGATGACCATCATCAGGTCCGGCGAACTCTTGGCCGTGGTGATGCCGAGCCGCCTGACGTCTTCCGGCAGGCGCGGTTCGGCGATCGACACGCGGTTCTGCACCAGCACCTGCGCCTGGTCGAGATCGGTGCCCGGCTTGAAGGTCACGGTCAGCGCCATCGCCCCGTCGTTCGACGAGTAGGACGACATGTAGAGCATGTTCTCGACGCCGTTGATCTCCTGCTCGATCGGCGTGGCGACGGTCGCCGCGACCGTTTCGGCGTCGGCGCCGGGATAGGCGGCGCGAACGACGATGGTTGGCGGCGCAATCTCCGGATATTGCGCGACAGGGAGCTGGGTATAGGCGATGGCGCCGACGATCAGCACCACGATGGAAACCACCGACGCAAAGATTGGCCGGTCGACGAAAAAATGTGCGAAGCGCATCGGATTACTCCGCAGTCTCGGCCTTGGGAGGCAGGGTCACCATTTCAGCCTTTACCTTCACGCCGGGCCGCACGCGCATCAGCCCGTTGACGACGATGGTCTCGTCACCAGTCAGACCTTCGCGAATGACGCGGTAGCCGTCGAGATTGGGGCCGGTGCGCACGGGCTTGGTCGACACCGTTCCGGTATCGTCAAGAACGAAGACGATGCGGCGATCCTGATCGGCGCCGATCGCCTGGTCGGGGACGAGAATGCCACGGTGCGGAAGCGATCCGGGCACGTTGACGCGGCCGAACATGCCGGGCTGCAGCACACCGTCCTTGTTGTCGAACCGGGCGCGCACCCGCATGGTGCCGCTGGCGTCGTCGAGGCGGTTCTCGGCGAAATCGAGCTTGCCCTTGAACTGTGCTTCGCTGCGGTCCGCGACCCGCACGACGACATCGAGATTGCTGGCGCCTTCCTGCATCGTGCCGCCGCGCTCACGGGCGTCGCGCGCATAGCTGAAATAGGTGCGCTCATCGATGTCGAAATAGAAGTCGATCGGGTCCCAGGCGACAATCGTCGTCAGCAGGGTCGAATCCGGCTGCACGAGATTGCCCGGTGAAACCAGCCGGCGGTCGATGCGGCCCGAAAGGGGCGCGCGGATCTCGGTGAATTCGAGATTGAGGCTGGCGTTGCGCAGCGACGCTTCGGCGCCCTGCAACTGGGCCTGGGCGGCAAGGCTTTCGCGCCTGCGGTCGTCAAGGATCGACACCGCGAGATTGCCGGACTTGGAAAGCGCTTCAGCCCTTTCGAGCTGCGAGGCGGAGAACTCGGTCAGGCTGCGCGCGACATCGACCTGCGACTTGGCCGCGTCAAAGGTCGCCTGGTAGGGGCGCTGGTCGATGGTGAACAAAAGATCGCCCTTGTTGACCACGGCGCCGTCGCGAAAATGCACCTCGGCAAGATAGCCGCTGACGCGTGAGCGGATAGCCACCTCGTCGACGGCTTCGAACCGGCCGACGAATTCGTCGTCCTCGACGATGTCGCGCACAACCGGCTTGGCCGCGGTGACGACGGGCAGGTCCGGCTGCTGTGCCCACGCGGCGTGCGGCGCGGCTGCGGTAAGAACCCAGAACAGCGCCAGGGCGCCGGTTCGCAGGCCAAAACGCCCACCAAAATTGCGGATGACCGGAAGTCGGCTAGCCGTTTCGTCCATGTGATTCCCCTCGTTGGGATCGATGCGTGTTTGTGATGGCGGAAAGTGATTTATGCGAAACACATGTAGGCTGAACCTTGTGCGCCGCAATATGGTCACATTCAAAAGTTGCCAAAATCTAGCCAATGTTAGCGCAAATGGTAGCCTGTAACGGTAACTTTCAGAAGTAGGCTTTGGCGCTTTGTGAAAGCCGGCCGCAACGGGCATTTCATGGGCGAACCGAAAGCCGGAACAATCGTTCAAAGGCAGGCCGATCTCGTCAAATTCTGTTTTTTCGCCAAAAAATTCGGCTCTTTGCTTCCCGAAACAGTCGATCTTTGCGTTATGATGGCGGCCAAACCACGAAAGCCGGGAGACACCAAATGAGCATCCGCATCAACGACACAGCGCCGGATTTCACCGCCGAGACTACGCAAGGCACAATCAATTTTCATGACTGGATCGGCGACAGCTATGCCGTGCTGTTCTCGCATCCGAAAAACTTCACGCCCGTGTGCACGACCGAACTCGGCATCATGGCCGGTCTCGCCGGCGAGTTCAAGAAACGCAACGCCAAGATCATCGGCATCTCCGTCGACCCAGTCGAGAGCCACGACAAATGGAAGGCCGACATCAAGACGGCGACCGGCCAGTCGGTGGAATATCCGCTGATCGGGGACAAGGACCTGAAGGTCGCCAAGCTCTATGACATGCTGCCGGCCGGCGCCGGCGAAAGCTCGGAAGGTCGCACGCCGGCGGACAACGCCACGGTGCGCTCGGTCTTCGTCGTCGGGCCGGACAAGAAGGTGAAGCTCACCATTACCTATCCGATGACCACCGGCCGCAACTTCGACGAGATCCTGCGGGCGATCGATTCCATCCAGCTGACTGCCAAGCACAAGGTGGCCACCCCCGCCAACTGGAAGCAGGGCGAAGACGTGATCATCACGGCCGCCGTGCCTGACGATGAGGCCACGGAAAAGTTCGGTGAGTTCGAGCGCGTGCTGCCTTATCTCAGGAAGACGAAGCAGCCGAAGGACTGATGCATCGAGGGTGGGCTGCTCAGGCGGCCTTCCCTCCCGCCTGTCTTTCAAAAAGGATTGTCGGGTCGCCGCGGTAGGTCGTCTTCATGACTTCGCGATAGCCACATTTTTCGGCGACCCGCAGCGATGCGCTGTTCTGCGGGTCGATTATGCAGACGGTCTTGCCGCCGGCGAAAAAGCCATCGCCCCAAACATGCATGGCGCGGACGACCTCGGTGGCGAGGCCCTTGCCATGCGCCGACGACGCCAGGCCCCAGCCGGCTTCGGGAATACCCTCCAGCGATGGCACGATATCGCGCTTCAGATCATGAAAGCCGGCGCCACCGATCAGCTTGCCCGTGGCCTTCTCCTCGATCGCCCAGAAGCCGTACCCCAGCACGGCCCAAAGGCCGGCGTAGCGGAGATAACGGCCCCAGGCTTCTTCGCGGGTGAACGGCTTGCCGCCAATGTAACGGGTAACTGCCGGGTCCCGCCACATGGCGGCATGCATCTCGAAATCGTCAAGCCGATGGCCGCGAAGGATTGTGCGCTCGGTCTCAACGACCGGTACCGCAGCCGAACTAGCGCTATTCACTGATAAAACCTCAACAATAAACAAAAAAACGCAGCAATATGCCCCAAAGCCGGAACAATCGGCGGAATTGAGGCAAACGACAAGTCAATAAAATCAGATTTCGATTGTTTTAAGATGTTTTGCGATGAGGTCCGCGAGCCGTTCCGCGACGGCTTCCTTGGTCAGGTCCGGCCATTCGTCTATGTCTGACTTCGAAACGATCCTTACCCTGTTGCGGTCGCCGCCCATGACGCCGCCTTCGTGGCTGACATCGTTGGCGACGATGAAGTCGGCGCCCTTTTTCTTCAGCTTGGCTTGAGCGTTTTTCAACACGTCCTGGGTCTCGGCTGCGAAACCGACGACAAGATAGGGGCGCTGCTTATGATGCCCGACGCCCGCCAGGATATCCGGGTTTTCAACCATCTGCAGCGCGGGTGGCCCCTTGTCCGCCACCTTCTTGATCTTTTCGCCGGCGGCGTTCTCGGTGCGCCAGTCGGCAACTGCGGCGACAAAGACCGCGGCGTCGGCGGGCAGCAATTGTTCG
This sequence comes from Neomesorhizobium albiziae, assembly GCF_900114255.1. Lineage (GTDB taxonomy): Bacteria > Pseudomonadota > Alphaproteobacteria > Rhizobiales > Rhizobiaceae > Neomesorhizobium > Neomesorhizobium albiziae. Next base: position 389,204 of record NZ_FOSL01000002.1, on the reverse strand, counting down.
ACGGCATCGCGCATTTCCTGGGCGCTCTCGACATGGACGGTTTTCACACCCGAGGGATCGGCAATGGCGACCGGGCCGGAGACGAGGCGCACGTCGGCGCCGAGCTTTGCCAGTGCGGCAGCGATGGCATGACCCTGCTTGCCGGACGAACGGTTGGCGATGTAGCGCACCGGATCGATAGGCTCGTGCGTTGGCCCCGACGTGACTATGATCTTCTTGCCCGACAGCGGCCTGGGTTGTGCGTCGAGCAGCATTTCGATGGCAGCCACGATCTCCAGCGGCTCGCTCATGCGACCTTCGCCGGCCTCGCCGCTTTCGGCCATCTCGCCCCTGGCCGGGCCGACGAAGGCGATGCCGTCCTTCTCCAGGGTGGCGCGGTTGCGGCGTGTGGCGGCGTGCGACCACATTCTGGGGTTCATGGCCGGCGCCATCAGCACCTTCTTGTCGGTGGCAAGCAGCACGGTGGACGCAAGATCGTTGGCATGGCCGTTGGCCAGCTTGGCCATGAGATCGGCGGTTGCTGGCGCGACGACCAGCAGGTCGGCCTCGCGCGACAGCCTGATGTGGCCGATGTCGTGCTCGTCGTTCCGGTCGAAGAGATCGGAAAACACGCGGTCGGCCGTCAGTGCGCCGACTGACAGCGGGGTCACGAACTCCTGCGCGGCGGACGTCATCACGGCGCGGACCGAGGCGCCGCGCTCGCGCAGGCGGCGGATCAGGTCGAGCGACTTGTAGGCGGCGATGCCGCCGCCGATGATGAGCAGGATGCGCTTGCCGGACAGGATCATGCGTGGCCCCTCAGGCCGGCTTCAGCGCCGGCTCAATGTCGGTATGGATGAAATCGTCGCCCTTGAAAAGCAGCGGCAAATTGCGGGTTTTGGCGAGCGCATAGGCAAAGCAGTCGCCAAAATTGAGCCTCGCGGCGTGTCCGGAGCCACGCCCATAACGCATATACGCCGCCGTGGATGTCTCCAACTGCGCGGTGTCAAACGCGATCTTATCCAGTTGAAGTTCCAAAACCATTTTTTCCAGCCGGTTGACGCCGTCAACGAAGCGCTCGCTGGCCCCCACGCAATAGGTTTCATGAAGCGTGGCCGTGCTGACCAGGGCAAAATCCGCTTCCGCAATGGAGCGTGCGAAACTACGTGCCTCTGGCTCAAGCGCCAGAATGGCGATCAGTACCGACGTATCGACGACGAGGCCGCTCACCGCAGGCTTTCGTCCCACATATCGTCGCTGAACTTCTTCAGATCAAACGGCTGCGCAGGTTTGATGCCGAGTGCCAGAACCGCTTCAATGTCAATCTTGCGTTTTACAGGCTTGGCCAGCGTTCGCGCCAACACATCCCTCGCCTCCTGTTCCATCGACACACCACGCGCTGCAGCACGCTGGCGCAGAGCCTGCTTAACGGATGGGTCGAGATTACGGATGGTCAAGGTGCTCATGTCCATTGGCTTCCGGAAGGGTCTGCTCCAAAAGTCGCCATGCCGGACACTAACATAACAAGTCACAAGCCTGCATGCAACGCTAGCAATGCTAGCAATGCTAGCAATGCTAGCGTTGCATGCAACTCAAGTCACCACCCAAACCAGATAGACCGCCGCCGCAGCGATCACCCACAGCGCCACACGGCCAGAGCGGGTGTGGCGCGCTTCCGCGTTGCCGATAGCTTTTGCGGTTTCGGCATCGAAGCGCAGGCCGTTCTCCGCCATGGCGTCGATCTGGCGCGACAGGCGCTCGGTGCGGGCTGCGAGATCGGGCGCCTGGCGAACCAGCGACATGAGGGCGCCAAGGCCGTCGCGGGCGTCGATGAGCAGACCCTGCGGTCCGAGATTGCCGGCAATCCAGTGGCCGACCACCGGTTCGGCGGTCTTCCACATGTTGAAGGCGGGATCGAGTGTGCGGGCGACGCCCTCGACCACGACCATGGTCTTTTGCAGCAGCACCAGCTCCGGCCGCGTCTGCATGTCGAACAATTCGGTGACTTCGAACAACAAGGTCAGCAGCTTGGCCATCGAGATGGTCTCGGCCGGCTGACCGTGGATCGGCTCGCCGATGGCGCGGATCGCCTGGGCGAAGGCCGCTACATTGTGGTGGCGCGGCACATAGCCGGCCTCGAAGTGCACCTCGGCGACGCGCATGTAATCGCGGGTAATGAAGCCGTAGAGGATTTCGGCAAGGAAGCGCCGCTCCTTCTTGCCGAGACGGCCGGAAATGCCGAGATCGACCGCGGCGATGTCGCCATTCGTATCGACGAACATGTTGCCGGGATGCATGTCGGCGTGGAAGAAGCCGTCGCGCAGCGTATGGCGCAGGAACGACTGCACCAGCGTCGCCGCAATGGCCTTGAGGTCATAGCCGGCGGCGCGAAGTCCTTCGACATCGCTGAGCTTGATGCCGTCGATCCATTCCATGGTGAGCACGTCGCGGCCCGTACGCTCCCAGTCCACGGCCGGCACGCGGAAGCCAGGATCGTCCTTGGTGTTTTCGCCGAGCTCGGAGTAGGCAGCGGCCTCGAGCCGGAAGTCCATCTCGATCTTGGTGGTCTGGGCGAGCGTCTCGGTGACCTCGACCGGGCGCAAACGGCGGCTCGACGGGACGAAACGCTCCTGAAGGCGGGCGGCCAGGAAGTAGCTCTCAAGATCCTGGAAGAAGCGCCGGCGCACGCCAGGGCGGATAACCTTGACCGCGACCTTGCGCGGTCCTTCCGGCGTGGCGACCTCCGCCGGGTGCACCTGGGCGATGGAGGCAGCGGCGACCGGTGCGTCGATGCGCGTGTACAAATCGGACGCCTTGCGGCCGAGCGAGCCTTCGATGGCGGCGACCGCTTCCGACATGGGGAAGGTCGCCATCGCGTCCTGCAGCAAGGCGAGATCGAGCGCGATATCGTCGCCGACCACATCGGGACGCGTCGCCAGGAACTGCCCGAGTTTGGCGTAGGAGGGGCCTAGCCGGGCGATGGCGTTTGCAAGGCGGTCGCTGCGCACGCGCTTCAATGCGCGGCGGCGGGTAAACATCACGGCCAGCCGCCAGCCGAATTTCGGCAGGCCGGTCAGCTCATCGCCAGGCAGAGCCGCGATCACGCCCTCGCGCACCAGAACCCAGCCCGCTCGCGCGAGCCGGAAAGATGCTCCGATGCTGCTCATCGCGGACCGTCCGTCAAAGCTTCCAGCCCGAATGAAGGGCCGCGATGCCGCCGGAATAATTGCGGAAGCTGACGCGGTCGAAGCCGGCGTTCCGGATCATGGCGGCGAAATTCTCCTGGTTGGGGAATTTGCGGATCGATTCCACCAGATAGGAATAGGGCTCACCGTCACCGGTCACAATCTGGCCGATGCGCGGGATGGCGTTGAAGGACCAAGCTTCGTAAACCTTGTCGAGCAGCGGCATGTCGACCTCGGAGAATTCCAGGCAGAGGAACCGGCCGCCGGGTTTCAACACGCGGTACGCTTCCGCCAGAGCGGTTTCGATGCGCGGCACATTGCGGATGCCGAAGGCGATCGTATAGGCGTCGAAGGTCTCGTCGGCGAAAGGCAGTTCCTCGGCATTGGCCTCGACGAAATCCGTGTTGGCCGTCAGCCCCTGCTTCTCGGCGCGCTCGCGGCCGACGGCAAGCATCGACCCGTTGATGTCGAGCACCGTGGCGTGCCCCTGACGGTTGGTGGCCTCAACGATGCGGAAGGCGATGTCGCCGGTGCCGCCAGCGACGTCGAGCAATTGCCAGCCCGGCCGTTTCGGAGGGTTGAGCCAGGCGACAAGCGCGTCCTTCCACAGCCGGTGCAAGCCTCCCGACATGAGATCGTTCATCACATCATAGCGGTTGGCGACGCGGTGAAAGACATCGTTGACCAGCGACTGCTTGTCGCCGGCGCCGACCTGCTTGTAGCCGTAGGACGTTTCCATGCCCCCGGCGGCTGTCGTGCGCTGTTCTGACATTTTTGTGACCTGCCTAATTTCGGCGGGACCATAGCCGATCGTCATAGCGGGCGCTATTGTTTAAGGCGCGGTGAAGAGCCGCGCTCCAAGATGCGCATGACGAGGATGCCGAATGGTTTTGAAAGCAGAGCTGCACTGCCACATCGAAGGTGCGGCAGCGCCCGACCTCGTCCTCAAGCAGGCGCAGAAATACGGCAAGGACGTTTCCGCCTTCATCAAGGACGGCTCCTTCGTCTGGCATGATTTTACCTCGTTCCTCGCCGCCTACGATGGCGCTTCCGACCTTTTCCGCAGCGAGGAAGACTATGCGCGGCTGTCCGAGCACTATCTCACCAGCCTCGCCCGCGATGGCTGCATCTATTCGGAATTCTTCACCTCGCCCGACCATGCGTTGAAATCGGGCATCTCGCCGGCGGCCTACACCAATGCACTGGGCGAAGGCATGCAGCGCGCCAAAGCCAAGACCGGCATCGAAAGCCGCATGATCGTCACCGGAGTGCGCCATATCGGGGTCGAATCGATCGAAGCGTCGGCGCGTTTCGCCGCCCGTTGCGGTCATCCGCTGGTCACCGGCTTCGGCGTCGCCGGCGATGAGCGGATGGGCAGTTTCGAAGATTATGTGCGGGCTTTCGAGATCGCGCGCGAGGCGGGGCTCGGCATCACCATCCATGCCGGCGAGCTGTGCGGCTGGGAAAGCGTGCAGGGCGCGCTCGACCACATCAGGCCGTCGCGCATCGGCCATGGCGTCAGGGCCATCGAGAACCTCGACCTGGTGAAGCGCATCGCCGACGAGGGCATCGTGCTGGAATGCTGCCCGGGCTCCAATGTCGCGCTCGGCGTCTTTGGCAGTTTCGAAGACCATCCGTTCCCGAAACTGCGCGACGCCGGCTGCAAGGTGACGCTCAACTCCGACGATCCTCCCTATTTCTGGACGTCGCTGAAGCGCGAATACGATATCGGCCGCGACAATTTCCGCCTGGACGACAAGGCGCTGACGGCGGTGACGCGGACCGCGATCGAGGCGGCTTTCGTCGACAAGAAAACCAGGGCGGCCCTTTTGGCGCGGCTCAACGGCGGCCGGTGAATGGTGAGCTTGGCGGGAGCGGCAGCCCCGTCAACTGTGGACCTTCACGCTCTTCATCCGACAAAGACTCGCAAAACCATTCGCCATTCACTATTCACCATTCATCTCTTTTGTTGCCGGAGCTGAGACCATGAAGGGCGTCACCGTCGTCGACCATCCGCTTGTCCAGCACAAGCTCACCATCATGCGCGACAAGGAAACCTCGACGGCGGGGTTCCGGCGGCTGCTGCGCGAGATCTCGCTGCTGCTCGGCTACGAGGTGACGCGCGATCTCGAACTCACCACCAAGACCATCGAAACACCGATCGAAACGATGGAAGCTCCGATCCTGGAAGGCAAGAAGCTGGTCTTTGCCTCGGTGCTGCGCGCCGGCAACGGCCTGCTGGAAGGCCTGCTCGACCTGGTGCCGGCGGCGCGTGTCGCCCATATCGGGCTTTACCGCGACCACGAAACGCTGGAAGCGGTGGAATATTTCTTCAAGGCGCCGAGCGATATCGGCGACCGGCTGGTTATCGTCGTCGACCCGATGCTGGCGACGGCCAATTCGGCGATCGCAGCGATCGACAAGCTCAAGGGCCGCGGCGCCACCAATCTGCGTTATCTCTGCCTGCTGGCCGCACCGGAAGGCATCGAGCGCTTCACCAAGGCGCATCCTGACGTGCCTGTCTACACGGCGGCGATCGACCGGCAGCTCAACGAGAAGGGCTATATCGTGCCCGGTCTCGGCGACGCCGGCGACCGGCTGTACGGCACGAAGTGATTTGACCCGCGGGCAATTGCTGGTCTCCTGGCCTCGCGCTAAGTCGTTGTGACAGGGTGGGGCAAGGAGAGTCCGCATGAAAATCATCCTTCCTCTTGTTCTGACCGCCGGAGTGCTTGCCGTTCTGCCGGCGCACGCCGACGACATCTACGACAAATGCATCAAAGACAGCGACGGCACCAACACGGCCTGGGGTGCGTGCGGTGGCGACTGGATGGCGCGGGCGGACAAGGCGCTCAACGATGCCTGGAAGAAGTTGCATTCCGCGATAACCGACGACGCGACCGCCAAGGCCCTGCTCGATGAGCAGCGCGTCTGGAACGGTTACAAGGAAAAGTCCTGCCTGTTTTATGCAAGCGGCTATTTCGGGCGTGAGGGAGAGGTGCTGAGCTATCCGGCCTGCCGGGCCGCAGTCATCGAGGCGCGGACCACCGACCTCAACGCATATTTCGCGAACACACAGCCGCAATAGAACTCTTTACCGTTTGTTAAGGCAGTGGCGCGGTTCCGGACCGGCGGCGCACGGAAACTTGCGTCGCGTTAAGCACGACGCGCTACGATCGGGCTGCTATCATCGCGGATCTGCCATGCGCAATTTCGTCATTCTCGGGCTCGCGGTTGCCGCGTCGGTGGCGATCCCGGCCGTCTACCAGTCCGACCCTGAGGCGTTTCACCAGTTCTTGAAGCCGGCGGGAGAAGCCACGGTCGCGCCTGCCGAGCCGGCGCCGGCCCTGAAAATCGTGGCCAGCCCGGTCCCGGCGGCGCCGGAAGTCCTGCTCGGCAGGAAGGTGAAAGTCTCCGCCGATGCGCGGGGACATTTCATCGCCGATTTCAAGCTCAACGGCCGCAGCGTCGAGGGTATCGTCGACACCGGCGCAACAACGGTCGCCATCAACCGGTCGACGGCTCGCCATATCGGCATTTCGCTCCGCAAGGACGATTTCAAACACGAGGTGAAGACCGCCAATGGCGTCACGCGTGCAGCGGGCGTCGTCATCGAGCGCATGCAGATCGGCCGCATCGTGGTGGAGAACGTCCCTGCCGCCGTGCTGGAGGACGCCGCGCTCGACGGCACCCTGGTAGGCATGAGTTTTTTGAGCCGCCTGTCGAAATTCCAGGTGGAGGACGGCGCGCTGCTTCTGGTGCAGTAGCTATGCTCTAGAGCCCCGCTTTCGGGATCATGCCCTGGCGCCGATGCGGCGAATGACCGACTTCTGCGCCGGCGGCCGTGCATGGCCGATCGTGTAGGCCGCCTGCACTTTTGCGACAGCCGCCTCGGCATCGCTCTCCCGGCGCGCATGCACCAGCGCCAGGGTATCGCCGCGATGCACTTCGGCACCCATCGGCAGGAGCCGCGTGATGCCCACCGCATGGTCGACCGGTTCGTCGTGCCGCATTCGGCCACCGCCTAGCGCCACCACCGCCAAGCCTATGTCGCGCGTCGCTACCCCGGTTACGAAGCCGTCGCTGCCAGACGACACGGGACGCTCGACCGGCGCCTTCGGAAGATATCTTCCGGAACTCTCGACGAAATCAGTGGGGCCGCCGAGCGCTGCGACCATGCGCCCGAAAGCTTCCGCGGCCTTGCCGCTCTCCAGCGCTTCGGTGGCACGGGTCATGCCTTCCCGGTTGGAGCCGGCAATGCCCGCCGACTGCAGCATCTCGGCGGCAAGCGCCAGCGTGACCGCGAGCAGGCGCCGGTCGCGATAGCGGCCGGTGAGGAAATCGACGGCATTGGCCACTTCCACCGCGTTGCCGGCGGCCGAAGCCAGCGGCTCGTTCATGCCGGTGATCAGCGCTGTGGTGTTCAACCCCGCGCCGTTCGCCACTTCGACCAGGGAGGTCGCCAGTTCGGTGGCGTCGCGGCTCCTGGCCATGAATGCGCCGTTGCCAAGCTTGACGTCGAGCACCAGCGACTGCAGTCCGGCGGCGAGCTTCTTCGACAGAATGGAAGCGGTGATCAGCGGCACTGATTCCACCGTCGCGGTGACATCGCGGATGGCATAAAAACGCTTGTCGGCCGGCGCAAGGTCGGCCGTCTGGCCGATGATGGCGAAGCCGGTCTCCCGCACCGCCTTGCGGAACAAGGCGTTGCCGGGCTGGCTGGTGTAGCCCGGGATCGAATCCATCTTGTCCAGCGTGCCGCCGGTGTGGCCTAAACCGCGGCCGGAGATCATCGGCACAAAGGCGCCGCATGCCGCCACGATCGGCGCCAGCATCAGCGAAACATTGTCGCCGACGCCGCCGGTGGAATGTTTGTCGGTGACAGGGCCGGGCAAATCCGACCAATCGAGCACATCGCCGGAATCGCGCATGGCAAGCGTCAGCGCTACCGCCTCGGCGCGGCTCATGCCCCTGAAGAAGATCGCCATGGCGAGTGCCGAAATCTGGCCCTCAGTTACCGCGCCCGAGGCTATTCCGCTGACGAACGCCGCGATCTCCTCGGCCGACAGAGGCAGGCTGTCGCGTTTGCGGCGGATGATTTCCTGGGGAAGCATCGGCCCTGACCTTCACTCTCCCGCAAGGGAGAGTGTGAGCGCGTGCTCAACCATCCAGCAATCCCCTGCTGAAAACCTCGCGCAAGATCGTCGCCAGACGCTTGCCGCCAAGCGGCGCCATGTCCTTGGTTTCCTGATGAGAGAGTTCGCCGCCGGTCATGCCCGCGGCGAGATTGGTGATGACGGAACAGGCAGCGACACGCAGCCCGCAGAAACGGGCGAGGATGACTTCAGGCACCGTCGACATGCCGACAGCATTGGCGCCGAAGACGCGGGCCATGCGTATCTCGGCCGGCGTCTCGAAGGACGGGCCGGAAAACCACATGTAGACGCCCTTGTGCAAGGCTGTGCCGGTGGCTGCCGCGGCCTCCTCGATGGCGGCACGGATGCCCGCGTCGTAAGCCTCGGTCAGGCCGACGAAACGGCGGTCGGTCGGCTCACCAAACAGCGGGTTGGAGCCGGAGAAATTGATGTGGTCGGTGATCAGCATCACCGATCCCGGCGGCATGTCCGGCTCCAGCGATCCGGCGGCATTGGTAAGGATCAGGTGCGTGATGCCGATGGCGGCCAGCGTCTCGATAACCGGGCGCATGGCGGCCGCATTGCCGTGCTCGTAATAGTGGGCGCGGCCCGCCAGCATCAGCACCGGCGCGCCGGCGAAATGACCCGCGACGACTTCGCCTGCGTGGCCGGTGACGCCGCTCTTCGGAAAGCCCGGCAGGTCGGCGTAGGAAATGCGCACCGCGTTCTCCACCTCGTCGACGAGACCGCCAAGACCGGAGCCGAGAACCAGTGCGGCCCTTGGCGCCAGTCCGCCCAACCGCTCGACAAGACGATCGATCGTTTCTTTCATTTCAGCATCTCGCCCCTGAAGCCAAAGGGAAGCATTTCACCCATGGTGACGGTTTCGACGATGCCGTCGTCATCGCACAGATGGATCTTCGCCTGCGGCCCGGCGAATTCGGCCAGGCGCTGGCGGCAGCCGCCGCAGGGCGTGATGCGCGCCATGCGCTCGGCGACCACCACGATTTCCGAAATCCTGCCGCCGCCGGCCATTACATAGTGGCCGAGCGCGGTCGTCTCGGCGCACCAGCCTTCCGGATAGGAAGCGACCTCGATGTTGGCGCCGGCGAAAATACGGCCGTCCTCGGTGCGCAGCGCCGCGCCCACCGGGAAATTCGAATAGGGCGCATGGGCTTTCGCCATCGCCGCTTTCGCTGCGAGAAACAGATCGTGGGACATTGCTTCGTTCTCAGCGCTCTTTCACATAAGGCACGCCGCCAGCGCGCGGCGGGATCGCCTTGCCGATGAACCCCGCGAGCAGGACGATGGTCAGGATGAAAGGCAGCGCGTTGATGAACTGCACCGGAACCTTGCCTATGACGGGCCACGGCATGCCCTGGAAGCGGATCGAGGCAGCGTCGAGGAAGCCGAACAGCAGGCAGGCGAACATTGCGGGCACCGGCTTCCATTTGGCGAAGATCAGTGCGGCGAGCGCGATGTAACCCTTGCCGGCGGTCATGTCCTTGACGAAGCCTGCATTCTGCGCGACCGACAGATAGGCGCCGGCGAGGCCGGTGAGGATGCCCGTGCAGATGACGGCACGATAGCGGAGCCAGGTCACCGAAATGCCCGCGGTATCGACGGCCGCCGGGTTTTCGCCTACGGCGCGCAGCCGCAAGCCGAAGCGGGTGCGAAACAGCACCCACCAGGTGAACGGCACCATCAGGAAGGCCACGTAGACCAGGATCGAATGGCCGGAAAGCAGTTCGGAATAGATGGTGCCGATGACCGGCACGTCGCGCAATGCCGCCGCACCCGGCAGTTCGATGGCGTTGAAACGCGAATCGCCAGCAAGCGGAGGCGTGCGGCCGCCCTGCCGGAACCAGGCCTGTCCGAGAATGATGGTTGAGCCTGCGGCAATGAAGTTGATGGCGACGCCGGAAACGATCTGGTTGCCGCGGTGGGTGATCGACGCGAAACCGTGCACCAGCGCCAGAAAGACCGCGATGCCGACCGCGGCGAGCAGCCCAATCCAGGCCGAGCCGGAAACCGCCGCCGCCGAGGCGCCGGCAAAAGCGCCAGCCAGCATCTTGCCTTCGAGGCCGATATCGAAGACGCCGGCCCGCTCGGAATAGAGACCGGCAAGGCAGGCAAGCAGCAGCGGCACCGAAACGCGGATTGTGGCGTCGAGAAGTTGGACCAGTGCATCCATCTCAGGCGCCCTCTCCCTTGGCCGCGGGAACGCCCATCGATCGCGGACTGACTGACGCAAGTGCTGCCTGGACGGCCGGCCGGAACATGTGTTCCAGCGCGCCGGCGAACAGGATCACCAGCCCCTGGATGATGACGATCATGTCGCGGCTGATGTTGGGCATTTCGAAAGCGAGTTCGGCGCCGCCCTGGTAGAGCATGCCGAAGAGGATGGCGGCCGGCACGATGCCGACCGGATGCGACCGGCCCATCAGCGCCACCGCGATGCCAACGAAGCCGGCGCCGGCGACGAAATCCAGCGACATGTGATGCTGGTCTCCCATGATCGGGTTGAGCGCCATCATGCCGGCCAGCCCGCCCGAGATCATCATGGTGATGATGATGATGCGGCTTTCGAAGATGCCGGCATACCGTGCCGCCTTCGGGCTGAAGCCGTAGGTGCGGATTTCGTAGCCGAGCTTGGTGCGCCAGATCAGCGCCCAGACGAACACAGCCATCAGAAGAGCGAGCAGGAACGAGATGTTGAGCGGCGCCGAGCGGACTGAGAGGCCGAGCGCCTCCAGCAGGAAGTTGAGCTTGGGCAACTGGCCGCCGGCGAGGAAATCGCGCGTCTGCGGCGCCATCGAGCCCAACGGCTTCAGCACGTCGACCAGAAGGTAGACCATGACCGAAGCGGCGATGAAATTGAACATGATGGTGGTGATGACGATGTGGGAGCCGCGCTTGGCCTGCAGATAGGCCGGGATCAGGGCCCACAGCGCGCCGACGAGCGCCGCACCGGCGATCGCCAGCGGAAAGGTCAGCCACCAGGGCAGCACGCTGTCGAAGGTGAGCGCGACCAGCGAAACGCCGAGACCGGCTATATAGGCCTGCCCTTCGCCGCCGATATTGAACAGGCCAGCGTGAAACGCCACCGCTACGGCGAGACCCGTAAAGATGAAGTTGGTCGCGTAATAAAGCGTGTAGGCGATATTCTGGCCGCTGCCGAAGGCGCCGTCCACGAGAATGACTGCGGCACGCAGCGGGTTTTCGCCGACCAGCAGCACGACCAGCCCGGCAACGGCAAAGGCAACGAGAAGGTTGAGCACCGGGATCAGCCCGTAGTCGGCCCAGGCGGGCAGCTTGGCAAAGGGCGTGCTCATTCCGCGGCCTCCTTGTGCTCGACGCCGGCCATCAGCAGGCCAAGCTCGCCCTCTGTCGCGTCAGGGCCGCGCTCGCCGACGACACGGCCGGCGAACATGACGAGAATGCGGTCGGACAGCGAGCGTATTTCGTCGAGTTCGACCGAGACCAGAAGCACCGCCTTGCCGGCGTCGCGCATGGCGATCAGCCGCTTGTGGATGAACTCGATGGCGCCGACATCGACGCCGCGCGTCGGCTGACCGACGATCAGGACACCGGGGTCCTGCTCCATCTCGCGGGCGAGCACGATCTTCTGCTGGTTGCCGCCGGAAAAATTGGCGGTCTTGAGTTTCGGGTTGCCGGGGCGGATATCGTATTTCTCGATCTTGTCCTTCGCGTCGGCCATGATCGCTTCGATATTGAGGAACGGCCCCTTCAGATATTTCGGGTCGTCGTGGTAGCCGAGGATCGAATTCTCGTTTTCCTCGAAGGCAAGCACCAGCCCGACATGATGGCGGTCTTCCGGCACATGCGCCAGGCCGCGGTCGCGCAACTCGCCCGGATCGGCGACGCCGATGACGTCGATCGGCTTGCCATCGAGCATGACGCTGCCCGAAATGGCGCGCCGAACTCCCGCGATCGCCTCGATCAGTTCCGACTGGCCGTTGCCGGCAACACCGGCAATGCCGACGATCTCGCCGGCGCGCACGTCGAAGGAAACGTCGTCGACCATCGTCACGCCGCGCGAATCCTTCACCGTCAGGTTCTTGACCGACAGCTTGAATTCACCGGCTTTCGCCTCACCCTTTTCGACACGCAGCAGCACGCGGCGGCCGACCATCAGCTCGGCCAGTTCCTCGACCGTGGTTTTCTTCGTCTCGCGGGTGGCGACCATGGTGCCCTGACGCATGACCGACACATTGTCGGTGATCGCCATGATCTCGCGCAGCTTGTGGGTGATGAGCACGACCGTTTTGCCCTGATCCTTCAGCTGCTTGAGGATACGGAACAGATGGTCGGCTTCCGCCGGCGTCAAGACGCCGGTCGGCTCGTCAAGGATCAGGATCTCGGCGCCGCGATAGAGCGCCTTGAGGATTTCCACGCGCTGCTGCAGACCGACCGGCAGTTCTTCGATCACCGCGTCGGGGTTCACCTCGAGGCCATATTCGCGTTCCAGCCGCTCCAGCTCCGAGCGCGCCTTGGCGATGGAAGTCTTCAACAGCGCCTCGCCCTCGGCGCCCAGGATGATGTTTTCCAGCACCGTGAAATTCTCGACCAGCATGAAATGCTGATGCACCATGCCGATGCCGACCGCGATGGCGTCGTTGGGCGTCTTGATCGCCGTCGGCTTGCCACCGACACGAATCTCGCCGCTGTCGGCCTGATAGAAGCCATAAAGGATCGACATCAGCGTCGACTTGCCGGCGCCGTTTTCCCCAATGATGCCGTGGATGGTGCCGCGCGGAATCTCCAGGTGGATATCGCGATTGGCGCGCACCGCGCCGAAACTCTTGTTTATGCCGATGAGTTCGATTGCAGCTTCCGCCATATGCGGGCCCCACCTCTCCATTATTATTTTTATCGTTCGGTCAAATTTTTAACATGCCGGCGTTCCCTTGCCAATCGGCCCGGCTGTCCGGCCACTCTCGACAAATCCCTGCCTGCTTGTCAATTTCGAAGCCATGACCGACCCCACAAATCGCTTCCCACCGGGACGCCGCGACGCTTACCGGACGTTTCTTGCGATCGCAACACGCTGGATGGACAACGATCCCTACGGCCACATGAACAACGTCGTGCACTATTCGCTTTTCGATACGGCGGTGAACAGGTGGCTGATCGAACAGGGCCTGCTCGATTTCCGGGATGGCGAGCAGATCGGCCTGGTCGTCGAAACCGGCTGCCGCTACTTTGCCGAACTTGCCTTCCCGGATATCGTCAATGTGGGTATCCGCGTGGGCAAACTCGGTTCCTCCTCGGTTCGCTACGAGGTCGGGCTTTTCCGCAATGACGAGCCGACGGCCGCAGCCGAAGGTTTCTTCGTGCATGTCTATGTCGACCGCGTCACGCGGCTCCCAACACCGCTCAGCGAGAAGCTGCGCGCGGCTTTGCAAGGAATCCAGTCATGATAGCGCCAATCACGACCGCGAAGGACGAGCGGCTGACCACGCTCGAAATCCGCAATGCGGAACAGGAAAAGACCATCGAGGAACTGTCCAGCCAGATAGCCGATCAGTGGAAGGTCATCGAACGGCTGCAGAAAAAGGTCGACACGCTGACCGAGCGGTTCCTGGCGCTGGAGGAACAGAGCGCGCCGGGCCACGAAGCGACCAAGCCGCCGCATTGGTAAAAACGGGGCTGTGCGAAGCTTTCTTTCGTTCCGTCGCACGAAGTCCCCTTGGCCCGCCAGCCATGGACGACAACTCAAGAAAAATCAGAGTACTTTAGGGAGTTAGCTGGCGCACCCGACAGGATTCGAACCTGTGACCTCTGCCTTCGGAGGGCAGCGCTCTATCCAGCTGAGCTACGGGTGCCAGCCTGAGCCGATCGCTCGTTCAGGCAAATACCGGTCCGAAGCAGGTCCGGACCTCGGGCTTCATATCCGAAGCGGTGGCGGGCTTCAACCGGCAAAAACCATCGGCTTCGGTTGCGGGGCGCCGATCAAGCGGCTTGCTTGGCGGCACAAGGCCGGCCGTGACGGGTTCGGGTCGAACGCTGTTGCTTCGGTGGCGCCGATGCGAGTGAAAATCCATGCTGCCCTCGGCGGCGGTTTGGACGCGGGCAGGAGGGCGTCATCTCATCGCAAGAAGGCCGCCTCCTTGCCGCGAGGCCGCCGGCAGATAGCGGGCGATCAGGTCCTCGACCTGCGCGTTGCGCGATCTGGCGGTCTCGCCGCCCATCACCACGACGACAAGCCGTCGGCCATCGGTCTGGACCGAGGTCACGATGTTGTAGCCGGAGGCCCGGATATAGCCGGTCTTGATTCCATCGACGCCGTGCACCCGCCCGAGCAGGTCGTTGTGGCCGCGCACCGTCTTGCCGCGGAAGGCGAACTCGCTTGCCGAAAAATAGGCGTACTGGTTGGGAAACCGGCTGCGCAAGGCGATGCCAAGCAGCGCCATGTCGCGCGCAGTCGTACGCTGGGCGTCGTCGGGCAGGCCCGATGCGTTGCGGAAAACGGTTCCGGTCATGCCGAGCTGGCGCGCCCTGGCCGTCATCTGCGCGGCGAACTGGTCCTCGGTGCCGCCGAGATATTCGGCAACCGCGGTGGCGACATCGTTTGCCGATTTGGTGCACAGCGCCTGGATGGCGGACTGCACGGAAATCGTCTCGCCGGCCCGGAAGCCGATCTTCGACGGCGGACGCGCCGCCGCATAGGCAGACACCGGGATCTCTGTCGCCAGGGAGACGCGGCCCTGCCCCATGGCCTCGAACAGCATGTAGAGCGTCATCATCTTGGTCAGCGAGGCGGGATAGCGGGTCGCCGTGGCGCTGGACTGGAACAGCGTATTGCCGTTGTTGGCGTCGACGACGATTACCGCATGTTTCGATGTCGGAGCGAAATTCGTCACCACGGCAGGCGAAGGCTGCAAGGCCTCGGTGGTCGAACAACCGGCGACCAGCAGCGCCAGAATGAGGATTGCCGGCTGGAAGCCCGACCGGAGATTGTCAAGAAAGCTGTTCAAGAACGACCTGCCTGAAGATGATGGCGACCAGGTTGCAAAGAATGTCCATCGCAATTCGCAACAACCTAACCCAACAGAGATTGCCAGTATATTTACGGTGCCGACATAGCAAGTGTCTGGTCAGGGTCAACGGGGATCGCAATCCGATCCTGATTGAAAATTAATTCAAATGCAATTTTCACGTCGTAACTTCATGCCGGGAGGGATTGCCATGCGCGACGCGTGGGCGCGGCGGCGGCGATCCAGGGGAACGATGGGGCGAGCTGAACAGATCGAATCCATAACCACCGGTGGCCTTCAGGACCTGGCCACCGCCGTGCGCCACATGGGCGCCTATGTCGACAGGCTGCGCGAGCGCATAAGGCTCCTCGAAGCGGTCGTCGAGAATTTTCCGAGCGGGCTCTCGCTGTTCGACAAGAACCACGAGATGGTGCTCTGCAATGAACAGCAGAAAAAGATGCTCGACTATCCCGCCGCGCTTTTCGAAAACGGCAATCCGACGCTGGAAGACCTGTTCCGCTTCAACGCCGCGCGCGGTGAATACGGGCCGGGCAACCCGGAAGAACACGTCGCGCGCCGCATCGCGCTGGTGAAGAAGCGCCACGCCCACACCTATGAGCGCACCCGGCCGAACGGCATGATCGTTGAAATCCGCGGCGTGCCGCTGGAGGGCGGCGGCTTCGTCACCACCTATCTCGACGTCACCCAGCAGCGCCGCAACCAGGCGATGATTGCCCACATGGCGCATCATGACGGCCTCACGGACCTGCCCAACCGGACGCTGTTCACCGATCGGCTGCGCACCGCGATCGCGCTGGCCAAGCGGGGCGGCATGATGGCCGTGCACTATGTCGACATCGACAACTTCAAGCCCGTCAACGATACGCTCGGCCACAAGGGCGGCGACGAAATGCTGGTGGCCATCGCCGACCGGCTTCGCGAAGCGGTTCGCGAGAACGACACGGTGGGGCGGCTGGGCGGCGACGAGTTCGCCATTGTCCAGATGAGCATCCGCGAGCAGGCCGATGCCGCCGTGCTGGCGCGCCGGGTCATGTCGAAATTCGCAACCCCTTTCGTCATCGGCGGCACCGAAGTGAAGATCGGCGCCTCGATCGGCATTGCGCTGTCGCCGCATGACGGCGTGTCGACCGACGATATACTCGCCAAGGCCGACGCCGCCCTCTACCGGAGCAAGGCGGGCGGCAAGGGCCGCTTCAGCTTCTTCGACGCGGAATGACGGCCGCGTCGGCGCTTTGCGGACAATTCTGAAAAGGCTTGAAGTTCCATGCGATGGCGGCAGAATGCTCGCCCGACCAGCAGGCTTTTGTCATGTCAGAAATAGCCAGTCTCGCCGCCACCATCTTCAAGCGTGCCGCCAAGGCCAAACGGTTCGTCGTCGCCATCGCGGGCCCGCCGGGCGCCGGGAAATCGACCATTGCCGAGGAACTGTGCGCCCTTTTGCCGGAGGGCTCGGCGATCGTGGTGCCGATGGACGGCTTCCACTACGACAACATCATCCTGGAACAGCGCGGTTTGCGCAGCCGCAAGGGCGCGCCGGAAACATTCGACCTCGCCGGTTTCGAGCATCTTTTGAAGCGCATACGCGCCGCTGAACCCGACATCGCCATTCCCGTGTTCGACCGCAGCATGGAGCTTGCGCGCGCGGGCGCCGCGATCGTCGACGGAGACGTCAAGTTCATCCTCGCCGAAGGCAACTACCTTCTGCTCGACGAGGCGCCGTGGGCAGCGCTTGCGCCGCTCTTCGACCTTGCCGTGTTCCTCGACGTGCCGCGCGACGAACTCGAGCGCCGGCTGCTGCAGCGCTGGCACGAGCATGGCCGTTCCGAAGAGGATTCCCGCGCCTGGGTGGCCTCCAATGACATGCCGAATGTGGACCGGGTGCTTCAGAATCGCAGGGAGGCGGATCTGGTCCTCCGCTCCGCGCCCGCCTGATTTGCGCTCCGGCGGGCGCTCTGGCGCAGTCCAGCCGCTGCGGTTGACGTGGCGGCGATGGCCGGTCAAACATCCGCTTCCCGGCCAAGCGGCAAAAGCCTTCAACCATCGGCGGACAAAAGATGCAAAAAGCGGATATCGGCCTTATCGGCCTCGGAGTCATGGGCTCCAACCTGGCGCTCAACATCGCGGAGAAAGGCCATCGCGTCGCCGTCTTCAATCGCACGACTGCCCGCACCACCGCCTTCGCGCAATCCGCCGGAGCCCTGGCCGAGCGCATCGTGGCCTGCGACACCATCGAGGCGCTGGCCGCCGCGATCCGCCCGCCGCGGCCGATCATCCTGATGGTGCAGGCAGGCAAGGCGGTCGACGAGCAGATCACGCTGCTACGCGGCGTGCTCTCCGCCAACGACATCATCATCGACGCCGGCAACGCCAATTTCCGCGACACCGTGCGCCGCTTCTCCGAGCTGCGGGGCAGCGGCCTCACCTTCATCGGCATGGGCGTCTCGGGCGGCGAGGAAGGCGCTCGCCACGGCCCCTCCATCATGGTCGGCGGCACCGAGGACTCGTGGCGGCGCGTCGAGCCGGTGCTGACCGCGATTTCGGCGAAGTACGAAGGCGAACCATGTGCCGCCTGGCTCGGCAATGGCGGTGCCGGCCATTTCGTCAAGACCATCCACAACGGCATCGAATATGCCGACATGCAGATGATCGCCGAAATCTACGGCATCCTGCGCGACGGGCTCGGCATGCCGCCGAAGGAAATCGGCGGGGTTTTCGGCGAATGGAACCGCAGCCGGCTGAACTCCTATCTGATCGAGATCACCGCAACGGTGCTTGCCGCCGACGACGCAGCGACCGGAAAGCCGATCGTCGACATGATCCTCGACCGGGCCGGCCAGAAAGGCACCGGCAAATGGTCGGTGATCGAAGCCCAGACGCTCGGCATTCCCGCCACCGCCATCGAGGCGGCGGTCGCCGCCCGGGTGCTGTCTTCCATGAAGGCCGAACGCGAGGCAGCAGAAGCCGCCTATGGCAAGCTGTCGGCCGGCTCCTTCGGCCGCGACAAGGCGGCCATCCTTGCCGATCTTGAACTGGCGCTTTTCGCCGGCAAGGTTGCGGCCTATGCGCAGGGGTTCGCGGTGATGGACGCGGCATCGAAGGAATTCGGCTGGGGATTACCGTTGCCGACCATCGCCAAGATCTGGCGCGCCGGCTGCATCATCCGCTCGCAGTTCCTCGGCACGATCGCGGAGGCTTTCGAAGCCGGCGGCGCCACCAGGAACCTGCTGATGGCGCCGGCGTTCATCGCCATGATGAAGGAGGCGCACCCGTCGCTGCGGCGCATGGTGGCGCGCGCTTCGGAGGAGGGACTGCCCGTGCCGGCGCTGAGTTCCGCACTTGCCTATTTCGACAGCTATCGCCAGGCCCGCGGCACCTCGAACCTGATCCAGGCGCAGCGCGACTTCTTCGGCGCCCACGGCTTCGAGCGCATCGACGCCGAAGGCGCCCACCACGGCCCCTGGGCCGGGGAGGCTTGAGTTAAGCTTCCGCGGTGGCGCGGGTGCTCGACCGCACGATCAGCGTCGCGTCGAGCACTTTGGTGAAGGCGGTTCCGACCGGTGTGCGGTCGGGCGCGCGGATCAGGTCGATCAGCGCGTTGGCCGCAACCTCGCCGATCTCCATGCGTGGCTGCCGGATCGTCGTCAGTGCCGGAATGAACCGCTCGGCGATGTCGATGTCGTCGAAACCGACCACCGAAACATCGTCCGGCACGTGGACGCCGTGCCGGTAAAGCTCCGACATGAAGCCGCATGCCATCTCGTCGCTGGACGTGGTGATAGCGGTTGGGCGGTCGGCCAGCGCCAGCCAACTGAGTGCTGCATTCGCGCCTGACGCCAGCGTAAAATCGCCGTCGAAATACCAGTCGTTCCGCACGCGCAGGCCGTGTCTTGCAAGCGCGGCCTCGAAACCTCGCCGCCGTTCCTGGGTCAGCACGTTGTCGAGCGGTCCGAGGATGTGGCCGATGCTGGTGTGACCGAGCCCGGCGAGGTGGTCGACCGCAAGCGCGCTACCGCCGGCGTTGTCGAACCGGATCGACGGAAGGCTTGTTCCCTCGCTCCATTCACAGGCGTAGACGATCGGCGGATGCGCGTGGTTGCCATGCGAGAAAAAGTCATCGCGCAACGAACCATCCAGCACAAGCATTCCGTCGGCGTGGTTGTTGTGCAGATATTCGCCGAGCGGGCCTTCGTCGGCCTGCGGTTGCCTTGTGTCGGCTATCAGCACATTGAGGCCCGCCTTGGAGGCGGTTGCCTCGATGCCGGCAAGGATACGCGAGAAGAAGGGATTGCCGATGTTGGGCACAAGCACGACGATGGCGCCGGCCTGCTTGCGGCGAAGGTTGCGCGCGGTCTGGTTGACCCGGTAGCCGCTGCGCTCGACCGCCTCGATCACCGCCCGGCGGGTGCCCTCGGCAACGCTGCCCGGCGTCGACAGCGCACGGCTGACTGTCGCGGTCGACACATTCGCCATGCGGGCGACGTCCTGTATGGTCGGCGACGCCTTGTTCACGATCCTCGTCCACCCCCTGCAAGCGTCGACCGGGCTTGGAGCCGGAAGCCACCCGACGACTGTCCTCTGAAGCCGGATAGCCGTAGTCGATTGCGACGAAACACTAATTGCTTCGTTGTCCCAATACAATCTGCCCGCAGGATGCTGGGAACGTGTCCCAAAGAATATTTTGCCGTCTAACGTGATTCCACCTGCGAAGGCGCCGACAGGCTCTGCAGGCTCTGGGCGCTCTTGCCGTCGATTGCGCCAAGCACCGCCCGCGCGAGTTCCCGACCCGCCATGCGTACGCTCTCGTTGACCACGTAAAGGGTCGGCCGCAACAGATGCAGCAGCCGCGACGACTGTTTGGACACGATGTCGATGTCCTCACCGACCGAAAGCCCGGTGTCCTCGATCGCCGCGACGAGCGCGAACGTCGCCTGGCCGCTGCCCGAGACGATGCCGTCGGGGCGATTGGGGCGCCGCATGAGTTCGACGGTACGCGCCCTGATCTCGTCGATCGAATTGTCGATGGTGGCCCCGGTGAACGGAATCTCCGCCAACCCGGTCTCGTCCAGGGCCTCGAGGAAGCCGGCGCGCATGTGGTGGTGGTAGGAAAGGTTGGGCGGTGGCGCCAGCAGGGCGAGGCGCTTGCGGCCCAGTTTAGCGAGCTTGCGCACCGCCTGCACCGCATAGGCCTGGTTGTCGAAATCGTGGAACGGGTGCTCGACCCCCATGTCTGTCCGGCCGTGCGTGGCGAATGGAAAGCCGCGCTCCATCATGTAGCGAACGCGTGCATCCCTGGGCTCGGTGCGCGAGATGATGATGCCGTCGGCCGATCCGGTCTCGACGACATAGCGCACCGGCTCCATCGGGTCGTTGGTGCGGGAGTAGGGCGTCACCACCAGGTGATAGGGCGTTTGAGCCAGATGCTCGGAAATGCCGTAGATGAGGTCTGAAACGAAACCGCCGACCTGCTCTTCAGTGTTGAGCACGAGGCTGATGACGTTGGTCTTGCCGGTGCGCAGGCGCACGCCCGCCCGGTTCGGCCGGTAGCCCACCTGCCGGGCAACGAGCTGGACGCGCTTTCTTGTCTCCTCGCCGATTTCCGGCGCATCCTTCAGCGCCCGCGAAACGGTCGTCACGCCGAGCCCGGTCATGAAGGCAATGGTTTTCAGCGTCGGTCGCTGTGCCTCCCCGGTTCGTTCCCCGGCCGCGTCGTTGTTGTCCCGCATGTCCATGCGACGTGCCTTATCAGGCTTCTGCTCCGGACGGCAATTCCTGTGCGACGCAAGGAATTCGTCCCCGATGGCTTCATAATCTGAAACGTTACAGGTTTCAACGCAGCGTCATCGCATGCACTGTCTAGTGTGCTGAAGGCGTTGAGTCAGTGGAGCGAAGTCCACATAAGCGACTATCGTTCGGACAGGAGGGCTGACTATTTTGACGCATCGCAGCATGAGAATGCCGCATTGCACAGGAGGGTTTTTCGAAGGAAATAATTCGAATGTCGAAAAAAATGCCTTTGCGTGCCCGCGCCGGGTTGCGCTCACCTGTCAAATCCAATATGCAAAAATCTGTAACGTTTCAGTTCTGGGAGGAATACCGATGCGTTTTGGATTTTATCGTGCCGCGCTCGCTGCAAGCGTGGCGTTTTGTGTCAGCGCGCCGGCCTCGGCGACTGATCTCGAAGTGACCCACTGGTGGACGTCCGGCGGCGAAGCGGCGGCGGTCGCGGAATTCGCCAAGGCCTTCGACGCCACCGGCAACAAATGGGTCGACGGCGCCATCGCCGGCTCCGGCGACACCGCCCGGCCGATCATGATCAGCCGCATCACCGGCGGCGACCCGATGGGCGCCACGCAGTTCAACCACGGCCGCCAGGCCGAGGAACTGGTGCAGGAAGGGCTGATGCGCGACCTCACCGATCTCGCCACGAAAGAGGAGTGGGCCAAGCTTATCAACCCGCCGACGCTGCTACAGAACTGCACGCTCGACGGCAAGATCTATTGCGTGCCGGTCAATATCCACTCATGGCAGTGGATCTGGCTGTCCAACAAGGCCTTCGCCGACGCCGGCGTGCCGGTGCCGACGAACTGGGACGAGTTCGTCGCCGCCGCTCCGGCGCTCGAAAAGGCCGGCAAGGTTCCGCTGGCGCTTGGCAAGCAGGCCTGGCAGGAATCCGGCGCCCTCAACGTGCTGATGGCCGCGATCGTCGGACCGGAGACTTTCCTCAAGGTCTACAAGGACAAGGACGAGACGGTGGCGGCGGGCGCCGACATCGCCAAGGTGTTCAAGGCGGCCGATGACGCCCGCAAGATGGCTGTCAACTCCAACGTGCAGAACTGGAACGAGGCGACGGCCATGGTCATCAACGGCCAGGCCGGCGGCCAGATCATGGGCGACTGGGCGCAGGGCGAATTCCAGGTTGCCGGGCAGGTTGCCGGCAAGGATTACACTTGCCTGCCGGGCCTCGGCCTCAACGCCGTCATCGCGACCGGCGGCGACGCGTTCTACTTCCCGAAGGTCGACAACGCCGACATCAGTGCCGCCCAGGAAACGCTTGCCCATGTGATGCTGTCGCCGGAGACCCAGGTTGCCTTCAACCTCAAGAAGGGCTCGCTGCCGGTGCGTGGCGACGTCGATCTCACGGCTGCCAACGACTGCATGAAGAAGGGTCTCGAGATCCTTGCCGCCGGCAAGACCATGCAGTGGACGGACGAACTGATCAGCCCCGACACCACTCAGCAGATGAACGACCTGATGGCCGAGTTCTTCAGCACGCCGACCATCACGCCCGAAGACGCCCAGAAGCGCTTCGCCGAGATCATCGCCAAGGCCGACTAAACTTACCAGGCAGTGCCGGTCGAAGCCGGCCGGCACTGCCGATGGCCCCATCAGTCGTCCTGAGAGGTATTGAATGTCGGCAGCGACCCGTCCCAGCAAGCTGTTCAAGAATCTCAACGCCAAGATCGCCTCGATCCCAATGATCCTGACGGCGCTTTGCGTCTTCGTTGGCGGCACGACCTGGACCGTCGTCTATTCCTTCACCGATTCAAAACTCCTGCCGCGCTTGCGCTTCGTCGGGATCGAGCAGTACGAGCGGCTGTGGGCGTCGCAGCGCTGGATCGTCTCGATCGAGAACCTGGCGATATACGGTATCCTGTCTTTGGTTTTCAGCTTGGTGATCGGCTTCCTGCTGGCGGCCCTTCTCGACCAGAAGATCCGCTTCGAGGATACGTTTCGCACTATCTTCCTCTATCCCTTCGCGCTCTCCTTCATCGTCACCGGGCTGGTCTGGCAATGGATCCTCAACCCGCAGTTCGGCGTGCAGGGCATCGTGCGCGGCCTCGGCTGGGAAAGCTTTTCCTTCGACCCGCTCTACAACGCCGATATAGTCATCTACGGCATCATGATCGCCGGTCTCTGGCAGGGCACCGGGCTCGTCATGTGCCTGATGCTGGCGGGACTGCGCGGCATCGACGAAGACATATGGAAAGCCGCCCGCGTCGACGGCATCCCGATGTGGAAGACCTATTTGTTCATCGTTATTCCGATGATGCGCCCGGTCTTCATCACCACGTTGGTGATCATCGCTTCCGGCATCGTCAAGCTCTACGACCTTGTGGTGGCGCAGACGGGCGGCGGCCCCGGCAATGCGTCGGAAGTGCCCGCGAAATACGTCTACGAGTTCATGTTCCGGGCGCAGAATCTCGGTCAGGGCTTTGCCGCCTCGACGATGATGCTGCTCACGGTCGCGATCATCGTCGTGCCTTGGGCCTATCTCGAATTCGGGCGGAGGCGGTAGCATGTCGAACCCCGCCACGCTCGCCGCGACTGTCGCCGGTGCGGACGCTATCGCAGCCGAACTCGGCGGCCCGAGCGGACCGAGGCCGCGCGTCACCTTTTCGCGCCGCAACATCATCCTTTACGGCACACTGATCTTCGCGGCGATCTACTATCTCATCCCGCTCTATGTGATGGTCGTGACGTCGCTCAAAGGCATGCCGGAGATCCGCCTCGGCAACATCTTCTCGCCGCCGATTGAGATCACCTTCGAGCCCTGGGTGAAGGCCTGGGCGACAGCTTGCACCGGCCTCAACTGCGACGGGCTCAGCCGCGGCTTCTGGAACTCGGTGCGCATCACCGTGCCTTCGGTGGTCCTGTCGATCGCCATCGCCTCGGTCAACGGCTATGCGCTCGCCAACTGGCGCTTCAAGGGCGCCGACCTTTTCTTCACAATCCTGATCTTCGGAGCCTTCATCCCGTATCAGGTGATGATCTACCCGATCGTCATCATGCTGCGCGAAATCGGCCTCTATGGCTCGCTGACCGGCCTCGTCATCGTCCACTCGATCTTCGGCATGCCGATCCTGACGCTGCTGTTCCGCAACTATTTTTCTTCGCTGCCGGAAGAGCTGTTCAAGGCGGCGCGTGTCGACGGCGCCGGCTTCTGGGGCATCTACCTGCGCATCATGCTGCCGATGAGCCTGCCGATCTTCGTCGTGGCCGTCATCCTGCAGGTCACCGGCATCTGGAACGACTTCCTGTTCGGCGTCGTCTACACCCGTCCCGACACCTATCCGATGACGGTGCAGCTGAACAACATCGTCAACTCGACGCAGGGCGTGAAGGAATACAACGTCAACATGGCTGCAACCATCATCACCGGCCTTGTGCCGCTCGCGATCTACTTCATCTCCGGAAAACTCTTCGTGCGCGGCATCGCCGCGGGCGCGGTGAAGGGTTGACGCGATGACCAGTGTTCTTGTGCGCGATGTGTCGCTGAATTTCGGAACGGTCGAGGTTCTCAAGGCGCTCAATCTCGATGTTCCGGAGGGCGAGTTCCTTGTCCTGCTCGGTCCGTCCGGCTGCGGCAAGTCCACCTTGCTCAACTGCATCGCCGGCCTGCTCGATGTCAGCGCCGGGCAGATCTTCATCAAGAACAAGAACGTCACCTGGGAGGAACCGAAGGACCGCGGCATCGGCATGGTCTTCCAGTCCTATGCGCTCTATCCGCAGATGACCGTGAAGGGCAATCTCTCCTTCGGCCTCAAAAACGCCGGCGTGGCCAAGGACGAGATCGAAAAGCGCATCGCACGGACTTCAGAAATCCTGCAGATCGGGCCGCTGCTCGAGCGCAAGCCCTCGCAGCTTTCCGGCGGCCAGCGGCAGCGCGTCGCCATCGGCCGGGCGCTGGTGCGCGATGTCGACGTTTTTCTCTTCGACGAGCCGTTGTCCAACCTCGATGCCAAGCTGCGTTCGGAGCTGCGCGTCGAGATCAAGCGGCTGCACCAGCGGCTCGCCAACACCATGATCTACGTCACCCACGACCAGATCGAGGCGATGACGCTGGCCGATCGCATCGCGGTGATGAAGGGCGGCGTCATCCAGCAGCTTGACGCCCCGCAGGCGATCTACAACCGGCCGGTCAACCGTTTCGTCGCCGGCTTCCTCGGCTCGCCGGCAATGAATTTCCTAGACGGCGAACTTGCAGCCGGCCCGTCGTTCAAGATCGGCGCGACCGCGGTCCCGCTTGCCCGCTACACTTTCGATGGCTCCGCAAGCCGTATCGGACCGGCCGTCCTCGGCATCCGTCCGGAGCACATCGCCTTCGGCGACGCGGCGAAGGCATCGCCCTTTTCACAGCAGGTCGAGGTCGAACTGGTGGAGCCGATGGGGTCGGACACGCTGGTCTGGACGAGGCTCGGCAGCCAGAACCTCTCGTTCCGGGTCGAGGCCGAAAAGCCCCTCACCGTCGGCGACAAGGTTCTGATCGGCTTCGACCCTGCCCGCGCTTCGATCTTCGATTCCACGGCGGGCAATCGCATCTAGTCACCCCACCCCAAGACAAGACGGACAAGAGATATGGATTGGTCATTTCAGCTTTATAGCGCGCGCAACTTCCAGCCCTGGGACAAGGTCCTCGAGACGCTGGGGATGATCGGCTACAAGAATGTCGAGGGTTTCGGCGGTCTCTATGACGACCCGGCCAGGCTGCGCGCAACACTCGACAGGAACGGCCTCGCCATGCCGAGCGGTCATTTCTCGCTCGACATGCTGGAAAACGACTTCGACAAGGCCCTCGGCATCGTCAACACGCTCGGCATGAAGCTGGTGGCGTGCCCGCACATTACCGAAGACCTTCGCCCGTCGGACGCGGCCGGATGGCGCGGATTCGGCCAGCGCCTCGGCAAGATCGGCGCGCGGTTCAAGGGCACCGGCATCGGCTTCGGCTGGCACAACCACGATTTCGAGTTCGTGCGGCTTGCCGACGGTTCAGTGCCGCAGCAGCATATTCTCGACGCTGCCCCGGATATCGGCTGGGAGATCGACGTCGCCTGGGTCATCCGCGGCGGCGCCGATCCGAAGGAATGGATCGAAAAATACGGCCCGCGCATCGTCGCGGTGCACGTCAAGGATATCGCGACGGCCGGCCAGAACCAGGACCAGGATGGCTGGGCCGACGTTGGCCACGGCACAGTCGACTGGAAGGGGCTCTACAAGCTCCTGCGCGACAAGACCCCGGCCAAATTTTTCGTCATGGAACACGACAATCCGAGCGACGCGACGCGCTTCGCCAGGCTGTCATACGCAGCCGCGCAGAATTTCTAGGAGCAGATTTACATGGCAAAAAAACTTGGCGTCGGGATCATCGGCTGCGGCAACATCTCGACCACCTACTTCCAGCTGGCGCCGCTGTTCAAAGGCATCGAAGTGCGTGCCGGCGCCGACATCAACATGGACGCTGCGAAGGCACGCGCCAAGGAGTATGGCGTGCGCGCCGAAAGCGTCGACGGCCTGCTGAAGTCCGACGACATCGACATTGTCGTCAACCTGACGGTGCCGGCGGTCCATTACGATGTGTCCAAACAGGTTCTCGACGCGGGCAAGCATGTCTATTCGGAAAAGCCCTTCGTGCTTGCGGTCAAGGAAGGGCTCGACCTGAAGAAGCGCGCCGACAAGAAAGGCCTGCGGGTCGGTTCGGCGCCCGACACCTTTCTCGGCGGCGCCCACCAGCTTGCGCGCGATCTCATCGACAGCGGCAAGCTCGGCCGCATCACAAGCGGCACCTGCCATGTGATGAGCCACGGCATGGAGCATTGGCACCCGAACCCGGACTTCTTCTTCCAGCCCGGCGGCGGCCCGATCCTCGATCTCGGGCCCTATTACATCTCCAACCTGATCCAGCTGATCGGCCCGGTGAAGCGGGTGGCGGCCCTTACCACGATCCCCGCCAAGGAGCGCACCATCACCTCGAAGCCGCGCTACGGCGAAAAGGTGCCGGTGAACACGCCGACGACCATCCTGGCGCTGCTGGAATTCGAGAATGGCGCGGCGGTCACCTTCAATGCCAGCTGGGATGTCTGGGACCACGGCCATGCCCCGATGGAACTTTACGGCGAGGAGGGCACCATCCACGTTCCCGACCCGAATTTCTTCGGCGGCGCCGTACGCTATTCGAAGAGCGGCAAGCCGGTGAAGAAGGCGCCGAAATGGGATCATCCCTTCGGCGTGCCCAACCAGAAGCACAGCCAGGGCGCGATGGCCAACTACCGTTCCGCGGGCCTCGCCGACATGGCGATCGCGATTGCCGAAGGCAGGCCGCACCGCTGCTCCCTGGAGGCGGCACTTCATGCCGTCGACGTGATGACTTCTATCCTGAAATCGGGTGAAACCGGCAAGTTCATCGACATGCAAACCACCTGCGAAAGGCCGGCAGCCCTTGGCATCAAGGAAGCCAAGGCGCTTCTGAGCAAGAAGAAGAAATAGGCCGCAGGGGTGGCCGACCCTCCCCGAGCGGGGAGGGTCGGCTAACGGACCCAATGGAATGGAGCTCGGAGCCGGGATTGGGGGTGGAGAAAACCCGGCGAGGTGCCTAAAACACCCTTGCTCTGACCTCCCCACCCCGGCCCTTCGGGCCACCCTCCCCACAAGGGAGAGTAAACGCTTTGCGAGAATCATCATGCCCTGGCAGCCCGCCGAAAAACGCTACGAAACCATGGTCTACAACCGCTGCGGCAGATCCGGCCTGAAGCTGCCCGCGATCTCGCTCGGCCTGTGGCACAATTTCGGCGAGGACACGCCGCGCCAGACCAAGCGCGCCATCTGCCAGAAGGCATTCGACCTCGGCATCACCCACTTCGACCTCGCCAACAATTACGGTCCGCCACCCGGATCCGCAGAGAGCGCCTTCGGTGAAATCCTGCGCACCGATTTCGCGGGCTTGCGCGACGAACTGGTCATTTCCTCGAAGGCCGGCTACCTGATGTGGCCTGGCCCTTATGGCGAATGGGGCAGCCGCAAATATGTGCTGGCCAGCCTCGATCAGAGCCTGAAGCGGATGGGGCTCGACTATGTCGACATCTTCTATTCGCACCGCTTCGATCCCGACACGCCGCTGGAGGAGACCATGCTGGCGCTCGACCATGCGGTGCGTTCCGGCAAGGCGCTTTATGCCGGCGTCTCGTCCTACAATTCGCAGCGAACCCGCGAGGCGGCAAGCATCCTGCGCGAACTCGGCACGCCCTGCCTCATCCACCAGCCGAGCTATTCGATGATCAACCGCTGGGTAGAAGATGATGGCCTGCTCGATACGCTGGAAGGCGAAGGCATCGGCTCGATCGTCTTCTCGCCGCTGGCGCAAGGCATGCTGACCGCGAAATATCTCGGCGGCATTCCTGACGATGCGCGCGCCGCGCAGGGCAAGTCGCTCAACCCCGAATTCCTCAATGACAGGAACATCGCCAACATTCGCGCGCTGAACGCGATAGCCGAACGGCGCGGCCAGACGCTGGCGCAGATGGCGCTTGCCTGGGTGTTGCGCCGCGGACGCGTCACCTCCGCGCTGATCGGCGCCAGCCGGCCGGGGCAGGTCGAGGATTGCGTCGGCGCCTTGAAAAACCGCGATTTCACCGACGCGGAGCTGGCCGAGATCGACACCTACGCCCGTGACGCCGATATCAACCTCTGGGCCGCCTCGGCGGAACGCAAGGGTCCGGCCCGCAAGAAGTAGAAGTGCCTGCCTCGATGATCCGCAATCCGATCCTGCCCGGCTTCAATCCAGACCCATCGATCTGCCGGGTGGGAAGGGATTATTACATCGCCACCTCCACCTTCGAGTGGTATCCCGGCGTGCAGATCCATCATTCCACGGACCTGGTGAACTGGCGACTGGTGAAGCGGCCGCTCGACCGCGCCAGCCAGCTCGACATGCGCGGCAATCCGGATTCGGGCGGTATCTGGGCGCCTTGCCTGTCCCATGCCGACGGCAAGTTCTGGCTGGTCTACACCGACGTCAAGCGGCTCGACGGCAATTTCAAGGACGCACACAATTACATCGTCACCGCGCCGGCGATCGAAGGTCCCTGGTCCGATCCGGTCCATGTCAATTCATCGGGCTTCGATCCATCGCTCTTCCATGACGACGACGGGAAGAAGTGGTTCCTCAACATGCTGTGGAATCATGTCTCGCATGGTGTCGGCGGAAATCCGAAACATCCGTCATTCGCCGGCATCCTGCTGCAGGAATACGATGCGGCGGCAGGCAGGCTCGTTGGTCCAGTGAAGAACATTTTTTCCGGCAGCGATCACGGCCTGGTGGAAGGTCCGCATCTCCTGAAGAAGGATGGC
The DNA here is from genome assembly GCF_900114255.1 of Neomesorhizobium albiziae. Taxonomy (GTDB): domain Bacteria; phylum Pseudomonadota; class Alphaproteobacteria; order Rhizobiales; family Rhizobiaceae; genus Neomesorhizobium; species Neomesorhizobium albiziae. The sequence continues at coordinate 359,762 of NZ_FOSL01000002.1, read as the reverse complement.
TGGTATTACCTCACCACGGCGGAGGGTGGCACCGGCTACGATCATGCGGTCACCATGGCGCGCTCAAGGCAGATCGACGGGCCCTACGAACTGCATCCCGACATTCACGTCATCACATCGAAAGATGCGCCCGACGCGCCGCTGCAGCGCGCCGGCCACGGCCAGATCGTCGATACGCCGGACGGCGAGGTGTACCACACCCATCTCTGCTCGCGGCCATTGCCGGGGCTCCGGCGCTCGCCGCTTGGCCGCGAGACGGCGATCCAGAAATGCGCGTGGGGCGCCGACGGCTGGCTGAGGCTTTCCGGCAACGAACCGGTGCCGCGTGTCTCGGTGCCGGCGCCTTCGGGCGTTGCCGAAAGCATCCGGCCGGCGCCATCGGAAATCCGCTACGATTTCGACGCCGAGGATTTGCCCGCCGACTTTCAATGGCTGCGCACGCCCTATCCCGAGCGACTGTTCTCGCTCGTTGAAAAGCCGGGGTCGCTGCGTCTTTACGGGCGCGAATCCATCGGAAGTTGGTACGACCAATCCTTGGTGGCGCGGCGGCAGGAGCACTTTTCCTTCCGCGTCGAAACCGAACTCGTTTTCAGCCCTTCGACATTCCAGCAAGCGGCGGGTCTGGTTCATTATTACAACCGCCACAAATTCCATTTCCTGGCCATAACCCACGATGCCGCAAAGGGTCGCGTCCTTACCGTGCTCAGTTGCCCAGGAGACTGGCCGGACGGCAAGCTTTCCTTTCCACTGGCCGAGCCACTGCCGCTTCCGGGCGAAGGCGCGGTTCGCATCGCAGCCGAGATTGAAGGTGCGGAGCTGAAATTTTTCGTTTGGAACGACGAAAGATGGAATCTGGTAGGACCAGTTCTTGACGCCAGCGTGATCTCGGACGAAGGTGGCCGCGGCGAGCACGGTTCCTTTACCGGCGCTTTCGTCGGCATGGCGGCCTTCGATACGAGCGGCGCGGCACTTCCGGCGGACTTCGACTATTTCAGCTATACGGGCCGCGACGGCTGACCGGCCTGCCAATGATCGGGGAGGAAATAAGATGGCGACGACGATGAAGGGGCCGGCGATTTTCCTGGCGCAGTTCGCGGGTGACGCGGCACCGTTCAATTCGCTGAAAAGCATCGCGGCGTGGGCCGCCGGGCTCGGCTACAAGGGCGTGCAGATCCCGACCTGGGACGGCCGCCTGTTCGACCTCAAGAAAGCCGCTTCGTCGAAAACCTATTGCGACGAGGTGAGGGGCATCTGCGCCGAGGCGGGCGTCGAAATCACCGAATTGTCGACCCATCTGCAAGGCCAGCTCGTCGCCGTGCATCCAGCCTATGACAGCCAGTTCGACGGCTTCGCGCCGCCTTCGGTCCATAACAATCCCAAGGCGCGGCAGAAATGGGCGGTCGAGCAGATGAAGTTCGGCGCCAAGGCGTCGCGCAATCTTGGCCTGAATGCCTCGGTCACCTTCTCCGGCGCATTGGCTTTTCCCTATCTCTATCCCTGGCCGCAGCGGCCAGCCGGATTGATCGAGGAAGCCTTCGCCGAGCTTGGCAAGCGCTGGAAACCGATCCTCGATGCGTATGAGGATAACGGCGTCGACGTCGGTTATGAGATCCACCCAGGCGAGGACGTGTTCGACGGCGCGACGTTCGAAATGTTCCTAGAGGCGGTCGGCGGCCATAAACGCTGCAACATCAATTACGATCCGTCGCATTTCCTGCTGCAGCAGCTCGACTATCTCGCCTTCATCGACATCTATCACGAGCGCATCAAGGCGTTCCACGTCAAGGACGCCGAGTTCAATCCGACGGGCAGGCAGGGCGTGTACTCCGGCTATCAGGGCTGGATGAACCGCGCCGGACGATTCCGTTCGCTGGGCGACGGACAGGTCGATTTCAGCGGCATCTTTTCCAAGCTCGCGCAATATGGCTATGACAGCTGGGCGGTTCTTGAATGGGAGTGCTGCCTGAAGCACCCGGAAGATGGCGCTGCCGAAGGCGCTCCCTTCATCCAGCATCACATCATTCGGGTGACGGAAAAGGCTTTCGACGACTTTGCCGGCGGCGCCACCGACAAGAAAATGCTGCGGGCGATGATGGGGATTTGAGACGGCAATGGGCAGTAGGCAGTAGGTAGCCCGCGAAACCATCGCCTACTGCCGATTGCCCGCTGCCTACTGCCCAAAAAAGGAAGGACAAAAAATGGTCAGCGGCACAAAAATTGAATCAGGCGTCGGTCCGATCCGCTACGGCATGGTCGGCGGCGGCCAGGGCGCCTTCATCGGCGCCGTGCATCGCATCGCGGCGCGCATGGACGGCGAGTTCCAGCTGGTTGCCGGCGCCCTGTCGTCGGACCCTCAGCGCGCCAAGGCGTCCGCCGCCGAGATCGGTCTCGACCCGGAACGCAGCTATGGTTCCTATGCCGAGATGGCGAAGGCGGAAGCGAAGCGGCCAGACGGCATCGAGGCGGTCGCCATTGTCACGCCCAACAACGTCCACTTTCCGGCGGCAAAGGCGTTTCTCGAAGCCGGCATTCACGTCATCTGCGACAAGCCGCTGACAGCCACCCTCGCCGAAGCCAAAAAACTCGCGGCGCTGGTGGAAAAGACCGGCAAGGTGTTCGTGCTCACCCACAACTACACCGCCTACCCGATGGTCAGGCAGGCGCGCGAGATGGTGCAGAAGGGCCAACTCGGTGACATTCGCATCGTGCAGGCCGAGTATCCACAGGACTGGCTGACCGAGGATCTCGCCGCCACCGGCCAGAAGCAGGCATCGTGGCGCTCGGATCCGAAACAGTCGGGCGCCGGCGGCGCCACCGGAGACATCGGCACCCATGCCTACAACCTCGCCCGTTTCGTCTCCGGCCTGGAGCTCGACAGCCTGTCGGCCGATCTCGACGCCTTCGTGCCGGGACGCAAGCTCGACGACAATGCCAACGTCATGCTGCGCTTCAAGGGCGGCGCCAAGGGCATGATCTGGGCGAGCCAGGTAGCGCCAGGCCACGAGAACGGCCTGAAGCTCAGGGTCTATGGCACCAAGGGCGGCATCGAATGGGTGCAGGCTGATCCGAACTATCTCTGGTTCACACCGTTCGGCCAGCCCAAGCAGTTGCTCACCCGCGCCGGCGCCGGTGCGGGTCCTGCCGCGGCGCGCGTCAGCCGCGTTCCGTCAGGCCACCCCGAGGGCTATCTCGAGGGTTTCGCCAACATCTACGCGGAAGCAGCACGCGCCATCCGCGCCGCGCGCAAGAAGAACGGCAAGCCCGCCAAGGATGTCATCTTCCCGACCGTGCAGGATGGCGTCGAGGGCGTTGCCTTCGTGGAAGCCTGCGTGCGCTCGTCGAAGAAGAATGCCGCCTGGATGAAGCTCTGATTTTCTCGGTCGAACAAAAAGGCGGCGGGGCTTTGCCCTGCCGCCTTTTGTTTGACTGCAACGAAAAGACGTCTCGCGACAGCTACGCGATCAAGGCCACAGAGCGCGACCTTGCAGGATCAACGAGCCGCACCAACCAGCACCATTCCGACATGATCGGAATGCGGCTGGCTTCCAGAACGTGGCCTTAAAAGTGGCGACTGGTTTCGGAAAAATACCCAACAAAGAAACAGAGCCTCATTCCGACATGATCGGAATGGAACTGGCTCCAGGTCTTGATGGGTAGAGGCCGGCGGGCCGATGCGGTCGCCGGCCCCGAAATTATTTCGACTTGGCGGGCTTCTTCGCTGACGATTTCTTGTCGGACGTCAGTGCTTTCGCCGCCATCGACACCGCGCCGAGTGCGCCGGTCGCTGCCGCCTTGACGCCCTTCGTCACCTTGGCCGCGACGGACTTGGCCGCGGCCTTCGGCTTTGCTGCGGCGGCAGGCTTCTTGGCTGCCGCCTTGGCCGGAGCAGCTTTCGCTGCTGCCTTGCCGTTTGACTTGGCGGCTGCCGCGGGCTTCTTTGCCGCGGCCGCCTTCGCGGCGGGCTTCTTCGCCGCCGCGGTCTTGCTTGCTGCCTTGGCGGCTGCAGGCTTCTTCGCCGCGGCTGCCTTCGCAGCGGGCTTCTTCGCCGGCGCTGCGGTCTTGCTTGCTGCCTTGCCGTTGGCCTTGGCGGCTGCCGCCGGCTTCTTCGCCGGTGCGGCGGCCTTGCTGGCTGCCTTGGCTGCCGCCGGTTTGGCGGCAGGTTTCTTGGCGGCTGCGGCGGGCTTTGCTGCAACTGCCTTCTTTGCATCCTTCGCCCGCGCGGCAACGGCCGCGGCTGCTCCGGAACCTGCTTTACTCGACTTTGCTGCTGCTGGTTTCTTTACCATAGCGACTCCCCTTCTCCTCGGATGCAAGTATCGCGCGAAAGTCAACGATTACAAGGCGGCTCAAATTCTTATCGACAGCTTTGACGGCAAACCTTTGCTCGGCGGACGGTTTCATTGCTCGTCTTCAGGTTTTGAGCCCGGCTCTGGAAACAGATCATGGTTCAACAGTGCCCGGCCGAACTGATAAAGCATCTCCGCCGCGGCATCGTCTCCCCGGCTCTTCAGCCTGTTGTAGGCCATGCCGGCGGCGAAGTTCATGCGCTGCGTGGCGCTTGCATCGGTCTCGTGAAGTGCTTGCGCAATACATGTGGCGATCTCGAGCACCGCCATCTGCAACTGTTCGGTGTCGCGCGTCGCCATCTATCTCAGGTTCGGTCCGAAGCAGGCCGGATTCGTCGAAACCCGGCAGCCCGAATCGAACGCTCTCGCGCGTGAATCGCCGGAATAGTGGACGACACTCGCGAACGCGCCGGCGAAGGCCGCCGAAAGAAGGCAGACGATTCCGATCCTGTGCAAAAACAACGGCACGCTCCGCGCATTCAGAGCCCCTACCAACCCGATCGCGCGGATAATATTTCGACAGGATTACCAACGGCTTAACATTCTGGAACTGCGAACGCCGCCGTTCGTTGTCGGTCATGACGGCTTGCGAAGCAGTGCGGGACGCCTCATTGTTCGATGCAGCTGGTATAATGCGGCGAGGTAATTCGATGTCGGGCAACAAACCCATAGCGACGGCTCCGAAGGACGGAAGCAAGGTCCGGGTCTACTGGACCGACGCCGTTGGCCAGGAAAACGAATCCATCGCCCGTTACCGCTCGCCGGAACGCCTGAAGGCGGCGGGCGGCGACTGGGACGAAACTGATGCCGGGTGGTGGACCTTCGTCGACGGCGATACCGAGAAGCGTATCGAACCGCATTCCTGGAGCTCGGGCGACGATGAGGGGGAAGACTGATTGCCGCCTGTTGGAGAGGTTTCGGTGAAGTTTGAGAGCCATGACAAACTTTTGCCGCGCTTTGTGTGCAGGCGAATTTTCATGGAACAGCATTGCCACAGCGCGCGCCCGCGCAGCCTCAGCCGGATTGGCAACCTGTCGCGGTTTCCCATCGCGGCAATTACCGTCTGTGGGCTGTCCATTTTCGGACTGTCGCTGGTTTCCGGCTGCACGCGCACATCCGACGGCTCGGTGGTGCTGGCAAGGCAGTTCACGCCCGGTGCGACGCCGTCTCCATCTTACGCTAGCCCCGCCATGCAGCAGCAGGAGCTGGCGGCCTCCGCCGAGCCTGTGATGGAAGCGCCGGCGCGGCCAGCCACTCGGCGCCCGTCGTCAGCGTCCGTTGGCAAGGTGCAGGCCTGGAAACCGGCAGTGGTCAGGCCGCCATTCACTCGATCCGATCCCGAGAACCCGATTACCTGCAACAATGCGACCTCGGCCGGCGCCCGGGTCCGCGTCGTCTGCCAGTAAGGTTCTGCAACACCGGTTCGCAATCGGCGCGCCCTTGCGCGCTCATATCGATTCACGCGCCTGTCACGAGCTTCATGGTCATCTTACCCGACTTTGAGAGGGGACGGCCATGGACGATCCGTTGGCAAAATACCTTGTGCCGTGGACTGAAGAAGAACTCGCAAAACTGAGATTGCTTGCCGCCCACAACGAGCGCATCGGCTCGATTGCCCGCAAACTGGGGCGCACGCGGATCGGCATTCGCGCCCGGGCGGCGCATGACGGCATTCGCCTCAGGGAGCGCGGCAGCTTCCGTGTGGCGGGTCCGATCAGCTACTTTCTGTAACGTCTCCCGGAGAGGCGGAAGGCCTGCGGCACCGGCCGGGCGGGGGGCTCTGCCGGTGCAGCAGGTCTGCAGAAACTGAGGCGAATATTTCGCCCCGATCGGAAGGCTAGAATGCCTTGAAGGTCAGGGTCGTCAGCGAGCGCACGATACCCGGCACATTGGCGACATTCTCGTTGATGAACTTGCCGATGTCGACCTCTGGCTCGATGTAGATCTTCATCAGCAGATCATACTCGCCGCTGGTTGAATAGAGTTCGGAGGCAACCTCGCGCTCGAACAGTTCGTCGGCGACCTGGTAAGTCGATCCGGGCTGGCATTGCAACTGGACAAAAACGGCTCTCATCGCATCTTCCTGTCAGATTTCATTGCGGCACAAGGATCGCGAGGCCGCCCGTTTTACCAAAAAGCTTCGGCGTATCGGCCTATGCTGTCAACAAGGTTTTGGTCAGCGGATGGGCGGCATCGGCAAGCCCGTCGACGATGGTGAAATGGTGCCGGTCGGGTTCCTCCACCGTCGCGGTCTCGGCGCCCAGCCCGGTCCAGATGTTGGCGAGAAGCGCATTCTGGCGGATGAACTCGGCGCGCTCGGCGGCGCCCACCCAACAGGTCAGCCTTGTGTTCTCGATCGGCGACAAAAGCGCCGGGCTTTCGGCCAGCGCCTCGGCTTCGTCGACATTCAGTTCGCGGTACATGGGAATGCGCATCACCGTCCTCAGATCGTGCAGGCCGGCGATTGAAAGGACGTGACGCACACGGCCCGCCACCGCTCTCGACAAAGGCGAAGTGGTCGTCACCATGCGCGTGGCCAGATGGCCGCCGGCGGAGTGGCCGGTCAACATGATCGGTCCATCGATCATTTCCGCGGCCGTTTCGACCGCCCTGGCGATTTCGCGCGTGATGTCGCGGATACGCACTTCGGGACACAGCGTGTAGGAGGGCATCGCCACCGCATAACCGCTGTCAACCGCGCCGCTGGCCAGATGCGACCACACGCTTTTGTCGAATGCTTTCCACCAGCCGCCATGGATATAGACCACCAGCCCCTTCGGCATACCTTGCGGCAGGAAGAGGTCGAAGCGGTTACGCTCGCGCTCGCCATAGGCAATGTCGAGTTTGGCCCTGCCCTTGGCGCTCATCGCATCCCGATATGCCTCAGCCGGGCCGATCCAGGCCGCAGGCCAGCGGTCGCCACCCGGAATGTTGATGGCATTGGAATAGGCGTCGTCCCAGTTCGAAACGCGGCGATGGATCATCAACCCCTCCAGAGCTTGCGGGGCAAAGCCATCCGAAATCCGTCATCCTGTCAATCGCCGCGCAGCGTTCGGTCAAAAATATTTCAATCTTGAAATTTCATGCTTGAAATATCTCGTCGCGAGTGCGATGGTTGGCTCGTCGAGACATGGGAGGAGATCGCACGATGAAAGTCGCGGTTCTCGGGGCCGGGCCCGCCGGGCTCTATTTCGCCATCTCGATGAAGCTGCGCGATGCCGCGCATCAGGTCACCGTCATCGAACGCAACAAGCCCGACGACACGTTCGGCTGGGGCGTTGTGCTGTCCGACGAAACGCTCGACAATCTCGCGGCCAACGACCCGGTCAGTGCGGCCTGGATCCGTGATCATTTCGCTTACTGGGACGACATCGCCGTCGTCCACAAGGGCGTGCGCACCGTCTCCACCGGCCATGGCTTCTGCGGCATCGGCCGCAAGCAGATACTGATCCTGCTTCAGAAGCGTGCGCGCGAGCTTGGCGTCGATCTCGTATTCGAGACGGAGGCGCGCGAGCCGCAATTCTATATGGATGCCTACGACCTCGTCGTTGCGTCCGATGGCGTCAACTCGCGCACGCGCACCGCACTTGCCGATGTGTTCAAGCCCGACATCGACGTCCGCAAATGCAAGTTTGTCTGGCTCGGCACCCACCAGAAATTCGACGACGCGTTCACCTTCATCTTCGAGGAAACCGGGCACGGCTGGGTGTGGGCGCATGCCTACCAGTTCGACCCTGACACGGCGACCTTCATCGTCGAATGCTCGGAAGCGACGTGGGAAAAGTTCGGCTTCGGGTCGATGTCGAAAGAAGAGTCGATCGCCACCTGCGAACGCATCTTTGCAAGGCATCTCGGCGGCCACGCGCTGATGTCCAACGCCGCCCACGTTCGCGGCTCGGCCTGGATCAGCTTCCCGCGGGTTCTGTGCGAACGCTGGTCGTACAAGAACCTGGCACTGATGGGCGATGCGGCGGCGTCGGCGCATTTCTCGATCGGCTCGGGCACCAAGCTGGCGCTCGAAAGCGCGGTCGCTCTGGCCGATTATGTACATTCCGAGCCGAGCCTCGATGCGGCTTTCAGGAAATATGAGGAGGCGCGGCGCACCGAGGTGTTGCGCCTGCAGTCGGCGGCGCGCAATTCGCTCGAATGGTTCGAGGATGTCGAGCGATATTTCAGCCTCGACCCCGTCCAGTTCAACTATTCGCTGCTCACCCGCTCGCAGCGCATCAGCCACGAGAATTTGCGGTTGCGCGACAAGGCCTGGCTGGACGGCGCCGAGGCATGGTTCCAGCGGCAGGCCGGTAGCAACTTCAACGGTGCGCGCGCACCGATGTTCGCGCCGTTCCGGCTGCGCGACATGCATCTGAAAAACCGCGTGGTGGTGTCGCCGATGGCGCAATACAAGGCGGTCGACGGCTGCCCAACGGACTGGCATTTCGCCCACTATGCCGAGCGGGCCAAAGGCGGCGCCGGTCTGATCTATATCGAAATGACCTGCGTCAGTCCGGAAGGCCGCATCACGCCCGGCTGCACCGGTTTCTATCGGCCTGAACACGAGGTTGCATGGACGCGGCTGGTCGATTTCGTGCATGCCGAAACCGAGGCGAAGATCTGCGCGCAGATCGGCCACTCCGGCCCGAAGGGTTCGACGCAGGTCGGCTGGGAAGACAGCGACGCACCGCTTGCCGAAGGCAACTGGCCGGTCATGGCGGCGTCCGACGTGGCATGGTCGCCGCGCAACCAGTCGCCTAAACCCATGGACCGCTCGGATATGGACCGGGTGCGAAACGAATTTGTTGCGGCTGCAGAGATGGCGAAGCGCTGCGGCTTCGACATGCTGGAGATCCACGCCGCGCATGGCTATCTGCTGTCGTCCTTCATCACGCCGCTGACCAATTTGCGGACCGACGAATATGGCGGTTCGCTGGAAAACCGCATGCGTTATCCGCTTGAGGTTTTCCATGCGGTCCGCGCGGTGTGGCCGGGGGAAAAGCCGATCTCGGTGCGCATCTCTGCACATGATTGGGTCGGCGACGACGGCGTCCATCCAAGCGAAGCCGTCGAGATCGCGCGCATGCTGCAGGCGGCCGGCGTCGACATCTGCGACGTTTCCGCCGGCCAGACATCGCAGCGCGCCAGGCCGGTTTATGGCCGCATGTTCCAGACGCCGTTTTCGGACCGCATCCGAAACGAGACTGGCATGGCAACGATGGCGGTCGGTAATATTTACGAACCGGACCACGTCAATTCGATCCTGATGGCAGGCCGCGCCGACCTGGTCTGCCTGGCGCGGCCGCATCTTGCCGACCCATACTGGACATTGCATGCGGCGGCAAAGCTCGGCGACCGCCATGTGAAATGGCCTGATCCCTATCTTCCCGGCCGCGACCAGCTTTACCGCCTGGCCGAGCGGCAGGACGTCATGACGGGCAAGGTGTGAGCATGATCGTCGGCAGGCATGCTCTGGTCACGGGTGGCGGCAGCGGCGTCGGCAAGGCGGTCGCGCTGGCGCTGGCAGAGGCTGGCGTCGACGTCACCATCTGCGGGCGGCGGCTGACGGCGCTTGAGGCCGTTGCGGCGCTTCACGACCGCATTCATGCCGTCGCGGCTGACGTGACCGACGAAGCCTCGATGGCAAAGCTCTACGAAACCGCCGAGGCAGCGCGCGGGCCGCTGGATATCATTGTCGCCAATGCTGGGATGGCCGGCAGTGCGCCGGCGGCCAAGACCGCGCTTGCCGACTGGCAAAAAACCATCGACGTCAATCTCACCGGCGCGTTTCTGACAGTGAAGGCGGCGCTTGCCGGCATGACGGCGCGCAAGGGCGGTCGCATCATCTTCATCGCCTCCACCGCAGGCCTCAAGGGTTATGCCTACGTAGCCCCATACGTTGCCGCAAAACATGGCGTCGTCGGCTTGACGCGGGCGCTGGCGGCCGAGACCGCGAAATCCGGCGTCACCGTCAACGCCATCTGCCCGAGCTTCGTCGAGACCGACATGCTGGAAGAATCGATCGGCCGCATCGTCGAAAGGACCGGCCGCAGCGAGGCGGAAGCGCGTGCAAGCCTGATGGCGTCGAACCCGCAAGGCCGGTTCGTCCAGCCCGAGGAAATCGCCGCCAGCGTTTTGTTCCTGTGCAGCGCGGCCGCGGCTTCGATCACCGGCCAGTCGATCTCGGTCTCGGGAGGCGAGACATGGTAAGTGCGCCGCTTTCTTCGGTCTCGGTCGGCAACGGGGCCAAGGAGCGGTTGCGCCTGTGGATACGGCTGTTGCGGGCCTCGCGCATCGTCGAGAGTGAATTGCGCGAAAGGCTGAAGCGCGAGTTCAATTCGACGCTGCCGCGCTTCGATGTGATGGCCGCGCTCTACCGCGCGCCCGACGGCATGCTGATGAGCGACCTCTCACGCTTCCTGCTCGTCTCAAACGGCAACGTCACCGGCATCGTCGACCGGCTTGTCTCCGACGGTTTCGTCGTCCGCGCGCAGCGAGAAGGCGACCGCCGCACCTCGATCGTGCGGCTCACCGCGCGCGGCGAAGAGGAATTCCGCTCGATGGCGGCCATTCACGAAGGCTGGATCGGCGAACTGTTGGGCGACGTCGCGGAAGACGATGCGCGACGGCTTTCGGCGATGTTGAAATCGTTCCGCAGCAATTGGGAGGGCGAGGCGTGAAGGGCATGAAATTGGCCGGCCTCAAGCCGAAGCATTTCCTCTGGAAGGTCGAAGGCCGCATCGCGCGCGTGCAGCTCGACCGTCCGGAGCGCAAGAACCCGCTCACCTTCGAATCCTATGCCGAACTGCGCGACACGTTCCGCGATCTCGTCTACGCCGACGATGTCGATGCCATCGTGTTCCTGCCCAATGGCGGCAATTTCTGCTCTGGTGGCGATGTGCACGACATCATCGGGCCGCTTGTCGACATGGACATGAAGGGCCTGCTCGCCTTCACCCGCATGACCGGAGATCTGGTCAAGGCGATGCTGAACTGCGGCAAACCGATCATCACCGCGGTCGACGGCGTGGCGGTCGGCGCCGGCGCCATCGTCACCATGGCTTCCGACATAAGGCTGGCGACGCCGGAGGCGAAGACCGCGTTCCTGTTCACCCGCGTCGGGCTTGCCGGCTGCGACATGGGGGCCTGCGCCATCCTGCCTCGCATCATCGGCCAGGGGCGCGCCGCCGAACTGCTTTACACCGGCCGCACCATGAGCGCCGAGGAAGGCGACCGCTGGGGCTTCTACAACAGGCTGGTGCCGGCGGAGCAACTCGAAGGCGAGGCGATGGACCTTGCCACGCGCATCGTCTCGGGGCCGACGTTCGCCCACGGCATCACCAAGACGCAGCTCAACCAGGAATGGTCGATGGGGCTCGACCAGGCAATCGAGGCGGAAGCCCAGGCGCAGGCGATCTGCATGAAGACCAAGGATTTCGAGCGCGCGTATCGTGCCTTCGTCGAGAAAAAGAAGCCGGTGTTCGAGGGGGATTGAGGATGAGTTCAGCCGTCAACACCCCCCTCTGGCCTGCCGGCCATCTCCCCCTCAAGGGGGGAGATTATTCGCTCCGTCGTCCTCGCATCCACTTCAGGGTCGTAGCTTGGCGAGCGCAAAGCGGCAGGCTGATCTCCCCCCTTGAGGGGGAGATGGCCGGCAGGCCAGAGGGGGGTGTGCAAACGCAAGGTGGCCAAGAGGCTCACCATGCCTGATCGCTCCTTCCTCAACTGGCCGTTTTTCGAAGACCGCCACCGCGATCTGGCGGAGCGGCTGGAAGCATGGTGCGAGGCCAACTTGCCAGTCGCCCATGACGATATCGACGCTGCCTGCCGCGAACTGGTCGCCATGCTCGGCCGCGATGGCTGGCTGAAGCCGACGGCGGTCGATCCGGAAAATCCGCAGCCGCTCGACGTGCGCACGCTTTGCATCACACGTGAGACTCTGGCCCGCCACGACGGCCTCGCCGACTTCGCCTTCGCCATGCAGGGGCTCGGCACCGGCGCGATCAGCCTGTTCGGCAACGATGCGCAGAAAGAGTGGCTGAGGCAGACCCGCACCGGCAAGGCGATCTCGGCCTTCGCGCTTTCCGAACCGCGCTCCGGTTCCGATGTGGCGAACATGGACATGGAAGCCCGGAAAACATCCAAAGGTTATGTGCTTTCCGGTGAAAAAACCTGGATTTCGAATGGCGGAATTGCGGACTTCTACGTGGTTTTCGCAAGAACTGGCGAAGCCCCCGGCGCGAAAGGCCTGTCGGCATTTCTCGTGCCTGCAGATACGCCCGGCCTCTCGGTCGCCGAACGGCTCGAAGTGATCGCGCCGCATCCGCTGGCCCGGCTGAAATTCGATAATGTCGAGGTCCCCGCGACGGCAATGATCGGTAAAGCCGGCGACGGTTTCCGCGTCGCCATGTCTGTGCTCGACGTTTTCCGCTCGACGGTCGGGGCTGCAGCTCTCGGCTTTGCGCGGCGGGCGCTCGACGAGAGCATCAAGCGCGCTTCGGGGCGAGAACTGTTCGGCGCGCCGATGGCCGACCTGCAGATGGTTCAGGGCCACATTGCCGACATGGCGCTGGACGTCGATGCCGCGGCATTGCTGGTCTATCGCGCCGCCTGGACCAAGGACAGGGGCGCGAGCCGAGTGACCCGCGAGGCGGCGATGGCCAAGCTCTATGCTACCGACCGCGCGCAGGCGGTCATCGACAAGGCGGTGCAACTGCATGGCGGCGACGGCGTGCGGTGCGGCCACATTGTGGAGAGCCTGTACCGCGAGATACGCGCGCTCCGAATCTACGAAGGCGCGTCCGACGTGCAGAAAGTCGTGATCGCGCGGCAGGTTTTGGCGGGAGGATAGAGATGCTGGGGCCGACAGGGCATGTCGACACATTTTCGCGGGACAATCTTCCGCCGTTCGAAGAATGGCCGGAGCTGCCGCTCGAAGGTTTCGACTATCCGGAATATCTGAATGCCGGGGTGGAACTGACCGACCGGCTGGTCGAGCAGGGATTCGGCGATAACACCGCGCTGATCGGCAACGGCCGCCGGCGCACTTACAAGGAATTGTCCGACTGGACCAACCGGCTGGCGCATGCGTTGGTCGAGAACTACGGCGTCAAGCCGGGACAGCGGGTGCTGATCCGCTCGGCCAACAACCCGGCCATGGTTGCGTGCTGGCTGGCCGCCACCAAGGCAGGCGCGGTGGTGGTGAACACCATGCCGATGCTGCGCGCTGGCGAACTGGCTCAGATCGTCGACAAGGCCGAGATTGGCCTGGCGCTGTGCGATACCCGCATCAAGGACGAACTGGTCGCCTGCGCCAAGGAAAGCAAATTCCTGAAGCAGGTGATCGGCTTCGACGGCACCGCCAATCACGACGCCGAGCTCGACCGCATCGCGCTCAACAAGCCGGTGCGCTTCGAGGCGGTGAAAACAGGCCGCGACGACGTCGCCCTGCTTGGTTTCACCTCCGGAACGACCGGCGTGCCAAAAGCCACCATGCACTTCCATCGCGACCTGCTGATCATCGCGGACGCCTACGCGAAAGAGGTGCTCAACGTGCAGCCGGACGACGTTTTTGTCGGCTCGCCGCCGCTCGCCTTCACCTTCGGCCTCGGCGGCCTGGCGATCTTTCCCTTGCGCTTCGGCGCCGCCGCGACACTGCTGGAAAACGCGTCACCGCCCAACATGATCGAGATCATCGAGACCTATAAAGCGACGATCAGCTTCACCGCGCCGACCGCTTATCGCGCCATGCTGACCGCGATGGACGCGGGCGCCGACCTGTCGTCGCTGCGCATCGCCGTCTCGGCCGGCGAAACGCTGCCGGCGCCGGTGTTCGAAGACTGGAAAAAGAAGACCGGCAAGCCGATCCTCGATGGCATCGGCGCCACCGAGATGCTGCATATCTTCATCTCCAACCGGCTGGACGACATGGCTCCGGCCTGCACGGGCAGGCCTGTCGCGGGCTACCGGGCGATCATCGTCGACAACGACATGAACGAACTGCCGCGCGGCGAAATCGGCAAGCTTGCAGTGCGCGGGCCAACCGGTTGCCGCTATCTGGCGGACGACCGGCAGAAAAACTATGTGCGCAACGGCTGGAACCTCACCGGCGATTCCTTCGTGCAGGATGAACAAGGCCGATTCCACTTCGCCGCCCGTTCCGACGATATGATCATTTCGGCGGGCTACAACATCGCCGGACCGGAGGTCGAGGCGGCGTTGCTGTCGCACCCCGACGTCAAGGAATGCGCCGTGATCGGCGTCGCCGACGCCGAGCGTGGCCAGATCGTCGAGGCGCATGTGGTCCTGGTCGAATCCGCGCTGCCCGACGAACTGATGAAAAAGCGTCTGCAGGACCATGTGAAGGCGACGATCGCACCTTACAAATATCCGCGTTCGGTCCGGTTCACCGACACGTTGCCGAAAACGCAGACGGGCAAGATTCAGCGCTTCAGGCTGCGCATGGGCGAGGCATGATGAGCGATTTCGCGAAAACCAAAAAGCTGTTCCACATGCCGGACGGGGTGATCTATCTCGACGGCAATTCGCTGGGGCCGCTGCCGCTGGCAGCCAGGGCGCGCGTCGTCGACATGATGGCCGCAGAATGGGGCAACCAGCTGATCAAGGGCTGGAATTCGGCCGGCTGGATGCTGCAGCCGCGCCGCATCGGCGACCGCATCGCGCGGTTGATCGGCGCTGCCGAAGGCACGGTGGTCATGGGCGATACGCTGTCGATCAAGGTGCATCAGGCGCTGGCGTCCGCCCTGGAGCTTAATCCAGAGCGCCGCGTCGTGCTGTCCGACAACGGCAATTTCCCGTCCGACCTCTATATCGCGCAAGGCCTGCTGAAATCGCTCGACAAGGGTTACACGCTGAAGGTCGTCGAACCGGAAGCGGTCGAAGCGGCTATCGACGAAAGCGTGGCGGTTATGATGCTGACCGAGGTGGACTACCGCACCGGCCGCCTGCACGACATGAAGGCGCTGACCGAAAAGGCGCATGCCGCCGGCGCCTTGACCGTCTGGGACCTTGCCCATTCGGCCGGCGCCATACCGGTCGATCTTGCCGGCGCTAAGGCCGATTTCGCCGTCGGCTGCACCTATAAATATCTGAACGGCGGACCCGGCGCGCCGGCCTTCATCTATGTCGCGCCCGAACACCAGGACGCCGCGCGGCCGGCGCTGTCCGGCTGGCTCGGCCACGAGGCGCCGTTTGCTTTCGATCTCGATTATCGGCCGGGCGCCGGCATAGACCGCATGCGGGTCGGCACGCCGCCGATCATTGCGCTAGCCGCACTCGATGCTGCGCTCGACGCCTGGAACGGCATCGACATGGCCGACATCCGCAGGGCGTCGATCGGCCTTACCGACCTCTTCATCGCCGAGATCGAAAAGCGCTGCCCCGAGCTCTCGCTGAACTCGCCGCGCGACGGCGCCAGGCGTGGCAGCCAGGTCTCCTTCCGCCACAGGGAAGGCTACGCGATCATGCAGGCGCTGATCGCCCGCGGCCTGATCGGCGATTTCCGGGCGCCCGATTCCATCCGTTTCGGCTTCACGCCGCTCTATATCGGCGAGGCCGAAGTGCGCGCGGCGGTCGGCATTATCGAAGATGTCGTCAACAACCGGCTCTGGGACGCACCGGATTATCGCAAGAAGGCGCTGGTGACATGAGCCGACAGCCTTACGATCCGGCGCGCGAGGGCGCCCAGATGTCGTTCAGGGAACGCATGTCCTACAGCGACTATCTCCATCTTGAGAAAATCCTCGATGCGCAGACGCCGTTATCGACCGCGCATGACGAACTGCTGTTCATCATCCAGCACCAGACGTCGGAACTGTGGATGCGGCTTGCCATCCATGAAATCCGCTCGGCCAAGGTAGCGATCCGCGACAACCAGCTGCAGCCGGCTTTCAAGATGCTGACCCGCGTCGCCCGCATCTTCGAGCAGCTGAACAGCGCCTGGGACGTGCTGCGCACGATGACGCCCAGCGAATATACCGAGTTCCGCGATTCGCTCGGCCAGTCTTCCGGCTTCCAGTCATGGCAGTACCGCGCCATCGAATTTCTCGCCGGCAATCGCAACGAGGCGATGCTGAAACCGCATGCGCACCGCGCAGAGGTGATTGCCGAACTGGAAAACATCCTCGCCGAACCCAGCCTTTATGACGAGGCTTTGTTGCTGCTTTCCCGAGAGGGTTTCGATATCGGACCGGATGCGAAACGAACGGATTGGCGCCAGAGCCGGCAGGCGAGCGACGACGTTCTGGCGGCGTGGAAAGCGATCTATCAGGCGCCGGCCGAGCATTGGGCATTGTACGAGCTCGCCGAAAAGCTGGTCGACTTCGAGGACTATTTCCGCCGCTGGCGCTTCAACCACGTCACCACGGTCGAACGCATCATCGGGTTGAAGCGCGGCACCGGCGGCACGGCGGGCGTTTCCTATCTGCGGCGCATGCTGGAGGTGGAATTGTTTCCCGAACTCTGGAAACTGCGTACAGAACTTTGAGGCCGCGAAAAGCGGTCCGCAAGAGGACATGCCTGAGGCGAAACAGTCCAAGGCATGGTGCAAATGCAGGAACGGCAACAAAAGGGAGAGAGTAATATGAGGAAGATTTTTGCGGCGGGCCTGTTCGGGCTCGCACTCGGCGTCTCGGGCATGGCATTTGCCGAACCGGTGAAGGTCGGCATGATCACCACGCTTTCGGGCGGCGGCGCGGGCCTCGGCATCGACGCGCGCGACGGCTTCATGCTGGCGCTTTCGTTGTCCGGCAACAAGGACATCGAAGTCGTCACCGAAGACGACGCGATGAAGCCGGAACTGGCGGTGCAGATCGCCGACAAGATGATCCAGAGCGACAAGGTCGATGTCCTGACAGGCATCATCTGGTCGAACCTCGCCATGGCCGTGGTGCCGAATGCGGTGGCGCAGGGCAAATTCTACCTCTCGGTAAACGCCGGGCCTTCTCCGCTGGCAGGGGCAAAGTGCGACAAGAACTATTTCAACGTCGCCTACCAGAACGACAATTTCCACGAGGCGATGGGCAATTATGCCGAGAAGCACGGCATCAAGAAGATGTTCATCCTGGCGCCGAACTACCCCGCCGGCACCGACTCGCTGAATGGCTTCAAGCGCTTCTATAAGGGCGAGCTCGTCGGCGAGGTCTATACCAAGCTCGGCCAGACCGATTATGCCGCCGAGATTGCGCAAATCCGCGATTCCGGCGCCGACTCGGTGTTCTTCTTCCTGCCCGGCGGCATGGGCATCGCCTTCGTCAAGCAATATGCGCAGTCGGGTGTCGGCATTCCGCTGATGGGCCCCGGCTTCTCGTTCAGCCAGGACGTGCTCGGCGCCATCGGCGACGCGGCCCTGGGCGCCAAGAACTCGGCCTCATGGTCGAAGGATCTCGACAACGCCGCCAACAAGAAGTTCGTCGAGGAATTCCAGAAGGCCTACAACCGCCTGCCTTCGATCTACGCCGCACAGGCCTACGACACGGCGAACCTGATCATCGCCGCCGCCGGCAAGGTAAGCGTCAAGGACGCCGACGCGTTCCGCGCCGCGCTGAAGGCCGCCGAGTTCGAATCGGTGCGCGGCAAGTTCAAGTTCAACACCAACAACCACCCGATCCAGGACATCTATGTGCGCGAGGTGGTCAAGGAAGGCGACGTGCTGACAAACAAGATCGTCGGCACCAGCTTCACCGACCATGCCGACGCCTATGCGAAGGACTGCGCGCTGCAATAGCGAAAGGGTTCGAAGCCGTCAGCCCTTCCACGCGGAGGGGCTGACGGCGGCAATCGCTACTTCTTGTTGATCCCGCTGACGGCCAAATCCGTCAGCTTGTTGTTGGCAGCCTTTTCCTCATCGAGGATTTCACTGAGCAGCTTATGCGCCTCGTCATGACCAAGCACTTTCGCCCATTCCCGCAGCGAACCATAGCGCGAGATCTCATAGTGCTCGACGCATTGGGCGGCTGCCAGCAGACCGGCATTGAGCGCCTTTCCGGAGGCTTCGGCGATAACGCCGTCGGTCTCCTTTATCAGGCCCTCGATCGCGTCGCACTTCTCGCCCTTGGCCGGAAGGTTCAGGGATGCAAAGACCTTCTTGAGCGATTGGACGTGACCCCTGGTCTGTTTGAGGTGACCGTCGATCGCCTGCTTCAGCTTGGCGTCGCCGGCGGCTTTCGAAGCTTTGGGAAGCGCTTTCGTCAGGGCGTTTTCGGCGTAGTAGATGTCTTGCAAGGAATGTTCGAACAGTTCAGCCAGGGTTTTCACGGGCGTCCTCCACTGTTTGTTTCACCGAAAGGCAATTGCGCGGCTCCGCTTTGGTTCCGTTGGGCGAACGAAATACTGCAAAAGCGCATAGGCGAGCGCCTGAAGGGGACGAGCAAAGCTTATGTCTAGCGCCCTCTTCATCGAGCAGATGCTGAACGGCCTGCAGTTCGGCGTCATGCTGTTCCTGATGGCGGCGGGGCTGACGCTGATCTTCGGCGTCATGGGGCTGATCAACCTCGCCCATGGGTCGTTCTACATGGTCGGCGCCTTCGCCTGCGCGGCTGTCGCTGCGGCGACCGGCTCGTTCTGGCTCGGCCTTGCGGCAAGTCTCGCCGCCGCAGCGGCGGCTGGCGCTATCGTCGAACTGCTGGTCGTGCGCAGGCTTTATGACCGCGACCACCTCGACCAGGTGCTGGCGACCTTCGCGCTGATCCTGATCTTTTCGGAAGGCACGCGCTGGCTGTTCGGCTCCTTCCCGCTCTATCTCGACATTCCCCCCGTGCTTGCCGGCGCTGTCGACCTGCCAGGCGGCGCGCGCTACCAGCTCTACCGGCTGGCGATCATCGCGGTTGGCGTCGCCGTCGCGGCAGGGCTCTATCTGCTGATCTCGAAGACAAGGCTGGGCATGCAGATACGCGCCGGCCAATCCGACCGCGAGATGATCGGGGCGCTCGGCGTCGACATCCGCACGCTTTACACGATCGTCTTCGCGCTGGGCGCGGCCCTTGCCGGGCTCGCCGGTGCGCTGGTCGGTGCGCTGCAATCGGTGCAGGTCGGCATGGGCGAGCCGGTACTGATCCTCGCCTTCGTGGTCATCGTCATTGGCGGCATCGGCTCGATCAAGGGCGCACTGGTCGGCGCCATCCTGGTCGGGCTGGTCGACACGCTCGGCCGCTTCCTGCTGCCGAAGGCCTTCGCGCTGGCGATGGGAGCCTCGCAGGGGGCAACCGTCGGCGCGGCGCTTGCCTCGATGTTGATCTACATTGTCATGGCGCTGATCCTGGCATTCCGGCCGCAAGGCCTGTTCGCGGCGAATACATGACGATGTCCCGTGAAACCCCGATCAATCTTGTGCTGGCGGCTTTGCTGTTTGCCATGCCATTCGCCGCACTCGCGCTGGACGAACCGTTTTACGTGACGCTGGCGACACACATGGCGGTGCTGGCGCTGGCGGCGGTGGGGCTCAACCTGGCGCTTGGGCTGGGCGGGCTGGTGTCGTTCGGCCACGCCGCCTTCTTCGGCCTCGGCGGTTATGCCGCCGGCATATTGTCGACGCATGTGCTGAACATGCAGCCGTTGTTGACCTGGCCGCTCGAGATCGGCGCTTCGGATCAGATGCCGGTCATCTGGCTTGTGGCGATTGCCGTCTCCGGCCTGGTGGCGCTCGCCATCGGTGCGATCAGCCTCAGAACCTCCGGCGTCTACTTCATCATGATCACGCTCGCCTTCGCGCAGATGATCTACTATTTCGCCATTTCGTGGCCGGCCTACGGCGGCGAGGACGGCCTTTCCATCGCCACGCGCGGCGCCTTTCCCGGCGTCAACACGGCCGTGCCGCTGACCTTCTTCCTCGTTTGCTACGCGGTCCTTGTCGCCGTCCTGGTGCTCTTCGCCCTTGTCAGAGATTCGCGTTTCGGCGCAGCATTGCAGGCCTCCAGGCAAAACGAGACGCGGCTTGCCGCAGTCGGCATCGGCCCGTTTCCGGTGCGGCTTGCCGCCTTCGTTCTCTCGGCGATGATCACCGCATTGGCCGGAGCGCTTTATGCAGACCTCAACCGCTTCGCTAGCCCGTCGATGCTGTCGTGGCAGATGTCGGGCGAGTTGATCGTGCTGATCATCCTCGGCGGCACCGGCCGGCTGTTCGGACCGGTCGCCGGCGCCATGCTGTTCGTGCTGATCGAATCGGTATTGGGGGGGCTGACCGAACGCTGGCAGTTCTTCCTCGGCCTGATCCTGCTCGGCGTTGTCCTGTTCGCGCGCGGCGGGCTGATCGGGCTCGTCGCAGGGAAGCCTCGCCATGGCTGAGCCGGTCCTCTCCATCCGCGAGCTTCGCAAGAATTTCGGCGCGCTGAAGGCAACCGACAATGTCAGCCTCGACCTGAGACCGGGCGAAATCCACGCGCTGATCGGTCCCAACGGCGCCGGCAAGACGACGCTGATCCACCAGATTTCCGGCGCGATCCGCCCTGACAGCGGCGCCATCGAATTTCTTGGCGAGGATGTCGGCGCGCTCGGCATGGCGGCGCGGGCGCGAAAGGGGCTCGGCCGCTCATTCCAGATTTCGTCGCTGGCCTCTGAGTTTTCGGCGCTGCGCAACGTCATGCTGGCGGTGCAGGCGGCGCAAGGATCGAGCTTCCGCTTCTTCAAGCCGGTCATGCACGACACGTCGCTGACCGAACCGGCGCTCGCCGTGCTGGAGCGTGTCGGGTTGGCTCAGCGCGCCCGGCTGCCAGCCGCGGAACTGTCGCATGGCGAGCGCCGCAAGCTGGAGATCGCCATCGCGCTCGCCCTGGGGCCGAAGGCCTTCCTGTTCGACGAGCCGATGGCCGGCATGGGGCCGGAAGGTTCGAAGGACCTGACCGGTTTCCTCGACGGTCTGAGGCGGGAAGCACCCATCCTTCTGGTCGAACACGACATGGATGCGGTCTTCGCACTCGCCGACCGTATCTCGGTGCTGGTCTACGGCCGCATCATCGCGACGGGCACGGTCGACGAGATCCGCCGTGATCCGGAAGTCCGCCGCGCCTATCTCGGGGAGCATGCGTGATGTTGCTCGAAGTCTCCGGCCTCGAAACTTTTTACGGCGCTTCGCAGGCGTTGTTCGGCGTCGAACTGTCGGTCGGCGAGGGCGAGGTCGTGGCGCTGATGGGCCGCAACGGCATGGGTAAGACGACGACGATTTCGTCGATCCTCGGCCTGGTTCGCGGGCGTGCAGGCACCATCAGGCTTGGCGGCAAGGCGATCTCCGGCATGAGCGCCCACCGCATCGCCCGGCTGGGTATCGGGCTGGTGCCGGAAGGCCGCCGCTGTTTCCCCAACCTCACCGTGCGCGAAAACCTTGTGGCGGCCGCGCGCAAGGGCGATTGGACGCTGGAACGCGTCAACGCGCTGTTTCCGCGCCTTTCCGAACGGCGCGACCAATATGCCAACACTCTGTCCGGCGGCGAGCAGCAGATGCTGGCGATCGGCCGCGCGCTGATGACCAATCCGAAGCTACTGATCCTCGACGAGGCGACCGAAGGGCTGGCGCCGGTGATCCGGCAGGATATCTGGGCGGCGATCCGCAAGCTGAAATCGGAAGGCCAGTCCATCCTGGTCGTCGACAAGACGCTGTCGGAGCTGCTGCCGGTGGCAGATCGCGCCTTTGTGCTCGAAAAGGGCCAGACGGTGTGGAGCGGCAAGCCCGCCGACCTGACGAGCGAGCTTCAGGATCGCTACCTCGGCGTCTGAAAATTAGCCGACGAAGTTTGTGTTTGGAGAACGAAAATGTCGCAACCCGCCCATCAGGCACTTCACCCGGCCAACTGGAAAGCGGCGAAGGGTTATTCCAACGGCATCGTCGCGGAAGGCCGCACGGTGTTTCTCGGCGGCCAGATCGGATGGAACGTGGATCAGGTTTTCGAGACCGACGATTTCATCGAGCAGACGCGGCAGACGCTGATGAACATCGTGGCTGTGCTCGCCGAAGCCGGCGGGAGGCCGGAACATATCGTGCGGCTGACATGGTTCGTCACCAGCAAGCAGGAATATCTGGCGCGGCTGAAGGAGCTTGGCGAAGCCTACAAGAGCGTCATGGGCCGGCACTATCCGACCATGAGCGCCGTGCAGGTGGTGGCGCTGATGGAAGACCGCGCCAAGGTGGAGATCGAGGCGACGGCCGTGCTGCCAGCGTGACGCCCTCTTACCGGTATTTCATGTAGCCCACGAAGCCGCTGATTTTCCAGCGGCCATCGACCTTGCGGCAGAAATACAGCGTCTGCCAGTTGAGCACGTCGAAGCTGCCGTCGGCCTTGGCGATCTTGCCGTCGAACTTCTTGCGCGCCAGCGCGACGTCGCCGGTGATGTCGATCCGGGAGAGGTTGGTGGCCCGGTGAATGCCGGCGGCAAGCGGCTCGGCGAACTTGGTCGCCGCGGTCTCTGCGGCCTGGCGCAGCCACTCGGTCCTGTATTCGGCGAGCGTCGGAAAAGCGGCGTTCCATTCGTCCGGATTCTCGGCGTTGTGGGCATGGATGCCGAGGAAGCGCTGCTCATCGAAATCGTTCGCCACCATCGACCAGTCGGCGGCGACGAAGGCTGCGATATCGCGTTCGACCAGCATGTCCCAGATAGCGTGACGATCGGCATCGTTGCCGAACGGATTTCCAGCGTGGCTCATTGTTTGCTCCGGTTCGAAAAGATCAGGTGACGCGGCCGCGCGCGGCGACCGGAAGGATGTCGACAACGGTTTCGCCGGAAACGAGGTGCACCATGTCGAACAGGTTTGAAACGACGCAGGCATGGTCGGGCAGGACGCGCACCCGCTGGCCGATCGCCAGCCTCGCTTCGCCTGAAAGGGTGACGTTGCCATGTTCTTCGCTGAGGCCAGTGACCAGCGCGCCGGGAATGCCGACCAGTTCGCCGAAATCCGGCAGGCCGAGCGTGTCGCTGGACAGCGCTTTCGAGCCGGCGTCGAGGATCGCCCGTGTCGGTGTCGGATGGCTGACGACGGTCGACAGCACGGTCAGTGCGCAGTCGTCGTTGGTGCCGACGCCTTTGGCCACCTGGTAGCGGTCGAGGTAGATGTAGGTGCCCGGCCTGTATTCGGTGGCGACCTTGGTGTCGCCGGCCCGCCAGATGTCGGGGGTGCCGCCGCTCGATATCGTCTCGCAGTCGAGGCCGGCCGACTTCAACAGGTCGCGCGCGTCGATGAGCCAGGCATCCGTCTCGCGGGAGAGCCCCGGCGCCGGATAGGTCATCAGGCCGCCGAACGACAGGCCGGAGGCGCCGTCGATCTGCCGGGCGAGTGCGAGCGCCTCCGTCGATGTCTGCACGCCGCAGCGGCCCATGCCCGTGTCGCATTCGACAAGCACTTTCAGCCGGTGCCCGGTGTCGGTGAAGGTAGCGGACAGCCCGGCAATCGTGTCGAGGCTGTCAGCGGTGACGGAGAGCGTCACCTGCCCATGCAACGCAAACAGCCGATCGAGCTTCGCCCGTCCGAGGATGTTGTAGGGCAGGAAAATGTCGGAGAGCCCGGCCTCGGCCATCACTTCGGCTTCGCCGATCTTCTGGCAGGTGATGCCGACCGCGCCTGCCGCGACCTGCTTCTTGGCGAAGTGGGGCAGCTTGTGGGTCTTGATGTGCGGCCTGAGCTTCAACCGGTGTTTGTCGGCGTCGGCCTGCGCACGCACGATGTTGGCGTCGGCGCGGTCGACATCGATGATGACGGCGGGGGTTTCGATATCGTGGATAGTGCGGGGCGTTGGCACGTCAGTCACCGATCGGCAGGCGTGGGTCGTCTATTTTCAAGGTATTCAGGGTCTGCTTGATGCGGCGCAGGCCCTCCATGATCTTGGTATCGCGGCTTTCGGCGGTCGCGGTGGCGATCATGTCGAGAACGGCAAGCAGCGCGAAGCGCGACGAGGTCGGCTTGTAGATATTGCCGTCTTCGATGGGCTGGAAGGTGATCACCGTTTCGGCGGCCGCGGCGAGCGCCGAGCCGGGCGCCGTGATCGCCACGGTGTGGACGCCGTATTGACGGGCGAGCGTCACCGCCTCGACGACCGACCTCGCATAGCCCGAAGTCGAGAAGGCGACCAGCGTGGTTTCGGGCGTGGCCACGGCAGCATACATGCGCTGCAACTGGCCATCGACCTGGGCGGTCACCGGCAGGCCAAGCCGGAACAGCCGGTTCTGCAGTTCGGTCGCCAGCATCGACGAGGTGCCCCCCGAACCGATGGCAAGGATGTTGGCGGAGGTCGCAAGCCGCTCGCCCACCGCCAGCAGGGTAGCCATGTCGAGATTGGCGCTCGCGCGCTGGATCGCAGCGATTGCGGCGTCTGTCACCGCGGAGGCGATGCGCTGCTCGCGGACATCGCGGTTGAGAGGCTCCGGGTTGAGGTAGACACCGCCGACGGCGAGCGCCTGCGCCAGCCAGAACTTGAAATCGCGCACCCCTTCGCAGCCCAGGCTGCGGCAGAAGCGCGTCACCGTCGGTTCGCTGACACCTGCCCGCGAGGCGATGTCGGAGATCGCTGCCTTCGACGCGAAGTCGAGGTCCGCCAGCACCAGCGCGGCCAGCCGCCGGTCCGACTTCGACCCGTCCCGCGTGGTCGCCTGCAGGCGCGTTATGATATCGGCGACATGTTCCATTGGCGCCTCTCAGCCACCCAGAATGTCGTCGATGAAGGGCAAACAGCCTGCCGTCAACCCTGCATCAACCGGCAGCACGGCGCCGGTGATCCCCGACGCGCGGTCCGATGCCAGGAACGCGACCGCTTCGGCGACTTCCGCCGCATTGACGATCCGCCCAAGCGGATAAAGCCGCTGCAACTTTCCGGGAATCGTGGCGTCCTTGGCGATGCGGTGATCCCACGCTGGCGTGCGGATCGAGCCCGGGCAGACGACATTAGCGCGGATGCCGCGACGGCCATATTCGACCGCGATGGCGCGGGCATAGGCATTGATGCCAGATTTCGCCGCGGCGTAGGCCGGATTGCCGAAATGCAAAAGCGCATTCACCGATGAGATGAACACGAAGACGCCTTTGCGGTCGGCCGGTACCGCCTCCAGCATCGCATTGGTGAAGGCCATCACGCTGGTGAGATTGAGGTCCACTTCCCTTTCAATTTTGTCGAGGGTGAGCGACGGCATTGTCTCGGCGCGGGTCCAGCCGGCATTGTTGACGACGATGTCGGGCACCCCGTCCTGGCCGATGATCGCCGTGACCGCATCCTGCAGGGCGGTGCGATCGAGAAGGTCGAAGACATGGGTCGAAGCGGCGGGCAGCCCGGACATCGCATCGGCCGACTGGTCGCAGGCAATGACGCTGGCACCACGCGCCGAAAACATCTCCACCAGCGCGCGCCCGAGACCGCCGCCGGCGCCGGTGACAAGAACCGATTTCCCACTGAACTCGCCTTCAAGCGCCACGTGGCCCGCTCCAACGCCGGTTTTGATTTCACCGGTGCTACGCTCAAAAATGTAAATAAACAACAGAATACTCCCTTGAATCAGACGATTTTGCCTATAATGTAGGAAAGTCACGTTGTGCGGCGATCTCTTGGTTCAGTTGGCAGTGGCATCCGTAAGGGGCAAACCGCACGGGCATGTTTGTTCATGCCTGTGCAGGCTTCGGATGCCGACCGGCGGCGCATCCAGATTCCTCCCGGATGCGCCGCCGTAAACTTTCAAGGCAGGCCTTGCCGCAACGGATGCGCCGGTTCAGGAGCCGTCGGGCGATTTCAACGGAGCATTGGCATGTCGCGCAAGCAAACCTTCGGAACCTCGCATGTCCCGCTGTCTCCGGCGGTGCGCGCCGGCGACATGGTCTATGTTTCAGGCCAGGTGCCGGTGCGGGCCGACGGCACCGTGGTGGACGGAGGCATCGAACCGCAGACCCGGCAGGTGCTGGAGAATGTGAAGGCCGCGCTGGCGCTAGCCGGCGCGACCATGGATGATGTCGTGAAGACGACGGTATGGATCGAGGACGCGCGCGATTTCGGTGGCATGAACAAGGTCTATGCGACCTATTTTCCGAAGGAGCCGCCGGCGCGCACCACTGTCGAATCGCGGCTGATGATCGACATCAAGGTCGAGATCGAGGCGGTCGCCTACGCGCCGCAGAAATAGCGAAAGCCAAGTCCCCTCATGCGCATTTTCACTGCCTCCCTGGCGACGGAAACCAACACGTTTTCGCCGGTGCCGACCGACCGCGCATCCTTCGATATGGCTTTTTACGCCGGGCCGGGAGAGCATCCGGAAACGCCGACGCTCTGCTCGTCGCCGATCGTTGCGCTGCGCCGGCGCGCGAAGAGCGACGGCCTGACGGTGATCGAAGGCACCGCGACCTGGGCGGAGCCGGGTGGCCTCGTCCAGCGCCAGACCTACGAGGAGCTGCGCGACGAAATCCTCGGCCAGTTGCGGGCGGCACTGCCCGTAGACGCAGTGATCCTCGGCCTGCACGGCGCGATGGTGGCGCAGGGCTATGACGATTGCGAGGGTGACCTGCTGTCGCGCGTGCGTGACATTGTCGGGCCGGATATCGTCGTTGCGTCAGAACTCGACCCGCATAGTCACTTGACCGCCAAACGTGTCGCGGCCGCCGATATCCTGGCCGCCTTCCTCGAATTTCCGCATACCGATTTCTACGAGCGCGGCGAGCATGTCGTCGAGCTTGGCCTCAGAGCCGCGCGCGGCGAGATCAAGCCGGTCATCTCGACCTTCGACTGCCGGATGATCGCCGTGCTGCCGACCAGCCGCGAGCCGATGCGCTCCTTCGTCGACCGCATCAATGCGCTGCACGGCAAGGACGGCATTCTTTCGGTTTCCGTCATCCACGGCTTCATGGCGGCGGACGTGCCTGGGATGGGAAGCAGGATCGTCGTCGTCACCGACAACGACAAGGCCAAAGGCGACGCGCTCGCCGAACGGCTCGGCCAGGAGCTTTTCGCCATGCGCGAGAAGACCGTGATGAAGATGGTCGGCGCCGATGCCGGCATCGACCGGGCGTTCGCCGTACGCAAGGCCGATGCGTCGAAGCCGGCGGTCATCGCCGATGTCTGGGACAATCCGGGCGGCGGCGTTCCGGGCGACGGCACCTTCGTGTTGAAAAAGCTGATCGAACGGGGTTCCGGTCGCATCGGCGTCGCCACCATCTGGGATCCGATCGCCGTGACCTTCTGCCATGCGGCCGGCGAGGGCGCTACCATCGATCTGCGTTTCGGCGGCAAGGCCGGACCGCAGGCCGGCGAGCCGATCGATGCGCGCGTGCGGGTGCTAAAGACCGTCGCCGAAGGCTGGCAAAGTTTCGGGCCGAGCCGCGTGACGCTGGGATCGACGGCGCTGATCCGCATCGAGGGCACCGAGATCGACGTCATCCTCAACACCAACCGGACGCAGACTTTCGAGCCGGACATCTTCTCCAATCTCGGGGTCGACCCGATGTCGAAGGACATCCTGCTGGTCAAGTCGACCAACCATTTCTACGCCGGCTTCGAACCGATCGCGGCGGAGATCATCTATGTGAACGCACCGAGCTCCTATCCGAGCGATCCGAGCACCACCAATTACACCAAGCTCGACCGGCCGATCTGGCCGCGCGTCGCTGATCCATTCGCCTGACGGGCAGGTTCACCCGCCACGCTGTACCAATCGAAAACACCCGCCGTGGCTTGCCATTGCGGGTCGTTTCGTTCAGAAATCCGGCCACGAACGGTCGAAATCGTGAATTTCGGCTCGGAAATACGCCGGCATTGGCGAATTGCGTCCTGCCGCCACCGGAAAGACCTGAAAATGTCCTCGATCGAAGCCGGCGTGGAGATGCCGGAAAGCCTATGGCGCGGTGAGATTCGCGCGATGCTTGCACTGTCCTGGCCGATGGTGCTGACCAACCTCGCCCAGGTGGCGATGACAGCCACCGACGTGATGATGCTGGGCAGGCTCGGCGCCGACACGCTTGCCGCCGGCGCGCTCGGCTCCAATCTCTATTTCGCGCCGCTGATCTTGGGGCTCGGCCTCGTCTATGCAGCATCGCCTATGATGGCGACCGAGCTCGGCCGAAAGCGCCACTCGGTCCGCGACATCAGGCGCACGGTCAGGCAGGGCCTGTGGCTGGCGATCCTGGCCGCTATCCCGGTCTGGTTGCTGCTCTGGCACGGCGAAGCCATCCTGCTGGCAATGGGCCAGGAGCCGCCGCTGGCGCAGCAGGCCGGCATCTACTTGCGCTGGCTGCAATGGGCGATCCTGCCGTTCTACGGCTACATCGTACTGCGCTCCTTCATCTCGGCGCTGGAGCGGCCGGGCTGGGCCCTGGTCATCATGTTCATCGCCGTCAGCTTCAATGCGTTCGGCAACTGGTGCCTGGTCTTCGGCAATCTTGGCTTCCCCAAGATGGGCATCGCCGGTTCCGGCCTGGCGACCAGCCTCTCCAGCGCCCTGATGTTCATCGGCCTGGCGACTGTGGTCTCGGTCGAGCGGAAGTTCCGCCGCTACCGTCTTTTCGGACGTTTCTGGCGTTCCGACTGGCCACGCTTCATCGCGCTCCTGAGGCTTGGCCTGCCGATCGCCGGCATCCTTGCTTTCGAGGTGACGATCTTCAATGCCGCGGCTTTCCTGATGGGCCTGATCAACGCCGCGTCGCTGGCCGCACACGCCATCGCCATCCAGATCGCGTCGATCTCCTTCATGGTGCCGCTCGGCATCAACCAGGCGGTGACGGTGCGCGTCGGCCTTGCCCACGGCGCTGGAAATCCCGACGGCGTCAGCCGCGCCGGCTGGACCGCTCTGGCGATCGGCGTCGGCTTCATGGCGCTGATGGCGCTGGTCATGGTTTCATGGCCACGCCTGCTGATCAGCGCCTTCATCGATCTCGACGATCCCGCCAACACGGCGGTGATCGCACTCGCCGTCACCTTCCTGTCCTTCGCCGCGCTGTTCCAGATATTCGATGGCGCGCAGGCGGTCGCGGCCGGCATGCTGCGCGGGCTGCACGACACCAAGGTGCCGATGATCCTCGCGGCCATCGGCTATTGGGGCGTCGGCCTGCCGCTCGGGGTGCTGCTGGCCTTCCATTTCGGGTTCGAGGGCGCCGGCATCTGGATCGGTCTTTCCACCGGCCTGGCGGTCGTTGCGGTGCTCCTTCTCTGGCGTTGGCTGCGCCGCGACGAACTCGGGCTGAGCGCCGACCAGCCCGTCCACTCCTGATTCAGCCGGCGGGAGCACCATCCGGTGTTCCCGCCCGGCGCATTTCATGCGAAGCAGGAAACAGGAACGGGAGCCCTGCATGGCTGAAACGGTTGACATTGCCATCATCGGCGGCGGCATCGCCGGCGTTTCGCTGGCCTATTTCCTGAGCCCGCATCGTTCCGTCGCCGTGTTGGAGCGCGAGACAGCGCTCGGCTACCATTCGAGCGGCCGTTCCGCGGCCGAATTCGCGTTTCGCTTCCATTCCGCGCTCGTCGGCAAGCTGGCGAAGATCAGCTACCCGTTCCTGACGAATCCTCCCGGCGGGTTCACCGAGACCGAACTCCTGAAGCGGCGGGGAAATCTGGTGATCGCGGACGCGGAAAAAGCCGCACGGCTGGCTGATGTGTTCGCCGAGGAAAGTGCCGCCGCGCCAGGACTTGAGCGGCTGACGGTCGAGCAGGCAATCGAACGCGCGCCGATCCTCAATCCGGACTATGTCGCTGACGCGTTCTACGATCCCGACTGCTGGGACATCGAGGCCGAAAATCTGCTGCAGGGCTGCGCCAGGGGCGCGCGCGCCAACGGCGCCACGATCCGCAACAAGGCCGAGGTTCTTGGCGCACGGCGCGAGGGCGGCATCTGGCTTCTTGAAACGACCGCCGGCGAAATGCGCGCTCAGACAGTGGTCAACGCCGCCGGCGCGTGGGCCGACAGCACCGCGCAACTGTTCGGCCTGAAGCCGCTGGGCATCATACCCTATCGCCGCACCGCGATTACCGTCGCCATGCCGGCCGGCATCGATGTCGGCGCCTTGCCGGAAATCAGCGAGATCGACGAGGCGTTCTACATGAAGCCGGAGGCCGGGCGCCTGCTGGTTTCGCCCGCCGATGCCACGGAAAGCCAACCGTGCGATGCGCAGCCGGAAGAACTCGATATCGCCTATGCCGCCTGGTACCTCGAACAGGCGACGACAGTGGCCGTCAGCCATGTCTCCCACAGTTGGGCCGGGTTGCGCACGTTCGCGCAGGACCGCGCGCCGGTCGTCGGCTATTCCGGAGAGGGGGACGGTTTTTTCTGGCTCGCCGGCCAGGGCGGTTTCGGCATCCAGACCGCTCCGGCGTTGGGACGCCTGGCCACCGACCTCATACTCGGCCATGCTGTGGCGGCGGATTTCGCCGAGCATGGGCTTACAGCGGAACTGTTCGCGCCGAGCCGCTTTGAGTAGCCGCACCACCAGCCGCCTCAAACGCCTCTCTGTGCAAAAACATTAGCTCCGTCTCATCAAAGCTGTTGCCTGTGATAGGGCTCTGTAGCACAATGATGAGGCTCAGATGTACGTGGGCCTTTTATGGCAGTTCATCCGGCCTGAGCTCTTGACCGCGCGGCGTCGCCGCGGGCGGAGCTTGGAGCAATGAAAATGCGACACCGCGTTTATCGTCGTCGTTGGTCTCAACAGGAAATCGCTGAACTGAAGCGGCTGGCTGCGCAACATGTGCGCGTCACCGCTATTGCGCGTGAGCTCGGGCGGCCGGTGAGCGCGGTGGAAGCCCGCGCCGCCATCGAAGGCATCAATCTCAAGGAAATGGGCCGCAAGCTGCTCGACCAATGGTGGCCGATGGTCGAGGCGGCGAGGAATGCGCGCATGCGGGAAGCTGGGATGCGTGAGCCGATGGCCTGATCGGCCGCGTGCCAGAGCGTCGGACAAAACGATCGGCCATACGAGGCTCACCGGTCGACAGCCGTGGCACTGGGCCATCCCTACACTTGAACTTATGAAGATTTCGATGCGGAACGCGCCTGTGTTCCGCAGGGAAAATCGGCATGGCCGATGTCGGATTGCAACCGCGACAGCCGTCCTTGGAGCGGATGACTTAATTCGACGGAGGATTCGTTCATGTCACGCGCAGTTGAAAATTCGGCCGGCACAGGCCCGCTTCACTTCCGCACCAAGGTCCTTACCGCGGGGAAAACCGCCACCGGCATCCAGATACCCGACGATGTGATCGCCAGGCTCGCAGCCGGACGAAAGCCCGCCGTCAAGATAACGATCAACGGCTTTACCTACCGCAGCACAGTGGCGGTCATGAACGGGCGCTACATGGTCGGCATCAATGCTGACAACCGCGAGAAGGCCAAGGTCGCCGGTGGCGACACGATCGATGTCCAGATCGAGTTGGACACCGAGATTCGCGAGATCGCGGTGCCCGCGGATTTCGAGAAGGCTCTGGCTCGCAACCCAGACATCAAGAAATTGTTCGAGAGCCTCTCCTACACCAAGCGGCGGGTTATCGTCGAAGGCATCACAGGCGCCAAGACGGCGGAAACGCGCGAAAGGCGCATCGCCAAGGCGATTGGCGAGCTCGAAGCCGCTCTCGGCGCCTGAGCGTTTTTGCAGCCAGTGACCTGGCGTCGCATAAACACGGCCAAACAAGCAGCGTTTTGCAGCCAGGCGGGATCACCTGGCGTCGCATAAATGCGGCTAAAACAAACAGATGGAGCGGAATGCCCGTTCAATCCGAATGCATTCCGCTCCAGGTGACTCCCGGATTCGTGAAGCCCCGGCCATTGTGCAGCGCAGCGATCCTCTTTAGACAGGCTGCGCAAAACGGGGATACCTATGCTTCGCAGACTTTACGATTGGACGCTGTCGCTGGCGGCGCGCAAATCCGCCGAATGGTGGCTGGCTTTCATCGCTTTCGTCGAAAGCTCGGTGTTTCTGGTTCCGGCCGACGTGCTGTATCTGCCGATGGCCCTGTCGCGGCCTGACCGCGCCTACAGATACGCCTTCGTCGCCACCCTCGCATCGGTGCTGGGCGGCATTGCCGGCTGGTTCCTCGGCCACTACGCCTATGAGGCGATCGCCAAGCCGGTGCTCGAATTCTACGGCAAATACGATGAGTTCGAAGCGCTCAGGCAATCCAGCGGCATGGGTTTCATCGTTCTGATGCTGGTGACCTCGGGGCTCGCCCATCTGCCGCCTATCAAGGTAGTGACCATCCTGTCGGGCGTCATCGGTGTCGACATCTGGCTGTTCATCATCTCGGCCATCATCGCCCGCGGCGCCCGCTTCTACTTCCTCGCCTGGCTCCTGAGGACCTATGGCGAGCCGATCCGCGAATTCATCGAGAAACGTCTCGGCCTCATCGCCGGTCTAGGCGCGGCTGCCCTCATTTTGCTTTATCTGCTGATCAAATATCTGACCTGACCACCTCGCGACACAGAGACTACTCGATGACCGCCGTGACCGCTCCTTCGGGACGCTTGCAGACCTTGACCGCAGCCTTCCTGCTCGTCGCAATGGCGGCGACTGTCGGCGCCGCGCTCGGCTTCGAGCACATCGGCGGCTACATGCCGTGCAAGCTTTGCCTCGAGCAGCGGCTGCCTTATTACATCGGCGTGCCGTTGATGGCGCTGGCGGTGGTGTCCTCGACGCTGCACTGGCCAGGCGTCGTGAGTCGTGGCCTGCTGGTGGTCGGCGGCCTCCTGATGGCCTACGGCCTCTATCTCGGTGTCTTCCACGCCGGCGTCGAATGGGCGTGGTGGCCGGGGCCGACAGACTGCGCGGCCGGCGCGAATGTCGACACCGGCGGCGCCGGCGTTCTCGACGCCATCAACACGGTGATCCCGCCATCCTGCGACAAGGCGGCGCTGCGGTTCCTCGGCCTTTCCTTTGCCGGATGGAACGTGATTGCAAGCCTGATGTTGGCCGCGGTGGCGTTCCGCGGCGCATTCGCCAAAGCCTGAAGCGGCGTACCCTTACGGCTCCAGTTCGACGTCCCAGTAGAGATAGTCCATCCAGCTTTCGTGCAGGTAGTTCGGCGGGAAACGCTTGCCGTTGTTGTGCAGGTCGTGGACGGTCGGATGATACGGGCGCTGGATCGGCCACATCTTGGCCTGCGCCGGCAGCAAGCCGCCTTTCCTGAGATTGCAGGGCGAGCAGGCGGCCACGACGTTTTCCCATGTCGTCGCACCGCCGCAATGGCGCGGAATGACATGGTCGAAGGTCAGGTCTTCAGGGGTGCCGCAATACTGGCACTGGAAACGGTCGCGAAGGAATACGTTGAACCGGGTGAAGGCCGGGTTGCGGGACGGTTTGACGTAGGTCTTCAGGCTGACGACGCTTGGCAGCTTCATCGAGAAGGTCGGCGACGACACCGAGTGTTCGTATTCGGCAACGATATGGACCCGGTCGAGGAACACTGCCTTGATGGCGTCCTGCCAGGACCAGAGCGACAGGGGATAATAGCTGAGCGGGCGATAGTCCGCGTTCAGCACGAGCGCTGGAAGCCCATCAGGCGACACTGCGATCGTCACTTAGGCACCTCCTTTGGCTCGCGAAGCGATCGGCGCGGATAGTGTAAGCCCGAGGTGACAGGAATGTGAAGCCGCCACGGCGTTACATCAGCCCCCAAAACACCCTGTTTTTCCGGCTTTTTTACGGTTTCAGGCCGACGGGGCGGCTTCGCGGCCCTTCCATTCGCGGTAGTAGGCCCAAAAAAGCCGCGATGCGACACCGCGCCACGGGGTCCATGATTCGGCCAGCGCGATGAGCTCCTTCTCGCCGGGACGTGATTCGCGGCCGAAGGCATGGCCGACCGCGCTCTGCAGGGCGACGTCGCGGGCGGGAAAGACATCCGGATGGCCGGCGGAAAAAAGCAGGTAGCATTCCGCCGTCCACGGGCCGATGCCGGAGATGGCGGTGAGGCGGGCAATGGCGTCCTTCGCCTCCAGGCCGCAGAGGTGGTGAAGGTCGAGGCCGCCCGCGACCGCCTCGGCGATGGCAAGCAGCGTCTTCTGTTTCGGCCGCGACAACCCGGCCTCGCGGAATATCCCTTCGCCGGCTGCCAACAGGCCTTGCGGCGTCAGCGGGTCGACCAGTTTCGTCAGCCTGCCGAAGATGGCGTCGGCGCTGGCCCGGCTGACCTGCTGCGACACGATGATCGAGGCGAGGCTTTCGAACCCCGGCTCGGTGAGCCGCAGCGGCACCTCGCCAGCCGCTTCCCGCACGCCGGCCAGACGAGGGTCGATGGCGCAAAGCGCGTCAAGGCCGTCGGAAATATCTGCGATCGAACGGATGCGGCGCATGCGAAGCCTTGTTCACGAAGGGAGGGCAAAGTAGCAATCGAGGGCAGTGCCGCACAACCCGATTGCCGCCCCGACGATGACGCTCCTGACATTCCGCTTCGCACCGAGCCCGAACGGCCAGTTGCATCTCGGCCATGCCTATTCGGCGCTGCTCAACCAGGATCTGGCGAGGCAGGCGGGCGGGCGTCTGCTGCTGCGTATCGAGGATATCGATCTCACCCGCTGCACGCCCGAATTCGAGCAGGGGATCTACCGCGACCTCGCATGGCTCGGCATCGTGTGGGAAACGCCGGTGCGCCGGCAATCCGATCATTTCGCCGACTACGAAGCGGCTTTGCAAAAGCTTGTCGCCAAAGACCTCGTCTATCCGGCTTTCATGAGCCGGGGCGAGATCCGCGCGCACATCGTCGAGCATGAAACAGCCGGCAAACCCTGGCCGCGCGATCCCGACGGGACGCCGCTCTATCCCGGGCTGGACAAGGTTCTCTCCCCCGGCGAGCGCCGGCGGAGAATGCACAGCGGCGAACCTTTTGCCTGGCGGCTGGATGTCGAAAAGGCTGTCGCGGCGCTGCCGCCGGGCGGGCTGTCATGGCGGGAGGCCGAAAGGGGAAACTGGGCGGCTGCTCAAGAGGTAAAGGCCGACCCGCAAATGTGGGGCGACGTCATCCTGGCGCGCAAGGACATCCCGACCAGCTATCACCTGTCGGTCGTGGTCGACGACGCCTTACAGGAGGTCAGCCATGTCGTGCGCGGCCGCGACCTCTACCACGCCACCGGGATGCAGCGCCTGTTGCAGGCGCATCTCGGCCTGCCCGCGCCGCTCTACCTCCACCACAGGCTGATCGATGGCCCGGACGGGCGCAAGCTCGCCAAGAGCAACCGTGACACCGGGCTTTCCGCCTTGCGGGAAAATGGCGCGACGCCGGCGGACATCAGGCGGATGGTCGGGCTCGGCTGATCGTCATAATCGCGCCAGCGCCGCCTTGACGAGCGCCAGGGCCGCGAGCGTGACGAACGCCCCGGCCATGCCTGTAACGACGGCGAAACCGAGGCTCGTCAT
This sequence comes from Neomesorhizobium albiziae, assembly GCF_900114255.1. GTDB lineage: Bacteria > Pseudomonadota > Alphaproteobacteria > Rhizobiales > Rhizobiaceae > Neomesorhizobium > Neomesorhizobium albiziae. Next base: position 324,125 of record NZ_FOSL01000002.1, on the reverse strand, counting down.
GCGGATGCCGTGGACGTTGGCGATCAGAACGGCCGCGAAGAAACCGCCGGTGATGAGCAGCATGTTGCCGAACGGTCCGAAACCGTCGTCGGCCATGATGGCATCCATGATCAGTCCGAAGAGAAAAGACATGACCGTCACGGAGGCGACGGCCATCATAAGCCAGGCTGTATCGAGCTTCCAAAGCATGTCCGGTCCTTTCGAAACCTGACACGTCAAAGCCCCTGAACCCCACCCCGGTTCAATACCGCTCAGGATAAGGATCAAATTGTTTCGCTTTGCTTACCCGGTTGAACGGCATTAGAGCGAAACGCTTCGTTTTCCCTTTACTCCCGGTTTCTTCCCATGACATCGCCAGCACCGCTCATTCCAGCTCTCTTCGTCGTGCTCTGGGCGACCGGGTTCATTGGCGCGCGTTACGCGATGCCCTGGGCGGAGCCCTTCACGTTCCTCGCCGCCCGCTTCCTCCTGGCTTTTGCCCTTCTGGCGGCAGTGCTTCTTTTTAGCCGCCACCGCCATGCGAGCCGAAGAGGCATCGTCAATGCGATGGCCGCGGGCGCGCTGATGCACGGCGTCTATCTCGGCGGCATTTTCTGGGCGATCCACAAGGGCATGCCGGCCGGCATTTCCGCCCTGATCGTCGGATTGCAGCCGCTGATCACCGCCGTGCTGGCCGGCAAGCTGCTCGGCGAAAGGATACTGCCGCGCCACTGGCTGGGCCTTGTCATCGGCTTCGTCGGCGTCATCGTTGTCCTGTCGCCAAAATTCGGCTCGCTGGGCAGCGGCATCACCGCGGCGACGCTGGCGGCGGCGGTTATGGCGGTGATAGCGATGAGCCTCGGCACCGTGCTGCAGAAACGCTGGGGGTCGCGAACCGACATGGTGACCGGCACCGTTTATCAGTATCTCGGCGCCGGCATCGTCATGGCCGTGGGTTCGCTGTTGTTCGAGACCCGCACCGTCACCATCAATGGCGAGTTGATCTTCGCCATGGCCTGGCTGGTGCTGGTGCTGTCGATCGGTGCGATTTTCCTGTTGATGTATCTCATCCGCGAGGGCGAGATGTCGAAGGTAGCCTCGCTGTTCTACCTGGTACCCGCCGTCACCGCGGTCATTGCATGGGTACTGTTCGGCGAGACGTTGACCCTCGTCCAGATAGTCGGCATGGCGCTGACCACGTTCGGCGTCGGCCTGGCCACGGCTCAAGGGTCATCGGCAAGGCGCCCGGCGCACGCTGCCTAGATGTTGAGACTTCGCATCTAGGCGCCGACGCGGGCACGCGCGTCGAGATATCGCTTGATCGCGGCATTGAACTCGCCGCCGACAATGAAGATCAGCGACATGATGTAGAGGAAGACCACCGCGATCATGATCGAGGCGAGCCCGGCATAGGTGGTCACGTAGTTCGAGAAATTGTCGAGATAGGTGGCGAAGATCGTCGAGCCGGCAAGCCAGGCCGCCAGCGTGAAGATGATGCCGGGGACGATGTCGACGAAGCGCCTTTTCCCGGCCGGCAGCCAGAAATGCACGGCGATCAGGCCGAGCACGATGACGGTCGAGGCGATGACGAACCGCCACAGAGTGATGGTTCCCATATAGGGTTCGATCCAGTCGAACTGCGCCTCGGCCAGGCGTGCAAGCAGCGGCGCGAACACCAGGAGCACGCTGATCGCCACGAAGGCGATGGTGGCCAACACAACGAAAGCAAGGCTCTGCACGCGGCGGTAGATGATCGAGCGCGTTTCGGTGACGCGGTATGCTCGGTTGAGCGAAGTCCGCAACGCCTCGATGCCGTTGGAGGCGAAGAAGGCCGCGAGCACCACGCCAAACGTCAGGAGGTCGCCGCGCTGCACGGTCAGCACGTTGACGACCTCGCGCGCGATGGGTTCGGCGATCTGGTCCGGCCAGGTGTCGAAGACGAGATGCACGGCGGTTTCCGAAAACGCCTGTGCGCCGAGAAAGCTCGCCAGCGTCGTCGCGAAGATCAGGAACGGAAACAGCGCCATCAGGGCGCTGATCGCCAGATGGCTGGCCATCGACCACCCGTCGTCGTCGTTGAAATGACCGAGTGCATCGAACAGCACGCGCCGTATCGCGACGATCTTGCGCACCCCATCTCCTTCCAATTGTTTCCCGGCCGCGAATATGGGAAGTGATTGCGGCAAATGGCAAGCGTAACCGGTACCACGAATCTCCACCCGAAAGGGTTGCGCACAATCATCGTCACCGGGGCCTCTTCGGGCATCGGTGCGCATTGCGCCCGTGCGCTGAAAAGCGATGGCTGGCGGGTATTCGCCACGGCGCGCAAGCCGCAGGACATAGCCACGCTTGAGGCGGAAGGCATTGAAGCCTTCTATCTCGACTACAGCGAGCCGGCTTCGATCGCCAGCCTGGTCGACGCGGTGTTCGAGCGCACGGGCGGCAGGCTGGACGCGCTTTACAACAACGGCGCCTATGCGCAAGCCGGTGCTGTCGAAGACCTGCCCGCCGAGGCGCTCAGGACGCAATTCGAGGCGAATTTCTTCGGCTGGCACGACCTGACCCGTCGCGTCGTACCGGTAATGCGGGCGCAAGGGCACGGCCGCATCGTCCACTGCTCGTCGATCCTCGGCCTGACACCGGTGAAGTTTCGCGGCGCCTATGCGGCTTCCAAACATGCGCTCGAAGGGCTGATGCTGTGCATGCGCATGGAACTCGCGGGCTCCGGCATCCACGTCGCGTTGATCGAGCCGGGACCGGTGGAATCGAAGATCGCCTCGAACGTCCTGTTCTGGTTCGAGAAGAACATCGACCACGAGAATTCCGTCCACCGTGCCGAGTACCAGACGCAACTTGCCAGGCTACGCGGCGGCGGCTCAAAGTCGCGACTCAAGCTGAAGCCGGACGCGGTTTATGCGGTATTGCGCCACGCCCTGCTGTCGCCGCGCCCCAGACCGCATTATGTTGTCACCCTGCCGGCAAGGATCGGCGTGTTCTTAAAGCGCATTCTGCCGGCTTCGGCACTCTACCGGATCTTGTCGAAGCAGGGCTGAACGGCCCGGACGGAACCGGATCAGGAAGGATCCATGTCGACAGTATTCAACATCCTCGCCATCCTCGTGATGGTCGCCGTGGTGATCGTCCTGATCCGCGGCCTCGCCAACATGTTGCGCGGCGGTTCCGGCAACACATCCAACAAGCTGATGCAGATGCGGGTGCTGCTGCAGTTCATCGCGCTGGTGCTGATCCTCCTGGCGTTCTATTTCAATCGCGGCTGACCGGACGGGGGAGGCATGGTCAAGCTCAACAAGATCTACACGCGCACCGGCGACGACGGCACCACCGGGCTCGGCACCGGCGAGCGCCGGCTGAAATCCGACCTTCGCGTCGACGCCTACGGCACCGTCGACGAAGCCAATGCCTGCATCGGCCTGGCGCGCGTGCACACCGGCAAGCAGTATCCCGAAATCGACACCATGCTAGGCCGCATCCAGAACGACCTTTTCGATCTCGGCGCCGATCTGGCAACGCCCGACGCCGGCAGGGATCTCGGCTACGAGCCGCTGCGCATCGTCGCCTCGCAGGTGAAGCGCGTCGAAACCGACATCGACCTTCTCAACAAAGACCTGCAGCCGCTGCGCTCCTTCGTGCTTTCCGGCGGCTCACCAGCCTCGGCGGCACTACATCTGGCCCGCACCGTCGCGCGCCGTGCCGAGCGCATCATGGTCGCGCTTGCTCAGGACCCGGCCGAGCACGTCAATCGCGAAGGGCTGAAATACATCAACCGCGTCTCGGATTTTCTGTTCGTCGCCGCCCGCACGGTCAATGACAACGGAAACGCCGATGTGTTATGGGTGCCCGGCAAGAACCGCTGAGAAGACATTTTAATAATTCTACTCTGGCGGGCATCTGACGCAGTTTTCTCCGCTTCCGGTGCTCACGGAAAACCACGCCACCTGCCTCACCAGAGCGAATTCTCAAAAGGCTTCTTTAGATACTGCCGGAGGAGCGGCGGAGAAAAAATGTTCATCCCGCTCCACGACGTCAACAGCCTGAAATATATCAAGCTGCAATATGTCACCTTCGGTCTGATCGCCGCGAATGTGATCGTCTATCTCCTCACCTCCATCGGTCCTCAAAGCTTCCATGAGGCGACGCTGATCGGCTTCGGCTACATTCCATCGGTGGTCTTCGGACATCGCGGAACTGCCGCCGGAATATGCCTACATTCCCGAGGATTTCACCTTTCTGACCTATTCCTTCCTGCATGGCGACATTTTCCATCTCGGCGGCAACATGCTGTTCCTCTGGGTGTTCGGCGACAATGTCGAGGACGCGCTGGGGCATTTCCGGTTCCTGCTCTTCTACCTGCTGTGTGCGGCGGGCGGGGCGCTGGTGCATGGACTGATCGCACCGGATTCGCAGAGCCCGCTCATCGGCGCCTCCGGCGCCATCGCCGGCGTGGTCACCGCCTATCTGATCCTGCATCCGCGTGTATGGATCTGGGTGCTGGTTTTTGCCCGCATCCCGCTCCCCCTGCCGGCCTATATCGCTCTGGTGCTGTGGATCGTGTTCCAGTTCCTGATGTTCCTGGCAGGCGGCGACGACCAGATATCGTGGGCTTGCCATATCGGCGGCATCGTCACCGGCGCCATTCTCGTGCTGATCCTGAAGCGCCGCGACCAGCCTGTGCTCGACCGCGAGATCGTCACGCCGCGCTCGGTCATGGTCGATCAGCCAAGCGCCGTACAGCCTGTCGAGGCACAGCCGGCGCCGCGCTGGGGCCGCCAATAATTCAACCGATTCGTGCCGCGCGCGGATATTGACGTTCACGTCACTCATCACTACGGTCCCGCGCGTTTCCAAGGCCCGTGCGGGCTGGAAGCGCGCATGCCAACGACCCTTTTTCCGTCAAGTATGTCGGCATTCGACAAGCTGGGCGGCCGCGGCGCTGCTATAGCGCGCTCAAAATTTCCGTCGAAGAGGTGAGAAACTCGATGAAAGTTCTGGTTCCTGTCAAACGGGTGGTCGACTACAACGTGAAGATCCGGGTGAAATCGGATGGATCGGGCGTCGAACTTGCCAATGTGAAGATGTCGATGAACCCGTTCGACGAGATCGCGGTGGAAGAGGCGATCCGTCTCAAGGAAGCCGGCAAGGTCGAAGAGATCGTCGTGGTTTCGATCGGCCCGCAGCAGGCGCAGGAAACGCTGCGCACCGCGCTCGCCATGGGCGCCGATCGTGCCATCCTGGTCAAGACCGACGAACTGGTCGAGCCGCTCGGCGTCGCCAAGGTGCTGAAGGGCGTCGTCGACGCCGAGAAGCCCAGCCTGGTCATCCTCGGCAAGCAGGCGATCGACGACGACGCCAACCAGACCGGCCAGATGCTGGCGGCACTGCTGGGCTGGAGCCAGGGCACCTTTGCCTCGAAGGTCGTCGTCGAAGGCGACAAGGCCAAGGTGACACGCGAAGTCGACGGCGGCCTGCAGACGGTCGAGCTCAAGATGCCGGCGATCGTCACCACCGATCTTCGCCTCAACCAGCCGCGCTATGCCTCGCTGCCCAACATCATGAAGGCGAAGAAGAAGCCGCTGGACGAAAAGACCGCGGCCGATTTCGGCGCCGACCTGACCCCGCGCCTGAAAGTGGTCAAGACCGAGGAGCCGGGCGGCCGCAAGGCGGGCGTCAAGGTGAAGACGGTGGCCGAACTGGTCGACAAGCTCAAGAACGAAGCCGGCGTTTTGTAAGGCTGGGAAGGGATAAGAAAATGGCTATTCTTCTGATCGCCGAGCACGACAACGCATCCGTTTCCGACCAGACCGCCAAGGCGCTCTCGGCCGCCCTCAAGATCGGCGGCGATGTCGATATCCTGGTGGCCGGCAAGGGCGCCAAGGCTGCCGCCGACGCCGCCGCGAAGCTGAAGGGCGCGCGCAAGGTGCTGCTGGCCGAGGCCGACGAGCTCGCCGAGCGGTTGGCCGAGCCGGTGGCCGCACTGGTCGTGTCGCTGGCCGGCAACTACGACACCATCGTCGCGCCGGCGACGACCATGGGCAAGAACGTGACGCCACGCGTCGCCGCCCTGCTCGACGTCATGCAGGTCTCGGAAATCATCGAAGTGGTTTCGGCCGACACCTTCAAGCGGCCGATCTATGCCGGCAACGCCATCCAGACGGTGCAGGCAACCGACAAGACCAAGGTGATCACCGTGCGCACGGCGTCGTTCCAGGCGGCGGGCGAAGGCGGTTCGGCTGCGGTCGATACCGTCAGCGCGGCCGCCAATCCGGGCCTTTCCTCGTTTGTCGAGAACCGCCTGTCGGAAAGCGACCGCCCGGAGCTCACCTCGGCCAAGATCATCATCTCGGGCGGCCGTGCGCTCGGCTCCTCGGAGAAGTTCCAGGAGGTCATCCTGCCGGTGGCCGACAAGCTGGGTGCAGCCGTCGGCGCCAGCCGCGCCGCGGTCGATGCCGGCTATGCGCCGAACGACTGGCAGGTCGGCCAGACCGGCAAGGTGGTGGCGCCCGATCTCTACATCGCGGTCGGCATCTCCGGCGCCATCCAGCACCTCGCCGGCATGAAGGACTCCAAGGTCATCGTCGCCATCAACAAGGACGAGGAAGCGCCGATCTTCCAGGTGGCGGACTACGGCCTCGTCGGCGACCTCTTTGTCGTTCTGCCGGAACTCGAAAAGGCGCTGTAAGGCGCTCGACGTTCATTGCTTCAAACGAATGGCCGGTCAGTCCCTGACCGGCCATTCGTTTATTGTTTGTAGGTCATCAGGATCGTCAGCCGCATGCCATCCATTGTGGCGATCTGCATCGGCGATCATCCCAGCGATCTTCTGTCATGACTATACTGTTGTTTGAGCCGGCGAGTAACCCCGAACAAAACAACTGGCGCCACTAGGATTTGCAAGACTTTGCGGCATGCGAAACGCGCCAGATCGTGCATTTTGACTTTCATGCGGACTGTGCGCAAAATCCAAAAGAGCGGGGGTAGACGAAACTGCCTCGCTCTCTTAGTTTGCACTGCAACAAAATTGGGCGAACCGCCTAAGACGGGATCAGTGTAATGGCCGCAACGATCGAAACAGTCGGCATCGTCGGTGCCGGGCAGATGGGCAGCGGCATTGCCCATGTCGCCGCGCTCGCCGGCTACAATGTGCTGCTCTACGATCTCTCGCCCGAGCAGATCGAGAAGGGCATGGCCACCGTAAGCGGCAACATGGCGCGCCAGGTGAGCCACGGCAAGCTCGAGGAGAAGGACCGCAAGGCAGCGACCGCCCGCATCTCCGCCGCGCCGAAGATGGAAGACCTCGCCGGCGCCGACCTCGTCATCGAAGCGGCAACCGAAGACGAGACGGTGAAGCGCAAGATCTATGCGCAGCTCTGCCCGGTGCTGAACCCGGAAGCGATCCTTGCCACCAACACCTCGTCCATCTCGATCACCAGGCTGGCGGCGCAGACCGACCGGCCGGAGCGTTTCATCGGCATCCACTTCATGAACCCGGTGCCGGTGATGAAGCTGGTCGAACTGGTGCGCGGCATTGCCACCGAGGACGCGACTTTCGAAGTGGCCAGGAACTTCGTGCAGAAGCTCGACAAGACGGCGACCGTCGCGGAGGATTTTCCGGCCTTCATCGTCAACCGCATCCTTCTGCCGATGATCAACGAGGCGATCTACACGCTTTACGAGGGCGTCGGTTCGGTCGATTCCATCGACACCGCGATGCGCCTCGGCGCCAACCACCCGATGGGGCCGCTGCAGCTCGCCGACTTCATCGGCCTCGACACCTGCCTGTCGATCATGCAGGTGCTGCATGACGGGCTGTCGGATTCGAAATATCGCCCGTGCCCGTTGCTGGTGAAATATGTCGAGGCGGGTTGGCTCGGCAGAAAAACCGGCCGCGGTTTCTACGACTATCGCGGCGAGCACCCGGTGCCGACGCGCTGATCTGCCGGCCCCCTAGGCACTCCATAGGAACAGGTTCCAGCCGGCTATTTAATGCATGTCGCCCGAAAGTGTCCTCGGTTTCGGGAGAGACGACATGCATAAACAAGGAACTACAGCGCGACCGCCGAATCCCATTCGGCGCGACACGTTGTAGGCAGGACAAAGGTCCTATCGACCGCTGAACAGGCTTTCGGCATCATGCCACCCGGCGCGCCGGGGCTTTTCAGCGAGATGCAGCGGTTCCTCCGATACGGATTTCATCTCGGCCTTGCCTTCCTCGTCACGGCCGGCATTGCGGTGGCGCTGCAGCCGACGGATGCCATCTGGTGGGCCGTCCGTGTACCGGGACTGGCCGCGCTGCTCCTGACCGCAGCCGCACTAGCCTCACCGCCGTTTCCGCTGGAGCCTGCCTGGCACCGTTGGCTGGGTTGGCTGGCCGCCGCCGGCCTCGGATTGCACATCGTCTTGGCAATCGGCCTGGAGCCGGAATTGTGGCAATGGCTCTCGCCCGCCATTCCGGTGGAGATCGTATTCGGCCTCACCGGCGCCGCAGCACTCTTTCTTACGCTTGCGCTGCGGCGCTCCCGCACCCTGCGGCTGCGGCTGGGCCCCTTTGCGGCACTGGGCCTGCACCGGATCGCCGGCATTGTGGGCTGCACGGCCGGTGCGGCCCATGTCGTGCTCGCCGCCGGGGCAGGCATCGGCCCGGCCCTCCTGTTCTCGGGCGGCATCGTCGCGGTCCTTGCGTCGGGCCTCAGTCGCGAGGGACATGTGCTTGCCGTCGTGCTGCTGCTGATGGCAGCCATCGCCGCCCTGCTCACCATGGGTCCATTGTCGGAAATGCGGCTCGCCAGCTTGCGCACTTCGCCGATCGACCACGCCGGTTTCCTGCATGCCGATCATACCAAGGTGACCTGCGTCACCTGCCACCACAACTTCGTTGACCGGACCGGCAAGGAGAATTGCCTCCCGTGCCACAAGCGCCTGGGCAGAAGCGAAGCCATGCGGGTGGACCGGATGTTCCATGCCTTCTGCGGCGAATGCCACAGGGACGACAAACGCGCCGGCCGGACGACGGGTCCGATCGACGACTGCATGGGTTGCCACGGGCCGCGTGCGATCGGCTGGTGATGGCCGTGCTGCCTCGAGTTGGTTTTCCGCCGCGCCCATTTTCATATCGCGCAGCTTCCATATCGTTCATCGCGGCGCACTTCATCTCATTTGCCGCAATCACCCAATCGCCAACAATTTAAGCATTACAAATATTATGTTTTAGTGAAATTGCATAATTTAAATAAAACATGAGTCTTCGATAATTTTTTGCTTTGTACTGATATAAAATAACCTGCGTTACGGTATACTATTTCATAACATTACATTCTTTTAATCCACTATGACGTCATAAAAACCTCTGTTTATTGACACGAATCGATATTAAAGCGACCGCCTGCCGCGACATCGGTTTGGGGCAGGATCCACTGAATCAACAATGATCGAGGTAAAGATGGTCGAGGTTATCGAACGCATATTCAGTTTCGAAAAGAAGGTCTTTCTAAGCAACCTTGAGCTCTATGGGCGGTTGGCAAGGCATGGACAAAGCCCCCAGGCGCTCATCATAGCTTGCGCGGATTCCCGTATCGCCCCCGAACATATCATGCAGGCTGAGCCGGGGGATCTGTTCGTAACCCGCAACGTTGGCAACATCGTTCCGCCGTTTTCCCAAGCCAACGGCGGCGTCACCTCGGTGGTCGAATATGCCGTTACCGCGCTGGGGGTCCGTGACATCGTTGTCTGCGGTCATTCCGATTGCGGTGCAATGAAGGCGCTGGCCCGCCCCGAAGCGCTCGCCCAGATGCCGAATGTTTCCGCTTGGCTGCGCCATGCCGAAGCCGCCCGCAAAGTGGTGGACGAGCTCGATCCCGGGCTCGACGACAAGGCGCGCCTTCATGCCGTGGCTCTGGAGAACATCAATGTCCAGCTCACCCAGTTGAAGACGCATCCGTCGGTGGCGGCAGCGATCGCGCAGGGACGATTGGCGCTGCATGGCTGGTTCGTCGACATCCACGCCGGCGAAATCTTGGCTCTGAATGCTGAAAACGGCGCCTTCGTTGCCGTTCGCGAAGGCAACACCTTGCCCGTGGCCATGCCGCGGCGTAGTCCGCGCGCCCTGTCTTCCGGCCGGCAGGCCGCCGGGGCGGAGTTGCGCGCATGAAGCTTCCGATTGCACCCCAGTTCGGCCGCGATTTCACCGCCTCGATCGTCGTATTGCTCGTGGCCTTGCCCCTGTGTATGGGCATCGCCATAGCGTCCGGCGTTCCGGCCGAGAAGGGACTGATCACCGGCATTGTCGGCGGCCTCGTGGTTGGCATGCTGGCCGGCTCGCCGCTCCAGGTCTCGGGCCCGGCCGCAGGCCTGGCCGTGGTCGTCTTCCAGATCGTCCGCGACTTCGGCCTGACCGGCCTTGCCGTCATCCTGACCCTCGCCGGGCTGATCCAGCTTATCGCCGGCGTCCTGCGCCTGGGCGGCTGGTTCCGCGCCATATCGCCATCGGTCGTGCATGGCATGCTCGCCGGCATCGGCGTACTCATCGTCGTCAGCCAACTGCAGATTCTGTTCGGCCACAAACCTCAACCCAGCGGTATCGAGAACCTGCTTGAACTGCCTCTCGATTTGCTCGGCTTGATGGCTGGCAAGCTGTCCAGCAGTAGCGGGTCGGTCGTAGCCACCCTGTGCGTAGGCCTGCTCACCATCATCGGCATGCTCGGTTGGGAACGCTTGCGCCCCGCTGCCCTGAAACCCGTTCCCGGAGCGCTGGTCGGCGTGCTCGCCGCGACGGTGCTGGTGTCGGCAGCCGGTCTCGGCGTCGAGACAATCAACGTTCCCGCTTCGATCCTATCGACGTTGTCGCTGCCTGATGCCGCGGGCTTCGTGCAGATGCTCAGCCCGGCAGTTGTCATAATGGCGCTTGCCCTTGCATTCATCGCCAGCGCCGAGACCTTGCTGTCGGCGGCGGCGGTCGATCGCATGCACGATGGCGTGCGGACCGATTACGACAAGGAATTGCGGGCCCAGGGTATCGGCAATTTCCTGTGCGGCATTCTCGGCGCCATCCCGATGACGGGCGTGATCGTGCGCAGTTCCGCCAATGTCCAGGCCGGGGCGGCGACGAGGCTCTCCACCATCCTGCACGGAGCCTGGATCCTCGCCCTGGTCGTGTTGTTTCCAGGGCTTTTGAGCCTGATCCCGATGGCCTCGCTGGCCGGCGTGCTGGTGGTCACGGGCTGGCGCCTGGTCGACGTGAACCATGTAACGCACCTCAAAAAGGCCTACGGTCTGTTGCCGGCGCTGATCTGGTCGGCCACATTGATTGCAGTCGTCGTTGCCGATCTTCTCACCGGAGTGCTCGTGGGCATTGCCTTGTCGCTGGTCGAGCTGATTCCGCACCGGCGCCGGTTGTCATTGCGCATCGATGAGGAGCAGCGGGACGGCAAGCACGAGATTGCGTTGATCGGGCGGGCGACCTTTATTACCTTGCCAAAACTCTATCGTGTCTTCGACGCGATACCGGCAAGCGCCTCCCTGAAACTCGATCTGGAGCGTCTTACCCATATCGATCACAGCTGTGCCGAGATGCTGCGGGATTGGGTGCAACGACGCAAGGCGCGCGGGGCCTCGACGCATCTCGTCGGCGGCGAGGACCGGATAGCCCTCCACAGCGCAACCTGATTGCAATCAAGAGCGGTTCACGATTCCCAAAAAATCGTGGACTGCTCCACCTCTTTGTTTTGTCGTGGTTGCGAACCGCAAACCACTGCGCATTTTTCTGGAGCGCTCCAGGTGGCTCTACCCGCGCATGCCCTTGCCGCCGTCATTGGCCCGCAAGCGTTCCCACCAGCCTTTTGGCGTCTTCCCCGGCCCATTCGGCCGGGCCGTTCATGTGGCCGAGCAGGCAGCCCTCGGTATCGACCAACAGCGTCACCGGCAGGCCCAGAGCCAGGCCGCGCTTCTTCAGTTCGTTGAACAGGTCGAGCGTGTTGTCGCGGTAGTAACCAAGGCTCCTGATGCCGATCTCGTCGAGGAACTTTTTCGGTTTCACATCGTCGCCGGTATCGACATTGACGGCGACGACCTCGAATCTGTCGCTGCCGAGTTCCTTCTGCAGCGTATCCAGCGCCGGCATCTCGGCACGGCATGGCGCGCACCATGTTGCCCAGAGATTGACCAGCAGCGCCTTGCCGGAGAGCTTGGCAACTGTCATCGGCGTCCCGTCGGGCGCATTGAAGGCAAGCGTCTTGACGGATTGCGGCGGGTTGGCGGCGAGCACTGCGGCAACCTCGCCGGTGGCGGCTTCGCCCACGGCCTTCGCCTTGTCTGATTTGGCGGCACAGGCGGCGACATCGGCGTCGTTGACCGTCCTGGCGACCGCCGGTTGCGGCGGCGGGGCGTTGCCAGACGGGGGGCCGCTGACATATACCGCGACCGCGCCGGCAACGGTGCCGGCAAGCGCGGCCATCACCACCAGCCGCCAGGCCGGAAAGAGTTTGCTTTTTCCATCTGCCATTTCATTCTCCGGGGATCGGATATCACGATGAGCGACAAGAAGGCCAGCAACGCTATGTGGGGCGGACGTTTTGCCTCGGGTCCGGCCGCCATCATGGAAGCCATCAACGCTTCGATCTCATTCGACAAAAAACTCTATGCGCAGGACATCGCCGGCTCGATCGCGCACAGCGAGATGCTGGCCGAACAAGGCATCATTTCGGCGGCCGATCAAAAACAAATCGCTCACGGGCTGAACACGATCCTGTCAGAGATCGAGAGCGGCACGTTCGAGTTCTCGACACGGCTGGAAGACATCCACATGAACGTCGAGGCGCGCCTCGCCGAGCTGATCGGCCCGGCCGCCGGACGGCTGCACACGGCGCGCTCGCGCAACGACCAGGTGGCGGTGGATTTCCGGCTGTGGGTGAAGGCCGAAGCGCTGCGCACCGCGGAAGCACTGAAGAAGCTGATCGCAGCCTTCCTTGACAAGGCTGAGGAGCATTCCGAGACCGTGATGCCGGGCTTCACCCATATGCAGACGGCGCAGCCGGTGACCTTCGGCCATCACGCGATGGCCTATGTCGAGATGTTTTCCCGCGATCTCTCCCGCGTGCGCGACGCCATCGAGCGCATGGACGAAAGCCCGCTGGGCGCTGCGGCGCTGGCCGGCACCGGTTTCCCGATCGATCGGCACATGACGGCCAAGGCGCTCGGCTTCCGCGAGCCGACAAGGAACTCGCTGGACAGCGTTTCTGACCGCGATTTCGCACTGGAATTTCTGTCGCTCGCGGCGATCTGCGCGACACACCTGTCGCGGCTGGCCGAAGAGATCGTCATCTGGTCGACGCCGCAATTCGGCTTCGTGCGGCTGTCGGATTCCTACTCCACCGGCTCCTCGATCATGCCGCAGAAAAAGAACCCGGACGCGGCGGAACTGATCCGCGCCAAGACGGGCAGGGTGAACGGCCACCTGATCGGCCTCCTGACTGTGATGAAAGGCCTGCCGCTGACCTATTCCAAGGACATGCAGGAAGACAAGGAAGCGGTGTTCGACGCCGCCGAGACGCTGGAGCTGATGCTGGCTGCGATGGCCGGCATGGTGACGGACATGAGCATCAACGCCGAGGCGATGAAACGCGCTGCCGGCTCCGGTTATGCGACCGCGACCGACCTTGCCGACTGGCTGGTGCGCGAGGCCGGCCTGCCATTCCGCGAGGCGCATCACGTCACTGGCAAGGCGGTGGCGCTGGCCGAGGCAAGGAAGATCGGGCTGGAGGAACTGCCGCTGGCCGAATTGCAGAAGCTCAATGCCGCGATCACCGCCGACGTGTATTCCGTGTTGACGGTGGAGAAATCGGTCCAGAGCCGCACCAGCTTCGGCGGCACCGCCCCAGAGCAAGTGAAGAAGCAGGTCGCCTACTGGCGCGAGCGGCTGGCGAAGGCTTGAATCTGCGGCTGCCGCAACTCCACAGATCTGTTGAAAAACCGGTTTCCAGCTCTCGCGGACATGCGCTACTACAGGCGAACGAATTTTCAGGGATGATCGATCGATGACGGGCAGGCTCTTCGCGGCACTGGTGGTTCTCGCCGCACTCGGCGTGGTGGCGGGCTGCGGCCGCAAATCGGGCCTCGATACGCCCTATCAGGCGGCCGTCGACGCGCGCAAGGAAGCCGAGAAGGCGAAGCAGCCGCTGCCGCCGGAACCGACGCCGCCGGTTCAGGACAAGCGTTTCATCCTCGACGGCCTGCTCGAATAATATGTAACTGCCGGACCTGACCCCCGTGAACCATTTCGACTACCGCGACGGCGTGCTTTTCGCCGAGGACGTGGCCCTGCCTGAGATCGCCGCAGCGGTCGGCACGCCGTTCTACTGCTACTCCACGGCGACGCTGACCAGGCATTACAACGTCTACGCCAAGGCATTCGCCGAGCTTGACGCGCTGGTCTGCTACGCGCTGAAGGCGAATTCCAACCAGGCCGTGCTGAAGACGCTGGCAAAGCTCGGCGCCGGCGCCGACGTGGTTTCGGAGGGCGAGTTGCGTCGGGCGCTTGCCGCCGGCGTGCCGGCGAAGAAGATCGTCTTCTCGGGCGTCGGCAAGACTGCGCGGGAGATGGATTTCGCGCTTGCCGCCGGCATCCATTGTTTCAACGTCGAATCCGAGCCGGAACTGGAGCTTTTGTCGGCGCGAGCGGTTGCCGCGGGCAAGGTGGCGCCGGTGTCGCTGCGCATCAATCCGGATGTCGACGCCAAGACCCACAAGAAGATCTCCACCGGCAAGGCCGAGAACAAGTTCGGTGTGCCATGGCAAAGGGCCCGCGAGGTCTACCGCCGGATGGCCGAACTGCCGGGCATCAAGGCGATCGGCATCGACACGCATATCGGCAGCCAGATCACCGACCTCCAGCCTTATGACGACGCCTACAAGCTGCTGGCCGAACTCGCCGATACGCTGAGGGCCGACGGCCACGCCATCGAACATGTCGATCTCGGCGGCGGCCTGGGCATCCCCTACAAGACCGACAACAATCCGCCGCCGCTGCCCGACGCCTATGCGGCGATCGTCAAGAAGCACATGTCGAAGCTCGGGCTGAAGGTGATCTTCGAGCCGGGGAGAATGATCGTCGGCAACGCCGGCATCCTTGTCTCGGAAGTCATCTACCTCAAGGAAGGCGATGCCAAGAACTTCGTCATCGTCGACGCGGCGATGAACGACCTGATCCGGCCGACGCTTTACGACGCTTTCCATGAAATCCGCCCGGTGGTGCAGCCGCCGCACGACGCTGCGCGCATCAGGGCCGATGTGGTGGGGCCGGTCTGCGAGACCGGCGATTATCTCGGCCAGGACCGCGACCTGCCCAGGCTGAACTCGGGCGACCTGATCGCCGTCTCGACGGCAGGGGCTTATGGAGCGGTGCAGTCAGGCACCTACAACTCGCGGCTTTTGATCCCGGAAGTGCTGGTCAACGGCGACCGCTTCGCGGTGGTGCGGGAACGCCGGACCTATGAAGAGCTGATCGGGCTGGATACGCTGCCGGACTGGCTGGACTGAGGAACTGGCAGGCGGCAGCGGTCGCCTATGTCCGCAGCCGAGATTTGGCGCGTTCCATGAAGCGGTCGTAGTCAAATGATTCCATTTGGCTGCAAAATGCTCTAGCTCAAAGCGTCTCGTGAAGCAGCGCCTTCACAGCGCCGATCCTGTCGTCGTCGCGCCGGTAGAAGACCCATTGCTTGATGCGCTTCGAACGCACCAGCCCGGCGTGCGAGAGAACCCGCATGTGTTCACTGAGCGTTGCCGGCGTGATGCCGAGCTTTTCGGCGATCAGCAGTGCGCAGACGCCATCCTCGACGAGGTCTCCGTCGGCCTGCGCCCGGAAATGCGCGCGCGGGTTCTTGAGCCACTCCAGAATTTGCAGCCGGCGCTCGTTGGCGAGCGCTTTCAGGACATCGACCTCTTGCATTCTGGTATTTTGCCAAGTTACTAAATAATGTCAATTCGCGGAGGACGATCCATGACCGTCGAGTTCCAGATCACCGGAGAGCGCATCGCCGGGACCGAGGCTCTGATCCGGCCGCATATCCGGCACACGCCGGTGCTGCGCGTCGACATGGCGGATTTCGGCCGCGCCGCACTGCCCGTCGATCTCAAACTGGAACTCTTCCAGCATTCCGGTTCGTTCAAGGCGCGCGGCGCCTTCGCCAATCTCCTGACGCGGGAAATCCCAGGGGCAGGCGTGGTTGCCGCGTCCGGCGGCAACCATGGTGCTGCGGTGGCCTATGCGGCGATGCGGCTCGGCGTGCCGGCGGCGATCTTCGTGCCGGAAGTGTCGCCCAAGGCCAAGACCGACCGTATCCGCAGCTACGGCGCCGAGCTTGTCATTGGCGGCCAGCTATATGCCGAGGCGCTTGCCGCCAGCGAAGCCCGCGCCACCGGGACCGGCGCCCTGCAGATACATGCTTTCAACCAGCCGGAAACCCTGCTCGGCCAGGGCACGCTCGGCAAGGAGATCGAAGCCGACCTGCCGGACATCGACACGCTGCTGGTGGCGGTCGGCGGCGGTGGGCTGATCGGCGGCATCGCCGGCTGGTTCGCCGGGCGCGTCCGCATCGTCGCCGTAGAGCCGGAAGAAGCCCCGACGCTGCACCGCGCCCTGGAAGCGGGCGAACCGGTCGATGCGCCGGCCGGCGGCATCGCTGCCGATTCGCTGGCGCCCAAACGCGTCGGCACGCTGATGTTTCCGGTCGCGCAGGCCTTCGTGGAACGCTCCGTGCTGGTCAGCGACGAGGATATCGCCGCCGCGCAACAGGCGCTGTGGGACAATGTCAGGGTGGTCGCCGAGCCCGGCGGCGCGGCTGCCTTTGCCGCGCTGCTTTCCGGAAAATACATTCCCGCGCCGGGCGAACGCGTCGCCGTCCTGGTCTGCGGCGGCAACACCACCGCGGTGAAGTTCGGCTAGTGCGTGATCCTGAAAAGCGGGAACCGGCTTTCTAGGCCAGTGCCCGTGCTTCGCGGAAAGAAACAAGCCTGCCCCGGCTTTCGTCCCACAGGACGAGTTTCACGCAGCGCAGGCTATCCATGATGGTGATGCGGCCGACATTGCCGAGTTCGGGATAGTCGCGCAGCACTTCGGGCAGCCGGTAATAAGGCACGCGGCTCGACAGGTGGTGGACATGATGGATGCCGATGTTGCCGGTCAGCCATTTGAGCACGCCCGGAAGGTCGTAATGCGACGAGCCGTGCAACGCGGCTTGCTGGAACTCCCATTCGGGGCCTTGCGCCCAATGTGTTTCCTCGAACTGGTGCTGCACGTAGAACAGCCAGATGCCGGCAGCGCCCGCCAGCGTGACGATCGGCAGATGCACCAGCAGGAACGGCACGGGGCCGATCAGCCAGATCAGGACGGCCGCCAGGGTTGCGATGGCAAGGTTGGTGGCCATGGTCGAAACCCAAGGCTGCATGCCGGCCCGCATCATGCCGAAGGGCAGCCGCTGCTTGATGATGAAAAGCCATACCGGGCCGATGCCGAACATCACCGCCGGATGCCGGTAGAACCGGTAGCCGAGACGGCCCCAGCGCGACAGCGCCCGATATTCGGCGACGGTCAGCGTGGTGATGTCGCCGACACCGCGTTCATCGAGATTGCCGGCCGTCGCATGATGCGCGGCGTGGGCGCGGCGCCAGTAGTCGTAAGGTGTCAGCGTCAGAACGCCGATCGCCCGCCCGATCCAGTCGTCGGCGTGGCGGTGGGCGAAGAACGAGCCGTGGCCGCAATCGTGCTGGATCATGAACAGGCGCAGCAGGAAGCCGGCGGCGGGCACGATCAGCAGCAGTCCCCACCAGAAACCGTAGTGCACCGCAGCCCATGACAGTGCCCAGAGCGCGGCGAAGGGCACCACCGTCACCGCCAGCTCGAAGGCGCTGCGGCCACGGTGCGGCTTGCGGTAGTTGGATAGGATTTTTGGCCAGTGGCGAGTTGTGGGCGGTGTCGCGGAATCGTGGGAAGCTGTTACCATCCGCGACACTAGTCCGCCCGAACCCGCGCGCTCAAGCAAATTCCAGACGATATTACAGTCCGTGATAATCGGCCGCAGTTCTCCGAATGCGAGGCACCATCCGTCAAGCAGAAAGGCAAATGATCGCGAGCGTCTCCCGCGGATCAGAACGACAGCGTCGCCGCGCCCTCCTTGATTTCGGCATGCATGGCGCTGGCGCCGACGATGATGACGCCGTCGAGCAGGTCGGCCTGCTCGTAGCCGCGGGATTTCACGCAGGGCGGGCATGCCCAGATGACGCCGCCGCGCTTCTGGAAATCCTCGATCAGTGCCGCAAGCGGCTCCAGCGGCGCCACCTGGGTCAGGCGCTGACCGCCCTTGCGGACCAGGTCGATTGCCGTGCTGGTCAGGAACATGGATACCTTGAGGCCGGCGGTAAGGCCGCCATTGGCGATGGTGAAGGCCACCGAGGACAGTTCCGAATCAATACCCCTTGTGACCAGGACCACAAGTTTGTCGGTTGCAGCTTGCATTGTAGTATTCTCCGCGTGTTCGATTGCGATACGGAACTGAATAAGCCACCGGGGAAAAACCGTCTTTGGCTGGGCTGCCGAAAGAATTGACCGAAAATCCGATCCGCACCGATGCCGATGCAGTGGCGCAGCGGGATCTGTTGTCCGACGTGCTGCGCACGATCAGGCTTTCCGGCTCCTTGCAGTTCTGCTTCACCGCGACCGGCGCCTGGCAGACGGATGCAGCGCCGTCGCTTGCCCGATTGATGGGGAATGCAGGCAATACGATGCCTTTTCATATCGTGGCCGAAGGAGCCTGCTGGATGAGAATCGGTGACCGGGAACTGGTGCTTGCCGAAGGCGACGTCATCGCTTTCCCCTTCGGCACCGGCCATCAGCTCGGCGCCGGCGACGGCGGCAAGCTGGTCACGCCCGTGCAGGACCTGCCGCCCAAACCGTGGCGGGAGATTCCCGTGCTGCACTATGGCGACGGACAGCAACGGGTGCGGTTGCTGTGCGGGTTTCTGCGCAGCGACGGCATGAATTTTCGCCCTCTCAGGGAAGCCCTGCCCCAGACCCTGCACGTGCGCACGCGCGACTCGGGCGCTGCCGCCTGGCTGAATGCGACGATCGGCCAGATCGTGGCTGAAGTGGACAGCCCGCGCACGGGCGGGCTTTCCATGCTGGAACGGCTGACCGAAATCATCTTCATCGAACTGCTCCGGCATCAGATCTGCAGCGCGCAGCCGGGCTCGACCGGCTGGCTGGCAGCCCTCGCCGATCCGCCGCTCGGGCGCTGCCTTTCGCTCATTCACAACGATCCCGGCCACGACTGGTCCGTCCCGGCTCTCTCCACCGCCTCGGGTTTGTCGAGGAGCACGCTGGCCGAGCGTTTCGAAACGGTGCTCGACACGTCGCCAATGCGTTATGTGCGCGACTGGCGGCTTTGCCTGGCCAGCATGGCGCTGAGCACGACGGCCAAGGGCATTGCCGCTATCGCCCACGAGGCGGGATATGGCACCGAGGCGGCTTTCAACCGTGCATTCTCGCGCACTTACGGTGCGCCCCCGGCTGCCTGGCGAAGCGCGCGGCGCGGTCAGACGGCGTGACGGAATTCATCCGGCCGAAAGCATGATGAACAGCGATATCTCCATAACCCATTCTTCGCGTTGATCTTTCCGGCTTGACCGAACTGGATTGCCAGTCCGATTTTCGGACCGATGCGGTAGCTGCGCGCTTCACGTTTTTGTCAGCGCCTCGCCTTTGCCGCGTTTGCTGTTATTCTTCGAGTCGTGGAGGCGGCGCCATTCCGCGCCGTCCGCCTGGAAAGGCCGATGACAGAGACGCCGACCGTCAGCAGCAATCGCGGATTTGCCGGGCGCCTGAAGCGCACGCGCTTTGCCACGCGGGCAGCGATGATGCTGGAGCGGTTGTGGCCGCTGGCGCTGCCTTTCGTCGTCATCGTCAGCCTGTTCCTCTCGCTGTCGTGGCTCGGGGTCTTCCGCGAGGTTGCGGACGCGGTGCGGCTGCCGCTCGCCGTTCTGTTCGCCGGGGGAGCCCTTGCCGCGCTCTACCCCTTGCGCTTTTTCCGCAGCCCGACCACAGCCGAAATCGACCGCCGCATCGAGCGTGCCAATCAGCTTCCGCATACGCCTGTGCTGGTGCAGACCGACCGGCTGACTGGCAAGGACGACAGCTTCGGCCAGGCATTATGGCAGGAACATCAGCGCCGCATGGCCGAAAGGCTGGGCAGCATGCATGGCGACCTGCCGCGCACAACGGTGCCCGAACGCGACCCGTGGGCGTTGCGCGCCGTCGCGGCACTTGTCTTCGTCGCTGCGTTCGCCTTTTCGCTTGGGCCTCTCGGTGGCAGCATCACCGACGCATTCCGTGCGCATGTGGCGCGCGACGTCATTCCGGCGCGCATCGATGCGTGGGTGACGCCGCCCGCCTACACCGGCAAGCCGCCGGTGTTCCTGACCGCGGACGCTACGCAGCCGTCGCCCGTATACACGGTTCCGGAAGGCAGCGATGTCGCGCTGCGCATCACCGGCGGTTCGGGTGACGAGACCCTCGGCTATACCGATCCGAACGGCAACACCCGCGACCTGGCGCCCAACGCGCCAGCGCAGCCGGACCAGGCCAAGCCGGCGGCCGTCGCGCCCGGAGCGCCGCGGCAGTTTGCCGGCAAGCTCAACAGCGACGGCGTTCTCGCCCTCAGCGCGGGCGAGCAGGAACTCGCCAAATGGTCGTTTTCGGTGATCCCCGACAAGGCGCCGGAAATCCGCTTTGCCGGTGAACCCAAGCGCGCCGTCAACGGCACGCTGGAACTGAACTACGAAATCGTCGACGACTACGGCGCGGTTTCGGCCACGACCGAATTCGTGCTCGAGGAGCCGCAGAAGCCCGGCGCCCGCCCGCTTTACCCCACCCCGGAAATGCCGCTCAGCCTGCCCCGCAAGGGTGCTGAAAACGGTGCTGCGAAAACCAGCCGCGACCTGACCGAACACCCATGGGCAGGCGCCCGGGTGAAGCTGACTCTCAAGGCGACCGACGCCGCCGGCCAGGAGGCGCGCAGCGAGACCAAGACCATCACGCTGCCGGAGCGGCCGTTCACCAACCCGCTCGCCAGGGCGGTGGTGGAGCAGCGCCAGATCCTGGCGCTCGACGCCAACCGAAAGCCGCATGTGCTCGAGTTGATGAACGGCGTCACGCTGCGGCCAGAGGACACTTTCGAGAACCTGTCCCACTACCTGGTCATCATGAGCGCCATGACGCGGCTGAAGATGGCTGGCAACGACGACGCGTTGCGCGGTGTCGCCTCCTATCTGTGGGAGATCGCGCTCGGCATCGAGGACGGCGATCTTTCCGCCGCCGAGAGGCGGTTGCGGCAGGCACAGGAGGCGTTGCGGCAGGCGCTCGAGAACGGCGCCAGCGACGAGGAGATCGACAAGCTGATGCAGGAGCTGCGCCAGGCGATGAACGAATTCCTGCGCGAATTCGCCGAGCGCATGCAGCAGAACCCGAATATGGCGCGCCAGATGCCGCCCAACGCCGAAATGCTGCGCGAGAGCGACCTGCAGCGCATGCTCGACCAGATCGAGAACCTGGCGAAGTCCGGCTCGCGCGACCAGGCGCAGGAACTGCTGTCGCAGTTGCAGGACATGATGAACAACCTGCAGGCGGCGCGTCCGCAACAGGGTCAGCAGGGCCAGGACGGCCAGCAGACCGAAATGAACAAGCAGATGAACAAGCTCGGCGAGATCATGCGGCGCCAGCAGGAGATGATGAATGAGACCTTCCGCCTGGACCAGATGCAGCGCGGTGAGCGCGAGCGTGGCGAAAACCGCGGCGAGCAGCAGGGCCAGGAAGGGCAGCAGGGACAACAGCCGGGCGAGCAGGGACAACAGGGCCAGCCGATGACGCCCGAGGAATTCGCCGAGGCCATGAAGCAGCTTCAGGAAGGCCAGGGCCAGTTGCGCAGCGAGCTCGAAGGCCTGACCAAGGGACTGGAAGGCATGGGCATCCAGCCGGGCGAAGGGTTCGGCGAGGCGGGCGAGGCGATGGGCGAGGCCGGCAAGGCGCTCGGCGACTCGCAGGGCGAACGCGCCGTCGGCGAGCAGGGCCGTGCGCTGGAAGCGCTGCGCCGCGGCGCCCAGGACATGATGCAGCAGATGCAGCAGGCAATGCAGGGCGATCAGGGCGGCTCCGAACAGGGCGGCCGCCAGCAGAACGCTGACCGCGACCCGCTCGGGCGTCCGCGCGCCACGACCGGCCCGGACTTCAACGACTCGGTCAAGGTGCCGGACGAGATCGACGTGCAGCGGGCCCGCCAGATCCTCGACGCCATCCGCAAGCGGCTCGGCAACGCGCTGAGCCCGGCTCTGGAAAAAGACTATCTCGAGCGCCTGCTGGAGCTGAAATAAACCTGCCCATCTGCCGCGGATTTTTCGGTGGGCTGCGACCGGCCTTCCAATCCTAACCCCTCATAAACCATAAGCCGCTGAAACGCGGGCATTTTGCAACGTGCAATTGTTCCGTAAGCCTGAACTGCTACGCGAAGAATCGAGAAACCACGGGGCGCGGTCATGGCGGACGACGCGGCGTTAAGAACGGCAGCGGCTGACGGCGATTTGCTGACGGTACGCGAGGCGCATGAACAGGTGAGCGCGTCGGGCGGGGCCGGCACACCCCTGCGCACCTTGCTCGACTGGGTGGAGAACTACCTGATGGCCAACCATCCCGATCTCGGCCGCACCGGAGCGGTCTGCCCCTTTACCAAGCAGGCGGCCAGGATCGACACTGTGCGCCTGGGCATTTCGCAGGCGGCCGCTGAGGACGAGGAAAAGGCCTATGCGCTGATCCGCGACGGATTTGCCGCGCTGGAAAGAATCCCGAGCAAGCCCGCCATGCGCCACTTCCGCACGGTCATTGTCGGTTTCCCCGGCTGCAACGGCGAGCAGGGCGTCGCCATGCTGAAGCGGGTACAGCGGCGCTTGCGCTTCCACTCGCTGAGCCGCGGCAAGATGATCGGCATGATGCATGCCACATCGGAAGACCCTGGCTTGTGGAACCCGGATTTCCGCCCGCTGCGCTCGCCTATTCCGGTGCTGGCGATCCGGCATATGGTGGAGCAGGACGCACCGTTCGCCGCCAAGCATCCGCCACTGATGGTGTTTTACCTCATGAAATTTCCGCTGGCCGGGCTGAAGCGACTCTGGACCTATATGAGAACCGGCGGCTGAGCGATGACCCGCCCGGCAAGACTGGTTGCGGTCGAACGGCCTTCCGTCGCGCAAGACGGCGAGAACGGCGATCTCGATATCGCCGTGATCACGAGCAGCCAGGGCTTTGCAGCGCTGCGCGAGGAATGGACGGCACTTTTCGAGCGCGCGGCCAGGCCGCAGCAGGTCTTCCAGAACTTCGTCTTCCTCGACCATTGGGCGCGGCATTATCTCGACGGGCGCATGACGCTCTCCATCGTCACCGGCCGCCGGTCCGGCAGGCTGGTCGTGGTGTGGCCGCTCGTCCGGCGCAGGCGGGCCGGCATAGACACGCTGGCCTTCATGGGCGCGCCGGTGGCGCAGTTCAGCGATCTTCTGCTCGACAGTGACGACCCGGATGCGGACCGATGGCTGAATGCCGGCTGGTTGGCGGTCAGGGACCTGGGCGCGGATCTGCTCGAGGCCCCCAAGGTGCGCGCCGATTCCACATTTGCCCGCTGCCCTGCGAGCGTCGAAGCTATCACCTTCGACCGCCAGCAAGCGCCGTTCGCCGATCTGTCGGTACGGGTCGGTCCAGATGGGCCGGCCGCCGTCTATTCGGCCAAGGAGCGCTCCAACCACCGCCGGCATCTGCGACGCCTCGCCGAACGCGGCGAGATTGTCTTTCGCGACCATCTTCCAGGCCCGGAAGCGGCGGAACTGGCCGACAGGGCCGTTGTCCTGAAACGCGAATGGCTGAGCCGAGGCTCGATCCTGTCGCCGACAGTCGCCGATCCGCGTTTTGCGGCATTCTTCCGCGACATCGCGGGCGACGGGGCGCATTCCTCGCCGTTGCGCGTCTCGGTGATCGAATGCGGCGGCAGTCCGGTCGGCATCGACCTTTCCTTCGACTGCAAGGGGGGCGCCTTCGGTCATGTGATCGCCATCGACCCCGGTTACGAGCGCGAAGGCGTCGGCGGCATTCTGGTACACCGGGTTCTTGCCAATGCGCGCCGCCGTGGCAATGCGGTGTTCGACCTGCTTGCCCCGGCCGACCCCTATAAGATGCAGCACGCCGACGGATCGACATCCGTGGAAGACATGCTGGTGCCTTTTACGGTGAAGGGCCGGCTTTACGCGGAATTCGTGCGGCGCCTGAAGCCAACGATGAAAAAAGCCGCGCGGCTGTTGCCGGCGCGGCTCATTCAGCCAGTCGCCTCCCGCTTGCGGCGGTGACGCCGTTCGTAGTCGCCAGTTACTTCCTGACCGCCGTCACCTCGATTTCGACCAGCCAGCCGGGATTGACGAGGCCGGCCACCTGCATGGCCGAACGGGCCGGCAGGTTGGGTTGCGCCTCGGTGCCGAAGAACTGCGTGTAGCCTTTCATGAAGCCGGCGAAATCCATCTTGCCGTCCATCTTGGGGTCACCGACCAGGAACACCTGCATCTTGACCACGTCGCCCATGGTCAGGCCGAGATCCTTCAGCGTCGCCTCGATCGACTTCAGCACGCCCACGGTCTGGGTTTCGGTGTTGCCGAACGCTTCGGCGCTGCCCTCGGGGGCGTTCTTGTCGGCGACCGGCGGCACCGCCCCGCTGACATAGACGGTGGTCAGCCCGGACGGAACCTCGACGGCGCGCGCGATCGGAAAATTGGAACCGGGGGTCGCGTGGCGCACGACCTCGCCCGCGGCCGGCTTTTCCTGTGCCATCGCGGCACTCGCGGAAAATAGGGCAGCCGACAGGGCGACGGCGGGCAACAGGATCTTCGGGTTCATGATCATTCCTCTTTCAGTTCGGATTTTGCGTTTTTCGCCAGGGCGATCGCGGCAGGCGGCTACGGCCGCGCGGCCTGTACATCTTCGGTCGACACCGCATCTGTGTAGTTGTTGTCGAAATTGGTGCGGATGTAGGTGACCACGGCAGCCACCTGCTCGTCGTCGAGATAGGAGCCGAGCGGTGGCATGGCCTTTTGGCCGCTCACCACCATGAAGACGGGATAGGCTCCGGCCTCCAGGTTTTCGTTCTTGGCGAGCGCCGGATATTTGCCGGCGCCGACCGCGCCGACGCCGTCCGGCATGTGGCAGCCCTGGCAGAGCGAAGCGTAGATGCCGGCGCCGTCCTTGGCCTCGATCTTCGTCGCGGCGCCGAAGCCGGTCGAATCGGACGACTGCGGGAAAGCCGGCACGGTGGTGAACACCGCGATGGCGGCTGCGGCGGCTGAAATGGTGATCCGGTTCATGTCCAAATCCTCCAGATGTCGATGACGATGAGCGGATGGCGGCGGCGTGCCGTCAGCCGTTGACCACGCGTTGGTGGAGACGGCCGGTCGCATCCAGCCCTGACAGCAACGCCCCTTCCATCCAGGCCGGAATGTAGGAAATATGCTCGCCGGCCATGGCGATGCGGCCGTCGATCGCACTTGCCGCCCGGTAGTGCTCCCTGCGCTTCTCCTCGGTCCACTCGCCATAGCAGCCGAGCGTCCACGGTACCCGATGCCAGCCGACGGCCATGCCGTTGTCGAACTCGTCATTGTATTGCGGATGGATCTGCGCGCCGTATTCCAGCGCCTTCTTGATGCGCTCCTCCGGCGGCAGCGACGTGAATTCGTAGGCCCAGGCCTCCCACGAATAGGCGCCCAAGAGAACGCCCTTGCCGGAACTCTGATAGTCGGTGCTGGGATAGGAGATCAGCGTGTTGGGCAGGTCGGTGAAGGTTATGCCGCCATAAATGTGCTCGTCTTCTTCCCAGAACCGGCGCTTGAACTGCAGGCCGACCTTGATCGATGCCGCATAAGGCAGGTTGTCGATCGCCGCCTGCATGTCGGACGACACCTTGGTCTTGACCTGGCTGAGCACCGAGAACGGCACCGTGCAGATGCACCAGTCGGCCGTCGCCGTCTGCGCCTCGCCGCCCTTCTGCGCATCCTCGTAGCGGACGGTGACGCCGTTGTCGTCCTGGTCGATCTCGGTGATCTTCGCGTTGTAATGGATGAGATTGCCGACCTCGCGTTCGAAAGCCTGGGCGATCATGTCCATACCGCCGATCGGCTGGAACATGGTGGTCTGATATTCGTAGAGATTGCCGATGCTGAGGCTACTCCACAGACCGGACTGCACGATGTCGGAGAGCCCGATGGGCTGCGACGGCTTGGGCACGGGCATCTGGCCGCCGCCGGGGTCGATCTCGAACCCGCGCCGTTCGCTGCTGCGGTCGCCGGCGGCGTAGGCGTAGTTCCCGTCGAGCGCGCCCCAGCTCTGCAGCGCCTCCAGCAGCTTCTCGCGGTCCTCCTTCGAGACGGCCTGGTCGAGGCCGCCCTGCCTGGTCACCTTGGAGAGCAGTTCGGCGACATGGCCGTTGAAGTCGCTGTTGATTTGGCGAAAGCGCTGCGGCTTGCCGCCGAACGCCTTGGCCGAATGCAGGTAGGCATTGTGGTTGACCTGCACGAAAGCCTCGAGCCTGACGCCGAGCCGCTTGCAATAATCGAGCACTGCGTGATGGTGATACGGGATGCGCCACGGTCCGGGATTGAGATAGAGCCCCTTGTCGAACTTGCATTCCTGTTCGAAGCCGCCGAGCTCGGTGTACTTGTCGCCGCCGCGCAGCGACCAGCAGCGGCCGCCGGCCTTTTTGCGGTATTCCAGGATCTGGACCCTGTATCCGGCCTTGCTGAGTTCGTAGGCGGAAACCATGCCGGAAAGCCCGGCGCCGAGGATGAGTACGGACGCGCCCTTCGGATCGCCGTCGAGCTTCAGCGGTCCCTTGTAGGGCGACTCCTGCGCGAAACCGAGGGTTGTCATTGCCTGATACATGGCGG
Organism: Neomesorhizobium albiziae; assembly: GCF_900114255.1. Taxonomy (GTDB): domain Bacteria; phylum Pseudomonadota; class Alphaproteobacteria; order Rhizobiales; family Rhizobiaceae; genus Neomesorhizobium; species Neomesorhizobium albiziae. The sequence continues at coordinate 297,131 of NZ_FOSL01000002.1, read as the reverse complement.
CGCTGCCGGCAAGCGTGCCGATCATGGCCAGGAGATCACGACGGGTGAGCTGGGGCGTTCCGGAAAGCATCGAACGTACTCCCTTCGGGGCTGGAACCGCAGCAGAGCATAGTCCTGCTCCAGCCTGGGGTCAGGAGGGTAAGAAACACTATTTCGATGGGCCAACCGGCCGGCGACCGGCATCGGCGAAAGACGATAACGATGGCGTCGGCAGGCCCGCCCGTCGTCAAATCTTGTTTCGCGGAGAATCCGGCGCGTGATGGCCGGCATGGCAAATCGACGCGGCAACGCGCAACGAAGGCAAAGGTTGCGTCCGGGTTTCGCCGTTCGCCAGCGCCACCTTGAAGGGCTTGGCAAACCGTCAAACTTTGCCGCCCGGCCGCATAAAACCAGCTGCAAACCCTCGAAAAACCGACGCTTAGCCGTCAAACACCATTCCGGCGTCGGAGATCACCAGGTTTGCTTTGCCGGCACTCCGGTATCGCACTGAAATCAAAAGTGTTCCCGGCAAAACGGTGGCTTCCGGGTTTGGCGCCGAGCCTGCCTCAAATGGGTCAACCTCTTCCATTTTTTAGCCACTCCGCTAGCTTTCGTGACAGTTCAGTGACAGAAGCGTGACGCTTTTTTTGTTGGAGTTCAGACCGCCTTGGCGCGACCCGTAGCAAATACCAGGCAGGATGCCTCGCGCGACACCGAAGTGTCGCGATCGAACCGGCTGCCGCTCGCTCTGAGGATGGCGACGTCTGTCACCATTTCGCTGCTGATTTCGGCCGCACTCGTCTTTGCCGTCGAAATCGTGGCGCGCGGTTCGTTCGAAAGCACGCTGACGTTTCTGCGCGAGCCGCTGCGGCCCGGCTGGACCACCATCGTTTTCTTCGCCCTGCTTTTGACCTGTCTCGACGCGCTGCTTGGTCGCGCGCATCTGGCGCTGTTGATTACGGGGCCGCTGGTGCTTGCCGTCGCCTTCATCAGCAAGCAGAAGGCCTATTATCTGGGCGACCCGCTCTACCCCACCGATTTTCTCTATGGCGCGCAGATCGTCGAATTGCTGCCGCTGCTGGTACGCGAGCGTCCGTGGACTGCCGGGGCAATCGTCGTGGGAGGGCTTGTGGCGACCGCGCTGCTGGTCGCTACGTGGTTCTACTGGCGGCGCCGCCGCCCGTCGATGTCGAGGCGCGAGCGTTGCCTGCGCCTGGCGTTCGCGGTGCCGGTGCTGGCGTTCTTCGTCTCTCTCATGGACTACTCCAGCTTCTCCTGGGCGCGCGACCGGCTTCAGATCGTGCCGATGATGTGGGACCAGAAGGAGAATTACGCCTTCAACGGCTTCATGTTCGCCTTCGCGCTGAACCTGCCGATGGCGAATGTCGCGGCACCTGCCGGGTATTCCGCCGACGCCATCCAGGCCGTGCGGACGCCGACGGGCATCGCCACTGTGCCTGCGGAGAAACCCGACATCATCATCGTGATGAGCGAGTCCTTCTGGGACCCGACGCGGCTGCCAAACGTCAAGATTACGCCGGACCCGATCGAGAACGTACGCAAGATCCGCTCCGGCCACATGTTCTCGCCGGAGTTCGGCGGCATGACCGCCAATGTGGAATTCGAGGCGCTGACCGGCTTTTCCAACGCCTTCCTGCCTTATGGCAGCATCCCCTACCAGCAATATGTGCGCGACAAGATCCCGTCGCTAGCTACTTTCCTCAACGACGAGGGTTACCAGACCCGCGCCATCCATCCGTTCACCAGATGGTTCTGGAACCGCGGCGCCGTATACGACGCTTTCGGCTTCGACAGGTTCATGTCGGAAGAGGACATGCCGACGCTCGCCAAGCGCGGCCCGCTCGCCTCGGATGCGGCCTTGACGGAAGAGATCATCCGGGAAGCCGACAGCACCAAGGACCCGTTCTTCTTCTTCGCGGTCAGCCTGCAAAGCCACGGCCCCTACGAGCCCTACCGCTACACCAACACAACCCACAAGGTGGAAACCACGGCAAGCTCGTGGACGCGCGAATCGATCCTCACCTATGCCGAAGGCGCCTCCGACGCCGACAAGGGCCTGCAGCGGCTGATCGACTGGGCGAAGAAGCGCAAGCGCCCGACCGTGATTGCCTTCTTTGGCGACCATCTGCCGCCGCTCGGACCGGTCTACGTCGACACCGGTTTCATGAAAGAGCCGGTGGCGGCGCGCAAGGGACCGCTGGGCGAGATGAGCCGCCAGCACGAGACACCGCTGGTCATCTGGTCGAACCGCAAGGGAGCGGTGAAGAATGTCGGCTCGATCAGCCCTGCCTTCATTCCGCTGCACGTGCTGCGGGCAGCCGGCATGACCCACCCCTTCTACACCGGCTTCCTTGGCGAAGTGCGCGAGCGTTACCGGGTGGTCGACCGCAACATGCTGGTCAAGCCGAGCAACGAAACCACCGAGAATTGGGTGAAGAAGGGCGACAGCCTCGACCCGGTGATCCGCGATTTCCGCTACCTGCAATATGACCTGATGTTCGGCGCGCGGCACGGCATACCCGGCTTCTTCCCGGAGATCGGCCGGGGCCGCCGCACGAGCTGACTATCCCAGGCAGCGCCGGCGCGGAGCGATCCTATGGGAAGCGCGGCTGGATAAAATCACGTCCTGGCGGACGAGATAAAAAATCAGTCGAACTTGCACGGCCAGTTGGCCGAAGCATTGAGGCCCGCGGGCAGCTTGGTTTTGTCGTCGCCGCAGGCCAGGTCGATCATTGATTGATTGAGGCCGGTTGCCGCGCTGAGGTCCAGCCCCTCGATCCTGGTCAGGAACATGAAGGCTTCGGTGAAGTCGAGCGGCCCTTCGAACACGGCTTTGCTGAAGTCGGCGCGCGAAAGGTTGGCCAGCGCAAACTTGCTGCCGGTGATAACCGCCCTGGTGAAATCGGTGCGCCCGAGTTCGGCCTTTTCGAAATCGGCTCCGGTCAGTTGCGCGTCGCTGAAATCGGCGCGCTGCAGTTCTGCCCCGGCAAACGACGCGCCTTGCGCCGACATTCCCGAAAAGGTGGTGCGATAGGCTTCGATCCTGGCGAAATTCGCTTTGTCGGCCTTGGCTCCGGCCAGCGAAGAACGCAGCAGCACCGCCTTTTCTAAGTTTGCCCTCTGCAGGTTCGCTTCCCTGAGGTCGGAGGCGCTGAAATCGGCTTCCGACAGATTGGCGCTGCTGAGGTCGTTGCCGCGCAGGATCAGCCCTTTCTTGTTGCAGTCCTGCCAGTCGACGCCGGAAGCGGCATAGCTGTCGCAATCGGCCGCAAGCGCCGGGCCGCCCCATGCGGCCAAAAGTACGATGGTGGCGCAAGCGCGTGCAGTCCCGCGACGCATCAGCAATTCGGCCATGTCCAGGTTCCTTCTCGCTCGACCTCTGCCCCATCCCAGCCCATATATCTCCTCTCCCCCCGAGATGTAGCGTGGCAGGATGGTTTGGTACAGGCCTTGCTCGTTTGGCGCGAAGGCTTGTGCGATCTCGCAAAACCGGGTTGTCGCGGCGGTGTTCAGAGTGGCTCTGGTTATCCCGCCAGCGCGAGCTTGCCCGCTTCCGGCGCGAAGGACCTGATCGTCACTCCATCGCGGGTCATGGCGACGAAGCTGCCGGGAGGCACCGCCTGCCATGAAGCGCCCTCGCGGTCGAGCGGTTCGGAGACAAGGCAGCGGCCGGCGGAGCCGCAGAATTCCGCGGTGTAAAGCGTCGGTGCAAAGGCATCTGTGGCGTAGCGCACGCCATACAGCGTCCCGCCGTCGGTGAAGGCGGCGGTCAGCCGCAGTGCCGGGTCGATGCCGGCGCGCTGCGAGGCCGCGATCACCCGCTGGGTGGCGCGCAGGGTGGCGCCGTAGGGGTCGTTCGCCAAGCCTTCCTCCAGCATCAGCAGAAAGAACAGTTCCGAATCGGTGCTGCCCTGCCGCTCGTCGTAGAGTGCGTCACCGACGGCGTTTTCGAGCCCGCGGCGGATTTTCTCGAACCCGCCGATCTGGCCATTGTGCATGAAGGCCCAGCGGCCCGACACGAAGGGATGGCAATTGGCGCGGCTGGTGGCGCCGCCGGTCGAGGCCCGCACATGGGCGAGGAACAGGCCGGACCGGATCTGCCGGCAGAGGCTCTTGAGATTGGGATCCGACCATGCCGGCAGGATGTCGCGATAAAGGCCGGGTTCGGGCCGCTCGCCATACCAGGCGACGCCGAAGCCGTCGCCATTGGTCGGCGACTTGGCTTCCAGCGCATGGTGGCTCTGCGCGATCAGCGAATGGCAGGGCGCAGTCACGATGTCTTCGAGGAAGACGTCCTGTCCGAGATACGCTGCCCACCGGCACATGCGCTCTATCTGCCTCTGTTGTGTGTCCGCTCGTAGAGTTCGCGGACAATCCTGCTGGCCGTAGTTTCGAACAGAAACGGCAAGAAAGCGTGAACGAGCGCCGCGCCGGCGGCCGTCAGGAGGCGCGACGAGAACCATGCGGCAAACGCCATGTGGCCGAAGTAAGTCTCGTCGACGGAGGCTGGATGGTCTGTGAAAAGTTTCGCAATGCGCGTGGCCATGGGCACTTCTCCCTAAATGATTCGCCCGGACCTATCGTCCAGTGCAGGCATTCTGCCCCGAAGCCTCGGTTCATCGGTCCCAATCCATCCTTGCAAGGAACGAGCTTTTGGGACATTCATCCCAAATGGGCGAAAAAATCGATACGATTGACCGGAGAATCCTGGCCGAACTACAGCGCGACGGCACCTTGTCGGTCGACCAGCTGTCCGAGCGGGTCGGCCTTTCGCGCAATGCCTGCTGGCGGCGGGTCAGGATTCTTGAGGACGACGGCGTCATCACCGGCCGGGTGGCGCTGGTCGACGCTGAGAAGCTTGGCCTCGGCCTGTCGGTGTTCATCATCGTGCGCACGTCGAGCCACGACCCCGAATGGCTGGCGAAATTCCGCGCCGCCGTGACCGGCTTTCCCGAAATCACCGGCGTCTACCGCATGTCCGGCGATCTCGACTATGTGCTGCGCGCCCGTGTCGCCGATGTGAAGGCCTACGACCGGCTTTACCAGCGCCTCATCGCCAAGGTGCCGCTGTCGGATGTCTCCGCCTCCTTTGTCATGGAGGAGATCAAGGAAACGACCGTTGTGCCGGTGGAACTGCGCTGAAAGAATCCCGTTGAAAGGGCTGCCCGGCGGTTGACCTCGCCCGCCGCTGCCCCGATAGGATCCTCGCATGCGCAACACCCCTGCCTACGCTTCGCCCGTTTCCGAACCGGCTGTCGGTTTCGTCCGCCTCCCGCATGGGGAAGGGCTGCCTTTGCCCGCCTATGAGACGCCGGGCTCCGCCGGCATGGATCTGCGCGCCGCCGTCGCCGAGGATCGGCCGCTCCTCATCCTGCCCGGCAAGCGCGCCCTTGTGCCGACCGGCCTGGTGCTGGAAATCCCCGAAGGTTTCGAAGGCCAGATCAGGCCGCGTTCGGGCCTTGCCTTCAAGCACGGCATAACCTGCCTCAACACGCCCGGCACGATCGACAGCGATTATCGCGGCGAGGTTAAGGTGCTGCTGGTCAATCTCGGCGACGAGGATTTCACTGTTACCCGCGGCACGCGGATCGCCCAGATCGTGTTTGCCGCCGTCAGCCGCATGGCGACGGAGGAGCGCAGCCTCGCCGGTGCTACGGCGCGCGGCGCCGGCGGCTTCGGCTCCACCGGAACCTCCTAAAGTAATGGGCTTGCCGCAACTCGTCATCTTCGATTGCGACGGGGTGCTGGTTGATACTGAAAGTCTGGGCAACCGCCGCCTGGCGTCGTGGCTGACCGAGGCCGGCTTCCCCATCGAATACGAAGCCTGCCGCCGCCGTTTCGTCGGCCGTTCCATGGCGTCGGTGCAGGCGGAGGTCGAGGCGGCCGGCGTCAGTCTTGGCGCCGATTTCGTCGAGCGCTGGAATCTTGCCCTGCCCGATCTCTTCGCCGCGGGCGTCGACGAAATCCCGCATGTACGGGAGTTCGTCGAAACGCTCCGCGAGGCGGCCATTCCCTACTGCGTCGCCTCGTCGGCACGCGTCAGCAAGATGCACATCACGCTGGGCGTCACCGGCATGCTGCCGCTGTTCGAGCATGCGATGTTCAGTTCGACCATGGTCGCGCGGGGCAAGCCGTTTCCCGACCTGTTCCTGCATGCCGCGGACAGGATGGGCTTTGCCCCGGCCGACTGTATCGTCATCGAGGACAGCGTTGCGGGCACCGAGGCCGGCCGCGCCGCCGGCATGCCGGTCTATTCCTACTGCGCCGACCCGATGGCCGACCGCGAAGGCCTTGCCGCGGCCGGCGGCATCCTGTTCGACGATTTCAGCCTTTTGTCAGCAATCATCGGCCTGGACCAACTGCCGGCCTTTGCAGCGTCCGCGCGCGGCCGATAGAGTTCGCTCGATTTGACATTTGCTTGCGAACGAAGGGCCGTACCCGATGGACAAGGGCAGGATATTCCGCGACCTCCACGCTTCCACTTTCGTCATTCCCAATCCGTGGGACATCGGCACCGCGAGGCTGCTGGAATCGTCCGGTCACAAGGCGCTGGCCACCACCAGCGCCGGATATGCCTTTTCGCGCGGCCTGCCCGATGGCGGCGTCGGTTTCGAGGCGATGATCCACCACTGCCGTGAAATGGCGGCCGCGGTCGGGGTGCCGGTTTCCGCCGACCTCGAAAAGGGCAAGGGCGACAGTGCCGCGAGCGCCGGTGAAACGATTTTCGCCGCCGAGGCGGCGGGCCTTGCCGGTTGCTCGATAGAAGACCACACGGGCGATCCCGACAAGCCGATCTACGAGTTTTCGCACGCGGTGGAACGCGTCGCCGCGGCCGCCGAAGCCGCCCGCGCGCTGAAGCGCGACTTCGTCTTCAGCGCGCGCGCCGAAAACTTTCTCTGGAATCGGCCCGACATCGACGACACGATCAGGCGCCTGCAGGCTTTCGAAAAAGCCGGGGCCGATGTGCTCTATGCGCCGGGCCTCACCGACATCGACACGGTGCGCGCCATCTGCTCGGCCGTATCGAAGCCGGTCAACGTGCTGGTGGTGCCGGGCTTCACCGTAGCGAACCTCGCCGAAGCCGGCGCCAAACGCATTTCGCTGGGCTCCAAGCTCACCACCTATTCCTTCGGCATGCTGCAGAAGGCATCGCGCGAAATGCTTGAGGAAGGCACTTTCGATTTCGCCCGCGAGGGCATGCCTTTCGCCAAGCTGCAGGGCATGTTCACGAAGATCTGACGCCGAGAGGACGCGTCGTTAGATCGGCGGTTGATCCAACCGTCGGTTCTTTGCGGCGGCGTCAGCATGTGCGATAGACGGGCACTCTCAAATTGATGGTTTGAATGCCATGACCCTTGCCGGTTTCATCACCTACAGTGCTGCCCTTGCGCTGGCCGCCGCCATCCCCGGTCCCGGCGTCACCGCGCTGGTCGCCCGGGCGCTCGGTTCCGGCTTTCGTTCGTCGCTGTTCATGGCGCTTGGCCTGGTCGTCGGCGACCTGACCTATCTCACCGCCGCCGTCCTTGGCCTCGCCTTCATTGCCCAGACCTTCGGCGCCGTCTTCCTCGTCATCAAATGGCTGGGTGTCGCATACCTCGTCTATCTCGCCTGGACCTTCTGGACGTCCGGCATCACCGCCGAGAAGGTCGAGGCCAGGAAGGGCAGGGGCGGCGCGGTTTCGAGCTTTGTCGCCGGCCTCATGGTCACGCTCGGCAACCCCAAGACGATGATTTTCTATCTTGCGCTGACGCCGACGCTGGTCGACCTGCGCACCATCACCGCGGTCGACTTCGGTATTCTCGTCCTGTGCACCGTTGCCGTGCTCCTCGTCGTCCTGGTGCCGTATCTGGCGCTCGCCGCCAAGGCGCGCTGGTTCCTGGCGACGCCGCGCGCGCTCAAGGCGCTGAACCGCACCGCCGCTGCCTTCATGGTGGGTGCCGCCGCCGCGATCGCCGCACGGCAGTAGATGGGGTGAGCCTCGCCTCATGCTGTCGCCTGAAAGTGTCCTCGGTTTCGAGACAAACGGGCATTGCTTTTTGACAAACCCGGACTTTGTTGGAACACGATCCTGACAGACCGTCAGGTGGAACCTCTCAAGTGACGGTTTGTTTCGTTCGTTCACCCGTTTCGGATATTGCGGATATTGCGGATATTGCGGATATTGCGATTGGTGGTTCACGGTGTTATATCTGTTATGCACAAGGAACCACCACGATGACCAAATTGCTTGAACGACCGATTTTACCGTCGGCCGCCGACGCCGAATTGGCTGCACAGGCTAGGCGTCAGCTTTCGCGCACCAAGCACGAAGGCGCTGAACTGCGTGTTCAGGTTGGCAACGAGACCTTGCGTCTTCCGAAGGCCGTTGGGGATTTGCTTTACCATCTCCTAACTGAGATGGCGCAAGGAAATGCGGTAACGATAATCCCTGTTCACGCTGAACTCACAACGCAAGAGGCGGCGGATTATCTCAATGTCTCCCGGCCCTACCTCATTCGCTTGCTTGAGGAGGGCAGGCTGCAGTTCAACATGGTTGGCACTCACCGCCGTGTTAAATTCAGTGATCTAGCTGCCTATCGAAAGAGTGCAGAAGAAGACCGCAAGAAAGTGATGGAGGAGTTGGCCGCTCAAGCCCAGGAATTGGGGATGGGCTATTAAGACTTCCCTATACACCGCCGTCCTCGACGCTTGCGTTCTTTATCCCGCTCCGCTGCGAGATCTGCTTGTCGAACTCGCGGCGGGTGGTGGCCTATACCGCGCCAAGTGGACCGATCAGATCCATGATGAATGGATGACCAACCTCTTGGCGGCACGTCCAGACCTCAAGCTTGAGCAAATTCACAGGACGCGAGATTTGATGAACCGCGCTGTGCCAGATTGCCTCGTATACGGCTATCAAGACCTAATACCATGCTTGCAGCTTCCTGACGAAAATGACCGCCACGTTCTAGCCGCAGCTATTGTTTCGGCCTCTGATGCCATCGTGACTTTCAATCTCAAGGACTTTCCCAAGCCCACACTTGAAAATTACCAACTGGAACTCATTCATCCAGATGATTTCATATTCCACCAATTTGGGATCGATGACGCTTCGGTTTTGGCGTCGGTGCAAAGGTGCCGAGAGCGGTTAAAGAACCCGACCAAAACTGCCGCTGAATATCTAGACACGCTGGAGAAACAGGGTCTGCCCAAAACAGTGGCCCACCTCCGTGCGTACGCCGCCGTCATTTAACGGACTTCAGGCTTACCCGGCTGTGATTTTGCTATCTTCTTTACGTTCGACCGGACGCTTCTTCGGAGTCATTCGTATTGTGTTCGCGGGCGGCCTCTCGAGTTCTCGCGACAGGCTGGCACCACCTCGCGCTCGTCTGGACACGCTGCTGTTTTCTTCCTGTCCCCGCCCGTGCTAACTGGCAGGTGAATGAGGGAGTGAAGTGATGAGCATATCCAAGCCGGGCCGCGGTCGTATCTACAACTCGATCACCGAAACCATCGGCGACACGCCGCTGGTGCGGCTCGACAAATTTGCGAGCGAGAAGGGCATCGTCGCCAACCTCCTGGCCAAGCTCGAATTCTTCAATCCCATCGCCTCGGTCAAGGATCGCATCGGCGTCGCCATGATTGAGGCGCTCGAAGCCTCCGGCAAGATCAGGCCGGGCAAGACGACGCTTGTCGAGCCGACCTCGGGCAACACCGGCATCGCGCTTGCCTTCGCCGCCGCCGCCAAGGGTTACAAGCTGGTGCTCACCATGCCGGAAACCATGTCGATGGAACGCCGCAAGATGCTGCTCCTGCTCGGCGCCGAGCTGGTTTTGACCGAGGGCGCCAAGGGCATGAAAGGCGCCATCGCCAAGGCCGAGGAACTGGTGGCGACGCTGCCTGACGCCGTCATTCCACAGCAGTTCGAAAATCCGGCAAACCCGGAAATCCACCGTCGCACCACCGCCGAGGAAATCTGGAACGACACGGATGGCAAGGTCGACATCCTCATTTCGGGCATCGGCACCGGCGGCACCATCACCGGCGCCGGCCAGGTCCTGAAGAGCCGCAATCCGGCGATCCGCATTGTTGCGGTGGAGCCGGAAGCCTCGCCTGTGCTGTCGGGCGGCCAGCCGGGCCCTCACAAGATCCAGGGCATAGGCGCCGGTTTCGCCCCGAAAATACTCGACACCTCGATCTACGACGAGATCGTCACCGTCTCCAACGACGATTCCTTCGCCAATGCGCGGCTGGTCGCCCGTCTCGAAGGTGTGCCGGTCGGCATATCGTCGGGCGCTGCCCTGCAAGCCGCCACCGTCGTCGGCTCGCGCCCGGAAAACGCCGGCAAGAACATGGTCGTCATCATTCCTTCCTTCGCCGAACGCTATCTGTCGACGGTGCTGTTCGAGGGATTGGGCGGCTAGAGCATTTTGCAGCCAAATGGAATCATTTGGCGTCCGCATAAATGCGGCAAAACAAATAGTAAGAGCGAGTTACCGGTTCTGAAAGGACCGGAACTGCTCTAATGCAGGCCGGGCAAGGCTTTCCGGTCAGGCGTTCGCCGCTCTGGAAGGCGCCTGCCGGCGCTTCCTGAGGGCATTTCCACGCAGAGCCGCCGGCTCCCTACAAAGGGGAGGTTGCGTCGCGCTTTGCCATTCGTTCATAGTGTGAAATCGGGTGGCGTGCTGGTGGCGTGCTGGCCTATAAAACGCCCCTTTCAAAACATTGACGTCGACCAGCGTTTGATTGCCTATTCCCGCGCGTCCGGGAGGAAGAGACATGTACACGCTTTACAGCCGACCGGGTTCCGGTGGCTTCGTGGTCGAGGCAGCACTGCTCCTGGCCGGCGCGCCGTTCAAATCGGTCAATGTGGTGAAGGGCGCGCCGCCACCGGATTATTCCGGGATCAGCCCGCTGAACCAGGTTCCTGCGCTGACCTTGCCCGAAGGCGAAACGATCACCGAATCGGCTGCGATATGCCTGCTGCTCACCGAGCGCTTCCCGGAAGCCGATCTTGGCCCGCAACCGGGCGCGAAGGAGCGGCCGGAATTCCTGCGCTGGATGCTGTTCATGTCGTCGATGCTCTATCCGGCGCTGATGCGCTATTTTTATGCCGAGCGCTCGACGGTCGATCCTGCCGGTGTCGATGCGGTCAAGCAGGCGGCCATTGCCGAAGCGGACCGCGGCTTCGAGATCATCGACAAGGCCCTTGCCGGGCGGCAGTGGCTGGTCGGTGGGCGGCGGTCGATCGCCGACATCTATCTCATGATGCTCGCCTACTGGCATCCCGTTGCCGCCCGCCCGCGCGAGGAATGGCAAAACATCGTCCGCGTCTGCTCGGCCTTGCGGCAGAACCCGCTGCTGGCCGACCTCAACGCCACGCATCGTTTCTGGTGAACTGAGCATTTTGCAGCCAGGTGGAATCACCTGTCGTCGCACAAATGCGGCCAAAACAAACAGATAGAGCGGAATGCCCGGTTCGACTTGAATGCATTCCGTTCTGGGCAGCGCCGGTCAGGGCCAGAGGCCGAGTAAGGCCCGGCGCTGCTTGAGGAAGCGCCGCACAGCTTCGTCGCGCTCCAGCCCGATCGCCCGCTGATAGGCGGCGTCGGCTTCCGTCGTCCTGCCGAGTTGGGCCAGCAGGCCGGCGCGTGCCGCCCAGTAAGGCTGATAATCCGCCAGCCGTGTATCGCTGGCGAGCGCGTCGAGTTCGCGCATGCCGGCGGCCGCGCCATTGGCCTCGGCGATGGCCACGGCCCGGTTGATCGCCACCACCGGCGAACCGGATAGCCGGGACAGCGCCTCGTAGAGCAGGGCGATCGCCGGCCAGTCCGTCTTGCCGGAAAGCCGACGCGCCACATGCGCCGACTGCACCGCGGCTTCGAGTTGATAGCGGCCGGTGCCTTCCAGCGTGTTGGCCTTGTGCAGCAGGGCTTCCGCTTCGCAAATTAGCGCTGCGTCCCAGAGGCCGGTGTCCTGCTCGGCCAGTGGAACATATTCGCCAGCGAGGTCGCGCCGCGCCGTGCGTCGCGCTTCCGCGAAAAGCATCAGCGCGAGCAGGCCCAGCGCCTCCGCTTCGCCCGGCATCAGCTGCGCCACCAGGCGTCCGAGCCAGATGCCTTCGCCGGCAAGGTTGCGCCGCCGCGTCTCGGTCCCCACCGGGTCGGTCCAGCCTTCGGCAAAGGTGGCGTAGATCGCCTCCAGCACGGCGTAGAGCCGTTCGCCGAGGTCGGTGCGGTCGGGGATGCGAAACGGAATGCCGGTGTCGCGGATGCGGTTCTTGGCGCGCACCAGCCGCTGCCCCATCGTCCCCGGCGACACCAGGAAGGCCGAGGCGATCGTCGCGGCGTCGAACCCGAGAATGGTCTGCAGGATGAGCGGCGCGCGCACCCCCGCCTCGATTGCCGGGTGCGCGCAGGCAAACATCAGGCTGAGCCGCTCGTCGGGCAACGTCTCGTTGTCCACGGCGGCGGCTGCTTCCTGCGCCATCATCCTCAGCTGCGGCGCCGCCGCCGCGCTCGTCTGCCGGCGGCGCTCCACGTCGATGCCGCGCCGCCGCGCCGCGGTCAGCAGCCAGGCTTCGGGATGTTTCGGAACGCCGGTCCGCGGCCAGCTGGCAAGTGCGGCCGCGAACGCTTCCGAGAGGGCGTCTTCCGCGCCAGCGACGTCGCGGGTGCGGGCGGCCAGGAAGGCTATCAGCTTGCCGTAGCTCTGGCGGGCGGCGGTTTCGGCCGCCGCCCATGCCGGATCGTCCGGAGGCCGCATGCCTGCCTACATTTCGGTCGGCCAGACCGGCCGCACTTCCAAGGTGCCGGTGCTGGCGCCGGGGCAGCGCGCCGCCCAGGCGATCGCCTGGTCCATGTCCGGCACGTCGATCAGGTAGTAGCCGCCGAGCTGTTCCTTGGTGTCGGCATAAGGGCCGTCGAGCACGTTGGTCTTGCCGTCGGCCACCCGCACCGATGTCGCCAGTTGCGTCGGCTTCAGCCGGTCTCCGCTAACCCAGACGCCGGCTTTCTTCATCGCCTGCGTGTATGCCGCGTAACCCGCCGACATCTGGGCGATCGCTTCCTTGGGCACCGGCGTCGTCGTGGTTTCGGTGCCGTAGATCAAAAGCATGTATTGCATCGTCTTCTCCTGATTTTCGGGGCCGCGTTGTTGCGAGCCGGACGAATGTCGCGTGAGCCGGGCCGATTTCGACAGCTGCGGGAAAATTTTCGCAGTGTCGCCAGTTGTCGGCAAGTGCCTGGCCGCTGGCCAGCCTTCACCCGCGGCGCATCCCGGGCAATTAATCGTTGGCAAGCGCCCCTCGTTGTCTAAGATTGCGCCGGCCCGGCCAGGCGCGCCTCGATTGCCGTCGGCGGGAAGAAAAGTTGCAGGGAGGAATTTCATGTTCAATCTGAAATCGAAGGCGCTCGCCGCCGGCGCCGTTGCCGTGTCGCTCGGCCTGGGCGCCGTCACCGCCAAGGCGCAGGAATTTATCAATGTGCTTACCGGCGGCACCTCGGGCGTCTATTATCCGCTTGGCGTCGCCCTCTCCGAAATCTACGGCAAGGGCATTTCGGGCGCCCGCACGCAGGTGCAGGCCACCAAGGCTTCGGTCGAAAACCTCAATCTCCTGCAGCAGGGCAAGGGCGAGATCGCCTTTGCGCTCGGCGATTCAGTCAAGCTCGCCGCCGAAGGCAATACCGAGGCAGGCTTTCCCGGTAGGCTTGACAAGCTGCGCGGCATCGCCGGCATCTATCCCAACTACATCCAGATCGTCGCCAGCCAGGAATCCGGCATCAAGACCCTGGCCGATCTGAAGGGCAAGAGCCTGTCGGTTGGCGCGCCGGCCTCCGGCACCGAGCTCAACGCCCGCGCCATCTTCGCCGCCGCCGGCATGAAATACGAGGATCTCGGCAAGGTCGAGTACCTGCCCTTCGCCGAATCGGTCGAGCTCATCAAGAACCGCCAGCTCGATGCCACCTTGCAGTCGGCGGGTCTCGGCGTCGCCTCGATCCGCGACCTCGCGACATCGCTGAAGATCAACGTCGTCGCCGTGCCGGCCGCCGAGGTGGCCAAGATCGGCTCGCCCTATGTTTCAGTGATCATCCCGGCCAACACCTATGACGGCCAGGCCGAGGACGTGCAGACCGCGGCGGTCGGAAACTTCCTCGTCACCCATGATGGCATCTCCGACGAGACCGCCTACCAGATGACCAGGCTGCTGTTCGAAAACCTGCCGGCGCTTACCGCCGCGCACGCCGCCGCCAAGGCGATCGATCCGGCCAAGGCGCTGGAAGGCATGCCGGTCCCGCTGCACCCCGGCGCCGAGCGCTACTACAAGGAAAAGGGACTGCTGAAGTAGCCGGAGGCTTCCCTCCTCTGGAGGGAGAGGAAGGAACCTCCGCCATGGTGGCCGGCGTTTCTCTCCCCAGTCGAACGGGGAGAGGTGGTTTGCAAAGCAAACCGGAGCGAGGGAGGGAACGCCGCTCGCCAAGGCACGCTCCATGACCCACCCGACGCATCCCTCTCCCGCCGCCGAACTCGAAACCCCGGCGCCAGTCCTTCAGGATTTCTCGGAGGGCCTTCCGCCCGGCTGGGGCTCCGGGCTCGGCGCCCGGATCACCTTTGCGATCGCGATCGCGTTTTCGGCGTTCCAGCTGCTCACGGCTGCCTATGCCTTTCTGCCGAGCCAGGTCATCCGGGCCATGCATGTCGGCTTCCTGCTGCTGCTTGGATTCGGGCTGCTGGCGCAGTTGCGCGCCACCACGCCGGCAGGCAAGTCATGGTTCTGGCTGCTCGGCGTCCTCGGCTTCGCGACAGGCGTCTACAACTGGGTCGAATACGCCCCGCTGTTGATGCGCAGCGGCTTCCTGACGATCCCGGACATCGTCGTCGGCACGCTGCTCATCGCCATCGTTTTCGAGGGTGCCCGGCAGATCATGGGCCTGCCGTTGACCATCATGTGCGGGGCCTTTCTCGCCTATTGTTTCTTCGGCCAGTACCTGCCGCCTCCCCTGATTCACCGCGGCTACGATTTCGTTCAGATCGTCGACTATTTCGCTTACGGAACCGAAGGCATCTACGGCACGCCGGTCTATGTCTCGGCCGCCTATATCTTCATCTTCGTGGTGTTCGCCGCCTTCCTCGAACGCGCCGGCATGATCGCCCTGTTCAATGATTTCGCGCTCGGCCTCGTCGGCCACTGGCGCGGCGGCCCGGCCCAGGTCTGCGTTCTTTCCTCGGCGTTGATGGGCACCATCTCGGGTTCGGGCGTCGCCAACGTCGTGGCGTCGGGGCAGTTCACGATTCCGCTGATGAAGAAGTTCGGCTTCAAGCCCGCCTTCGCGGGCGGCGTCGAAGCAACCTCGTCCATGGGCGGGCAGATCATGCCGCCGGTGATGGGCGCTGTCGCCTTCATCATGGCCGAGACACTGAACATCCCTTACGCCGAGGTGGTGAAGGCCGCGATCATCCCGGCCATTCTCTATTTCGGCGCCTGTTCGTGGCAGGTTTATCTGGAAGCCGGCAAGGCCAATCTGCGCGGCATGAACAAGGCCGAGCTTCCCAACCCCTGGGCGGCGGTTCGCCAGCACTGGCCGCTGATCCTGCCGCTGGCGGCGCTGGTCTACCTGCTGTTTGCCGGCTACACGCCGATCTTTGCCGGCACGATGGGGCTCGCCCTGGTCATCGTGCTCATTCTTGGCATGCCGCTCGCCGCGCTGATCGGCTCTTTCGCCTTTCGCGTCGTGTTCTGGGTCGCGCTCGGTCTCGCCGCCGCGTCATTCCTCAAGTACGGCGTCAACCTGCTGGCCCTGGTGATCGGCGCAATGGTGCTTGCCTGCCTTGTGTTCAAGGGCGGCCGCGAGACGCTGATGATCTGCGTCGACAGCCTTGCCGAGGGCGCCAAGAACGCGGTGCCGGTCGGCATTGCCTGCGCGGTCGTCGGCATCGTCATCGGCACGCTGACGCTTACCGGCATCGCTTCCACATTGATCGGCGCCATCATCGAGATCGGAAAGGACAATCTGTTCATCTCGCTGGTGCTGACGATGATTACCTGCCTGGTGCTCGGTATGGGGATCCCGACCATTCCCAACTACATCATCACCTCCTCGCTCGCCGGCCCGGCGCTGCTGGAACTCGGCGTGCCGCTGCTGGTCAGCCACATGTTCGTCTTCTACTTCGGCATCATGGCCGACCTGACGCCGCCGGTGGCGCTCGCCGCCTTCGCGGCGGCGCCCATGGCCAAGGTGTCCGGCAACAAGATCGGCTGGGAGGCGACCAAACTCGCCATCGCCGGTTATGTCGTGCCGTTCATGGCCGTCTACACACCGGCGCTGATGCTGCAGGACGCCGGGCCGCTTTCTGCCTATATCGGCTATCCCGGCGAGGTGGCCTACATTTTCCTCAAGGCCTGCCTGGGCATCGTGCTGTGGGGCGCGGCGGTGGTCGGTTACCTGTTCGCCCGCATTGCCATCTGGGAACGCATCGTCGCCTTTGTCGCCGGCGTTCTTTTGGTGCTGGCGTTGCCGCTTACCGACGAAACCGGCTTCGCGCTTGCCGCGCTGTGGATAGGCTTCCACTGGTGGCGGTCGCGCGCCACGGCTCGCGCTGAGCAGCGATGAGGCGCTTGTCGTGCTGCATCCTCCCCCGTTTACGGTGGAGGAGAACCACGCGAAGCATCGGGGCGAGCTGATGCCCCTATGCATCCTCGCCGCCGGCAAAACCACGGTGCTTGCCGCCGCCACGTTCACGCTGTCGTGGACCCATTCGGTGGAAAAGACGCGCTGGGAGGAGACCTGGCGCATCGCGCCGGCCGGCCTGGAAATCGTCGAAGCACGCGTCAAGGGTTCCGGCGCCGGCATGGAGCCGCCGCAGGACGCGGTGCTGATGGATGGCTGGTGGGTGTATCGGCCGAAAGCGCCGCCGCGCCCTTCGCTGGTGCTGGCCGCCTCCGGCGCCACGGGCGCCGGCTGGTCGGTGTGCGGCGACAATTCCTGTGTCACCATCGGCGAGGATGCCGGCGAGCCGGTGGTTCTTCGAGCCTGCGGCGAGTGATTGTCCGTTTGCGCGCGGGCCGCATCGTGTCCCGGAAAGCGCCGAAACGGCGGGCCGTCGACAGGACGGCTGCTGGCGGCTATTTGGGCCGCCGGCGGGCGCGCGTCCGCGTTGGCGCGAACGCGTCTGTCGTCACGTCAGTGAAAGGTGGCGGGCGTTTCGAACGACCCCCTGTGGCGACGGGCGTAAGCCGGGCCAGGTCCGCGCATGTAGTGGCGCTCGGGGCGATAGGTCGGCGCGACGAATTCGCGGATCGCCGATGCGTAATGAGTGATCTGATTCCAGAATGCCATTTTCCCAGTCCCTGTCCCTTCGGATGTCCCTTCCGAGTTGGACGACAACATAGCGGCAAGGAGTGAATACTCAGTGAACGCCATGTTAATCTTTCCCAAAAAATGCCCTCAACCATGGTGGAAATCGGGCCGATTCGGGGTCTTTCCATGCCGGTTGCCAACCCGATCCTGCGTGTGACGTTTTCGCCACATCCAGAACGCCATAATACCCCGCTGCGAAACGCCCTTCCGTGAGATTCCCCACACTGGAAGGCGATTGTCGCGCGTGCGCGCGTTCAAGGGAATTTCTCGGAACGGAGCTTTGCCTCACACGTTGGGAGAACAAGGTGGAACTGGACACCGCCCGCGGAGCAAAGACACTTCCGCACATCATCACAAAGGACGATAGCCAGTGGCTTCGTTTTGAAGGATGCCGTATCAGGCGGCTGGCAGGAATGCCTTTGCAAAAGCCTGCCTGCCTCTCGGAGAAAAGATCACCGCGCGGCTTTCGGAATCGCGGCGCGCCCATTTCTCTGCGAGGATCTTGTCGTAGATCGCCGCTCCCAGCGTGCCGGCAAGGTGCGAGCGCCGCACGCTCCAGTCGAGGCAGGCGCGGCACACCGGCCGCCGTCCTGTCGTGAGCCCTCGCGGATCGATTCCGACCGCCTCGAAATAGCCTGGTCCCTTCTTGCCCATCTCGATACGGTCGCCGTCGCGCGAAAGAATGCCACGCTCCAGAAAACCGTCGAGCATCGCCACGGCATGGTCGCCGGCAAGGTGGTCGTAGCAGATGCGCGCTTCCCGCATGGTGGCGTCGCGTGGGCCGGGCCGCGTTCGCTTCGGGCCGACCGAGGCGGCGACGCCCATGATGGATTCCAGCATGCCCGCGACCTGCGGGCTGGCGAGCCCGTAGTAGCGGTGACGGCCCTGCGCGGCGAGCGTCAGCAGGCCACCCTCCATCAGCTTGGCCAGATGCGAACTCGTCGTCTGCACCGTCACGCCGGCTTCCAGCGCCAGTTCGCTGGCGGTCAGCGCGCCGCCGGCCATCAGTGCCGTCAGCATGTTGGCGCGGGCCGGGTCGCCAACCAAATTGGCGATTCTCGCAATGTCAGGTCCGTCTTTCATGGTTCGATCTCCATCGAAGCATTGTAGCGAGGTAAGCATTGTTCCGGCATCGGTTCAAGGAGCCGGCCATCACTCTCCTGACAGACATTGTTAGCGCATCGGTTCGCTTCGATGTTTCGGCCCGGCTCGAAGTGTCCATGTTTCATCGAGGCGGCCGTCCGTGACAGCCGGCGCGCCTCACCATTGCCCTGCTGGGAACGATAATCAGGCGTTTCCGATCAGCACGCCCGCCCCAAACACCAGCGCGCCGCCGACCACCACCTGGAGGGCGGCGCGCCAGAACGGCGTTTCCATGAAGCGGTTCTGGATTCCGGCGATCGCCCAGAGCTCGACGAACACGATCGCCGCGGCGATGGTCGTCGCCGTCCAGAAATGCGGGATCAGGTAGGGCAGGGCGTGGCCAAGGCCGCCTACCGTCGTCATGATGCCTGTGGTGAGGCCGCGTTTGATCGGCGAGCCGCGCCCGGAAAGCCTGCCGTCGTCGGAGGCCACTTCGGTGAAGCCCATCGAAATGCCGGCGCCGATCGACGCCGCCAGGCCGACCAGGAAAGTCTGCCAGGTATCGTGCGTGGCGAACGCGGCGGCGAAGATCGGAGCCAGTGTCGATACCGACCCGTCCATCAGCCCGGCGAGGCCCGGCTGCACGTAGGTCAGGATGAATTGCCGCCGCTCGGCCTGGTTCTCCTCCTGCCGCACCTTTTCCGGCACATGTTTCCGCTCCAGCCGCTGTGCCAGCGACTCATGGCTCTGTTCGGCAATGGCGAGGTCGCCCAGCAGCTTGCGTGTCGAGGCGTCGCCCGTGCGCTTGGCGGCGTGTTCGTAGAAGCGCTGCGCCTGCCGTTCCATCGTCTCGGCCTGTGTCCGCACATGGTCGATGCCCAGCGGCCTGACCAGCCAGTCGGGCTTGCGTTCGTAGTAGCCGCGCACATGGTCGCGCCGGATCAGCGGGATGCGGTCTCCAAAACGCGCCTGGTGCAATTGGATCAGCGCGGCGCGATGGCCGTCCTCCTCGTCCGCCATCGCGTCGAACACCTTGGCCGATTGTGGAAACTCGTCGCGCAGCCCGTCGGCATAGGCGCGGTAGATGCGGCCGTCTTCCTCCTCCGAGGAGATCGCCAGCGCCAGAATCTCCTGCTCCGAAAGCGAATCGAAAGTGCGGCGGCCGCCGAAAAAGCGAGAAAGCATTGATGCACATCCAGTTTAGAATGATTCTAAACTATGCAGGAGACCGGCGGGCGTCAATGCGGCAGATCAAGAGAGGCCATCATTGTTCCCCGGACAAAATAGCGCTTGCCACCTTCCGGCCGGCGCGCCTACCAAAGCAGAAAGCATGTCGCGCAAAAGTCGCCCAGCGGTTTTGCGACAGCCACATGCGTACAATCGATCACGTGAAGCGCGGCAAGCGAATCCTGGGATTCCCCGCGCTCTAGGGAAAAACACGAGGCCCGCCATGCCAGACATCAGCCAGTCGCTTCCCGGAATTGAGGATGTGCGCGCCGCCGCCGCACGACTTTCCGGCCTGATCGTCGACACGAAACTGGTCGAGTCCGCCGCCCTCAATGAGAAGTTTGGCGGCCGCATCCTGTTCAAGCCGGAAATCCTGCAGCGCACCGGTTCCTTCAAGTTCCGCGGCGCCTACAACAAGATCTCGTCCCTTTCCGCCGAGGAGCGCAGCCGCGGCGTCGTCGCCTTCTCCTCGGGCAACCACGCGCAGGGGGTTGCCGCTTCGGCAAGGATTTTCGGCGTCGCGTCCGTCATCGCGATGCCGACCGACGCGCCGGCGATCAAGGTCGACAACGTCCGGCGCATGGGCGCCGAGGTCGTGCTCTACGACCGCTTCGGCGAGGATCGCATGACGGTGGTGAAGCCCTACCGCGATCGCGGCATGGTTCTGGTTCCCCCCTTCGACGATCCGGCCATCATCGCCGGCCAGGGCACCATTGGCCTGGAACTCGTCGCCGAGGCAAGGAGCCTTGGCGTGCATCTCGATGCGGTCATCATCCCATGCGGCGGCGGCGGTCTTTCCAGCGGCATTTCGCTGGCGGTGAAAGCAGGCTCGCCCGACACCGAAGTCTGGGTGGCGGAGCCGGAACATTTCGACGACACGCGTCGCTCGCTGGCCAGCGGTGCGCGGGTCTCGAACGAGGCTGGCCACCGCTCCATCTGCGATGCCATTCTGACGCCGGAACCGGGCGCGCTCACCTTCGAGATCAACCGCAAGACTTTGGCCGGCGGCATCGCCGTATCGGACAAGGCGACGGCCGCCGCGATGCGCGACGCCGCGACCTATCTGAAGCTTGTGGTTGAACCGGGCGGCGCCGTTGCGTTCGCGGCACTGAGCTCCGGCGAGATCGACCTTGCCGGCAAATGCGTCGCCGTCGTGCTCTCCGGCGGCAATACCGATCTCGGCACCTATGCCGAGATCATCGCTTCGCACTGAGCTTTCGGCCAGGTGATTTTTCACCTGGCGTCGCACAAATCGGCTAGATCGCTGACGACCTAGGTCGTCAGCGACGGGCGATCAGTGTCAGCCGTAGACCGGGCAGCCGCGCTCGCGACCGAAGACGACCGCGACCCTGTCGCCGCCGCGGGCCCTGCCGCCGACCTCGATCGTGCGGCGTCCGGCCGAAAGGATGCGCGCCCGGCGGATCCCCATGCGTTCGGCCTTGTCGAGCGCCCTGTCCTCGGTGCAGCCGCGCTGGCGGCGTTCGTAGCGGCCCATGCTGCGGTATTCCTCGCCCCGGTATTCGCCACGGCAATCGTCGTCATAGTCGTCGCAATACTCCCGGGTCCTGACGCGCGGGCCGTCCGGCCCGATGCGGAGCTCGAGTTCCTGTGCAATCACGGGAGCGGTGAGCAGCGGCATGCTGGTTGCGCCGACCGCCAGGGCCAGCGCCGAGTTGATAAGGAAATTGCGCATTTGAGCGTCCTCCGTGTCAGCCTGCACACCAACGAACGGCGCGCTTCCCGGTTGCACATGCTTGCCGATTGGGGCCAAAATAGGCACGGCTCGAAAAGTTTGTGGCAGTCTTCGCGATGGCGGTGGAAGCCGCGAAATGGCTGTCTTGAGCCGTTTCAGGCTGGCTGGCCGTTGCCTGAGAGCACTTGTGCGGCGCCTCGCATGCCGTTCCGAAAGGCCTCGTCGAAGCCGACGCCGCGCACCTGCCACAGATAATCCCGGCCTTCGGTTTTGATTCGCCAGTCGGCGATCCAGCCTTTCGCCTCGTCGCTCCAGGCAAGCGTTCCCGAAAGTTCGGCCACCTCGCCGTCATTGCCGGCGGCGACCGATCCTGTGGCTGCTTTGGGGTCGGACTTGCCGGCATTCGCCTGCAGCGGCAATTCCATGGGCATGCCGACCCGCGCCGCCGCGGCAGCGAGCGAAAACCGCATGTCGGCGTCGCTCGCACCACCGCTGTCGCTGGACAGCATGAACGGCGCTCCCTTTCGCGGCGTCACCTTGAGCACCACGACGACGCGCGGTCGCTGCGAAAGCCACGGCTCGCGGCCGAGATGCTCCAGTGCGGCATCGATCTTGATCGGATCGAAGTCGACGGTCAGGTCGTGCGGACGGTCGTAGGAGCCTTGCTCGTCGTGGATGGGAACGCCGCTCAGCCGGTCGCGATAGGTGAAGGCTGCGACCATCGAGCCGGCTTTGCCGGCGATCGCGGTTACCCTCGGGTCGCCGATCAGGCGGGGGTCGCCCGACACCTTCACCAGAACATCCTCGAGGCATTGCGCGAAGCCTGTCGCGCGGTTTGCTTCGCCACGTCCGCTCACCACCACTTGCGCGCGGTAGAGATCGTCGATGCGGGCGGCCCTGGCCGCGCCTGCGCCGAGCGCCATCAGCGCCATGATCCAGACGACGAAGCAGAAGGATTTTGTTCGCAGCACGCACATAACCTTTCGCATCGGCGCCGCGGGCGAAGCCGCGGTGCGTGCCACGCTCAATCCAGCGTCCGTCTGAACCGCACCAGCGCGACGCCGGCAAACAACACCACGAACAACACCAGCCAGGCGACCTCGCTGGCGATCGCCGGCAATTCGGCTCCCTTCAGCATCACCGCGCGGACAATGCGCAGGAAATGTGTCAGCGGCAGGATTTCGCCGAAGATTTGCGCCCATTGCGGCATGCCGCGATAGGGAAACATGAAACCCGACAAGAGGATCGACGGCAGGAAGAAGAAGAAGGTGAGCTGCAGCGCCTGCATCTGCGTGCGCGCGACGGTCGAGATCGTGTAGCCGAGCAGCACCAGCGCCAGCACGAAGATCAGGATCGTCGACAAAAGCAGCGACAGCGACCCGGTGAAGGGAATGGCGAAGAGCGCTTTCGCCGCGATCAGCACCACCGCCACCTGCACCGCGCCCACCACCAGGTAGGGCAGCACCTTGCCCATCATGATCTCCAGCGGGCTGGCCGGCATCGCCAGAAGGTTTTCCATCGTGCCGCGCTCGGTTTCGCGGGTCAGCGCGATCGATGTCATCATCACCATGGTCATCTGCAGGATGACGCCGAGCAGTCCGGGCACGATGTTGTATTGCGAAATGCCTTCCGGGTTGTAGCGGCGGTGCACCACCATCTGCAGCTGGCTGCCTGCGTCCTGCTCCGCCGCCTGCTGCATGCCCCGTTCGCGCAGCAGCGCCTGGCTGGCCACTGTGCCGAGCGTCGATACCGCGCCGCTCGAGGCGGAGGGGTCGGTGGCGTCGGCCTCGATCAGGATCTGCGGGTTGTCGCCACGCTCGACCCGCCGTGCGAAGTCGGATGGAATGGTCACCACGAAGGCCACAGTGCCGTTGGCCATCAGCTGCTCGGCCTCTTCGGCGCTCGCCGGCACATGGTCGAAGCGGTAGTAGTCGGTCATCTGCAACGCCGAGACGATGGCGCGCGTATAGTGGTCGTTGCTGGTGGCGACGAGCGCGGCGGGCAGGCTCTTCGGGTCGTTGTTGATGGCGTAGCCGAACAAAAGCAGCTGCATCAGCGGCACGCCAAGCATCATGGCGAAAGTGATGCGGTCGCGCCGCATCTGGATGAATTCCTTCATCAAGAGCGCGCCGAGCCGGGCGAACGAAAAGACCGTGTTCATCCCATATTGTCCTTCGAGCCCGCCATGAACTGGATGAAGACGTCCTCCAGGCTGGTTTCACCCGGCCGGACGGTGACGTCCTTGCGCTTCTTCAGGTCCGCCAGCGAGGCGGTCAGCGCTTGCCTGTCCGAACCGACGACATGCAGCGTCGCGCCGAACGGCGCCACCTGGGTCACGCCGGGCCTGCCTTCCAGCTCGTCCGCCACCTCGTTGAGGTTCGGGCCGCTCACCACGAAGGTCGTCAGCCCGGCATTGCTGATCACCTCGTCGACGGTGCCGGTCGCCAGCATCTTGCCGTAGGAAATGTAGCTGATGCGATGGCAGCGCTCGGCCTCGTCCATGTAGTGGGTGGAAACCAGCACGGTCAGCCCGCCACGCGCCAGCCGGTGGATCTCGTCCCAGAATTCGCGCCGCGCCTTGGGGTCGACGCCGGCCGTCGGTTCGTCGAGAAGCAGGAGCTTCGGCTTGTGCATGATGCAGGCTGCGAGCGCCAGGCGCTGCTTCCAGCCGCCCGACAGCGTTCCCGCAAGCTGGTCCTTGCGTGTCGTCAGGCCGAGATCTTCAAGCGTCCTCGCCACATGCTCGCCGACCGGCTTCAGCCCGTAGAGCCGCGCCACGAATTCGAGGTTCTCGGCAATCGTCAGGTCCTCGTAGAACGAGAACTTCTGCGTCATGTAGCCGACTTCGCGCTTTATCTTCAGGCCTTCGGTCCGGAGGTCGTAGCCGAGCACCTCCCCTTCGCCCTCTTCCGGCGTCAGCAGCCCGCACATGATGCGGATCGTCGTCGTCTTGCCCGAGCCGTTCGGGCCGAGGAAGCCGACGATCTCGCCCTCGGCGACCGTCATCGTCACATGATCGACGACGGTCTTGTCGTCGAAGCGCTTGACCAGGTTCTTGACTTCGATGGCGTTCATGACGCTTCGCCTTCGGCTTGCGGGGCAGTAGGCAGTAGGCAATAGCCGGTGGGAACCAGAACGCTCGACATGCCATCCACTCGTTTGTTGATCCTACTGCCTACTGCCTACTGCCCGGATCCTTCAGATCCACATCCACGATCTGCCCCGGTTGCAGCGGTGTCGCGTCGCCTTCCGGCCGCGCTTCGACGAGGTAGACGAGCTTCTGCCGGGTCTCCAGCGAGTAGATCACCGGCGGCGTGAACTCGGGATCGGGCGAGACGTAGCTCACCCGCGCCGTCAGCCCCGGCTTGCAGCCGTCGCAGCGCACGTCGAGCAACGCGCCGACCTTCACCGACGAGAAACGCGCTTCCGGCACATAGACCTTCAGCTTCACGGCGCCGTCGGGCAGCATCGAGATCACCGGCGCCGACGGTCCGGCGATATCGCCGGGGTCGCGGATTACGTCGTCGATGCGGCCCGCCGAAGGCGCTGACAGCACCCGCTTGGAAAGCAGCCATTCGGCTTTCTGGAGCACGGCTTTCGCCTGCTCCACCTGCTTCTCCGCCGCCTTGATGGTTTCAGGCCGCGCCGGCAGCTTTGCCACCGCCAGGTTGGCCTCGGCCTGGCCGACCGCGGCGTCAGCCTGCTCGGAGGCGGTCGCCGCCTTGTCGTATTCAGCCTGCGTCGAGGTTCCTCTGATCAACAGGTCGCTCAGCCGGCTTTGCACCCGTTCGGCTTCCGCCTTTTGAGCCATCGCCGATTTCTGCGCCGCCTCCAGCACCGCGATTTCTTCGGGCCGCTTGCCGATCTTCAGGTCGGCCAGTTGCGCCTCGGCTTGCGCCACCGCCGACACTGCCTGTGCAACAGCGATCCTTGCATCGTTGGCTTCCAACGACACCACCGGCTTGCCGGGTTCGACCCGGTCGCCGCGCCGCACCGAAACGGTCTCGACCTGCGCGACCTCGATCGGCGCCAGAAGCACGAATTCACCTTCGACATAGCCGACGGCGAGCGGCGCGCCAGGCCCGCAGGCGGACAGCAGCGAGGCGGCGAACGGAATTGAGCAGAAGATACTCATGACGGCTGGCCCTTTCGACCCTCGAGGATGGCAAGGAGGTTGGATCTGGCGACATCGATGATTGCGTCTGCCTGCCGCGGGCCGATCTCGGTCCAGCCCATGCGGCGCCGCACCGCCTCGCGGCCGATGCGGAAGTAAACGACCTGCCCGATCAGCGTGAACACGGTCAGCTTGGTGCGGTCACTTTCGGCCGGCTCGCCGGTCGCCTGTTCCCACAGCAGGCAGAGGCGCTTGTGGATGGGCTCGAAGACGCCGTTGTAGATGCGGTCGAGCGCCGCGGTCGGTTGGGAGAGCTCCCGCAGTACGAACTGCACCACCTCGCCGGCTTCCGGCGATGCCACGATGAAGGTGATCATGCGCTCCACTCCGGCGGTGAGCTGCGCGCGCGCCGCGTCCGGGCCGGGGCGGGTTGCCATTGTCGCGTCGAGATTGCCGATCGCCTGGCCGGCGATGGCCTGGATGGTCTCTACGATATGGTCGGCAGCGGCGAGCCTCAGCCCGTCCTTGCCGCCGAAATGATAGGCGATGCTGCCGATATTGGCATTGGCGAGCGCGGCGATGTCGCGCGTCGAGGTGCCGTCGAACCCGTTGGAGCCGAACAGTTTCAGCGCGGCGCGAACCAATGCGGTGCGCGTCTGATCCGCGGAAGAAGGCGGCGTTTGCGGAGCGGGCGTCGATTTCGATGTCTTGGTCATAAGAAGAAATTTAATCAATCGAATGATTAAAGTCAAGAGTGTCTTGCCCTGCCGCTTCGCCTGCGCTTTATTCACGCTCGATGGCCAAGGAAGTGGAACGCAAGTTTCTGGTGAACGGAGATGGCTGGCGCAGCCTCTCCGGGGCAGCGATTTCGATCCGGCAGTTCTATCTGGCCGCGGCCGTCGACCGCTCTGTCAGGGTGCGCGTCTCGGATGGTTCATCCGCCATGCTGACGCTGAAATTCGGCAGCCGGGGCCGCGAGCGCGACGAGTTCGAATATCCGATCCCGCTCGACGAGGCGGAGGAACTGGCGGGATTCGCCGTCGGCTATGTCGTCGAGAAGGTCCGTCACCATGTCAGGCATCGCGGCTATCTCTACGAGGTCGACGTGTTTTCGGGTGCGCTGGCCGGCCTCGTCATCGCCGAACTGGAAACGCCCGACGACGTGCCGGACGGGTCTTTGCCGGGCTGGCTCGGCCGTGAGGTGACGGGTGAGGGCGCCTACTACAACGCTTCTCTTGCCCGCCACGGCATGCCGGCTGTCGCCGCATGACCTACCGCATCGACCCCAAGCTGTCGCTTACCGGGGAAATCCGGCGCATCGCCGGCGTCCGCATCGGTAAGGCGGTGGAAAGCCTCGAAGCGTCGCGCACCGAGCCGGAAAAGGGGCTGCACAACGCGCGCAAGCGGTTCAAGGAATTGCGCGCTCTGTTCGCCCTGATCCGCTCCGGCGACCGTGGCTTCTGCCGCAAGGAGAACAGGCGCTACCGCGACATCGCCCGCACCATTGCCGGTCCCCGCGAGGCCACAGCCCTGATCGAGACGCTCGACCGGCTGGCCAAGGAGTTTCCCGAATCCTGCGCCGGCGGCGAGCTCGACAACGTGCGTGACGCGCTCGTTGCCCGCCGCGAGCGCATCGCGCACGATCGCGCCGATCTCGGTCCCGTCATCGATGCGGCGATCGCCAGCTGCGGCGAAGGCCGCATGGCGCTTCACGGCGTCGTTCTGCCCGACGATCCGCAGCTTGCCGCCGATGTGCTCGCCGAGGGCTCGGGCAGGACGTTGCGCCATGCCGCCCGCAGCCTCGCAGCCGCGGCGAAGCGCGGCAAGCCCGAGGATTTCCACAATCTGCGCAAGGCGGTGAAGGCGCACCGGATGCATCTGTCGCTGCTGCGCGGGGTATGGCCGCGCCCGCAGAAATCGCGCCGCAAGGCTGTGGAGGCGCTTGGCGACCAGTTGGGTGATCTGAATGACATTTTTGTCATGCGCTGGCTGATCGACGCCGAGGGCAGGGAACTCGGCGCCAGGAAACAGCTCGCCCTTCTGCGCCGCTTGTTGAAGCGCAGTGAAAAACGCCTCCGCAAGACCTGCCTCAAGGACGCGCGGCGCCTGTTCGGCGAAAAGCGCAAGCCCACGCTCAGGAAGATCGCCGACCGCTATCAATCCAGCGCCGGCAACGCGCCGCCGCAGGCTGATACGGCCGATGTCCCAGCCTGACGACACCCCGCTCGACCGGTTCGGCCGCTGGCTCGCAGGGCAGCTTAAAAGCGAGTCGTCGGGCTACGAACCCTACACGCCCTCCGATCCCGTCACGCTTCGCCGTTCGCTCGAACCGGGCGACATCCTGTTGATCGAGGGCAACCAGCGGGTTTCGGCCGTCATCAAATATCTCACCCAGTCGACATGGTCGCACGCTGCCCTTTATGTCGGCGATGCCTTGCCCGGTCCCGAGGATGGCGGCGAGCCCCGCCGCCTCATCGAAGTCAATCTCGGCGAGGGCTGCATTGCCGTGCCGCTCTCCAAGTACCGCACCTACAACACCCGCATTTGCAGGCCGCGCGGCTTGACGCCGGAAGACCGCGCCGAGGTCGTCAACTTCATGGTCGACCGGCTCGGGCTGAAATACGACATGAAGAACATCTTCGACATGCTGCGCTACTTCCTCCCGGCGCCGCCGATCCCCGTCCGCTGGCGCCGGCGCCTGATTGCCTTCGGCTCCGGCGATCCGACGCGCTCGATCTGCTCGACGCTGATTGCCGAAGCCTATGAAGGCATCCGCTACCCGATCCTCCCGGAAATCACCCGTGCGCCCGGACGCGCTTCGGCGCAATCCGCCTATTCGCGGGAGGAAATACTGCATATCCGCCATCACTCGCTCTACACGCCGCGCGACTTCGACCTCTCGCCCTATTTCGAGATCGTCAAGCCGACGCTGCAATACGGCTTCGACTACAAGACGCTGGTTTGGAGCAGCAGCGAGGAGCAGGCGCAATTGCCGGCTGCCGACGCCGAAGCCGACGCCGAAGCGCAACCCGCCATAGGTGCAGGGTCCTCGGCGTCCCGCTGAAGCCCCGAAGCCTTCCGCCGCACGGCAGGATTTCATTCAAGCACTTGGCGACCGCTCGCAGCCGACACGCCGGCGGCGTCTAATGCATGTCGCCCGAAAGTGTCTTCGGTTTCGGGAGAAACGACATGCATAAACAAGAAGCTACAGCGTGGCAGTCGAATCCCAAACCGATAGAGCGGAATGCCCGGTTCAACTTGAATGCATTCCGCTGTGGCGTTGCGTTCCTGGCGGCCCCGCGGCGTCGATGATCGAGAGCGCGATTGCGCCAAAAATCAATTTGCAAAGCGCTGTCTGTTGATCGATAATGCAAATCATTCGCATTTGCATCAAGAGTATCCGCTATGGCTGACGGCATGACTTGGTTACGGGAAGGGATCAGCAGGCGAGGATTGCTCTCGGGTGGGCTCGCTGCTGCAGGTGGAACCACCATTTGCGCCACGACTGTCGCGCTCGGGCAACCGACCCATGACGGGCACGGCAATGCTCCGGTTGCCGGTTCCGCGCCCGCTCCAGATCATAGCGGCGCCCACGGAGCCATGATGACCGTCGGCGACGTGGATGCTGCCCGGAACGGCTTCGATCCGTCCGCGCTGGTGACCGAATGGGAAACCGGAACGGTCTCGCTGTTGCCGGACGGGCGCACGCTGCGCACCTTCGAGGTGACGGCCGAGGACAAGGAGATCGAGATCGCCCCGGGCATCATGTTCCCGGCATGGACCTACAACGGACGCGTGCCCGGGCCGGCGTTGAGGGCGACGGAAGGCGACCGTCTCAGGATCGTTTTCAAGAACCTGGGCTCGCATCCCCACTCCATGCACTTCCACGGCATCCACGCCGCGCGGATGGACGGCGTTCCCGGCGCCGGCCTGATCGATCCCGGCGAGGAGTTCGTCTACGAATTCGAAGCCCGGCCCTTCGGCTGCCATCTCTACCACTGCCATGCGCTGCCACTGAAGCGGCACATCCACAAGGGCATGTACGGCGCATTCGTGATCGACCCCGATCCAGCCAGGCATCCCGACCAGGCCGATGTCGCCCGCTCCCGCCTTCTTGGCACGCCAGAGAATGCCGGCTGGCAGGAATTCGTGATGGTGATGAACGCCTTCGACACCAATTTCGACAATGAGAACGAGATCTACGCCGTCAACACGGTCGCGCATGCCTACATGAAACGCCCGATCCGGATCGTCCGCGACAAGCCTGTCCGCATCTATCTGGTCAACGTCGTCGAGTTCGATCCGATCAACTCCTTCCACCTGCATGCAAATTTCTTCGACTATTACGAGCAGGGGACGACGCTGACCCCGACCCTGAGGACGGTCGACCTGATCACCCAGGTGCAGGCGCAACGCGGCATTCTCGAATTCACCTACAGGGACCACGAGACAGGCCTCTACATGTTTCATCCGCATCAGTCGGAATTCACCGAGCTTGGCTGGGTGGGAATGTTCGATGTCGTGGAGGCGGTGGCATGAACGACATGTTGGGCTCGACCGCAGCCGCCAGCGATCCTGTGGCGGACGCGACAGAAAAATCGCGACGAAGCCTTTTGTGGCTGGTTCTTCCGCTGGTGGCTCTGGCGTTGGCGATCCTCTGGCTGCTGACGACCGACCCCTTGCGCAGCTTCAGAAACGGAGCCCCGCCGGTCGAGAACCTGACCTTCGAACGGACGATCCTCTCGTCCGCCGGTATAAGCGTTCTGGTTCGCGCCGGCGGTTCCGAACCGATGACCGTCGCCCAGGTGCAGGTCGATGATGCATACTGGCAGTTCACACAGGACCCGCCGGGACCGATCGCCCGCGGCGCAACCGCGTGGATAAGGTTGCCGTTTCCCTGGGTGCTTGGCGAAGCGCATGCGATCAACATCGTCACCAACACCGGGGCGACATTCGGGCATGAAATCGCGGTCGCGGTGCCGACGCCGGCCCGGGATTCGCTCAGCCTCTTCCACCAGGGCGTGCTCGGCGCTTTCGTCGGGCTTGTTCCAGTCGCAATCGGGTTGATGTTCTATCCGGCGCTCCGCGGCGTCGGCCAGGGCGGAATGAATTTCCTCCTGGCGCTGACGGTCGGCTTGCTTGCCTTCCTGTTCGTCGACGCGCTGGAGGATGCGCTTGAACTCGCCGGCGAAGCGGCCGCACTCTTCCAGGGCCATGTCATGGTCGTGCTGGCGGCCACGGCCAGCTTCCTTCTTCTGATGGCGGTGGGCCGCCGTCATGGCGCCCCCGCCGGCCTGGCGCTGGCAACGTTCATCGCGCTCGGCATCGGGCTGCACAATCTGGGCGAGGGGCTGGCCATCGGGGCTGCATTTGCCTCGGGTGCTGCCGGGTTGGGCACTTTCCTCGTGATCGGCTTCACCTTGCACAACATCACCGAAGGCATCGGCATTGCGGCTCCGATCCTGAAAAAGCGGCCGCCGCTCGCAGCGTTCGTAGGCCTCGCTCTTCTGGCAGGCGGCCCGGCCGTCATCGGCCTGTGGATCGGCAGCCTTGCGTTTGCTCCGCAATGGTCCGCCCTGGCGCTGGCGATCGGCGCCGGCGCGATCCTTCAGGTCATCGTCGAAGTGAGTTTCTTCCTGATGCGGTCTTCGGGAACCGGATTGCGGGCGCTCGTCGCACCCGGCGCCATGGCCGGGCTGGCGGCTGGCGTCGGTTTCATGTTCCTGACGGCGATGCTGGTGAAAATCTGAGGTCTACGCCGCCCAACTTGTCGGGGTTGCGCACGATGTAGATGCCGTTGATGGCGTCGTTCTCGTCGACCGAGAAGCCCATGATCTGCTCCACCCGCCCGGCGATCACGACCATCAGCCCAGGGTCGCCATTGACCCTGACCGGTTCGAAGGTCGTGCTCTCGGGGGCCTTGTTCTTTTGCGCGATGCCGACCAGGAAACGCGCCACCCGTTCGAAACCTTCGAGCACGTTCATCGCCGCCGACACCTTGCCGCCACCGTCCGAAACCAGCTCGACATCCCTGGCCAGTATCCGCTTCAGGGGCTCGATGCTGCCGGTGCGCGCCGCCTCGGCAAAGCTTGCGACATAGCGGCCGACATCGCTTTCCCTGGGGTGGAAGCGCGGGTTTCCCTGCTGCAGCATTTTTCGCGCCCGCGACGCCATTTGCCGGCAGGCCGCCGGCGAGCGCTGCAAGGTTTCGGCGATCTCCTCGAACGGCACGTCGTAGAGGTCATGCAGGAAGAGCGCGGCGCGTTCCAGCGGCGATAAGAGTTCCAGCGCCCGCATGACGCCGAAGGAGATGTCGAGCGCGGCATCGCCGGCTTCCGGGTCGACGGTGCCGGCCTGGGCCACGATCGGCTCGGGCAGCCACGGCCCGACATAGGTCTCGCGCCGCCGCGAGGCCGATTTCAGCCGGTCGAGGCAAAGGTTGGTGACGATGCGCGACAGGTAGCGGCCGGCATCCTCCGGCGCCTCGGCCTCGGCGAAGCGCAGCCATGCGTCCTGCACCGCGTCCTCCGCTTCGCTGGCAGAGCCGAGGTAGCGGTAGGCGAGCCGGATCAGTCTCTTGCGTTCGCCGAGATAGGCGGCAAGCTGCTCGTCTTTCCCGTGGTCGAGCCGTTCAGCCATTTGTCGCGCTCCTTGCGTGGTTGCGGGCGCCCGCATGCCACAGCGCGTGAAGCGGGAACAGGCCGGGGATCACGATGCGCATGGAGACGTCTCCTTTGCCCGGCGGACGATATAGCCGGGCGAAGTGTGACATGCCTTTTCGACATTTTTCGCCCTTTCGCGGGCAGAGGCGTCAATCGGCCTGTTCCGATGCCCGCGGCAGCACCCGCCGCGAGATCAGCCAGCACAGCATCGCCCAGGCCGCACCGGCGCACCAGCCGGCCAGAACGTCGGATGGCCAATGCACGCCCAGGTAGATTCGGCTGATGCCGACCAGCAGCGTGGCGATTGCGGCGACGACGATCACGTAGGCCTTCAACACTCTCTTGGGCAGTGCCCGCGCCAAAAGTGAGCCCAGCGTTAGGTATGTCACCGCCGCAAGCATCGCGTGGCCGCTTGGAAAGCTCAACGTGTAAACTTCAGCCAGACGCGACACCAACTCGGGCCGTGGCCGGTCGACGCCGAGTTTCAGAAGGCTGGACAGCAGCTGTCCGCCGGCCACGGAAGCGAAGATGAACAGCGCCATCTTCGCCTTGTCGGCAAGCAGCA
Organism: Neomesorhizobium albiziae; assembly: GCF_900114255.1. Classification (GTDB taxonomy): domain Bacteria; phylum Pseudomonadota; class Alphaproteobacteria; order Rhizobiales; family Rhizobiaceae; genus Neomesorhizobium; species Neomesorhizobium albiziae. The sequence goes on along the minus strand of NZ_FOSL01000002.1, from coordinate 264,451 downwards.
GATAGACGATCACCGAAAGCAGGATAAGCACCAGCACGCTGGTCGAGCCGAGCGCGGTCAGGTCGCGCATCGCTTCCTCCACCCACACCGGCCCGATCGGGTCGCTGGTGTTGCCCAGAGTGCGGAAGGCCAGCAATATCTCGGTGTCGAAGGAACGCGGGGTGGCGTCGCGTGCCACTTCCAGCAGTTCGACGAACCCCCACAATCCGCCGGCGATCACCAGCCAGGCAAAAAGCACGTTGAATTCGATGCGCCGCCAGATCGGCAGGTTGTTGGTTGTCATGCGGTCATCCCAGGCCATGTCGAGATGCCTCGACCAGGAGCATTTTGCAGCCAGGTGGTAACACCTGGCGTTGCACAAATGCGGCTAAACAAACTGCATTTTGCAGCCAGGTGGTAACACCTGGCGTTGCACAAATGCGGCTAAACAAACTGCATTTTGCAGCCAGGTGGTAACACCTGGCGTTGCACAAATGCGGCTAAACAAACTGCATTTTGCAGCCATGTGAATCACCCGCATGGCACAAATGCGGCTAACAAACCGATAGAGCGCGATAACCGGTTCAAGCTGACGCGCGCTATCGCGCTGTGAAATAGGGTCCCATCGTGATCAGCGCAACTGCAACCACGGCGAGCGTCAGCCCTGCGCCCTGCATCATCGTCACCCGTTCGCCGAAGACCGAGAACGCGATCACATTCACCGCCAGCAATTGGATGACGCCGGAAAGGCTGAGCGCCACGCCCATGCCGAAGTCGCGGATCAGCCGCAGCATGATCAGGTTGCCGAGCGAATAAAGCGCCAGCACCAGCGCCAGCCGCCAGAAGGTCGGATTGAGTGTCCAGGATTTCGCCGCACTTGCCGCGGCCAGAAACACCACGGTCGAAATGCCGAGATACACCGCGCCTGCTGCGTTCACGTCTTTACTCCCCGCACCGCCACCAGAGCATTTGCAGCCAAATGGAATCATTTGGCGTCCGCATAAAATGCGGCAAAACAACAGTAAGAGCGGGTTTCCGGTTCTGAAAGAACCGGAACCGCTCTACGCGGGCCGCTGCCGGCGAGTTCTCGGGGAAAGCCGCTCGGGCGTCAAGATGCTGTCAGCTGGGCCAGCGCATCAGCCTTTGGCACGGGCCGAGGCACCTTCCTGGCGTCCGATCTCGGTGAGATGCTGGTTCATCGCCAGGCGGTCGATGCTTTCGAGCGGCAGCGCCGTGAATGCCGAAATCCGGTTCTTCAGGAAACGGAAGGCCTCGACGAAGGCGGCCTCCTTCTCGATCTCCGTTCCTTTCACCGCTTTCGGATCCTCGATGCCCCAATGCGCCGTCGCGGGATGCCCCGGCCATACCGGGCAGGCTTCTCCCGCCGCCGTGTCGCAGACCGTGAAGACGAAATCCATCTGCGGTGCGCCGGGTTCGGCGAACGCATCCCATGTCTTCGAATGGAAGTCGCCGGTCGGGTAACCGTAGCTCTCCAGCACCTTCAGCGCGATCGGGCTGACATCGCCGCTCGGCTGGCTGCCGGCCGAAAAGGCGTTGAATCGCCCGACGCCATCGTGTCTCAGGATTGCTTCCGCCATGATCGAGCGCGCCGAATTGCCGGTGCACAGGAACAGCACATTGAAGACGGGATCGCTCATGACAGCCTCTCCTCTGGCATGTGACGCGGATGGAACCGGCGACCGGCGCCGACAACTCCAACACTAGTGATCTTTGTGACAGCCGAATGACAGCGGCGGGCAACTCGACCGACCCGCGTGCCCTACGCTGGCCTTTCCCGCGCCATCAGATGATGGCGCGGGTTTGCGCCGGTCAGGCGAGCGGCTTCAGGCCGGCCTCGATCTGTGCCCGGCGAGGTTCCAGGAAAGGCGGCAGCGCCAGTCTTTCGCCGAGGCTTTCCAGCGGCTCGTCGGCGGTGAAGCCGGGGCCGTCCGTGGCGATCTCGAATAGGATGCCGTTGGGCTCGCGGAAGTAGAGCGAACGGAAATAGTAACGTTCGACCTCGCCGCTCGACGGCACCCGGAACTTCGCCAGCCGTTGCGTCCATTCGTGCATCTGCTCGATGTCGGGCGTGCGGAACGCCACATGGTGCACGCCGCCCGCACCTTGCCGCGTCACCGGCAGGCCGGGCTGGACGGTGACATGCAGTTCCGCGGCCGGGCCGCCGTCGCCCATCTCGAACACATGCAGGTGGCCGTCGGGTGCTGCGTGGTCGCGCACCTTGCGCATGTTCATCACCTGCGTCAGCACCGTTTCCGTGGGCGCCAGCTCAGGCACGCTGAGGGTGATCGGGCCGAGGCCACGGATCTGGTGCTCGGTCGGCACCGGGCTCTTCGCCCAATTGTGCGCGACGCCCTTGCCGCCGTCGTCGACCAGCCGGAAGCGCTGGCCTTCGCCATCCTCGAAGTCGAGCGAGCGATAGCCGGCCACCTCGGCGATCTCGCCGGTGGTCGCCTTCGCCGCCTTGAGGTGGTCTTGCCACCAGGCCAGCGTCTTTTCGCCCGAAACCCTCAGGCCGGTGCGGGCGATGCTGTGGGTTCCCCGCCGTTCCCGCGCCGTCGGCCAGTCAAAGAAGGTGAGGTCGCTGCCCGGCGTCGCCTCGCCGTCGGCGTAGAACAGGTGATAGGCGCTGGTGTCGTCTTGGTTGACGGTTTTCTTGACCAGCCGCAGTCCCAGCGTCCCCGTATAGAACGCCACGTTCGCCGGCGCTTCGGCGGTTATCGCGGTGAGATGGTGAATACCCGTGAGTTGTAGCGTCATGGTCGGCTCCTGCCTGTGAGTGCTGTTGGGCCGTATATCGTTATGGGCCGGCGGCGGACGAAGGGCTGGAATGGCGACTGTATGTTCAACGAGCGGCGACGGCGAGGCAAAATTCCGGCTCTCCTGCGACACTGCGTCCCCGTGGCGCTCCGTCGCTTTGACCTGCCCAAAAGCCGGGCGTATCTTCCCGGTCGAAGAAGCTGGAGCTGCCGATCATGGATCCGCTTATGCTGTCGCGCATACAATTCGCGGCAAACATCTCGTTCCACATCCTGTTTCCTACAATCACCATTTCGCTCGGCTGGGTCCTGCTCTTCTTCAAATGGCGCTACAACCGCACCGGCGACGCCGCCTGGATGCGCGCCTACTTCACCTGGGTGAAGGTCTTTGCCCTCTCGTTCGCGCTCGGCGTCGTCACCGGCATCACGATGAGCTTTCAGTTCGGCACCAACTGGCCGGGATACATGGGAACCGTTGGCAACATCGCCGGCCCGCTGCTCGCCTACGAGGTGCTGACGGCTTTCTTCCTAGAGGCGGTGTTCCTCGGCATCATGCTGTTCGGTTTCAGCCGCGTTTCCAACAGGGTGCACACGCTGGCCACCTTCCTCGTCGCCTTCGGCACCACGCTGTCGGCGTTCTGGATACTGGCGCTGAATTCCTGGATGCAGACGCCGACCGGTTTCGAGATGCGCGACGGCGTGGCCCATGCCGTTGACTGGTGGGCGATCGTCTTCAACCCGTCCTTCCCGTTGCGCCTCATCCACATGCTTCTGGCTTCCAGCCTCACCGTCGCCTTCCTCATCGCCGGCTTCTCCGCGCTTCGCTTCCTCGCCGGCGACCGTTCGGATTCCATGTGGAAGGTGTTGCGCACCGGCGTCTTCCTTGGCGCCGCTCTCATTCCGGTGCAGATATTCGTCGGCGACCAGCATGGGCTCAACACGCTCGAGTACCAGCCGCAGAAGGTCGCCGCGATGGAGGCCAACTGGGAGACCAGGTCCAACGTGCCGCTGGTGCTGTTCGCCATCCCCGACGAGACGGCGCGTGAAAACCGCTTCGAGCTGACCATTCCCAATGGCGCCAGCCTCATCTTGCGCCACAGCGCCGCCGGCGTCGTGCCGGGCCTCAACGATTACATCGGCAACCATCCGCCGGTCTTCGCGGTGTTCTGGAGTTTCCGCGTCATGGTCGGCACCGGCCTGTTGATGCTCGCGGTGTCGTGGACGGCCACCTTCTTCCTGTGGCGTCGCGGCACCCTGCCCAGGCCGCTCGCCTATCTCATGGTGCCGATGGCGCTGTCCGGCTGGGTCGCGGTGCTGGCCGGTTGGTACACCACCGAGATCGGCCGCCAGCCCTGGCTGGTCACCGGCATCCTGAAGACCGCCGACGCTGTCGGCCCAATCCCCGGCAGCCATGTCGCGCTGACGCTTGCCATCTACCTCGTCATCTACGCCGTGCTTCTGGCTGCCTATCTCAGCGTGCTGGTCTACCTGGCGCTGAAGGCGGCGAAGGATGGCGACACCTCGCCGCTGCCGGCCGTGCTCGACACGCCGCTGTCGCAACCGGCGCAGGCAGGGGAGTGAATGATGCGCGCGCCCGAACTCTCCTTCACCCGGGCCCGCGCACTGCGGGGTGACCTGAGCTTGCCGGAAGTCCGCGACCTTGGATCCTCCCCTGCGGAGCGGGGGAGGGGGATCATGTGCAGCATGGTGGAGGGGGCATATGCCCTTCCCACAGGCGACGGAAGGGGTGCTGCCGAATCGACCTCTAATGGCGGTGGAGACAAATCATGACCCTGGATTGGCCGACACTTCTCCCGCTCATCTTCGCCTCCCTGATGGGCGTGGCGATCCTCGTCTACGTCGTGCTCGATGGTTTCGACCTCGGCATCGGCATTCTGTTCGCGGCCGCCGACGACCATGAGAAGGATGTCATGATCGCCGCCATCGGACCGTTCTGGGATGCCAACGAGACCTGGCTGGTGCTTGCCGTCGGCCTCCTGCTGGTGGCTTTTCCCGCCGCCCACGGCGTCATCCTCACGGCGCTCTACTTGCCGGTCTTCGTTCTGCTCGTCGGCCTGATCCTGCGCGGCGTCGCCTTCGATTTTCGCGCCAAGGTTCCAGCCGGTCGCAAGGCGCGCTGGAACCGCGCCTTCCTTTTCGGCTCCCTGATCGCCGCGCTGGCCCAGGGCTACATGCTGGGTGTCTACGTGCTCGGCCTGGAAACCGGCTTCGGCGCGGTGGCGTTCGGCGTGCTGGTGGCGTTCTGCCTCGCCGCGTCCTATGCCGCGATGGGTGCGGCATGGCTGATCTACAAGACCGAGGGCGCCTTGCAGCAGAAGGCGGTCGGCTGGCTGCGCACCGCTCTCGTCTTCACCGTGCTCGGCATGGGTGCGGTGTCGCTCGCCACGCCGCTCGCCTCGCCGCGCATCTTCGACCGCTGGTTCGTCTTCCCCGAAATGCTCTACCTCGCCCCGCTGCCCATTCTGTCGGGGCTGCTTTTCCTGTGGCTGTGGCGGTTGACGTTCCGGCTGTCGGAAACCGGCGACGCGCACAGCCTGAAGCCGTTCCTGGCGCTCGCCGCCGTCTTCACACTCGGCTTCGCCGGCCTCGCCTGGTCGTTCTATCCCTTTGTCGTGCCGGAAAAGCTGACCATCTGGCAGGCTGCGGCGGCGCCCGAAAGCCTCGCCATCATCCTTGCCGGCACCGTCTTCGTGCTGCCGGTCATCATCGGCGCCACCATCTATTCCTACCACGTCTTCGGCGGCAAGGCGGCCGATCTGCGCTATGATTGAAGGTCCGGGCAAACATCGCGGACCAGTCTCATCATCCCTATGAACGGGCTGAACGGTCTGATATTGAATGAAGCCGCCCACAGGGCGAACCCAGCCATTCCACTCGCCAGGTTACGTCAGGAAGCTATTCGGCAATGAAACCCTGTCGCAACTATGGAGTGCAAAATGGATGTAACGATTCGCGCTATGCGTGCCGAGGATGCGGCTGGTATTTTTGAAATTTATAATCAGCCCGCTTTTCGCGCAGGCACTCTCGCTCTTCCCTATGAGACATTCGAAGCTGTTAAGAAGTGGCTCGAGCCACGGGCCCCGCGGGATTTGCATATCGCTGCGGAATTGGACAAGCGTATTGTCGGCGCGGCTGCGTTGCGTCCCTTCTATGGGCGGCGCGCCCATGCGGCTGAGTTCTGGATCAGTGTCCACGAAGACTTTGCCGGAAGGGGCATTGGTTCCCGGCTTCTTGCCGCGATGATCGACACCGCTGACAATTGGCTGAATATCAAGCGAATTGAGATGACCGTGTTTACCGACAATGTCGGCGCGATAGCTCTGTATAAGAAATTCGGATTTGAAATCGAGGGAACCCATAAAGCTGCCTCGTTTAGGGACGGCGCGTTCGTGGATGCCCATTGCATGGCTCGCTTGCGATGATTGCGGCTTGGCCAACCCGATGAGGTATATACGGGGGTGAACCGTCACCCCCGCATATAACGTCCGGACCCGCACAACACTTCACCCGCCGGCCGGCGGCCGCCCGCCGCCCGCGGCCTTTTGCCGCCTCCGTCCCACAGTGTTCTCCGCCCCTTGTCTTTCGGCATCGCTTCGCGTATTTGCAAATGCTTTGCAACTGCGATTCAAGCGGAAAGAACGACAAAGTGGAACAGCTTGCCGACAAATTTGGTTGGAACCGGGCGCGCGGCGAGGCGTCGCTTTCCGACGTGCATCGCTCGATCGCAGTCCGGCGATCCGGTTCGACCTGGCGTCGTGCCGCAGCCTTCGTCGGGCCCGGTTATCTCGTCGCCGTCGGCTACATGGATCCGGGCAACTGGGCGACGTCGCTGGCCGGCGGTTCCAAGTTCGGCTACACGCTGCTCGTCGTCGCGCTCGTCTCCAACATCATGGCGATCGTGTTGCAGTCGCTCTGCGCCCGTCTCGCCATCGCGTCGGGCCGCGATCTCGCCCAGGCCTGCCGCGATGCATTTCCCAAGCCGGTCGCCTTTGCGTTGTGGATGCTGGCCGAGATCGCCATCATCGCCACCGACATCGCCGAGGTCATCGGCACGGCGATCGGCCTCAACCTGATTTTCGGCATCCCGCTCGAACTCGGCGTCATCATCACCGCGCTCGACGTCTTCCTCATCCTCTACCTGCAGAAGCTGGGCTTCCGCTGGATCGAGGCGCTGATCATCACGCTGCTTGGCGTCATCGCGGTGTGTTTTGCCGTACAGATCGCGCTTGCCGATCCCGATTGGGGCGCCGTCATCCTCGGCTTCGCGCCCACCACGGAAATCGTCACCAATCCCGAAATGCTCTATCTGGCGCTCGGCATTCTCGGCGCCACCGTGATGCCGCACAATCTCTACCTGCACTCCGGTATCGTGCAGACCCGCGCCTACGGCCACACGCTGCCGGAGAAGCGCGAGGCGCTGAAATTCGCCACCATCGATTCCACCGTGGCGCTGATGTTTGCGCTGCTCATCAACGCGTCGATCCTCATCCTCGCCGCCGCCACCTTCAACGTCACCGGCCAGACCGAAGTGGCCGAACTCGGCGAGGCGCATTCGCTGCTGGCGCCGCTGCTCGGCCTGGCGATCGCGCCCACCCTGTTCGGCATCGCGCTGCTCTGCTGCGGCATCAACTCCACCGTTACGGCCACGCTGGCCGGCCAGATCGTCATGGAAGGCTTCCTGGAGATACGCCTGCCGCCCTGGATGCGCCGCCTCATCACCCGCGCCATCGCCATCGTGCCGGCGGCCATCGTCACCATCTGGTACGGCGAGAGCGGCACGGCGCAGCTACTCATCCTCACCCAGGTGGTGCTGTCGCTGCAGCTGTCCTTCGCGGTGTTCCCGCTGGTCATGTTCACCGCCGACAAGGCCAAGATGGGCGCGCTCGTCGCTCCGCGCTGGCTCGTCGTCTTCGCCTCGGTTATCGCGGTGGTGATCGCCGGCCTCAACGTCAAGCTGCTGTTCGACTTCGTGACGGGATAATCGCCAGGGCATTTCGTTTTAGACAGAATCGCCCCTCATCCCTCCTGAGTTTGTCGAAGGGCCGGACCCTTCTCCCCGTAAGGACGAGAGCTATCGCATATGGGTTCTGCTTTCCCCACTCCGGCCCTTCGGGGCCACCTCTCCCCCCTCCGGGGGGAGAGGAAAGGGAGCCCGACATCGCGGCCGGCACTTCCTCTCCCCCGTCGAACGGGGGAGAGGTGGTTTGCAAAGCAAACCGGAGTGGGGGTCGACCATTCATATGCGATAGCCCTGCCGTAAGGACGGGGAGAAGGAGGCCGGCCGCAACGTCGACGCCCCTCTCTCCCCCTTCTTCACGGGGAGAGCGACTGTCTTGGATTGGAAGACAGAACTGGCTTTTCTCCCTCCCGTCGATGGGGAGGGTGGCCCGCAGGGCCGGGTGGGGTGATGGCTGATGTGCGGATATCACCCCCTCCGCCTCGCTGCGCTCGGCACCTCCCCCATCGAGGGGGAGGAGGGGCGGCGGCGATACGTGACGCCGAGTCACCTGCGCGAGGCTTGTTTCGGCGAAACGCGCACCGCATGATAGACCCGGGCGCAGCAGAGCATTTTGCAGCCAGGTGGAATCACCTGGTGTCGCACAAATGCGGCTGAGGAAACTGCATTTTTGCAGCCAGGTAGTTACCTGGCGTCGTACAAATGCGGCTAAACAACCAAGTAGCGCCCGGGAGGAATTCAGTGCCTGCAGATGCCGTGCGCAAACCACGCGAGACAGTCGCCGATCCCGAATTCGGGCCCTGGCTCGCGCAAGCCTCCATTCTGGTGATCGACGACGAACCGGGGATGCGCAACTTCCTGATGCGGACCCTCGGCCCCCGCTGCAAGCGGCTGGAGGAAGCGGCCGATGCCGAGGAGGCCTCCCGCAAGCTCGACGAACATCATTTCGATGTCGTCATCCTTGACAACATCATGCCCGGCAAGAATGGCGTCGACTGGCTTGCCGAGCAGCGCGGCATCGGCTTTTTCGCCGACGCCATCCTGATGACGGCTTATGCGGATCTCGAAACCGCCATCCGTGCGCTGCGCGCAGGTGCTGCCGACTTCATCCTCAAGCCATTCCGCTCCAACCAGCTCTTGAATGCGGTGGCGCGATGCCTGGACCGTGTGCGCCTGCAGCGCGAGAACTACGTGCTGCGCTACGAGCTGAAGTCGACCTCCGATCATATCCTGCTGCGCGACAAGCTGATCGGCGAGTCGGCGGCAATCGCGCGCGTGCGCCAGACCATCGCCCGCGTCGCGCCGTTGCCGACTTCCGTCCTGCTCACCGGCCAGTCTGGTACGGGCAAGGAGGTTGCGGCGCGCTCGCTTCATTCCCTGTCCGACCGCGCCGACAAGCCGTTCGTGCCGGTCAATTGCGCGGCGATCCCGCCCGACATGATCGAGAGCGAACTGTTCGGGCATCTCAAGGGCGCCTTCACCTCCGCCGAAGGGGCGCGGGAGGGCCTGTTCATGCACGCGCAGGGCGGCACGCTCTTTCTCGACGAGATTGGCGAGCTTCCGCCGCTGACCCAGAGCAAGCTGCTGCGCGTTCTTGAGGATCGCCGGGTGCGGCCGCTCGGCTCGGAGCGCGAGATCCCGGTCGACCTGCGCTTTGTCTTCGCCACCAACGCCGACCTCAAGGCCGAGGTCGAAAAAGGGCGCTTCCGCGCCGATCTCTTTTTCCGCATCAATGTCATGCAGATCAACCTGCCGCCGCTGAAGGAGCGGGGCGACGATGTCCAGGAACTCACGGCGCTGTTCATGCGCAAGCTGTCGTCGCAGCTCGGCATGCCGCCGGTGCCGATCGACCCGGAGGTCCGCGCCGCACTTGCCCGCTACGGCTGGCCTGGCAACGTTCGGGAACTGCGCAACCTGGTTGAAAGAACGCTGATCCTCGGCCGTTTTCCGGAAGAGTTCACCGAAGAACCCGGCGAGGAAACGGTAGGGTCCGAAGGCAGCCTCGCCGAAATCGAACGGCAGCATATTCTGGCGGTGCTGCGTGAAACCGCTGGCGATCGCGACAAGGCGGCGAAGCGGCTCGGCATTTCGCGCAAGACGATTGACCGCAAATTTGCCGCCTGGAATGTCTGACACGCACCCACTGCCCCCCTCCGGCGCGCCAGGGCGTTCCGTGCGCTTTCGGCTTCTGGCCATCGCGCTTTTGCCGACGCTGGTCATCCTGCCGCTGCTGCTCGGCGTCACCGTCGCCCGCTGGAACTCCAAGTTCGACGCGACCCTGATTTCCAAGGTCAACGGCGACCTGACCATCGCCCACCAGTATCTCGCGCGCATCCTCGAACACACCGGCGACGAGATGGGCGCGCTCGGCGCCTCGGCGCGCTTCCGCGATGCGGTCGCCGGCGGCACTTCCTCCAACATGAGCGCGTTCCTTGAAGACAGCCGCCGCAGGCTCGCCTTCGATTTCCTGCTCCTGGTCGCATCCGACGGAACGGTCGCGGCCGGGACGCATGAGGGAACGGGAAAGTTCAGTTCCGGCTGGCCCATCGTGGCAGGCGCACTCGCCGGCAAGGCTGCCACCGCGATCGATATTTTCACCAACGAGGAGCTTGCCGCCATCGATCCCGCCCTGGCCGGGAGGGCAAGCGTCGAACTGGTTGCGACCCCCAATGCCGTGCCGACCGACCGCAAGGCTGAGACCCGCGGCATGGTGGTTCATTCCGCCAGCCCGGTCACGCTGGGCGACGGCCGCAGGGGAGCTCTGGTCGGTGGCATCGTGCTTAACCAGAACCTCGTCTTCATCGATACGATCAACGATCTGGTCTATCGCGAGGCGAGCCTGCCCGAGGGCAGCAAGGGCACGGCGACGCTGTTTCTCGATGACGTCCGCATCAGCACCAACGTGCGCCTGTTCGAGGACCGCCGCGCCATCGGCACCCGCGTTTCCGCGGCTGTCCGCCAGGCAGTGCTCGGCGAGGGGCGCACATGGCTGGACAGCGCCTTTGTCGTCAACGACTGGTACATATCCGCCTATGAGCCCATCGTCGACAGCCATGGCGAGCGTGTCGGCATGCTCTATGTCGGCTTCCTCGAGGCGCCGTTCACCGCGGCGAAGTACCAGACCCTCATCGCCATCGCCCTTGCCTTCCTCGCCATAGCCGCCGTCAGCGTGCCGATCTTCCTGCGCTGGGCGCGGGCCATCTTCATGCCGCTGGAACGCATGACCGGCACCATCGCGAAAGTGGAAGCCGGCGATCTCGGCGCCCGCACCGGTTCGGTACAGACCAGCGACGAGATCGGCCGTGTCGCTTTCCATCTCGACCATCTGCTCGACCAGCTGCAGGACCGCGACCGCGAATTGCGCGAATGGAACGAGGAGCTCAACATGCGCGTAGAGGAGCGCACCCGCGAACTGCAGCTTGCCAACCGCCAGCTCGAAGCCACCACCAAGCAGCTCATCATGTCGGAAAAGCTCGCCGCCATCGGCGAGATCACCGCCGGCGTCGCGCATGAGATCAACAACCCGATCGCCGTGATGCAGGGCAATCTGGAGGTCGTGCGCGGCGTCATGGGCGACCGGGCTGATGCGGCAAGAACCGAGTTCCGTCTGCTTGACGAACAGATCCAGCGCATCAGCCAGATCGTCACCAAGCTCCTGCAATTCGCCAAGCCGGAGGAGTATGCCGGCTATGTCGAGCGCCATGCACCGCGCGAGGTCGTCTCCGACAGCCTGCCGCTTGTCCAGCACCTGCTCAACAAGGCTTCCATCGAGGTGAAACGCCACGATGCGGCCCGCCGCTTGGTGCTGATGAACCGCACCGAACTGCAGCAGGTCGTCATCAACCTCATCGTCAACGCCATCCATGCCATGCCCGATGGCGGTCGGCTGACGCTCTCCAGCCGCGATGCCGAACTCGATGGCCGGCCTGGCGTGCTGGTCGAGGTCGAGGACACCGGCGTCGGTATGGCGCCGGAGATCGTGCAGAAGGTTTTCGATCCCTTCTTCACCACCAAGCGGCGCGAGGGCACCGGGCTCGGCCTGTCGATCAGCCAGACGCTGGTCACCCGGCAGGGCGGCAAGATCTCCGTCGAAAGCGAACCCGGCCGCGGAACCACCTTCCGCATCTGGCTGCCGGAGGCAGCCTGACGCAGGACAAAATGTCCGTCGCCGTTCGGACAATCTGTCCATAGGCGTTCCCTCTCAGTCGATAAGTATCTGAAATCGTTGAACCCTCCGTTTGGCACGGCGGTTGCTTAAGCATTTTGCAGCCGGGTGGAATCACCTGGCGTCGCACAAATGCGGCTAACGAACGGCAATGCTGCAACCAACAGGAGGAGTTCGACCGCGGACCACGGAGGAGGGCGCGGCCGCCGCATCGATCAAACGACCAATGTAACCAGCTGGACAAGCCGCCCGGGGGAATTCTTGGCGGAACGGAGGAGAATAATAATGTCCGCAGCAAGTGACACGATTTCCGGAGGCATCGGCGGTGTCGGCCTTCTCGACCGCGAGAGGATCGTCGCCCGGCCAGGCTTCAACCGGTGGCTGGTGCCGCCCGCCGCACTCGCCATCCATCTCTGCATCGGCATGGCATACGGCTTCAGCGTCTTCTGGCTGCCGCTGTCGCGCGCCGTCGGCATCGACCAGCCGGTCGCATGCGCCGACCTCAATCTCGTCACCGCCCTGTTCACCACCAGTTGCGACTGGCGCGTCGCCGACCTCGGCTGGATCTATACCCTCTTCTTCGTGTTGCTCGGCTGCTCGGCGGCCATCTGGGGCGGCTGGCTGGAACGCGCCGGCCCGCGCAAGGCGGGCGTGGTGTCCGCGCTCTGCTGGTGCGGCGGCATCGCGGTCGCCGCGGTCGGCGTCATCACCCACCAGCTCTGGCTGATGTGGCTCGGCGCCGGCGTCATCGGCGGCATCGGGCTCGGCCTCGGCTACATCTCGCCCGTCTCGACGCTGATCAAATGGTTCCCCGACCGTCGCGGAATGGCCACCGGCATGGCCATCATGGGGTTCGGCGGCGGCGCCATGATCGGCGCGCCGCTGGCCAACATCCTCATGAACATTTTCAAGACGCCTGACTCAGTCGGCGTCTGGCAGACCTTCCTGGTCATGGCGGCGATCTATTTCGTCTTCATGCTTGGCGGCGCCTTCGGCTACCGCATTCCGCCCGCCGGTTGGCGTCCCGATGGCTGGACCCCGCCGGCGGCCGCGGGCAAGGCGATGATCACCACCCGCCACGTGCACCTGCGCGACGCCCACAAGACCAGGCAGTTCTGGATGATCTGGCTGGTTCTGTGCCTCAACGTCTCGGCCGGCATCGGCGTCATCGGAATGGCCTCGCCGATGCTGCAGGAGATTTTCGGCGGCCGCCTGCTCGGCCAGCCGGAACTCGGCTTCACCAGCCTTTCGGCCGACCAGAAAACCGCGATCGCCGCCATCGCCGCCGGCTTTGCCGGGCTGCTCTCGCTGTTCAACATCGGCGGGCGGTTCTTCTGGGCCTCGCTCTCCGACAAGATCGGCCGCAAGAACACCTACTACACCTTCTTCATACTCGGCATTGTGCTCTATGCGCTGGCGCCGACCGCCGCGCACATGGGCAACCAGGTGCTGTTCGTGCTGATGTTCGGCATCATCCTGTCCATGTATGGCGGTGGCTTCGCCACCATCCCCGCCTATCTTGCCGACATTTTCGGCACCCAGTTCGTCGGCGCCATCCACGGCCGGCTGCTGACGGCCTGGGCGACCGCCGGCATCCTCGGGCCGGTGGTGGTCAATTACATCCGCGAATTCCAGATCGATGCCGGCGTGCCGCGCGACCAGGTCTACGACTTCACCATGTACATCCTCGCCGGCATGCTCGTGCTCGGCCTGATCGCCAACACGAGGGTCAAGCCGCTGGCCGACAAATGGTTCATGTCGGAAGAGGAGGTTGCCAAGCTGCAGGCGAAGTCGGCCGCCGCGCAGGCCGGTCCCTCCGGCTCGTTCGGCATCGGCAAGGGCGGTTTCGACGGCGTGGCGCTTGCCGCCTGGGCGGTTGTCGGCATCCCGATCCTGTGGGGTGTCTGGATGACGCTGCAGACCACCGCGGCGCTGTTCTAGAGAATTTTCGACTTGCACAAAAACAGCCCCTCACCCCGGCCCTCTCCCCGTAAGGACGGGGAGAGGGAGGACTGAGGCGTCGCAGCCATCCTCTTTGCGCCGCTTGGAAGAGAGGCGCTCTAGGGTCCGGACTCATAGCAAGCCGGCGGCGTGGAACAACAGTAACCGCGTGGGGCGCGGTCGATACTCTGAACAGACTACTTCGCGGTACTCTGAAGAGGCTACTTCGCGGTCGTCCAAAGCAGGAGTATATTTCTTGTTTCCCCTTGGGGTGCGGGTGGCCTAGGGGGATGCGGCTGGGTTGATGACGGTAAAATCGAGAGGTCATCCCCAGCCGCTTCATTGTGCTAGAGCATCGGACCGAAAAGTGCGCAGCGGTTTTCGGAGAAATCCGATGCGTAAACAAACAGATAGGACGGCGTAACGATTCTATTTTGAGTGTACGCCGCTCTAGGGCCGGATTTCGGTAACGGGACTGTCCCAGTCAAGCGGTTTTTGGGCGATAGCGAGCAGAATTTCAGACATTAATTCGACCGGAGAGGAGTAGGGCAATGAGCAGACTGTTGATCCTGTCGGCTGGTGCCATCCTGGCGCTAACGTCCGTGTCGTCCACTGCACCGACCATGCAACCGCTCAAGATCGCCAAGGAATGCAGCCAGTATACCGGCGAGACCCCGAGCTTCTGCACCATTACGGAATCGAACCTCGCGGCGATCCCGGCGGGCACCAAGATCTTATACTATGGGCCCGTGACCGGCAGTCCCCATTTCGGCAGCAGCACGGCGGTTATTGCCGTCGGAAACGGAGACTCGGCGGTCGGGTACTGCGTCACCTACGACACCGCCAGCCCGATGCAGGGAACCTGTGCGTTCCATGCCGGGAGCGGAACGCTCGCTGGATTCCAGGCGGTCGTCAAGGTCACGGTCGACGACAAGCAGATCTATCACTGGGACGGGGGCTACCTACTTGGCGCCGCCAAGTAACCGCCGTCAACGGAATCCCCTTTATGGGTCCGGGCTCTAACCGGCCAGGCTCAGTCCCGCCGCCCGGCGCGCCGTCAGGCACTCGCCGTCGCCCGGCATGCAGGTGCGGCAGACATCGGGGCGAATGTCGTAGATCGCGCACGACGTCGCCTTGCCAATCTCGCCGGCAAGCGCTGAACAGCGCGTGCCTTCGCAGCGCATGCCGCTTTCGTCAGCGGAAACGTATACGGCCGGAATTGCGTCGAGCTGGGCATCGTCCTCGGTCGAGAACCGCGGCCAGTCCGGCGAGTAGGAGCAGCATGCCCCGCAGCTCTTGCAATCGAAGCCGGTGGAAATCACGGGTGCCGCCGCTCTACTCCTCGCTGCCGGAACGCGATGTACTGCGCGGTTCGCGCAGCCGGCCGATCAGCGCCGCGATGGCGGTGATGTTCATTTCCTCGGGCGACCAGTTCCTGGTGTCCTCAACGTGACGGGGCGCGAGTTCGCGGTGCGTGCTGCCGCTGTAGGCGGCGTCGGGGCGCACGATTTTCTGGCGTGACTTCTTGTCTTCGCCGACCGCTTCGATGAGATAGTTCGGGCATTCGCTGCGGCTCAGCACACCAACCCGCACCTGCGCGTCGCCATGCGCGCGCCGGCATTGCTCGAGCTTCTCAAGCACGCGGCGGACATATTCGACCGGCTTGTCGAGCATGTCGACGACGTCCGCGATCGTCGCATCGGCGGGGATCGCGTTTTCAACCGCGCGTCTTGCCATCAGCGTTTGCCCTTCTGTTTTGGCGGTGCTGCCGCAGCCGCGGCCAGGTCGTACGCCTCTTTTTCCATACGCAACTCCCGCAGCCGCGCTGTCTTTGCCTCGCGGGCCCGGCTCGCCGCGTCCTGTTCGGAGATGATCCGGTTGAGCGACATGGACTGGGTCTGCGCCTTGCTGAACAGGGCTTCGGCCTGCTCGCGGGATTTCTTCGAATTCGCAGTCAAGTCTTCCTCCTGCATAGCACGTTCTGGGCAAGTCTCGAACCTGCAACGCGCGGTTGCCGGGCTTGCAGCGTCGGACCGAAAAAAAGTGCGAAGCGGCTTTTCGGAAAAATCCGATGCTGAACAAAGGTATGGAGCAGCGAAGGCGGTTCTGATTTAGCGTTCACCGCTCTAGGAAAAAGTCCGGCGGCTGCCTGATCTTTGTTCTCGTTCACCACGTCGCCGGTGCCAGTACATCCGTGGTCACCGGCGAGAGTGAATTTTCCGTCAGGCTGCGGTCAACTGGTCGGCGGCCATTTTGCCCGACTTGTTGTCGCGAACCATTTCGTAGCCGAGCTTCTGTCCTTCCACGATATCGCGCATTCCGGCGCGCTCGACTGCGGAGATATGGACGAAAACGTCCTGTCCGCCGTCGTCAGGCTGAATGAAGCCGAAACCCTTGGTGGCGTTGAACCATTTCACTGTGCCAGTGCTCATAACGAACCCTTTCTTGGCAATAGTCTTCTACCGCCGCGCGAATGCACGATGGTTTGTCTCGATTTTTGGATGGGGAAGTTCGCCAGGGGCGCGCTCGAAGCGCGTATAACAAAAGTCGTTCAAGCAAATATCGACGCATCATCAGTAGGCTTTTTCCGGGCCAGCGTCAAATATTGCTTCATATCGGGATGAATGAAGGCGTAAACCCGCAGCGAAAACGATCTATATTCTCCGGGAACGTCGAAGCCGCATAGGCTGCGTGGTCCGCGTGGTGGATCATCCCGCAGTGCGACCCAAACTAACAGATAGCGGAATGTGGCCGCATTAGAGTCCAAGCGGCCCTCAGAACCCGGCGAACGCCGCTTCGTCGGCGGTCACCTCCTCCACCATGCGCACCTTCACGCCGATCTTCTGCTCCTTCAGGAGGTCGCACAGCGCTTCGCCGTCGATCAGGTCGATTGTCGGCGCGCCGTCGCGCACCGCCTCGCGCCGTGCATCTGCGGTGAATGTGCCGGTGGTCAGGATCAGGCCCTTGTCGGCGCGGCCCACCATGGCGCCGCGAAAGTCGCGCACCACGCTGGCGCCGACCGAACCCTTCCAGCGTTTGCTCTGGAACAGCACGTGGAACGACAGAAGGTTCACGCGCAGCACGCCGGTGCCGTCGATGCCGCCGTCGCCACTGCGCCCGGTCACCTCCACCTTGATGAAACCCGCCTCGCGCAGGATCCGCTGGCAGAGCCGCTCGAAGGCCTCCGGCTCCAGCCCGAGCAGAATGTCGAGCAGCCGTTCGCGCCAGTCCTTCGGGGCGGTTTCGGTCGTATCGATGTCGACTTCGTCATTCACGGCCTGCGCGTTTCCGTTCTGCGCGGCCGCCTTGCGCCGGTTCGAATTGGCCTTGCGCACCATCTTGATCAGCTGGTCGGCCGGGGCGTCGAGCATCAGCCGGCCGCTGGCCGTCAGCGACCACACGCCACGCTCGCTGTTGTCGGTGAGGCCGGCATTCTTCAGCCAGCTTCTGGTCCATGCGCAGCGGTAATCGAATTTGGTTGTCGGTCCGTTGCCATGCAGTCCCGCACGCGTGGCTTCCGGCAGGCCCATCATCTGCGCGACCCGGTCGTTGATTTCCTCGATCGAAGCCGAGCCGCCGAGCGTCTCCATCGCCTTCATGACGGGCACGAAAAGCTCCGGAACCTTGGGAACGGGGGCCGTCATCGCGCTGCCGCCTTCACGCGGCCAACGTGCTTATTATAGTCGGCTAATTTACCAGAGTCGAATTTCTTGCTTAAGCGCTGGTTAATGCGCCGCCTCGCGCTGTATTCATTTGGAACACCGCCGAGGCGCGTTTTAGCGGCCTCTAAGATGTGAATGCCTTGCGAATGATCATTAGCCGGCTTTACCACGATTCCAAAAACCGGATCGTCGGCCCTGTCTTTGGTGCGCCGAGCACCAGAAGGCGCCAAGGACGAATGGAGGATCATGCCTTCCCCGCGCAGGCGCATTTTTCCGGCCGATGGAAATTTATGTTGCGCAGCAAGCACTTGCCACGGCCACGCCTCGCGAAAGCTCTTGAGAATTTCGCTTGTCACACCCTCGGTGGCCGAGCCTGGGAACCTTCCTGATTTGCCGGATTGATCGAGATATTGCCGCACAAGCAGTTGAGACACGCACCTTCCCCCTCGTCTTGCCACAAGACCAAAAAACGAAGGGAGTATCAACGTGTTATTGGTTGAGGCACGTCTCTGGGAAAATCACGTTCTGCCCGCCATCACCAGCACCGGCTTGTCGCGGTAAAGCTCCGGAAACAGCCGCTTCAGGTTGGCGATTTTCGGCAGGTCGTTATAGACGATATAGGGATAGGTCGGGTTCAGCGTCAGGAAGTCCTGGTGGTAGTCCTCCGCGGGGTAGAACGGCTTTTCGCCCTCCAGCGTGGTGACGATCTTGCCGGGATAGAGCCTGGCCGCGTCGAGCTGCCCGATGTAGCTCTGCGCAATCCTGTTCTGCTCGGCATTCGTCGCGAATATCGCCGAACGGTATTGGGTGCCGTGGTCCGGCCCCTGGAAATTCAGCTGCGTCGGGTTGTGGGCGACGGAGAAGAACACCTGCAGCAGCTTGCCATAGCTCACCTCGCGCGGATCGTAGGTGATCTCCACCGTCTCGGCATGTCCGGTGACGCCGGTTCCGACCGCTTCGTAGAGCGCCGTCTCCTTGGGTCCGCCGGCATAACCCGAGACGGCGTTTTTCACGCCCTTCACATGCTGGAACACGCCTTGCACGCCCCAGAAGCAGCCGCCGGCGAACACCGCCTTTTGCATCGCTCCGGTCGCCTTTTCGTCGAGCGTGGGCGGCGGGATCTTCACCGCTTCCTCCTCGGCCACCGCCGGCGCCTGCCATAATGCCAGCGCTGCCGCCGCCAGCAGCAACCCGCCGGCTGCCGCCGCACCGATCCTGCCTGCAAGCCGCCTGATGCCGTTGCCGCGTCCGTCCATCTTCGGTTCTCCTGGTTTTGGACCGGAATTATGCCAGAAGTAGCGCATCTGGCGGGTAACTTTGGTGTGCGGGCACCGTGAGCTTGCCGCGGCCCGGTCCCCCTGCTAAAGGCCGCGCCCATGACCTTTCCGCTCGACCACATCCGCAACTTCTCCATCGTTGCCCATATCGACCATGGCAAGTCGACGCTCGCCGACCGCCTCATCCAGCTGACCGGCGGGCTCGATGCGCGCGAGATGGCCGGCAAGGAGCAGGTGCTCGACAATATGGATATCGAGCGCGAGCGCGGCATCACCATCAAGGCGCAGACCGTGCGCCTCAACTACCGCGCCAACAACGGCCAGGATTACATCCTCAACCTGATCGACACGCCGGGCCATGTCGACTTCGCCTATGAAGTGTCGCGCTCGCTGTCGGCCTGCGAAGGCTCGCTGCTTGTCGTCGACGCCAGCCAAGGCGTCGAGGCGCAGACCCTGGCCAACGTCTACCAGGCGATCGACAACAACCACGAGATCGTCGTGGTCCTGAACAAGATCGACCTGCCCGCCGCCGAGCCCGAGCGCATCCGCGAGCAGGTCGAGGAAGTGATCGGCATTGACGCCAGCCAGGCCGTGCTCATCTCGGCCAAGTCCGGCATCGGCATCGAGGACGTGCTGGAGGCGATCGTCCACCAGTTGCCGCCGCCGCGCGAGGGCGACGCCGCCAAGCCGCTGAAGGCCATGCTGGTCGACAGCTGGTACGACGCTTATCTCGGCGTCATCGTTTTGGTGCGCGTCATCGACGGCGTCCTGAAGAAGGGCCAGACCATCCGCATGATGGAGGCCGGCGCCAAATATCTGGTCGAGCGCACCGGCTTCTTCACGCCCAAGATGATTCAGGCCGACGAGATCGGCCCCGGCGAGTTCGGCTTCTTCACCGGCTCCATCAAGGAAGTCGCCGACACCCGCGTCGGCGACACCATCACCGAGGATCGCCGCCCCACCGAGAAGGCGCTGCCGGGCTTCAAACCTGCTCAACCAGTCGTGTTCTGCGGCCTGTTCCCGGTCGACGCCGCCGACTTCGAGGACCTGCGCGCCGCGGTCGGCAAGCTGCGCCTCAACGATGCGAGCTTCTCCTACGAAATGGAGAGCTCGGCCGCCCTCGGCTTCGGCTTCCGCTGCGGCTTCCTCGGCCTGTTGCACCTCGAAATCATCCAGGAGCGGCTGGAGCGCGAGTTCGACCTCGACCTGATCGCCACCGCGCCCTCGGTCGTCTACCGGCTGAACCTCATCGACGGCACAGCCAAGGAACTGCACAACCCGGCCGACATGCCCGACGTGATGAAGATCACCTCGATCGAGGAGCCGTGGATCCGCGCCACCATCCTGACGCCCGACGAATATGTCGGCTCGATCCTGAAGCTCTGCCAGGACCGGCGCGGCGTCCAGGCCGACCTTTCCTATGTCGGCAAGCGCGCCATGCTGGTCTACGACCTGCCGCTCAACGAAGTGGTGTTCGATTTTTACGACCGGCTGAAGTCGATCAGCCGGGGCTACGCCTCGTTCGACTACCACCTCACCGACTACCGGGAAGGCGACCTGGTGAAGATGTCGATCCTGGTCAACGAGGAGCCGGTCGACGCCCTCTCCATGCTGGTCCATCGCACGGCGGCGGAAAAGCGCGGCCGCGCCATGTGCGAGAAGCTCAAGGAGCTGATCCCCCACCACATGTTCAAGATCCCGATCCAGGCGGCGATCGGCGGCAAGGTCATTGCCCGCGAGACGATTTCGGCGCTGCGCAAGGACGTCACCGCCAAGTGCTACGGCGGCGACGTCACCCGCAAGCGCAAGCTGCTCGACAAGCAGAAAGAGGGCAAGAAGCGCATGCGGCAGTTCGGCAAGGTCGACATCCCGCAGGAAGCCTTCATCCAGGCCCTCAAGATGGGCGACAGCTGACGTTGAAGCTGCCGACCTCCCCCCTTGAGGGGGAGATGTCCGGCAGGACAGAGGGGGCGCTGTCCCGCCTCCTCCTTCTCCCCGTTCACGGGGAGAAGGTGCCCCGTTAGGGGCGGATGAGGGGCGGCGTAGAGCTCCCAAACACAAATCGATGACCATCCGCGCCATCCCCTCCGGAAGGGGCAGGGGCAATCGCATATGAGTGGTCGACCCCCACTCCGGTTTGCTTTGCAAACCACCTCTCCCCCGATCGACGGGGGAGAGGAAGCGCCGGCCGCCATGCCGGGGCTCCCTTCCTCTCCCTCCGGAGGGGGGAGAGGTGGCCCGAAGGGCCGGAGTGGGGGAAGACAGAACCTATATACGATTGCCTTGGCTCTTTGCGGGGGTAGGGTCGACCGGTCACATGCGATTGCCTGTGGAGAGACGCCTCGCCCAGCGAGGCGGAGAGGGGGCAAACATCTCCGCCTCTTCTTCCACCTTGCGGGCTTGCCGAAGGGCGGGAGAAACCGCTGCCGCATGCGAGAAGCTTCCTCCTCGCATGCGTGCCCCGGAAAAACGTCCGCCCCCGACGGAAACG
The DNA here is from genome assembly GCF_900114255.1 of Neomesorhizobium albiziae. GTDB lineage: Bacteria > Pseudomonadota > Alphaproteobacteria > Rhizobiales > Rhizobiaceae > Neomesorhizobium > Neomesorhizobium albiziae. The sequence goes on along the minus strand of NZ_FOSL01000002.1, from coordinate 243,181 downwards.
GAGGCGGACGCGCGCGGAGCCGGTGAGGTTCGCCGGTTAGAGCGGACCGAGCCCGTCCCCGCGCTGTCCGAATGCCAGGCCAGGAGCGGTGCGACGCCGATACCGGCGGCCACCTGGGTATGCGCTCGCTGCATGCCTGCATTCCAAACGGGTCCCCCGACCCGTTTGCATCAGAGCGGAAAAGCCGGCGGCGTGTCGTCACCCATTTGGGTGTTGCAGTGCGGAATTTTGCTGCGGTGTCCATCCTCTCCCCGGGGCAGGCGGAGAGCCGCCACAGGCAGGTTTGCAGAGGGCATTGCCTGGCTCCTTTCGCTATTTCACCGAAACCTTTGATCCCCATCCGTGCCATAAGCATCGTCCCACCCACCGGGACACCCCCTGATGATTCGCGCTCTTTTGGTCTTTCTGCTGCTTGCCACACCGGCTAATGCCGCCGACATGGCGTTCTTCATGAAGAACCCGCATGCGCGCGACGTGGCGGTCGAGCTGCACGGCGAGAAAAATGTCTGGCCGGGCGGCGATCAGGTCTATCTGCTCGAGGGAAGATCGCAGAAGTCGGTGCCGATCGCCTGTACCGAGGGCGAGACGATCTGCTACGGCGCCTGGGTGTTCGCCGACGACCGCATCTCGTTCGGCGTCGGGCCGAAGAACGACCTCGACTGCACCGATTGCTGCGCGGTCTGCGTCGCCAAGTCCACCGCCACCATAGATCTCGTTCGCTGATGCCCGCCCTGATCCCGCCACACGCCGCCCCTAACCGCATCGCATGATCGTCCGCGCCATTCCTCTGCTTGTCCTCGCTGTCCTCGTTGGCTGCGCCTCCACGCCGCATACGCTGCCGCGCGCCGAGGTGCCCGTGGTCGAGCAGTCGGCCGAGCCGCTCGACCCTTCGATCAAGCCGCTCACCCGGGAACTGGAAGAGCAGGTGTAGCAGACGCACAGCGCAGCTCGCACGGGTCGGCGTGAAATACGCTGGATTGTCAACGGGAGCGTGGCTGAATATGGCTATTTGCGACCGTTTTGATTGGGAGTGAACAGGTTTCAGCCGGCCGGCCGGGCCAATGTCCGCCAAGCCTCTGTTTCGATGGGATGTTTTCCGTTCGTCGCGCGCGCCCGACGATTTTTTATCCACCCGGCAAAAACCCTGGGTCATCCCCGCGAAGCAGCCTGGCGCAAGCCGACGTCGCCTCAGCGCCTTTCGCCGCTTGCGTCGATGGGCTAAGGGCAGGCACCCAAACCAATCCAGGCCCGCCGGAACGCCAGTAGAATGAACACCAAGACTTCGCCGCTCTTCCTGGGCATAGACACCGGCGGCACCTACACGGATGCCGTGCTCTGGTCGCAGGCCGGCGGGCCGCGCGGACAGGTGCTCGCCAAGGCCAAGGCCTTGACCACCCGCCACGATCTGGCGGTCGGTATTTCCGGCGCCGTCGACGCGGTGCTCCAAAAGGCGGGCGTCGACCCGGCGGCGATCAAGCTTGCCTCCATGTCGACCACGCTCGCCACCAACGCCCTTGTCGAGGGCCAGGGCGGCCGCGTGGCGCTGGTGATGATCGGCTTTTCCGAAGGAGATCTCGCCCGCGACGGCTTGCGCGCCGCCCTCGGCACCGATCCGGTTATCTTCCTGCCGGGCGGCCACGATGTCCACGGCAACGCCCACCCGCTTCACCTCGAAGCGCTGGAAGCGGCCTTGCCGGAACTCGCCGCTTCGGTCTCCGGTTTCGCGGTCTGCGCCTATTTCGCCACCCGCAATCCGGGCCACGAGATTGCCGCCCGCGACCTGATCCGCGAAAGGACCGGCCTGCCGGTCACCGCCAGCCACGAGCTTTCGGCCAAGCTCGGCGGTCCGCGCCGCGCCCTCACCACGCTGCTCAACGCCCGCCTGATTTCGATGATCGACCGCCTGGTGGCGGCGACGGAAGGGTTTTTGGCCGCGCGGGAGATAAAAGCGCCGCTCATGGTGGTGCGCGGAGACGGCGCCCTTGTTTCTGCGGCATTCGCCCGCGCCAGACCCATCGAGACCATCCTGTCGGGTCCCGCCGCCAGCCTGGTCGGCGCCCGCCATATGACCGGCCTCGACAATGCCGTTGTCTCCGACATCGGCGGCACCACCACCGACGTCGCGGTGCTCGATCATGGCCGTCCGCGTCTCGATCCGGAGGGCGCCACCGTCGGCGGTTTCCGCACTATGGTCGAGGCCGTCGCCATGCGCACCTTCGGCCTCGGCGGCGATTCCGAGGTCGCGCTCGAGGATGGCGGCCTCAGCCCCAGGATCCTGCTCGGTCCGCGCCGCCTGGTGCCGCTGGCGCTGGCCGGCGTTGCCCACCGCGACGCGGTCGTCGGTGAGCTGGAGCGTCAGCTCCGCGCGCCCAATCCCGGCCGCATGGATGGCCGTTTCGCCGTCCGCACTGGCGTGCCGGAGCGCCTCGCAGCCGGCCTCACCGGCCCCGAGGCGAAGCTCTACGACCTGATCGGCCCGGTGCCGCTGCCGCTCGACACGCTGCTCACCTCCACCGCGCAGAACGCCACGCTCAACCGGCTGGTGTCGCGCGGGCTGGTGCATGTCTGCGGTTTCACGCCGTCGGATGCCGCCCACACGCTGGGCAGGCAGGCCAACTGGAATGCCGAGACGGCGCGCCTCGGCGCCGAGCTCTTCGCCCGCAAGCGCGACGGCCGCGGACAGCCCATCGCTTCGACGCCGGAGGCGCTGTCCGAACGGGTGCTCTCCGCGCTCACCCGCTGGTCGGCGGAAGTCATTCTGGAAACCGCCTTCGCCGAGGATGGCCTCGACGGCGCGGCGACCGTTGCCCACGCGCTGGTCCAGCGCGCCGTCGATGCCCATGCCGGCATCGCCCGCCTCACCGTGGCGCTCGACCGGCCTGTGATCGGCCTCGGCGCGTCGGCGCCGCTTCACTATGCCGGCCTGCCGCCGCTCGTCGGCAACGGCTGCGTCGTACCTGAGGATACAGATGTCGCCAATGCGCTGGGCGCCGTGGTCGGTCAGGTGCGCGTCACCGCGGAAGCTGAGGTCGCGCAGCCCAAGGAAGGCCTGTTCCGCGTCTCGGTAGGCGATACCGTGCGCGATTTCACCAGCGAAACGGCTGCCATGGACTATGCCGAAAAGCACGTCCGCGATATCGCCTCCAACCGGGCGCTGGCGGCAGGCACCGATGCGGCCGAGATCGAAGTAGCGCGCGACTTGAACACTGCGACCGTCGAGGGACAACGCACCTTCGTGGCCGCGCACGTGGTGGCGGTTGCGACCGGGCGGCCACGGATTGCTGTCTGACGTTCTCGGGAAATCCATCCCTGTCGCCACCGGGGACCTGTATTGGCGGGAATTGGCCTTCCCCATGAAACTTACGATGAATTGACCCCCGCTGCGCGACATGCCAAACGCCCGGACAATTTACTTCCCTAGTGATCCGATTCCGACATTTGCATTCCGTGGGGTTAGCGTTCGAGCAAATGTCGGAATCAAAGGACCACTAGCTAAATGTTTGATTTTAGTGGAGCTTTGAATTTGACATTTGATATCGAGTTCTCCCTCAAGCGGGGTTCAAATGTCAAATTCGCTCCACTGGTCTGGATTTCCTGGAGACTTGACGCATGACTGATCGCATCGACCTTGCCGGTTTGAAAGTGGCGCGGCAGCTCGGCGACTTCGTATCGAAGGATGTTTTGCCCGGCACCGGTGTCGACGAACAGGCGTTCTGGCAGGCGTTTTCGGCGATCGTCCACGATCTTGCACCAAAAAACCGCGCATTGCTGGGCAAGCGCGATGAATTGCAGGAAAAGATCGACGCCTGGCACCGCGCCAATGGCGCGCCGTCCGACATGGGCGTCTACAAGGCGTTCCTGAAAGACATCGGCTATCTCCAGGATGAAGGCCCGGCCTTCACGGTCACCACTAAGAACGTCGATCCGGAAATCGCTACCATCGCCGGCCCGCAGCTCGTCGTTCCGGTCATGAACGCGCGCTATGCCTTGAACGCCGCCAATGCGCGCTGGGGCTCGCTCTATGACGCGCTCTACGGCACCGACGCTATTCCCGAGACGGATGGCGCGGAGAAGGGCAACGGGTACAATCCGAAGCGCGGTGAAAAAGTCATCGCCTGGGCGAAGAATTTTCTCGACGAAGCAACGCCGCTCGACGGCGCAAAATGGCAGGATGCCAGGGGTTTTTCGGTTGAAAACGCCAAGCTGGTGGTGGCGCTCGATGCCGGCCGCAAGACGGGGCTCGCGCGCCCCGAACAGTTCGCCGGTTATCTCGGGGATGCGGCGGCGCCGGTCCAGATACTTTTGGTGAACAACGGTCTGCATATCGAAGTGCTGGTCGATGCCAGTTCGACCATTGGCAAGAACGATTCCGCCCACATTTCCGATGTCTGGCTGGAAGCAGCACTGACCACCATCCAGGACTGCGAGGATTCCGTCGCCGCTGTCGACGCCGCAGACAAGGTTGCCGTCTACCGCAACTGGCTTGGCCTGATGAAGGGCGATCTGGAGGAAGAGGTTGCAAAGGGCGGCAAGACCTTTGTCCGCAAGCTCAACCCGGATCTCGACTACAACGCGCCGGATGGCACGAACTTCGTGGTGAAATGCCGCTCGCTGATGCTGGTCAGGAATGTCGGCCACCTGATGACCAATCCGGCGATCCTCGACCGCGACGGCAACGAGGTGCCGGAAGGCATCATGGATGCCGCGATCACCAGCCTGATCGCGCTGCACGATGTCGGCCCCAATGGCCGCGGCGCCAACTCCCGCGCCGGTTCGGTCTATATCGTCAAGCCGAAGATGCATGGGCCGGACGAGGTGGCATTCGCAGCCGAGCTCTTCGGCCGCGTCGAGGCCGCGCTCGGCATGGCGCCCAACACCCTCAAGATGGGCATCATGGACGAGGAGCGCCGCACCACGGTCAACCTCAAGGAATGCATTCGCGCTGCAAAGGAGCGGGTGGTCTTCATCAATACGGGTTTCCTCGACCGCACCGGCGACGAGATGCATACTTCGATGGAAGCCGGCCCGATGATCCGCAAGGGCGACATGAAGCAGGCCGCCTGGATTTCTGCTTACGAGGCGTGGAATGTCGACACCGGGCTGGAATGCGGGCTCGCCGGCCACGCCCAGATCGGCAAGGGCATGTGGGCGATGCCGGACCTGATGGCGGCGATGCTGGAACAGAAGATCGCCCACCCCAGGGCTGGCGCCAACACCGCCTGGGTGCCATCGCCGACCGCCGCCACCCTGCACGCCACGCATTACCACAAGGTCGACGTCCACGCCGTGCAGGAAGGCTTCAAGAACCGTCCGAAGGCGAAGCTCGACGATATCCTCTCCATCCCGGTCGCGGTGCGTCCCAACTGGACGCCGGAAGAGATCCAGAAGGAGCTCGACAACAACGCGCAGGGCATCCTGGGTTATGTCGTGCGCTGGATCGACCAGGGCGTCGGCTGCTCCAAAGTACCGGACATCAACGATGTCGGCCTGATGGAAGACCGCGCCACGCTTCGCATTTCCGCCCAGCATATGGCGAACTGGCTGCATCACGGCGTCTGCAGCAGAGACCAGGTGATGGAAACGATGAAGCGCATGGCGGCGATCGTCGACCGCCAGAACGAGGGCGACCCGCTCTATCGGCCGATGGCGCCAGATTTCGAGAACTCGATCGCCTTCCACGCCGCTTGCGATCTCGTCCTGCAGGGCCGCGCGCAGCCCAACGGCTATACCGAGCCAGTGCTGCACCAGCGGCGGCTGGAACTGAAGGCGCAGATAGCGAAATAGGATCGCGGCGAGAGCCGCGCGGATTGTTCGATAGATGGCGCCCTACGTTGCCCCCCTCTGTCCTGCCGGACATCTCCCCCACAAGGGGGGAGATCAGCCGTCCGCTTGGTCGCTTCAGTCTTTGCAACGTTTGAGATCGGTAAAATCGAAAATGAAGGCCAATCTCCCCCCTTCTGGGGGAGATGTCCGGCAGGACAGAGGGGGGCAACGTAGGGCATTTGCCTTCCGCCTTGCCTTCGAGCGCCGACCATGAACCTGCTCGCCATCGACACGTCGGCCAACCTCTGCGCCGCCTGCGTGGTCGACACCGAGACTGGCCGCGAACTCGGCCGTGTCGTGCGCGACATCGGCAAGGGCCATGCCGAGCTGCTGATCGGCATTATCGAGGAAACCTTGAAAGCCTCGAACGTCGATTACAATGGTCTTGGCCGTATCGCGGTATGCACCGGTCCGGGCTCCTTCACCGGCGTGCGCGTCGGTGTCGCGACCGCGCGAGGCTTGGCGCTGGCGCTGAAAATCCCCGCAACCGGCGTCACCACACTGGAGGCGATTGCCACAGAGGCCCGCGAGGGATTTCCAGGGCGCGCGATCATGGTGGCGATCGATGCGCGCCGCGAGGAACTCTACGCGGCTGTCTACGACGAATTCGGGAAAATCCTGTACGCTCCCGCGGTGATCAATCTGCAGGATGCGACCGTTCTGGCCCGGAAATACCGCCCGCTGCTTGCCGGCTCCGCGGCAGCCATGGTCGCGCAAGCCGCCGCACCGGACATTTTTGACCTTGGGTCTCACGCGGCCACCGCCGATATCGGTATCTATGCCGGATTGGCCCTGGCCATGGACCCGCATGGCGAAAAGCCAAAGCCGGTCTATCTGCGCGAACCGGATGCCAAGCCCCAGGCGGGTCTGATCCTGCCGAGGAGTGGCGGCTGATGCGGCTTCCTTTCATGTCGGCGCGCCCCAGGGACTATGCGATCCTGCCGCTGGCGCGCAGCCACAGCGCCTCACTCGCGGTTCTGCACCGCGAGGACTTCATCCGCCCATGGACCGGCGCAGAGTTTGCCGACCTGCTTGCCCAGAACACGGTGTTCGGCTTCGCTGCCTTCGAAACGGGCAAGGGCAGGGCAGGGCCGGTCGGCTTCGTGCTGGCGCGGCTGGCGGCTGGCGAAGCGGAAATCCTGACCGTCGCCGTTTCGAGGCCGCATCGCCGCCAGGGCCTTGGGCGGCAGCTGATGGACGCCGTCCTGCGCCGGCTGCATGCGCAGCGCGCCGAGGCGCTGTTTCTCGAAGTCGACGAGACCAATGCGCCGGCAATCGCGCTCTATCGCCGGCTCGGTTTTCATGAGGTCGGCAAGCGGCCGGCCTATTACCAGTCCGCCGACAACCGGAAGGCCAATGCGCTTGTCATGCGGCGTGATCTTCTTTAGCGAAATTCGCAGGCGGAGGAGCCCGGTGTCGGCATGATCGGTTCCATCCGGATATGGATCACCTTGCTGCTGTTTGTCGTAGCGACGCTGGTCATGGCGCCCTTGCAGATGCTCGTGCTGAAGACCGGGCTGTTTCTCAAGCCGGGCACGCTGCCGCGCTGGTGGCATGGGGTGGTGGTCAAGGTGCTTGGCCTGCGCGTCCATGTGCGCGGGCAGATCGCCACGCAGCGCCCTCTGTTGATCGCGTCCAACCATATTTCATGGACCGACGTCATGGTCGTCGGTTCGCTGGCCGACGTTGCCTTCATCGCCAAGTCGGATGTTGCCGGCTGGCCGGTTTTCGGAGCGCTGGCCAAACTCCAGCGCACCGTCTTCGTGGAGCGTGACCGCAAGGGCAAGTCCGGCGACCAGGCCGGCGAAATCGCCGGCCGCCTGGCCGGCAACGATGTCGTGGTTCTGTTCGCCGAAGGCAGCACCGGCGACGGCAATCATCTCCTGCCGTTCAAGAGCACGCTGTTTGGGGCAGCGCGGCTCGCGCTTGGCCATGGCAATGCCGAAACCGTCTTTATCCAGCCGGTGGCGATCGCCTACACCAAGCTGCACGGCATGCCGATGGGGCGCCAGCATCGCGTCGTGGCCTCCTGGATCGGCGATGCCGATCTTGTCCCGCACCTGATGATGCTGTTGCGAGAGGGTGCGATGGACGTCGAGGTGCAGTTCGGCGAACCGATGGAATTCACAGCCGCAAGCGACCGCAAGCAGGTCACCCGGCGGGTCGAGCGGCAGGTGCGCGCCATGATGACCGAGGCGCTGCAGACCCGCCAGCGCGCCCGATGAAACAGGAAACAGCGAAACCGTCTGTTTTTTGTCATCGGGAAGCGCTAAAAGCCGCCGCATGGAATTGAACGAACTCGCCGAAGAAATGGCGCCGGCCGCGCCGCTGGGCTCCGCTGAAAAGCCCTCCGCGCCGAAGAAGGTCTTCCTGAAGACCTATGGCTGCCAGATGAACATCTACGACTCGCAGCGCATGAGCGATGCGCTGTCGGCCGACGGCTATGTGGCGACTGAAACAGTCGACGATGCCGATCTGGTGCTGATCAACACCTGCCATATCCGCGAAAAAGCTGCCGAAAAGGTCTATTCGCAGCTCGGAAGGTTGCGGAAGATCAAGGCCGAACGTGCTGAACACGGTCGCGAGATGATGATCGGCATTGCCGGTTGCGTGGCTCAAGCCGAAGGCCGCGAGATCCTGCGGCGCGCGCCGGTGGTCGATCTTGTCATCGGACCGCAGACCTATCACCGCCTGCCGGACGCGCTGAAAAAAGTGCGCGGCGGCGAAAAGGTCGTCGAAACCGACTACGCGATCGAGGACAAGTTCGAACATCTGCCGCAGCCGAAGCGCAGCGAGATCATCGGCCGTGGCATGACCGCGTTCCTCACCGTTCAGGAAGGCTGCGACAAGTTCTGCACCTTCTGCGTGGTGCCCTATACGCGCGGCTCCGAAGTTTCCCGTCCGGTGGCGCAGATCGTCGCCGAGGCCGAAAAGCTGGCTGCGGCGGGGGTGCGCGAACTGACGCTGCTCGGACAGAACGTCAACGCCTGGCATGGCGAGGGGCCGGACGGCAGCGAATGGGGCCTCGGCCGTCTGCTGTTCCGCCTTGCCGAAATCCCGGGCCTGGCCCGGCTGCGCTACACCACCAGCCACCCGCGCGACATGGACGACGAACTGATTGCCGCGCATCGCGACCTGCCGGCTGTGATGCCCTACCTGCATCTGCCGGTCCAGTCCGGTTCGGATCGCATCCTGAAGGCGATGAACCGGCGTCACACCGGCGACGACTACCTCCGGCTGATCGACCGCATCCGCGAGGCGCGACCGGACATCGCCATGTCGGGCGATTTCATCGTCGGCTTCCCCGGCGAAACGGAAGCGGATTTCGAGGCGACGCTGGCCATGGTCCGGCAGGTTCGCTACGCGCAGGCCTTCTCGTTCAAATATTCGCCGCGCCCCGGCACGCCGGGCGCGGACATGGCCGGTCATGTGGCCGAGGATGTGAAGGACGAGCGTCTGCAACGCCTGCAGGCGCTGCTTGCGGAACATCAGCGCGACTTTACCGTTGGTTCGGTCGGCAAGACCATGGATCTGCTGATCGAGAAGCCCGGCCGGCAGCCTGGCCAGCGGGTAGGACGGTCGCCCTGGCTGCAGCCGGTTATTGTTGATGAAAAGGCCGGTGAAATCGGTGACATTATCAAGGTGCGAATCATCAAAGCAGGCCCCGCAAGCCTGTTCGCCGAGCCGGGCTGATTGAGCGCCGGCGGCAAATCGAGGAGAGACGGTTGAGCGCCACCACGGAATTGAAGAACGTGCCCTCCGGGGCATCGGACATGGCGCACATCGTTCTCACCTTCGACAACAACAAGCTGGCGAGTTCGCTCTATGGCCAGTTCGATGAGAATCTGGCGCGTCTGGAACAGAAGCTCGGCGTCGATATCCGCTCGCGGGGCAACCAGCTCACCATCAAGGGCAATGCGTCATCCGCCGAACAGGCGCGGCGCGCGCTCGACCACCTCTACGGCATCCTGCAGAAAGGCGCCGAGATCGGGCAGTCGGATGTAGACGGCGCCGTGCGCATGGCGATTGCCGCCGACGACCAGTTGACGCTGCCGACGCTGGAGCGCAAGGGCAAGATGGCCGCCGCGCAGATCGCCACGCGCAAGCGCACCATCTATGCCCGCTCGCTCAACCAGGACGCCTATATGCGGGCGCTGGAGCGCTCGGAGCTGGTGTTCGGCATCGGCCCGGCAGGCACAGGCAAGACCTACCTGGCGGTCGCCTACGCCGCGATGCTTTTGGAACGCGGGCTGGTCGAACGCATCGTGCTTTCGCGCCCTGCGGTCGAGGCCGGTGAGCGGCTGGGTTTCCTGCCGGGCGACATGAAGGAGAAGGTCGATCCTTACCTTCGGCCGCTTTACGACGCGCTCTACGACATGATGCCGGCCGACAAGGTCGAGCGCGCCATCGCCGCCGAGGTGATCGAGATCGCGCCGCTGGCGTTCATGCGCGGCCGCACGCTGGCGCACGCCGCGGTCATCCTGGACGAGGCGCAGAACACCACGCCGATGCAGATGAAGATGTTCCTGACCCGGCTCGGCGAAAACGCCCGGATGATCGTCACCGGCGATCCCACCCAGATCGACCTGCCGCCCAACACCAAGTCCGGGCTGGTCGAGGCGCTGCGTATCCTCGATGGCGTGCCGGGCATTGTAACGGTGCGCTTCAACGAGACGGACGTGGTGCGTCATCCGCTCGTCGCTGAAATCGTCCAGGCTTACGACCGCGATGGCAAGAAGGCGCGCGGAGCGGGATGATCTGGGAATTGGCCGGCAAAACGCCATGAAGGATGCTGTTGGCGGCGTGCCCGCGCTCGAAATCGGGTTGGCGGAAACAGAGCCGCTCGAAATCGATATTTGGGTCGAAGCGGGTGACTGGCCTGCCGAAGCCACTCTCGGCGTGCTGGCGCGCCGGGCGATCGCCGCCGCCTTCGCCGAAACGGGCATCGAGGCAGTACCGAGCGAATTGAGCCTCGTCTTCACTGACGACGCCCACATCCGTAAGCTGAACGCCGGCTGGCGGGACAAGGACAAGCCCACCAACGTGCTTTCGTTCCCGGCGTTTCCGTCGCAGCGCGGCGGACCGCTGCCGCCCATGCTGGGCGATATCATCCTGGCCGCCGAAACCATCGCCCGTGAGGCGACTCTGGAAGAAAAGCCGTTCCAGCACCATCTGACACACCTTATTGTTCATGGCCTTCTGCACCTTATGGGCTATGATCATGAGACCGAAGCTGAGGCGGAGGAGATGGAAGCGGTCGAGCGGCGGGCTCTTGCGCGGCTTGCCATTCCCGATCCCTACGCGTAACAGGAAACGGCAATTCACCGGACCACGATGAACGACACCATCAAAACTGCCCCCGTTACCGAAACGGGGAGCGAATCCAAGGCCTCAGGCCAATCTGACGACGGTCCGAGTACGGCCGACCAGTCTTCTCCCGAACGACCTTCCTTATTCGAGCGGTTGGCTGGCCTCTTCAGGCAGCGCAACGGTTCGAACCTGCGCGAGGATCTGGCCGACGCCCTTGCCGAAAGCGCCACGGACGAAGCCGCGTTCTCCCCCGGCGAGCGCGCCATGCTCAACAACATCCTGCGATTGCGGGAAGTTCGCGTCGAAGATGTCATGATACCGCGCGCCGATGTCGAGGCAGTGGAGATTTCAACAACGCTCGGCGAACTGTTGAACGTGTTCGAGCAGTCGGGGCACTCGCGCATGCCTGTTTATGCCGAAACCCTGGATGACCCGCGCGGCATGATCCATATCCGCGACATCATGGGCCACATTACGCGCCTTTCGCGCGCCAAGAAGGGGCGCACCTCAAAGGCCGCGGCCCAACGTTCCGCAACACTCGATCTTGCCAATGTGGATCTCACGAAGTCGATTGGCGAGTTGAGCCTGATACGCGACGTGCTCTTTGTGCCGCCCTCGATGCTGGCTTCCGACCTGATGGCGCGCATGCAGGCGGCACGCACCCAGATGGCCCTGGTGATCGACGAGTATGGCGGCACCGACGGCCTGGTTTCGCTCGAGGACATCGTCGAGATGGTGGTCGGCGACATCGAGGACGAACATGATGACGACGAACCGCTGATCACTCAGGCCGGCGAAGGCGTGTTCATCGTCGACGCCAAGGCCGAGATCGACGACGTCGCCGCCAAGATCGGTGAAGACTTCAAGGCGGGTGAGCACGGCGAGTATGTCGACACGATCGGGGGCATGATTTTCAACACGCTGGGGCGGGTTCCGGCGCGCGGCGAAGTCGTGCAGGCCATTCCCGGCTTCGAATTCCATGTGCTCGACGCCGATCCGCGCCGGGTGAAGCGCGTCCGGATCGTTCATGATCCCAAGGGCGAACGTCGCCGCCGGGTCCGTGAACAGCAGGCCTGATCCGGCCTGTCATCATCCGTTTGGAGCGTTGGCATCATCCTGATACATCTTTCGGGGGTTGATTCTCGGGAATTTGGGCATGGACCGCCTTGCCGGCCGAATAATATTGCTGTGGGGCTGGCGCCGTGTCCTGGTGGCTTTCCTGGCTGGGGCCCTGGCTGTGCTTGCCCAGGCGCCTTACGATTTCTTCGCTGTTGGTTTCATTTCGTTTCCGGTGCTGGTGTGGTTGCTTGATGGAGCCACGGTCGAGCCCTCAGCCCGCTTCCTAAAGCGGCTCGTTCCTGCCTTCGCGGTCGGCTGGTGGTTCGGCTTCGGTTATTTCGTCGCTGGCCTCTGGTGGATCGGCAGCGCATTGCTGGTCGAGGCCGAGGCTTTCGCCTGGGCGTTGCCGCTCGCCGTTCTGGCGCTGCCAGCGATCCTGGCCATCTTCTACGGGTTGGCGACCGCTTTCGCGCGACTGTTCTGGACCGGCGGTATTGGTCGGATCGCGTCGCTGGCATTTGGCTTCGGTCTTGCCGAATGGCTGCGCTCGGTGGTGCTGACGGGCTTTCCCTGGAACCCTGTCGGCTACATGGCAATGCCCATCCCGCTGCTCATGCAATCGGTATCGGTGGTTGGGGTGACCGGCATGAACGCGCTGGCGGTGCTGGTCTTCGCCATGCCGGCACTGCTTGCGTCGAACAGGCATCTGAAGGGAGGCCTTGCCCTGGCTGCTTTCCTTGTGACTGCCCATGTGGGGTACGGCTATTGGCGATTGTCGGTGGCGGATGGTTCGCCCACGCGCTCGCTTGTCGTGAGAGTTGTGCAGCCGTCGATCCTGCAGACCGAAAAATGGGACGGCAGCATTCGCGACGTTATCTTCAGGAAAATGCTTGATCTTTCAGCGTTTCCGGTCGCCGCCGACGGCAGGAAGCCGCAACTGATACTTTGGCCGGAAACGTCGGTGCCGTTCCTTTTCACGGAGCGTCCGGACGCCTTGGTGGCGATCGGAGATCTGCTTGGCGACGGCCAGATGCTGATGGCAGGTGCAGTGCGGGCGGAGGGCGCGGCCGTCTCCGGCGGCAATGTGCGCTACTACAATTCCGTCGTGGCAATCAACGATAGAGGCGAGATCGTCGACGCTGTCGACAAGGTGCATCTCGTGCCGTTTGGCGAGTATCTTCCATTCCAGGACATACTCGCCAGCTTCGGCATCGAGAAGATCGTGCAGTTCCCGATGGATTTTTCGGCAGGCAGCCAGCGTCATGCGGTGAACCTTGGAGAAGGCATCCGCGCCGTGCCGTTCATCTGTTACGAGATCATCTTCCCGGATATGGTTGCACGCGACACCGCAACGTCCGACCTCATCGTCAACGTGACCAATGACGCATGGTTCGGCGATACGCCCGGCCCCTATCAGCACTTCCGACAAGCGCAGATCCGAGCTGTCGAAAGGGGTCAACCGGTGGTCAGGGCCGCCAACACCGGTATCTCCGGCTACATCGATAATCGCGGGCGCGTCGTCGATGCGCTGGCGATCAACTCCTCGGGCGTGCTGGATGTTACCGTGCCGTTTTACGAACAGCGGGAAGTAGGCTTCTTTCAACCACGGCTTGTCGGCTTCTTCATTGTGCTGGGGCTGGCCGTTTTGGCTTTCGGAATGCGTGTAGGACAACGCTTACGGGTGAATTGACAGAGTGTATATTAGAAATTCATATTGTATCGTTCACTCATCTTCCGATTTGGTATCCTTTTTATATATGGGGCTCAGGATCAAGCGATCGGAACAGGGGAACGAGTGCAAAACAAGCCGTTCGAACGGCGAGGAAAAAAATGTTAGAAAACAAGAAAAAACCCAATCCGATTGATATTCATGTAGGCAGCAGAATACGGCTTCGCCGCAACATGCTGGGCATGAGCCAGGAAAAACTTGGCGAGAGCCTCGGTATTACATTCCAGCAGATCCAGAAGTACGAGAAGGGAACCAACCGGGTAGGGGCGAGCCGATTGCAAGCGATCGCCTCGATCCTCAGCGTGCCGGTTGCCTTCTTCTTCGAGGACGCGCCGGGACACGAGGCGGGTCAAGCCGGTGGACTGGCCGAAGACAGCTCGACAAACTACGTCGTCGATTTCCTCAACAGCCCCGAAGGCCTTCAGCTCAACCGGGCTTTTGTGCGGATCAACGACCCCAAAGTGCGACGTAAGGTTGTCGATCTGGTAAAAGCGCTGGCTACCGACGACGACGAATGATCGAAACTTAACGAGCGCCTGCGGCTCGATCGCTGAGTGGATTTCCGCCGGTCGGTGCCGGCGGCACGGTATGTGTTCTCGAAAGACAGCTTGACGAATTCGATCCGGGTTCGCTACACGGTCTGCGCCGATCCGGCGCTGCTGCCGGTTCTTTCAAGAGGGGACACCCGTGGCGCGCCAGAACTATCTTTTCACCAGCGAATCCGTTTCCGAAGGTCACCCGGACAAGGTTTGTGACCGAATTTCCGATGAAATCGTCGATCTCGTCTACAGGGAAGCCAAGAAATCCGGCATGAACCCCTGGGACGTGCGTGTTGCCTGCGAGACGCTGGCGACGACGAACCGTGTTGTGATTGCCGGCGAAGTCCGGGTGCCCGATACGCTGCTCAAGAAGGCGAAGGACGGTTCCATCCTGACCGACGCGGGAGATTTCCCGATCATCAATCCTGCCAAGTTCAAATCGGTCGCACGCAAGGCAATCCGCGCCATCGGTTACGAACAGAGCGGCTTCCACTGGAAGACGGCCAAGATCGATGTGCTGCTCCACGGCCAGTCCGCGGACATCGCGCAAGGTGTCGACAACGCTGCCGACAAGCAGGGCGAAGAAGGTGCCGGCGACCAGGGCATCATGTTCGGATATGCCTGCAACGAGACGCCGGATCTGATGCCGGCGCCGATCTACTACTCCCACAAGGTGCTTGAACTGCTGGCCGCCGCCCGCCACGAAGGCAAGGGCGAGGCAGGCAAGCTGGGGCCGGACGCCAAGAGCCAGGTGACTGTGCGCTACGAGAACGGCAAGGCCGCCGAAGTGACGCAGATCGTGCTCTCGACCCAGCATATGGATGAGAGCTGGGATTCGAAAAAGGTCCGCAAAGTCGTCGAGCCTTACATTCGCGAAGCGCTGGGTGATCTCAAGATCGCCAACGACTGCAACTGGTACATCAACCCGACCGGCAAGTTCGTCATCGGCGGCCCGGATGGCGATGCAGGCCTGACTGGCCGCAAGATCATCGTCGACACCTACGGTGGTGCTGCCCCGCACGGTGGCGGTGCGTTCTCCGGCAAGGACACCACCAAGGTCGATCGTTCGGCGGCCTATGCCGCTCGATACCTCGCCAAGAATGTCGTCGCGGCCAAGCTCGCCGACCGTTGCACCATCCAGCTTTCCTACGCGATCGGCGTGGCGCAGCCGCTGTCGGTCTATGTTGACCTGCATGGTACCGGGAAGGTTGACGAGGCGGTGCTGGAGGACTCGCTGCGCGAGGTGATGGACCTGTCGCCTTCGGGCATCCGCCGTCATCTCGATCTCAACAAGCCGATCTACGCCAAGACGACGGCCTACGGTCACTTTGGCCGCAAGGCCGGGCGCGACGGGTCGTTCTCGTGGGAGAAGACGGATCTCATCAAGGCGCTGAAAGATGCTGTCGCGAGCAGGGAAAAAGCCGCGGCCTAAGCCTTGGATGTCGACACGATGAATGGCGAAAGGCGCCGCCGATCCACGGAGGCGTTTTACGGTCGCCGGCATGGCAAGACGCTTCGGCCGCAACAGGCCGAAGCGCTCCAGAAAGGCTTGCCGCGCTACGGCATCGATCTCACGGCGCCGGCGCCTGCTGATCTACGCGAGCTGTTTTCTGTTCCCTTGTCGGAAGTGCGTCTCGAAATCGGTTTCGGCGGCGGCGAGCATTTGTTGAACGACGCGGCGATCAATCCCGGTAGCGGGCTGATCGGCGTCGAACCGTTCATCAACGGCATGGCCAAGCTCATGACCATACTGGCCGAGCGGCCTGGCCCCAACGTCAGGGTCTTCAACGACGATGCAACGCAATTGCTCGACTGGTTGCCGAGCGCTTCACTGGAGGGCATTGCGCTGCTTTATCCCGACCCGTGGCCCAAGAAAAAGCACTGGAAGCGGCGGTTTGTCAGCGCAATCAATCTCGACCGCTTCGCGCGCGTGCTGAAGCCAGGCGGAGTTTTTCGCTTCGCTTCGGATATCGATACGTATGTCAATTGGACGCTGCTGCATTGCCGCGCCCATCCGGCTTTCGAATGGCAGGCGGGCGCAGCGGACAACTGGCACCTGCCTTATCCGGATTGGCCGGGAACCCGCTATGAAGCGAAGGCGCTGCGGGAAGGGCGTACGCCGGCCTATCTGACTTTCGTCAGGACATAGCTTGCGAGCCGCGGAGAATTCCGCGGCCGGGCGGCCTTAGAAGCGCCGGATGCTGTGATACTGCGCCGGGTCGATGCCGAGGACGCGCAAGTCGCGGTTGCGTGGGCTGCGGCCATTGTTGGCTGCCGCCGCCGCCGCAATGGCGCTGCCGACGATTTCGAAGAATCCAGGCGTTGCTGTTCTGCGGGTGGTCATGGTCGGTTCCTTTTTTCGCATTGTGCGATGCAACATTAATAGGGATTGCCGAGGCGTTTGTCAGGGATGTTTGCGCATGTGAGCCATGTGCGGCGCGCATTGGTTGCGATCCGACGTTCATTCGCGGCTCCGTTCGCGCCGCTACGGGATTGGCTGGCAGGGCTTGAAAGCGTGGCTCTTATCGTTTACTTATGATTCAAATTCTTGGTCGGTATGACGAAGAGTGGGTCCACCCGGTCCCGCTCTTTTTTGTTACTTGCCGCACGCTTGGAGATGCAATGACCGCGACGACGGCAGCTGGCGAAACCGGTGACGACAGGATCATCCGCGAAAGCGGTGTCGATGCGCGCGTCGCAATGATCGTCGAGCCGGTGCTGCGTGCGATCGGTTTCAGGCTTGTCCGCGTCCGGCTCTCGGGCCAGAACGGATTGACGCTGCAGATCATGGCTGAACGCGAAGACGGCACCATGACTGTCGAGGATTGCGAAGAAGTCAGCCGCGCGGTTTCTCCGGCGCTTGATGTCGAAGATCCGATCGAAAAGGCGTATCATCTCGAAGTGTCGTCGCCCGGCATCGACCGTCCGCTCGTCCGCAAGTCGGATTTCGGCAACTGGACCGGCCATCTGGTGAAGATGGAGACGTCGGTCATGGTCGCCGAGCGCAAGCGGTTCAAGGGCAAGATCGCCGAGGTCGGCGAGGACGATGTGCTGATCGAGCGCGATGTGCCCGCTTACGGCGAGGAGCCGACCGTGCGTGTGCCTTTCGAGGCGATTGCCGAAGCGCGGCTGATCCTGACCGACGATCTCATTCGTGACGCGCTGAGCAAGGACAACAGGGCGCGCAAGGAAGCCAGGAAACGTCGCGGCGAGCCGGAAGCCGGCGAAGGCGAAGAAGAAAACGAAATTTGAAAGGCGACCGCGCCGGAAGGCGGCGGGAATCCCAAGGGAGACGACAATGGCAGTCAGTGCAAACAGGCTGGAGCTCTTGCAGATCGCGGACGCGGTCGCTCGCGAAAAGGCGATCGACAAGTCTATCGTGATCGCGGCCATGGCCGATGCAATCCAGAAGGCGGCGCGATCGCGTTATGGCCAGGAAACCAACATCCGCGCCGACATCAACCCGAATACGGGTGAGATGAAGTTGCAGCGGCTGATGGAAGTGGTCGACAGCGTCGAGGATTATGCGCGCCAGATCGCGCTTTCGACGGCGCGCGAGCGCAATCCGGATGCGCAGCTTGGCGACTTCATCGCCGAGCAGCTGCCGCCAATGGATTTCGGCCGCATCGCCGCCCAGTCGGCCAAGCAGGTCATCGTCCAGAAGGTGCGCGAGGCCGAGCGCGACCGCCAGTATGACGAATACAAGGACCGCATCGGCGAGATCGTCAACGGCACCGTCAAGCGTGTCGAATACGGCAACGTTATCGTCGACCTCGGCCGCGGCGAGGCCATCATCCGCCGCGACGAGCTGATCCCCCGCGAAAACTACAAGTATGGCGACCGGGTGCGAGCCTATGTCTACGATGTGCGGCGCGAGCAGCGCGGCCCGCAGATATTCCTGTCGCGTACCCACCCGCAGTTCATGGCCAAGCTGTTCACCATGGAAGTGCCGGAGATCTACGACGGCATCATCGAGATCAAGTCGGTGGCCCGCGATCCGGGCTCCCGCGCCAAGATTGCCGTTATCTCGCGCGACAGTTCGATCGACCCGGTCGGCGCCTGCGTCGGCATGCGCGGCAGCCGCGTTCAGGCCGTTGTCGGCGAGTTGCAGGGTGAAAAGATCGACATCATCCCGTGGTCGCACGACGCTGCTTCCTTCATCGTCAATGCGCTGCAGCCGGCTGAAGTCGCCAAGGTGGTGCTCGACGAGGATGCCGAGCGCATCGAGGTGGTGGTCCCCGACGACCAGCTTTCGCTGGCAATCGGCCGCCGCGGCCAGAACGTCCGCCTCGCCTCGCAACTGACCGGCTGGGATATCGACATCCTGACCGAGCAGGAGGAATCGGAGCGCCGCCAGAAGGAATTCGTCGAACGCTCGAACCTGTTCATGGAAGCCCTGAACGTCGACGAGATGGTCGGCCAGGTGCTGGCCTCCGAAGGTTTCACCAGCGTCGAGGAAGTGGCCTATGTCGACGCGGACGAGATCGCTTCGATCGACGGCTTCGACGAGGACACTGCTTCCGAGATCCAGACCCGCGCCCGCGAATACCTCGAGAAGATCGAGGCCGAACACGACGAGAAGCGCAAGGCGCTTGGCGTGCAGGACGAACTGCGCGAAATCCCCGGCGTCACCACCGCGATGATGGTGACGCTTGGCGAGGACGGCGTGAAGACGATCGAGGACTTCGCCGGTTACGCCGTCGACGACCTGGTCGGCTGGAAGGAACGCAAGGATGGCGAGACCAAGGTTTTCCCGGGTGTCCTCGCCCCGCATTCCGTGTCGCGGGCCGACGCCGAGCAGATGGTCATGGCTGCGCGTCTGAAGGCGGGCTGGATTACCGAGGAAGATCTCGCGACCGAAGAAGCTGTTGAGGAAGAGGTCGGTGCGTGACGTGAGCGCGCATCCGACCGGAGACGCTCTTGAAAGACATGAACGAGCGCACATGTATTGTTACGCGCAAGGCGGCCGCGCCGGAAGATCTGATCCGGTTCGTCGTCGGGCCTGATTCGGCCATCGTTCCCGACCTCAAGAGAAATCTTCCTGGCCGCGGTTGCTGGGTTCTGGCCGACCGGGCGCATGTCGACCGGGCTGCTTCGAAGAACCACTTCGAACGTGCATTCAAGACGAAAGTCGGTGTGCCGGCGGATCTGGGCGCGCTGGTCGACAGGCTTCTTGCCAAATCGGCGCTCGGGGCGCTGGGGTTGGCGCGAAAGGCCGGCGCCATCGCCCTTGGCGCCGCCAAGGTGGAAAGCACTGTTCGCAGCGGCAAGGCCGCCGCGGTGCTGCACGCCGACGAGGCATCGGAAGACGGCATCCGCAAGATCACCCAGGCGCGCCGCGCCGTGGTGCACGCGGAAGGTCCGGAAATACCCGCCTACAAACTTTTTTCGGAAACCGAATTGGGTTTGGCATTGGGGGGTACAAATGTGATACATGCTGCCGTTCTCGCGGGCGACCCGGGAAAGGCGGCGCTGAAGCGCATGGTTGCGCTTGACCGATACCGGGGCGGTTCCCCGGAAAACCGGTTGACGGTTGCGGCGACCGCCGCAGAGGATACGGAATGAGCGATACGAAATCCGACGACGACAAGACGCTGAGCGTCAATGTGAAGAAGACCTTGAGCCTGAAGCCGGCCGGCGTGACGCAGGGCACGGTGCGGCAGAACTTCTCGCATGGGCGTACCAAGCAGGTCGTCGTCGAAACCAAGAAGCGGAAATTCTCGATCCCCGGGGAAAAGCCGGAGCCCGCTCCGGTTGCGACCGTTTTCAAGCCGAAGCCTCCGGTTGCCGCCCCCGTGGTGCAGGAGACGCCGAAGCCGCAGCCCGTCGTGGAACGGCTGGTTCTCAACGAGCTTTCCAACGAAGAGATGGAAGCCCGCCGCCGTGCCCTCGAGGGTTCGAAGGTGCGCGAGGTCGAGGAACGCAAGCGCGCGGCCGAGGAAGCCAAGCGTCGTGCCGAGGAAGACGAGCGCCGCCGCCGCGAACGTGAGGAATCCGCACGCCGCCAGGCCGAGGAAGAAGCGCGCCTGCAGACCGAAGCCGAGGCACGCCGCCGCGCCGAGGAAGAGGCACGCCGTCGCGCCCCGCAAGCCGCCGATCTCGCGGCAGTCGCCGACGAAGAGGAAGTCAAGCCGAAGCGGCCCGCCGCCGGCCTGCCGCCACGCCGTCTCGTGGCGCCCGAAGTCGCGCGTCCGGCAAAGCCGAGCAAGGGCGAGGAGGACCGTCGCCGCGGCAAGCTGACGCTGAACAGCGCCCTGTCATCGGAAGATGGCGACGCCCGTGCGCGTTCGCTTTCGGCCATGCGTCGCCGCCAGGAAAAATTCAAGCGCGCGATGCACAATGAGCCGCGCGAAAAGGTGGTGCGCGAAGTGATCCTGCCGGAAACGATCACCATCCAGGAACTCGCACAGCGCATGTCCGAGCGCGCTGTCGATGTCGTCAAGTATTTCATGAAGCAGGGCCAGATCATGAAGCCCGGCGACGTGATCGACGCCGATACGGCCGAACTGGTCGCTTCCGAATTCGGCCATACGGTTCGCCGCGTTGCTGAATCCGACATCGAGGAAGGCCTGTTCAACATCGCCGACCGCGATGAGGACCTGGTTTCGCGCCCGCCCGTGGTCACGATCATGGGCCACGTCGACCACGGCAAGACCTCGCTGCTCGATGCGATCCGCAACGCCAACGTGGTGTCCGGCGAAGCCGGCGGCATCACCCAGCACATCGGCGCCTACCAGGTCGAGAAGAACGGTCAGAAGATCACCTTCATCGACACCCCCGGCCACGCTGCGTTCACCGCCATGCGTGCCCGTGGCGCGCAGGCGACTGACATCGCCATCCTGGTGGTGGCGGCGGACGACAGCGTCATGCCGCAGACGATCGAATCCATCAGCCACGCCAAGGCTGCCGGGGTGCCGATCATCGTCGCCATCAACAAGATCGACAAGCCGCAGGCCGATCCGCAGAAGGTGCGCACGCAACTCCTGCAGCACGAGGTCTTCGTCGAATCCATGGGCGGTGAAGTGCTGGACGTCGAGGTTTCGGCGACCAAGGGCACCAATCTCGACAAACTGCTCGAAGCCATCCTGCTTCAGGCGGAATTGCTTGATCTGAAGGCCAATCCGGACCGCACGGCCGAAGGCGTAGTTATCGAAGCAAAGCTCGACAAGGGTCGTGGTCCCGTGGCGACCGTCCTGGTGCAGACCGGCACGCTGATGCCCGGCGACATTCTCGTCGCAGGCAACGAGTGGGGCCGCGTCCGCGCGCTGGTCACCGGTCGCGGTGAGCAGATCAAGGAAGCGCCTCCGGCCATGCCGATCGAGGTTCTCGGCCTGCAAGGTACGCCGCAGGCGGGCGACCGTTTTGCGGTCGTCAACAACGAGGCCCGCGCCCGCGAGATCACCGAATATCGTCAGAGACTGGCGCGGGATAAGGCCGTCGCCAGGCATGTGGGCCAGCGTGGTTCGCTCGAGCAGATGATGTCGCAACTCCAGACGAGCGGGTTGAAGGAATTCCCGCTGGTCATCAAGGGCGACGTGCAGGGTTCGATCGAGGCGATCGCCGCGGCACTCGACAAGCTCGGCACCGACGAGGTGAGGGCACGCATCGTTCACGCGGGCGCCGGCGCCATCACGGAGAGCGATGTCTCGCTGGCCGAGACCTCGAATGCCGCGATCATCGGCTTCAACGTCCGTGCCAACAAGCAGGCACGCGATGCCGCCGAACAGGCTGGCATCGAGATCCGCTACTACAACATCATCTACAACCTGGTGGATGATGTTAAGGCAGCGATGTCGGGCCTGCTGTCGCCGGAACGCCGCGAGACCTTCATCGGCAATGCAGAGATCCTCGAAGTCTTCAACATCACCAAGGTCGGCAAGGTCGCTGGCTGCCGCGTGACGGAAGGCAAGGTCGAACGCGGCGCCGGCGTGCGCCTGATCCGCGACAACGTTGTCATCCACGAAGGCACGCTGAAGACGCTGAAGCGCTTCAAGGACGAAGTCTCGGAGGTTCCGGTGGGCCAGGAATGCGGCATGGCGTTCCAGAACTACGAGGACATCCGCCAGGGCGATATCATCGAGTGCTTCCGCGTCGAGATGGTGACGCGGACGCTGTAGTCGACCGAAGCCTCGCATAAGTAAGGGACGGCGATGGGTCGCCGTCCATAACCCACGAGACATGGAGTGCGGTCCTATCCCGCGCTCCACGATTTCAGGAATTTTCGACTCATGTCCCGATCCCCGTCCTCAGGACCCTCCCAACGCCAGTTGCGCGTTGGCGAACAGGTCCGCCATGCGCTTTCCGACATCCTCCAGCGCGGCGAGATTCTCGATCCGCTGCTCGAGACGGCCGTCATCTCGGTCTCGGAGGTCCGCATGTCGCCCGATCTGAAGATTGCCACCGCCTTCATCTCGCCGCTCGGCGCGGGTGATGGCCAGGCCGTCATCAAGGCTTTGGCGCAGCACGCGAAGTTCATTCGCGGCCGCGTTTCTGGCGCCCTGCGCCAGATGAAATACATGCCCGAATTCAGGTTCAGGCTCGACACCAGCTTCGACAACATGGCGAAAATCGACGAATTGCTGCGCTCGCCCGGCGTGGCGCGCGATCTCGACGCCGACAATGACAAGGATGGCGAATAATGGCGCGCCGCGGCAAGAAAAAGGGCAGGCCGGTCTCCGGCTGGCTGGTGTTCGACAAGCCGGTGGGCATGGGTTCGACGGAAGCGGTTTCCAAGGTCAAGTGGCTGTTCAACGCCGAGAAGGCCGGCCACGCCGGCACGCTCGACCCGCTGGCGTCCGGCATGCTGCCGATCGCGCTGGGCGAGGCGACCAAGACCGTGCCTTACGTCATGGACGGCGCCAAGGTATATCGCTTTACCGTTGCCTGGGGCGAGGAGCGTTCCACCGACGACCTCGAAGGGCCTGTGACAAAGAGCTCCGAGAAGCGCCCGTCGGAAGAAGAAATCCGCGCCATCATGCCGAAATACACGGGCGTGATCATGCAGACGCCGCCGCAGTTTTCGGCGATCAAGATCGCCGGTGAACGCGCCTATGACCTCGCCCGCGAGGGCGAAACGGTCGACATCCCGGCCCGCGAGATCGAAATCGGCCGGCTCGACATGGTTGAAAATTCAACCGACCGCACTGTTTTTGAGATCGAGTGCGGCAAGGGCACCTATGTCCGCTCGCTGGCGCGCGACATGGGCCGCGATCTCGGCTGCTACGGCCACATCGCGGAACTGCGCCGCGTCGAGGTCGAACCCTTCACCGCCGAAGATTTCGTGACGCTTGGCGAACTGGAAGCCGCCGCTCCAGCTCCGATCGCCAAGGGCGAAGACGGCGATTCCGAAGCGCCCGTTCTTGTGGACATGAAGGCGCGTTATGCCGGTCTCGATGCCTTGCTGGTCGACACCGGAGCTGCACTGGAATGCCTGCCGCAGGTGGCGCTCACCGACGATGCGGCTTCCAGGATCAGGCTTGGCAATCCGGTCATTATTCGCGGCCGCGACGCGCCGGTGGAAGCGGACGAAGCCTGCGCCACGGTACGCGGCAAGCTGGTGGCGATCGGCGCCATCGAAGCCGGAATGTTCAAGCCGAAACGCGTCTTTGCGGCTTGAGGCTTGCCGGCACGCACCGTTTCCGGTTGGATCGGCGCCGATGACGCAGCAGGCGAGAAGCGATGGCAGAGGCTGAAACCACGGGCAGTTCTGCCAGGCCGCACCGCAAGCGCTCGCCGGTGGGCGCATCGCCCGGCACCCTGATCGCCGATCCTTCGGCGCGCCAGTCCGCGCTCAACCTGACGCTGATTTCGCCCGACGACTGCAAGTTCGTCGACGATGCCAGCCTCGACGATGTGGCGGCAGCCTGCCGAAAATGGCCGCTGATCTGGCTCGACTGCGTTGGTCTCGCCAACATCAGCCTGATTGAAGAGATCGGGAAGATCTTCGGGCTGCACCCGCTGGCGCTCGAGGATGCGGTAAACACCGGCCAGCGCTCCAAGGCCGATTTCTTCGACGATCATGCCTACTTTGTGCTCAGCATGATCGACGACGCAAAAACCGCCCGCTACGAACAGATTTCCTTTTTCTTCGGCGACAATTTCGTCGTCACCTTCCAGGAACGCGAGGGCGACCCGTTTGAGCCGGTGCGGCGGCGCATCCGGGTATCCAATCCGAGCCGCCTGCGCCATCGCAAGGCAGACTATCTCGCCTATGCACTGATCGACGCGGTGGTGGACAGCTATTTCCCCATCGTCGATGCGACCGGCGACACCGTCGACCGCATCGAGGACGAACTGCTGGCTTCGCCGAAGAAACACCAGATCGGGCAGCTCCACGGACTGAGGCGCGCCACCAATCTGCTGAAGCGCACGCTATGGCCGCTGCGCGATGCGTTGACGGCGCTGGTCCGCTCGGATGCAGCTTTCATATCCGCCGAAACCAAAGTCTATTTCAATGACACGCTCGACCATGCAGTCCGCCTGATCGAGACCGTGGAGTCGCAGCGCGAGATGATGATCGGCCTGATCGAGATGCATCTGTCGCTGGCGCAATCGCGCACGAACGAGATCATCGGGGTGCTGACGATCATATCGGCGATATTCATCCCGCTGACGTTCCTCGCCGGCATCTGGGGCATGAATTTCGATCCCTCGGCCTCTCCCTGGAACATGCCCGAATTGCTTTCTTACTATGGCTATCCCATCGCGCTGGGCTTCATGGCACTGGTCGCGCTGATGATGGTTCTGTTCTTCCGCTGGAAGAAATGGTTGTAAAGACTGCGCATCTGCGCCCCGGCGAGGAGTTCCCCTTCAGCATGGCGCCTGTTGTACTTGCTTCCGACGGCAGGGCTGGCGCCGAAACTTGCCAAGGATTCGCACAGTAGTTTGCCGGTTCCGATTAGGACTAGCGTTCCCGGCGGTTTTCCACTATATGCGCCGCAGCATTGCGCTGTAGCGCCATGTACACCGGCCCCCGCTGGACGACATCCTGGCCGTGGGCGTCCCGTTTCCTACAAAAAGCAGAAAGGAAAAGCACGATGTCGATTACCGCAGAGCGTAAACAGGCATTGATGACCGAATTTGCAACCGCCAAGGGCGATACCGGATCTCCGGAAGTCCAGGTGGCCATTCTTTCCGAACGCATCAAGAACCTGACCGAGCACTTCAAGGACCACAAGAAGGACAACCATTCCCGCCGTGGTCTTCTGGCACTCGTTTCGCAGCGCCGCCGTCTCCTTGATTACCTGAAGGGCAAGGATGAAGGCCGCTACTCGACGCTGATCGAAAAGCTCGGCCTGCGCCGCTAAAACAAACCTGATCGGCGGGTTTCCCTCGGGAGGCCCGCCGATTGCACTTCCGGACCAGCTCGCTCGAGCGGTCCACATGGCATGATCCCGAGCTGAGGGAACCCTTTCGCAAGGATCGTGCCGAGACGAGGTTCCGGATTGCTCAAAGGGAGCTGACGGAACCGCCCATGGGCAGGTCATGGGGCAGGATTGCAGGATACTTGGGCACCGAAACGGTGCTGACTGCTGCCAAGTCTCCTGTTGTCTTGCCCGTGGCTCGTCCGAGAACGAAGCAAGGGAAGCATGTCCGCGCGGTGCATCACGGCGCGGTCTTCCCGCAATGAAGGACAAGACATGTTCAACCACCACAAAGTGGAAATCGAATGGGGCGGTCGCCCCCTCATCCTGGAAACCGGCAAGATCGCCCGCCAGGCCGACGGCGCAGTGCTCGCCACCTACGGCGAAACCGTCGTTCTGGCCACCGTCGTTTCCGCCAAGGAGCCGAAGCCGGGCTTCGACTTCTTTCCGCTGACCGTCAACTACCAGGAAAAGACCTACGCCGCCGGCAAGATCCCGGGCGGCTACTTCAAGCGTGAAGGCCGTCCGAGCGAGAAGGAAACGCTGGTTTCCCGCCTCATCGACCGCCCGATCCGCCCGCTCTTCGCCGAAGGCTACAAGAACGACACACAGGTTGTCGTCACCGTCGTGCAGCACGACCTCGAGAACGATCCGGACATCCTGTCGATCGTTGCAACCTCGGCCGCGCTGACCCTTTCGGGCGTGCCGTTCATGGGCCCGATCGGCGGCGCTCGCGTCGGCTACATCAACGGCGAATACGTGCTCAACCCGCACATCGACGAGATGCAGGAATCGAAGCTCGATCTGGTCGTTGCCGGTACGGGCGATGCAGTGCTGATGGTCGAGTCGGAAGCCAAGGAACTGCCGGAAGACGTCATGCTCGGCGCCGTCATGTTCGGCCACAAGGGCTTCCAGCCGGTGCTGGACGCCATCATCAAGCTCGCCGAAGTCGCTGCAAAGGACCCACGCGACTTTACCCCGCCGAGCTATGCCGAGCTGGAAGCCGACATGCTAAAGCTGGTCGAGGGCGAACTCCGCGAAGCCTACAAGATCACCGACAAGCAGAAGCGTTACGCCGCTGTCGACGCGGTCAAGGCCAAGGTCAAGGAAACCTTCTCGCCGAAGGGCGACGAGACCCCGCTGTGGACCAGCGAGCAGGTCGCGACCGTGTTCAAGGAACTCCAGGCCAAGATCGTGCGCTGGAACATCCTCGACACCTCTTCGCGCATCGATGGCCGCGATCTTTCGACCGTCCGCCGCATCGAATCGGAAGTCGGCCTTTTGCCGCGCACCCACGGTTCGGCCCTGTTCACCCGCGGCGAAACCCAGGCGATCGTTGTCGCCACGCTGGGCACCGGCGAGGACGAGCAGTATGTCGACGCGCTGACCGGCATGTACAAGGAGACGTTCCTCCTTCACTACAACTTCCCGCCCTACTCGGTCGGTGAAACCGGCCGCATGGGTTCGCCGGGCCGCCGCGAAATTGGCCACGGAAAGCTCGCCTGGCGCGCCATCCGCCCGATGCTGCCGGCTGCCGAGCAATTCCCTTACACGCTGCGCGTCGTTTCGGAGATCACCGAGTCCAACGGTTCGTCCTCGATGGCGACCGTCTGCGGCACCTCGCTGGCGCTGATGGACGCGGGCGTTCCGCTGCAGAAGCCGGTTGCCGGCATCGCCATGGGCCTGATCAAGGAAGGTGAGCGCTTCGCGGTGCTCTCCGACATCCTGGGCGACGAGGATCACCTCGGCGACATGGATTTCAAGGTGGCTGGCACCGTCAACGGCATCACTGCCCTGCAGATGGACATCAAGATCGACGGCATCACCGAAGAGATCATGCAAGTCGCGCTTGGCCAGGCCAAGGACGGCCGCCTGCACATCCTCGGTGAAATGGGCAAGGCGCTTTCCGGCGCCCGTTCGGAGCTCGGCGAGTTCGCGCCGCGCATCGAAGTCATGCACATTCCGACCGACAAGATCCGCGATGTCATCGGTTCGGGCGGCAAGGTGATCCGCGAGATCGTCGAAAAGACTGGCGCCAAGATCAACATCGAAGACGACGGCACCGTGAAGATCGCTTCCTCCAACGCCAAGGAAATCGAGGCGGCGAAGAAGTGGATCCACACCATCGTGGCCGAGCCGGAAGTCGGCGAAATCTACGAAGGCACGGTCGTCAAGACCGCCGACTTCGGCGCATTCGTCAATTTCTTCGGCCCCAAGGACGGCCTCGTCCACATCTCGCAGCTTTCCAACGAACGCGTCGGCAAGACCACCGACGTCGTCAAGGAAGGCCAGAAGGTTTTCGTCAAGCTGATGGGCTTTGACGAGCGCGGTAAGGTTCGCCTGTCGATGAAAGTTGTCGACCAGGAGACCGGTAAGGAGATCGTCCGCGAGAAGAAGGCCGAAAGCGAAGAAGACGCCGCCTGATTTCCGCTGCATAAGATAGAGACGGGCGCTGCCGCGAGGTGGCGCCCGTTTTCGTTCGACCCACAGCGCGTCGCGCCGAACGGGATTCGGCGACCACGCTGTAGCTTGTTGTTTGTGCGTGTCGTTTCGCCCGAAACCGAGAACACTTTCGGGCGACATGCATTTATACTTTTCGATTTTCCCGCCCGATATGGTTTTCCGCAATGACCCAAGAAGCCCTGAAGACGCTGTTTCATCCCTATGAAACCGGCGATGTAACGCCGCCGGAGCGCGGCGAAGCGATGCTGTTTCTGGGTGCGGAGCCGGGCTTTCGCTTGCCTGCCGGCTTCACTGCCGATCTTTTTCTCGTTCAGGGTTTTCGCCCGGATTATCGAGCGCTGCTCGCATCCGGCCATCGCGTTGTGCCCACGCCGGAAGGCGAGGGGTTTGCCGGTGCTCTGATCGTCTCCGGGCGTCATCGCGGGCAGAACGAAAACCGCCTGGCCGACGCGCTCGAACGCGTGAAGGCAGGTGGCCTGATCGTCGTTGCCGGCGGCAAGGAGGACGGCATCGCATCGCTGCGCAAGCGTGTCGCGGCCCTGGTCGAACTCGACGGCCACATGCCGAAATATCACGGCATCGTCTTCTGGTTCCGACGCCCGGAGAATGTTGCCGAAATCCTTGCCGCACGGCGCGAAGGCAATGGCGAGACGCTCGTCGATGGCCGTTTTCGCACTGCGCCCGGCATGTTCTCGCACGACCGCATCGATGCCGGGTCAAGGCTGCTCACGGAAAACCTGCCCGTCGATCTTTCCGGCAAGGTTGCCGATTTTTGCGCGGGTTGGGGCTACGTGGCCGCGGAAGTTCTGCGCCGGGCGCCCGGTGTAAGGCAGCTTGATCTTTACGAAGCGGATTTCGCTTCGATCGAGGCGGCGAGGGCCAATCTCGCCGACCAGCCCACCGCCAAGAACTTCTTTTGGCATGACCTCTTGGGCGAGCCGGTCGCCGAGCGCTATGACGCGATTGTCATGAACCCGCCGTTCCACAAGACGCGCGCCGCCGAGCCATTGATGGGGCAGGGCATGATCAAGGCAGCCGCGGCAGCCTTGCGCCGCGGCGGCAGGCTGTTGATGGTGGCAAACAAGCAGCTGCCATACGAAGCGTCGCTCGACGCTGAGTTCGGCGGGCACAAGGAAATCGCCCGCGACAGCGGTTTCAAGATCCTGTCGGCAACACGCTGACCGCTTAAGTAGGGCTTATTCCTTGCCCTCGTCGGTGCGCTTCAGCTCTTCGAGCGTCGGCATCGAGACGATGTGATATCCGGCATCCACATAGTGGATCTCGCCGGTAACGCCGCCGGAAAGCTCCGAAAGCAGGTAGAGGGCAGATCCGCCGACCTCGTCGAGCGAGACGGTTTTCCTCAGCGGGGCATTGCGCTGCTGGTAGGAGTACATGTAGCGCGCGTCCGAAATGCCGGCGCCCGCCAGCGTCCGCACCGGGCCTGCCGAAATGCCGTTCACCCGGATGCCGCGCGGACCGTAGTCGTTGGCAAGATAGCGCACGCTGGCTTCCAGGCCGGCCTTGGCGATACCCATGACATTGTAATTCGGCATGACCCGCACCGACCCGGCATAGGTCAGAGTAATCATCGAGCCGCCGTCATTCATCATCCCGGCCGCCTTGCGGGCGATCTCGGTGAACGAATAGCAGGAGATCACCATCGTGCGGATGAAGTTTTCACGGGTTGTGTCGGCGTAGAGGCCCTTCAACTCGTTCTTGTCGGAAAAGCCGATGGCGTGGACGATGAAGTCGAGCTTGCCCCATTCGGCAGCGAGCGTGTCGAAAACCGAATCGATCGATGCGCTGTCCTCGACATCGCAAGGCAGCACCAGTGAGGCGCCGACCTTCTCGGCCAGCGGCTTTACGCGCCGTCCGAAGGCATCGCCCTGATATGTGAAGGCGAGTTCGGCGCCGTGCTCGGCAAGCTTGCGGGCAATACCCCAGGCGATCGAATGATCATTGGCGACCCCCATGATGAGGCCGCGCTTGCCCTTCATCAATCCGTCCATGCTGGAAAGCCTTAACTGTTGTAACGCTGGAAGACGAGCGTGGCGTTGGTGCCGCCGAAGCCGAACGAGTTCGACAGGACCGTATCGATCTTGGCGTTGTCGATGCGTTTGCGTACGATCGGCATGCCTTCGAATTCGGGGTCGAGTTCGGTGATGTGGGCGCTCTCGCCGATGAAGCCGGCCTGCATCATCAGGATCGAATAGATCGATTCCTGCACGCCGGCCCCGCCAAGCGAGTGGCCGGTCAGCGATTTGGTCGACTGGATGTACGGGATGCGGTCGCCGAAGACTTCCCGGATCGCGCCGATTTCCTTCGAATCACCGACCGGCGTCGACGTTCCATGCGTGTTGATGTAGTCGACATCACTCTTCACGGTAGCCAGTGCCTGCCGCATGCAGCGCTCAGCGCCTTCGCCCGATGGCGCAACCATGTCATAGCCGTCCGAGGTCGCGCCATAGCCGACGATCTCGGCATAAATCTTGGCGCCACGGGCCTTCGCGTGTTCCAGTTCTTCGAGAACCAGGACGCCAGCGCCGCCGGCGATCACAAAGCCGTCGCGGGTCACGTCGTAGGCGCGCGAGGCCGTCGAGGGCGTGTCGTTGTATTTGGAGGACATGGCGCCCATCGCGTCGAACAGGTTCGACATGCTCCAGTCGAGGTCCTCGTGGCCGCCGGCGAACATCATGTCCTGCTTGCCCCACTGGATCAGTTCGTAGGCATTGCCGATGCAATGCGCGGAGGTCGAGCAGGCGGATGAGATGGAGTAGTTTACGCCGTGGATCTTGAACCAGGTCGCGAGCGTTGCCGAGGCGGTCGAGGACATCGCCTTCGGCACAGCGAACGGTCCGATGCGTTTGGGGCTGTTGTTCTTGCGGGTGATGTCGCCGGCATCGACGATGGTCTTGGTCGAGGGACCGCCCGAGCCCATGACAATGCCGGTGCGCTCGTTGGTTATGTCGCTTTCCGTCAGCCCGGCATCGGCAATTGCCTGGTCCATGGCCACGTGGTTCCACGCAGCACCCTTTGAAAGGAAGCGGGCGGCGCGGCGATCGATCAGTTCGGTCGGGTCAAGTGTCGGCGCGCCCCAGACCTGGCAACGGAATCCGTGTTCGGCGAATTGGTCGGAGAACGTGATGCCCGATTTGGCGTCATGCAGCGAGGCGGTCACCTCCTCCGCATTGTTTCCGATGGACGATACGATACCCAGGCCCGTGACAACGACGCGTCTCATAAGTGCTCCTTGGTGGCTGCGTGCCTGCGCTCAGGCTGCTTCCTGCTTGGCGAGGCCGACCCGGAGGTCGGTGGCTTTGTATATGGTTTCGCCGTCGGCCTTAAGCCAGCCATCCGCGATGCCCAGCACCAGCCGGCCACGCATCACGCGTTTGAAATCGACGCCGTATTCCACTTTCTTGGTCTTCGGCGTCACCATGCCCTTGAACTTCACCTCGCCGGTCGACAGCGCCATGCCCTTGCCGGGCTCGCCCAGCCAGCCGAGGAAGAAACCGGTCATCTGCCACATCGCGTCGAGGCCGAGGCAGCCTGGCATCACCGGATTGCCGATGAAATGGCAGGGAAAGAACCACAGGTCCGGCTTGATATCCAGTTCGGCGCGAATGAAGCCCTTGTCGAATTCGCCGCCGGTCTCCGAGATTTCGGTGATCCGGTCGAACATCAGCATGGGCGGGGCAGGCAGTTGTGCGTTGCCAGGCCCGAAAAGCTCGCCACGGCCGCACGCAAGCAGGTCTTCATAGCCGTAGCTGGACTTCTGTTCCGCCATAAGAATCTTTCCCGTCCCGTCGGTGCCGGTCGACCGCACCCTGTTATCGTTCGTTAGTTCACTACCACAGTCTGTTTCCCACCGGAAACCGCCGTCTGCGCTTATAGCGCCCGCTTGCTGCGGTCAATGTGCCGCTATTGATCGCCGGACGGCGACCGAATATATGTCGAAGGGAACAAGCGGTTTGGCATACTGCGGGGCGCAGCGCAGGCTTCGGGAAAGAACAGCTCCAGCTATATGGTGTCGGTCAACTCAAAAGACAAAATCGCCGTGGACAAGCGGGTCCGCGACGCGGGTTTGCGCCCGACGCGCCAGCGTGTAGCGCTCGCGGATCTGTTGTTTGCCAAGGGCGATCGCCATCTGTCGGCTGAGGAATTGCACGAAGAGGCCCTGGCCGCGGGCGTCCCGGTATCGCTGGCGACCGTGTACAACGCGCTGCATCAGTTCACCGACGCCGGACTGCTGCGCATTCTCGCGGT
This sequence comes from Neomesorhizobium albiziae, assembly GCF_900114255.1. Taxonomy (GTDB): domain Bacteria; phylum Pseudomonadota; class Alphaproteobacteria; order Rhizobiales; family Rhizobiaceae; genus Neomesorhizobium; species Neomesorhizobium albiziae. The sequence goes on along the minus strand of NZ_FOSL01000002.1, from coordinate 210,629 downwards.
CGAGGGGTCGAAAACCTATTTCGACACCAACACCAGCGATCACCACCATTTCTTCATCGAGGGCGAGAACAAGGTGTTCGACATCGCTGCCGGGCCGGTCAAGGTGATGAATCTTCCCGAACCGCCGGAGGGAATGGAGATCGCCAATGTCGACATCATCGTGCGGCTGCGGCCGAAGCGCTAGCGCCTCCTCTCCGGTGTCCGCCTTATGCCGGTCATCCTGCTGAAAATCGAAGGCGCCGCACTTTTCGCGGCCGCGATCGCGGCTTATGCGACAGTCGGGCAGGGGTGGCTGTTGTTTGCCGCCCTCATTCTCGTGCCGGATATTTCGATGCTCGGCTATCTCGCCGGGCCTCGGATCGGCGCCTATTGCTACAACGCCGCCCATCTCACGGTCTGGCCGCTGGCAATCATCATTATCGGGTATTTTTCAGCGATACCGATCCTGATCGGCATCGGGCTGATCTGGCTGGCGCATATCGGCATCGACCGGGCGCTGGGCTATGGCCTCAAATATGCCTCGGCTTTTCGCGACACGCATCTCGGCCGCATCGGAAGGGATTGACCCCCGCTGCGTCAGTCCTTGATGGTTTCGCCGGGATAGACGCCCCAGACCAGCGACTGGTTGATCCAGCCGGTGTGACCGCTGAAGGTCATTTCGCACCAATCGCCGTTGCAGACCTTGATCGTTCCGACGACGCCCGGCTCGATCGTAGCGACAGTACCCCCGCTGTTTCCTGGCTCGGCCATAAGCCCGATCTGCGCCTTCTTGCCCTTTTGCCAGGGAGCGACGATGCCGGTCCGCCGCCCGGAGAGAAGCGACTGGTTGATCCAGCCTTCCGCCCCATCCGAATCGCGGACGCGGCGCCAGTTGTCATACTCCTGGATGATTTCCATCGGCAGGCCAGGCTTCATGTACATCCAGTCGACCGCATAATTCACGCCAGGTCCGATGCGCGAATTGACCTTCGCGGATTTCAGGCTGACGAATCGCGGCAATGGCAGTCCACTCGGTCCGCGTGTGACGTCCGGCGAAGCCGGCGCCGCGGCGACCGAGCTTGTGAGCGTGCCCGTAGAAACGACCGCCAGGGCCAGCAATGCTGCGCTCACGGTCCGGCAAAGCGACACAAAACCAGACACTTTGGTTCCTCTACTCAACGCCGGGGCCGCGCATGTGGGCCGGCCCCCGAAGCCCTTTTTCTTTGTTTTCGGCTGCATCGCTTGTTACATGGGATTGCGAAGCCGGAGATGGTTTCAAGTTTCGCCTGTCTTGGTTAAAGAGGTCTCAACAAGACCCGGATTCGAGGAAACAATGGCCGGCAGGAAAAAGCCCCTCGTCGTCATTACGCGCAAGCTGCCTGACCAGGTGGAAACGCGGATGCGCGAGCTCTTCGATGCCCGCATTGTCGTCGAGGATCGTCCGATGACGCAGCCCGAACTGGTGGCCGCGGTCAAGGAAGCCGATGTGCTGGTGCCGACCATCACCGACCGTATCGACGCGGCGCTGCTTGCCCAGGCCGGGCCGAACCTCAAGCTGATCGCCAATTTCGGCAACGGCGTCGACCACATAGACGTGGCTGCCGCGGCCAAGCAGAGCATCACCGTCACCAATACGCCGAACGTGCTTACCGAAGACACGGCCGACATGACCATGGGATTGCTGCTGACAGTGCCGCGCCGCCTCACGGAAGGTGCGAATGTGCTGATGGGCGACGGCAAATGGGTCGGCTGGTCCCCGACCTGGATGCTCGGCCGGCGGATCTGGGGCAAACGCCTGGGTATCGTCGGCATGGGCCGCATCGGCACAGCGGTGGCGCGCCGCGCCAAGGCATTCGGATTGTCGATTCACTACCACAACCGCCACCGCGTCACGCCGGTCATCGAGGACGAATTGGAGGCGACCTATTGGGAAAGCCTCGACCAGATGCTTGCCCGCATGGACATCATCTCGGTCAACTGCCCGTCGACGCCGGCGACCTTCCACCTCTTGTCGGCGCGCCGGCTCGCGCTGATGCAGCCGTCGGCCTACATCGTCAACACCGCCCGTGGCGACATCATCGACGAAGATGCGATGATCCAGATGCTTCAGGAAGGCAAGCTTGCCGGCGCCGGGCTCGACGTTTTCGAGCACGAACCGGCAGTCAATCCGAAACTGCTCAAGCTGGTTGGCAAAGGCAAGGTGGTGCTTCTGCCGCATATGGGCTCGGCGACCATCGAGGGCCGGATCGACATGGGCGAAAAGGTCATCATCAATATCCGCACCTTCTTCGACGGCCATCGTCCCCCGGACCGGGTTTTGCCCGAACGGGTCTAGTCAGAGCGCCGCGCGTTCCTCAGGGCGCGCAAGGGACGCTCTACAGCGCGTCGCGCCGAATGGGATTCGGCGGCCACCCTGTAGCTTGTTGGTTGTGCATGTCGTTTCTCCCGAAACCGACGACACTTTCGGGCGACATGCATTAAGACTTGAATCTATGCATCGTGCTTTCCCGTCGATTCCGATTTCGGGCCGATGCTCAAGCCAGCGGAGAAATCGTCCCGTTGCCGGAAATCCGGACCCGCAGACCGGAAAAATCGGAATGTCGGGACCGGTCCAGCCGCAGGGCCGGGGGCGTCGGCCAGTGCATTTCGCGGGCGACGATAAGGCCGAGCAGCAGGATCGCATCGGGCTCGTGCAGCACAATCGCCGCCGGGGCATGGCCGTTGTGAACAAGTTCCATCAGAACGGCGGACGCCGAGGACGAGCCGATCGTTGCGGGGACGAACAGAACGGTGCCGCCGATCGGCTCTTCATGTTGCGGATGACGGACATCGGCAATGCTTCCGGATTTCGGGTCGACGCCGCCCCAGAAACTGATCGGCGCTTCAAGCACCAATGCTTTGCCGACAGCCGTGCCGCCCGGAACCAGCACGTCGGCCCTGAGCGGGATCATGCGACCATGTCCGTAAGCATGGGCCGGCCCGACACCGCGCTTTCCACGCAGTCGGCCAGGGAGCCGTACAGCACGCCATAGCCGGTATTGCCCGGCGCATACTGAGCGAACTTGCCCGAGTTGGTCATCAGCACGGCACCGTTCATCGCCGGCAGGATCGGGGTCACGACGATGCAGGTGTCGGCGACGATGACAACGCCGCTTGCCTCCAGCCGCTTTCGCGCTCCTCTCTTTTCCAGTGTGGCGAGCACATGGCGACCCGTGCAGGCATGGATGGGCACGCGCAGTCCGCGGCCGTCGATCAGGCGTTCGAGTTCAACAAACTCATCGGCCGAAAGATGCGGGCTGCCGATTGCGACCGCGTCGATTGCTGCGGGTTTGGCAGCGGTCGAAAGCCGCGCCCTGGTGTCCTCGACCATGCCGGCCGTGACGTGGACGGTAATCTCCGCCGGCTCGCCGCCCAGTGCCGATTCGAGATCTGGCGCTTCCGGCGTGATGCCGACGATGTGGAACAGCCCGACAGCACCCGAGGATGCAGCCGCGGCGCCGAATGCCTTCAGGCGATCCTCGCCGGGATGTCCTTCAATCCCCTTGACCACACCGACGGTACTGCCGGTTTCGCGACCGTAGAGTGTTCCGAGGATAGGCCAGGCGATCTCCGAGTTTAGGAAAGCCGGCGACAGCCCTGTGACATCGAAAACCAGACGGGCTCGGCGGTTTTCCGGCCGATGCAGCCCGACATCGGGTGCTTTGCCGGTGATCGCGCAGGCAATGTCGAGAAAGTCGCCGTATCGGTTTGTGCGAGCACCGAGCACCGAGTTGCAGAACACCACCGCGTTGGATTCGCCCCAGGCGACATCGCTGCCCTGTCGCGGACGGTGGCCGGCCTGGTAGGGCGCGCAGGTCCATGTTGTTTCGCAGCCGAGTTCGCGATAGGCGTCCATCATGCGGCGCGCCATCGTTCGCTGCGGTTCTTCCAGGCGCACACGCGAACAGCCCATCAGATCGAGCGCCCCGACGTTCAGTGTCGAGCGGACCGAAACCCTGGCGCCGCCATTCACAAGCCTCTCGGCAAAAAGCGTCCCGGAATCGCCGTGATAAAGCGCACCGTCGATATGGGCCGACTGGATAGGAATGAGGCGGTCAGCGCCGAGCAGCCTGCCGGCTTCCGCAACGATGCGCATCGCCATTGCGGCCCCGTCGCCGTTGCGCCCGGCAGCGATCGCCCGTTCGTCCGCCGAAAGCTCCAGGCTCAAGACAGAACCTTTCGCATGGTCACGGACGTCGGCCGGTCATAACCGTCATGTGCCGTCTGTGCGACTTCGCGGAAGCCAAGATGGCGAAACGTGTCCCGATTTGCCGAAAGTTCGATCCGCGTTTGCAGTTCTATGGCCGGTTTTCGTGATTTTCGGGCTTCCGACTCAGCCATTTCGAGAAGTTTTCGGCCGATTCCCGAACCTTGTACTCCGGGTTCAACGGCCAGCTTGCCGAGATAGAAATGGTCGGCTTGTTCCGAGATGAAAACGCAGCCGACCAGCCGGCTTCCTTTGAAAGCGGCAAAGCCGGTTTCTTGCGACGCTTTTTCCTTCAGTCCGGATAGGCTGAGGCGATGCGCGGAGGAGGGCGGGTCGATCACTCCGTCCATATAGGCAAACGATCGCAGGATGAGGGAAAGCAGTTCATCCCACCGGCCGAAGCTGCCGTCGATGCGCTCGAGGCGGATATCTTCGTGATCAATACGGCTCATTTCCGTCTCTTGTAGCGGACCGTATCGAAACGCGCGGCAAGCCCGTCATAAAGCAGCAGTCGCCCGACCAGTGGCTCGCCGATCCCAGTGATCAGCTTGATGGTCTCCATTGCCTGCAAGGTTCCCAGAACCCCGGTCAGCGCGCCGACGATCCCCGCCTCCGCGCAGGAGGGCACCAGCCCTTTCGGCGGCGCTTCGGGGAAAAGATCGCGATAGGACGGGTAGGATTGCCCGTCAGGGCCGCTTTCGAACGGCTTCAGCACGGTGAGCGAGCCGTCGAAGCGTCCGACCGCTGCATGCACCAGAGGCCGCTGTTCGGCCTCGCAGGCATCGGCGATGGCATAGCGGGTTTCGAAATTGTCGGAGCCATCGACCACGACGTCGTATTGTGCGACCAGCGGTCGTGCATTTCCGGCGTCGAGCCGCATGTTGTGGATCTCGACCCGCACATGCGGGTTCAAACGCTGGATGCTGTCAGCCGCACTTTCCGTCTTGGCCGTGCCGACAGCCGGCGTGCCATGAATGATCTGCCGTTGCAGGTTGGAAAGTGAGACGGTGTCGTCGTCGACTATGCCGAGCGCGCCGACGCCTGCTGCCGCCAGATATTGCAGTACCGGTGCACCGAGTCCGCCCGCCCCGATCACCAGCACGCGGGCGCGCTTCAGTTTCTGCTGACCGCTGCCGCCGATCTCCGGCAGGATGATGTGTCGCGCGTATCGCTCGAGTTCTTCGGTCGAAAGGGCTGCAGGCTCGTGTCGGTTCATTACCTGAACATAACGCATGTCGCGCAAAAGTGTGCAGCGGTTTTGCGATAACGACATGCGTAAAATCAAAGGCTTAAAGCGCAGCCAGCGGAAATTCCAGCGCTTTAGGGTCCCTGAAGGCCGTTGTCAGGCGGTATCGGCGGAAACCCGGCCATGGTCGACGGCAAGGAATTGGGCGTGTCCGCGCAGTGCTGAAAACAACGCCGGTTCCGTCCCTGTCATGAAAACCTGGCAGCCGAGTTCCTCGAGGATGGAAAAAAGCGCCGCACGGCGGCCGGCGTCGAGATGTGCGGCGATCTCGTCGAGCAGCAATATGGGAACCAGGCCGGAGACTTCCCCGCAGAGCCTCGCATGCGAGAGGATGATGCCGACCAGCAATGCCTTCTGCTCGCCGGTCGAACACAGTTCGGCCGGCATGTTCTTTGGGCGATGACGCACAAGAAGATCGGAACGATGCGGGCCGTCCAGCGTGCGACCGGCGGCGCGGTCGCGCTCGCGTCCTTCAGCCAGGCGGCGGCGGAACTCCTCCTCGATGTCGACGGCGGGCCGGTGGCCGATCGCCTCCTCGAGCGATCCTGCCAGCACCACATCGGCCTGGGGGAAGGGAGTGTCGTTCGGCAGTCGCGCCACCATCGCGGTGAGCAATCGGACCAGCTCGGCACGGGCCGCGGCGATCGCCGTTCCTGTTTCGGCCATCTGCGTCTCGATCGCCTCGAACCATCTGGCGTCGCGCGAGTTTTCGGTCAGCAGCCGGTTGCGGCCGCGCATTGCCTTTTCATAGTCGAGCGCCCGTTGGCCGTGGCTCGGGTCGATGGCGAGCACGAGGCGGTCGACAAAACGGCGGCGGTCACCAGAGGAGCCGGTGAAGAGACCGTCCATGGACGGCGTGATCCAGGTCACCCGCAGCCATTCCAGCAGGGCTTCGGCGGATTTTGCCGGTGCGCCGTTTATGCGGACACGGCGTCCGGCGTCGCTGTCGCCGGCCCCCGTCGTTCCGGTGCCGATGCTGCATTCGCCGAATGGCCCTTCGATCTCTGCATGGATCGCAAACCCGCCATCGCCGCCGTCGCGCGCCACCTCGCCATAGGTTGCACGACGCAGGCCCCGCCCGGGCGTCAGAAAGGACAAGGCTTCCAGCAGGTTTGTCTTTCCCGCGCCGTTCTCGCCGGTGAAGACGACGGCACCGGGTTCAAGGTCGAGCGAAAGGCTGGAGTAGTTGCGGAAGTCCGTAAGCGTCAGCCTGTTCACGCGCGGCGATATATCGCCGCCCTGCCGGCCCGCCTGCGCTGTATCCGGCATTGCGATCGATCGCTACAACGCGTTGCGCCGAATGGGATTCGGCGCGCACGCAGTAGCTTGTTGTTTGCGCATGTCGTTTCTCCCGAAACCGAGGACACTTTCGGGCGACATGCGTTAGACGCGCATCGGCATGAGCACGTAGAGCGCGTGTTCGTCCGCCGTGTCGTGGATCAGCGTGGGAGATCCGGCATCCGCCAACATGAATTCGGCCTCGCTGCCCGAAAGCTGCGCGGCGACGTCCAGCAGATATTTTGCGTTGAAACCGATCTCGATCGGGTCGGAGCTGTAGTCCGCCGCAAGTTCTTCGGTCGCGCTGCCGGAATCCGGATTGTTGACGGCAAGCGTCACCTGGCCGTCAGCGATCGACAGTTTTACGGCGCGGCCACGTTCGGAGGAAATCGTCGAAACGCGATCGACGGCGGCGGCGAAGCTCTGTCTGTCTATAATGAGCTTCTTGTCGTTGCCGGTCGGGATGACCCGTTGATAGTCCGGGAACGTCCCGTCGATCAGCTTCGATGTCAGAACTACGCTGCCGATGGTGAAACGGATCTTGGTGTCGGACAATTCGATGGTGACGGCGACGTCCGGATCGTCGACGAGCTTCTGCAGCTCACTGACCGTCTTGCGCGGGATGATGATGCCCGGCATGCCTTCCGAACCGGCGGGCGCATCGACCTCGGCGCGGGCGAGCCGATGGCCGTCCGTCGCCACCGAACGCAACTTCAGCTTTCCGTTCGCTTCGTGCGCGTGCAGGAAAATGCCGTTCAGATAATAACGGGTCTCTTCGGTCGAAATGGCAAACTGGGTCTTCTCGATCAGGCCCTTGAGGCTGACGGATTCGACACGGAAAATATGTGAGAACGAGCCGGCCGTCAGTTCCGGGAAGTCCGATTGCGGCAGGCACTGCAAGCGGAAGCTCGAGCGGCCGGAAATCACCGACATCGCATGGCCTTCCTCGTCTGTCTTCAGCATCACCTCGGCGCCATCCGGCAGCTTGCGCACGATGTCGTAGAGAAGATGCGCCGGAACGGTGGTTGCACCGGCCTGCTCAACCTTGGCGGCGGTGGCTTCAGTCACTTCGAGGTCCAGATCGGTCGCTTTCATCTCCAGGCTCGCGCCGGTTGCCGAAAGCAGCACGTTGGAGAGGATCGGGATGGTATTCCGGCGCTCCACGACACGATGCACATGGTTCAGCGACTTGAGGAGGTTCGAGCGTTCGATGACTACACGCATGACGAGCTGGTCTCGCTTCAATGGAGGAGCGGCATTCTGCGAAATTGTACGTCGCGAATGGCCGCCAAAGGGTCAGAATCGAAGCAAACTGACAGGAAAACGCCCGCAAAGGCAAGCCCGCGGAAGGCTTGGACAGCGCTTCCGCGGGCTTTCTGGGGATAACGCCTGCATCGCAGGTGGGAGGTTCGCCGCATCCCCATTGCAAAGCGGTTTTCAGGCCTGATCGGAGATCAGTCTCCTCAGCAGTTCCAGCTCTTGCGCGAGTGTGTTGTCCGATCCCGAGAGGTCTTCGATCTTGCGCACCGCATGAAGTACCGTCGTATGGTCGCGTCCGCCAAACCGCCGGCCGATTTCGGGAAGCGAGCGCGGCGTCATTACCTTCGACAGATACATCGCGACCTGCCGCGGCTTGACGATCGTTCGGGTTCTCCGGTTGGACAGAAGTTCCGTCTTCGAGACGTTGTAGTGGCGGGCGACGATGCGCTGGATGTCCTCGATGCGCACCCGCTTCGGCTCGCCCGAGCGGTAGATGTGGCCGAGAAGCTCATCGATGCGGTCGATGGTGATTTGCGGTTCGAACGAGTGCCGGAACAGCAGCTGGTTGAACGCGCCTTCCAGTTCGCGACCGCTGCCGGTCACGGTCTTGGCCACATGGGTCAGGATATCGTCGGGAATGTTCAACGACTGATCTTCGGCCTTGGCGCTGGCCAGCCGAAGCTTCAGCATGCCGAGGCGCATGCCGAAATCCGGCGCCGACATTTCGAGGGCGACGCCGCCATTCAGGCGGGAGCGCACGCGCGGCTCCAGCGATTCCAACTCGGATGGCGGCCGGTCGGCGGCAACCACAACCTGCTTGGCGCTGTCGAGGAGCATGTTGATCAGGTGGCAGAACTCGTGCTGGATCGACTTGCCTTGCAGGAACTGCATGTCGTCGATGATCAGAAGGTCGATGTCGCGCAGCTGCTCCTTGAGGGTCAGCGCGTTGTTGTCGCGGATGGCGGTTGCGAAACGCCACATGAAATATTCGGCGGTGAGATAGACCACCCGCGACTGCGGGTTGTGCTTGAGCGATTCAGCCGCGATTGCCTGCAACAGATGGGTTTTGCCGAGGCCCACCGTGGCATGCAGGAAAAGCGGATTGAAACGAACGGCGCTGGACTGGGATTCCGCAACCGCTTTGGCGGCGGCGAATGCAACCCGGTTCGACGGACCGTCGATAAAGGACTGGAATGTATAACGCGCGTCCAGCGGCGAACCGAGCACCGGCTGACGGGTGTCGGTTTCCATAGCCGGGCTGCTGCGCTGCATGATGTTCCGGTCGGAGCGCTGGGTAGCCAAGGTGCCCGAACCCAGCGCCGTCTGTGCGGGTTGCGGTGTCCTGCGGACCGGCTGCTGCTCCAGTTCAGGTCCGCTGCGGCCATGCCGGGTCGCGCTGCGAACGATGATTTCAATTTTCAGGAGATCGGGCTCTTCCCGCTTCCAGAGTTCGTTGATGAGATCGAGATAATGTCCGTTGATCCACGACCGCAGGAATGCGGTCGGAACCGAGAGGCGCGCAATGCCCTTGGAAGTCTCTGCCAGCTTCATCCGCCCGAACCAGCTGGAATAAACGTCGCTGCCCAGCCGCGCCTTCAACTGAGCCTTTACACGTTCGAAAGTCTTGTCTTCGCCCCCCGATATGGTAGCCGCCATGCCCTGTCCCTCGACAATGTTGTGAAAAGGGAAGTCAACCCCTGCTTCCCTTCCGATTGCGCCTTGCATGATGTGGTCCCTGTCTTTCATGTTCGCGCCATTCCCTGACAACCCCAGGGTCAGCGAATGGCAGCAAGCCTCATCACAGGCGATGCCGTTCCCGGCACCGTCCTGTCTGTAACATCCCGAACGCCATCTTTGGCGTTTATCCGGGTTTGCCTTTTCCTCGCGGGCGGCCTGGAATGGACACAAAACCAGTCAATCGCTGGCGAGAACGCCGAGCGATGTCCAACTTCGGTCCCGATGGCTGCACCATTCGGACGTATCGAAAAGGCAAAACTTCGCTATTCGCGAATTGGATCCGCGTTGCAATTTCTGCTAATTTAGCTGGGTCTTGGGGCCGCAGGCCCGTCCCTCTCGATGAAGAGACACTACAAAAATCGCTGTGGAAAGGGCAAGGCCACGGCTAACGGATTTTTAATGAATCTGATCTGCTGGAGCCGCTTCAGGAGGGCATCGAAGCGGCTGTTAACCGAATAAGTCGTTTGGATTCAAAACCTTTTCCAAACCTGATTTTTTGAGCCCCCACGGGCGAAAAAAAACTAAAAAAAGCGCTTGACATGCTCCAGCCCCCGGCAGCCGGTGGATGACCTGAACAACGTGTGGACAACCGTCTGTAAATGGCTGAAATTATTGCATAAATAGTGTCAGGCCTTTTCCGCTGGGTGAGCGGCTGCGACGGCGACAGAATAGCCGAAACGAGGCCTATGCCGGCAAAGAACTTTGGCCTGCGGGCAGCTTTCCGTAACGTCATCCCGGCAAGTGTTTTCCGGCAAACGAAAAAAACCCGGCGAGGTACGCCGGGTTTTTTCGATCTGGTACTGAAATTGGGTGTCAGGCGGTCAGCGTCTTCACACGCTGCGCAAGGCGCGAAACTTTGCGCGACGCGGTGTTCTTGTGGATGACGCCCTTGCTTGCGGCGCGCATCAATTCCGGCTGGGCGGCCTGGAAGGCGGCTTCAGCTGCCGTCTTGTCGCCGGCTGCGAGAGCCTCTTCGACCTTGCGGACATAGGTGCGGACGCGCGAGCGGCGGGTCTTGTTGACCGCTGCACGGCGAGCGATTTTGCGCGTTGCCTTTTTGGCCGACGATGTATTGGCCATGATGCCTCTCTTCTGTATCCGTAGGGGCGCCGCAGGGCCTCCTGCTGGCGCAAAAACAAATGGGCAGCCATGGGCCGCCTCAGTTGTCGCGGCTTATAGTGTAGCTTTGGCGAGGCGTCAACGCCGTTTCGCGGTCTTTTTGGACGCACCCGCCATCAACGGTTGCGGAAGCTTGCCGGGCGTTTTTCGGCGAAGGCCGCCATGCCTTCCTTCTGATCGTCGAGCGCAAACATCGCGTGGAAAACCCGGCGTTCAAAGCGCAGGCCCTCGGCCAGCGTCGTTTCATAGGAACGGTTGACCGCCTCCTTGGTCATCATGACGGCCGGTATCGAGAAATCCGCGATCTTGGCGGCCGCCTTGATCGCCTCTTCGACGAGATCAGCCGCTGGAACGACACGCGAGACGAGGCCGGAACGTTCAGCCTCCGCTGCATCCATCATGCGACCGGTCAGGCACATGTCCATTGCCTTCGACTTGCCGACGAAACGCGTCAGGCGCTGCGAGCCGCCCATGCCGGGCATGACCCCGAGCGTGATCTCCGGCTGGCCGAATTTTGCGTTGTCGCTTGCGATGATGAAATCGCACATCATTGCCAGTTCACAGCCGCCGCCGAGCGCATAGCCGGAAACCGCGGCGATGATGGGCTTGCGGATGCGCGTCAGCCCTTCCCAGCCGACGAAGAAATCTTCGAGATAAGCTTCGACATAGGACTTGGACTGCATCTCCTTGATATCGGCGCCCGCCGCGAAAGCCTTTTCGGAGCCGGTTATGACGATCGCGCCGAGTTCCATATTGGCGTCGAACGCCTGCAGCGCGGCGACGATTTCGCCAAGGACCTGGGAGTTGAGCGCGTTCAGCGCCTTCGGCCGGTTGAGTGTGACCAGCCCGACCTTGCTGCGCGTTTCGACGATGATCGTTTCATAGGTCATGGCAATTCTCCCAGGGCTTGACCGGCTTCCGTCGCTTAGCTCAACGCTGGCAGGTCGGGCAATAGAAAGTGGAGCGTCCGCTCTGCACGATGCGGTGGATCGTGCCGCCGCAGCCGGATCTCGGACAAGCTTGGCCTTCGCGGTCGTAAACCGAGAAGGAATGCTGAAAATAGCCCAGCGACCCGTCCGTCTGGATATGATCCTTGAGTGACGATCCCCCTGCCTGGATCGCATCTGCGATGACGTTTCGGATGGCCGTGGCGAGACGTGTGCTGCGCTCCGTCGCCTTGCCGGGGGACGCCGCGATGGTTCCTGCCGCCCGGCGCGGCGAAAGGCCGGCACGCCACAGGGCTTCGGCGACGTAGATGTTGCCGAGCCCGGCAATCACGGTCTGGTCGAGGAGGGCAGCCTTCAGCGGCGCCTTGCGGCCGCGCAGCAGATCGGCAAGCAGCGTTCCATCGAGCGCATTCCCGGTCGGCTCTATGCCGAGATTGGCGAGCATCGGGTGGCGGTCCAGTTCGTCCGCCTCGGCGAAAAGCATGAAGCCGAACCGCCGGGGGTCGTTGAAGACGACGCGCGCCTTTGTTCCGGTCGGCGCGCTGAGATGAAACACAACGTGGTCGTGCGCGGCATCTTTCGAGCGCTCGTGATGGAACGTACCGGGTGTGCCGGCCTGGTCGTCGTCCTCGATGCGGAACGATCCGGACATGCCGAGATGGCAGATGAGCACCGGGCCGCCATCGACATGCGCGGTCAGGTACTTCGCTCGCCGGCCAAGCGCGGTGACAGTCCGACCGGTCAGCCGCTCGACAAAGCGGTCGGGAAACGGAAACCGTAGATCCGGCCGTCTCGCCTCGACATGCAGGAGGCGTGAACCTTCGAAAACCGGTTGCAGGCCGCGCCGGACGGTCTCTACCTCGGGAAGTTCAGGCATCGGCGGCGATCGCCTTGTAGAAGGACGTGCCATGCCGACCCGGTGCGAGGCCGAGATGTTCGGCTATCGTCTCGCCGATGTCGGCGAAGGTCGACCGCACGCCGATTTCTCCGCCACGCAGCCCCGGTCCGGTGCCGATGATGGGAATTCTCTCGCGGGTGTGATCGGTGCCCTTCCACGAGGGGTCGCAGCCGTGATCGGCGGTCAAAAGCAGGATATCGCCACGGCGCAATCTGGAAAAAGCCTCCGGCAGCCGCCGGTCGAAGGCCTCGAGCGCCTCGGCATAACCAGCAACATCCCGGCGATGGCCGAAAAGCGTGTCGAAATCGATGAAGTTCGCAAAAACCATGTCGCCATCGCGGGCATCGTCCATGCCACTAAGAGCGGCGTCGAACAGCGCCATGTTTCCGGCGGCCTTGCGCGTCTCCGACACGCCTCGGTGGGCGAAAATGTCGCCGATCTTGCCGATGCCGATGACCCGGTTGCCGCGCGCGGTCAGCCGGTCGAGCAATGTGGGTTCCGGTGGCGGCACGGCGAAGTCTCGCCGGTTGGCGGTGCGCTCGAAAGTCTGTTGTGTTTCGCCGATGAACGGACGCGCGATGACCCGGCCGATATTCAACGGGTCGACCAGCCTTCGGACGATACCGCAAAGCTCGTAAAGCCGTTCGAGCCCGAAATGCGTTTCATGCGCGGCGATCTGGAAGACCGAATCCGCCGACGTGTAGCAAATCGGCTTGCCGGTGCGGATGTGCTCTTCGCCGAACTCAGCGATGATTTCCGTTCCGGAGGCATGGCGATCGCCGAGAATCCCCGGCAAGCCGGCCTCAGCGACGATGGCGGATGTGAGGGATGCCGGAAATGTCGGCGTCGTTTCAGGAAAATACCCCCAGTCGAAACGGACCGGAAACGCCGCGATCTCCCAGTGACCGGATGGCGTATCCTTGCCGCTCGAGATTTCGTCCGCCGCTCCATAGAAGGCATTTTGAGCAACGGCAGCCGGAGCCGCATTTGCGCTTATGTCTCCCACGGCCAGAGCGGCCGCCTTCGCAAGGCCCAGTGCGGCCATATTGGGAACATTCAGGGGGCCGGCCCGGACACCCTCTCTGTCGGCTTGGCCAGCCGCACAGGCGGCCGCGATATGGCCGAAGGTGTTGGAGCCCTCGTCGCCGAAACGCGCGGCGTCAGCGGCGGCGCCGATGCCGAAGGAGTCGAGGACGAAGACGAAAGCGCGTGCCATGAACCCAGGCTAGTGTCTGCTTAGGGGAGTTGCAGACATAGGATCGATCGCCTCGGTTGGCAATTCGAAAGCCGGGAGGATTGGAAACCAGCGGTCCGATCCTCCGGCCGGCAGGTCAGCTATAACAATCGCCGCAGGCGATGGTGCTCGTGACGCGCGGGCGCATGTAGTAGGTCTCGTTCATGTTGTAGGTGGCGCGCGACGATGTCAGGCCGAGCGCCTGTTTTGCATCCGTGCTCCAGACGATGACGGGCACATAATCCAGGTGGCTGTTGACTTCGATGAGGAAACTGCCGGCCGTCTCAAGCCTGTCGGGAACATCTGTCAAGGTTCCGGCTGCCCTGCCTGCCTCATAGACATTCTGCCCGCCCGACTTGCCGACCAGTTTGTATTCCCAGAGGATCCTGGTCCTGGGGGTCGTTTCGTTGGTTATCTCGATGGCTGTAACGGTGATGTTCGGATCCGACCGGTTGTAAGGCTGAATAGCCGAACTGCTGATCGCAAGAATTCCTTTTAGCTCGGCTTTGGACATTTGCGGCGATTGTGTAACCAGATCGCCGATCATGCTGCCGGCGCGGCCGACCTTGCGGCTGGTTTCGATTGCGAGCGCCAGCTCCCAGGTCACAAGACACATAGCCAGCATCAAGGGCGCAATCAGCGCGAATTCGATCGCCGCGACGCCTCGTCGGTCGGAAATCAATCGTCCGAGGACGCTCGAAAATTTACTGGCCATGTCCGCCCCCGATCAATCGTCAAATGGTTCGTTTTGCCAGGTTGCCGTGGCGAGAAGCAGAATTTTGCCGTCGGCCAATGTCGACAGGCTTTTTTGCATCATGTTGGTCATGATCGGCCAGGGATAGAGCACGCGGAGCATGCTCTTCTCCAGAGATTTAGGCTTCTGCACCTGCGTCATCCCCGGGTTGATCGTTCTCTGGTCGCCTGTGCCGGTGATCGGCATCGGGATAGCGGCGAGCTTGCTGAACGTATCCTCGGTACGCAGGTCGATTGCCAGACCAGGGCAACCGCTTGCCACCATCATCTCCAATTTGCCGCAGATGAGGTTGCGAAGGTTCGTTGCGTTCAGGCCGTCGGCCTTGATTTGTCCGGTGCGGATCTGTCGTGAAACATCGTCGACGGCATTCGCCATCACCTGCCCGGCTGCAAACGATATGCAGGTTTCCAGGATGGCGAAGAGCAGGAGAAGGAACGGCAACAGCAGCATGCCGAACTCGACGACCGTGCTGCCGCTTTGGTCGCCGCAGAAACGCAGCACAATCCGCGGGCGCCATCTTTTAGCGCGCGCGCAGTCCGGTCCAGACGCTTGTTCAACACCCATATCGAGCCCAGCCAATCTCATGCGGTATTGGCCAGGACGATATCGCAAACCGGTTTCGTTACGGTTTGGATGATCCTTAAAAGATCGCGCAACCAATTTACCGGTGACTAACCACCAGGCTGGCCGTCGGCTATGCCATGCGGATCACCGGCCTATCTGAGCGTCGGACGCCAGTTCGGCCTCGCTCTTGTACGAGCCTTCGCAATAGGGCGTGCAAGACAGGGTTTGGATACTCGCGCGTCGGTAGATACGTACCGAACTGGTGGTCTGCCGCACAACCGTAACCTGTTCGTCGATGATAGGAGCGCCGTCGCGGTCAAGCACGACCAGGTTGGTGACGCCGAAACCCCTGCCAGTAAGGATGATCGTGTTGGCATCCTGGACCGAGGCGTCGGCGATCGCCGGATTGCCGACGACGATTGTATCTGCCCCGCGCGCGAGTTTCACGATCCTCGCCTGGTTCATGATCACTTCGATCCCAGGTTCCGCATGAGCTGTAGTCATCATCATTGCCGCCGCGGCGGCTGCGAGCAGCGACTGCCGGAAGAGAATCTTGAAAATCTGGGCCCGATGCATCTCATCTCTCCCCGCAGAAAGTGTTCTTCGAAAATGAACGACATTGGTGAACCAACGGTTAAGTGCGGAACTCGTGCGCCGGCGCTGCCATGGACATGGCGGCATGGCTATGGCGGGTTTCCATCTTAGTCGGCGATTAACCAACAAATGGAGCGCTGTGCGGAAAGAATTCGGTAAGGCTGTTTCTTAAGCCGAATGAAAGAGCTCCTCCATAAATTGGCAGCATCCGATCGACGCATAAAGAACAGTCGACGGGGTGCTGTTAACATGTGGAGTAAGGAGCTCTCGAATGACTAAGCTTTTTGCACGTTTCTTGAAGGACGAATCCGGCGCGACCGCCATTGAATACGGGCTGATCGCCGCTCTCATCGCGCTTGCCATCATGGTCGGCGCTGGCACGATCGGTACACAGGTAGGCAAGACGTTCACCACGATCGGTTCGAAGCTGACGGATGCTAATGCTCCGTAACATTTAAGCGGTTCCGCTTAGCTGAAGTTGAAGGGCTGCGTCGCAAGATGGCGCGGCCCTTTGCTTTCTGCACGCGGTCTCGCTCGGTTGCGTTGCGGTGAATGAAATAGGCATAAGCCAAATGGTTGAAGCAGCGATTTTTGTGATCTTTCCATTCTGTATGGTCTACGCCGCGCTGTCGGACATGGTTTCGATGACGATTGCCAACCGCGTGTCGGTGATCCTCCTGCTGGCATTTGCGGTCCTGGCGCCGTTCACCGGAATGGAATGGTCGGCTTACGCCTGGCATTTCGCCGCCGGCGGCATCGTGCTCGCGTGCTCCTTCGGCCTGTTCGCAATCGGCGCCATGGGTGGCGGAGACGCCAAATTGCTTGCCGCCACCGCGGTCTGGATGGGTTTCGATCACCAGCTGATGACATATTTGCTTGTTTCCACGATCCTGGGCGGGATGCTTACTTTGGCGCTGGTGATATACCGCAACTCGCCGCTGTCCCTTTTCACCGGCAGGATCGCGTTTCTTCGGCACTTCGCCGATCAGAAGGCCGGAATTCCTTATGGCGTGGCGCTCGGCATCGGCGGTTTGATGTCCTATCCGGCCTCGCCGCTGATGCTCTGGGCCACCAGTCGCTTGCTGGCCGGCTGAGTTGTCGCCAACGCGCCTGAGCGCGTATCCAGCGTTTCTCTCCTTCCTTGCTCAGCCTCTCCCGAAAGTATTTGCATAAACTCTAAATTAATCACGATCGTAAGGATTGCATTAACCCTAATTTGACGATTGGCGGCGCAATCTCCGCCCCGGGCAAGGTGGTTTCGGGGCTGGGTATCCGATGGCGTCACGGTTGATTATTCTGAGCGTTGCGGTGGCCGCGGCGGGCGGTGCTGGCTACATCGCCAAAAACATGGCCAGCACTTCGCAGGAAGTGGCGATGCCCGAACCGGAGCAGCCGGCGCTGGCGTTGAGCGAAGTGCTCGTCCTGTCCGCCGATGTTCCGATGGGGGCTGCTGTAGACGGCCAGCTCACCTGGCAGGCATGGCCAACCAACGCTGTCGACGCCAATTTCATAACCCGCGACGGTGAAGCCGATGCGATCGACAAGCTGAAGGGCTCGCTCGCGCGGATCGCGATGTATAGGGGCGAACCGCTGCGCCGCTCGAAACTGATTGGCGAAGGCCAGAGCTTCATGTCGTCGATCCTGCCGGCGGGTAAACGGGCGATAGCCACCCAGATCGCCGCCGATACATCGGCCGGCGGCTTCATTCTTCCTAATGATTTTGTCGACGTGATCATGACCCGGCGCTCGCAAGCCAGCGGCGGCGAAGGTTTCATCACCGAAACGATCCTCAAGAACATTCGTGTCCTGGCGATCGATCAGGCGATCCAGGAAGATGAAGAGGGCAAGAAGGTGAAGGTTGGCCAGACCGCGACACTCGAACTGACGTCGCAGCAGTCAGAAATCATCACGGTTGCGCAACAGATGGCTGATCGCTTGACTCTCGCGCTCCGCTCCACTGCCGATGCGCAGGAAAAACCTGACGGTGAGGCCGACTATCTGGTTTCGGGCAATGGGCGCCGCGGCACTGTTCGGCTGATCAAGTCAGGCGAAGTTTCCGAAGTGGGGGCAAGGAGATGACTTTGAAGACCCACCAGCCCGTCGACTTTGCCAGGAGCAGCCAGATTGCCGCCCGCTGGGGCGCCGTACTCGCCGCTTCGGCCTGTGTCGCCTTGGCCTCCCCGACGTTCGGCACTGCTGCTGGCGCCGGCATCACGCAGGTCGAAACGACGAAGGGTGCGCAGCGGATCAAGCTGGGCCTCAACAAATCCATCGTGATCGACCTTCCGAGCGACGCTTACGATGTACTGGTGGCGAACCCGGGAGTGGCTGACGCGGTGACCCGTTCGGCACGCCGCATCTACCTGTTCGGCAAGCAGGTCGGCGAGACCAACATCTTCGTTTTTGGGCCCAACGGCGAGCAGATCGCCAGTCTTGACCTTGCCATCGAGCGCGATGTCGCCGGACTGGAAGACTATCTCAAGCGCTTTATTCCCAATTCCGACATCACGGTCGAGTTGCTGAACGACAACGTCGTGCTGACCGGTACGGTCGAGACCCCTCTTGATGCATCCCGTGCGGCCGAACTGGCTACCGCCTTTGTGACCGGCGGTGAAGCGACAACGGGCCAGTATTCGCAGACGGCGGCCGGCGGCTCGGTCAATGGTGGCGTCGACATCGACAATCCCGACTCGACCCGGCAGAAAAGCGCGATCATCAACCTGATCAAGATCATAGGAGAGGATCAGGTTACCCTGAAGGTGACAGTCGCGGAAATCAGCCGCAATGTCATGAAGCAGCTTGGCGTCAACATGTTCGCAGAGGGCAGCAGCAATGGCATTAGTTGGGCCGGCATAAGCGACAATATAATGGGCCTCGGCAAGCCGCTTTCCCCTAGCGGACTGCAGCTTGGCACCTCGATGCTCGAGGCCTACATCAACGCGATGGAGCAATCCGGCGTCATGAAGACGTTGGCCGAACCGACGCTGACGGCAGTGTCTGGCGAGAAGGCGACATTCAGGGTTGGCGGTGAATTCAATGTAGTTGGCAGCCAGTCGGTCACACCGCCGAGCCCCGGGCGCGACAACAACGGTGATGGCGTTATCGACGAGCCCGCTTCTTTCGGCGGTGTGACCTATGAGGTCCAGAAAATTGAATATGGCATAGGACTGGAATTTCAGCCTGTCGTTCTCTCGCCAGGTCGTATCAGTCTGAAAGTCCGCACATCCGTTTCCGAACCCACCACTGAAGGATCGGTCGGTCTCAGTGCCAGCCCGCTAACCTTTCCGGGATCGAACATGCTTTCGATCCGCAAGCGCCTCGCAGACACCACCGTGGAACTGCCATCCGGCGGCTCCATGATGATCGCGGGCCTTGTCAGGGACGATGTCCGGCAGGCGATCAACGGTCTGCCGGGTTTGTCGAAGGTTCCCGTGCTCGGCACGCTTTTCCGCAGCCGCGATTTCGTCCGCAACGAGACTGAACTCGTCATCATCGTGACGCCTTATCTCTCGCGGCCGGTTGCACGCAACGCGCTCGCCAAGCCCGACGACAATTTCAACGCCGCGAGCGACGGCGCCGGCATGTTCCTCGGCCGCGTCAACCGCGTCTACGGAACCATGCAGACCGACAAACCGAACGGCCGCTACCACGGTGTGGTCGGCTACATCTACAAGTGACCGGGGGTGTGGGCATGTCTAAGGCTTTAAAGAACAGCGCAATAGCCGGCGGCTCTCGTGGTTTTCCCACGTTTCGCGCAATCTCCGTCCTGGCGGTCGTTGGGGCCGCGCTGCTGGCTGGATGCGCAAAACGTGACAGCATCACGGTAGGCTCCGTTCCCGACGACTATCGCACCAACCATCCGATCGTCATCGGCGAGAAGGAAGAGGTGCTCGATCTTCCGGTCGGAGCCAGCGACCGCGGAATGACTAATCAGCAGCGTGCATCTCTTGAGGGCTTTCTGTCGGGGTACGACAGGAGCGCGGCGCCTGTGCTCAGAATAATGACGCCGTCGGGCGCCGCCAACGACGTTGCCGCGTCCCGCGCTGCCAGCGATTTCGCCAGGGTGGCCAGGGCAAACGGCGTTCCGGCATCCAGGCTGATGATGCTTTCCTACCAGTCGGCGGCGGATGTTTCGGCGCCGGTCAGGGTGGCTTACACCGCCATGAAGGCACAGACCGGCAAATGCGGCCGCTGGCCTGAGGACATTCTCAAAACCGAAGAGAACAAGCACTACGCGGATTTCGGTTGCTCCTACCAGAACAATCTCGCCGCACAGATCGCCAATCCGGCCGATCTGCTCGGACCGCGCAAGGAGACGCCGATCGATGCCGCACGCCGCGGCAAAGTCATAGATGGCTATCGGAACGCTCCGGTCTGGGTGGCGGTGCCGGCACAGGAAGTAGACTACTGATCGCGGCCATTTCGAGGGTAAGAGCATGACGAATCTGGCCTACGATACCCAACCGGACAGCGGCGATGCCGCCCGGGAGCAGGACGTCGCCGCGATGAATGCCTTGCGGCCGATCCCGCGCATCTCGATACAGGCGTTCTGCGAAACGGAGAGCGTCGCCAGTCCGATCGAACGCGCCGGCGAGGACCGGCGCATGGCAAAGGCGCATCTCAAGGTCCATATGGGCGGCGTGGCGACGGCCATCGAAATCTACCAGACCGCTCCGACGCCCAATCTGATCATCCTGGAGTCGCGCCGCGAGCCGCGCGAACTGATCGAAGCGCTTCGCCAGCTGGCGGAATATTGCGATCCGACCACCAAGGTCGTTGTCATCGGCCACTACAACGATGTCTGGCTCTACCGCGAACTGATCAGGTCGGGCATTTCCGAATATGTCGTGGCGCCGATATCGATGGCGGACATCGTCGGCGTCATTTCTTCCATTTTCGTCGATCCGGACGCCGAGCCGATTGGCCGCTCCATCGCCTTCATCGGTGCGAAAGGCGGTGTTGGGTCCTCGACGATGGCTCACAACCTGGCATGGAGCATGTCGACCCTGTTCGGCTCCGAAGTGGTGGTCGCCGATCTCGACCTGCCGTTCGGCACCGCAAATATCAATTTCGACCAGGACCCGGCGCAAGGCATCGCCGAAGCGGTCTTCGCACCCGAGCGTATCGACGAGGTCTATCTCGACCGCCTGCTGGCGCAGTGCGCCCAGCATCTCTCGCTGCTGGCGGCGCCGTCGACCCTCGACCGCGTGTATGATTTCGACGCCGATGCGTTCACCCATCTCATAGACACCGCGCAGCGTAGTGCGCCACTGCTTGTCCTTGACGTTCCCCATGCGTGGAACGGCTGGACCAAAAACACACTGGCGGCGGCGGACGAGATCGTGATTACGGCGACACCCGAGCTTGCCAATCTGCGCAACACCAAGAACCTGGTCGACATGCTGAAGAAGCTGAGGCCCAACGACGCTCCGCCAAAACTGATCATCAATCAGGCGGGCATTCCGAAGCGTCCAGAGATAAGTGCTGCCGACTTTGCCGAGCCACTGGGCGTCAGTCCGCTGGCGGTAATACCCTTCGATCCGCAGCTCTTTGGCAACTCTTCGAACAACGGGCGCATGCTGGGCGAGATGGATGCCAAGCATGCCATCGTCCAGACAATCTACGAGATGGCCCATGTTTTGACAGGGCGCAGCGAGATCAAGACGAAGAAGAAGGCCGGCCTCGGAGATATTCTGGGCAGGCTGAAGCTGAAAAAGAAATGACGGGCCTCGGGCGGTAATCGGGCATGTTTGGCAAACGAGGCAACGACAGCGGGAGCAAGCCGGAGTTCCGGACGCCGCCGGCACCGGCGGCGGTTGCTCCTGCGGCGACCGTGGCGCCACCGCGAGCCGCAGCTCCGCAACCACCCCAGCCGCCGGCGCAACCGCGCAAAACGGTCACACCACCGCCGCTTGCGTCGCAGCCGCGCACCGCGCAGCGCGAGCGCAGCGAGAGCTACTACGACACCAAGTCGCAGGTTTTCTCGGCGCTGATCGACACGATCGACCTTTCCCAGCTGGCAAAGCTGGAGCCGGATGCGGCCCGCGAGGAAATCCGCGACATCGTCAACGACATCATCGCGATCAAGAACTTCGCGATGTCGATCGCCGAGCAGGAAGACCTGCTCGAGGATATCTGCAACGACGTTCTGGGTTACGGCCCGTTGGAGCCGCTGCTGGCGCGCGACGATATCGCCGACATCATGGTCAATGGGTCGAGGCAGGTTTTCATCGAAGTCAACGGCAAGGTCGAGCAGACCGGCGTCCGCTTCCGCGACAACCAGCAACTCCTCAACATCTGCCAGCGCATCGTCAGCCAGGTCGGCCGCCGCGTCGATGAAAGCTCGCCGATCTGCGACGCGCGCTTGCCCGACGGCTCTCGCGTCAACGTGATTGCGCCGCCGCTTGCGATCGACGGAACGGCCCTCACCATCCGCAAATTCAAGAAGGACAAGCTGACCCTCGACCAACTCGTGAAATTCGGCGCGATCTCCCCGGAAGGGGCTGAGATCTTGAAGATCATCGGCCGTGTCCGCTGCAATATCGTCATTTCAGGCGGCACCGGTTCCGGCAAGACGACATTGCTGAACTGCCTGACCAACTACATCGACCGTGACGAACGCGTCATCACTTGCGAAGACTCGGCAGAACTACAGCTGCAGCAGCCGCATGTGGTCCGTCTCGAAACCCGACCGCCGAACCTCGAAGGCGAGGGCGAGGTAACCATGCGCGACCTGGTCAAGAACTGCCTGCGCATGCGTCCCGAGCGCATCATCGTCGGCGAAGTTCGCGGCCCCGAAGTTTTCGATCTTCTGCAGGCGATGAACACCGGCCACGACGGCTCGATGGGCACCATCCACTCGAACTCGCCGCGCGAATGCCTGAACCGTATCGAGTCGATGATCGCCATGGGCGGCTATTCGCTCCCTCAGAAAACCGTGCGCGAAATCGTCGTCGGCTCCGTCGATGTCATCATTCAGGCGGCACGTCTGCGCGATGGTTCGCGCCGCATCACCCACATCACCGAAGTGATCGGCATGGAAGGCGACGTCGTCATCACCCAGGATATTGTTCTCTACAACATCAAGGGCGAAGACGCTTCGGGACGGCTCGTCGGCGAACACATATCCACCGGTATCGGGCGCCCGAAATTCTGGGATCGCGCCCGCTACTATGGCGAAGAGCAGCGGCTGGCCGCCGCCCTCGAAGCCATGGAGAAGCGCGTCCACTAACAGCGTACGGGTTCAGGGGCTTCGGGCATGTTCGGCATTGATACATCGATCCTGGCGTTCATCGCCCTTGCCGGCTGCAGCGCTGGAGCCATTGCCTATGCCTTTCTCTTCAACAGGATCGCCGACGAGAAGAACGTCGGCAAGCGGCTGGAAGTTATTACCAGGTCGGACGCCGACCGTGCCCTCGTCAAGGCGTCGCGCGATCGGGTGGCCGAAGTCGCCAAGCGTCGGAAATCGGTGCAGGACACGCTGAAGGAACTCGACGAGAAGCAGAAGGCCAAGGACCGCAACACGAGGAAACCGCCTCTGCGGATGCAGATCCGGCAGGCTGGCCTGCAGATATCGGTCGAACGGTTCTACATCTATTCTGCGATCTGCGGCGTCGTGGTGACTGCGCTGGCATATCTCGGCGGCGCGCCGCTGATCGTGCTTCCCGGCGCGTTCATCGCTGGCACTATAGGGCTGCCGCGCTGGATCATCAGCTTCAAGCGCGCCCGCCGGGTGAAGGCTTTCCTCGAAGAATTCCCCAACGCACTCGACGTCATCGTGCGCGCCGTAAAATCCGGCCTTCCATTGAACGACGGCATCCGGCTGATCGCCACCGAATCCGGCGAGCCGGTGCGTTCCGAGTTTCGCCGTATCGTCGAATCCCAACAGGTCGGCATGTCCATCCCCGAGGCCGCGCTGCGCATGGGCGAGACGATGCCGTGCCCCGAAGCGAGCTTTTTCGGCATCGTTATCCAGATCCAACAACAGGCGGGCGGCAATCTCTCCGAGGCGCTGGGCAATCTTTCGAGGGTGCTTCGCGACCGCAAGAAAATGAAGGCGAGAGTGCAGGCTTTGTCCATGGAAGCAAAGGCATCGGCCGTCATCATCGGTGCGTTGCCGTTTGTCGTCGGGTTCCTCGTCTATCTGTCCAGTCCGACCTACATCATGCCGCTGTTCACGACGAGCACCGGAAACATCATCATCGGCTGCTCTCTCGTCTGGATGTCCATGGGCATCCTGGTGATGCGCAAGATGATGAACTTCGAGGTCTAGCGCATGTCCGACCAAGTCGTAAAAGCACTGCTCGATCCGGCCTTCATGATCGCCCTGCTGGTCGCCGTTGCCGTTTTCGCCACCGTGTTCACCGTGTTGCCCGCATTGAGCGGAAATCCGATGAAAGCGCGCATGAAGGCAGTCGCGCTGGAGCGCGACGAATTGCGCGCCAAGCAGCGCGCACGGCTGGCCGCCGAATCCGATCGCCGCCGCAAGGGATTGCGCGAGGAAGAGTCAATCGGCATGCGCAACATCGTGGACCGGCTCGACCTGCGCCGCGCGCTTGTCGACGAAGGCACGCTCACCAAGCTGAGGACCGCCGGTTTCCGCGGCCAGAACCCGCTGACCAAATTCCTCTTCTTCCGCCTTGTGCTGCCATTTATCGGGTTTGTGCTGGCCGCCATCTACCTCTTCGTCATGGGCGCGATGCCGGACCAGCCGCTTTTCGTGAAGATGGTGGTCTGCATCTTCGCTGCCTATGGGGGCTTCTATCTGCCCGTCCTTTACGTCTCCAACCGTGCGACCAAGCGCAAGCAGTCGATCCAGAAAGCCTGGCCCGACGCGCTCGATCTTCTGCTGATCTGCGTGGAATCCGGCATGTCGGTCGAAGCCGCCTTCCGGAAGGTGTCGGAGGAAATCGGCGCGCAGTCGGTGGAACTCGCCGAAGAGTTCGTGCTGACCAATGCCGAACTCTCCTTCCTCCAGGAACGCAAGGCGGCCTACGAGAACCTCGCCAGCCGCACCGGCCTGGAAACCGTGAAGTCGATCACCCAGGCGCTGATCCAGGCCGAACGCTACGGTACGCCGGTCGCGATGGCATTGCGGGTGCTCGCCAACGAAAGCCGCGAAATGCGCATGAACGAGGCCGAGAAGAAGGCCGCGGCGCTGCCGCCGAAGCTCACCGTGCCGATGATCCTGTTCTTCCTGCCGGTGCTGTTTGCTGTCATTCTGGGCCCGGCGATCATGACCGCCCTGGCGCTCAAGAACGGCTGAGCGGCGTTTCCGGTAACACGCGGAACGCGGTTCAATTCGTCTGATTTTGCTTCTTCTTATCGTCGTCCTTGAGCTGGTTCCAGGCATTCTGCTGGGAAAGCATGGAACGCAGGTAAGCGACGTTGGCCTGCGCCTGGTCCGGCGACAGTTCCTGGCTGGCAATCTGTTCCGCTTCGGGGAAACGGCCCTGCAGGCCGACGACGAGCGCCAGATTCTGGCGCACGCGGCTGTCGGCGCCGGGCTGCTGCGCGGCAGAACGCATATATTCCTCGGCCATTTTCAAATCTCCAGCAAGCACGTAGGACATGCCGAGGTTGGAGAGTACGGAAGGTTCGTTCGGCTTGAGATCCAACGCCTTGCGGTAGAGTTCGCGCGCCGGCTGGGCCTGGCCGAGCTGGTCGAGGATGGCTGCCTCCGCAGACAGCAGTTTCCAGTCCGGATATTCCGGCGTTTGGGCGCGGCGGACCGCATCGAGCGCCGGTTCGAACTGGCCGTTGGCGGCGAGCGCCTTGCCGTAGGCGGCAAGCACCGAACGGTCTTTCGGCAGAGCGATGGCGAGCTTGCGCATCACCGCCAGCGACTGGTCCGAATTGCCGTTCATCTGGAGCACATTGGCATAACGAAGCGCGGTCAGCTTGTCGGTAGGGCTGCGCGCATAGGCCTCGCCGAGCGAATTTGCGGCGCCCTGCAACTCACCGGTCGACATCTGGTCGATTCGTTTTCCCTGCGAGCGGGTGAGGGATCCCGTGGTGGTGTGGTCTTTTGCGCAGCCAGCCACGCTTGCTGCAACGAGCACGGCGGCCGATATCTTCAGGAGGCTTTTCCCGGTTGCTCTCGCGCCGTGGTTGATCAACATCGGAAAGTGCCCCCCAATTTCCCCGTGCGTCCGCCGCAGCCGTCTACCCACCCTGAGCAATATTCTGTTAACCCTAACGGATGGTTAAGAAGCGATTCTTCGCTGCTGCCCGTTGCCGAAGGAAATGACGTCCAATGCCTGTCGAGTTCACCGAGAAAAAGTCCGCGAGCGCCAAGCCGGTTTATCTGGTCGCCAAGGACGGGCTCGACGATGCCGGGCTCGACGCCGGGGCACTTGCCTGGGCCAAGGCCAACGACTTCAACGGTGAGGCTGACCGCGTGCTGACGGTGCCGGGGCAAGGCGGCGCGGTGGCTGCGGCGTTGCTCGGAACCGGGACCGGCGACGACCCGTTCGGTTCGCTGGCGACCGGCTCGCTTTCCCGCAAGCTGCCCGAAGGCGACTGGTTTTTCGCGGCAGGCCCGGGCGACGCCAATCAGGCGGCGGTCGGGCTGGCGCTCGGCGGTTATGCGTTCACCCGCTACGGCAAGAAGCCGGGCAAGACGCTGCGTTTCGCGTTGCCTGAAGGCGCTGACGGCGGCCATGTCAGCCGCATCGCCGATGGCGTTTTCCTCACCCGCGACCTGGTCAACACCCCGACCAACGACATGGGGCCGGAGGCGCTGGAGGCGGCTGCGCGGGCGCTCGCCGCAAAGCATGGGGCAGAAATCCGGGTAACCGTGGGCGACGCTCTGCTTGCCGAAAATCTTCCGATGATCCACGCGGTCGGCCGGGCATCGACGGACGCGCCGCGATTGATCGACATCACCTGGGGCAGCCCAGATGCGGCCAAGGTCACCCTGGTGGGCAAGGGCGTCTGCTTCGACACCGGCGGGCTGGACATCAAGCCGGCCGCGAGCATGCTCCTGATGAAGAAGGACATGGGCGGCGGCGCCAATGTGCTCGGCCTTGCCTCGATGATCATGGCTGCAAAACTGCCGGTGCGGCTGCGGGTTCTCATTCCCGCCGTGGAGAATGCGATAGCCGGGAACGCCTTCCGGCCGGGCGACGTGCTGCGAAGCCGCAAGGGCATCACCGTCGAGATCGGCAACACTGACGCCGAGGGGCGCCTGGTGCTGGCGGACGCGCTGGCGCTGGCCGACGACGAGCAGCCCGAACTGCTGATCGACATGGCGACGCTGACGGGTGCGGCCCGCGTGGCGCTCGGGCCGGACCTGCCGCCGTTCTACACCGATGACGATGCGCTTGCGACGGAACTCGCCAAGTCGGCGGTGGCGACCGCCGATCCGCTGTGGCGCATGCCGCTGTGGAAGCCCTACGATGCCAAGCTTTCTTCCAAGATCGCCGACATGAACAATGTCACAACCGACGGCTTTGCAGGATCGATGACCGCAGCTCTGTTCCTGAAGCGGTTTGTCGAGAAGTCGCCGAGTTGGGTGCATTTCGACATTTTCGCATGGAGCCCGACCGAACGGCCGCATTGCCCGGTCGGCGGCGAAGCTCAGGCGATACGTGCCATCGAGCGGGTGCTTTCGAGGCGCTACGCCTAGTGCGCCCCGCGTCCCCTGGACGCGCAAAGGACGCTCCAGGACTTTGAATCGATGCATTGCGCTTTCGGGCCGATGCAGCAGGAGGCCACAATGTTTTATTATTCCATCAAGGAAGAAACGGAACCGAAACAATTTTCGGAGATGCTGGGACCCATGGCAGTTCATCTGCGTCCCAGCCAGGCGTTGCGGCTCTGGCAACTGGTAGCGTTGGCTGAGGTGCGCAGCGATGTGCCCGACCTGACCATGCGCCAGATGGCGATCCTGCTCACCATCTATCTCGATCCGCCGCCTCATACGGTGCGCGGCCTCGCCGCCAGGCTGGGGGTGACCAAGCCGGTGATCACCCGTGCGCTCGACACGATGGGCGCGCTGAAACTGGTTTCCCGGCACCGCGACGAGCGCGACAAGCGCAATGTGCTGGTCAAGCGCACGGTCGAAGGCGCCTTGTTCGTCGAACGTTTCGGTGACGTCATCATCGCCAGGGGCGGAGAGCTGCCGCTATGAACGGCCCTGACCGCCGCCTGCACGCCTTTCGTGCCGACCTTGCCGACGAACGGCTGCGTGGCAGTGTCGAGGCCGAGCGTTTCGTGGCCGGCCGCCTTGCACGAACCGCCGTTCCGGTCGCAGACCTGAAGAAAGCGCCGCGTCCCGATGCCGGCCTGGATTCGCAACTGCTTTTCGGCGACGACGTCCGCGTGTTCGAGGAGAGCGAGGGCTGGGCCTGGGTGCAGTCCGAGCGTGACGGCTATGTCGGCTTTGTCGCCGGCGCCGCTGTCGCGCCGATCGCCGCTGAGGCCACGCACATTGTCTGCGCGCCGCGCACGTTCCTCTATCCCGGTCCGGACATGAAGCTGCCACACAGCGGAAAGTTGTCGATGGGCTCGCGCATCGTCGTCACCGGCTACGCGGAAACGCGCGGCACGAAATACGCAATGCTGGCGTCGGGCGAGGCGATTGTGGCCGGTCATGTGGTGGCGCGGGACGCTGTCGCCGAGGATTACGTGACGGTTGCCGAAACCTTGCTGAACACCCCCTATCTGTGGGGCGGCTGCAGCGGCTTTGGCCTCGACTGCTCGGGACTGGTGCAACTTTCGCAACGGATGTCGGGAAACATGGTGCTGCGCGACACCGACATGCAGGCAGGCACGATCGGCACGGTGGTCGATGCGGGGCCGGCCCATGAAAACCTGCGCCGTGGCGACCTGGTGTTCTGGAACGGCCATGTCGCTGTCATGACCGACGCCGAAAACATGATCCACGCCAACGGCCACACCATGCTGGTTTCCCGCGAGCCGCTCGCTGCCGCGATCGAGCGGATTTCCTATCTCTATGGCGGTCCGACGGGATTTCGACGGCCCTAGCTCCGGCGGATACGCAATCAAGGCTTCGCTAGCGGATTTATGGCTTGCTGGACGTTGGCTGGCGTTGCTCACAAGACCCCCTCTCCGGTTTGCTGCGCAAACCACCTCTCCCCCATTTCATGGGGGCGAGGAAACCCAGCTGGAACGGCGTCGGCATCGCGGCAGCGGTTCCTCGCGCCCGCAAAGCGGGGGAGAGGTGTCGAGGCGAAGCCGAGACGGAGAGGGGGTCCTTTCATCAGCACAAGCGTCTCCGTCGCCACGCCCGCTTTCGCGTCTGACCATTGAGTGGAGCCCTTCGACAGGCTCAGGAGTGGGAAGCGGCGCCTGGGACCGTGCCGTTTCAAATTTATACGAGGCCCGGTCTCCCAGGCGCCGCCGGTGTTCTTGCCCTACCGCAGGGAGCGCGGCTTTCACACCGCGAACTAGCCTAGCCTCGGTCAGGGCGCGGACCTACGGGCATCCTCGCCCCAGCAGCGCCACCGTCAGCGCTGCCGATCCGGCACCGTCGTCCTCCCTGATACCCGGTGCGCACCAGGTTCCCGTGAGGGCGATGCAGCCATTATGCGGGAGGGATGGAGGGGTGTGGATAAAAGAGAAACAAAGATTGCTGATAGATGTTGACAATGTGCTTCCGTGCGCACCAGCCAACCCACATGAAGGCGGCCAGCAATCCTTCCATATTTGGAAATCTCATTTCTGGCTTTGTCGGCTAATGAGCAAATGGCAACGCGTTAAGTCTCTCCCGTTGGAATGACATGGGAGCGGTTTCATGACCGCAAACCGCTATACAAATCTGCGTTCAGCGCAGCGCGGATTTTGTCAGCAGCGCGCACCAAGGCGGCTCTGGCAACCGTGCCATTCCTCGCCTGTTGGCGGAGCAACGCCAACAGGCGACGCTTAGGCGCGGCATCAAACAAGGAGTTCCTCATGACTGGCAGCGAACTTACGACAACCGACCGCTTCGAGATATTCGAGCAGCTTAACCTGCACCAGCGTCTCATCGATACACCGTGGGGTCGCGAATCCGCCGAGAGGTATGCCGATTTGTATTGGCCAGAGGGCAAGTTCAACGTCCACGACCTCCGAGACAGCACCTTCGAGGGACGCAAGGGCATGAAAGATATGTTCGACTACGCGCACAGCGTGTTTCCCCTGGACAAGTGGTACCATTCGATGGGCGTGTTCGAAATTGCTGGTGAGGGTGACGACGCGACTGCCAATTGGCGGTGGGTCGTATCCTGGAAGGCAGATCATATCGGAACAGTTTCAACCGGGACCTATTCCGACCGCTTCCAACGCCGAAACGGCGTCTGGAAATGTCTGGAGCGCACCTCGAACATCGATCCCAATTGGCCTGGGGATCAGTTTCAGAAATATATTGACGCCGCCGACAAGACATTCAGGGCGTCCTGAGGCGAGTGCCGGCAACTCCGATGCCTTCTCCACGAGGGTATCGGCTCGGATGAGGGCTGAGCGCTAAAACTCGTAGGCGTAGAGCACGAAGGTTTCCGCCTCGCTGCCGAAGCCTTCGTAGAGGCGGCGTGCAGGAACATTGTCGGGTTCGGTGCCGACCCAGGCTTCGCCGCAACCCAGCGCCTTGCCGAGTGCGAACATCTCCTCGAGCATCTTCCTGGCGATGCCCTGCCGCTGCCAGCGGGGCGAAACGCCGACCTCGTCTATATAGAGTTCGGAAACCTTGTCGGGATGGCGATGGACGACCGCGGCACACTGCCCGACGATCTGGCCGTCATCGAGCGCGACGAGCATCAGATGGCCGGGCTCCGCGAGATAGGCCGCCAGCCGCTGCGGATCGACGGGTTCGTCGAAGACTTCGGCGGCGACATCTTCGAAGAGAGCTTCGTCACCTGGACCGACACGGCGGATTTGAAGAGGCATCATTTTGCTCGCTGCCTTGGGTCGGGCCGCCCCTCCCTCCGTGAGGGGACGGGAAGAGGGGTATACGGCGTTGCGACCATTTCCCTTCTCCCTCAATTCCCGGGAGGCGGATGAGCCGATCCGGAATGCTTCAATAACCCGCGGCCCTGTCGACCAGGTTCTGCAGCGGCTCGCCGCGTTCGAAGGCGTTCATCTGGTCGAGCATCGGCTGCACCAGATGAGCCGGATCGGAGGTCGCGGCGGCGTGCGGCGTGACGAACACCTTCGGATGGCTCCAGAGCGGGCTTGCCTTGGGTAACGGCTCGGTTTCGAAGACGTCGAGGCTCGCTTCCTTCAAGGTGCCGTCGTCCAACGCGCGTTTTATGTCGGCATCGCGCTGCAGCCTGCCGCGGCCGGCATTGATGAGCACCGAGCCGCCGAGTCCGTTGCGGCGGCGCAATTCGCGCAAGAGGTCGTAGTTGACGATGCCTTGCGTCTCCGGCGTCAGCGGCAACAGCACGACCAGGATGTCGGTGGCGTTAAGGAACGGGATCAGGCCGCTTTCGCCGTGAAAGGTGGTCACGTCGTCGGCGCTGGCCGGGCGGCGGCTCCAGCCATTGACGCAAAAGCCGAGCCCCAGCAGCGCGCGCGCCGCAGCCCGGCCAAGCTGGCCGAAACCCATGATGCCGATGGAAATATCGCCGGCCACACGCTGCTGCGGCTCGTGCCAGACCTTTTTTGCCTGCTGCGCGCGGTAGAGAGCGCCTTGCCGGTGGTGGTCGAGCACCCGCCAGACGACATATTCGGTCATGTGGCGGGAGAGATTGTCGGCGACCACCCGCACGATCGGCACTTGCGGCACGCTCGGATCCTGGAACAGGTGGTCGACGCCGGCGCCGATGGAAAAGATGGCGCGCAGATTGGGCAGGCTGCTCAGGAGGTTGGGGCGCTGCTTCCATACGACCGCATAGGTGATTGACGGGTCATTTGGTCCGTCGGGCTCAAGCACAACCTCGCGCTCGGCCGACAGCAATTCGTGCCAGCGCTGCGGATGGAAACCGGTCACCGCCAGAAGGATACGGCCTTTGTCCATTCCGTTTCTCCGGATCAGAGCATTTTGCAGCCAGGTGGCATCACCTGGTGTGACACAAATGCGGTTGAAACAAACAGATAGAGCGGAACGCCCGGCTCACCATGCACTCCGCTCTACTGGCTGACGACGTCGGCCGGCGCCGTTTCGATGCGGAAGGCGGCCGACAGCAGGGCCTTGGTATAGTCGCTCTGCGGCCGTTCGAAAATCTGCTCCGACGGGCCGTATTCGACGATCCTGCCGTTGCGCATGACGATGACATCGTTGGCGAGCGCCCGCACGACCTTCAGGTCATGGCTGATGAACAGGTAGGCGAGGTTGTGCTTGGCCTGCAGGTTGCGCAAGAGGTCGACGACCTGCGCCTGGACGCTCATGTCGAGTGCGGAGGTCGGCTCGTCCAGCATCACGAAGCGCGGGTTGAGCACCATGGCGCGGGCAATCGCGATGCGCTGGCGCTGGCCGCCGGAGAATTCATGCGGATAACGGTGGCGGGTTTCGGCGTCGAGGCCGACCTCGTGCAGCACATCGATGACGCGCTTGTCGCGCTCGCGCGCAGTTAGCTTGGGTTCGTGGATGCCGAGGCCTTCGGCAATGATTTCGGCCACCGACATGCGCGGGCTGAGCGATCCGAACGGGTCCTGGAAGACGATCTGCAATTCGCGCCGCAGCGGTCGCATGTCGTTGAAGGACAGGCGGTCGATGTCGCGGCCGTTGAAATGGATTTTCCCTTCAGACGAGATCATGCGCGACAGGGCGAGGCCGAGCGTCGTCTTGCCGGAGCCGGATTCGCCGACGACGCCGAGCGTCTGGCCGGCGCGCACGGTGACGTCGATCCCGTCGACCGCCTTCACATGGTCGACGGTGGTGCGGAAGAATCCCTGCTTGATCGGGAACCAGACTTTTATGTCCTCGCCCTGCATGACGGTCTCGGCCGACAGGTCGGCCTTGGGCGGCTTGCCCTTCGGCTCGGCGGCAAGCAGGTGGCGGGTGTATTCGTGCTGCGGATTGGCGAAGATTTCCCTGGTCGGACCGGTCTCGACGATCTTGCCCCTGGTCATCACGCAGACGCGGTCGGCGATCTTGCGGACGATGCCGAGGTCGTGGGTGATGAACAGCATCGACATGCCGTTCTTTTCCTTGAGACGCGCCAGCAATTCGAGGATCTGCGCCTGCACGGTGACATCGAGCGCGGTGGTCGGCTCGTCGGCGATCAGAAGCTCCGGCTCGTTGGCGAGCGCCATGGCGATCATGACGCGCTGGCGCTGGCCGCCGGAAAGCTGGTGCGGATAGGCCTGCAGGCGCTTTTCCGGCTCGCGGATGCCGACTTCGTGCAGGAGTTCCAGCGTGCGCTTGCGGGCGGCGGCGTCGCGCAAGCCCTGGTGCAGCTTGAGGATCT
Source organism: Neomesorhizobium albiziae (assembly GCF_900114255.1). Lineage (GTDB taxonomy): Bacteria > Pseudomonadota > Alphaproteobacteria > Rhizobiales > Rhizobiaceae > Neomesorhizobium > Neomesorhizobium albiziae. The sequence goes on along the minus strand of NZ_FOSL01000002.1, from coordinate 177,422 downwards.
CGCCGACCTGCCGCTTGATCGTGTGCAGCGGGTTGAGCGAGGTCATCGGCTCCTGGAAGATCATGGTGATCTTGTTGCCGCGCACCTGGCGCAGCTGCTTCTCGCTTTTGGCGATGAGGTCGCTGCCCCCGAACAGGATCTGGCCGGACGGATGGCTGGCCGGCGGGTAGGGCAAAAGCTTCAGCACCGACAGCGCCGACACCGATTTGCCTGAACCGGACTCGCCGACCAGCGCCACCGTCTCGCCCTTGGCGATGTCGAAGGAGATATGGTCGACGGCCATCGACGTCTTGCCGCCCTGTTCGAAGGCAACGGAAAGATCACGGACCGAGAGGAGGGGAGTATCGCTCATTTGAACGTCTTGCGCGGGTCGAAGGCGTCGCGGGTGGCTTCGCCGATGAAGATCAGCAGCGAAAGCATGATCGACAGGGTGAAGAAGCCGGTCATGGCCAGCCACGGGGCGTTGAGGTTGCGCTGGCCCTGCTTCAGGAGTTCGCCGAGCGAGGCGGAACCGGGCGGCAGGCCGAAGCCAAGGAAATCCAGCGCAGTCAGCGTCGAGATCGAGCCGTTGAGGATGAACGGCAGGAAGGTGAGCGTCGCCACCATGGCGTTGGGCAAGAGGTGGCGCAGCATGATGGTGCGGTTGGGCACACCCAGCGCGCGCGCCGCGTTCACATATTCGAAGTTGCGGGCGCGCAGGAACTCCGCCCGCACCACGCCGACCAGCGCGACCCAGGAAAAAGCCAGCATGATGCCGAGCAGGATGAAGAAGCCCGGCGGCAGCACGGCGGAAATGATCAGGATCAGGTAGAGCACCGGGATTGCGGACCAGATCTCGATGAAGCGCTGGAACAGGAGGTCGGTCCAGCCGCCGAAATAGCCTTGCACGGCGCCTGCGGCGACGCCGATCACCGTGGAGGCGAGCGTCAGGATCAGCCCGAACAGGACCGAGATGCGGAAGCCGTAGATGACGCGGGCGAGCACGTCGCGTGCCTGGTCGTCGGTGCCGAGCCAGTTCCAGTTGCCGACGGTGCAGTTGGGATCGTCGATGCCCAGGGGATAGCGCTCGCAGCGCTTCGCCTTGTCGTAGAGCCAGGACGGCTTGGCGGGCGCGGCGTCGGGTATCTCATTGTTGGTGGTGCGGTAGGAATAGCGGATCGGCGGCCAGACCAGCCAGCCGTTGGCGGCGATGGCGTCCTGGACGATGGGCATGCGGTAGTCTGCTACCGGCAGGAAACCTTCGTCGCCGAGGAACGTCGCCTCGTCGTAATCGGTAACGATGGGGGAATAGAACTGGCCCTTGAAGCGGATCAGCAGCGGCCTGTCGTTGGCGATCAGTTCGGAGCCGAGCGACAGCACGAACAGGACGAGGAAAATCCATAACGACCAGTAGCCGCGCCGGTTTGCCTTGAAGTTCTGCCAGCGACGCTGGTTGATCGGCGACAGCCATGGCCGCCGCGCTTCGTTGCCTGCGGTGTCGACCGCTGACGCTCTCTGGATGGGCATCAGACGTCTCTCCGCTCGAAATCGATGCGCGGATCGATCCAGGTATAGATGAGGTCGGAGATGAGGGTGACGAACAGTCCCATCAGCGAGAAGATGTAGAGCGTCGCGAAGACCACGGGATAGTCGCGATCGAGGATGGATTTGTAGCCGAGCAGGCCAAGGCCATCGAGCGAGAAGATGTTTTCGATCAGCAGCGAGCCGGTGAAGAAGGCGGAAATGAAAGCGCCGGGGAAGCCAGCAATCACGATGAGCATGGCGTTGCGGAAGACGTGGCCATAAAGCACGCGCCGCTCCGAAAGGCCCTTGGCGCGCGCGGTAACCACATACTGCTTGCGGATCTCGTCGAGAAAGGAGTTCTTGGTGAGGAGGGTAGTGGTGGCGAAGGCCGACAGCACCATCGCGGCCAGCGGCAGCGTCAGGTGCCAGAAATAGTCGACGATCTTCTCGTACCAGGGAAGGTCCGAGAAGTTTTCCGAGACAAGGCCGCGCAGCGGGAACCAGTCGTAGAAGGAGCCGCCCGCGAACAGCACCATCAGCATGATGGCGAACAGGAAGCCGGGGATGGCATAGCCGACGATCACGACGCCGCTGGTCCACACGTCGAATGTGGAGCCGTCGCTGACGGCCTTGCGGATGCCGAGCGGGATCGAGATCAGGTAGGAGAGCAGCGTGATCCACAGGCCGATCGAGATCGACACCGGCATCTTTTCGAGGATCAGGTCGAGGACGGAGATCTTGCGGAAAAAACTCTCGCCGAAATCGAAGCGGACATAATTCCAGAGCATGCCGAAAAAGCGCTCGAGCGGCGGCTTGTCGAAGCCGAACTGCTTTTCCAGCTTGGCGATGAACTCGGGATCGAGGCCCTGCGCGCCGCGGTAGCGCGAGGATTCGCCGCCGGCGTCGAAATTACCGCCACCGCCGGCGTCGCCACCGCCGCCGGAAAGCGCGTCGCCGCCGCCTCCAGGGTTCTGCAGCTTGGCGATGACCTGCTCGACCGGGCCGCCCGGCGCGAACTGGATGACCGCGAAGGACACCGCCATGATGCCGAACAGCGTCGGGATCATCAGAAGGATGCGGCGGAGGATATAGGCGCCCATCAGGTTTTACCCTCCCCCTTGTGGGGAGGGTCGATCCGCGCAGCGGAGCGGGGTGGGGGTGGCGAGGCGGGCAGAGGGCCGCAACCCCCACCCCGTCTCACGGGATGCGCTTCGCTTGTCCCGTTCGTCGACCCTCCCCACAAGGGGGAGGGTAAAACCCTGCGCCAACTGTCAACCCTTGCCAATCGCCTTCGCCTTGTCTTTGTCGAACCACCACAGCGCCTCGACGGGGAAACCGTAATCGGGCTTGGGTTCCTTGAATCCGAACATGTCCCAGAAGGCCACCAAATGATTCGCGGAATGCCAATTTGGAATCCAGTCCATGCGTGCGCGCAAGACCCGATCGAGCGCCCGCATGGCCGCGACCAGTGCCGGGCGGTCCTTTGCCAGCCCCACCGCCTCGACCAGCGCGTCGACGCCCGCGTCGCGGACGCCGGGATAGTTGCGGGCGCTGGGGCTCGCCGCTGCGCGTGAATGGAAGAAGAGCTCCATCGTGTCACGGGTCGGCGTCGCCTCGAAGGAGAACGCAGCCGAGATCAGGTCGTAGTCGAACTCGTTCTGCCGCAGATTGTACTGGGCGGAATCGACCTGGCGGATGGTGGCGTCGATGCCGATGACGCGCATGTTTTCGACAAACGGGCTGAAGATCCGCACCAGGCTGTCGTCATCGGCCAGGATTTCCAGCGATAGTTTCTCGCCCTTGTCGTTCTGCAGCATGTTGCCGTTGCGTTTCCATCCCGCTTCGGCAAGCAGCCTCGACGCGGTGCCCAGCAATTTTCGGTCACGCCCGGAGCCATCCGACGAGGGCTGCAGGACGGCCTCGCCGAACGCTTCGTCGGGTATCTTGCCGCGCAAGGGATCGAGGATTGCAAGCTCTTCGGGAGAGGGCAGGCCTTCGGCGCGGTAGTCGGAGCGTTCGAACGTCGAGTGCGAGCGCGTGTACACGCCGTAGAACAGGTTGCGGTTGGTCCATTCGAAGTCGAAGCAGAGCGCAATGGCCCGCCGGACACGCGGGTCGCGAAAGCGCTCGCGGCGTTGGTTGAGCGCCATCGCCTGCAAGGAGGGGCGCTTCTCGCCTGAGAAAGTGCGTTTGACGACTTTTTTGTCGTTCAGCGCCGGGAAATCGTAAGCCGTCGCCCAGGTCCGGGAAACGTGCTCCTGGCGGTAGGTGAGGTCGCCCTTCTTGAACGCCTCGAAGCCGGCCTGCCGGTCGCGGTAGAATTCGATCCTGATGCGGTCGAAATTGTAGAGGCCGCGGCTGAAGCCGAGGTCGCGTGCCCAGTAATCGGGATTGCGCTCGTATTCGATCGTCTGCCCGGCCACCACGCGGCCGACCTTGTAGGGCCCCGACCCGAGCGGCGGGATCATCGTTGGCTGGCTGAAATCGTTGGCGGTGTAGAAAGCCTTCGAGACGATCGGAAATTCCGCCACCGTCAGGATGGTGCGCTCGGACTGCTTGCCCGTAAATGTCAGCCGCACCGTTTGCGGGTCGACGGCTTCCGCCGACGTAAGCTCCAGCAGCGGCAATTGCAGATCGTAATGACCCTTTTCCTTGTAGGTCATGAAGGTGAAGGCGACGTCGGCCGACGTCACCGGGGTGCCGTCGTGGAAGCGAGCCTCGGGGCGCAGCCTGAATTCGAAGCTGTTGCGGTCGTCCGAGATGGTGACGCTTTCCGCCAGCCGGCCATAAAGCGCGTCGGGCTCGTCCAGCGCCGCTGTCAACAGCGTGTCGAAGCACATCTCCATGCGCGGCGGGCCGTCATCCTTCGGCGTGAAGCTGTTCAGCGTGTTGAAGGTGAGCGGGCTCTGGTTGTACAGCCAGCTCGGCACGGAAAAACTGATCGTGCCGCCCTTTGGCGCGTCCGGGTTCACGTAGTCGAAATGCTTGAAGTCCGCCGCATATTTGAGGTCGCCGAAGGCCGACAGGCCGTGCAGTGGCTTGCCTGTCGGGCTGGCTGCGAAGGCCGGCAGCAGCGGTGCGGCCGCCGCCGCACCGGCGAGCGCCAGAAAGTCGCGGCGCGGCAGACGCGGGCTCAATTGACGCTCTTGTACTTGGCGGCGAGCGCCTTTTCCTTTTCGGCATCGATCCACCAGGAATCGACGTCGGCGCCGATATAGTCCGGCTGCTTGTCGGGCATGCCGAACTTGTTCCAGTAGGCGAGCCAGACGACCGACCGGTGATATTGCGGGACGACGTAGAAGTTCCACAGGAGCACGCGGTCAAGGGCGCGGGTCGACGCGATCAGGTCTTCCCGGTCGGTGGCGAAGATGACCTTGTCGATCAGCGCGTCGACGACGGGATTCTTGATGCCGGCGAGGTTGCGGGAGCCGGGCGTGTCGGCGGCCTTGGTCGACCAGAAATCGCGCTGTTCGTTGCCGGGCGAATCGCTCTGCGCCATGACGTTGGTCAGCATGTCGAAATCGAAGTTATTGACGCGCTGGACATACTGGTTTGGATCGACGATGCGCAGCGAGGCGTCGATGCCGACCTTCTTCAGCATGTTGATATAGGGGTTGGCGATCACCTCGTCGGTTTCGTTGTTGCCGAGAATCTCCAGCTTGAATTGCTCACCCTTGGCGTTGACCATCTTGCCGCCCTGGATTTTCCAGCCGGCTTCGCCGAACAGCTGCACGATCTGCCGCAGGTACTGGCGCTCGGCCTGCGGGGTGCCGTAGACCGGCAGTTTGTATTCCTTGGTAAAGACCTCCGGCGGCAACTGGTCCTTGTAGGCGCTGAGAATCTCCAGTTCCTTGCCTTCCGGCAGTCCGCGGGAAGCTAGTTCCCCGCCCTCGAAGAAACTGTCGGTGCGCGTGTTGAAGCCAAAGAAGATGGTGCGGTTCATGGTTTCGAAGTCGAACGCATAGGTCAGCGCCTCGCGCACCTTGCGGTCCTGGAACAGCGGCCGCCGCTGGTTCATGACGAAACCCTGCATGGCGGCCCGGGACGTAGCCTTGAACTCCTTCTTGATGACGTCTCCGGCGGTGAAGGCCGGGAAATTGTAGTAGGTCGCCCACCGGCGCGAGCTGTTTTCGGCCTGGATGTCTTCCAGCCCGCCCTTGGTGAAGGCCTGCCAGGCCGCGTTGTCGTCCTGGAAATAGACGATACGCCGACGGTCGACGTTCTCGCGGCCGATCTTGACCGGGAGTTTTGCGCCCCAATAGTCGGGAACCCGGCTCCAGACGATCTCGGCCCCGGGCTTGAAACTCTCGATCTTGTAGGCGGCCGAGCCGAGCGGCGGCTCCAGCGTCGGCTGGGTGATGTCGCGCTTCTTGCCCGAGGCGTCGGTGCCCTCCCACCAGTGCCTGGGCAGCACGACCATGTCGCCGATGATCTTGGGCAGCTCGCGGTTGCCCTTCTGGTTGAAGCGGAACTCGACCTCGCGGTCGTTCAGCGCCACGGCTTCCGTGACGTTGGCATAATATTGCGCGTAGAGCGGACTGTTGGACTTGAGCACGCCGAAGGACCAGACGATGTCGTCGACCGTGATCGGCTGGCCGTCATGCCATTTGGCGCGCGGGTCGAGCCGATAGGTCGCCGAGGAATAGTCGTCCGGGTATTTGTAGGCGTCGGCCACGAGCGGATGGCTGACGCTTCCCTCGTCGGTCGCCTGCTCCATCAGCGTGTCGTAGAGATAGCCGCCGCCGAAACCGATAAGCCCGGCAGCCGGGCTGCCGCGCACGATGTAGGGGTTGAAGCTGTCGAAGGTGCCGCTGACGGTCGAATTCAGCGTGCCCCCCTTCGGCGCGTCGGGGTTGACGTAATCGTAGTGCTTGAAGTCTTCCCCGTATTTGGATTCGCCGATCAGCGAGGACGTTGTGCGCCATTTGTCTTCGGCGTGGGTGGTGAGGGTTGCCGCCCCGATCAAGGCCGCGGCGAGACCTGTCATTCCCAAGAACCTGCGCACCGTCATCCAAACCTCGCTGCTGTTTCGAACCGTTACTGTAATTCATTCGCCGGGCATGGAAACCGGATCAGGCCGATTTCCCGCCTCGTATGCACGATTCTAACAAAAAAGCCGGGCAGAACCCGGCTTTTTCGTGATCATTTCGATTACAATTTCGTTAGGCGAAACGCTCACCTCAGTGGGCGGTCGCCGGAGCCGGTTCGGCTGGCTTGGCCTCGCCTGCCGGGGCCGCGGGAGCGGCTCCATCGGCGGGAGCCGACGCCGGCGCCGGTGCGGCATCCGCAGCCGGCAGCGGGGCCGGATTGTCGGAAAGCGTGCGCAGGTAGGCGATCAGGTTGGCGCGCTCATCATCCTTCTTGACGCCGGCGAAGCCCATCGCGGTACCCTTGATGTAGGCCTTCGGGGCGGCCAGGAAGTGGTTCAGGTGCTCGTAATCCCAGACCACGGTGCCGCCCTGCGAGAATTCCTTCATCGGGCCGGAATAGGCGAAGCCCTCGTGAGTGCCGATCTTGCGGTTGACGATGTCCCAGAGGTCCGGGCCGACCTTGTTGGGGCCGCCCTTTTCGCCGGTGTGGCAGGCCTGGCACTTCTTGAACACGGCTTGGCCGGCGGCCGCGTCGGCGCTGGCCAGAAGGGTGGCGATCGGCACGGCCGCGGGTGCCGCAGCACCCGCTTCGCCGCCTGCCTCGGGTTCGACGGCCTCGATGGCGAAGCCCGGCTTCTCCGGGACGGGAGCCGCGAATATCGCATCGCCGATCAGGTTGACCGAAAATACGACGAACACCACGCCGAGCAGCGCACCGATCAACTTGTTGAATTCAAAAGAGTCCATACGCCCAAGGCTCCCTTATCGGCAGGCCCGGGAAAGTCTTGCTTCCCCAAACCGCAGCCACTGTCCCATCCCCGGACAGTGCCGGTCAAATCGCGCGGAAACTAGGTCTTTTGCTATTTAGTTGCAACACCTATAAGGGCGGTTCCAGTGAGACCTTTTGACACTTTCCACACCGCCATTTTCAGCCTGTTCCAGCACCGATGTCGACCCTTATTCTGATCCCCGCCCGCATGGCCTCGACAAGGCTGCCGGGCAAGCCGCTGGCCGATATCGCCGGCCGGCCGATGATCGTGCATGTCGCGGCGCGCGCCACCGAGAGCGGGCTCGGCCGCGTCGTGGTGGCGACCGACACCGACGCGGTGGCGCAGGCGGTACGCGCCAACGGGTTCGAGGCGGTGATGACGCGCGCCGACCACGAATCGGGCTCGGACCGCATTTTCGAGGCGCTGACGGCGCTCGACCCGGCCGGCAAGGTGGAGATCGTGGTCAATGTGCAGGGCGACCTGCCGACGATCGACCCGGCAACCATCCAGGCCGCGCTGCGGCCGCTGGACAAGCCGGAAGTGGATATCGCGACGCTTGGCGTTGAAATTGTCCGCGAGGACGAAAAAACCAACCCCAACGTGGTGAAGATCGTCGGCTCGGCGCTGACGGAGAAGCGGCTGCGGGCGCTCTATTTCACCCGCGCCACGGCGCCCTGGGGGGATGGTCCGCTCTATCATCATATCGGGCTCTACGCCTATCGGCGGGCCGCACTCGACCGCTTTGTGTCGCTGAAGCCCTCGCCGCTCGAAAAACGCGAGCGACTGGAACAGCTGCGGGCGCTGGAGGCCGGCATGCGCATCGATGCCGAAATCGTGGCCACGGTGCCGCTCGGTGTCGACACGCCGGAAGACCTCGACCGTGCCCGCGAATTACTTTCGAAGTGAGAGCCCGTTTTGAAACAGGTGATGGCGGGCTGCAAATGGCAATTTCTGCGCTTCTGGTGCTCACGTACCCCAAATGTACGCTGCGCTCCGGTTCTCGAAATCACCATTTTCACCACGCCCTGACCTGTTTCAAAACAGTCTCTAAGTGAAGGCCCAAAAATGGCAGCAAACACCAACCGGATTTCCTACCAGGGCGAACCCGGCGCCAACTCCGACACCGCCTGCCGCAACATGTTTCCCGACATGGAGCCGCTGCCTTGCGCGACGTTCGAGGACGCCTTCAACGCGGTGGAGACCGGTAAGGCCGATCTTGCGATGATCCCGATCGAAAACACCATCGCGGGCCGCGTCGCCGACATTCACCACCTGCTGCCGGAATCGAAGCTGCACATCAGCGGCGAATATTTCCTGCCGATCCATTTTCACCTGATGGTGCTGCCGGGCGTCGAGAGGCGCGAGATCAAGACGATCCACAGCCACATCCACGCGCTGGGACAGTGCCGGAAATATATCCGCAAGAACGGCTGGAAGCCGATGGTCGCCGGCGATACCGCAGGTGCTGCCAAGCTCGTCGCCAAGGTCGGGGACAGGTCGATGGCCGCACTTGCGCCGCGCCTTGCCGCCTCGCTCTACGGTCTCGACGTGCTGGAAGAGAATGTCGAGGACACCGACAGCAACGTCACCCGGTTCGTCGTGCTGACCAAGAACAAGCAATGGGTGGACCGCCCGAACGCCGACACCAAGATGATGACGACGTTCATCTTCCGCGTCCGCAACGTGCCGGCCGCGCTCTACAAGGCGATGGGCGGCTTCGCCACCAACAGCGTCAACATGACCAAGCTGGAGAGCTATCAGCTCGGCGCGTTCACGGCGACGCTGTTTTATGCCGACATCGAGGGCCACCCGGACGATGCGGGCGTCAAGCATGCGCTGGAGGAACTGCGCTTCTTCTCCAGGGAGGTGCGCATTCTCGGCGTCTATCCCGCGAGTGATTCCCGCGAGGAATGGAAGGTCGCCGACTAGGTGTACTGATATTCAGGTGATGCCGGCCTGCGAATGGCGGCTTTCTCCGCTTCCGGTGCTCACGTACCCAAATGTACGCTGCGCTCCGGTTCTCGAAATCCACCATTCTCGGCTCGGCCTGACCTGAATCTCAACACACCTCAGGGGATGCGTTCAGATTGAACCGGTGCCGCCACCAGCCGCTATTCGGGCGGCCGGTCCTGGTTCAGGATCATCGCGCCGATGGCGTCAGCGGCCTGCGGGCTTGCGTCGAATGACATCATCGCCTGCTGCGGCGCGGGCATTTCCGCCGGCTCGTAATCGGCCGGCAATGTCGCCCGCATCGGGGCGCGGGCAAGACGGGCGCCCTTCGGCGCCGGCGCAGATGCGGCCATGGCTATCATTTGCGGCTGCGGAGCGGGTGCTGCCTGCGGCAGCGGCACCGTCTGGGGCAGCATTGTCTGTTCGGCCGAGGCCAGCACGGTTTGCTGGGTGGCGGGCTCGGCCGATGCGATCATCGTCTGAGCGGTTTCCGGCGCCGCCGGTTCCGGCGCCCTGCGGCGGCTGCGCTTCTCGTAGAACGAGTTGCCGCCGGCAACCACGACGTAGTGCATGTTCTTGTAGGGGAATTTCAGGCCGGCGGTGTGGAAGAACATGACCTCTTCCTTCACCTTCGGGTGACGCTCGCCCTTGATCACCGCATCGGCGGCGGCCGTCACGTCGGGCAGCGCCTTCGAATTCATCTTGCGGGTCATCACGCCCGGTGCGAACTGGCCCTTGGCGCCGACGACATCGCACACGGTGTTGCCATATTTGCCCGATTTCAGGCGGTTCATCACCACCGAACCGACAGCGACAAGCCCGTCGCGGCTGGAGCGGTTGGATTCGAAGAACATCGCCCGCGCCAGGCATTCCCTGTCACGCGCTGATGCTGCGTAAGGCTTTGCGGCAACAGGGGAAACCGAAATCGCTTCCGTCATTTTGCCGGTACTCTGTGAGCAGCCGGCGAGCAAGATCGGGGACACGACGACGCCGAGCACGAGCGGCGCTTTCCATCTCCCGGCGGTCACGAAACAAGCCTCATCATCTCTCCGGGAGCAGTTTCAGTTGCGGCGAGAATGGGACACTTTCGGGCAAAAAGAAGGCCGGGTCCATCCCTGTGCCAGTCTAGATAGAATGTGTTTACCAAACTTTACCCCCTCAGATTCGCGGCGCAGCGCGCTCCAAAACCGGTGCGATGCACAGCGCTTGACGCGCCGTTCGTCCCCATATATAGCCATATAGCTATATAGCCTTGGAGTTATAAACTTGGACCCCCGACGCCTCGACCAGACCTTCGCCGCACTTGCCGATCCGACCCGGAGGGCGATCCTCGCCCGGCTGATCGATGGAGAGGCGACGGTCATGGAACTCGCCGAACCCTTCGCCATGAGCCAGCCCTCGATTTCCAAGCATTTGAAGGTTTTGGAAGGCGCCGGGCTGATCTCCAGGGGGCGTGACGCGCAACGCAGGCCGTGCCGTCTGGAGGCCAAACCGCTCGCCGAAGCCAATGAATGGCTGGAGCGCTACCGGGCGATCTGGGAGGGCAATTTCCTGCGCCTCGACGCGCTGCTGGACGAGCTTCAGCGCGTCACGCCACCCTCCAAATCCGCCCCCGGCAAAAAAAGGTAGAGCCGCTGTCGGATCGCCGATCGACGGTTCGTCCTCGGTCGGCAGGGCGAAAAAAGACAGCAATATCAACTTTGATTACCAACGGAGACAATCATGCAAAAGATTACGCCGTTCCTCTGGTTCGACACCCAGGCCGAAGAGGCCGTCGATTTCTACACCTCGGTCTTCAAGAACGCGAAGAAGGGCAAGACGATGCGCAATGGCGGCAGCGTGCTCACCGCTTCGTTCGAACTCGAAGGGATCGAATTCACCGCTCTCAATGGCGGCCCGCACTTCAAGTTCACCGAAGCGACCTCCTTCGTGGTCGACTGCAAGGACCAGGACGAGGTCGATTTCTACTGGGAAAAACTCTCCGAAGGCGGCTCGAAGGGCCAATGCGGCTGGCTGAAGGACAAGTTCGGCCTCTCCTGGCAGATCACGCCGTCCGTCCTCCTGGACCTGATGAGCGACCCGGATGCCGAAAAGGCCGGCCGCGTCATGCAGGCGATGATGAAGATGACCAAGATCGATATCCCCACGCTGCGCGAGGCGTATGCGGGATAACCGGATGGGATGGCGGGAACGGCCCGGAGGCCGGTCCCGCGCAACACGATGCCAGGGAGGCCCCGATGAACAGCTTCGTCACAGTCGAAGTCACCACACCCAGCGACCGTGAGATCAGGATGATGCGGCACTTCCAGGCGCCGCGCGACCTTGTCTTCGATGCATGGACGGTTCCCGCGCTGCTGAAGCGCTGGCTGCACGGTCCGGAGGGCTGGAAGCTGGCGGTATGCCAGATCGACCTCACGGTCGGCGGCGCGCTGCGCTACATCTGGGTGCATGACGACGGCCGCTCGATGGGCATGAGCGGCGTCTACCGTGAGATCGTCCGTCCGGAGCGCATCGTCGCCACCGAACTCTTCGACGAGGACTGGACCGGTGGCGAGGCAATCGACACCGTCGTCCTCACCGAACAGGCCGGCCGCACGCTGTTGACGCAGACCGTTCTTTACGTGTCGCGAGAGGCGCGCGACGGCGCGCTGGCCACCGGCATGGCCGATGGCGTCGAGGCGAGCTTCTCGCAACTGGATCGGTTGCTGGAGAGCGAAAGGCAGCCGTCCAAAGGCGCCGTGGCCGGCGCCTGAGATCGGCAAGGGGCGGATTTTCTGGCACAAACAGCGGAGGTCGCTGGCCGGGCAAAACGTGCTATGGCAATCAGCGGGCCGCTCACCGGCCCGCCGCCCTGCCATCATTCCGGGAACCGCCGTGAAAGCCGTCCTCTTCGAAGAGTTTCGCCAGCCGCCGAGCCTGCGGAACGTCACTGATCCCACCCCGTCGCCGGGCGGCGTCGTCATCAAGGTGGAAGCCACCGGCCTTTGCCGCAGCGACTGGCACGGCTGGATGGGGCACGACCCGGACATAAGGCTTCCGCATGTGCCCGGGCACGAGCTTGCAGGCACCGTGCAAGCGGTCGGCAACCGGGTGACACGCTGGCGTGAGGGCGACCGCGTCACGGTGCCGTTCGTCGGCGGCTGCGGCCATTGTGACGAATGCAATTCCGGCAACCATCAGGTCTGCGAGAACCAGTTCCAGCCCGGCTTCACCGCCTGGGGTTCCTTCGCCGAATATGTCGCGGTCGACTTCGCCGACACCAATCTGGTTCGGCTGCCGGAAACGCTCGATTTCGTTACCGCCGCCAGTCTCGGCTGCCGTTTCGTCACCTCGTTTCGGGCAATCGTCGATCAGGGCCGCGTGCGGCCGGGAGAATGGGTCGCCGTTCACGGCTGCGGCGGCGTCGGGCTTTCGGCGGTGATGATCGCCTCGGCAATGGGCGCCAATGTGATTGCCGTCGACATCGCCGACGACAAGCTCGATTTCGCCAGGCAGATCGGCGCGGTCGCCACCGTCAATGCATCGAGCCGGCAGGATGTGGTCGGGGCTGTCCGGGAAATCACCAAGGGCGGCGCGCATGTCTCCATCGATGCGCTCGGCCATCCCGCGACATGCTTCAATTCCATCGCCAATCTGCGCCGGCGCGGCCGCCATGTGCAGGTCGGGCTGATGGTGGGCGACCACAGCCATCCGAAAATTCCGATGGACCGGGTGATCGCCTACGAGCTGGAAATCCTCGGCAGCCACGGCATGCAGGCGTTCCGCTACAGCGCCATGATGGACATGATCGCTGCCGGCAAGCTCGCGCCCGAAAAACTCGTCGGCAAACGTCTCAGCCTCGACGAAGCCCCCGCCGCGCTGATGGCGATGGATTCTTTCGAGGGCCTCGGGATCGGGGTGGTGGTTTTAGGGCAGTAGGCAGTGAATAAAGCCCGGCATCAGAGCCTGAGCAAACCGCTTTTTCGGCTGCCCCGTCACGCATGGCTCGAAGTCGGAAAGGACCTCGGCTCTTTGCTACTGCCTGTTCCGTTAGAACGGCAGCTTCATGCCCGGCGGGATCGGCAGGCCGGCGGTCAGCGCCTTGGTCTTTTCCTGCATCACCGTCTCGACCTTGGCCTTGGCGTCGTTGTGGGCGGCCAGCAGCAGGTCCTCGAGGATTTCGACCTCGTCTTCCTTGAACAGCGATGGGTCGATCTTCAGTGACTTCATCTCGAACTTGCCGGTCAGCGTCACCTGCACCAGGCCGCCACCGGCCTGCCCGGTCGCCTCGAGCGTGGCGATCTCATCCTGCATGGCCTGAAACTTGGCCTGCATCTCCTTCGCCTTGCCCATCAGGCCGAGCAGATCCTTCATCGTCGTCTCCTATACCAGGAACAAAATCAGTTTTCGTCTTCGTCGTCGGCAGCCGGATCGACCGGCGCCTGCTGGTCGTCCTCGGCAGCTTCCGGCGCGTCGGGAATGCGCACGTCGATGATTTTGGCGCCGGGAAAGCGCGCGAGGATCGCCGCCACCGTCGGGTCGGCGCGGGCGTCGCTGAAGGCCGTCTCGCGGCGGCTGGTCTCCATCTCGGAAAGCGTCTGGCCGCCTTCCTCGCGCGAAACCGAAACGATCCAGCGCCGTCCCGTCCATTTCTGCAAATTGGCGTTGAGGTCGCTGATGAGCGTCTTCGGCGCCTCCGCCGTGAGGCTGACGTCGATGCGGCCATTCTCGATCTTGACCGGCCGAACGCAGCGCTTGATCAGCACCTTGAACGCCATGTCGCGGTTCTGGTCGGCAAGGGCGGCGATATCGGCCAGCGATCGGATCGAAACGGCGGGCGCATCAGTGACGGGCTCGGGCTGCGGTGGCGCGACCGGCTCGACGGCGGGCTGCGTCTCGACCAACCGCATCGTCTGGAAGCTGCCGCCGGCGCCTGCCGCGATCCGCGTCTGCGCCGTGGCGCTGACGCCATTGCCCCCGCCACCCGCGGGAACTGTAGGCGCGCGCAGCGAAGGCCGCTGTGTCGGTGCGTTGCCGGCCTGGTCGAGCGTTTTCAGCGCTTCGTCCAGCGTCGGCAAGTCGGCGGCGTGCGCGATGCGAATCAGCACCATCTCGCCGGCGCTGACCGGGCGGTTCGACGCCTGCACCTCGGGAATACCCTTCAACAGCATCTGCCAGGTGCGCGACAGCACCCTTACCGGCAGCGACCGGGCGAACTCCAGCCCGCGCCGGCGTTCGTCTTCCGACAGCGACGCATCGTCGGCGGCCGACGGCACGAAACGCAGCCTGGTCACCAGATGGTTGAATTCGGCAAGGTCGGTGAGCACGGTCGCCGGGTCGGCGCCGGTGTCGTATTGCGCGCGGAATTCGTCGAGTGCGGCCCCGACCTCGCCCTTCATCAGGTTCTCGAACAGGTCGATGATGCGGGCGCGGTCGGCAAGACCCAGCATGGAGCGCACCGCCTCGGCGGTCACCGTGCCGGCGCCATGGGCGATCGACTGGTCGAAGATCGACTGGGCGTCGCGCATCGAGCCTTCGGCGGCGCGCGCGATCATCGCCAGCGCCTCGTCCTCGACATCGATGCCCTCCAGCCCGGCGATGCGGGCGAGGTCGCCCTTGATCACCGCAGCGTCGATGCGGCGCAGGTCGAAGCGCTGGCAGCGCGACAAAACGGTGATCGGAACCTTGCGGATTTCGGTGGTGGCGAAGATGAACTTCACATGCGGCGGCGGCTCTTCCAGCGTCTTCAACAGGCCGTTGAAGGCCTGTGTCGACAGCATGTGCACTTCGTCGATGATGTAGACCTTGTAGCGGGCCGAAACCGGCGCATAGCGCACCTGCTCGATGATGTCGCGGATGTCGTCGATGCCGGTGTGCGAGGCGGCGTCCATCTCGATGACGTCGGGATGGCGGCCTTCCATGATGGCCTGGCAATGTTCGCCCGGCACCGAGAGATCGACGGAAGGCTGGTTCACGGTGGCGGTCTTGTAGTTCAGCGCGCGGGCAAGGATGCGGGCGGTTGTCGTCTTGCCGACACCGCGCACGCCGGTCAGCATCCACGCCTGCGCGATGCGCCCGGCGGAAAAGGCGTTGGTCAGCGTGCGGACCATCGGCTCCTGACCGATCAGGCCGGCAAAATCGGAAGGGCGGTATTTGCGGGCGAGCACCCGGTAGGCGCCGCCGGCTTTGCCCTTGTCGATGT
Organism: Neomesorhizobium albiziae; assembly: GCF_900114255.1. GTDB lineage: Bacteria > Pseudomonadota > Alphaproteobacteria > Rhizobiales > Rhizobiaceae > Neomesorhizobium > Neomesorhizobium albiziae. The sequence goes on along the minus strand of NZ_FOSL01000002.1, from coordinate 161,928 downwards.
TTCCGGCTTCGCTCATCCGCCCGTCTGCTCCAGCGGCCAGGTCCGGTGGCCGATTCCTCGAAAAGAGTTTCGCCCGCATCGTCTGGCGCCGTCAATGACGCGGCCGGCAATCGGGGCGAATGGGAAGAGGTGGGAGGCTGGAACAATGACCCGTTCCGGGCTCGTTAGGGCTGCTTCCTTCCGGACCTGACCCGGTTGGCGAGTGGATCGTCCACCACCAACCTCCCGCGTTTCATATCGGGGATTGCGGCCGAGATTGCAAGTCCCGAACGCCAAGCGCCAATGAATCGCTTGCAGGCAAAGGGCCGGCACTCTAGCCTCAACCTATAATCGAGGGAAACGCCAATGCTGCCGGGCCAGAAGGCCGGATTTGAGCTCGACCGCAAGCTGGAGGCCGACAGCGAGCAGGTCATGTGGCTTGGCTTGTGCGAGCTGCGCATCATGAACGACAAGCGCTGGCCCTGGCTTCTGCTGGTGCCGCAGCGACCGGGCGTCGAGGAAATCCACGACCTGACGCCGCTCGACCAGGCGATGCTCACCTTCGAGACCAACATGGTCGCGCAGGGCCTCAAGAAAATGACCGGCTGCACCAAGATCAATTCGGCCGCCCTTGGCAATATCGTGCGCCAGCTCCATGTCCATGTCATCGCGCGCAGCGAAGGCGATGCGGGCTGGCCAGGTCCCGTCTGGGGCTATGGCATGCGCGAACCCTACCGGCGCGAGGACCTGCACCGCCTCGCCCAGCAGGTCCGCGCGGCGCTGTAAGCCCATCCTTCCGGCACGAGGAATAGATGAGTTTTTCGCTGTTCGACGCTCCTTTGCACGAGCCCAGCCAGTCTGTCGGCTTTGCCGGCAACCTGATCGACCGGCAGTCCGAGAAGCGCACCGACGATTGCGTCGAACGGGCGCTCGCCGATCCCCGGGTGCGTGTTCTCCTGATGCGCGCCGGCCGCATCCATCTCAAGGTCAACGGCGCCGGCTTCGAGCCCTATTACCCGGTTGCAGACGCTTCGGCGCTGGGCGCGAAGCTGCAACACGCCGTGCTGCTTGGCGAGACGCCGCAAGGGCCGGTGCTGGCCGCGCCCGCCGGGCTCGACCCCGAACAGCTGCCCGACGGCATCAAGGCGATCGATTACCGCTCCGTCTATATCCAGGGGCTGCTCGCCGCACCCGACCTCGGCGCGCTGGCGCAAGGGGCATCGCTGCTTGCCTGGCACAGCTCGCACCGTTTCTGCAGCAAATGCGGCCAGCCTTCGCAGATGCGCGCCGGCGGCTACAAGCGCTTCTGCCCGGCCTGCGAAACCCTGCATTTCCCGCGCACCGATCCCGTCGCCATCATGCTTTCGGTGACAAAGGACAAATGCCTGCTCGGGCGCGGGCCGCATTTCGGCCCCGGCATGTTCTCGGCACTTGCCGGCTTCATCGAGCCGGGTGAGACGATCGAGAATGCGGTGCGGCGCGAGACGTTCGAGGAGGCCGGCATCCGGCTCGGCCGCGTCGTCTATCACGCCAGCCAGCCGTGGCCGTTTCCCTATTCGCTGATGATCGGCTGTTTCGGCGAAGCGCTGAACGAGGACATCACCCTCGATGCCGAACTGGAGGCCTGCCGCTGGTTCTCGCGCGACGAAGCGCTGGCCGCCCTCGACCGTAGGCACCCGGACGGCATCTTCACACCGCCGAAAGGCGCCATCGCCCACGCGCTGATCCGCGCCTGGGCCGAAAGCGCCTGAGATTTTCCATCGTGCAGCGAGGAACCATGATCAGGCACACCGTCGCATTCCGCTTGAGGCATAGGGAGGGATCTTCCGAAGAAACCGCGTTTCTGGCGGCGGCGAAAGTGCTCGCAGCCATTCCCGGCGTCCAGAAATTCGAACAGCTGCGCCAGGTCAGCCCGAAGAACGATTATCGCTTCGGCTTCTCGATGGAGTTCGCCGACCAGGCCGCCTATTCCGGCTACAACGATCATCCCGACCATGTCGCCTTCGTGCGCGACCGCTGGGTGCCGGAAGTCGCCGCCTTCACCGAAATCGACTACGTGCCGCTGTGAGCGCCGACCTCTCGCCACGCCTTGCCGAAATCGTCGAAGCGCTGCCGCTGCGCGACGGGATGCGCGTGCTCGAGATCGGCTGCGGACCGGGGGCGGCGGCGCGTGCGGTGGCAGTCAGGATCGGAAACGGCCATATCCTCGCCATCGATCGCTCGGCAAAGGCCATCGGCCAGGCCCGCGACGGTTCGGCCGAGCTGATCGCTGCCGGCCGGCTCAGCCTGCGCTGCGTCGCCGCCGAGGATTTCGTCCTCGAAGCGGGCGAGGCGCCATTCGATATCGCATTTGCCGTGCGCGTCGGCGCGCTCGACGGACGCCATCCCTCGGCAGGCGCCAAGGCGCTCCCGCGCATCGCCGCAGCTCTCGTCCCCGGCGGGCGATTGTTCATCGACGGCGGCTCACCCTTGCGGGAACTGAAACTGCCGGATCGAGGGACCTGACAGTCTTAGCTGCCAACGCTCCCTTAGAGATAGTCATGCCAGGAACGCCTTGTCGGCTTGTGCTTGAGGCCGACATCGTCGCCGAGCCAGGCCGGCGGAGCCGAACCGGCCGTCTTGCGGCGCCACTTAAAACGTCGCGTCAGACGCAGAATTCCAGAAATTTTTCTCATGACCGTGGACCAGAGTTCTTCCATGAATACCAGTCTGCTGGCATGATCGAGTGACGTAAAACGAACAATCGTCAGCCTGTGCATGAGGAATTTTCATGCAAACATTGCCCAGTATGCTGCCGCCGTTGCAGACATTGCGCGCCTTCGTCGCCGTGGCGCGTGCGAAAAGCTTCACGGTCGCGTCCGACGTGCTGGCTGTGACGTAGACAGCCGTCAGCCATCAGATCGCACAGCTCGAAGCGTGGATCGGCGGGCGGCTGTTCGTGCGTGACCGTCGCGGCGTCGAACTGACGGCGCTGGGGCAGGGGCTTCTTCCCGATGTCGTTCAGGCGCTCGAAGATCTGGAACGGGCGCTGGAGCGCGCGCGCCGTTCGGTCGGCAACCCGAAACTGCGCATCTCGACAACGCCGGAATTTTCGGCGCAATGGCTGGCGCCACGTCTGATCGACTTTTGCAATAACCATCCCGACATCGATGTCAGCGTGACGGTGCAGTACCGGCGCGCCGGACTGGCCGACGAGGATATCGACGTCGCGATCCGGTTGAGCGGGGTGGCGGAAGACGGAACCGAACAGCTTACAACGGACGAGGAGTTCGCGGTCTGCGCGCCCGAAATCTTCCGCATCCTGCCGGAACGGGATGCGATGCTGGTCGCGCCATTGCTGCGTTACGACGGCGCCCGCCACACGATGCTCGACTGGCGCCGCTGGCACGCCGAACTCTATGGAGATCGCGGGGATGCCAGGGATGCGATCGATTTCGATGGCGGCCCCAGCTACCGGACTTTTACGGAAATGCTGGACGCTTGCCGGCAGGGGCTGGGTTTTGCCCTGGTGCGCAGTTCGCTGGTGGCCGACGATCTCCTGGCCGGCCGGCTGATGCGCTGCTTCACCGAAAGCGTCGTCTCCGACCTGCAATATCGGCTGGCGACCGCCCCTGGACGCCGGGAGCAGCCGGGGGTGCTGGCTTTCCGCCGGTGGATATTCGATCACGCAAGGGGGCGCGATCCCGTCTGATGTAACCGCGGGGAGCGCCGGCAATTCCCTTCGCGGCGGAAAAATCCTAAACCAAACCGATGTCGAAGCGAGTCGCCGGTCCCGAAATCGAACGTCTGATCCAGCTTCTGGCCAAGGTGCCGGGGCTCGGGCCTCGCTCGGCGCGGCGAGCAGCACTCCACATGATCAAGAAGAAGGAACAGCTGATGGCGCCGCTGGCCGGCGCCATGGCCGAGGCCGTCGAAAAGGTGCGGGTCTGCTCGAATTGCGGCAATGTCGACACCAGCGACCCCTGCACGATCTGCACCGATCCGCGCCGCGACGGCGCCATCCTGATCGTCGTCGAGGATGTCGCGGACCTGTGGGCGCTTGAGCGGGCCGGCACCATGAGCGCCCGCTACCATGTGCTCGGCGGCACGCTGTCGCCGCTCGACGGCATCGGGCCCGACCAGCTGAACATCAGGCAACTGGTGGCGCGGGTTGCCGAAGGCGGTGTTGCCGAAGTGATCCTGGCGGTTAATGCCACCGTCGAGGGCCAGACCACGGCGCATTACCTGACCGACCAGCTGGAAGGCTTCGAGGTGAAGGTGACGCGGCTGGCGCATGGGGTGCCGGTGGGCGGCGAACTCGATTATCTCGACGAGGGAACGCTCGCGGCGGCGCTCAAGTCGCGGACCGCGTTTTAGAGGTTATCTGCGAAACGGGAATACTTGATGAGCACCGCTCTACGTTGCCCCCCTCTGTCCTGCCGGACATCTCCCCCACAAGGGGGGAGATCGGCAGTTTCGACCTCGCGGCTTCTTCTTCGATTATGGAAACTGGCGAAACGAACGCCTCAATCTAATCTCCCCCCTTGTGGGGGAGATGTCCGGCAGGACAGAGGGGGGCGCCACAGAACACTGCCGCTGGTCATGCTCGCATGCCTGTCGATGGCGCTCGCCGCGCCCGCTTCCGCCGCAAAGATCGACGACCAGTTCCGTACCTGGCTTGAAAACGATTTGTGGCCGGAAGCGCAATCGAAGGGAATTTCGAAAAAGACGTTCGACACTGCTTTCGATGGGGTGGAGCCGAACCTGAAATTGCCGGACCTCGTGATGCCCGGCGCCAAGCCGACGACACCGAAGAAGCAGCACCAGGCGGAATTCGGTTCGCCCGGCAGCTATTTCGGCAAGATCGGCGCTGTCACCGGCGGCGGCCGTGCGCGCGCCGCGCAAAATGCCAGGACGCTTGCCGCCATCGAGAAACGCTACGGCGTGCCCGGCGATGTGGTGGTGGCGATATGGGGACGCGAGTCCGGCTTCGGCACGGCAAAAATCCCCTACGACGCTTTCGAGGTGCTTGGCACAAAGGCGTTTCTTGCAACCCGCAAGGACATGTTCCGCACCGAACTGCTTGCCGCGCTCGAGATGGTCGAGCGGGGACTGGCGAGTCCTCAGGCGATGAAATCGTCCTGGGCCGGTGCGCTCGGACAGCCACAATTCCTGCCGACCTCGTTCCTCAAGCATGCCGTCGATTTCGACGGCGACGGCCGCGCCGACATCTGGAACTCGACGCCGGACACGCTGGCTTCCATCGCCAATTATCTCGTTGATTACGGCTGGGTGAAGGGGCGCGATTGGGGTTTCGAGGTGACGGTGCCGGAGGGCGTTTCCTGTGCGCTGGAAGGGCCGGACCAGGGCAAGCGCATTTCGGAATGGACGGCGATGGGGATTTCACGCGTCAACGGCAAGCCGTTTCCGGCAAGCGAGGCGCGCGCCGAAGGCTTCCTGCTGATGCCGGCCGGACGCAGCGGCCCAGCCTTCATCGTGACACCGAATTTCTACGTTCTGAAAGAGTATAATGAGAGCGATCTCTACGCGCTGTTCATCGGCCACGGCGCCGACCGCATCGCGCATGGCGACAGGGATTTCGCCGGAACATGGGGCAAGGTTGGCGGCCTCTACCGTTCCGATGTCGCCGCCCTGCAGCGCGGGCTGGAAAAGCGCGGCTACGATGTCGGCGGCGCCGACGGGCTGCCCGGCTTCAAGACCCGCCGCTCGATCGGCGCCTGGCAGGCCAAGAACGGCGAGGCGGCGACATGTTTTCCCGACAAGGGGCTGGTGGAAGCGATGCGGTAGTTTCCCTTCTTCCCGTAAACGGGGCGAGGGAAGATCAGGCCGCCGCCACCAGCTCCCGATGCACGTTGGCGAGGATCTCGAAGGAGCGCAGCCGCGCCGCATGATCGTGGATCTGCGCGGTGATCATCAACTCGTCGGCGCCGGTGCGGCGGATGAAGGCGTCGAGCCCGCGGCGCACGGTTTCCGGCGAGCCGACGACGGCGCAGGAGAGCGCATGCTCCAGCATCACCTTGGCCGATGTGTCGATCTGCTCGTCGTAGTTTTCGACCGGCAGGGGCAGCTTGCCGGGCCGGCCGATGCGCAGATTGACGAAGGCCTGCTGTAGCGAGGTGAACAAAAGCTTCGCCTCGGCGTCGGTCTCCGCCGCAAAGACGTTGAGGCCGAGCATTACATAGGGCTCGTCGAGTTGTTCCGACGGCTGGAAGCGCGAGCGATAGATGTCGATGGCATGTTCCAGCTCGGCCGGCGCGAAATGCGAGGCGAAAGCGTAGGGCAGGCCGAGCATGGCGGCAAGCTGGGCGCCGTAGGTTGAGGAGCCGAGGATCCAGACCGGCACGTCCTGTCCTTCGCCAGGCACGGCGCGCAGCCGCTGGCCGGGTTCGGCGGCGCGGAAATAGTTGATCAGCTCGACCACATCCTGCGGGAAGCTGTCGACGCCGGCGTCCATATTGCGGCGAAGTGCGCGTGCCGTGCCCATGTCGGTGCCGGGCGCGCGGCCAAGGCCGAGGTCGATGCGGCCGGGATGGAGGGCGTTGAGCGTGCCGAACTGTTCGGCGATCACCAGCGGCGCATGGTTGGGCAGCATGATGCCGCCGGCGCCGACGCGGATGGTCGAGGTGCCGCCGGCGACATGCGCGATGACCACAGACGTGGCGGCGCTTGCGATGCCCGGCATGTTGTGATGTTCGGCAAGCCAGTAGCGTTTGTAGCCGAGGCGTTCGGCATGGCGCGCCAGGTCGAGCGTGTTCCGGAGCGACTGGCTGACGTCGCTGCCTTCGGTCACCGGCGACAGGTCGAGTACGGAAAGGGGGATCATTGGCGGGCTCCAGGGCTTGCCCGCCCGATATAGGAACGCGCCGACGCTCACGCAAACCAGACGCCGGACGTGAAGAGTAGCGAACGCTGCTTTACTCTAATGCACCGGCTGGCGGCGCATTACTGCGCCGCGACTGCCGGAGCCGCGGTTTCCTTGCGCACGATCGGAGCGACCTTGGTGCCGTAGAGTTCGATCGCCTTCATGACCTTGTCGTGCGGCATGGTGCCGATCGCCATTTGCAGGAGGAAGCGGTCGTTCCCGAAAATCTTGTGCTGCGCGACGATCTTTTCGGCCACGGTTTCCGGATCGCCGACGAACAACGCGCCGCGCGGCGACCGCGCCTGGTCGAAATGGGCACGGTTAGTCGGCCCCCAGCCGCGTTCGCGGCCGATGCGGTTCATCACCTCGGCCTGCGGTCCGTAGAAATCGTCGGCCGCCTTGTCGGTGGTTTCGGCGACGAAGCCGTGGACGTTGATGCTGGTCGCCAGTTTTTGCGGATCCTGGCCGCTGCGCCTGGCGGCCTCGCGGTAGAGGTCGAAGAGCGGCGCGAAACGGGCCGGCTCGCCTCCGATGATGGCGAGCGCCAGCGGCAGGCCGAGCGCGCCGGCGCGGGCCACGGATTGCGGCGTTCCGCCGACAGCGATCCAGATAGGCAGCTTGCCGCGATAGGGGCGGGGGTAGACGCCGCGGTCGTTGATCGCGGCGCGGTGATTGCCTGACCAGGTGACGCGCTCGCTCTCGTTCAGCGCCAGAAGCAGGTCGAGCTTTTCGGCGAAGAGCTCGTCATAGTCCTCAAGGTTGTAGCCGAACAGCGGGAACGACTCGATGAAAGAGCCGCGCCCGGCCATGATCTCGGCGCGGCCGCCGGACAACAGGTCGAGCGTGGCGAACTGCTGGAAGACGCGCACCGGGTCGTCCGAAGAAAGCACGGTGACGGCGCTGGTGAGCTTGATGCGGCTGGTGCGTTCGGCGGCCGCCGCGAGGGCCACGACCGGCGCGGAAGCGGCATAGTCCGGGCGGTGATGCTCGCCGAGGCCGAAGACGTCGAGGCCGATCTGGTCGGCGAGTTCGATTTCCTCGATCAGGTTGCGCAGCCGCCGGTGCGGGTCGATCGCGTCGGCTCCTGGCATCGGGCTGACGTCGGCGAAAGTGTAGAGGCCGAGTTCCATTGTTTCGTCCTGATTGGTGGTTGGCGCTACAGGTAGCGTCGACAAGAGGCGGCTTCCAGATGCCAGCCTGTGAACAGTGCATATCGATTTCGGTCTTGCCGGGGTGCTTGCCGGCGTTTCCGGATCGCAACAGCACTTGAAATCATGGCAGCTGTGCTGATTTGGCGCTTGAACTCTTGGCTTCCGCGCGTATGTAAGCGTCGCGATATGACTCTAGGGAAATTGAGATTTGGCTATCTACAGGGAAAAAGACATTTTCGAACGCCGCGGTGCGGCGAACGAAGCGAAGCGGGCAATGCTCGAAAAATTCAAGGCCAAGCCTGCGGCGGACGATCCGGCCGTGCTGGCCAAGCAGGCTGAACGCAAGGCGATCCTCGAGGCGCGCGCGATCCGCGAAGCCGAGAAGCTGAAGCAGAAGCAGGAGCGGCTTGCCCGCGAAGCGAAAGAGCGCGCCGAGCGCGAAGCCGCCGCGGAAGCCGCGCGGATCGCCGCCGAGGAAGCCGCGCAGGCCGAAGCCAAGCAGCGCGAAGCCGAGGAAAACGAGCGCATCTCGCGCCTGCTGGCCGACGAGGCCGAGCGCAAGGCCAAGCGCGATGCGCGTTACGCAGCCCGCAAGGCGCGTGTCGGCCGCGTACCTCCGGGTTTCGGCGGCAAGTAACCGCCGTTCCAGGTCAATGATTTTCGAATTGGAACACCGCTGCCAGTCGGCCGCGGTGTTTTTGGCGTTTCAGGCGACCAGTTTCAGCCCGACGATGCCCGAAACGATGAGCGCGATGCAGGCAAGCCGCGCCGCGGTTGCCGGTTCGCCGAGCAGCCAGATGCCGAGGAGCGCGGTGCCGACCGTGCCGATGCCCGTCCAGATGGCATAGGCGGTGCCGACCGGCAGCGTCTTCAGCGCCAGACCGAGCAGGCCAAGGCTGACGATCATGCTCGCCACGGTAAGCAGGGTCGGCGTGAGACGGGTGAAGCCGGCGGTATATTTCAGGCCGATCGCCCAGCCGATTTCAAAGACGCCCGCGAAAAAGAGATAAATCCAGGCCATGATGAGACTCGCTTTCTTGGCGGGTCGTCCCGGCCGGATGTTGGGAAACGCAAGGCCGTCCTTGCGCCTGATATATGGGACAGGTGGCCGGCCGTTCAATAAAAAATCCGGTCGCAAGTCTCGCGACCGGACGAGACTGCTTGTGTTTGAGGCCGCCGGCGTTACTTCGCCTTCTTTGCCGCCGCAGCAGGAGCCGCCTTGGCAGCCGCTGCGGGCTTCTTGGCATCCTTCTTCGGCTTTTTGGCCTCTTTGTTCGGTTTCATCGCACCTTTTGCCATGATTCGTTCCTCCGATTGGCGAAACGAATCATGCCCAATAAATTCGCCGGTTCAAGAGGCATTTGCTGCGCCGTCCAGACGAAAAGGCCGGCTTCCGCAACAGCGAAAGCCGGCCGGTGTGGTGAGACGAATTACATCTTCTCGACCTTGGTGCCCATCTTGTTGTCGTCTGTGGTGATCTTGACCTTGTCGCCAGCCATGATGCCATCGAGCTTCACGTCCATGTTGGTGGTGACCGACATGCCGTCTTCCAGCATGATCATGTGTTTTTCCTTGTCGACTTCCTTTACTGTTCCTTCCATTTCGCCGGCATAGGCAATGCCGCCGAGGGCAATGACGGCAAACGCGGCGGTGATGATCGTCCTCATGCTAGGTCCTCCCAGACTTGAGTGGTTGACGCGACGAGACGCTCTGCCCGTTCGCGTGTCCGGAGCGTAGGAAAGCGGGCGATCACAGGCCAAACACGTTCCCATGTGTGCAACGTGATGGCCTTGTGTAGTCGCGTGATCAAGAGTGCAGCTATGGCCGAACGGCAGCCTGGAAGGTTGCTGCAGAAACCGTTGGGCGAACCCGGCTGAGAGGGATGCGGCTGACCACCGCCAGCATTGCCGCTGTGCTATTCGGTTTCTTCCACAACTCGCAGCCGTAACTGCCCGGTCTTGGAGTCGGCTGCGCGCACCGTCTCGATCTTCGCGGCGGCGCCTCGCTGCGGATCCTCGCCCTCCGGATGCGCGGCGCCGAACTCCAGCGCCTCGATCTTCTGGCCGCGCTTGGTGACCTTGGACGACGAGACGAGGATGTCGTCGATATCCCGCGACGCCTGGCCGAAATGGTTCTGCAATTTGCGCACCCGCTCGTCGAGGCGCGAGACGTCCTCCATCAGGCGCACGACCTCGCCCTGGATCAGATGCGCCTGCTCGCGCATGCGGGCATCCTTCAGGATCGCCTGGATGACCTGGATCGACAGCATCAAAAGCGACGGCGACACGATGACGATGCGGGCCCGGTGCGCCCGCTGGACGATGGCTTCGAAATTTTCGTGGATCTCGGCGAAGACGGATTCCGACGGTACGAACATGAACGCCGTGTCCTGGGTCTCGCCGGAGATCAGATATTTGTCGGCGATGTCGCGGATGTGGATTTCGACATCGCGGCGAAACGCCTGTGCGGCAAGTTTCTGCGCGGCCTCGCCTTCTGCGGCGCGGATGGCGTTCCACGCTTCCAGCGGAAACTTGGCGTCGACCACCAGCGAGGGCGTGTCGTTGGGCATCTTGACCAGGCAGTCCGGCCGGCTGCCGTTGGACAGTGTCGCCTGGAATTCGTAGGCGCCGTGCGGCAGGCCGTCGGCGACGATCGCTTCCATGCGCGACTGGCCGAAGGCGCCGCGCGTCTGCTTGTTGGAAAGGATCGCCTGCAACTGCACCACCTGCCCGGCAAGCGACTGGATGTTGGTCTGCGCCGTGTCGATGACGGCAAGCCGCTCCTGCAGTTTCGCGAGGCTTTCATGGGTGGAGCGCGTCTGCTCGCTCATCGTCTGGCCGAGGCGGCCGGTCATGGCGTCGAGGCGCTGGCCGATCGATTGCGTCAGCTCGGCCTGGCGCGCGCCGAACACTTCGGCGACCGCACCCAGTCGCCCCTGCATCTCGGCTTGCGATTGCAGGATGCCGGCCATGCGGGCTTCGGTGTCGCGGGCGTGGTCGGCGGCCTCAGTGGCGGCAACCGCGCGCGCCTTGGCGGCGCGCCACAGCGCCACGACCAGCGCCACCAGCAAGGTCACGAACAAGACAGCGATGAAACCCAGCATCTGGCCGAGCGTGACAGTAGTGGCGCCAAGGCGGGCAACCGGTTCGGCGAGGATGGAGAAAATATCGTTCATTGCTCAAGCATAGCCGATTCGGCCTGCCGTGACAGATCAAAACGTGAACAGCAAACACTCGGGCCGGTTGACGCTTTTGTCAGGAAATCTTAGGTGAGCGTCATGTCGATCAAGCCGCTCATCATTCTTCCCGATCCGATCCTGCGCCAGGTTTCCAAGCCGGTGGAGCGGGTCGACGACCAACTGCGCAAATTTGCCGGCGACATGCTGGACACGATGTACGATGCGCCGGGCATCGGCCTTGCAGCGATCCAGGTTGGTGAGCCGCTGCGCATGCTGGTGATCGACCTCGCCAAGGAGGGCGAAGAACCGGCGCCGCATGTCTTCATCAATCCGGAAATCCTCGAAAGCTCGGACGAACGTTCGGTCTACGAGGAGGGCTGCCTGTCCATTCCCGACTATTATGCGGAAGTCGAGCGCCCTGCGTCGGTCAGGGTGAGATATCTCGACCGCGACGGCAAGGCGCAGGAGATCGCGGCGGACGGCTTGATGGCGACCTGCCTGCAGCACGAGATCGACCATTTGAACGGCGTGCTGTTCATCGACCATATCTCGAAGCTGAAGCGCGACATGGTGATGAAGAAATTCAAGAAGCTCGCCAAGGACAAGCCGCCGACCCGCATGGTGGGGTAAAGCCCGGCGGGCTTGACCTGAAGCTCGTAAACCCGTTTGAACCGGTGGCGTAAACGGCGCATCGCGCCGAAGCCAGCTGAAATCGGGAAGACAATGCCCCTACGCGTCATCTTCATGGGAACGCCGGACTTTTCGGTGCCGACGCTTCGCGCCATCGCCGAGGCCGGGCATGAAATCGCCGCCGTCTACACGCAGCCGCCGCGGCCGGCCGGCCGGCGCGGCTTGGAACTGACGCCGTCGCCGGTGCAGCGCGAGGCCGAAAGGCTCGGCGTCGAGGTGCGCGTACCCGTATCGCTGAAGGGCGAGGCGGAGCAGGTGGCTTTCCGTGACCTGGATGCCGACGTCGCCGTCGTGGTCGCCTATGGGCTGCTCCTGCCCAGAGCCATTCTCGAAGGCGCCAGGCTCGGCTGCTACAATGGCCATGCCTCGCTGCTACCGCGCTGGCGGGGGGCGGCTCCCATCCAGCGCGCCATCATGGCGGGCGATGCCGAGACCGGCATGATGGTCATGAAGATGGAGGAAGGGCTGGACACCGGCCCGGTGGCGATGACCCGCCGCGTGGCGATCGAACCCGACATGACGGCCGGCGAACTGCATGACGCCCTGATGGACACGGGCGCCGGTTTGATGGTCGAGGCTCTGGCAGAACTGGAGCGCGGCGAGATGACGCTGGTGCCGCAGGCCCCTGTCGGCCTTACCTATGCCAAGAAGATCGACAAAACAGAGACGCGGATCGACTGGAGCCTTCCTGCAAAGGATGTGCATAACCATGTTCGCGGACTGTCGCCCTTTCCGGGCGCGTGGTCTGAAATAGAGGCCGGCGGCAAGACGGAGCGCCTGAAGCTCCTGCGTTCAACGCTGGCCGATGGGAACGGAAATCCCGGGGAGATTATCGATGGCCAACTGACGGTCGCCTGTGGAAATGGCGCGGTCAGGCTGGTCGAAGTTCAACGGGCGGGCGGCAGGCCCGCTAGCGCACAGGAGTTCCTGCGCGGTACGAAACTGGAAAAAGGAATGAGACTGTCATGAGCATGATGTCGATAAGGGCGGCGACGCCCAGGGACCGCGAGGCGATCCGCCTCGTCGAGGAACATGCATTCGGGCAAGAGTCGGAAGCCGGGCTGGTCGACGCCCTGATCACGGACGGCGATGCGATCGTCGAGCTGGTGGCCGAGGAAGAAGGCCAGGTTGTCGGCCACATCCTGTTTTCGCGCCTTTACGTCACCGAGGGCCGTAAGAAATTTGCCGCCGTCGCGCTGGCGCCGCTGGCTGTAGAGCCGTCGTTCCACGGCACCGGTATCGGCGGCGCGCTGATCCGCGAAGCGCATCTCAGGCTGAAGGATGCCGGCGAGACGCTGTCGGTGGTGCTGGGCGATCCCGCCTATTATGGACGTTTCGGCTACACCCACGAACGCGCGGCAGGGTTCGAAAGCGCCTACCAGGGCGTGGCGCTGCAGGCGCTGGCCTGGGGCGAGGCGCCGGCAGCCGGCAGGCTGGATTACGCCTCGGCGTTCAGTTCCGCGCTCGCTGCCTAGCCGCTCGATCAGCGACGCCGCATGCCGCGCTATCGCCTGGACATCGAATATGACGGCAGCGCCTATGCCGGCTGGCAGCGGCAGGCCGGCAATCATTCGGTGCAGGCGGCGCTCGAGCAGGCCTTCAAGGCTTTCTGCGGCGAGGATATCACCTTGCGCGGCGCCGGGCGTACCGACGCCGGCGTGCATGCGACCGGCCAGGTCGGCCATGTCGATCTCGACAGGAACTGGCCGGTCGACAAGGTGCGCGATGCCGTCAACGCGCATCTGCAGGTGGCGAAGGAGACGGTGGCGATAACCGCTGTTTCCTTTGCATCAGACGATTTTGACGCGCGCTTTTCAGCGACCGCCCGCCATTACCTCTACCGCATCGTCAACCGGCGGGCGCCGTTGACGCTGGAACGGAAGAAGGCCTGGTGGGTGCCGAAGCGGCTCGATGCAGAAGCCATGCACGAGGCGGCGAAAATTCTGATCGGCAGGCACGATTTCACCACGTTCCGGTCGACCCAGTGCCAGGCGCAAAGCCCGGTGCGAACGCTGGAGCGGCTCGACGTCATGCGCTCGGGCGATGCGGTCGAGATACGCGCCTCGGCGCGTTCCTTCCTGCACAATCAGGTGCGCTCGATGGTCGGTTCGCTGAAGCGCGTCGGCGAGGGCGGCTGGACCGCCGCCGACTTGAAAGAGGCGCTTGAGGCTCGCGACCGCGCGGCTTGCGGACAGGTCGCGCCGCCGGACGGGCTTTATCTCGTCAGGGTCGACTACCCCGCTTAGGGCTATTGATATTCAGGTGATGCCGGTCTGCAAATGGCGGCTTTCTGCGCTTCCGGTGCTCACGTACCCAAATGTACGCTGCGCTCCGGTTCTCGAAATCCACCATTTTCGCCTCGGCCTGACCTGAACCTCAGCACCCCCTCGAGCGGAATGCATTCAGGTTTGATTCCACCTGCCCGCAAAATGCTCTAATCGCCGCGTTCTCTGTTCAAAGCCGCGCCCTGGTGCTGCGCGGCGTCGCCAGAAGCAGGCTGGTTTCGCTGCCGGTGATGCCGGGGATCAGCCGGACACGCCGCAGAACCGCGTCGAACTCGCTCAGTGTCTGCGTGCTGAGTTCGATCACCAGGTCCCAGCGGCCGTTGGTGGTGTGGATCGTCGACACCTCCGAAAATCCGCCGAGCGCGCGGATCACACGGTCTGCCGCATGGCCTTCGATCTCCACCATCATGATGCCACGCACGCTCTGGTCGACGGCGTCGGTGCGCAGGATCACCGTGTAGCCGATGATCACGCCGGTCTTTTCCAGGCGCTCCACGCGGGCTCGGACGGTGGCCCGCGACACACCCACGTCGATGGCGAGATCGGAGATGCTGCGCCGCGCGTCATGGCGCAGAAGGGTGATCAACTGTTCGTCGAGGGCGTCCATGATCTCTCATAATGGAAAACCATACCGCCGTATTGATAAGCCATTTCGATAGATTTGCCAATTTGATATGTTCATTCCGCCAGCGATTCAGGGTCGAATGCCGCTTCAATTCTCAAGCGGGATGTGGCTATGCATTGCACGATATTGGGAGCGCCGATTCAGGCTGGCTCCGGCAGGATGGGTTGTGACATGGGGCCGAGCGCACTGCGCACGGCGGGATTGGCGTCGGCGCTGACCGAACTCGGGCACACGTTGACCGACCTCGGCACTGTCACCCCCGCCGCATTCCGCACTGTCACGCATGGCAATGCCGCGCTGAAGGCGCTGCCGGAGATCACCGCATGGACGGAGGCGCTCACCGAAGCAGCCTATTCGGCGAGCGCCGACGCCATGCCGATCTTCCTCGGCGGCGATCACAGCATTTCGGCCGGAACGCTGGCCGGCATCGCGCGCCGGGCGGCCGATCTGGGCAGGCCGCTTTTCGTGCTATGGCTTGATGCGCATCCCGATTTCCACACGCTCGACACCACCGCCAGCGGCAATCTGCATGGCGTGCCGCTGGCCTATGCCAGCGGGCAGGCAGGCTTCGAGGGTTACTTCCCCAGCCTGAAGGCGCAGGTCGATCCCAAGCGCATCTGCGCGCTCGGCATCCGCAGCGTCGACCAGGCCGAAAGGCTCGCATTGGGCAAGGCGGGCGTCACCGTGCACGACATGCGCATGATCGACGAACACGGTATTGCGCCCCTGCTGCGCGCATTCCTCGAGCGCGTCGGCGCGGAGAACGGCATGCTGCATGTCAGCCTCGATGTCGATTTCCTCGATCCTTCCATCGCGCCTGCGGTCGGCACCACGGTTCCGGGCGGCGCTACCTTCCGCGAGGCGCATCTGGTCATGGAGATGCTGCACGACAGCGGCCTCGTCACCAGCCTCGACCTGGTCGAGCTCAACCCCTTCCTCGACGAGCGTGGCCGCACCGCTACCCTCATGGTCGACCTGACCGCAAGCCTGATGGGCCGGCGGATCATGGACCGCCCGACACGGAGCTACTGACCATGACGGCAAACCTCAACATCGTTCCTTTCGTCAGCGTCGACCATATGATGAAGCTGGTGCTGGCGATCGGCGTCGACCAGTTTCTGGTCGATCTCGCTGATTATATCGAGGAGGATTTCCGCCGCTGGGAGCTGTTCGACAAGACGCCGCGCATCGCCTCCCACAGCATGGACGGCGTGATCGAGCTGATGCCGACCAGCGACGGCCAGCTCTACGGCTTCAAATATGTCAACGGCCACCCGAAGAACACCCGTGAAGGTCTCCAGACCGTGACCGCTTTCGGTGTGCTCGCCGATGTCGGCAGCGGCTACCCCATGCTGCTTTCGGAAATGACCATCCTGACGGCGCTGCGCACCGCCGCGACTTCCGCCGTCGCCGCGAAATATCTGGCGCCGAAGGATGCCCGCTGCATGGCCATCATCGGCAATGGCGCCCAGTCGGAATTCCAGGCGATCGCCTTCAAGGCGTTGCTCGGCGTCGACAGGCTGCGCCTTTACGACATCGACGCGGAGGCTTCGCACCGATGCGCGAAAAACCTCGCCGGCTTCGGCTTCGACATCAAGATCTGCGCCAGCGCGCAGGAAGCCGTGGAGGGCGCCGAAATCATCACCACGGTCACGGCCGACAAGCGCTCCGCGACGATCCTCACCGACAACATGGTGGGTTGGGGCGTGCACATCAACGCGGTTGGCGGCGACTGCCCTGGCAAGACCGAGCTGCATCGCGACATCTTGCTGCGCTCCAGCATCTTCGTCGAATATCCGCCGCAGACGCGCATCGAGGGCGAAAGCCAGCAGCTCGACGCCGACCACCCGATCATCGAACTGTGGCAGGTGATGACCGGCAAGACGGCGGGCCGCACCAACACCAGGCAGATCACCTTGTTCGATTCGGTCGGCTTCGCCATCGAGGACTTTTCGGCGCTGCGCTACGTGCGCGACCAGCTCCAGCGCACGGGGCTCTACGGCGAGCTCGACCTTCTGGCCGATCCCGACGAGCCGCGCGACCTTTTCGGCATGCTGCTGCGCGCCGAGAAGGCAGCCGTGGCCTGAAACGGCGCCTTCCCGGCCCCTTTTGCGGCCGGGAAGGCGCGCGGCTTAGAAAGATATTGTCGCTCCATCGTCGGCTCGGATTCGTTTTCCGAATTGGCAATAATTGATAAGAAAATATTCTAGATAGTTTCAAAACGAGGCAGCCGCATGCCTCGTCGTTTCACCGTCCGCCAGACTAGCTTCGCCGCAGAATTTCAATTGCGGGGTTTTCTCAAGATGAAACGTCTCCTTATCGCCGGCGCAGCGCTCGTCGGATTGCTGGCAGCGCCGGTCTCCGCGTGGTCGGCCGACAAGCTACTCAATGCGTCCTACGACGTGGCGCGTGAACTGTTCGCCGACGTCAACAAGGCCTACATCGCAGCCCATCCGGGCGTCACCATCGACCAGTCGCATGCCGGCACGTCCAAGCAGGCGCGCGCCATCGTCGAAGGCCTCGAAGCCGACGTGGTGACCTTCAACCAGATCACCGACATCGACTTCCTGGTGAAGAACGGTTTCGTTTCGGATGACTGGCAGGGTGAATTCGCCAGCAAGTCATCTCCCTTCTATTCGCTGCCGTCCTTCCTGGTTCGCGCCGGCAATCCGAAGGGCATCAAGGACTGGGGCGATCTGGTCCGCGACGATGTCAAGGTGATCTTCCCCAACCCGAAGACCTCGGGCAACGCCCGCTACACCTATCTGGCCGCCACCGCCTACGCCAAGGAGGCCTTCAAGGGCGATGAGGCGAAGGTGAAGGAGTTCGTCACCAAGCTCTTCGACAATGTTCCGGTGTTCGACACCGGCGGCCGCGCCTCCACGACGACCTTCGTCGAGCGCGAGATCGGCGATGTGCTGATCACCTTCGAGTCCGAGACGACCGGCATCCGCAAGGAGTTCGGCGAGGACAAGTTCGAGGCGGTGACGCCGTCGGTCAGCCTGCTGGCGGAATTTCCGGTCGCCATCGTCGACAAGGTGGTCGACAAGCACCAGTCTCGCGATCTCGCCAAGAACTATCTCGACTTCCTTTATACGCCGGAAGGCCAGAAGATCGCGGCCGAGCACGGCAACCGCGTGCGCGACGAACAGGTGGCGGAAACCTTCAAGGACAAATTTCCGGAGGTCCGCCTGGTGACCGTCGAGGACGTCTTCGGTGGCTGGCCCAAGGTGCAGGCGGAACATTTCGCCTCGGGCGGGCTGCTCGACCAGATCTACGGTTCGCGTTGACCTGACGCTTCGTTTCGGCTTGATGGCCGGCGGGCATGAGCCCGCCGGTTTTCGTTTTGATATTGCAGGTATAACCAACCGTGGTGCTCCATGCTGCCCCCCTCTGTCCTGCCGGACATCTCCCCCACAAGGGGGGAGATTGGCTGTCATCTATCTTGTCGTCCGTTCTGAGACGCCGACAATTTTCGAAAGCCTCGATGAAGGCTGATCTCCCCCCTTGTGGGGGAGATGTCCGGCAGGACAGAGGGGGGCAACGTAGAGCGCTTCGCTGTTTGGGAGCCCTCAACCGCGTAGACCGTTCGTCATGACCCGCCGCCGCGTCCTGCCCGGGCTGCCGCTGGCGCTTGGCATCACCCTCGTCTACGTCGCCATCATCGTCGTGCTGCCGCTCGGCGCACTGGTGTTCAAGGCGGCCAGCCTCGGCCCCGAGGATTACTGGCGCATCGTCTCCTCCGACCGTGCGGTGGCGAGCTACCGCGTCACCGTGCTTTCCGCCCTTGCCGCCACCGCCTTCAACCTGGTTTTCGGCATGGCGCTGGCCTGGGTGCTGGTGCGCTATCGTTTCCCGGGACGGCGCTTCATCGACGCACTGGTCGACCTGCCTTTTGCGCTGCCGACCGCGGTGGCCGGCATCGCGCTCACCGCGTTGTTCGCGCCGAACGGCTGGTTCGGCTCGGTGGCGGGCCTTGCCGGCATCAAGGTCGCCTACACGCCGCTCGGCATCATGATCGCCATGAGCTTCACCAGCCTGCCTTTCATCGTGCGCACCGTGCAGCCGGTGCTGGAGGACCTCGACCCCGCCCTGGAAGAAGCGGCGCAATCGCTCGGCGGCAGCGACGGCTCGATCTTCATGCGGGTCATCCTGCCGCTGCTGGCGCCGGCCCTTCTGGCCGGCCTGTCGCTCTCCTTCGCCCGCAGCCTGGGTGAGTTCGGCGCCATCATCTTCATCGCCGGCAACCAGCCGATGTCGACCGAGATCACCGCGCTGCTCGCCTTCATCAGGTTGGAGGAATACGACTACCAGGCCGCCGCCGCGATCGCCTCGGTGCTGTTGATCGCCGCCTTCATGATGCTGGCCGTCACCAATCTCCTGCAGGCGCGCGCACTGCGCTACACGGCGAGGAACTGATGGCCCAGAAGAAAAAGCCGCCGCGCGTCGGCGACCATCCGGCCTTTCGCCGCTGCTTGCTCGCGGTGGTGCTGACGCTGACCGCATTGGTTGTGGTGGCGCCGCTTCTGGTCATCGCGGTGCAAGCGTTCTCGGCCGGCATCGGCGTCTTCCTCGCCACCATCGCCGACCCGGACACGCGCCATGCGATCATGCTGACCGTCGTCACCGCGCTGATCGCGGTGCCGGTCAACACGGTGTTCGGCGTCGCCGCCGCCTGGGCGATCACCAAGTTCGATTTCCGAGGCAAGCGTTTCCTGCTGATCGTCATCGAGATACCGTTTTCGATCTCGCCGATCGTCGCCGGCGTCGCCTATCTCTTCGTCTACGGCCTGCAGGGGCTGTTCGGCCCGGCGCTGGAAGCCGCCGACGTGAAAATCCTGTTTGCGCTGCCGGGCATCGTGCTTGCCTCGATGTTCGTCACCGCTCCCTTCGTGGCGCGCGAACTCATCCCGCTGATGCAGGCGCAGGGGCGCGATCTCGAGGAAGCGGCGACCTCGCTCGGCGCCAGCGGCTGGCGCACCTTCTTCTCGGTGACGCTGCCCAATGTGCGCTGGGCGCTGCTTTACGGCGTGGTGCTGTGCAACGCCCGCGTCATGGGCGAGTTCGGCGCAGTGTCGGTGGTGTCGGGCAATATTCGCGGCCAGACCAACACGCTGCCGCTGCATGTCGAACTGCTCTACCACGACTACCAGACGGCGGGCGCTTTCGCGGCTGCCTCGATCCTCGCATTGCTCGCCGTCGTCACCCTGTTCGCCAAGGTGCTGCTGGAGCGCCAGGGCGCCGGACGGGCAGGGCGGCCGACGCTCGCCGCACCCCAAACCTTGAAAGCGGAGACGCTGAAGTGAAAATCCGCCTCGACAATGTGGTCAAGACGTTCGACACGTTCCGCGCCGTGCACGGCGTTTCGCTCGACATCGAAAGCGGTGAGCTCCTGGCGCTGCTCGGGCCGTCCGGCTCGGGCAAGACGACCATCCTGCGCATGGTCGCCGGCCTCGAATATGCCGATGGCGGCCACATCTATTTCGGTGACGAGGACGCCACCGACATTCCGGTGCGCGACCGTGGCGTCGGGTTCGTGTTCCAGCATTACGCGCTGTTTCCGCATATGACGGTTGCTGAGAACATCGCCTTCGGCATGAAGGTCTCTAAGGTGAAGCGGGAAAAGGCTGAAATCTCGACCCGCGTCGGCGAGTTGCTGCGGCTGGTCCGGCTGGAGGGGCTCGGCGAACGCTTTCCGTCGCAGATTTCAGGCGGCCAGCGGCAGCGCGTGGCGCTGGCGCGCGCACTCGCCGTCGATCCCAAGGTGCTGCTGCTCGACGAGCCGTTCGGCGCGCTGGATGCCAGCGTGCGGCGCGATCTTCGCCGCTGGCTGCGCGAAATCCATGATGAGCTCGGCATCACCACGTTGTTCGTCACCCACGACCAGGAAGAGGCGCTCGACCTCGCCGACCGCGTGGTGATCCTAAACGAGGGCAGGATCGTCCAGCAGGGCACACCGCAGGAGGTATGCCGCGCGCCGAACTCGGCGTTTGTCGTTTCCTTCCTCGGCGACGCCAATCGTTTGCCGGCTGAGGTTCTGTCCGGCAAGGCCGATCTCGGCGGCACGCAGCTTGCGGCGCCCGATCTTGCCGACGGCCCGGCGGAAGTCTACCTGCGTCCCGGCGACCTCGAATGGAGCAACACCGGCAGCGGCATTGCCGCCAGGGTGCTTCGCGTCATCGACCGGCCGGATGCACGGCGCATCCTTGCCCTGACCGAGAGCGAGCACGCGCTTGAACTCGATGTGCCGCCGGAGACCGAGGTCGGGTCGAACGACCGCGGTTTCGTGCAGATACGCCGCGCCCGCATCTTCTCGAAGTCGGCGTCCGGCGCCTGACATCCCGCCGTTTGCTCCTGATTGTCGTTTGGGTAAAAAGCTGACCGCCTTTTAGGGGTCAAGGCCGGAATTTTATGCCAAGCCAGCGCTGTTATCGTCCATTAGGCTGACGCGGAACGGGTTCTGGCCGCGTTCGCGCCGAAAAAGTGACGAAAAATCAACGAGTTTGGTCATTAATACCATGTCGCTGGAGCAAATTTTCGGTAACCATGGCGATCTGGAGCGTGCGTTCCGCCATCATTTGCGCACAAACGGTCGTCACAGGCGTCTTGGTCGCAGGTCACATGAACTGTCTCGAGCATGCTCACTAAAAAAGGCAAATACGGGCTCAAGGCCCTCGTGCATCTGTCGGAATTGCCAGCCGGACAACTTGCGTTCGTCAACGACATCGCTGTCGCCAACAATATCCCCAAGAAGTTTCTCGACGCCATTCTCGGCGAATTGCGCAATGCCGGCTTTGTCCAGAGCCGGAAGGGCAAGGACGGGGGCTATCGGCTCGCCCGCTTGCCGGCCGAGATCAAGATCGGCCACGTCGTTCGCGTCCTCGACGGACCGCTCGCCCCTATTCCCTGCGCGAGCCGCACGCAGTATCAACCATGTGAAGATTGCGATGAGGCCACATGCCAAGTCCGTCACATGATGCTGGAAGTGCGCCAGGCGATCGCCGAGGTGCTCGACAACCGCAGCCTTGCGCAGATGCGCGACGCGGCCAACGACGACATGCTGGCTGGAATAAAGTACCAGATCTGACCGCCAGCTTTCCTCCACTCCACAAGGCCGGTGCGGACGATGAATGAACGCGCCTCGACAAGGCTGGCGATCATCGTTATCGGCGGTGGCGCTAGCGGCGTGCTCTTGGCGGCGCATCTGCTGCGCAACCGGGATGCGGATATTCGCATTACGTTGATCGAGAAGCGGCCGGTGTTCGGACAGGGCGTCGCCTATTCGACCGCGCTGCCGGATCACCTGCTCAACGTCAGCGCGCTCGGCATGAGCGCCTATGCCGACGATCCCGAGCATTTCCTGCGCTGGCTGATCGGGCGCGGCCTGGCGACAACCGAAAACCCGCGCGTTTATGTACCGCGCAGCCTCTATGGCGAATATCTGGCGACAGTGCTTGCCGACCTGCGCGGCGGCGACGGCGGGCAGGACCGCATCCATCTGCTTTCCGAAGAATGCGTTTCGGTGACGACCACCGCGGCCGGCGTCGATGTCAAGCTCGCCAACGGCGCCAGTGTCGTGGGGCACGTTGCCGTGCTCGCCGTCGGCCACGAAGAGCAGCCTTCCGTGGAGAAGGCGCTCGCCGTCCGGCCGGGATCACCGGACGATACGCCGGTCGACCCGGACAGCACGGTGCTGATCCTCGGCACCGGCCTTAGCATGGTCGACGCCTTCCTGTCGCTGACCGCCAGCGGGCACCGCGGCCGGATCGTCGCCCTGTCGCGGCGCGGCCTCGTGCCGTCGATCCACCAGGCCGGCAAGCCGATCCGGCTGGATGCCGCCGATGTGCCGCTGGGCACCGACCTTTCCTACTTCGTGCGCTGGTTTCGCCGGCTGGTGCGCGACACCGAAAGGAATGGCGGCGACTGGCGCGATGTCGTCGACGGCATCCGGCCATTCAACCAGCGCATCTGGCAGAGCTGGCCGCACAGCGCTAGACGCCGCTTCATCGACCATACCCGCGCCTGGTGGGACATCCACCGCCACCGCATGCCGCCGGAACTGCACGAGCGTGTTATCCGCGCCGTGGCAGAAGGCGAGCTTGAACTCGTCGCCGGCAAGCTGGTCGAGGCGAAGCGGCGGGGCGACGGGTTCGAAGCGACGATCCGCCGCCGCCACGGGCCGCGGACCGAGACGATTTCGGTGGCGCGTATCTACGACTGCACCGGCATCACCACCGATCTTGCCGCAGGGTCCAATCCGATCGTGCGTTCGCTGATCGATCGCGGCCTGGCGAGGCCGGACCCGCTGCGCATCGGCCTCGACGTTACGCCTCAATGCGCCATCGTCGGCTCCGACGGCCAGCCGTCGGAGCGCCTGTTTGCGATCGGGCCGCTGACGCGTGGCGCCTTTTTCGAGATCGAGGCCATACCCGACATCCGCGTCCAGTGCGCCGGCCTTGCCAAGCGGCTGGCGGCAGGGGCGGGGATCGCGGCGTAGATCCGGACCAGCCCCGGCTAGTTTCGTTTCTTCTTCTTTTGCTGCTTCGCCAGTTCGACTTTGAAATCGGCACGGGACTTGGCGACGATCGTCTGCAACAGATCGGGATCGACGAACGCGTTGTCATCGCCAGCTTGTTGCCTACTCGCACGGCCGATTATATCTGCCGCCTCGGGGTGACTGGTCAGCACGATATCGGCCTTCATCCCATCCACCTTGGCGAAACTCTTCTCGTAATCGTCGACGATGCCGGGATAGGCTTTGTTTCCGACGAGTATGTTGCCGCCGCCCGAAAGGCTGCAGGGAAAGACGACCTGCAGCACGCGCTGGTTTTCGGTCACCGACATCGACCAGGTCGTGCAGCCTTTCGTGTGACCGGGAGTGAGCGTCGCTGTAAGCTGGATGTCGCCCAGCGTGACGGCCTGGCCGTCCTTCAGGTCGCGATCCACCTTGACCGGCGGAAAAACGCCTTGCGCGTAGTTCGTCTCGCCATCGTGTCTGCCGCTCTCCAGCGCCGGGCGGTCGCCGGCGCTGGCATAGAAGATGGCCCCGCTGTCGCGCTTCAGTTTCGCCAGGCCTCCGGCGTGATCCAGATGCGCATGACTGGCGAGGATGATTTTGATGTCGCCGAGCTTGAAACCCAGCTTGCCGATGCTTTCTTCGATCAGCGTTGCATTTTGCGGCAGGGTGCCATCAAGCAGGATCGCCTGCTTGCCGTCGGCAATCAGATACGCGGCCAATCCCCTGGTGCCGACATAATAGATGTTGCCGACGATGCGAAACGGCTCGATAGGCTCTTCCCAGGCGCCGGGAATGGTGAGGGCGGCGGCTGCATGAACCGACGGCATCGAGCCCGGCGCAAGCAAGGCCGCGATGGATGCAAGGAGCAGGAATTTCTTCATGACGATCCTCAGAATGAAGCGATTACAAAGACTTAATCGCAAGGTGAACGTCATTTTGATATCGCTACCCGGCGGCCGCGACAAACGATGATAGTTGGCATGAGCCATTAGAAAAATTTGGGCAGCCGGTTGGCAAGGACCGGCCGCCCGATGCGTCGCACGCGATCCGCGTGCGGCACCCGCAGTAGCTGGCTGTCAGCCGGTGGTGAGAAAGTTCTCCAGCTTGCGCGGGTCGAGGCCCGCCTCGGCGCCGATCCGTCGCGCCAGCTCCATTGCCGCCTGGCGCGGCTGGCCCGCCGGGCGGTCGAGCCAGTAGGACACCGGGTTGAGCACAGTGTTTGCATCGACGCTGGCCAGTCGGCCCGCCATCAGCAGCTCTTCGGCCAGCGGCGGCCGGGCGAGTGCGATGCCGAGGCCATGGGTGGCCGCGTCGAGCACCAGATTGTAATCCTCGAATCGGCGGTCCTGCGGCCTCGGCCGGTAGTCGATCTGGTGGGCCGCGAACCATGCCCGCCATCCGGACGCGTCGGAATCATGGATCAGCGGATGGTCGAGCAGCCGAGCCGGCGGGCCGTCGCCGATCTTTGCCGCAAGTCCCGGCGAGGCGATCGGAAAGCACCACTCCTCGAACATCTTCAGCGAGATGCGTCCGGGGATCGCACCGCGACCGCAGCGGATGGCCAGATCGATGCCCTCGTCGCCGAGATCGGTCTGCCGGTGGTCGACATGCAGGATGATCCTGAGCGGTGTCGGCCCTGCCTCGAAGCGCGACAGACGGGGGATCAGCCACAGGCCGGAAACCGACGGGATCGAACTGACCCGCACGACGGCCGCGCCGCGCGGTTCGCTCCAGCGGTCCGACGTATCGGCGATCAGCGCGAACGCTTCGGAGGTGCGCTGGAACAGCCGCTGACCCTCGATGGTCAGCGCCACGCCGCGGGCGCGGCGGTCGAACAGCCGCAGTCCCAGCCAGCTTTCCAGCTTGGCGACCTGCCTGCTGACCGCACCATGCGTGACGTTCAGCTTTTCGGCCGCGGACGAGAAGCTTCCGGTGCGCGCCGCGGCTTCAAAAGCGCGCAATGTTTCGAGCGGCAGGACTGGTGAGGAGGTGTGATCCATGTTCACAGCTGAGCATCGAATTAATCGATTGTCAAACAGCTCAGCGGAGCGCCTAGTCCGGAAATCGACATTCGAGGACGATTTCCATGACCGCAAATGCCGCCGCAGTTTCGCCAGACGCACGGTCGTTCGACATGGCGACCGCCATTGCCGTCGGCGTGACGGTCATCGCATGGGCCTCGGCTTTCCCGGCGATCCGGGCGGGACTGACCGCATTCGGTCCGGCGGAACTCGGCGCCGTGCGTTTTGCCATCGCCGCGGCGCCGGCAGCCCTTTTCCTCGCCGTCACGCGTCCGGCCTTGCCGGCGCTTCATGAAATCTGGCGCTTTGCCTTTGGCGGTATCGTCTTTGTCGGCTTCTACACGGTGCTGCTGAATTTCGGCGAAATGACCGTCTCGGCGGGCGCTGCTTCCTTCATCATCAACGTCAATCCCATCATCACCGCCGCACTGGCCATGATGCTGCTTGGCGAACGGTTTCCGCTGCTTGCCTGGATTGGAACCCTGGTCTCCTTCGCCGGTATCGGGCTGATCGCGCTCGGTGAAGGCAGCGGGCTGAAGGTGGATTACGGCGCGCTCCTCGTGCTTGGCGCCGCCTTCTGCAACAGCTTCAGCACCGTGGTCCAAAAGCCCCTGTTCAAGCGTCACAAGGCGCTCACGGTCTCGGCGTGGAACATGGTCATCGGTGCGATAGCGCTGTCGCCCGTGCTGCCCAACGGGTTGAGCCAGTTGGCGGCCGCCAACAGCGAGGCGCTGTTTGCCGCAGTCTATCTCGGCATCGTGCCAAGCCTCGTCGCCTACGGTTCCTGGGCCATCGTGCTGTCGCGCCTGCCTGCCTCGCGTGCCTCCAATTTCATGTATTGCGTGCCGCCGGTGGCCACGCTGATGGGCTTCCTGTGGCTTGGCGAGGTTCCCGGCGCGGTTGGAATATTGGGCGGCGTGCTGGCGCTCGGCGGCGTCATCCTAGTCAACCTGAAGCGCTGATTCCGTTAAAACTGCCGATCCGCCCCACGCCGAAAACCGGTCCGGGGCGGATTCCATTTCCGTGCATTGCTCTCCCCGAGGAATGGGTTACCGGAGAGGCCGCGAATTTTGAAATCGACAATGTCTATTAAATTGGTAGATTAAAGGGAGTTCGGAGGTGCTTATGGCGTTTCTTTCCCACACGACTACCCGGCGTCCGGTTGCGGCCCGCTCCCGCGTTTCCACCCTGCACGACGCCGCCTGCAGATTGACTTTCCTGCTGGCGATCGGATTTGCAGCGGCCCTGGTGTTCGGGCTGATCGGCCACTGAGGCCTTCGGCCGCTGCGTATCGCAGGGCCGGCGACAGAGGTGCCAAGCGCGGCAGCGCACCGGGCGAAGCCCAAATGGAGGAGAATGCAATGCATATCGAATTCATCGGACACACCGCAAACCTCTCGCTTTCCAAAAATGAAGCAGACGCCGCGATAGACCGTGAGGGTCTTCGCCGGCTTGCCCAGCTCGCGGAGGCGTCCGGCATCGACAGGCTGGCGGTCGGCGGCCTGGCGGCAGGCCAGGACATCGCAGCGCTGGCGTCCTTCATCGTTCACAGCACCGCGAGCCTCGGCGTCTTCCTCCATCACCGCATCGGCGCGGTGGCGCCGACAGTCGCCGCCCAGCACCTCGCGACACTCGACCAGCTGAGCGGTGGCCGGGTCGCGGTCGAGTTCCAGCCGGAAAGGATCGATGGCGTCGAGGGCCATGAAGAGGGCCTGGCGCGGGTCGACGAATATCTGGTGCTCCTGAAACGGCTGTGGACCAACGAAAAGCCCATCGACCACGAAGGCAGCCACTACAGCGTTTCCGGCGCCTTCACGGCGGCAAAACCGTTCCAGCGCGGCGGCATACCATTCTCGCTGGCCGGCCTTTCCGGCACCGCGATCAAGGTCGCCGCGCGCCATGCCGATATCTTCGCCCTGCCGGCCGCGACAGTCGACGAAACGCGCCAGACGATCGCGCGGGTTCGCGCCGCGGCCGCCTGCCATCGCCGCGCCGACGCGATCCGTTTCTCCTATCCGCTGCGCCCGGTGGTGGCGGCAACACGCGAGGCTGCGTGGGCGAAACTCGACCGCACGGCCGGCAACGGGCAGCGACGGCCGGGCTTCATCGCTGCCGATCCCTTCATGGGCGGCACCAATCCCGAACGGTTTCGCCTCCAGGCCACGGCCCCATCGCCAGCCTCGCAGCCCGCTGCAACGACCATCGTCGGCACCGCCGAACAGGTGGCGCTAGCGTTCCTGGATTACGTCGACATCGGCGTTTCCGATTTTCACCTGCACGGCTTCGAGACGGCCGAGGAACTGGCGGGTTTCGGCCGCAGCGTCGCGCCGCTGGTTCGCCGCGCCGTCGCACGCCACGATGCGCACAAGTCCGAAAGCTATGTCGAGCCGGTGCCCGACAGGACGACCGCCGCGTTTCGCCGTCGCTATTCGAACTGAGGTTTTCTGGTCGTCGCAGGCGCTGTTAGAGCGAAAGAACCGGAACCGCTCTAACTATTCGTTTTGCCGCATTTATGCGGACGCCAAATGATTCCATTTGGCTGCAAAATGCTTAGCAGAGCGAGACGATCTGCCGGACGAGGTCGGCCTGACGCCGGCAGCCGGATTTCGCCAGCACCGCCTTCAGCCGTTGGCGGACGGTGGAAAGTGCTGCCTTGCACCGTTCGGCGATGTCGGCGAGCGTCTGGCCCTGCGCCAGCAGGAAGACCAGTTCGGCCTCGGCCGGTGTCAGTTTCAGCGCTTCCGAGAAGGCGGCGATCTGCGCGGCACTCGCCGCCTGCTTCGTGCGGCCTATTTCCACGAAGATGATGTCCGGCGACGTGCCAGCCGCTTCCAGCGAGCGGTGCAGCACCTCGCGGTAGAGGCCTTGCGGGTTATGGATGGTGACCGCGAACCAGTCGGCTTCCTTATGACCGGTGATGATGAACACCTCTTCCTCGGACAGCGATGTCCTCAGCTTCTCGAGGCCAGTGAAATACTGCTGGTTGTGGCGCGGATCAGTGAAAATCAGCCGGTTGCCGAAGACGCTGATCGGCGCCCGCGCATCGAGCAGCGCAAGGGCACGCCAGTTGGCATAGGCGATTTCGCCGTTCCGCGCATCGATGGCAAGCGATGCCTCGCGCCAATCGGGGCATGCCAGCGCCAGAACCTCCCTACCCATTCCCACTCCCTGCCGTGACCCGCGCAATAGGGCGCAGGCGAACTTTCGCCCGCCGTCACGGATTGGCTGAGAAACACGCCAACCGACGTGACACGTTCGTGACTCCGACCCTTCCCTACCGGCAGTCGGCATTGCGAAAAATTCAGTTCCGGGTTGAGTTGTCGAATGGCTTTTTTAACGGACGAGGAACGACTACACTGGTTACCGCCGGCAAGCGGCGGGCGGGAAATCGTCCTAGCTTCACATAACCAGAACCGGTTCGAAATGCAGGATGGGCGGGCATTTTTGCTGAAGCTTTTTGGGCTTCCGGCTGCGAACAGGCCGCAGGCGGGCTTTGCCTTTCCTGCCAAGGGATACCAGCTGATCGCGCTTGCGCTGTTGTCGCCCTCGCGCCGCCTGACCCGCCAGAAGGCGGCCTCGCTGCTGTGGGAAAACACCGGCGAAAACGAGGCTTTCGCCAATCTTCGCCAGCTTCTGGTGCGCATTCGCCGTGCCTGGCCGCCGGAGCGTCCGCTGCTCGAAAGCGAGGGGCCGCTGCTGATAGCCGGCCCAGGCGCGGAAGATTCCGACCTTGCGGCCTTCCTCAAGCTGCAGCAATCGCAGGCTGTCGCCGACCTCATGCAGGCGATCGAGATTTTCGACGGCGAGCTGCTTGCCGGAGGCAGCGATGCGAACGGCGAGTTTCAACTGTGGCTGCTCAGCGAACGCTCCAAGCTGAAGGACCGCTTCTTTTCGACAGTTGCGACGGCGCTGCTGGAGATCACCCGCTACGGGCGCGCCAAGGAGGCCGATCTCAGGACCATCGCGGAGCGCGCGCTGGCCACTGAGCCCGAGCGCGAGCAGACCTATCGCACGCTCATCGAGGCCTATGGCCGCAACGGCATGTTCGACGAGGCGCGGCGTCTCTATGACAATCTCACCGATCTCCTGAAGCGGGAGTTTTCCGCGCAGCCCTCGGCCGAAACGGCGGCTGTGGCGCGCCGCATCTTCGCCGCCGCGCACTCCCACAGCGAGCCGGTGGTGTCTCCCGAGCGCAGCTCCAATTCCCAGCCGCGTGTCGCCTTCCTGCCGCCGGAACTGCCGCGCGTGGGCGCGAGTTCCGAGCTGATCCCGGCACTGGTGCGCGAAGTTGCCAACGAGCTGTCGCGCTATCGCACTTTCAGGGTGATCGCGCCGCATTCGAGTTTCCAGATCGTCAAACCCGGCGGCGCGGCGGATTTACGCCAGGTCGATGCGCAATATGCGGTCAGCGCGATGCTGATCCCCGGCACCAGCACGCTGTCATGCCGGCTGGCCAGGGCCGACAGCGGCGAAATCATCTGGGCCGGCGAGTTTCCGGCCGACGACCAGAAGCTGGCGCTTGCCTTCCGCCTGCTTTCCCACCAGACGGCGGCCTCGATGGCGCATGCGATCGAACGCGACCGGCTGGACGACAACCGGCGCCAGCACGACGGCGCCGCCTATCTGCGCTATCTCGAAGGGCAGATCAGCCTGCAGAATTGCGACCTGCCGCGCCTCAGGCGCGCGCGTTCGGCGTTTCGCGACGCCGCGGCTACCGATCCGGATTTTTCCGCGACGCGGGCCAAGATCGCGCAGACCTTCCACCTGGAATGGCTGATGCTCGGCGGCAACGACCCGGACCTGCTGTTGAAGGCGCGCGCCGAGGCGGCCGCCGCCGTCTCGCTCGATCCCGGCGCCGGCGCCGGCCACTGGATGGATGGCGTGGTGGCGCTCTACCAGCGCGATTTCGACGGTGCGGCCGAAAGTTTTGCCATTGCCGAAACGCTCACGCCGCATGCTCCGGATTTCCTCGTTCAGTATGCAGACGCCCTCTCACTGATGGGCGAGGCGGATGCCGGCTGGGAGCGTTTTGAACGGGCCATCGAACTTAATCCGCTGGCGCCGGATCACTATTGGTGGGCCGGTGCAAGTATTCTGATCAACAGACGGGAATTCCGTGGTGCCATAGAAATGTGCGGCCAAATGAAATCGGATGAGTCGGCTATCCGGTTGCTTGCTGCATGTCATGCACTTTCCGGGAATATTTCCGAGGCCGAGGCATACGGCAAGAGAATAATAGAGAATTATCCCGGCAGCACTGCGCACTCGTTAGCGGATATACCACCGTTCAAATTGCAAGCCGACAGGGAACTGTTTCTGGAAGGTCTCCGGATGGCGGGGATCAAATAAGCGGGGAAAATTACATGAGTGATGCAAGAATTTTTGTTATCGGCGACAGCAAAAGTGGGCTGTACCTGATCAAGACAAATCCGGTGAAGGTCGTGCGTTTGACGAGAGCTGCGATCGAGCAGTACGCTCAGTCGCAAAAAAGGTCGTACGAAGACATCTTTGGATTGCTCGCAGCCCGTACGCGGCAGATCATCAATCTGGCTCAAGCCAATCCGCCACCGGTGCCCGAAGGTTCTGACTTTTTCGAGACACTCGGAATGACGGTAACTAGCGGTACAACCATTTCCGATGCGGAATTCTGCTTCGTGGCTGACATTGAAAATCAGCTTTATCAATCTACTCGCCACAAACTCCACCCAATCAAGGATGCACTCATCAAACTGAACACCGGCCCCTCGGGTGATGAGGAAGCCGACTTCGACAAGTGAAGTAACTTCACCACGACGATGGGCGCGGCATCGACCGCGCGCATTGTTTGCTATTGCAACCGATGGTTTTCGAGCCTAGCCTACACGTTTCTGCGTTCTGTATGACTTTGTTTGAAATTTCACACCGAAACTAGGCACGTTCCACACCGATCCGGAGAGGCAGAGGAGGCATGAAATCGTGAACAAAATTCTGAACCACGCAAAGATGTACGTGATCGGCGACCGCGACAGCGGGATCGTCATGATCAAGACGAACCCGGTGAAGATCGTGCGCATTTCCAGGAAGGCGATCGAGGACTACGGGCAGGCGCGCAAGATGAGCTACGACGAAGTGTTCGGTATGCTAGCCAGCCGTACCAAGAAGATCGCAGATCTCGGCAAGGTCAGCGGCGCGTCAATGCCGGATGACGACGCTTTCTTCGATTCGCTCGGCATGGCGATCGCCGCCGGCACGACAATCTCGGAAGCGGATTTCTGCTTCGTCGCCGATGTCGATAATGATCTCTATCAGTCGATTCGCTCTAGGGTCGAGCCGATCAAGGGTGCACTGGCCAAGCTGGAGGGCGCCACGCCGGAACTGGAAGAGGCGCTTCTGGACTGAGCGGAAGCCTTGCATGATAGTAAAAAGGACGCGGCCAAGCCGCGTCCTTTTCATGAATGGAGAGCATGACATTGCTGGCTGATGCGGTCGCCCGGTGTCTTGCGCCCGAATTCCTGAGAAAACTCGGCATCACCCGCGTCGGCGACCTGACCGGGCTGGATACGATCGGCCTTCCGGTTTGGTTTGCCGTGCAGCCCAATTCCCGCACCCTGGCGCTCAACCAGGGCAAGGGCCTGACCCACGACCAGGCGCGCATCTCGGCGGTGATGGAAGCCGCGGAATCGGCTATCGCCGAACGGCCGGAGAGGCTGGTCGAGCGCTATTGTTCGCTGGCCGAACTTACCGGTGCCGGTGAGCAGGCGGTCCCGCTCGACCGGCTGAGCGGCTGCCTCTTCGACGCGTTCGACCCTGAACGCGAGCGCGCCTGGGTCCCAGGAAAATCATGGAAGACCGGCGGCCGCGTCTTTGCGCCCTATGAGCTTGTCGGCCTCGACATGCGCATCGATGCGCCATGGGATCGCGACGCATTCCGCATCTCCTCGATCGGGCTTGGCGCTTCGACCGGCTTCGAGCGGGCGGCATTGCATGCGCTGCTGGAGGCGGTCGAAAACGATGGGCTGGCGCCGCTGGAGGCGTTCGGCACGCTCGACGGTTTCGCGCGGCCGCTGCGCCACCATCCGGGAAGCCATGCCGGCCTCGACGCGGCGGTCGCGAAATGCGTGGCGGCAGGGTTCGAGCCGCTGTTCTTCGACCTTTCCGGAAAAGTGCCGCTGCCGGTCGCCGGCTGTTTCATCCCGCGCGACGTGGCCGGCGAGAAGGGGCCGGGCAGCCGCTATTCCGCCGGTTTCGGCTGCCGCTTCGACGCGCATGAGGCAGCGCTCGCAGCGCTTCTGGAGGCGGTGCAGTCGCGGCTGACCCACATTTCCGGCGCACGCGACGACATCGACCTGCCGGACTACGCGCCGTTCGCCCGCACCATTTCGGCACCGCCGGCCGACGCGCCGTCGATCGGCGCTTTCGCAACGCGCTTCCCGGCCAACAAAGCGCCCACATTCGACGCTGCCGCCGAACTGGTCTGCGCGGCCGGCGCCGAAGACGTGTTCATATTCCCGCTCTCCGGCGGGAATGAGGGCGTGCATGTGGTGAAAGTGCTTGTTCCCGGCCTGATGGCGGTGTTCGACGACGGGCTGGTGACGGCCGACGCCGGCATGATCGCCCGGCTGCTCGAGGACGAGGCATGAGCGTCGTCGTGTTTGCCGGTCCCAGCCTGTATGGCTTCGCGGCCGACGAACTCGTGGGCTTCGACATGCGCCCGCCGGCCGCCTGCGGCGACCTGCTTGCCGCTGCCCTGGAGAAGCCATCGCAGATCGGGTTGATCGACGGCTTCTTCGAGAACGCCCCTTCGGTCTGGCATAAGGAAATTCTCTACGCGCTGTCTCTGGGCGTCGCCGTTTCCGGCGCCGCCAGCATGGGCGCGCTGCGCGCCGCCGAATGCGCCGATTTCGGCATGGTCGGGGTGGGCAGGATCTATGAGGAATACCGCAGCGGCGCGCGCAGCGCCGACGCCGATGTCGCGGTGACCCACGCGCCGGCCGAAATGGGTTTCCGGCCGCTGACCGAGGCCTTGGTCGATATCGAGGCGACATTGCAGGCGCTGACGGCAGAAGGCGTGATCCCGGCCGCCGAAAGCGACCTTTTGGGAGCGTCGGCGTCGGCGCTCCATTTCAGCCGCCGCAGCTGGTCGACGATTCTTTTGACAACAGCGTTGGCGCAAGAACGGCGCGACGAACTGAAACACATTCTGAAAGCGAAAAAACGCTCGCAAAAACAGGCGGATGCGCGACAGTTGCTGGCGGCGCTGCGTGACGGGAGCATCGCGCGCCCCGCCCATGCGATCACGCCGGCGCGCCTGGCGCGCACGCCCTTCCTCGAAAACCTCAAGGACGAAGTCCGGGCACGCCGGATCGCGCGGCGATGAGAGGCGAGCTTGCGCCTGAAGGGCTGGTGGCGGATTGCGGCGGCGCCATCGAGGAGATCGCCATCGCCGTCGTGCCGGGCTGCTTCGGGGGCGATCCGTTGCTCGGCGCGCTGCTCGCAGCGCTCGGCAAATTTGCAAGGACGCTGCCGGAAGATGTGGCCCTGCATGTGCTGGGAACAGCGGCGACACGCGGCAACATCGAGCGCTGGCTGGACGGGCTCGGCCTTGCCTGCCGCACGGTGTTCGTCGAGGCGGGCCTGAGTGCTGCGGCCGACACCGCGGATTTCTGGATGCAGGATCCGCTGCTTGTCGTCCACGGCGAAGGCGGCGCGAGATATCTGCAGCAGGATTGTGAGAATCCAGGCGACCATGCCGCCTGGCTGTCTCGCGCCACCAGCGTTCCAGTCGAGCGGGCGGCGATGCATCTTGCCGGCGGCAACCTTCTGGTCGGGCCGGACTTCCGGCTGACCGGCCAGGACAGTATCGATTTGACCCAGGCGATCATCGACCGCGAGAAGAGCACCGAATTGGCGTTTGAGAGGCTGTCGGCCATCGACCGCCGGCCGCTTCATGTCGCGGGCTACGGTTACGGTGCACCGACACGCGAGCCGCCCCGCGCCGGCGCCTGGAACGATCCCTACCGGATGCGCCAGTATGGCGGCCATATCGACCGCTTCGTCGCGCTCACCGGGCAAAAATCAGCCGATGGGCGGCCCCTGATCCTGGTGGCCGACGCCATGCTTGGGCCGGGAGGGCGCGCCGAGGAATTCGGTTCCACACGCAAGCGGCTCGGCCAGACCGCGGAACGGCTGGAGTTCCTCGGTTTCGCGGTTCAGCGCAACCCGGTGCCGTTCGTGCCAGCGATCCGCGACCGGCAATTGAGAGCGCGGCTCTACAACAATATCGTGCTCGAGAACGAGATACGGAAAGGGCGGTCGCGGCCGCTGGTCTGGCTGCCGCATTATGCCGATGCGGAGCCTGCGCTTGCCGATTTCGACGCGGAGAATGCCGCACTCTGGCGGGGCCTCGGCTTCGAGCCGGTGCCGGCACATGGCTGGACCAAGCTGACGGTCGCCATGGGGGCTGTGCGCTGCGCGACCAAGGTTTTAAGGAGAAGCCCGTCCTTCCGCTTCGCCGCCTGAGCGAAGCCTTCCGCAGAAAATTCCACAGGAGCTTGCCGATGGCCGCCGACACCCAGAAACGTCTTGCCGCGTTGCGGACCCGCATGCAGGCGACCGAAACAGGGCTCGTCGCCATAGCGCCGGGCTCGCATATGGACTGGCTGCTTGGGTTCCATCCGCATCCGGACGAGAGGCCCTGCCTGCTGCTAATCGCGGCAGAGAAGGAGACGTTCCTGATGCCGGCGCTGAACGCCGAAGGCACGCGCGAATCGACCGACATCTCCTTCCACAACTGGGACGACGCCGACGGGCCGGACGCCGCTTTGGCGGCGGCGCTTGCAGACATCGACGCGCTCGGCGTGGCGAAAGTGGCGCTCGACGAGACCATGCGCGCCGACCACGCGCTGTTGCTGCTCGGCGCGCTGCCGGGTGTGCAACACGCTTTCACCGCAGACACAATCGGGGCGTTGCGCATGCGCAAGGACGCCGGCGAGTTCGCCAGGCTGAAGATGAACGCCGCGATCGCCGACCGCGCCATGCAGAAGGCTTTCGCCTCGATCCGGCCGGGCATGAGCGAGCGTGAGCTTGCCGCCGAAATCCGAGCGCATTTCTCGTCGGAAGGAGCCGCACCGGCATTCTGGATCGTCGGCGCCGGTCCGAACGGCGCCTTTCCGCACCATCAGACCGGCGAACGCAAGCTGGCCGAGGGCGACGCGGTGGTGATCGACATCGGCGGCCGCAAGGATGGCTTCCCCAGCGACATGACCCGCATGGCGGCGGTCGGGCGCCCGCCCGAGGGTTACGGCCAGATCCACACCATCGTCGAGCGCGCGGTGCAGGCGGCGTTGAAGGCGGCACGCCCCGGCGTCAAGGCCAGGGATGTCGATGCGGCCGCGCGCAAGGTGATTTCCGACGCAGGCTACGGCGAATATTTCGTCCACCGCACCGGCCACGGCATGGGCATCGACGGCCACGAACCGCCCTACATCACCGCGACGTCGGAGACGGTGCTGGAGGAAGGCATGGTGTTCTCCATCGAGCCCGGCATCTACCTGCCCGGCCTCTTCGGCATCCGCCTGGAGGATATCGTCATCCTGCGCGAGGACGGCCCCGAAATCCTCTCGTCGCTGCCGCGCGACCTGCACGTCGTTCCGGTTTGACTGTCGGCTAGAGCATTTTGCAGCCAAATGGAATCATTTGGCGTCCGCATAAATGCTCCTAAACAAATAGTTAGAGCGAGTTACCGGTTCTGAAGGAACCGGAACTGCTCTAACAAACTTCGCTCCAAAGCTGCGTGTTTTTGCCGGCGGCCTGTCGCGATCACCTGGCTTCGCGAGAGGTCGCCGAAAGGCGCGACAAATTGTCTCGGACTGTGTATCATCGCCCTTGCAATGCAGGTCGCGTTCCGCGTGACCCGGCCGTTTTTGACGGCTTGGCGTGGCTCGCGACCGCTCCAACCCTAAGGAGAGAATGGTCATGGCAGGCTTTCACGTGATTGCAGGGGCTGGCGACACGCTGGCCCACCCCAAGGTGCGCAAAATCGGCGTCGCCGATCTGATCGACGCGCTCCACAAGGGGTTCGACGATTTCTGGGAAAAGCCGTCCCATTACGTATTCCTGTGCGTGATCTATCCCCTGGTCGGCGTCGTTCTCGCCGCCTGGACGTCGGGCAACAACGCCTTGCCGCTGCTGTTTCCGCTGATGTCCGGCTTTGCGTTGCTCGGGCCCTTCGCAGCCCTCGGCCTTTATGAAATCAGCCGCCGGCGCGAGGCCGGGCTCGACACCTCGTGGTGGCATGCCCTGGAGGTGCGGGAATCGCCGGCTTTGCCGTCGATCGCCGCGGTCGGGCTGTTCCTGCTTGCCATTTTCGTCGCGTGGCTGCTGACCGCGCAAGGCATCTACCAGTGGTATTTCGGCCCGACACCGCCCGAATCGCTGAGCAGCTTCATCAGCGAAGTGCTCGGCACCCAGCGCGGCTGGATGCTGATCATCGTCGGCAATCTTGTCGGCCTGATCTTCGCCATCGTGGTGCTTGCCACCACCGTCATCGCGTTTCCGATCCTGCTCGACCGTGACATCGGCGCCTATGACGCGATCTACACTTCGGCAAAGGCGGTGATGACCAATCCGGTCACCATGGCGATCTGGGGCCTGATCGTGGCCGCCCTTCTGGTGATCGGCTCCATTCCGGTGTTTGCCGGACTTGCCGTCGTCATCCCGATCCTCGGCCATGCGACCTGGCATCTTTACCGCAAGCTGATCGAACCGCCGGCGCATGTCGGATAATTGCCGAAATCCTCTTCTTGAAGATCAATCAGCCGGCGCTTGCGCCGGCTGATTCTTTTTCTGCGACGCCGCGATTTCGACGGCCACCCTACCGGTGCGCGTCCGGCTGTCATAAAAGGCTTGCGGGGAGGGATCGGCGTTTTGCCAGGAGAAGCATTTCTTGATCAAGAAACTGTCCGGCCTCCTCAAACGAGACAGGTCGTCGGCGCCTTCCAGACGGGCGCGGCTGCAACTCGACATGACCGGCCTCGCGGTCTACGCCATTGGCGACGTGCACGGTTGCCATGACGAGCTTCTGGCGCTCGAGAGCAGGATTGCCACCGACGCCGCCGGCATCGAGGCGCGCAAGCTGATCATCATGCTGGGCGACTACGTCGACCGCGGGCCTGCATCATCACAGGTCGTCGATCATCTGCTGACGGAACCACCGCAGGGGTTCGAGCGCATCTGTCTCGCCGGCAATCACGAATTGATGATGCTCGAGGCGCTGGACCGCAGCATGAGCCTGCGCGAATGGAACGATATGGGTGGCGACACAACCTTGCGGTCCTACGGCATCGACTACGATCACCTGAGCCGCGTCTGCTCGCCGGACGAGCAGGTCGAAGTGATCCGCGCCGCCATCCCGGCGACGCATATGGCGTTTCTCCGGTCGCTGCCCATCCTCGTGGATTCACCGGCTTATCTGTTTGTGCATGCCGGCATCCGGCCCGGCGTGGAGCTGAAGAAGCAGGTCGATCACGACCTCCTGTTCATCCGCTCGGAATTTCTCGACAACGCGCATCTGCTCGACAAGTGGGTCGTGCACGGCCACACGCCGGTCGAACGCGCCCGGCTGGAGGGCCGGCGCCTCAACCTCGACACCGGCGCCTACCGGACGGGGCGGCTGAGCGCTGCCCGCATCTGGGGCAACAAGGGCCGCATTCTCACGGTGTGACGGTGGCTAATGCATGTCGCCCGAAAGTGTCCCCGGTTTCGGGAGAAACGACATGCACAAACAACAAACTACAGCGTGGCCGCCGAATCCCATTCGGCGCGACGCGATGTAGTTCAGCTCTTGGCTGCTATCGCCGACTTGTCGACGTAATAGCCGGCGTATTTTTCGATATACTGCTCGGAGCTGCCAAATGAACCGTAGCGACCGAGCTGCTTCATGTCGGTCTTGTTGAGCACCACGCCCAGGACCTTCCCGGCGATCTGCGGTTCCGCCTGAATTACGGCGCGCACCAGCGCCCGGGGCGTCGCGCCCCATGCGGTCACGAAGATGAAGCCGTCGGCCATATGCGCGAATGCCTTGGCGTCCACCACCGGGGCCAGCGGCGGCAGGTCGACGACGATGTAGTCGAATTTTTCGCGGGCGTTCTCGATGATCTTGCGCATGCCCGGTGAGGAGAGGAGCTCGCTGGTGTGGGAGATGCGCCCACGCACCAGCGCCGGCAGGATCGCCAGCCGCGTCTTGCGGTCGACCTTCACCGCGCTCGGCCATGGCACCTCGCCCATGATCGCTTCGACGAGCCCCTGCTCGGGCTCTGTCGACAGCATCCGGCTCAGGCCCGGATTGCGTAAATCGCCGTCGATCAGCAGCGTCTTCGAGCCGTTGGCGGCAAGCAGCCCCGCGAAATTCGCGGCGACCGTGGATTTGCCTTCATGCGGCAACACGGAAACGATGCCGATGACCTTGCTGGCCTTGCCCTGCAGCACGACATCGCCGGCGATCCGCGCATTGCGCAGCGTTTCGGCGAAGGATGAGCCGGGCGCGTCGATCGCCACCCGCATGATGCTCTTGAAGGCCGGCTCGTCGTCGCCTGCGGCAACCGCTTCCCGCCTCTGGCTCCTCGCCTTTTCCAGCGCGGAGCCGCCGATGATGGGCAGGTAGCCGAGGAATTTCAGGCCAAGCTGGTCGCGCACTTCCTCACCGAGGCGGAAGAAGCGTTCGCGAAACTCCTGCAAGGCGCCAATGCCCGCGCCGGCCATCAGGCCGAGCACCATCGACAACGCCAGCACCATCGACTTCTTCGGGCTGGATGGCGATGTCGGAACGCCGGCTTCGGAGATGACACGCGCCTTGGCGATCGGGAAGGAGCGCTGCTGGGAGGCTTCCTCGTAACGCGCGAGATAGGTTTCGTAGAGCGTCTTCAGCGCAGACGCCTTCTGCTCCAGATCGCGCAACTGCACCAGCGCCTGGCTGGATTCGGAGGTCTGGCCGGCGATCTTCTTGATGTTCTCGCGCAGCGACGCCTCGCGCGACTGAGCCACCTCGAATTCGTTGCGGTAGCTCTCGGTCAGCTGCGTCAGCTCCTGGAAGATCTGGCGCGCCACATCCTCCTGTTCGCGCCGCAGGCTGACGGCCTGCTCATGATCCTCGCCGAAACGGTTGCTGATCTCCTGCTCGCGCTTGGTGATGCCGAGATAGCGCGTCTTCAGCGCGTCGATGACGGAATTGCCGACCTCCTTCGAGGAGATCGTGGCATTCTTGACCGCGTTGGCCGCACCGCTGTCGACGATAGACTTGTACTGGGTGTAACGCGCCGAGGCACTCGCCGTATCGGCCTGGGCCAGGATGAGCTGGCTGTTCAGGTCGGCCAGCTGCTGTTCTGAAATCAGCTCGCCGCGCGCCGCCGTCAGGCCGTTTGCAGCGCGGAACTGTTCGACCTCGAGCGCCGCGGCCTGCGAATTTTCGCGCAGTTCCGTCAGCCGCCCCTGCAGCCACACGGTAGCGCGCTGCGTGGCGTCGAAATTGGCGTCGAGCTGGTCCGAAAGGTAGGCATTGGCGTAGGCGCGCGTGATGCTGCCGGCGAGTTGCGGGACATGCGAGGAAAACGATACGTCGATGACGAAGCTGCGTCCGACCCGCTCGACATTGAGGCCCTGCTGCAGCAATGAGGCAGCCTTGGCCCTGCGGCCATTCTTGATTGCCGCTTCCGAGACTTCCGGCGCCCAGAAGTCGAACAGCCCGACCACCGCCTTCAGCCGCGACTTGAACCAGCCGATCGGCGATTGCGGAGGGTTCATGAAGGCTTCGTTGTCGTCGAGTTTTTCGCGGTCGACCACCACCAGCGCCAGCCGCGTCGACTTCAGGATTTCCACCTCGGTCAAAAGATTGGCGTCGCTTTTCATGTTGCTGGCCGCTGTGGCGGCCTCTTCCTGCGCGAACTTGGTCAGGTTTTCGTCGAGCAGAATCCGCGTTCCCGAGGTGTAGCTGGGCGCGGCGAACATCAGGTAGACGACGCCAAGCGCCACGCCGATGGCGGCGCAGAGCGCAACGACGCGAGCGCGCCGCATCGCCATCTGGAACAGCCGCTCGAGATCGATGAACCCGTCAGGGTCTCCATTGCCGGCGGACGGGATTGCCAGTCTGCCGTTGAGGGGAAGATTTCTTTGGTTCATCGATCTCGCCGAATTTCTTTATTTTTGCCCGCCATTCGGGCTGGCGCTTTCATGAAACGCGGTGTCGCCCTATCAAGACGATGGGGCGACAATGCGTTCGCAGCTTCAAAATGGAAGATTCGTTGCCGGATCCGGCCGTCCTGAAGCCGCAGGATATTCGCCGATCAGGCAGCCTGCCTGCGGTTCTCGTAGGACGAAACGATCTCCTTGATCGGGTCGATCACCAGGCTACCGATGTCGCTGCGGGCCAGCGCAAATGCCACATTCGCCTGAATGAACCCCTCCTTGGAGCCGCAGTCGAAGGTGCGCCCCTCGTAGGGATAGGCGAAGAACTCCTGCTTGGCGGCAAGCTTCAGCATGGCGTCGGTGAGCTGGATCTCGTTTCCGGCGCCGCGTTCCTGGGTGCCCAGAATATCGAAAATCTCCGGCTGCAGGATGTAGCGGCCGTTGATGTAGAAATTGGAGGGAGCCGCCGAAGGCGCCGGCTTTTCCACCATCGACATCACCGAAAAGCCGTTGCCGACCGCCGCACCCTTGCCGACGATGCCGTATTTGCCGGTCTCCATCGGATCGCACTGTTCCACCGCGATGACGTTGCTGCCGCCGACCTTGTCGTAGAGCTCCATCAGGCCGGCAAGGCAGCCGCGCGGCCCGAAAGAAACCATGTCGGGCAGCAAGAGTGCGAACGGATCGTCGCCGATGATGTCGCGGGCGCACCACACGGCGTGGCCCAGCCCATGCGGCGACTGCTGGCGGGTGTAGCTCATCGAGCCCGCCTGAGGCAGCATCGTTTCCAGCGAGGCGAGCTGCTCGACCTTGCCGGAGCGGGTCAGCGTGCCGAAAAGTTCCGGCTGGATGTCGAAATAGTCCTCGATCGCCGTCTTGTTGCGGCCGGTGACGAAGACGATGTGTTCGATGCCGGCCTCAAGCGCTTCGTCGACGGCATATTGCACCACCGGGCGATCGACGATCGTCAACATCTCCTTCGGCATCGATTTGGTCGCCGGCAAGAAGCGGGTGCCAAGTCCGGCCACCGGTATCACTGCTTTTCTGACTTTTTTCATCGCACACATCCCTGTTGAGATTTTATACCCGCCCAATTTCCGTTTCCCGGCTGTCATCCGGCCTGGTGGTTTTGTTTCCTCGCCGAAAGCTGTGGCGCCAGCCGCCGCAGCCGCGCCGCGATCGGCATCTTCAGATGCCGTAGCGCCGCCGGGTCGCGCAGGGCCGTTGCTACTGCCTTCAGCGGTGAACGCGCCTTGAGGTGATCGACAAGCGTCAGAAACGACGCTGCCTCCTCGAGGCTTCGCGTTCGCCTCGCCTGTGCCGCACGTGCCGCCGCGTCGAGTTGATGGTCGCGCAGAAAGGCCGCGTCGGCTGCGAGCATCGCCTCGACATGACGAAGCTCAAGCACCCGGGAGATCGAACCGTCGCGAATGTGATAGACGTAGCCTGCTTCCGGTTCGACGACGCAGCGGCCACCCTTCGCCAGCGCCGACGCGAGCAGGACATAATCCTCGCCGATGCGCAGCGTCTCGTCGTAGCGCAGGCCGTGCCTTTCGAGGAATTGCCGGCGGAAGATCGGTTTCATGTAACCGAAGGAAAACGTCGACTCGAACATGATGTTGGAGGCGATGAAATTCGCGAGCGTGATTTCGGGATACCTGGCCAGCAGCATTTTGGGGAACATCGTCGCGCGCGACGCGTCGCCGTCCTTCGCCACCTTCAGATTGTCGACGGCGATTTCGGCCCCGGCCGCTTCAGCTCGCGCAATCATCGCGGCAAGACGGTGCGGGCGCACCGTATCGTCCGAATCGAGCACCGCGATCCAGCGCCCGCGCGCCGCGGCAAAGCCCGCGTTACGGGCGCCGCCTGGTCCACGGTTTTGCGGCAGCGTCACCACCCGAACCCGCTCATCACCGAAAGCGCTTGCCACTTGCGCGGTGCGGTCGCTCGAACGGTCGTCGGCAACGATCACCTCGACGCTGACGCGTTGCTGGGCCAAGGCGCTTTGGATGGCGCGCGCGATCGTCGCCTCGGCGTTGTAGGCGGCGATGACGAAAGTCACATCGGGCTGCTGGTCGCTCATCGCGTGGTGGACCCCAACTGGCCGTACATCTGGATTTCGCTCATCCCGGCGAGCCCGCTCACCGCGCCGGCGTGCATGACACCGCGCAGCAGGTAGCGGTTGCGATGGCTGGGCGAAAACGCCGTCAGCGCCGAGAGCGCGAGGCAATAGGCTGTCTTGCCGCCGGCAAGGCAGAACTCCCGCGCGACAGCCGCTCCCGAGACCTTGCTGGCGAGCAGCCGGCCATGCGTCTGGCCGACGCGAAACCGGCGCTTGGTCAGCCAGGAAAACCGTGCTCGGTCGTCGGCGACCGGCTCGAACACCCAGGCCTCCGGCGCGAAGGCGATGCGGCCGCCGGCTTCATGCAGCTGGGAAAAATATTCGGTATCCTCGCCTCCGGTCTTGCCCAGCGACAGGTTGAAACGCCGGCCGGCAATGGCTTTCGCGGTGCGCCGCAGCAACACGTTGCCGGTATAGCCGGTGCGGATCTCGCCGCCCACGAAGACCGGGCGCGTCGAATGGAAGTCGCCCTGCTTCATCCAGGCGGGTGCGGCGTCGGAATATAGCGCGCGCACCGGGCCCAGCACCGCATCGGCGCCGGTTTCTTCGGCCGTGTCGAGCAGCTCCGACAGCCATTCGGCCGAGCAGGTCGCGTCGTCATCGACGAAGGCCAGGAAATCGCCACTGCCATTGTCGAGGCATGCATTGCGGGCGATCGATATGTTCGATGCCGGGCAATGCACATAGACGATCTCGAACGGCACATCGGCGCGCGCCCGTTCGACACGCTGCCTGGCGCTCGGCTCCACGTCGTTGTCGGCGACGATCACCCTGACCGTCACCCCCACAGGCGCCTTGAGGCCGGCCACCGAGCGCAGCGTGTCGTCAAGTTCGGCGCGGCGGTAGGTGCAGATGCCGATGTCGACCCGCAGCCCCGTGGCTTGGCGTTTGGAAATGCCGGTCATGTGGTTTCCCGCCTGCGGAAATCGAGCAGTTGCATCCAGAATCCCGCCGACCAGGCGAAGTGCATGACCATCGCCGAAAAGGCCGCCAGCGGCCCGTAGGGATTGCGGTGACCGACGGCCATCCAGACGCCGTAGCCGACGCAGGCAGCCATCCAGGCGCCGACAGGCACGAAAGCCGCCCAGCTGAGCACGGCGAGCGAGGCGCCCGCCACCACCGGCGCCACCATAAGCGGCACCATCTGGCGCAGTTTCGGGACAGCCCGGTGCTTGAGGATGTTCTTGGCGCGGCCGCGGCCATAATTGAGATACTGGCGAAACAGCCCGCCGACCGAAGCGCGCGGATAGTAGGTCATCACCGTCTTGTCGGTCATCCAGATGCGGAAACCGGCGGCGCAGAGCCGGTAGTCCAGCTCTGCATCCTCGTTGTGACTGAAGCTCTCGTCGTAACCGCCGACGGCGCGGAAAGCGGCGATCGACATCAGCGCATGATGGCCATGGTCGGTCCAGTGGCCCGCCGCCCCCTTCCGGTGCTTCGAGCCGCCATTGCCGAGCGGCGAGTTCTGCGCCACGGCGGTGGCCTTCTGGAACAGCCCGAAGCCTTCCGTCGCCATCGCCACGACGA
The DNA here is from genome assembly GCF_900114255.1 of Neomesorhizobium albiziae. Lineage (GTDB taxonomy): Bacteria > Pseudomonadota > Alphaproteobacteria > Rhizobiales > Rhizobiaceae > Neomesorhizobium > Neomesorhizobium albiziae. The sequence continues at coordinate 117,814 of NZ_FOSL01000002.1, read as the reverse complement.
CCGAGTCGGCGCCCGTGGCGACCGCCTCCTCGACCAGCCGTTCGCAATAGTCGGCGGGATAGTCGCCATGCGCATCGATGCGGATGAAATAGTCGTGGCCGTCGCCGAATTCCTCGACCGCCAGATTGATCGCCGCACTCTGGATCTTCTTGTCGTTGTGAAGCAGGAAGACGCGGGGGTTCCGTTCGGCGATGCGCCGGACGATCTCCCTGGTGCCGTCGGTGCTGCCGCCATCGGCGACGATCAGCTGCATGTCGAGCGCTTCGACCGCACCGCCCAGCCGCTCGATCAGCATGCCGATATGGCTGGCTTCGTTGAGGCACGGAACGATCACCATGCTGCGCTTTTTCGCCGAATTGTCGGAGCCCATCGGGATTGTCCTCGTTTCTGTCATGCCGCCACCTGGATCGGTGCGGCCTGGCGCGGTCCGCCCGCCAGTGCAGCAAGTCTTGCGACCAGCGCGCGGCAGTCGTCTTCGTCGCAGATCCAGTTCTTGGGATCTTCGGCCGTCACCGAACGCGAAAGGCCGCGATAGGCGTCCGCGCTGATGCCGCCGATCAACGAAACCAGCGCATCCGCCGATGGTTCCGAAAGCAGCGCGCCCATTGCGTGGCGGGCCAGCAGGCGGCCGGTCTCGACATCGCGCATGGCGATCGGGACCGCGCCGTGACGGCAGCCTTCGTAGAGCCGGTTGGGCAACAGCCAGCTTGAATTCAGCCCCGCCTCGAAGAAGTCGATCGCCCAGGAGAAATGCACCTGTCCGTAGATATCGGCGAGGTCCTCCGGATTGCGGTAAGGTCCATGAAAATCCATGAACGGTTCGGCAGCGACGAAGCTGTCGAAATCCGCGAACTCCGTGTAAGCGGGCCGGCCGCGCAACACGATCTCGAACCTGCCCTCCATGCGCCGCGAAAACTGCGCCAGCAATTCCAGCGAGCGGCGGCAGCGCAAGGCGCCGAACCAGCCGATCTTCCATGGCATACCCGGCTGGGGAGGCTCGGCCGGCCGCGCCGGCCGGTGCATCTTCTGGCCGAGCGTCAGCACCTTGTTTTCCAGAAGCAGGACCGGCGTGTCGATCTGTCCGTAAGGCAGGAAATAGTTTTCGATGAAGGCCGGCGAACTGGTGATGAGAAGGCGAGCCTTGCGGCCGAGCCGTCGCTCCGCATGACGCAGCGTCTTGCCGACCGCATCGCCGCGTAGCAACAGCCGGTGAATGTCGAGGCATTCGTAGACGATCGGCACGTCGCCGCCAAACAGCGTGCTGGCGCGGTTGGCGAGCGCCAGCATTTCGAGGTTGCGTGCCACGATGACGTCTGGCCTGGAGACGCCGCGCAACGTGGCGGCGAGCGAGAACGCCGCATGGCCGACGGCCTTGAGGCGCTGAGCGAACTTGCCGTCGCGCGTTGCGCCGAGATCGAGCGGCGTCACCCCTTCGACCGCCGCCAGCGGGTTGTCGCCGCGCCGGAAGCCGGCCAGCGTGACGCGGCTGCCTCCGGCTTGCAGCATCAATACCCGGCGGCGCACCGCAGGCTCGGCTAGGTCATGAACAAGGTACAGAATGTGCAGCATAAAAGCTTTGGTCTCTGGCCCCTCACAGGAGGCTATTACAGGCCATGTTGCATCGCAACAAAATATGCTGCGATGTAGCAATTTGACGCGATGCCGAAGATGGCCGCGCTGGCGTGATTTGCGGACGGCCTGGCTAGCGCTACTGCGAAACGTTGAGTTCCACCTTGCAGGCGACCGATTCCGGGAACTGGCATGGCTCCCCCGGCGCCGTGAAGGCGACGCGGTCGATCTCCGCCGCGACGCCTGTGCCGGGGTCGGCAAACGTGCCCATCCAGTCTTTCAGCGTGTCGCTACCCCACAGGCTGAGATAGATTTTCGAGGGGTGGCTCGGCAGTTTCGCCGGGTCGGTTTCCTCGCCGACCAATTCGCCGTTCAGATACCAGCGGATGCGGTCCTTCTCCCAGACGAAGGCATAGTCGTTGAAGCCCTGCTCGGCGCCGCCGGGAACGTCAACCAACTTTTCGCCGCCGACGCTCTTGCCGTTGACGTACTGGTTGAGCTGCACCTTGGATGGGTCCTTGCCCAGCACCTCGAAGTCGATCTCGTCGTGCGGCTGCTTGTGGACCGGGCCGATATAGCTGAAAAATCCAGTGTTTAGCCCTGAACCCGGGACGGCCTTGAAGCGTGCTTCATAGACGCCATAGCCAAAACGCTTGTTGGTCTGGATTTCGCCGCAGATATAGTCGCGGTCCTTCAGCTTCTGCTTGGCGAAACCGAGCTTGACAACGCCGCCACCCACCGAGACCTGCTCCTTGGACCAGGTGCAATTCTGATGGTCGCCATTGGTCCAGCCGTCGGAAATGAACCAGCGCTTGCGGTCGAGCTTGTCGAAATTCTCGACGAAGGATTTCGGCTTGGCGGCGGTCTCGGCACCGGCCGGAGACGTGGTCACACCCGCGATCGCCACGATGGCGCAGGCGCCAACGAAGAAATGCCCAAGGGAGGAACGTATCGAAAGGGCCGGGGCGGCCGGTACAAAAATCACGCGGTCTGTCACCTTGTCTCCTGACTGCACCCAATGGTGCCGTGTCTTCGGTCAGTGCGAATGTTGCGCTGCACTACGCCAGACAGGAGATCAGAATGTGACGCCCGATCATAATCCTCTTATCAAGCTGGTAACTTTTTATGAGCGGTGTTAACCCGAGCCCTCCCGCGGGGCGGCTTGGCGCCGGCGGGCCTCTCCGCCACCTGGGTAACCCTCCAGTTTAACAAGCATTTCGCCGATGAAGGCGCTCTGCCGGTCAAGTGTGGCGATGCGGCGGGAATAGTTGATCAGCGACGTGGTGAGGTCGTCGATGCGGGTCGATATCTCGGGACTGCCGCGGCCCTCTTCCATGGCCTGCTGCGAAAACGCGGCGTCCGCCGAGGCGGTTTCGTAGCGCCCCTGGAGACCGACCTTCTCTCCTTCCAGCTCACTGCGCACATCGAACAGGGCCTGGCGCAGCTTCTGGATGCGGGCTGCGTCGGTCTCGCGGTCCCGGTCGGGGTTTCTGGTCCGAAAACCTAGCATCGGTCCACCTCTCGGTTGGTTGGAGAGCTAAGCCGCCGACCGCTCGCGCCCCCCATCGGAAATATGCCAATTCCAAGCCGTTTCGATAATGCCCGTCAGATTATACCGCGGCTGCCAGCCAAGAACAGTACGGGCTTTCTCGTTGTCGGCGACAAGAATAGGCGAATCACCCTCACGTCTCCCCACATATTCGACAGGAAAAGTCTTTCCGGACACTCCCTCGATGGTCGACAGGAGTTCCTTGACCGTGGTGCCGTCTCCGGTGCCGAGGTTGAGCGCTGTACTTTGGCCCCCATCGAGTAGGTACTGGACCGCGCGCGTGTGCGCGTCGGCCAGATCCATGACGTGGATGAAGTCGCGCACGCAGGTGCCGTCGCGGGTGTCGTAATCCCAGCCAAACACCTTGAAATCCGCGCGCCGTCCAAGCGCTGCATCGATCGCCAGCGGGATGGCATGCGTTTCGGGGGAGTGCCACTCGCCGATGCGTCCTTCCGGATCGGCGCCGGCGGCATTGAAATAGCGCAGCACGACCGAGCGCATGTTTTCATGAGCGTCGAGGTCGCCGAGCATCTGCTCCACGATGAACTTGCTGCGCCCGTAAGGGTTGATCGGCGCCTGGGGATGGGTCTCGTCCATCGGGACCGCCTGCGGCAGGCCATAGGTCGCGCAGGTCGAGGAGAAGACGAGTTTATCCACACCGGCGGCCTGTGCGGCTGCCAGCAGGGTCAGCGTTCCCGACACATTGTTTTCGAAGAAGCCGGTGGGATTGCGCACCGATTCGCCGACTTCGATCAGTGCGGCAAAGTGCACGACCGCGGCTGGCTGGTATTTTTCGAACACTGCATCGAGTCCTGCGCGGTCGCGGATGTCGCCGCGTTCGAGCGGTCCCCATTGCACGAATTCCGCGTGGCCGTTGCTCAAATTGTCGTAGACGACGGGCGTGAACCCTTTGCTGGCGAGATCGAGGCAGGTATGGGAGCCGATGTAACCGGCGCCTCCGACAACGAGTATGTTGGTCATGAATTGTCCTCTCAGTGTACGGATTTCAGGAATTTCATCGATCGGCTAAACGCCGGCATCGGGCGATGGGGCAAGGCGATCGCCAGTCTATCCGGTGGGCATGTCCGCGCCTGATTCGACACGGCGACAAACTTCAGCCCGAATGTGCTGGTCTTGCAGGACGCGCTCCGGGCGACATTGTTTGTCACGATTTTTGGGCTATTGGCAGGCGGCATGGGCAGGCACCGTTAGTCTTTTCGGGCGGAGCTTTGCAATCATCGGTGGCCAGGACGGCCGCCATCGGAGCGAGAAAGAGAGCCTCGGCGCTCTCTTAAAATTCACGAGGCGCGAAAAAATGGCAAACTGTTGTGTTGTGATCCCGTACTATCAAAAAGAGCCGGGAATCCTGCTTCGCGCGCTGAAATCGGTGTTCGCGCAGAGCTATAGGGACTTCCATATCGTCGTCGTCGATGACGCCTCGCCGCTGCCGGCGGACGCTGACCTTGCAGCTTTGTCGCTCGACGAACGGGCCTCGATTACCGTTATAAAACAGGCGAATGGCGGACCAGGCGCGGCGCGCAACACCGGCCTCGACCACATAGCCGAGGGCACAAGATATGCGGCGTTTCTCGACTCCGATGACGAATGGACACCCGACCACCTGAAGAATGCGGTGGGCGGCATGTCACTTTTTGATGCCGATTGTTACTGGGCCTCCATAACCGGCGGCGAAGACTTCTATTACCACTTCGGCATGGCTGAACTCGCTGAAACTGCGGCGGTGACACGGCTTTCGGAGGCGCCGCCCTATATGGAAGTCGCCGATCTTGCCGGTGTGATGCTGAAGAACTGGAGCTTCATGCATCTCTCCTGCATGGTGATCGGCGAGGCGTTGTTCCGAAAGGTCCGCTTCGAGGCAGCGCTCAGGCTGGCGGCGGAAGACGTGCTGTTTTTCTACGACTGCGTGCGTGCCGCCAAGCGTTCGATCCTGTGCGACAGCGTCGGCGCCGTTCGCGGCGAGGGCATCAACATCTTCCACGGCATGGACAGCGATTCGCCGTTGTTCCTGAAGCAGCAGTTCAACACCTGGGTGGCCCTCGACCGGCTGGAATCGCGGTTTGCGCATGGACCGAAGGATATCGCCTCGATCGCGCACTACAAGAAGACGGCGCGCGACCAGGCCCTGTGGAGCCAGATGCGGCTGGTGCGCCGCCGCAAGGCGCCGCAATTCGGCCTGCTCGCCGAATGGGCCTGGAAGGATCCGCGCATCCTGCGCAACGCTCTCGAACTGGCCGCCGGCAAGCTCTCCGGCCGGTCGAAGCCGGGTTCGGAAGCCAGCAAACACAATTACTGAGGATGACGGCCGGTTGCCGACTAGGCGGCCGCTCCCATTCCCGCTCTAGCCCGGAAAGAGGCATTCATGACCCCATTCTACTGGGAATCCGATCACGGCAATTTCGGCGACGACCTTAACCTCTGGCTCTGGGATTTCCTGCTGCCGGGTTTTCGCGACGTGCATCCCGACGTGCTGCTGGTCGGCGTCGGCACCGTGCTCAACCGGGCGCTGCTGCCTGCGGAGGGCAAGAAACTCGTCATCGGCAGCGGCTTCGGCTACGGCGCGTTGCCGGACACGAGCGATCGCAGCGTGTGGGACATCCGTGCGGTGCGCGGCCCAAGGACGGCGGAAAAGCTCGGCATCGACCCCGCGCTTGGCATCATCGACCCCGCCGTCATGGTGGCCGAGATGCCGGAGTTCCGCGATCTGCCGAAGACCGGCAGGACGATCTTCGTGCCGCATTGGGAATCGACCATCGGCAGCATCTGGCCGACCGTCTGCCAGACCGTCGGCGTCACCTATGTCGATCCGCGCGGCGAGGCGAAGGCCGTCATCAAGGCGATTGCGCAGTCGCAGCTGGTAATCGCCGAATCCATGCACGCGGCGATCCTGGCCGACGCGTTCCGCGTGCCATGGGTGGCAGTGACGACTTCCGAAGAAATCAACGGCTTCAAGTGGGCTGATTGGGCCGAAACCGTCGAAGTGGCCTACCGGCCGCGCCATGTGCCGGTGTCGTCGCGCAACGAGGCGATGCACAAGGGCGCGCGTTTCTGGGGCGTGCGCTTCGAAAACAAATGGCGCGCCGAGGAGGATCCCAACAAGCGCGGCGGCGACAGCCTGGTGATGACCAGGGCGGAGCCGCGCCAGTCGGCGGTGCGCACCATGGCCAAGCAGGTGCTGGCGGCACCCTCGGCGCTGGCGCTCTGGCAGGCAAGCAAGGCAGCGCCGCAGCTCAGCGACGACGCGGTGCTGGCGCGCCGCAAGGAGCGGTTCCTCGAAGTCATCGCCGGTGTGCGGCGCGATTATCTCTGAACGGCTTGCGCCGGCTGCAGCAGGTAGCGGAAATCGCCTGCGCCGCCATGCGTCGGTGATTTCGGCGTTGCGCGCGAGGCGGAAAACTTGTCGGCTGCGATGCCGCTGACAATTGCCGGCATGGCGCCGGGATTTCCCAGCGCGTGGAAGGCAGCCGCGGCAAGGCCGGCGTTTGCCTTGATGTCGAGGAAGCGGCGAAGCTCGTATTTGGCGCGGACGTGGCTTTCGTGGCTGGCCAGCGCGGTTGCCGCGTCTCGCGGCAGGTTGGGGACGCCGAGAATGGCCCGATCAGCCTCATAGAGGCGTTTCAGATCCTCGGTCCGGTGGCGGCCGCTCAGTGAATTGGGGCGCACCGTTGCGCCGTATCCGCAATTATGGACGACCTTGTAGCGGGCGCCTCTGGAAAGCGCGCGGGCATAAAGATCGTAGTCTTCACCAAGCCGCATTTCCTCCCGGTAGCTGAGTGCGTGCGCCGCAAGGAACGATCGCCGCATCACCGGCTTCAGGAAACCGATCTCGCCGCGCTCGGCGCCGCGCCTTGAAATGTTGCCGTCGACGAATCCGGCGAGGTCGAGAAAGAACGGCTCCGCCGCGAAGCGCTGGATTTCCTGCACAGCCGGTTCAGCCCGGCCTTCTTCAATGAAGACGATGTTGTCGGCGATGAAATCCCAGTCATTGTCCTGCAGCAGGTTGCGGAAGCGGCCTTCGAGGAAAAAGTCGTCGGCGTCGAGAATGCCGATCAGGGGCGCTGTGGACGCCGCGATTGCCTGGTTGCGGGCAAAGGACGGGCCTTTGTTCGTCTCCAGCCTGATGATTTTTAGCCGACCCGAGCCATCGCCAGCAGCCATTGCAGCCTCGGCGGTGCCGTCGGACGATCCGTCGTCGACGACCACCACCTCCGTAACCTCCGGTTCGCGCAAGGCGGAGCGCACCGCCGCGCCGATTGTCGCCGAAGCATTCATCGCAGCGATGATCACGCAGACCGCGTTTTCCCCTGAAGCAACCAAGTCGCACCTTTGCCGTCCGCCGAAGCGCGACGCCTCATCCAGCATTGACGAATGCCGGCCAGGCGCCGGCGGTTCGAAGCGCCAGCATCAAACGCCAGAGTGCGGCGGATTTCTGTCCAGTCAGAAGAAACGCATTGTCTGAGTGCTCAGAATGCGAATCATATCGGCAGATTTGAGGACCAATCAGAAGTGGCGGGGACGCTGCGTGCCGGGCAGTGGCGGCACCTTCGCCGCGGGATTTTCGTCGGTCGGATTTGGCGCGCGTTGCGCTTCGTCCCGTTTGCTGTCCTTCGAGCGCCAGACCATGAAAAGCACCGCGCCGAAATAGCCGATCTGGATCAGCACCGCGCAAAGCAGCGTCTGGATGAACGTCGACCAGACGGATTGCGTCGCACCATATGTCACCGCCGCAAAGACGACGAGAACGCCGAGCATGCCCAACAGAAAACGCGGAAGCGGCATCTGCGCTAGTCCGCGCGCGAAATATTTTTCAGCGACGTCATCTCAGAATGCCTCCCCATTCAGGCACGCGCCATTGTTGCCCAATCGGCCACGCCCGCAAGAACTGATTGCAACGTTTGCGGCCTGAGATCAAACATAATGCACGGCAAAAATGAATATATTGGACCCAGCCATACGGCGCAACACATCCATAAATCTTACGGTCCTGTGGTTGCCGCCCGGTCTCGCAAGCCAATTCATGCACATATTGCAGCGCAACCGAAAACAACAAGGACGCGACCGAACTCTTGGTTACGCTGCCTCCGGTTATGAGGAAAACGTCTCAGTTGTTTCAATCGTTTTCTGATATATCCGGAAATTTTCTTTAGGTCTTAATAGTATATATTTCAGATGGTGGGATCAATTTGATAAATATCGGGAACGAAACGATATAACATGTAGAATTGCATATGTCACAAAGTAGACATCAATGTTACGGTTTGTATCACTTCGTCACAAAATATGAATCATATACCTGTTTCCGCCCAACTTTGATCGCAAATATATAGCGGTTATGGCGCCCGCATCCAACGGGATGTTGCAGCGCACAATTTTTCTGGTACCCTTATGTCAATCTTTCATCCACTGGAGCCGCGTCATGAAAAATGCCGCCAGATCGGTCAATTTGGCCTTCTCTGACAAAATGGACGCACGCCGGCATCCGCCGATCGGCGGAGCGCTGAAGCGCGGCTTCGACATCGTCGGCGCGGCAGCGGGGCTTGTCCTGCTCAGCCCGCTCTTCCTGATGATCGCGCTTTTGGTGAAATGCTCGGACGGCGGTTCCGTTTTTTACGGCCACCGCCGGGTCGGCCGTAACGGCGAGTTTTTCCACTGCCTGAAGTTCCGCACCATGATGCGCAACGGTGACCAGGTGCTGGCCGCCTATTTCAGCCGCAACCCGGAAGCCCGCGCCGAATGGGCGGCCACGCGCAAGCTGCAGAACGATCCGCGGGTGACCCGCGTCGGTGCCGTGCTGCGCAAACTCAGCCTCGACGAGCTGCCGCAGATCATCAACATCCTGCGTGGCGAGATGAGCATCGTCGGCCCGCGGCCGGTCGTTGTTGACGAGCTGGAAATGTATGGCGGCGCGGCGCACTACTACCTGAAGTCGCGGCCGGGCCTGACCGGTCTGTGGCAGGTCAGCGGTCGCAATGATGTGTCTTATGAGGCGCGTGTGGCGTTTGATCGCCACTACGTCGAAAACTGGTCGCTTGCTGCGGATGTCCTCATCATCCTGAAGACCATCCCGGCGGTCTGCCTGTCGCGCGGCAGCTACTGAGCGCGCGCTTTGCAAGGCGGATCGCCGGCCCGCTATCGGGCGCGCCGCCAATTCGGAATTGGTAACGATGACAGAACTGAGAACTCGCCAGCCACTGCAGGATCCCCGCCGCCTTTCGGCGGCCTTTTTCCTGATTGCAGCTTTCTTCCTGATGCTTTCGCCGCTTCGTGCCGACGCCGCCGAATACCAGCTCGGTGTCATGGACAAATTGCGCATCCGCGTCGTCGAGTGGCGGACCGCCGAAGGCGCGTTCCGCGATTGGGCGGCGATCAATGGCGACTACGCGGTCGGCGCCTCGGGCAAGCTGTCGCTGCCGTTCATCGGTGAGACGGAGGCCGCCGGCAGGACGACCGCCGAGATCGCCAAAACCATCGGCGACCAGCTGCAGCAGAAGTTCGGTCTTCTCGACAGGCCCGATGCTTCGGTCGAACTCGCCGAATACCGCCCGATCTTCATCGCCGGCGATGCGCAGACCCCCGGCCAGTATCCCTATTCGCCCGATCTGACGGTCCTGAAAGCAGTCAGCCTTGCCGGCGGGCTGCGGCGAACCCCGGAGGGCGCTCAGGGTGTCGAGCGCAACTTCATCACCGCAGAGGGCAACCGTGATGTCTATGTCGCCGAGCGCAACCGGCTCTATGCCAAGCGTGCGCGGCTTGTGGCCGAGATGGAGGGCAAGGACAGGATCGAAGCGCCGAAAGAATTGCAGGATGTGCAGGATGCCCAGGCGCTGATGGCCGAAGAGGCGTCGATCATGCAGACGCGCGACCAGCGCATGCGGCTGCAACTGACAGCGATCGAGGATCTCAAGAGGCTGTTGCAGAACGAGATCACTTCGCTGGAGAAGAAGTCGGCGACGCAGACGCGCCAGATCGAGCTGGCGCGCGAGGAACTCAAGGGCATCGGCAATCTGGCCGACCGCGGCCTGGTGGTGAATTCGCGCGTGCTGACCACCGAGCAGAAGATCGCTGACCTGGAAGGCAAGATCCTTGATCTCGACACGGCCGCCCTGCGCGCCAAGCAGGATATCAACAAGGCTGGACAGGACGCCACCAATCTCGGCAACGACCGCGCCGCCGAACTGGCCGCCCAGCGCCAGCAGGCCGAGGCCGACATCGCCGGGCTGACGCTGAAGATCGAGATGTACCAGGGCCTGATGGCGGAAGCGCTGTCCAAGGCGCCGGAAGCAGCCGCCCGCAGTGCCGCCGCCAACAGCGTCCCGCAGGCTACTTTCACCATCGTCCGGACCACGGATGGCAAGTCCGGCGAAATCAGCGCGGAAGAAGGCACCCCGGTGCTGCCGGGCGACGTGGTCAAGGTCACCATTGCCGGGTTGCCTGCGGTCAACTGATCGCCGACATCGAGCCAGGTCGCTATGAGGATCGCAAAATCGCTGCTGGTTACACCGGGCCAGAACTTCTGGTTCGGCATCGCCGCGGTTGCGATCTCGATTTTCGTCTTCGCCTATTCGGCGCGCTTCGGCCAGGTCTCGATCCTTGCCTACTACGGGCTCTGGCTGCCGCTGGTGCTGGTCAATTACCGACAGGTTCTCGGCAACTACGCCAAATACTGGTGGATCCTGGGCTTCGGCCTGTTTGCCTGCCTGTCGATCTTCTGGTCGGCCGCGCCCGGCGTGACGGCACGCGCCAGCGTGCAATATTTCTCGCACATCGTCTGCGCGCTGATCGTCGCCCGCACCATCGACGTCCGCACGCTGACGCTCGGCGCGCTTGTGGGCATCATGCTGGTGGTGGTCTATTCGCTGCTGTTCGGCGTGTACCATTACGATCCCATCGACGGCAGCTATAGTTTCGTCGGCGCCTTCTCGTCGAAAAACCAGCTCGGTTTCTACGGTTCGCTGGGCGTCTATTTCGCTTTCGCGGCACTTTTCATCCTGCATATGCGCGGCCAGTGGCGGTTGCTGGCGCTTGGTGTTGGCGGGCTTTCCGGCTACGCGATGTTTGCCTCGCAATCCGCCACCTCGATCATCGCGACTGCCGTGACGCTTGCCGCAAGTGCCGGCATCGCATTTGTGCTGATGCTGGCGCCGCGAAGCCGGAAAATGCTTTTTCTGGTCGGGTTGATCCTGCTGATGCTGGTTGTCGCCGGCGCGCTGAATGGCGGCGTCATCGATCTGGTGCTGGGCGCTTTCGGCAAGGACGCCACCCTGACGGGCAGGACGTATCTGTGGTCGGAAGGATTGAGGGCCGTCGGCAACGCGCCGTTCGTCGGCGTCGGCTACCAGGCCTATTGGGTGCAGGGCTTCTCCGAAGCCGAACGGCTGTGGGAAGAATTCTATATTCCGACACGCAGCGGCTTCCATTTCCACAACACCTATATCGAGGCGCTGGTCGAGCTCGGTTATGTCGGGCTGGTGCTGCTGGTCGTGACGATGGTCGGCGCCATCGGCGGGCATCTGAAGCGCCTGCTGACGGAGCGGCGCAACGAGGAATCGTTCCTGCTGCTCGGCATTGTCCTGATGCTGGCGGTCCGCTCCTTCTTCGAAGTCGACGTCATGAACCCCTACGTCGTCGGGTCGTTCCTGCTTTATTACTCCGCCGGTCTTCTGGCGACGAAACAGCCGCAGCCGATTCCAGTCCCGGTGTTCAGCCGCCTCGAAGCCGATTTCGGCAAAGCCTGAAAGCAGGATTGCCGATGAACAAGCTCTACGGCATCCAGTATCTGCGCGGCTTCGCGGCGCTGGCGGTTGTCGTCTTCCACGCGGCGGAGCGCGCCGGCCACCACTTCACCATCGGTGCGGCGGGCGTCGACGTCTTCTTCGTCATCAGCGGCTTCATCATGTGGGTCATCGCCGACGGCAAGGCGCTAACCCCAGCGAAATTCATGGCCGATCGGCTGAAACGCATCGCGCCGCCCTACTGGATCGTCACCCTGATCATGGTCATGGGCGGACTGGCCGGGCTGTTCCCCAACCTCGTCCTCACCTGGCAACACGTCCTGGGTTCGCTGTTCTTCATCCCGTCGCGCTCGCCAAGCGACGGCCAGGTCTGGCCGGTCCTCGTCCAGGGCTGGACGCTGAATTACGAGATGCTTTTCTACGCGGTCTTCGCGCTTTCGCTGCTGTTGCCAGGCAGATGGCGTCTGCCAGCGATGGCTGCCGTTTTCGTGAGCCTGACGCTTTCCGGCATTCTGTTTGCGCCTCAAGACCCGGTGCTTGCCACATATACCAGGCCGATCGTGCTGGAATTCCTGCTCGGCGCCTTCATCGGCAAATGGTGGCTAACGGGCAGGCTGCCGGCGCCTGCATTCGGCGCAGCGGCGATCGCCGCCGGGCTTGGCGGATTTGCGCTCATCGGCATCACCGGCATGGATTTCGACGAGTGGCTCTGCGGTCCGCTGGCTGGCGCGCTGGTCGCCGGCGTGCTGATCCTCGAGCGCGGCGGCATGCTCAGACGCAGCGCCGTATTGAGCTATCTCGGCGACAGTTCCTATTCAGTCTATCTCTGGCATACGCTGGCGATTTCGGTGGTCGTCAAGTTCGGCAATCTGCTTTCGGTGCCGAGCCCGCAGCTGGTGGTTGCCGGGGTGGTTTTCGGCGTCGCGCTGGGGGCTGCGGCATACGAACTCGTCGAAAAACCCATTGCCCGCATGGTGAAGGGTAACCTTCGCTGGCCGGGCCGGAAAACAGCGCTTCAGGGCAGTTCCGCCGGCGGTCGGGGCTGACTTACAGCGCGTCGCGCCGAATGGGATTTGGCGGCCGTACCGCAAGTTCTTGTTTGTGCATGTCGTTTCTCCCGAAACCGAGGACACTTTCGGGCGACTTGCATTAATCCTTGATTTCGGCCCACACTGGCGCATGGTCGCTGGCGCCTTCGAGGCCGCGCACATCCCTGTCGACGCCCGCATCGACCAGCCGCCGCGCCATCTTCTTGCTGAGCAGGATGTGGTCGAGCCGCAGGCCGGCATCGCGCTGCCAGCGGTTTCGCCGGTAGTCCCAGAACGTATAGACGGTGTCCTTGGGGTGCACCTTGCGGATTGCGTCGACCCAACCCTGGTCGAGCAGGCGGCGGAAGGCGGCGCGGCTTTCCGGCTGCACCAGCGCGTTGTCGTCGTAGGAGCGGCTGGCGTAGATGTCGCGCGGTTCGGGAACGATGTTGTAGTCGCCGGCCAGCACCACCGGCAGACCCGTCTTGAAAAGCTCTGCCGCGTGGCCGTTGAAACGCTCGTGCCATGCCAGTTTATAGGTGAATTTCGGACCGGGTTGCGGGTTGCCGTTTGGACCGTAGAGGCAGGCGACGATGACGCCGTTGACCGCCGCCTCGATGTAGCGGCTCTGTGCGTCGGACGGGTCGCCGGGCAGCTCGTTGCGGGTCATCACAGGCTCGCCGCCACGGGCAAGGATGGCCACGCCGTTCCATGTCGGCTGCCCCAGCCAGATGGCGCCGTAGCCAGCCTTCTCGATTGCCATTTGCGGAAACATCTTGTGCGCCGCCTTCAACTCCTGCAGGCACACCACGTCCGGTTTGGCGACAGCCAGCCAGACAAGCAGGATGTCAAGCCGGTTGTTGATGTTGTTGATGTTGAAGGTGGCGATCTTCATGCCAACTGCACGCTCAAGTCGTGATGGACCTGGCCCACGCCGCCACCTGCTCGGCGAGCGTCTTCAGATAGTCGGCGGTGGAGAAGCCGGACACGCTCTTGCGCGGTTTCAGGTCGTGGTCGCCGTCCTCCAGCCAGAATACTCTGATCTTGTCGGAGAGGGTGTAGCCGGCGACTTCTTCAGGGGTGCCGAACTCGTCACGGGTGCCCTGGCAGATCAGCGTCGGCGTCTTCAGGCCGGCCAAGTGTTTGGTTCGCAATTGCTCGGGTTTTGCCGGCGGATGGAAGGGGTAACCCAGGCAAAGCAGGCCGGCGATCTTTCCCGCGGCGTGAAGCTCGTCGGCCACCATGCTGGCGACGCGGCCGCCCATCGATTTGCCGCCGATGATCAGCGGTCCCCTGACGCCCAGCGCATCGACCGCCGCGATATACTCCGGGTTGACGGTTTCGGCGCGCGGCGGCGGCTTGCGGTGGCCATAGCGGCGCGCCGCCATATAGGCGAACTCGAAACGGGCGATGCGGAAGCCGGCCGCGGCAAGCGCCTTGGCGGTCGCGACCATCGACGCCGAATCCATCGGCGCGCCGGCGCCGTGCGCGAGAAGGATGGTGATGGCAGCGTCTTCCGGGCCATCGAAGAGAAAGAAAACCTTGCCCATCAGCTTGCCGTTTTCTGCGCGAAATGCAGGTCGACGAACTGGATGCCGCGCACGGCGGTTCGCGCCCACTCCGAAATGGCGTCGAGTTCGAGATAGCGCACCCACCAGCGCCGGGCGCTGACAAGATCGCCGGCGTCGAATTCCAGCTTGGCGAGGTTGAAGATGGCGTCGGCGTAGTTGGGGTCGAGCGCGATCGCTTTCTGGAGATGCCGCCGTGCCGAATCGGTGCGGCCGCGATCGGTCATCAGCCCGGCGAGGTTGAACCAGGCCTCGACGAAGCCCGGATCGAGCTTGATGGCGCGCGCATAATCATGTGCGGCCTCGACCTGCCGGCCGGCGGCGCGCAGGCAGTTGGCCCGGTTGAACGCGGTGACCGCATCGCCCGGATCCATTGCCAGGCAGCGCTGGTAAAGAGCTGCCGCATCGTCATGGCGGCCTTCCTCCTCGGCGGCCTCCGCTTCCGCGAAACGCTCTTCGAGCTCGGCGTCGCCGGTGGCGCCGAGATCGAACAGCATCTGGCCGTCCAGCTCGCTCAGGCCATGGTCGAGGCGGGCATAGATGGCGTCCGAACCACCGACATGCAGCGACTTGGCGGTAAGCGACGCGACAGGTCCGTAACGATGAACGGAGCGCGCGATCGCACTCCAAGTGGCGCCGTTGGCGACCAAGCCGGCATATTTTTTGGCGAGGATGAGGTCGCGGAAGGAATAGGGCTCGGCGTCGTGCTCGAAGGCGTCGAACAGGGACAGGAGGTCGAACGCATCGACAGCCAGCCGCGATTGATCAAGCAGCGATTGCCGGGTCATCGCCGAAGCGTCCGGCGTCTTGATCAGGCCAAGCAGGCGCAGAAAGCCGTTTTCACTGTGTAGTTGCCGCCCGGCCTTGCGCTCGGCAAAGACGCGAGTCTCGATCGTGGACTCTCCTGTCTTGGCAAGCAGGGTGCGGCCGAAGACGATATCCGTCGTGCGGCGGGTCACGCCGCGCATCAAATGCCCGTGCTGGCGCTCGACCTCCCGTACCGCCAGCCGCCTGGGGAATGCCGCCAGCGCGCCGACCGTACCGAAAGTCCTGCCGGCAGCCAGCGTCACTTCCTGGCCTTGCCGGACGTCTTGCCGGAACCTGCGGCGGCGACCTTTTCAGCGGGTTTCTCGGCCTCGCCGGACTTGCTCTTGCTCTTTGCCGGCGGCTTGGCCTGCGAAAGGCTGGCCTTCAGCGCATCCATCAGGTTGATCACATTGCCGCGCTCGGGAGCGGCCGCGATGATCGGCTTGTGGCCCTTCAGCTTCTCGCGGATCATGCTCATCAGCGCGATCTCGTAGCGATCCTCGTAATCCTTCGGATCGAAATCGGTTTCCTTCTGCTTGATCAGCGCCTCGGCGAGCTGCAGCATTTCGGGATCGGGATTGCCGACCGGGATGTTGCCGAAATATTCGGCGGTGCCGCGAACCTCGTTGGGGTTGCGCAGCGTGCAGACGAACATGCCGGTTTCGCGCGCGCCGATCGTCACCACCCGCTCGCGGCTCGACAGCACCAGGCGCGCAATCGCCAGCTTGCCGGATTTGCGCATCGCCTCGCGCAGCACCACGAATGTTTCCTCGGCCATGGCGCCGTCGGGCGCCAGGTAGTAGGGCGCGTCCTGATAGATAACATCGACGGAATGTTCGTCGACGAACGCCTCGATGTTCATGGTGTGGTTGGATTCGATCCGCACCGCCTCGAGGTCGGCATCGTCGATGATGATGTATTGCTTGTCCTCGTATTCGTAACCCTTGACGAGGTCCGAACGCTCGACAAGCCCGAGTTCGGGATCGACCGGCTTCATGTTGATCCGGTTGTGGGTCTTCTTGTGAAGCTGGTTGAAACTGATGCGCTCGCTGGCGCTGGTGGCCGGATATAGCCGGACCGGACAGCTCACGAGACTGAGTTTCAGATAACCCTTCCAGCTAGCCCTGGGCGCCATGAAAGTCTCCTACGCGGCAACACGACTACTTCCCTGATGGCAACAATACCGGCAATTCCCTTGCGAAATCATCAATTTCCGCCCAGGGGTCGCCAGACGCCGCCAAAAGTCCCGGTAGCGAAGAATAGTTCAAATCTTCCGGAGCGTCGATGGTTTCCAGGTCGCTCCAGTCGAGCGGCGTCGATGCCGGCAGGTTGGTGCGGGCGCGCAGCGAGTAGGGGGCAGCCGAGGTATGGCCGCGCGCGTTGCGGTGAAAGTCGATGAAAATCCGCCGCTTGCGGTTGTCCTTGCCCATCGTCGTGGTGAACGTGTCCGGCGCGCTGGCGGCAAGCCGCGTGGCGATTTCGCCGGTCACCTGGTGCGCCTTCTTCCAGGCAGTTTTCGCAAGAACGGGCACCACGACATGAATGCCTTTACCGCCCGACGTCTTGACGAAGGGCACGAGGCCCATGCCTTCGAGCTCGCCGCGAATGTGCACGGCAGCCTCCACGGTCTCGCGCCAGGCGATGCCTTCGCCGGGGTCGAGGTCGAAGACGAGGCGGTCGGGTTTTTCCAGCCGTTTGCGCGTCGTCCCCCAGGTGTGGAACTCAACGACGCCGAACTGCGCGAGCGCGAGATACCCCTTGGCGCCTTCGACGGAGAGATAGGATTTGTTCTCGCCTTCGGAGTTGGCGATGGTGAAGGTGGCGACGGAGGCCGGCATGCCGGTGAAGGCGTGGCGCTGGTAGAAACAGTCCTGCGGCTTGCCGGTCGGGCAGCGCACCAGCGAGACCGGTCGGTCGAGGATGTGCGGAAGCATGAAATCACCGACCAGCGCGTAGTAGAGCGCAATGTCCAGCTTCGTCGGGCCGGATTTGCCAAACAGCCGCCGCTCCGGGTTGGTGACCCAGATGGTGGCGAGGTCGGCTTCCGAGATCAGCCGCTTTCGCGGCGCTGCGGCCGGCGCCGACAGTTCGACGTCGCGCAAGCCCTTGAACACGGCATGGCGCAGCGCATTGTCGGCAGTGCGGTTGGCATAGTGGATGCGCGCCGAAAGCAGCGGCTTCACCCAGATCATCTCTTTTGGGGCGCCGTCGAGCTTGATCGCGCCCCCCCGCAGCGGCTCCAGCCGTTCGAGCAGGAGATGCGCGGTCTCGGCGTCGAAGCCGGTTCCGACCTTGCCGCGATACTGCAGTTCGCCGTCCACCCATTCGGCAAGCCCGAGGGCAGCAAGTCCTTCGGCTGCCTGCGAAACGGTGTAGCCGGCGATGACGAATTCGCCGACCTGCAGCGCCTTGGTCTTGGTCCAGGTTTTCGAACGCCCGGACTGGTAGAGCGCGGCGGCGCGTTTCGAGACGATGCCTTCGAGCCCCATCTCCGACGCCCGCTCGTAAAGCGGACGCCCGTCGCCGGCCACATGATCGCTGAACTGGATGGCCGAGCGCCCGGTGACATGCCCGATCAGCAACTGGCCAAGCAACCGCTTGCGTTCGTCCAGCGGCGCCCTGGTCAGGTTCCAGCCGTCGAGGTAGAGCAGGTCGAAGGCGTAGAAAATGAGCTTGTCGCCGGCGCCCGCCGACAGCGCATCCTGCAAAAGCGCGAAGCGGCTGATGCCCTTGTCGTCGAGCACGACGATCTCGCCGTCGATGATGCACTCCTTGCAGGGCAGGCGGCGGAACGTCTCCGGCAGGTCGCCGTAGCGTTTTGTCCAGTCGAGACCGGCGCGTGTGACGAGCCGCACCGCGCCGTTCGAGACATGCGCCGCTGTGCGGTAGCCGTCGAACTTGATCTCATGCAGCCATGTCTCTCCGGTGTCGTCGCCATGCGGCGGCTCAGCCACCTGCGTGGCAAGCTGCGGCTCGATTCGGGCCGGTGGTGGCGCCTGCACCGCGCCGGGAAGCGCACCGGGTTTCAGCGCCGCCGGGTTGGGCACGGGCCTTGGCTTCTCGACCAGTTCTTCGATGCGCCGGCCCGATTTGACGCTCTCGGGACGGGTTTCGAGGATGTCGACCGTCTCGTCGGCGGCGAGGTCGCGTTCCTTGAACAGCAGCCAGTTCTTCTTGTTGTCCTCACCGGGTTTCGGCTTCAGCCGGGCCAGCATCCAGCCGCCATTGAGTTTTTCGCCCGCCAGCCGGAACTTGAACGATCCCGTTCGCAGGCTTTTTTCGACATTGTCCATCGGCGCCCAGACGCCGGTGTCCCAGACGATCATCGGCCCACCGCCATATTCGCCTGCGGGAATAACACCCTCGAAATCGATGTATTCGAGCGGGTGGTCCTCGGTCTCGACCGCCAGCCTTTTGTCGGCGGGATTGAGCGAGGGACCGCGCGGCACCGCCCAGCTTTTCAAGACGCCGCCGACCTCCAGCCTCAGATCGTAGTGGTCTGCGGTGGCGTGGTGCTTGTGCACGACGAAGCGGTTGCCGCTGTCGGCGCTATCGCGGCCGGCGGGCTCGCGCGTTTTGGTGAAGTCGCGCTTGGCGCGATAGGCGTGGAGTTTGGAGGCGGGCGGCATCTGGCAGCGAGGAACCGTTCAGGTCGGATATGGCAAAGGGAGCTGTCTGGGAATCGTCGCCGCGTCGCTCTCGGTGGAGCTACTCGCCGTCGCCCGCATAAGGTTCGAGACCGAGTTCGCCAGGCGTCTTGCCCGCCTGCAGCATGGCGAGCGACCGCGCATTCACATCATAATATTCGCCGTCGAACAGCACCCGCGCCGACATGCCGTCACTGGAGTGGCGTTTGTGGGTGATGACCATTTTGTGGCGCTCCAGCGAGGATTTGACCGCCTTGCGCGCCGCGATCTGCCGCTTCACCGCTTTCGCCTGGGTCCGGTGCACTTCGCTCATGCCGAAACTCCATCCGCGCCGCAGGCTGGCCAGAACGCCATACCGCCGACATGGGGAAAATGATGCAGGCGAGGCGGCCTGTCAAATTTTCGGCAACGAGCCGTCAGGCTGTATTTGTCACCTGTCCGAGGATCCACGCCGTGAAATCCTGCCCCAGCGGATTTGTGCTCTTCGCTTCCGGCACGACCACATAATAGCTGTTCTCCGTCTGCATCGGCAGGTCGAGCACGACCTGCAGCTCGCCGGAGCGAAGTTCCTGCTCGATGAGGTAGCGCGGCAAAAGCGCATGGCCCATGCCCGCCACCGCCGCCTCGATGATCATCGAGAATTGGTCGAAGCGGTGGCCCCTGTAAGCCCTGTCGCTGGCCAGTCCCGCTTGCTCGAACCAGCGCGACCAGAGTTTCGGGCGCGTTGCGAGGTGGAGCAGGGGTTTTTCCAGCAAATCTGCAGGTTCGATCGCAGAAGCCCCGGCCAGCGCGCCGCTCGCCACCGGCAGGATGGATTCGCCGCACAGATAGGTGCAGATGCCATGCGCCCACACCGGCTGGCCATAATGGATGGCAAGGTCGAAACTCTGTTCCTCGAAGTCGAACGGCGCCGAGCGGGAACCGACATTGAGGATCGCGCCGGGATGGAGGCGCAGGAAATCTGGAAGCCGGGGGCTGAGCCAGCGACTGCCGAAGGTCGGCAAGGTGGCGATGCTGAGACTGAGCCGCGTGTCGGCCGAAGACATCGCCCGCAGCATCGTTTCTTCGGTTTGCAGCAAGAGCTTGCGCGCCTCCGGCAGGAACCGCCGGCCAGCCTCGGACAGCACCACGCGCTGCCTTATGCGTTCAAAGAGCAGCGTGCCGAGATGCCCCTCCAGATCCTTGACCTGGCGGCTGACGGCGCTTTGCGTCAGGTTCAGCTCACCGGCGGCGCGGGTGAAGCTGCCATGCCTTGCCGCGCATTCGAATGCCTGCACCGAAACCAGGTCGGGCATCAATTTCCTGCTGAGGGTCATTCCAAACTCGCATCAACCCATAAGAAAACATCACGATCCCTATCGGATCCAATCCGCTATCATCTTTTTTCGGAATGATCTGCAATTTTTATCGGCAGGGCCGCGCACCATGAAAGACGCCGTTTTCGTTTCACCCGACGACATCCGTTCCGCCTTTTCGGCGGCGATGTCGGCCATGTACCGGACCGAAGTTCCGGCCTACGGCACCCTGATGGACCTGGTCGCCGACGTGAATGCAGCGACGCTCGGGGCCGATCCCGTGCTGCGGCAGCGCCTGGAGGCGACGGATTCGCTCGACCGCATTTCCGAAGAGCGGCATGGCGCGATCCGGCTAGGCACTCCGGCCGAGCTTTCCATGATGCGGCGGGTATTCGCCGTGATGGGCATGTTTCCGGTCGGCTATTACGATTTGAGCACGGCCGGCGTGCCGGTGCACTCGACGGCGTTCCGCCCGGTCGGCGCCGAGGCGCTCAGCCGCAACCCGTTCCGCGTCTTCACCTCGCTGCTGCGCATCGACCTGATCGACGATGAAATGCTGCGCGCCGAAGCTGAGCGCATCCTGTCGGCTCGCCGCATCTTCTCAGATGCCGCTGTCGAACTGACGGCGAAGGCCGAACTCGAGGGCGGTCTCGGCGGTGCCGACGCCGACCGTTTCGTCGCGGAAATTCTGGAGACGTTCCGCTGGCACGACCGGGCCTGCGTCAGCCCGGAAATGTACCACCGGCTGCATCAGGCGCACCGGCTGATCGCCGACGTGGTTTCCTTCAAGGGACCGCATATCAACCATTTGACGCCGCGCACGCTGGACATCGACGCCGTGCAGGCAGGCATGCCGGCGCGGGGCATCGCCCCCAAAGCGGTTGTCGAGGGCCCGCCCTCGCGCCGCTGCCCGATCCTGTTGCGGCAGACCTCGTTCAAGGCGCTGGACGAGCCGGTGTCGTTCCAGTCGGCGGACGGCGGCTGGTCGGCGGGCTCGCACACGGCCCGCTTCGGCGAGATCGAGGAGCGCGGCATCGCGCTGACGCCAAAGGGCAGGGCGCTCTACGACCGCTTGCTGGACGAAACCCGCAAGATCGTGCGGCCGACGGCCGACGGCTCGAACGCGGCCGACTATGTGGCAGCGTTGTCGAAAACATTCGAGCATTTCCCCGACACATGGGAAGGAATCCGCGCTGCCGGCCTCGGCTATTTCACCTATTCCGTCGCCAGGCGCGCGGAGTTGCCCGGCAAGGTCGGCGTCAGCGATTTCGGCCGCCTGGTCGCGGAGGGTGTCGTGCGCTTCGACCCGATCGTCTACGAGGATTTCCTGCCGGTCAGTGCTGCTGGCATCTTCCAGTCCAATCTCGGCGACGAAGCCGCCCAGGATTTTGTCGCCAGCCCCAACCAGCAGCGTTTCGAAGCCGATCTGGGTGCTGCCGTCCTTGATGAGTTCGCGCACTATGCGGCGATCGAAAAAGCGTCGATTGACAAATGCATTCGCCATCTCAATGGACAACGCGTCACGGAGCAGGCAAGCCAGGAATGATCGACGCGCGGCACAAAGCGGCACTGGGCGAAATCCTGGGCGACAGCGGCATCGTCGCCAATGCCGCCGATATGGCGGTGTACGAAAATGGCGCGCGCTATGACCAGGGCCGCGCCGCGTTCGTGCTGCGTCCGCGCGACACCGTGCAGGCCTCCGCATGTGTCGCCTATTGCGTGCGCGAGGGCATCGCGCTGGTGCCTCAGTCGGGAAACACGGGACTGGTGTCAGGCTCGACGCCGGATGGCGATGGATCGCAGGCGGTGCTCAGCCTCGACCGGATGACGCAGGGCTTCGAACTCGACATCGACAACCGGTCGCTGCGCCTCGATGCCGGTTTCCGGCTTTCGGACGTCAATGCGCGGCTGGAACAGGAAGGGCTTTTCTTCCCCATCGACCTCGGCGCCGACCCGCGCGTCGGCGGCATGCTGGCGACAAACACCGGCGGTTCGCGCTTCCTTCGATATGGTGACGTGCGCCGCAATGTGCTCGGCGTCAAAGTGGTGCTGGCCGACGAGCAGGGCACCGTGCTTGATCTGATGTCCGGGCTACGCAAGAACAATACCGGCGTCGACTGGAAGCAGCTCTTCATCGGCACCTCCGGCGCCTTCGGCATCGTCACCGAATGCGTGCTCAATCTGGAGCCGCTGCCACGCCAGGTTTCCACCGCCTATCTGGTGCCCCGAAACGGCAGTGATGTCATGCCGTTGCTGCGGGCGATGGAAGAACGTCTTGGCGCCTACCTCTCTGCCTTCGAAGGCATGTCGAAGAATGCCGTTTCCGCCGCTCTCTCGCATGTTCCGTCGTTGAAGAACCCGTTCCAGGGCGGCAACATCCCGCATTATGTGATCCTGGCCGAGATATCGCGCAGCTGGACGCCACGCGACGGCGAACAGCCGCTGGATGCGGTGCTGGAAACAGTGCTTGCCGATCTCTGGCAGGACGGCGCCCTCGCCGATGCCTTCGTCGGGCCGGCGCATGAGATGTGGGCCCTCAGGCACGCGCTATCGGAGGGTGTCAAGCACCTGGGCAGGCTGATCGCCTTCGATCTGTCGTTTCGCCGGGGTGACATCATGGCCTTCTGCGACCATATGAAGGCCGAGATGCCGGCCCGGTTTCCCGGCGTTACCATCTGCGACTTCGGCCACATCGGGGATGGCGGCGTGCATTTCAATCTTGTTGTCGACAAATCAGCCTCCCTCGATAAAGATTTCGAGTATAGGCTGCGCGACTGGGTTTTTGCCGTCGCGGTAGAGAAGTTCCACGGTTCCTTCAGCGCAGAACATGGCATTGGCCGGAAGAACCAGTCCTACTACGACCGTTACACGCAGCAGAAGAACAAGGACCTTGCTGTGGGCTTGAAACGGCTGACCTCGCCGGGACGGCTCGGCGCCGTCCGTTTCGGATAAGATTAGAACAGGAGATTCCAGATGAACGTATCGACGAAGCGGTTGGATATTGTTGCCGAGGCGCGTGGGCTTCTGTCCGCGCTTGGTGTTGGCGAGAGCGCCTATGCCGCCGGCGGCATGGCGGCGATGAGCCCGGTGACGGGCGAGAAGATCGCCGAGGTGGCGACGACGACGGCTGCGGGTGCGGCCCGCGCCATCGAGGAAGCCGATTCGGCGTTCCGCAAGTGGCGGCTGGTGCCGGCTCCGAAGCGCGGCGAGCTGGTGCGGCTCCTGGGCGAGGAACTGCGCGCCCACAAGGCCGAACTCGGCCGCCTGGTGTCGATCGAGGCGGGAAAAATACCGTCCGAAGGCCTGGGCGAAGTGCAGGAAATGATCGACATCTGTGATTTCGCCGTCGGCCTTTCGCGCCAGCTCTACGGCCTTACCATCGCCACCGAGCGCCCTGGCCATCGGATGATGGAAACCTGGCATCCGCTCGGCGTCATCGGCGTCATCTCGGCCTTCAACTTCCCGGTCGCGGTGTGGTCGTGGAACGCAGCCCTGGCGCTGGTCTGCGGCAATTCGGTGGTATGGAAGCCGTCGGAGAAGACGACGCTGACCGCCCTTGCCTGCCAGGCGATCTTCGAGCGAGCGGTAAAGCGCTTTGGGTCCGATGCGCCGGACGGCCTGCTGAAAGTGCTGATCGGCGACCGCGCCATCGGCGAGGTGCTGGTCGACCACCCGAAGGTGCCGCTGGTCTCGGCCACCGGCTCGACGCGCATGGGCCGCGATGTCGGCCCAAGGCTGGCCAAACGTTTTGCCCGCGCCATCCTGGAACTCGGCGGCAACAATGCCGGCATCGTCACGCCATCGGCCGATCTCGACATGGCGCTGCGCGCCATTGCCTTCGGCGCCATGGGCACCGCTGGTCAGCGCTGCACCACGCTGCGCCGGCTGTTCGTGCATGACAGCGTCTACGACACGCTCGTTCCCCGCCTGAAGAAGGCCTATGAGAGCGTTTCCGTCGGCAGCCCGCTGGAGACTTCGGCGCTGGTCGGCCCGCTGATCGACAAGGCGGCATTCGACGGCATGCAGAAAGCGTTGAAGCAAGCCGGGACGCATGGCGGAAAGATCACCGGCGGCAGCCGCGTCGACGCCGGCCATGCCGATGCCTATTACGTCAAGCCGGCGCTGGTGGAGATGCCGAAGCAGGAGGGGCCGGTGCTTGAAGAGACCTTCGCGCCGATCCTCTATGTGATGAAATACACCGACCTCGACGCCGCGATCGCCGACCACAATGCGGTAGGCGCCGGGCTGTCGTCGTCGATCTTCACGCTCGACCTGCAGGAGGCCGAGCGCTTCCTGTCTGTCGACGGTTCCGACTGCGGCATCGCCAATGTCAACATCGGCACCTCGGGAGCCGAGATTGGCGGCGCCTTCGGCGGCGAGAAGGAGACCGGCGGTGGCCGCGAGAGTGGCTCGGATGCGTGGAAAGCCTATATGCGGCGCGCCACCAACACGGTGAACTACTCCAAGGCGCTGCCGCTTGCCCAGGGCGTGTCCTTCGACATCGAGTGAGGCCCGCATGAATATCTCGGTGGCTGTGCCGACCTGGAGGGCCGGCTGATGCTCGGCGATCCGCGCTCGCACGGGCTTTGGGAGGCGACGGCGCCAGCCGCGCCGCCGACCCATCCGCTTCACGGACACGTGTCTGCCGACGTGGCCGTTATCGGCGGCGGCTACACCGGCATGTCCTGCGCGCTGCATCTGGCGGAAGCCGGCCGGCGCGTTGTGCTGCTTGAAGGTCGCGAGATCGGCTTCGGCGGCGCCGGCCGCAATGTCGGGCTGATCAATGCGGGCCTCTGGGTGATGCCGGACGATCTGTCGGCAACGCTCGGTCCTGTCCTTGGGGAGCGGCTGCTGCAGCTTCTCGGCGACGGCCCATCGCTGGTGATGGCGCTAATCGACCGGCACGGCATCGCATGCGAACTGGAGCGCAACGGTACGCTTCACTGCGCCGTCGGTCCGGAAGGGTTGAAGGAAATCAGCGAGCGCGAGGCGCAATGGCAACGGCGCGGCGCACCGGTCCGCGTCCTCGACGCCGCAGAGACGGCGCAACGGCTGGGCACTTCGGCCTATGCCGGATCGCTGCTCGATCTGCGTGCCGGCACGTTGCAGCCGCTTGCCTATGCGCGCGGCCTCGCCCGCGCGGCAATCGCAGCGGGAGCGGCATTCCACACGGACAGTCCCGTCATCGCCGCTGACCGCAAGGGCGAGCGATGGAAGGTCCGCACCGCGTCCGGCGTGGTCGACGCCGCCTGGGTGGTGGTCGCCACCGACGCATACAGCACTGGTCCCTGGCGAAATGTCCGCACCGAACAGGTGCATTTGCCCTATTTCAATCTCGCCACGAGGCCGCTTGGCGCCGAACTTCTGAAATCCATCCTGCCCGGGCGCGAAGGGGTGTGGGATACAAAGACGATCCTTTCGTCGTTCAGGCTGGACCAGGCGGGAAGGCTGGTTTTCGGCAGCGTCGGCGCGCTGCGCAACACCGGGACAGTCATTCACAAAGCGTGGGCCCGCCGTGCGTTGGCGAAGCTCTATCCGCAGCTTGGCGCCGTCGCGTTCGAACATGAATGGTATGGCCAGATCGGCATGACGGACGATGCGCTGCCGCGCTTCCACAAATTCGGCCCGAACGCGGTCGGCTTCTCCGGCTACAACGGACGTGGCATCTCGCCGGGCACCGTGTTTGGCCGCGAGCTCGCGCAACTCATCCTTGGCGAAAAGACCGAGGCCGAGATGCCGCTGCCGTTGACCGAATTGCGGGAAACGTCTTTCCGCCCCTTCAGGGAAGCGTATTACGAAGCCGGCGCGCAGGTCGCCCATCTGGCTGGAGAACGTTTCTGAGCCGGCAGGGTGAGGTTCAAGCCTATACCAATGGCGCGGCGGTGAGTTCCAGCGCGAAGGGCACGCCTTCGTAAGCATCGGCGCCGCGGCCGATGGCGGCGATGGCCGCTACCATGCGTCCGTCGCGGCCCAGCAACTCGTCGGCGATTGCAACAAGCCGCGCATTGGGCGTCGCAGACGGCGACAGTTTCCGCAGTGTCTGCGCCAGCTCGATTTCGTCGCGCTGCGGCGACAACGCCGCCGCGATGATATAGGCGGCGGCCGTCGAGCGGCTGATGCCGGCAAAGCAGTGCACGACCAGCGGCTTCGAGCGATCCCAGCCGGAAGCGAATTCCAGCAGCCTTTCGACATGCGCCTGGCCTGGCAGCACCAGATCGGGCTGCGCATCGACGATGTCGTGCATGGAAAGGTGCAGGTGGTCGACCTCCTCCACCGTGGCCGGCCTTTCCACGATCGTACCGGCGCTGAGCAGCGACACGACGCGTCCGGCGCCAGTGGCAGCGACGGTGGCATGAAGCCGGGTCAGCGAACAGACATGGATCATCATTTGCGCATTCTTCTTTTCCGGGCTCCGCTGCGCCAAGCCGCGAGCGCCTCGCTAAGCCTGTCCCATTCATTTTCGTTCGCTGGCAGTCCGAACCGGAGGCGGTCCGGCCGCTCCACAAAGTTCCGCGCCAGAATGCCGTGGCCGCCAAGCACGGAAAACAGCGCGCCGGCGCCGGGCATCTGTACGTACCGAAAAAGGCTGGTGCCGCCCATCACCGGAATGTCGTGGCCGGCGAGCAGCGCGTCAAGCCTCTGGGCCTCCCCGGCAAGCCTCGCACGCATGGTCTCCTGCCAGTGCTTGTCGGTAAGTGCGTGAATTCCGATCTCCAGCGCCGGCCCGGCGACCGCCCACGGGCCGAGCTGGTCGTCCAGGCTCGCGGCTATCCCCGGCGAAGCGATGGCGAAACCGAGCCTGATTCCTGCCAGCCCGAAGAATTTGCCGAAGGATTTGAGCACCACGATGCCGCCGCCCGCAACATCGCCCGCGAGGCTTTCCGCGAGCGGTCCGACATCCATGAAGGCTTCGTCGACGATCAGCAGCCCGCCGCGCGATCTCAGCGTTTCGGCAAGGGCGAGAAGATCCTCCCGGGCGACCACGCGCCCGTCTGGATTGTTGGGGTTGACGATGATGGCGAGGTCGGCGTCGGCCAGCCTGTCGAAATCGTCGGTTTCCTCGACCATGTGTCCGGCGATGGCTGCGGCGCGCCGGTGCTCGGCATAGGTCGGGCCAAGCACCATCGCGCGTCCGGCAGCGACCAGCGATGCGACGCGCGGCAAAAGGATCTGCGTACCCGGCGCGGGGACCACATTGCTGCTTGAGGCTGCGCCATAGGCTGAAGCCGCGACTGCGGCGAGTTCGCGGTTGCGTCCCGGTTCCGGCAGCCGGGAAAAGGCGGTGGCAGGCAGCTCGAAAAGCGGGTAGGGGTGCGGATTGATCCCGGTCGAAAGGTCGATCCAGGGCTGCGGCGCGTCTGGAAACAGCACGCCTGCGCGCTCGAGGCTGCCGCCGTGATCCGTTACCGCCGCAATGCCACCTCCGGAAGCCATGTCAGTACTGCTCGCCTTTCTTGCCCTCTTGATCGAACGGTTCACCGGCTATCCCCAGCCGCTGCTGAAGGCAATCGGCCATCCGGTAATGTGGATCGGCAATCTGATTTCCTGGCTTGACGCCAGGCTGAACCTTCCCTCCTTCCAGCCGTCGCGACGCCGCCTGCACGGCGCTCTCGCCCTTGCCGTCATCGTCCTGATTCCCGCCGCGATTGCCGGCATCGTCTCCGGCGTCTTGTCCCTCGTACCGTTCGGTGTCGTCCTTGCGGCTGTCGTGGCGACCAGCCTGCTGGCGCAGAACAGCCTCGAAAGCCATGTCGCGGCGGTGGCGCAAGCGCTGGAGACCGGCGGCCTTGAGGCCGGACGTGTCGCCGTTTCGCGGATCGTCGGGCGCGATCCGGACCGGCTGGACGAAGCGGGTGTCAGCCGCGCCGCAATCGAAAGCCTGGCCGAGAATTTTTCCGACGGCATCGTGGCGCCGGCCTTCTGGCTGGGCGTCGGCGGGCTGGCTGGAGGCGCCGCCTACAAGGCGGTCAACACCGCCGATTCCATGATCGGCCACCGCACCGAAAAACACGAGGATTTCGGCTGGGCGTCGGCGCGATTCGACGATCTGGTCAACCTGCCGGCCTCGCGCCTGACGGCGCTGCTGATCGCCTGCGCGGCGTTCTTCGTTCGCGGCGCTTCGACCGAAAATGCCTGGCGCGCCGTCTGGCGCGACGCGGGAAAGCATCGCTCGCCGAATGCCGGCTGGCCGGAAGCGGCAATGGCCGGCGCGCTTGGCCTGGCGCTCGCCGGTCCGCGCGTCTATGGCGGCGTCACGGTTCACGATGCCACCATGGGCGCGGGCGGCAGGCGCGAGGCGACGGCGGCTGACATCCGCGCCGCGCTGAAAATCTTCCGCGTCGCCGACTGGCTGCTGATCGGGCTGTTTGGTTTTCTGGCGCTGTTCCTGCTCGCCTGAGGCGTAGCAGAACATCAGAATTCGATGCCTTGCTGGGCCTTCACGCCGGCCGCGAAATGATGTTTCACCGCCGTCATTTCGGTAACCAGGTCGGCGGCTTCGACCAGCGCCGGCTTGGCGTTGCGGCCGGTGACGACGACATGCAGGTCGCCGCGCCGCGCCTTCAGCGCGTCTACCACCTTGCCGAGGTCGAGATAATCGTAGCGCAGCGCGATGTTGAGTTCGTCGAGCACGACCAGGCTGATCGACGGATCGGCCATCAGCTCCAGCGCCTTGGACCAGGCGCGTTCGGCGGCGGCGATGTCGCGCGCCAGATCCTGCGTTTCCCAGGTGAAACCTTCGCCCATCGTGTGCCAGACGATGCGTTCGCCGAAGGTGGCGAAGGCGTCCTTCTCGCCGGTGTGCCAGGCGCCCTTGATGAACTGCACGACGCCGACCTTCTTGCCGTAGCCGAGCATACGCAATGCCAGCCCGAAGGCGGCGGTGGTCTTGCCCTTGCCCGGGCCAGTGTTGACGATCAGAAGGCCCTTCTCGATGGTCTTTTCGGCGACTTCCTTGTCCTGAACCGCCTTGCGCTTGGCCATCTTGGCGCGGTGGCGTTCACTGTCCTTGTCCTCGATGCTCATCTCATTTCACCTGCATGGGAAGGCCGGCGACCATGAACAGCACCCGGTCCGCTTTGGCGGCGATGCGCTGGTTCAAACGCCCGGCGGCGTCGCGGAAGCGCCGGGCCAGCGCGTTGTCCGGCACGATGCCCAGGCCCACCTCGTTGCTGACGACGAACCAGGGCCCGCGCGGCGCTGCGAGCACGTTCTCCAGCAGCGCGCATTCGGTTTCGAGATCGGCGTCCGCCAGCATGCGATTGGTCAGCCACAAGGTCAGGCAGTCGACCAGCACGGGCCGACCCTCGGGGAGTTTGGCAAGAGTGCCGGCGAGGTCGTGCGGTTCCTCGACGGTTTCCCAGCCAGCGGCGCGGCGTGCCCGGTGCAGCGCGATGCGATCATCCATCTCGGCGTCGAAGGATTGCGCCGTGGCGATGTAGGTCCACGGCGCGGGAAGTGCGGTCACCAGCTGCTCGGCGTGCGCGCTCTTGCCGGAGCGGGCGCCGCCGATGAGCAGTGTCAGCCGTCCATTGTCAGGCAAAGCTGCGCTGCAGTTCGGTTTCCGATCCCATGAAACGGCCACGGATCAGTCCGACCAGACCGCCGAGCACCACCCAGAAGATCAGGCTGGTCACGGTCGCGGCCACCACGAACTGGTGGTGCAGGTTTGCCGGGATCGGCGATTCATGGCTTTCGGGCTGCGGCGCGCCGATGATGTGCGGCGTGACGATCAGCGCGAGGCCGAGAATGGCAAGCGGCGCCGAGCGGCGGAAGGCGATCAGCGCCAGTCCGATCGCGGTGGCGGCAACCGTGCCGATCCACCAGACCTGCCGCGCCGCGAGATCTGCGGCCGGCATTGCCGGCAGTTCCGGCGGCAGGCCGAGGCCGGGAGCCAGCGTGAACACGGCAAAGCCGGCAAAGCCCCAGAACAGGCCCTGGCGCCAGCTGAGGATGCCGCCGAAGGCCTCCGAAACCGCCACCAGGATCAGCGCGAAACCGATTGCAGTGACGACATTGGCGGCGGCCGTATAGGCATAACGTTCGAAGCCGTCGGCTGGCGCCCAGGCTTCTTCGCCATGGTCATGCGCGGCAGGCGCCGCGGCTTCCGGGGCTGTCGCGGCGGCAGTGTCGGTCGTCGGAGCGGCCTCGGCATGGTCATGCGCGGGTGCGGCTTCTGCGTTCTCGAATGTCTCCGCCTGCAAGATCAACGGCACGGTGGCATAGGCTTGCATTGCCGTCATCACGATGCCGGCCAACAGTCCGGCGATCGCCGCGACGAACACGACGTTACGAAAAAGGGTCATGATGTCTGGCTTTCGTCAGTGGCAGGGAAACGCCATCGAATGGCGATAGTCATGCGCTGCATTGTGGGCCACTTCCAGATGGGAGAAGCCGACGAAGCCGACGACGAAAAGGCCGAGCAGAGCCGAAAGGCTGAGCTGGAAAGCGCGCGAAGCCGAAGATGTGGCGGCGCCGGTCGTATGGGTTGCTGTGGTCACTGTGTTGTCCTCTCACCCTCCACCCGAGGGTCCCTGGCATTTACGTTGCGTCGCCGGCAGGTCTCCTGGCTTGCGGATCGCTACTCCTTCCCCGCCTTCCCGGAAATTGCTTTCCAGTGGCACTTGGGGAGGAGCTAACCGCACACAGTTGCGGGGGCAGCCGCGGCATCGAACGTTCCGTCCTTACCGCATTCCCTCTTTCGGTTCTTATCGAAAACCGACGACGGCACGACTATAAACGAAGTTGCGCGGGCGGCAAACCCATTCTGCCCGCCCAGTTCAAGCCGCCCAATTAAGGCTACCCAATTCAAGCCGCGTTGACATCGCCCTTCGCCAGCGCGTAATTTCGCCGGCGTCGACGGTCCCTTCACGGCAACGCGAAGGGCGAAGAGGGAATGCGGTGCGAAACCCTGGTTTCCAGTCCGCAGCTGTCCCCGCAACTGTAAGCGACGAGCCTCGACCGAATGCCACTGGAGATGTGTCCGGGAAGGCGGGAGAAGGCGATGACGCGCGAGCCAGGAGACCTGCCGCCGAACTTGCAATGCCGAGACCGGGCGGGGTGCCCTGGCGTCGGAATCAGATGTGCGATGGGCGTTCGTTCGCCAGCGCATGCGCGTGCACCCCGCTAGTCTGGCCACTGGCCGCGGAGTGCAATGCGTGGACGTCAGCACCAACCCTGAACACGAGGACCCGGCCTCGTTGGCAAACGCCTCGGCGGTGACGGTCGTCGTCTGCGAAAGCTGCCGCGACGAGACCGGCTCCGATGCCTATCCACGCGCCGGCGAAAACCTTGCCGCCGATACGCTGCGCGCGGCCGCGGGCTCGGGCGTCAAGGTCGCCACGGTTTCCTGCCTCGGCAACTGCAAGCGGCGGCTGAGCGCGGCCATCGTCAAGCCGGGCGCGTGGAGCTATGTGTTCGGCGACCTCGCCATCGACAGTGGCGCCGACCTTGTCGCCGGCGCCAATCTATTTGCCGGCTCGGCAGACGGGCTAATCCCGTGGCGCGGCCGTCCCGACAGTCTGAAACGCGGGCTGATCGCCCGTATCCCTCCCCTTGACCTGACGAAAGAAACGAAATGACCGCACTGCCCGAACGCGTTCCCTGCACCGTCGTCACTGGCTTTCTGGGAGCCGGAAAGACCACGCTGATTCGCAACGTCATCGAAAATGCCGGTGGCAAGCGCCTAGCCATCATCGTCAACGAGTTCGGCGATGTCGGCATCGACGGTGACATCCTCAAAGGCTGCGGCGTCGACGCTTGCCCGGAGGAAAACATCGTCGAACTGGCCAATGGTTGCATCTGCTGCACCGTCGCCGACGATTTCGTGCCGGCGCTCGACCAGATCCTCGCCCGCGAACCGAGGGTCGACCACATCCTCATCGAGACCTCCGGCCTGGCGCTGCCGAAACCGCTGGTCCAGGCCTTCCAGTGGCCTTCGGTGAAGAGCCGCGTCACCGTCGACGGGGTGATTGCCGTGGTCGATGGTCCCGCTTTGGCCGACGGTCGCGTCGCCGCAGACATGGACGGGCTTCAGGCGCAGCGCTCGGCCGACGATTCGCTCGACCACGACGATCCGGTCGAGGAAGTCTTCGAGGACCAGGTCGCCTGCGCCGACCTCATCATCTTGTCGAAGAGCGACCTCATGGATGCGGCCGGCCGGGAACGCGCCAACGCCATCGTCTCGGAACATTTGTCGCGCGCGGTAAAGATCGTGCCGACCAGCCAGGGCAAGGTGGACGCGTCGGTGCTGCTCGGCCTCGGTCTCGCCGTCGAGGACGACATCGAGAACCGCAAGACCCATCACGACGGCGCCTTCGACCACGAGCACGACGATTTCGACAGCTTTGTCATCGAGCTGCCGTCGATCGCCCAGCCTGCCGATCTCGCCCGCAAGGTGGCCGAAGCCGCCGAGGCGGAGAACGTGCTGCGGGTGAAGGGTTTCGTCGACGTTGAGGGCAAGCCGATGCGGCTTCTCGTCCAGGCGGTGGGTCCGCGCGTCAATCATCATTTCGACCGCGCCTGGGCGCCGGGCGAAGACCGCCGCAGCCGCCTCGTCGTCATCGGCCTGAAGGGCTTGAACCGCCCGGCGATCGAACGCATCCTCGCAAGCTGACAGGGAGCATCCCGGGGTGCACATCCTCGCCACCACATCCGCCTCGCTGGACGATCTGGCCGAACCGGTCGATCTCCGGCAGTCGCCGGCGGATGTCGTGGCGTTGTCCTTCACCGACAGCGATCTGGCCGGCCTCGCCGCGGCGTGGCAGGCCGACCGGCAAAACCTGCCGTCGATGCGACTGGCGCCGCTGCGCGAGCTGCGACATCCTATGTCCGTCGATCTCTGGGTCGACAGCGTCGCGATGCACGCCAGGGTCATTCTGGTCCGCATTCTCGGCGGCTACGAATGGTGGCGCTATGGCTGCGACCGGCTCGCGGCGCTGGCGCGTGAACGCGGCATCAAGCTCGCGCTGCTGCCCGGCGAATGCCGTGATGTCGACGAACGTCTGATCGAGGCCTCGACGCTGCCGCGCGGCGAGCTTGACGGCCTGCTCGCCTATTTCCGCGAGGGCGGCCCGGCCAATATGCGCGGCCTTGTCGGCAGGCTGGCGACGCTTGCCGGGCATGAGATGCCGGCGCCCGAACCGGCTGTGGTGCCCAAGGCCGGCTTCTACCTGCCGGGCAAAGGCATCGTCGATCTGACAGCGGTTAGGCAGGCAAATGCGCCCGGCGCCCCGATCGTGCCGATCCTGTTCTACCGCTCCATGCTGCTTGCCGCCGATGTCGCTCCGATCGACGCGCTTTGTGCCGCACTCGCCGGCAAGGGCATCGCCGTCGCGCCCATCTTTGTCGCCAGCCTCAAGGACAAGGAATCGCTTTGTCTTGTCGAGGCGGCCCTTGCCGATTTGTCGCCGGCGCTGATCGTCACCACCACGGCTTTTGCCAGCGGCGCCGAGCCGGGCGAGGAGACCCTGTTCGACCGCGCCGGCGTGCCGGTCCTGCAGGCCATCGTCGCCACCACGCGGCGCGAGGCATGGGCCAGCAACCAGCGCGGCCTGGCGCCGGCCGACCTTGCCATGCATGTCGTGCTGCCGGAACTCGACGGCCGCATCCACGCCGGCGCCATCGCCTTCAAGGCGGAGGGCGAGGGCGATGACCAGCTTGGCTTCCGAGGCTTCCTCAACCGGCCCGAGCCCGACCGCATCGAACAGCTGGCTCTGCGTGTGGAAAAACTCGTCCGGCTGCAGCAGACGCCGCGCGCCGAACGCAAGCTTCTTGTCCTGATCCCGGATTATCCCGCCGCAGCCGGCCGCACCGGCTACGCCGTCGGGCTGGACGTACCCGCAAGCGTGCTCGCGATGCTGCATGATCTCGCCGCCGAGGGTTACGCGGTCGGCGATATCCCGAAGAGCCCGCGCGCATTGCTGGAAAGGCTGGAGCGAAGCGACGAGGGGCTCAGCCTGGACGATTATCGCTCATTCGCAAAATCGTTGCCGGCAAAGGCGATGCAAGCGGTCGAGGCGGCGTGGGGGTCACCTTGTGGCGATGGTGTTGAGGGAAAGCACGCTACGTTGCCCCCCTCTGTCCTGCCGGACATCTCCCCCTCAAGGGGGGAGATTGGCAGCTCCTGCGTCGGCTCTTCCCTTTCATTGCCGATTGGCGAAGTCTGCGATGAAGGCGTGATCTCCCCCCTTGAGGGGGAGATGTCCGGCAGGACAGAGGGGGGCAACGTAGAGCGCAAACGTCGCACGTCGGCTGCCCCGCAAAATTTCCCCTTCCGCGCCGCCCGCTTCGGCAGCGTTACGGTGGCGCTGGCGCCAGACCGGGGGCGTTCCGCCGACCGCCGCGCCGACTATCACGACCCGACGATCCCGCCGCGCCATGCGCTGGTGGCCTTTGGCCTATGGCTGCAAAAATCGCTGGGTTGCCACGCCATCGTGCATGTCGGCGCCCACGGCACGCTGGAATGGCTGCCGGGCAAGACCGTGGCGCTCTCCGGCGACTGTTTCCCCGAAATCGTCACCGGCTCGCTGCCGGTGGTCTATCCCTTCATTGTCAGCAATCCGGGCGAGGCTGCGCAAGCCAAGCGGCGCATCGCCGCCGTCACGCTCGGCCATCTGCCGCCGCCGCTCGCCGAGGCCGGGCTCGATGAGAACCAGCAGATGCTCGAGCGTCTGGTCGACGAGTATGTACAGGCCGATGGGCTCGACCGCCGCCGCCGCGACCGGCTGGCGAAGCTGATCGTCGCGAAGGCCGAAGAAACCGGGCTCGCGGCGCAGGCCGGCGTGGCGCGCGACGAAGCGCCGGACGCCGCCTTGCAGCGCATCGACGCCTGGCTCTGCGATCTCAAGGATTTCGCGGTCAAGGACGGCCTGCACATCTACGGCCGCGCGCTTGATAACGAACCCGATCCGCTGCGCCGCAAAAGTGCAGCCCGCGAGCGCGAGGCGCTGATTGCAGCACTCGACGGCCGCCACATAACAGCCGGCCCGTCGGGCGCCCCGGCGCGCGGCCGCAGCGACGTGCTGCCGACCGGCCGCAACCTGTTCACCGCCGACCCGCGCACCATGCCGACGCCGACCGCCTTCGAGCTTGGCCGCGCTGCCGCCGACGAGGTGTTGCGCCGCTACCTGCAGGATCATGGCGACTGGCCGCGCTCGCTGGTCATGGACCTCTGGGGCAGCGCTTCTCTGCGCACCGGCGGCGAGGAGATCGCGCAAGGCCTGGTGCTGATGGGGTGCCGCCCGCAATGGGATGCCGCGACCGGCCGTGTCACGGCAATCGAAGTGCTGCCGGCGGCGGCGATGGGACGTCCTCGTGTCGACGTCACCTGGCGCATTTCCGGCCTGTTCCGCGACATGTTCCCGGCGCAGATCGCGTTGATCCACGCCGCGGCGAAGGCTGTCGGAGAGCGCAACGAGGAGGCCTCGGAGAACCCGCTTGCCGCGGATGCGCGGGTGCTCGGCCATGTGCCGCCGCGCGTCTTCGGCTCGTCGCCGGGCACTTACGGCTCCGGTGTTGAAGACAGGCTCGCCTCCGGCGACTGGCAATCGCGCGCTGAACTCGGCCGGGCCTATCTCGACGCGGGCTCGCATGCCTATGGCGGCGCCGAAGGCGAGGGCGAGGCGGCCCCCGGCGCCTTTGCAGGACGCATCGCACAGGCCGAATTGCTGATCCACACCGGCGACGATCCGGGCCGCGATATTCTCGAAGGTTCGGCCGACGTCGCCTTCATCGGCGGCTTCACCGCCGCTGTCGCAGCCCTGGGCAGCAGCGCCGACGTGATCGCACTCGACACCACAGACCCTGCAAGGCCGCGCGCGCGTTCCGTCACCGAGGCTGTCGGCCGCGTGGTGCGCGCCCGCGCCACCAACGCGCGCTTCATCGAAGGCCAGTTGCGGCATGGGCCGCGTGGTGCTGCCGAATTCGCCGAAACGGTCGACCGGCTGATCGGCTTTGCCGAGACCACCGAGGCCATTCCCGCGGCCCTGATCGAGGCGGTGCACGACGCCTATCTCGGCGACGCGCGCGTGCGCGATTTCATCCTGCGCGAAAATCCGGCCGCCGCCCGCGCCATCGCCGAGCGTTTCATGTCGGCCCGCCGGCGCGGCCTCTGGCATTCGCGCCGCAACTCCATCGACGACGATCTCGCCGCGCTGATAGAAGAGGCGCGGGGCAGGGAGGCGGCATGAGCCTGCCGCTCCCGCGCGGCGCCTGCCCGGCGCTTTCCGCTCCGATGCAGACCGGCGACGGGCTGCTGGTTCGCCTCAGCCCCGCCTCCGGCTTTTTCACGCCGGCCGCACTGATGGGTTTGGCCGAGGCCGCGTTCCGCCACGGCAACAGCATTCTCGAAGTCACCGGACGCGGCAGCCTGCAGATCAGGGGGCTGGAAGCTGCAACGGTCGCGTCGCTCGCCGCCGACATCGATGCCCTGGGCATCGTCGTGCGCGAGGGCGTGCCTGTGGAAACCGGACCGCTCGCCGGGCTCGATCCATACGAGACCGCCGATCCGCGCCCGCTGGTCGATGCCATAGGCCGGGCGATCGCTGCGACCGATCTGGCGAAACGTCTGGGCCCGAAAGTTTCCGTTGTCGTCGATGGCGGCGGCCGCCTCAATATGGCGGGCATCCAGGCCGACGTGCGGCTGGCGGCGGTGCGGAGCGGTCAGCACGTCGCCTGGCAGTTTTCCGTCGGCGGCAATGCAGCCACCGCCGCTCCGATCGCCTTGCTCGACGAAGCGCACGCCTGCGATGCGGCGATTACAGCACTCAACGCAATCGCCGAGATGGGGGTTCGTGCCCGTGGCCGCCACCTGGCTCCGGCCATTTTGCGCGCTGAGCTCGCCCGCGCGGTGTCCGACGCCGCCTGGCCGGATCTGGCGGGGGAACAGGGGGCCTCTGGTGAGGACAACATCGTCGTCCTGCATCCGCGCGGCGGCGCGCAGAGCGCCTTGCCGGTCGGCGTCTTCGCGCTTGCCGATGGCCGCGCCGCCCTGGGCGTCGGCCTGCCCTTCGGCCAGATCGAGGCGTCGCGCCTTACCGGTTTCTGCCGCGAGGCCGAAACCGCCGGCGTTGAGGAGTTCCGCCTTGCGCCCGGCCGGGCGCTGCTGGCGATAGCCCCGAACACTGGCGTTTGCACCGACCTCAGCGATATCGCGCCGCGCCATGGGTTCATCGGCGATCCCGGCGACACCAGGCTCTGCATCGCCGCTTGCCCGGGCAGCCCGGCCTGCGGGTCGGGGCAGATCGCGGCGCGCATCGTCGCCGAACAGCTTGCTGCACTTGGCACCGGGCTTTTCGACAATTCGCTCAGCCTCCACGTCTCCGGCTGCGGCAAGGGCTGCGCGCATCCGGCTGCCGCCGACCTGACTTTTGTTGGCCTGCCCGACGGCATCGGGCTGGTGATCGGCGGCAAGGCGCAGGACGTGGCCGAAGTGCGACTCCCGAATGCCGAAATCAGGCATGGTTTTCAGCGCCTTGCCGGCCTATACCGCGAAACGCGACGGCCGGGGGAAAGCGCCAGGACATGCTTTTCCCGGCTCGGCGCGCAACGTGTCGCGGCAGCTTTCCAGGGAAATTCATGAGCGGTTACAACTACATACGCGATGGCATGGCGATCTACGAAAAGTCTTTCGCCATCATCCGCGCCGAGGCCGACCTGTCGCGCTTTTCTGAAGACGAGGCCGATGTCGCGATCCGCATGATCCATGCCTGCGGTCAGGTCGAGGCGGCGCAACACTTTGTTTTTTCACCAGATTTCGTTTCATCTGCCAGGGCCGCATTGCAGGCGGGCGCGCCGATCTTCTGCGACGCCGAAATGGTGGCGCAGGGCGTCACCCGCGCCAGATTGCCGGCCGGCAACGCGGTGATCTGCACGCTGCGCGATCCGCAAACGGCTGAAATCGCTGGCAAAATCGGCAACACGCGCTCCGCCGCCGCACTCGAATTGTGGGGCGAGAGGCTGGCTGGCTCGGTCGTCGCCATCGGCAACGCGCCGACCGCGCTGTTCTACCTCCTGGACATGCTCAAGGCGGGCGCGCCGAAACCCGCCGCGATCGTCGGCATGCCGGTCGGCTTCGTGGGTGCTGCCGAATCGAAGGACGCGCTCGCCGAAAGCGGCCTCGGCGTTCCCTTCGCCATCGTGCGCGGACGCATGGGCGGCAGCGCCATGACGGCCGCCGCCCTCAACGCCCTGGCGAGGCCAGGCCTTTGAAATCGCTTGCGAAAGGACGGCTGATCGGCGTCGGCACCGGTCCCGGCGACCCCGAGCTGTTGACGCTGAAGGCGGTGCGGGCGCTGGGCGAAGCCGATGTCGTGGCGCATTTCGCCAAGCGCGGCAACAAGAGCAACGCACGCGCGATCGTCGAGACACATGTTCGGCCGACGTGGATAGAATTACCGCTGCTCTATCCCGTCACAACGGAAATCGACAGGGAAAACAACGACTACCGCGAACAGATCACTTCCTTCTACGAGGAATCTGTCCAAACCATCGCGAACCACCTCGAAAATGGCCGAACCGTTGCGGTTCTGTCGGAAGGAGACCCGCTTTTCTACGGTTCCTACATGCACCTGCATGTCCGGCTGTCGCAGCGTTACGACACCGAGGTCATTCCGGGCATAACGGCCATGTCGGGCTGCTGGTCGCAGACGGGCATTCCGATCGTGCAGGGTGACGACGTGCTGTCGGTGCTGCCCGGCACGATGAGCGAATTCGAGCTGGCCCGCCGGCTGGCCGACACCGACGCCGCGGTCATCATGAAGGTCGGCCGCAACCTGCCGAAGATACGCAGCGCGTTGGATGCGGCCGGCAAGCTTGCAGACGCGATCTATGTTGAGCGCGCCACCATGACCAACACTACCTCGATGCGTCTCGCCGACAAGGGCGACGA
The DNA here is from genome assembly GCF_900114255.1 of Neomesorhizobium albiziae. Lineage (GTDB taxonomy): Bacteria > Pseudomonadota > Alphaproteobacteria > Rhizobiales > Rhizobiaceae > Neomesorhizobium > Neomesorhizobium albiziae. Next base: position 78,715 of record NZ_FOSL01000002.1, on the reverse strand, counting down.
TGACGCCCCCTATTTCGCCATCGTGCTGGTTCCCGGCTGGAGGCAAAAGCCTTGAGTGCTGGCCGACAGAAGACCGGACGCATCGCCGTCATAGGGCTCGGGCCGGGCAGCCCGGAGCAGGTCACACCGGAAGCGACGCGGGTCGTTTCGGAAGGCGAGGAGTTCTTCGGCTACACGCCCTATCTCGACCGGCTGGATCTGAGGCCCGACCAGTTGCGCATCGCGTCCGACAATCGCGAGGAGCTCGACCGAGCATCGGCCGCCTTGAAGCGCGCCGCCGAAGGAAAAAAAGTCTGCGTGGTGTCCGGCGGCGACCCCGGCGTCTTCGCGATGGCGGCGGCGGTCTGCGAGGCGATCGAGGCCGGTCCGGCCGAATGGCGCGACCTCGACCTCGTCGTCGTGCCGGGCGTCACTGCCATGCTGGCGGTCGCCGCGCGCATCGGCGCGCCGCTCGGCCACGATTTCTGTGCGATTTCGCTCTCCGACAATCTGAAGCCGTGGGAGGTCATCGAGGCAAGGCTTGAGGCGGTCGCCCGCGCCGGCTTCGTGATCGCGCTCTACAATCCGATCAGCCGCGCCCGCCCGTGGCAGCTCGGCAAGGCGTTCGAACTGCTGCGCGGCGTACTGCCCGCCGCCACCCCGGTGATCTTCGGTCGCGCCGCCGGCCGGCCCGACGAGCGCATGGCGGTGATGGACCTCGCCGATGCCGATGCGTCACGGGCCGACATGGCGACCTGCGTCATCATCGGTTCGCCCGAGACGCGCGTCATCGAGCGCGGCGAGCGCGCTCCGCTGGTCTATACGCCGCGTTTCCTGACGGCAGAGTCAAGGAGATGATCGGCCATCTCCACCGCTTCCCCGACCGTTTCGACCGCCGGCATGTCGGGTACGTCGGGCCGCTGGAACAGGATGACATTGATGCCGAGTTCGCGCGCCGCGGCGATCTTGCCGTAGGTGGCGCTGCCGCCGCTGTTCTTGGCGACGATCACCTGGATGCGCCGGTCGGCAAGCAGCCGGCGTTCTTCGACTTCGGCGAACGGCCCGCGCGCCAGGATGTATTCCGCGTCGGGCACATCGAGCGGCGGGTCGATGGGGTCGACGCTGCGGATGACGTAGGCGTGCTGCGGCGCCTCGGCGAAGGCGCCGATCTCCTGCCGGCCAAGCGCCAGGAAGACACGGCGCGGTTCGCTGCCAAGTGCGGTGACGGCCTCTTGCGGGTCGGCGACGAAGCGCCAGCGGTCACCGGCGACAGGCTGCCATGGCGCGCGGCGCAAGGCGAACGCCGGCAAGCCGGCAAGCCGCGCGGCCGTGTCGGCGTTTCGCGATATCTGAGCGGCATAGGGATGCGTTGCGTCGATCAGCAGGTCGATTTTCTTGTCTTCAAGATACTGTTCCAGGCCGGGTGCGCCGCCGAAGCCGCCGCTGCGCACCGGCACCGGCTGTTCCGCCGGCTCGACGGTGCGACCGGCCAGCGACAGGGTAATGTCGAGATCGCCCCGCGCCGCCAGCCTGCCGGCAAGAAGCCGGGCTTCGGTGGTGCCGCCGAGGATCAGGATTTTGGTCATTGCTTCCTGCATGGGTTGGACGGGTTTGGGCCTCACCCTTATCCTCTGACGGCAACAAGGGGGAGAGGGGGGCATTGGCGTCCCCGAATCGATTTTGGGCAACGCACCCCCACCCCTAATATTACAGTTGCCGATTTTAAGTCCTTGGTTGGTAGCGCCCTACGTTGCCCCCCTCTGTCCTGCCGGACATCTCCCCCACAAGGGGGGAGATTGGCCAGCCGCTTTGCTTTCACCAATCTCAAGCGAAGCAGAATTGACGAATTCGATGAAGCGCATGATCTCCCCCCTTGTGGGGGAGATGTCCGGCAGGACAGAGGGGGGCAACGTAGGGCGCAACCTTCACCCCGTGGATCTGGGGCCACGTGATGTCGACAAGTCCACCACCGCAAAAATGGCTCTCCGTCGTCGGCATCGGCGAGGATGGCATTGCCGGCCTGGGCGACGCGGCGAAGCGGAAGATAGCCGCTGCCGAATTCGTTTTCGGCGGCAAGCGGCATCTGTCGCTTGCCGGGGAATTGATCGCGGGCGAAGCCCGCGCCTGGCCGAGCCCGTTCGAAAAAGGCATCGAGGCCGTGATCGCCTTGCGCGGCCGCCCTGTTTGCGTGCTTGCCTCCGGCGATCCGTTCCTGCACGGCGTCGGCGCAACCCTTGCCCGCCATGTCGAGGCGGGGGAGATGGACGTGCTGCCGGCGCCGTCGGCCTTCAGCCTTGCCGCCGCGCGCCTCGGCTGGCCGCTGCAATCGACGGCGACGGTTTCGCTGCATGGTAAGGCGATCGACCTGATCCGCCCGCAGCTTCATGCGGGACAGCGCATCCTGGCTTTGACTTCGGATGCGGACGGCCCCGCAGCGCTGGCAAAGCTGCTCTCGGGTAACGGATTCCGTAAGTCAAAGCTTACAATTCTGGAGGCATTGGGCGGTGCCGACGAAAAGATCACTGCGCAGACGGCGTTTGCCTTTTCGCTTGCCGGCATCAACCCGCTCAACCTCGTCGCCATCGAAGTGGTCGCCGATGCCGATGCGCGCATCCTGCCGCTGACGCCCGGCCTTGCCGACGATCTGTTCGAGCATGACGGCCAGATCACCAAGCGCGAGATCCGCGCCACGACATTGTCGGCGTTGTCGCCGCGCCGGGGCGAATTGCTGTGGGATATCGGCGCCGGCTCCGGCTCGGTAGCGATCGAATGGATGCTGGCCGACGTTTCGCTGCGTGCGGTAGCCATTGAGGCGAACTCCGAGCGCGCCGCCCGCATCGGCCGCAATGCGGGGGCATTCGGGGTACCCGGTCTGGAAATCGTCGAGGGCAGGGCGCCGGAAGCGCTGGCCGGCCTCGACAGCCCCGACGCCATTTTCATCGGCGGCGGCGGCAGCGACGATGGCGTGCTTGCAGCGGCGGTCGATGCGCTGAAGCCCGGCGGGCGGCTGGTTGCCAATGCGGTGACGCTGGAAATGGAGGCGCTGCTTCTGGCTGCGTACCGCGAACGCGGCGGCGATCTCATCCGCATCGCGGTGTCGCGCGCAGCCAGCGTCGGTTCGATGAATGGCTGGCGGCCGGCGATGCCGGTCACGCAATGGTCGTGGGTGAAGCCATGGTGATCGCCGGGATCGGCTGCCGCAAGGGTGTGGGCGCTGAAGATGTGCTGGCCGCGATCGCGCAAGCGCTCGACCATTTTTCGGTACCGCGCCCGCATCTGGACGGGCTGGCGACGGGAGAGATCAAGCTGGATGAAGGCGGCATTGCCGAAGCGAGTGCAACGCTCGGCGTGCCGTTGCGAATCATTTCCATCGCGGAGCTGAAATTGGCGGACAGCCGTGCGGTCAGCTCATCGGAAAAATCACTCGAATTGACCGGCGTCGGCTCGGTGTCGGAGGCGGCAGCCCTTGCCGCGGCAGGGCCGCGTGCGGTGCTGCTTGGCCCGCGCCTTGCGGTCGGGCCGGTTACCTGCGCCATAGCAATTAGCGGAGATGGCAAGTGACGGTGCATTTCATCGGCGCCGGCCCCGGAGCGGCTGACCTCATCACCGTGCGCGGCGCAAGGCTGCTCGCCAGCTGTCCGGTGTGCCTCTATGCCGGCTCGATCGTGCCGAAGGAATTGCTTGCCCATTGCCCGGCGGACGCACGGCTGGTCGACACCGCGCCTCTGTCGCTCGACGAGATCGAGCTGGAATATGCGGCTGCGCACCGCGCCGGCCACGATGTGGCGCGGCTGCATTCGGGCGATCTGTCGGTGTGGAGCGCGGTGGCCGAGCAGATAAGGCGGCTGGAAAAGCTCGGCATTCCCTACACGATGACGCCGGGCGTGCCATCCTTCGCCGCTGCTGCCGCCGCACTCGGCCGCGAATTGACCATTCCCGAAGTGGCGCAAAGCCTGGTGTTGACGCGGGTATCGGGCCGCGCCTCGAAAATGCCGGAACGCGAACGGCTCTCCGCTTTCGGCGCCACCGGCGCGACGCTCGCCATCCACCTCGCCATTCACGCGCTGGACCAGGTGGTGGAGGAATTGACGCCGTTTTACGGCGCCGATTGCCCGGTGGCGGTGGTGGTGCGCGCCTCCTGGCCGGACGAGAAGATCATCCGCGGCACGCTCGCCGACATTGCCGGAAAACTCGCCGCCGACCCAGCCGAGCGCACCGCGCTGATCCTTGTCGGCAGCTCGCTGGGGGCGCAGGATTTCCGCGAAAGCTCGCTCTACGACGCCTATTACCAGAGGCGGTTCCGGGGGCGGGAGGGATGAGGCTGCGGACAGGCATCGTACCCGTAACGGACAGGACGATTTCGTATGAAGAGGGTGCCCCCCTCTCCGTCTCGCCCTTCGGGCTCGCCACCTCTCCCCCATTTCATGGGGGCGAGGAACCCAGGCTGGAGAAGCGCTGGCGTCGCGGCGGTGGTTCCTCGCCCCTGCGAAGCGGGGGAGAGGTGACGAGCGAAGCTCGGCGGAGAGGGGGTTTTCAATGGCAGGGGGAGAGGCTGAAAAGCTCAGTCGCGCGGTATGGCAAGGCTGCTCGCCCTGAACGGCTGACGCCCCATAAGCCGGCCCTCGCGGTCGAAGACCAGGATTTCGAGCGCGATGCCGGGGTCGCCAAGCACGGCGGCCGCTGCCGGCCAGGCCCGGGCGGCGATGGTGTCGCCGAGCGGCAGGCCCTCGGCGGCAGCGTGTTGGAACGCCTCCGAAACGGTGTTCGCCGTCCTGATCCTCTCCACCAGCGCAGCACTGCCGCCGGTCCCGGCGGCAATCGCCGCCAGCGCCTCCATGTCGGCCAGTCCGCGCTTGGAATGCACGTCGAGCATGCCTTGCGCGAGCTTGGTCATCTTGGCGACGCCGCCGGCGACGGTGACCTTGGCGACCGGGTGCTTGCGGATGTATTTCAGCATGCCGCCGATGAAATCGCCCATGTCGATCAGCGCGATCTCGGACAGGTTGTGGAATTTCTGCACTGCCGCTTCGGAAGTGGCGCCGGTGGCGCCGGCGACATGGTCGAGCCCAGCGGCGCGGGCGACGTCTATTCCCTGGTTGATCCCGTGAATCCAGGCCGAGCAGGAGTAGGGGATGACGATGCCCGTCGTGCCGAGGATCGACAGCCCGCCGACGATGCCGAGCCGGCCGTTCAGCGTCTTCAGGGCCAGCTTCTCGCCATTGGCGACGGAAATCTCGACCTCGAAGTCGGCGGCTTGGCCGGCCACTTCACTGACCGCTTGGGCGATCATCCGGCGCGGCGCCGGGTTGATCGCCGGTTCGCCGACCGGCAAGGGCAGTCCGGGCCGGGTCACCGTGCCGACGCCGGCGCCCGCCTTGAAGGTGATGCCCGAACCGGGCGCACCCGGCCGCACCGTCGCCATCACCAGCGCGCCATGCGTCACGTCGGGATCGTCGCCGGCATCCTTGACGATGCCCGCCATCGCCTCGCCGCCGCCGAGCCGCTGCGTGGCCAGTGCGAAGGCCGGCCGGGTACCGCCGGGCAAGGTGATTTCGACCGGGTCCGGGAAGTCGCCGCAAAGCAGTGCTGCGCACGCCGCCTTGGCCGCCGCGGCGGCGCAGGCTCCCGTGGTCCAGCCACGGCGCAATTGGCGGTCTTCGGAATTCATGGCGTCTTCTATATTCAGAGCGGTGCCCTGCGTCACCGTGAAAAGGTCATTGCATGAGCGTTGAGACCACGCTGTCCCTTTTGCAGAGCCGCATGGCGCGGCTTGAGCCCGGCCATGTCTGGCTGGCGGGCGCCGGTCCGGGCGACCCCGGCTGCCTGACGCTCGATGTCGTCTCGGCGCTGACCCAGGCCGACGTGGTGGTGTACGACGCGCTGGTCGACCCCGCCGTGGTGGCGATAGCCGAGGGCGCCGAGCTGTTCTTCGTGGGGAAACGCGGCGGCAAGCTTTCGATCACCCAGGCCGAGATCACCGCGCGGCTGATCGAACTTGCCAAGGCCGGGCGCAAGGTGCTGCGGCTGAAGGGCGGCGACCCCTATGTGTTCGGCCGCGGCGGCGAGGAGGCGATTGCGCTGGCGCGCGAAGGCATCCCCTTCCGCTATCTGCCGGGCATCACCTCGGGGCTGGCCGCCCTTGGCAACATCGGTATTGCGCCCACCATGCGCGGCCTCAACAAGGCGGTGATCCTGGCCACCGGCCAGACCGCCGACCTCGGCGACGAACTGGACTGGCGCGCGCTTGCGGCGACCGGCCAGCCGATCGTCATCTATATGGGCCTGAAAATCCTGGCCCACATCACCGGCGAGTTGATGGCGGGCGGCCTGCCGGCCGACACGCCGGCGGCGATCGTCATGGCGGCGACGACGCCGCGCCAGCGCGTGCACGCCGCAACGCTTGGCGCGATTGCCGGCGACGCCGAACGGCTGGGCTTCGAATCGCCTGTGCTGACGGCGGTCGGCAGAATAGTCTCGATGCGGGCGGAGCTTCTCGCGCTCGCCGACCGGGCGCTGAAATGACGGCACGCGGCCTGATCATCGGGGCGCCGCGTTCCGGCTCCGGCAAGACCAGCGTCACCATCGGCATGCTGCGGGCGCTGGCGCGCCGCGGGCTGAAGATGCGCGGCGCCAAATCGGGGCCGGATTACATCGATCCCGGCTTTCATGCCGCCGCCACCGGCCTGCCGGGCGTCAACCTGGACAGCTGGGCGATGCCGCCGGCGCTGCTCAACGCGCTCGCCGCGCAAAGTGCCGCAGACGCGGATTGCGTGGTGGTGGAAAGCGCCATGGGCCTGTTCGACGGAATACCCGGCGAAAAGGGTCGCTCGGGCTCGGCCGCCGACCTCGCCCGGCTCTACGGCCTGCCGGTGGTCCTGGTGCTCGACGTTTCCGGCCAGTCGCAGACCGCCGCCGCGCTCGCCAAGGGCTTTGCCAGCTACGATCCCACAGTCAGGATCGCCGGCGTCATCCTCAACCGGCTGGGCAGCGAACGCCACAGGCGGCTGGCCGGCGACGCCATCGAGGCGCTCGGCATTCCCGTCGTCGGCGCCATCCTGCGCGACCCCAGCCTCACCCTGCCGGAGCGCCATCTCGGCCTGGTGCAGGCGACCGAACACGCCGACCTGACGGCGCATCTCGACCGCCTCGCCGACATGGCCGAGCGTTCGCTCGACCTCGACCGCATCCTGGCGTTGGCCGCACCCTTTGCACCCGCAGCGAGCGATGCGTCGGCCGCCCTGCCGCCGCCCGGCCAGCGCATCGCACTCGCCAGCGACGCCGCCTTCACCTTCCTCTATCCGCATGTCGCCGCGCACTGGCGCGCCGCCGGCGCCGAGATCGTGCCGTTCTCGCCGCTGGCCGACGAGGCCCCGGGGGACGATTGCGATGTCTGCTGGCTGCCCGGCGGCTATCCCGAACTGCATGCGGCGCGGCTGGCCGAGGCGCGGAATTTCCGGGATGGCATGCACCGGTTTGCGCAAACGCAGCCGGTCCATGGCGAGTGCGGCGGCTTCATGGCGCTGGGCGAGGTGCTGGAGGACGCTGCCGGCCAGAAGCACCGCATGCTCGGCCTGCTCGGCCATTCCACCAGTTTCGCCGAGCGAAAGATGAACCTCGGCTACCGCCGCGCCCGCCTGCTTTCGGATTGCGCGCTCGGGTGCGCGGGGACAGAGATTCGCGGCCACGAATTTCACTATGCCCGCCTGACCGACGCCGGCACGGACGAAAAACTTGCCGATCTCGCCGATGGCGAGGGCAGGGCGTTGGGCAGCTTCGGCGGCCGGCGCGGCCATGTCACCGGCACCTTCTTCCACGCGATTGCGAGGGGCTGAGGCATGTTTCCGTCGCGCCCTCAGGACATTTTTGCCGACATCGCGCTTTGCCTGGCGTTCTACACGCGGCTGCCGGTCCCCGTCGCCGGCGAACGGGATTTCGCGGCGGCGCAATGGGCAGCACCCGTGGCGGGCCTGGCGGTCGGACTGATCGGCGGTTTGGTGCTCCTCGCCGCCGATTTCCTCGGCCTGCCCGAAACCGTCGCGGCGGCCCTGGCTGTCGCTTCCACCGTCTTCGTCACCGGCGCGCTGCACGAGGACGGCCTGTCGGACATGGCCGATGGTTTCGGGGGCGGCAAGACACGCGAGCGCAAGCTGGAGATCATGCGCGACAGCCGCATCGGCAGCTTCGGCGCGACGGCTCTGGTGTTTTCCATTCTGCTGCGCTGGAGCGCGATCGCCGCGTTCGCCTCGCCATGGCTGGCGTTTTGCGCCGTCGTTGCCTCCCATGCCGCCGGCCGCGCCATGATGCCGGTGTTTTTAAACGCGGTCGCCCCGGCCCGCAGCGACGGGCTGTCGGCAGGCGCGGGTTCGGTTCCCGATTCAACCGCGCTGCTTGCCTGCGCGATCGCGGCTGCGGTGGTTCTGCTGACGCTCGGCCTCAACGTCGCGCTGGTTTCAGCCATCGCGCTCGTCCTTGTGTTCTTCCTGATGCGCCGGCTCTGCGAGCGCCAGATCGGCGGCCAGACCGGCGACGTGCTCGGCGCGGTCGAACAGGCGTCCGAAATCACCGTCCTTCTGGTCGCTTGCGCGATCCTCACCTGATCTAGGCTAAGTCTTTGGTTGCGCCCTACGTTGCCCCCCTCTGTCCTGCCGGGCATCTCCCCCTCAAGGGGGGAGATTGGCCGGCCGCTTGATTTCATGGAGTTCGAAATGACCCGCTTTGCCACGATGGATGCCTTGCGCGTCGCTTGCATGACGCTTTCCGAAGGTGACGGCGCGGCGGTGACCGCGGCGCAGCGCCGACAGGATAGCCTGACCAAGCCGCAAGGCAGCCTCGGCCGGCTGGAAGAAATCGTCGCCTGGCTCGCCCGCTGGCAGGGGCGCGCCAACCCGAAGCTCGACCGTGTCGCCGTCATCGTGTTCGCCGGCTCCCACGGCGTCACCGCGCAAGGCGTCTCGGCCTTCCCGGCCGAGGTCACCGTCCAGATGGTCGCCAACTTTCAGGCGGGCGGCGCCGCCATCAACCAGCTTGCTCGCGCCGCCGGCGCCAGCCTCGACGTGATCGCGCTGGAGGTCGAGCGTCCGACCGCCGATTTCACGCAAGCGCCTGCCATGAGCGAGGCCGAGTTCCTCGCCGCCGTCTCGACCGGCTACAACGCGGTGAAAAAGGGCACTGACCTCATCTGTTTCGGCGAGATGGGCATCGGCAACACCACGACGGCGAGCGCCATTGCGGCTGCCCTGTTCGGCGAGGCGGGCGAACATTGGGTCGGCCGTGGTACCGGCGTCGACGATGCGGGCCTTTCCCGCAAGGCCGCTGCCGTGGATGCCGGGCTTGACCGGCACCATGCCGACCTCGCCGATCCGCTGAAGATCGCCGCCGCGCTCGGCGGCCGCGAACTCGCCGCCATTTTCGGCGCCACGCTTGCCGCCCGCCATCACGGCATCCCGGTGCTGCTCGATGGGTTTGTGGTCGCCGCCGCCGTCGCCCCGCTGGCGCGGCTCAACCCGTCCGGCCTGGCGCATGTGCTGGCCGCCCATGTCTCGGCCGAGACGCCGCACCGCCGGCTGCTCGACATGCTTGGCCTGGCGCCATTGCTCGATCTCGGCATGCGGCTCGGCGAAGGCTCCGGCGCCTGTCTCGCGGTCAACCTGGTCCGCTCCGCGCTCGAATGCCATGCCGGCATGGCGAGTTTTGCCGAGGCCGGTGTTTCCGAGAAGTAGCTTCGGGCGAAAGCCCGAAGCTAAGACAATTGCCCGGCGCTTGGATTCTTGGCAAGATGGGCGGCGTCCGAATTTCCGGGCGCTGGAGCAACGGCGTTGCCGGGGAGCGATCGTGCAAGACTGCAATCGGCCAGGAGGCGCCCTACGTTGCCCCCCTCTGTCCTGCCGGACATCTCCCCCACAAGGGGGGAGATTGGCCGGCCACTTTCCCGTCGCCAACCTTCAACGTTGCCGAAAGAGCGGCAACGCCAAAGCTGCCAATCTCCCCCCTAGTGGGGGAGATGTCCGGCAGGACAGAGGGGGGCAACGTAGAGCGCAAGACTTAAAATCCGTACGATATCTCGGGGTGGGCGGATGAGTATGCGCGGGGATAGCGGCAGGCATGACGACGCGGCGCGCGCCGGCTGGCTGTATTATGTCGCCGGCAACACGCAGGACCAGATCGCCGCCAAGCTCGGCGTGTCGCGGCAGAGCGCGCAGCGGCTGGTTTCGCTGGCCGTCTCCGAGGGGCTGGTGAAGGTTCGGCTCGACCATCCGATAGCCAACTGCCTCGACCTTGCCGCGAAACTCCAGGCGCGTTTTGCGCTGGATCTCTGCGAGGTTGTGCCGAGCGACCCGGCTTCGGCCTCGACGACGCTTGGCATTGCCGAAGCGGCCGCCGCCGAAATCGAAAGGCGGCTGAAGTCGCCCGATCCCATCGTTCTCGCCATCGGCACGGGCCGCACGCTGAAGGCGGCGATCGAACAGCTGACCCCGATGGAATGCCCGCAGCACAAGCTGGTGTCGCTGACCGGAAACATCGCGCCGGACGGCTCGGCCGCCTATTACAACGTCATCTTCACCATGGCCGACACGATCAAGGCGCGCAGCTTTCCGATGCCGCTGCCGGTCATCGCCTCCTCGCAGGAGGAGCGCGAGATGCTTCTCGCGCAGCCGATGATCCAGCCGGCGCTGGCGCTCGCAGCCAAGGCCGACGTGACCTTTGTTGGCATCGGCGACCTCGGTCCGAAGGCGCCGCTCTACGAGGACGGGTTCATCACCGAAACGGAACTGAAGGCCTTGCAGAAGGCCGGCGCGGTCGGCGAAATCGTCGGCTGGGCTTTCGGCCGCGACGGCCGCCTGATCGACGGCATCACCAACGACCGGGTTTCATCCGCGCCGCTGCCGTCGCGGGAGCGCTCGCTGGTGGTGGCGATCGCCATGGGCGAGCGCAAGCTGCCGGGCATCCTCGCCGCCGTCTCGCGGCGGCTGGTCAACGGGCTGATCACCGACGAACTGACGGCGACGGCGCTGCTTTCGGGGTGAGGTTTTTGGAGCGGGGGAAGGGTTGCCATGTCCCGGCGTGGATATGTTTATCTCCTGGCGTCGCAGAAGAACGGCACACTCTATGTCGGGGTGACTTCCGACCTCGCCGGCCGGCTACACCAGCATCGAACGGGCACGGGTTCGAAATTTGCAGCGCGATATGGCGTGATGCGCCTCGTATGGTTCGACGAATATGAGCTGATCACCGATGCGATCGCCCGTGAAAAGGCGATCAAGAAGTGGCCGCGGCAATGGAAGATCAAACTCATCGAAGAGCACAATCCGGATTGGCGCGACATTACCTGGCATCTGGTTTGAAGTGTGGCGTCGCGGCTTGCATCGTGAGTGGCCTTCAGCGGTAACGGCATGGATTCCCGACACTCTCCGCTCGTTCCTCGCTCACGAGGTCGGGAATGACGGACTTCATGTCGGGCGACGACAACTTTCAGCGTAGAGCGCGGCATCCCAAGATTTTGGCGACGAGGCTAAAACACATCCGTCATTCCCGACCTCGTGAGCGAGGAACGAGCGGAGAGTGTCGGGAATCCATGCCGTGATGGTCATCGTACCGAGGACGGTTCAGAATGGGCGTCTTCCCACCTAGCGCTCGATATGCTGCGCCGCCCCTCACCCCTCTTCTCGTAAGAACGGGGAGAGGGGGCGTCGCTCCTCACCGCCCCTTGCAGGACGGATCGTTGCCGTCGAGAAAACCCATGTCGCGCTGCAGGTGCTCGGGCAGCGCGGCGACATCGAGATACGGGCGCGATGGCCGGCTTTCGCCCCAGAACGACCGCAGGGTGTTCATCGGATTCCAGGCCCAATGACTGGCGCCCGTTCTTTCCTGTGCCATAGCCATGATTGTCTACCTTCTCTATATATTGCCAGTTTATCGGCAGACCTTGAATCTGGGGCTGCCGGCGCAGGTTTTCCAATCGAATGTCGATCACCACGCATAAGCTGGATTGATGTATAATGGGCTCGCAACTTCCCCCTCTCGCGGCAATCCGTGTCTTCGAGGCAGCCGCGCGGCATGCCAGCTTCACCAAGGCCGCCGATGAGCTGGGCATGACGCAGGCGGCGGTGAGCTACCAGATCAAGGTGCTGGAAGAGCGCATCGGCACGCCGCTTTTCCTGCGCAAGCCGCGCCAGGTGGTGCTCACCGAAACCGGCCAGCGGCTGGCTCCGGCCATCACCGATGCGTTCGCCATCATCACCGAGGCCTATGCGATGGCGCGCGGCGGGGCGGACGGGCTGTTATGCATCAGCACGGTGCAGACTTTCGCGTCCAATTGGCTGGCCCGCCATCTCGGTTCGTTTCAAATGGCGCATCCATCGCTGGCGGTGAAGCTCGACACGTCCAGCCATTTCGTCGATTTCGCCCGCGAGGACGTCGATGTCGGCATTCGCTCGGGCGGCGGCAAATGGCCAGGACTGGCGACGCATTTCCTGTTCCGCGCCGATTTCTCGCCGATGCTGAGTCCCAGGCTTGCCGAGAGCATCGGCGGCGTGAACACCCCGGCCGACTTTCTGCGCCTGCCGATCCTCGATCCGAACGATGTCTGGTGGAAACAATGGTTTGGCCTGGCCGGCCTGTCGGCGGACGAACTGGCGCGGCGGCCGGGCAGCAGCATGGGCTCGCAGGCCGCGCTCGGCAGCGCGGCCATGGCCGGTCATGGCGTGGCGATCCTGACGCCTGCGTTTTTTACAGCCGAACTTGCCGACGGGCGGCTCATCCAGCCGTTCGACCTCTTCGGAGACGATGGCCATGCCTTCTGGCTGGTCTATCCCGAAACGCGCCGCAACGTGCCCAAGATCCGCGCCTTCCGTGAATGGCTGCTCGCTGAGGTGGCCGTTTCGCTGGGCAGGGGCGAGGCCGTCGGCATGTAGGAGGCTCCGAGATCCAACCGGCCCGGGATCATGCTTTGGGCACGGTGAACACATGCACCGGTTCGTCGCGGCCGCGCAGCGAGACCGGGCCGTGGTCGACGATGCCGGAGAGGAAGTCGGCGCTGCCTTCGCGCCGCACCGCTTCGATGAGGTTGGCGCCCAGGCAGATGTCGGCGTCGAGGTCGCGGCACAGCGCCTGCAGCCGGCTGGCGACATTGCAGGCGTCGCCCACCACGGCGATGGACAGGCTGCGTTCGCTGCCGACGGCGCCGACGATGACCGGGCCATACTGGGCCCCGACGCCGACATTGACCGGGTCTTCGCCGGCCGCCACCCGCCGGGCGTTCCACTGCTTCACCGAGGCGGCCATGGCCTGCGCGCAGCGCAATGCCCGTCCGGCGTCGTCTTCGGCCGCCTGCGGCACGCCGAATGTCGCCATGATGCAGTCGCCGATGTAGTTGTCGACGGTGCCGCCATGGTCGAACACCACCTGTTCCATGCGCCGGTGGAATTCCCGCAGAAGTTCAAAGACGTCCTCGGCCGGGTGGTCTTCCGAATATTTGGTGAAGCCGACGATATCGGCGAACACGATGGCGATGTCCTGGCGCCGCACCGGCCCGAACGGCTCGTCGGCGGACGCCAGTTCGTCCACCATGTTGGGCGAAAAATGCCGCGCCAGGTTGATGCGCGCGCGCTCGGCGACGATGTAGTCGTCGGCCAGCCGGCGCGAGCGGGAAACCACCATGGCCAGGATGCCGGTGACGATCAGGATCAGCACCACATTGGCCGACTGGGCGATGATGTCGACGAAATTCGGGTTCTGTTCCATCTGCATCCGGTCGGCCAGCGACAGATTGGCGGCAAGCTTGCTTGCGACGATTATGCCCGGCTGCATGACAACCCAACTGACGGCCGCGCTCCACGATATCGCGGTGACCAGCCCGAGCCATAAAACCAGTCGCGGCGACAATGTCAGCGCGCCGAGACTGACGAAGATCAGAAGATAGGCAAACGCCCCTTCGCGCAGATGCAGCGCCGGAGGAAGGACAGCGGTGGAGAACGGATTGGTCCCGACGATCAGGAAGGTCAAAAGCACGATGTCGAGCGTGCCGATGGCCGTGCCAAGCCAGGTCGGGGCGAGCCGACGCTGCACCAGCCGGTAATAGAAGAGACCGAGGAGGAAAAAGACAGCCAGCATGCCGATTGTAAAGGCGAGTGCGGCATCCCACTTGGCGAAAGCCAGGAAAAACAGGGCGATTGCCGCCATGGCGGACGAGCGCGCCCAGAATTGCAGCCGCGCGCCGTCGCGCTCCGCCCGCGCCAGCATGGCGCCGAGCCGTTTTCTGCGCCTGAGCTCGAGGCCGCTCGGAATGAGCGACCGCGCCGCTTCTGTGCCCTGGTCCGAAAATGTCACCGCCATGCTGAGCCTTTCCGTATCGGCGATTCGAGTTGTTGCAGATGGTGTTTTCACTCTGTCGATCTCAAGACCGAAATAAAAGTTTTTGGCCTCCGGTTGCTTTATGGGCACAGGATTCCCCGGGCCTGTCCGTTTGCCGGGAAAGAATGTCCCCACACAATAATTTGAACCGGCATCCAGCGCCAATCTGCGCGGGGGCGGGCTGCCTTGTGCAGCGCAGCAACGATTTTGGCTTGACGTAACGCTCTGGTGGTGAGTAATTGCTCATACCAAAGACAAATGCCCACTTTGGTTAGGGAGGATTTTGATGAAACTGCGCACGCTCATCCTGGGCCTCTGTTCAGCCAGCGCCTTTGCGTTCGCTGCACATGCCGAAACCATCACCATCGCCACCGTCAACAATGGCGACATGGTCCGCATGCAGAAGCTGACGGACGACTTCACCGCCAAGAACCCGGATATCCAGCTCGAGTGGGTCACGCTCGAGGAGAACGTGCTTCGCGAGCGCGTCACGACCGACATCGCCACCAAGGGCGGCCAGTACGACGTCATGACCATTGGCACCTACGAGGTGCCGATCTGGGCCAAGCAGAGCTGGCTGCTGCCGCTCGACAATCTCGGCGCCGACTATGACGCGGCCGACATCATCCCGGCGATCGCCGGCGGCCTTTCGGTCGACAACAAGCTTTACGCAGCGCCGTTCTACGGCGAGAGCTCATTCGTCATGTACCGCAAGGACCTGATGGAGAAGGCGGGGCTGACCATGCCCGACGCGCCGACCTGGGAGTTCATCGGCGATGCGGCCCGCAAGATGACCGACCGCGCCGCCGGCATCAACGGCGTGTGCCTGCGCGGCAAGGCCGGCTGGGGCGAGAACATGGCGTTCCTGACGGCGATGTCGAATTCCTTCGGCGCCCGCTGGTTCGACGAGAACTGGAAGCCGCAATTCGACCAGCCGGAATGGAAGACGACGCTCGACACCTATGTGAAGCTGATGAATGACGCAGGCCCGCAGGGTGCCTCGTCCAATGGCTTCAACGAAAACCTCGCTCTGTTCCAGCAGGGCAAGTGCGGCATGTGGATCGACGCCACGGTCGCCGCCTCCTTCGTCTCCGACCCGAAGAACTCGACGGTCGCCGACAAGGTGGGTTATGCGCTGGCGCCCGACACCGGCCTCGGCAAGCGCGGCAACTGGCTGTGGGCATGGTCGCTCGCGGTTCCGGCCGGCACGCAGAAGGCCGAAGCAGCTCAGAAATTCGTCTCCTGGGCAACCTCGAAGGGCTATCTCGACCTGGTCGCCTCGAAGGAAGGCTGGGCCAACGTTCCGCCGGGAACGCGCACCTCGCTCTACAACAATGCCGAGTACCAGAAGGCCGCGCCCTTCGCCAAGATGACGCTGGATTCGATCAACGCCGCCGATCCGACCAAGCCGACCGTCAAGCCGGTGCCGTATGTCGGCGTGCAGTTCGTCGCCATTCCCGAGTTCCAGGGCCTCGGCACCACCGTCGGGCAACTTTTCTCGGCGGCGCTCGCCGGCCAGATGTCGGTCGACGATGCGCTGAAGCAGGCCCAGGATGCGGCCACCGCGACGATGACCGAGGGCGGCTACATCCAGTAAGGCATCCTCCCGGTGCCTGGCCGTCCGGTTCCCAGTACCGGGCGGCCCCTTTCGGGAATGATGGGCGGGGCAATTCAATTCACCCCATCCGGCCCTCCGGGCCACCCTCCCCATCGAGGGGAGGGAGAGTGCGAACCCTGCATACACCTCGCCAAACGGCGGGATCGGAAGACCACCAGGGCCGTGACATGCGGGACGTTCTCCCTCCCCTCGATGGGGAGGGTGGCCCGGAGGGCCGGGTGGGGTGCATTGCAACGAGGCAATGTTGGAGGAGGAAACCATGGCGACCAAACAGACAGGTAATCTCGCCCGCTTCATGCTGGCGCCCTCGGTGCTCCTGCTCTTCGTCTGGATGATCGTGCCGCTCGCCTTCACGCTGTGGTTCTCGTTCCAGCAGTACAACCCGCTGAATCCGATCCGCGACGGCTTCATCGGCTTTTCCAACTACATGCTGTTCTTCAACAATCCGGCCTTCGCGGCCGCCATCATCAACACGCTGCTGATCGTGGTCTGCGTGCTCCTGATCACCATCATCGGCGGCATCCTGCTTGCGCTTCTGCTCGACCAGCCGATGTGGGGACAGGGCATCGTGCGCATCCTGGTCATTTCGCCCTTCTTCGTCATGCCGCCCGTGGCAGCCCTGGTGTGGAAGAACATGATCATGCATCCGGGCTACGGCGTCTTTGCCGATATCGCCCGCTTCTTCGGCGCCCAGCCGGTGGACTGGTTCGCCCAGTACCCGCTGTTTTCGGTGATCCTGATCGTCGCCTGGCAGTGGCTGCCGTTCGCGACGCTGATCCTTCTGACGTCGCTGCAGTCGCTGGATGGGGAGCAGAAGGAAGCCGCCGAGATGGATGGCGCCGGCTTCGTCAGCCGCTTCATATACCTGACGCTGCCGCACCTGTCGCGCGCCATCACCGTGGTCGTGCTCATCCAGACCATCTTCCTTCTGTCGGTCTATGCGGAAATCCTGGTCACTACCAATGGCGGGCCCGGCTACGCCTCCACCAACCTGCCCTTCCTCGTCTACCAGAAGGCGCTGCTTGAGTTCAAAATCGGCCAGGCATCCGCCGGCGGCATCATCGCCGTCATCCTCGCCAACATCGTTGCCTTCTTCGCCATGCGCGCCGTCGGCAAGAATCTCGACAAGTAGGAGGAAGCAACCATGGCACGCGCAGTGACCACAAGGCACAAGACGATCGCCACGACCGCGGCCTGGATCGTCGCCCTTTTGATCTTCTTTCCGATCCTCTACACCATCATCACCTCGTTCAAATCGGAGCAGGAG
Organism: Neomesorhizobium albiziae; assembly: GCF_900114255.1. Lineage (GTDB taxonomy): Bacteria > Pseudomonadota > Alphaproteobacteria > Rhizobiales > Rhizobiaceae > Neomesorhizobium > Neomesorhizobium albiziae. The sequence goes on along the minus strand of NZ_FOSL01000002.1, from coordinate 61,502 downwards.
GCGATCCAGGGCTTCAGCCTGATCCCCTCCGGCACAACCGAGAGCTATGCCGAGGTGCAGGCGCAGAGCGGCTACTTCCACTTCTTCCTGAACTCGGTGATCCTGTCGGTCGGCTCGACCATCCTGGCGCTGATCATCGCCATCCCGGCGGCCTGGTCGATGGCGTTCTCGCCGACCAAGCGCACCAAGGACATCCTGATGTGGATGCTCTCCACCAAGATGATGCCGGCGGTGGCGGTGCTGTTTCCGATCTACCTGATCTTCCGCGACTCCGGCCTCCTGGACAGCCGCATCGGCCTGATGATCATGCTGATGCTGATCAACCTGCCGATCGTGGTGTGGATGCTCTACACCTACTTCCGCGAGATCCCCGGCGAGATACTCGAGGCGGCGCGCATGGATGGCGCCTCGCTGTGGGGCGAGATCTGGCACGTGCTGACGCCGATCGCGGTGCCCGGCATCGCCTCGACCATGCTGCTCAACATCATCCTGGCCTGGAACGAGGCGTTCTGGACGATCCGGCTGACGACGACGGAGGCCGCACCTCTGACCGCCTTCATCAGCTCCTTCTCCAGTCCGCAAGGTCTGTTCTGGGCGAAGCTCTCGGCGGCATCGACGCTCGCCATCGCGCCGATCCTGATCATGGGCTGGTTCAGCCAGAAGCAGCTGGTGCGCGGGCTGACGTTCGGTGCGGTGAAATGAACAGAGTAGCATGCCGATGACTTAGTTCGACCCCCACTCCGGTTTGCTACGCAAACCACCTCTCCCCCGAACGCTGGGGGAGAGGAAGTGCCGGCCGCAAGCACCCTTCCTCCCCCCACGATGTGGGGGAGAGGTGGCGAGCCCGAAGGGCGAGACGGAGTGGGGGCTTTTCAAAAGCCGGTGAACACAGCGAGTCATCTGCAAAGATCGAATGCCGGAGGAAACCATGGGAAACATCACGCTCAGGAATGTGTCGAAGTCCTTCGGGGCGACGACCATCATTCCCAACATCGACCTTACCATCGAGGACGGCGAGTTCGTCGTGTTCGTCGGTCCGTCGGGCTGCGGCAAGTCCACGCTGCTGAGGCTGATCGCCGGCCTGGAAGACACCAGCAGCGGCACCATCAGCATCGATGGCCGCGACGTGACCGGCGAGGCGCCCGGCAAGCGCAAGCTTGCCATGGTGTTCCAGTCCTACGCGCTCTATCCGCACATGACGGTGGCCAAGAACATCGCCTTCCCGCTGAAGATGGCCGGCGAGGACAAGGCGGCGATCGACAGGAAGGTGGCCGACGCGGCGCGGGTTCTCAACCTCACCAACTACCTCGAACGCCGGCCGGGCCAGCTCTCCGGCGGCCAGCGCCAGCGCGTCGCCATCGGCCGCGCCATCGTGCGCCAGCCCTCGGCATTCCTGTTCGACGAGCCGCTGTCCAACCTGGACGCAGCACTGCGCGGCACCATGCGGCTGGAAATCAGCGAACTGCACCAGCAGCTCAAGACCACGATGATCTACGTCACCCACGACCAGGTCGAGGCGATGACCATGGCCGACAAGATCGTGGTGCTGAATGCCGGCAACATTGAGCAGGTCGGCTCTCCGATGGAACTCTACAAGACGCCGAACAGCCTGTTCGTCGCCGGCTTCATCGGTTCGCCCCGCATGAACCTGATCGACGGTGCGCCGGCGGCCAAGCATGGCGCCACCACCATCGGCATCCGCCCCGAGCATCTCAACATTTCGACCACCGCCGGCGAATGGAAGGCCAAGGTCGGGGTTGCCGAACATCTGGGCTCGGACACCTTCCTGCATGTCCAGGCCGACGGTGTCGGGCCGCTCACGGTGCGCGCCGACGGCGAGCTGGCGGTCGCTCACGGCGACACCATCCACCTTACCCCGGACCCGAAGAAACTGCATCGTTTCGGCGCCGACGGAAGGGCGATGTGAGGATGCGGCTTAAGGGCAAATCGGCTCTCATCACCGGTTCGGCGCGCGGCATCGGCCGCACCTTCGCCGAAACTTACGTGCGCGAGGGCGCGACCGTTGCGATTGCCGACATCAATCTCGACGCGGCGAAGACGACGGCCGCAGAGATCGGCCCCGCCGCCTACGCCGTACAGCTCGACGTCACCGACCTCGCTTCCATCGAGGCGGCGGTAAAGGCGGTGGAAGAAAAGCAGGGCGGGCTCGACATCCTGATCAACAATGCCGCCCTGTTCGACATGGCGCCCATCGTCGAGATACCGAAGGCGAGCTACGACAAGCTTTTCGCTGTCAACGTCGCCGGAACGCTGTTCATGATGCAGGCGGCGGCACGCTCGATGATCGCGCGGGGCAAGGGCGGCAGGATCATCAACATGGCTAGCCAGGCAGGAAGGCGTGGCGAGGCGCTGGTGGCCGTCTATTGCGCCACCAAGGCGGCGGTCATCAGCCTCACCCAGTCGGCGGGGCTCGACCTGATCAAGCATGGCATCAACGTCAATGCGATCGCGCCGGGCGTCGTCGAGGGCGAGCACTGGGAGCATGTGGATTCGCTGTTCGCCAAATACGAGAACCGCCCGAAAGGCGAGAAGAAAAAGCTGGTCGGCGAAAGCGTTCCCTTTGGCCGCATGGGCAAGGCGGAGGACCTGACCGGCATGGCGGTTTTCCTCGCCAGCGCCGAGAGCGAATACATCGTCGCCCAGACCTACAATGTCGATGGCGGCCAGTGGATGAGTTGAGGACGACAGCGCTCCTCTCCCCGTTCACGGGGAGAGGATGCCGGCAGGCAGGTGAGGGGCTGCGGTGACATCTAAGGCCGCCCCTCATCCGGCCCTTCGGGCCACCTTCTCCCCGTAAACGGGGCGAAGGGGAGCGGAGATGCCGCGCCTGCGTCAAAACAGAAAGCGCCAAGAAATGACCGTGAAACTCTCCCGCGCCAATCTCGACAAGCTGCCGGAAAAGGTCGGCCGCCCTTCCTACGACCGGGCCGCGCTCAAGCCCGGCATCGTGCATTTCGGGGTCGGCAATTTCCATCGCTCGCATCAGGCCGTCTATCTCGACGATTTGTTCAACGCCGGCCTTGGCCATGACTGGGCGATCGTCGGCGCCGGCGTGTTCGACGGCGAGAAGGTCGGGCGCGAGAGGCTGGAAGAGCAGGATTGGCTGACCACCGTCGTGGAGCAGGATTCAGGCCGCATGGCCGCCCGCGTCACTTCGGTCATGACCGATTTCCTGATGCCAGGCGACGGCGAGGCGATCGTCGAGCAGCTCGCCGACCCGGCGATCCGCATCGTGTCGCTCACCATCACAGAAGGCGGCTATTTCATCGACCCCGCGTCGGGAAAGTTCAACCCGACGCATCCGGCGATCGTCGCCGATGCGCAGGACATCGGCGATCCCAAGACCGTGTTTGGACTGATCCTTGCCGGCCTGCTGCGCCGCCGCGACGACGGCATCGGGCCGTTCACGGTCATGTCGTGCGACAACATTCCCCATAACGGCCACGTCACGTCTGACGGCGTCGTCGGCCTTGCCCGACTGATCGACGAGGACATCGCCGACTGGGTGGAGGAACATGTCGCGTTCCCAAACGGCATGGTCGACCGCATCACGCCTGCCACCACCGACCGCGAACGCGCCATGCTGGCTAAGGATTTCGGCGTCGAGGACAACTGGCCCGTATTCTGCGAGCCGTTCAAGCAATGGGTGCTGGAGGACCGCTTCACCGACGGTCGGCCGCCGCTGGAGAAGGTCGGCGTGCAGTTCGTCAGGGATGTCGCGCCGTTCGAGCTGATGAAGATCCGCATCCTCAATGGCGGCCACGCGACCATCGCCTATCCCGCAGGCCTGATGGACATTCATTTCGTCCACGAAGCCATGCAGGAACCGCTGGTGCGCGGCTTCCTGGAGAAGCTGGAGCGCGAGGAAATCATCCCGACGGTTCCCCCGGTGCCCGGAACCGATCTCGGCGACTATTTCAAGCTAATCGACCAGCGCTTCTCCAATCCCAAGATCGGCGATACCGTGCGCCGGCTCTGCCTGGACGGTTCGAACCGGCAGCCGAAATTCATCATCCCGACGATCGCCGACAGGCTGAGCGCCGGAAAGGGCATCGACGGGCTTGCGCTTGAGTCGGCGCTGTGGTGCCGCTACTGCTTCGGCACGACGGATTCCGGCGCGGTCATCGAGCCAAACGACCCGAACTGGGACCGGCTGCAGGCAACGGCGAAAGCGGCAAAGGGTGACGCCGCGGCGTGGCTTGCGATGGAAGACATCTATGGCGACGTCGGCAAGTCCAGGGTTTTTGCCGAAGCCTTCGTCAAGGCGCTTGCCGCCCTGTGGTCGGGCGGTACGCGCAACACACTGTCGCGCTATATCGGGGCGACGGCCTAGAGCGGCAGGCGCTGAAATCGGAATGGGTGATGCCGATGGATCTTGGATTGACCGGCAAGGTGGCTGCGATCACCGGCGGCGGCTCGGGCATCGGGCTCGGCGTCGCCGAGGGTTTTGCCAGGGAGGGCGCGCATCTCGTGCTCGCCGGGCGCCGCGGCGATATCCTCGCCACTGAGGCCGAACGGCTGTCGCGCGAATACGGCATCAAGGCAGTGGCTGCGGCCTGCGATGTCACCACCGCCGAAGGATGCGCCGCGCTCGCTGAAGCCGTGCGAAGAGACTTCGGCGGCGCCGATATCCTGGTCAATAATGCCGGCACCGGTTCCAACGAAACCATCATGGAAGCGTCCGACGAGAAGTGGAACGACTTCTGGAACCTGCATGTCATGGCGGCGGTGCGGCTGGCGCGCGGCTTCGTGCCGATGATGCGCGAGCGCGGCGGCGGCTCGATCCTGCACAACGCCTCGATCTGCGCGGTCCAGCCGCTCTGGTACGAGCCGATCTACAACGTCACCAAGGCGGCGCTGATGATGTTTTCCAAGAACCTCGCCAACGAGGTGATCAAGGACAACATCCGCGTCAACACCATAAATCCCGGGCTGGTGCTCACCGGCGACTGGATCAAGACGGCCAAGCAGCTGACCGCCGACAGCGGCGGCGACTGGGAAGCCTATCTCAGAGGCATCGCGGAGGAGAACACGCCGATCAAGCGGTTCGCCAGTGTCGAGGAGCTTGCCAACTTCTTCGTCTTCCTCTCATCGGACCGCGCCAGCTATGCGGTCGGCTCGACCTATTATGTCGATGGCGGCTGGCTGCGGACGGTCTAGGATGTGTTGGTCTTCAGGTGAGGCCGGCCTGCAAATGGCGGCTTTCTCCGCTTCCGGTGCACACGTACCCCAATGTACGCTGCGCTCCGGTTCTCGAAATCCACCACTTTCGGCTCGGCCTGACCTGAACCTCAACACACCCCAGGCAAACCCGTGACCCCCGATCTGCTGATCTTCGATTGCGACGGCGTGCTGGTCGACAGCGAGCCGATCTCCATCGCGATCCTGGTCGGCATCATCAGGCAAGCCGGCGTCTCGATGAGCGAGGAGACGGCCTATGAGCGCTTCCTCGGCAAGAGCATGGCGACCGTCATCGATATCCTGCGCGCCGACTACGGCATGATCGTCACCGACGATCATCTGCGCCGGGCACGCGCCGAGATGCAGCTGCGCTTCCGCCGCGACCTGAAACCGATGCCGGGGATTGCCGAAATGCTCAAGGGTTCGACCGTGCCGCGTTGCGTCGCCTCGTCCAGCCAGCCGGAGCGGATAAGGCTTTCGCTGGAGGTCACCGGCCTGCTGGAACTCTTCGAGCCGCATATCTATAGTGCGACCATGGTGGAGAGAGGCAAGCCGTTTCCGGACCTGTTCCTGCATGCCGCTGATGGCATGGGGGCCGAGCCCGGCCGCTGCGTGGTCATCGAGGACAGCCCGGCCGGCATCATCGCCGCCAAGGACGCCGGCATGCGCGTCTTTGCCTTCACCGGCGGCTCGCATGCGGGCGAGGGCGCGCTTCGGTCGGCCATCGACGCGCTCGAGCCGGACCTGATCTTCGGCGACATGCGGCAATTGCCTGACCTGGTGGTCCGATTCCGACATTTGCATCCCGTTGGGGCAAGTGGCCCGAGCAAAGGTCGGAATCGAAAGACCACCAGCTAACGATTTGAAACCAGTGGAGCTTTGAATTTGACATTTGATATCGAGTTTTCCTTCCGGCAGAAATCAAATGTCAAATTCGCTCCACGGGTGGCGCGGGCGGAGGCGAAGGCCTCTTGACGCCGGATTTGGTCTGCGCCGTCGATGTCGGGACCGGCAGCGCGCGCGCGGGCATCCTCGACCGTCATGGCCGCATGCTCGGCCGCGCCGAGCACCCGATAAAAATCCATCAGACGACGCCCGGGCACTCCGAGCACGATTCGGAGGAAATCTGGGCGGCGGTGGCGGCTGCGGTGCGGGCGGCGCGCGACAAGGCCGGCGCAGCACCCGAGGCCATCGCCGGCATCGGTTTCGACGCCACCTGTTCGCTGGTGGTGCGCGACCGCCGGGGCGGCCAGCTCAGCGTGTCGATGGCGGGCGATCCCAGCCACGACACTATCGTCTGGCTCGACCATCGGGCGCTCGCCGAAGCCGATGAATGCACCGCCACCCGCCACCGGGTGCTCGATTATCTCGGCGGCGTCATGTCGCCGGAAATGGAGACGCCCAAGCTGATGTGGCTGAAACGGCATCTGCCGGACAGTTGGGACAAGGCCGGCCACTTTTTCGATCTCGCCGACTTCCTGACCTGGAAGGCGACCGGTTCGCTTTCGCGCTCGCAATGCACGCTGACGGCGAAGTGGACCTACCTCGCGCATGAAAAGGGCTGGCAGCCGGATTTCTTCGAAGCGGTCGGCATTGCCGACATGCTGGAACGCGGCAGCCTGCCGTATAAGGCCGACCCGGTCGGTTCGGACCTCGGCGCCCTGACACCCGAGGCTGCCGAGCTACTCGGGCTGACGGTCGCCTGCCGCGTCGGCACCGGCCTCATCGACGCCTATGCCGGGGCACTCGGCGTGCTTGGCGGCTTCGCCGGCGATCTCGCCAGCCTCGACCGCCATCTGGCGCTGATCGCCGGCACATCGAGCTGCGTCATGGCGCTGTCAGACACGCTGCGGCCTTTCCCCGGCGGCTGGGGACCCTATTACGGTCCGGCGCTTCCCGATTGCTGGCTGATCGAAGGCGGCCAATCGGCGACCGGCGCGCTGCTCGACCATATCATCCGCTGGCATGGCGCCGGCGGTGAGCCGAATGCCGCCATGCACCGCAGGATCGCGGCCCGCGTGATGGAGCTTCGCCAGGCCGAAGGCCTCGATCTCGCCGGGCGCCTGCACGTGCTGCCGGATTTCCACGGCAACCGCTCGCCGCTCGCCGACCCGCATGCCGTCGGCGTCATCAGCGGGCTCACGCTCGATGCCTCCTTCGACAGCCTCTGCCGGCTCTACTGGCGCACGGCGGTCGGCATAGCGCTTGGCGTGCGCCACATTCTGGAGACGCTCAACGCCAACGGTTATGTCATCGACACGCTGCATGTCACCGGCGGCCATACCAAGAACCCGCTGCTGATGGAGCTTTACGCCGACGCCACCGGCTGTACCGTGGTCGAGCCCGTCCTCGACGAGGCGGTGCTGCTTGGCACCGCGATGGTCGCCGCCACCGCCGCCGGCCTCTATGCAAACCTTCCCGCCGCCTGCGTGGCCATGCAGCAGCAGGGCAAGGTGCGCACGCCTAACGCCGCGGCGCGCCCACGCTTCGACCGCGACTACCGCGTCTTCCTGGAGATGCACCAGCAGCGCCAGGCGCTGGAGGCCATCGATTGACCCGGCCGCAAAATACTCTAGCGTTGACCAAACGATAAAAAACGTCGGGTTAATCAACCAGCCAGAGGGTCGTCATATGTCCAGATCTCCAGCCATTTCCAGTCTGCCCGCATTATCGCGCCGCGCCGTACTCAAGACCGCCGGCGCCGGCGTTGCCCTTGCGGCGGCGGGTTTCCCGTCGCGGCTTCTTGCTGCCGACCCGATCAAGGTCGCGGCGATCTATACCGTTCCTGTCGAGCAGCAGTGGGTGAGCCGCATCCACAAGGCGGCAAATGCCGCCAAGGAGCGCGGCGACATCGAGTATGTCTATTCGGAAAACACCTCCAACAACGACTACGAGCGCGTCATGCGCGAGTATTGCGAGGCCGGCCACAAGCTGATCGTCGGCGAAGTGTTCGGCGTCGAGGAGGCCGCCCGCACCGTCGCCAAGGATTATCCCGAGGTCGCCTTCCTGATGGGATCGAGCTTCAAGCCGGATGCCGCGGTGGCGAACTTCTCGGTGTTCGACAACTACATCCAGGATGCTTCCTACCTGTCCGGCATCATCGCCGGCGCCATGACCAAGTCGAAGAACATCGGCATGGTCGGCGGCTATCCCATTCCCGAGGTGAACCGGCTGATGAACGCCTTCATGGCCGGCGTGAAGGAGAGCGCCCCGGACACGAAGTTCCAGGTCGCCTTCATCGGCTCGTGGTTCGATCCGCCCAAGGCCAAGGAGACCGCCTTCGCCCAGATCGACGGCGGCGCCGACCTTCTCTATGCCGAGCGTTTCGGCGTTTCCGACGCTGCCAAGGAGCGCAAGGTGCTGGCGGTCGGCAATGTCATCGACACGCAGAAGGATTACCCCGAAACCGTCGTCGCCTCGGCGCTGTGGCATTTCGAGCCGACGCTCGACAACGCCATCGGCGCGGTGAAAGCCGGTTCCTTCAAGGCCGACGACTACGGCGTGTTTTCCTTCATGAAGGCAGGCGGCTGCTCGCTGGCGCCGCTCGGCACCTTCGAGGGCAAGGTGCCGGCCGAGGTCATGGCCAAGGTCGCCGAGAAGGAAAAGGCCATCAAGGACGGTTCGTTCATGGTGGAGATCAACGACGCCGAGCCGAAATCGAGCTAGCTCTTCTTACCTCTCCCCTTGTGGGAGAGGTCGGATTGCCCGTCGCCGCAAAGCGGCGAGGGTGGCAATCCGGGTGAGGGGCACTCCAGTAGGACACCCCTCATCCGACCTCGCTTCGCTCGGCCACCTTCTCCCACAAGGGGAGAAGGTGTCTCGTCATCGCCCCGCCCGGATTGCGGACGAATGTCTTACACCTCCCCAACAGCCGAACCTCCCGTCCTTCGCCTGTCCGGCATCACCAAGCGTTTCGGGGCGCTGACCGCCAACGACGCCATCTCCTTCGAGCTGAACAAGGGCGAGGTGGTCGCGCTGCTCGGTGAGAACGGTGCCGGCAAGACGACGCTGATGAACATCCTGTTCGGCCATTATGTCGCCGACGAAGGATCGATCGAGGCGTTCGGCCAGACGTTGCCGCCCGGCGACCCGAAGGCGGCACTCGCCGCCGGCATCGGCATGGTGCACCAGCACTTCACGCTGGCCGACAACATGACTGTGCTGGAAAACATCGCGCTCGGCACCGAGAGCCTGTGGCGGCCGCGGCTCGACCGCGCCTCGGCGCGCACCCGCATCGCAAAACTCGCCGCCGATTTCGGCCTCGCCGTGAACCCTGACGCGCGGGTCGGGGCGCTCTCGGTCGGCGAGCGGCAGCGTGTCGAAATCCTGAAGGCGCTTTACCGCGACGCCCGCGTGCTGATCCTCGACGAACCGACGGCGGTGCTGACGCCTGCCGAGACGGAGGCGCTGTTCCGCACCCTCAAGATGCTGGTCGCCAACGGCCTTTCCATCATCTTCATCTCGCACAAGCTCGGCGAGGTGATGGCGGTGAGCGACCGGGTGCTGGTGCTGCGTTCGGGCCGGCTCGCCGGTGAGCGCGCGACCGCCAGAACCACGCGCCAGGAGCTCGCTGCCTTGATGGTCGGCCAGGAGGTGAAGCAGCCGGCTGTCGCCCCGGTGACGCGCGGCGAAGCGCTGTTCGTGATGAACGATGTCTCGACGTCCGCGCGTGGCGCGGGGGCTGCTCTCGACCAAGTTTCGCTGACGCTTTTTGCCGGCGAGATCGTCGGCCTCGCCGGCGTATCGGGCAACGGCCAGGCCGCCCTCGCCGGGCTGATTGCCGGCGCTGAAAGGCCGGTTTCGGGCGAGATGCTGATCGCGGGCAGGGCGGTCGCCAACTGGTCGACGCGGGCAGCCCTCGATCACGGTATCGCTCGCATCCCGGAGGATCGCCACGCGGTCGGCACCATCGGCGACATGAGCGTGACGGAGAACGTCATTTCCGAGCGCTACCGCTCTGCGCGCTTCAGCCGCCACGGCTTCCTCGACTGGAAGGCGGCGCGAAATTTCGCCGAAGGGCTGATCCGCGACTACGACGTCAAATGCCCGTCGCCGGAAGCCCGGATCCGGCTTCTGTCGGGCGGCAACATGCAGAAGCTGATCCTTGGCCGGGCGCTCGACCCCGACCCGGCGATCGTGCTTGCCAACCAGCCGGCGCGCGGGCTCGATGTCGGCGCCGTCGCCTATGTGCACGGCAAGCTCTTGGAAGCGCGGGCGCGAGGTGCCGCGGTGCTGCTGATCTCCGAGGATCTCGACGAGATAATGGCGCTGTCGGATCGCATTCTGGTCATTTCCAAAGGCCGGCTCTCGGCGCCGTCGGCGAGGGGAGAGCGAACCATTGGGGAGATCGGCGAATTGATGGCGGGACATTTGGAGAGAGCGGCGTGAGCAACGAGTGCACCTTTGCTGGGGCTGCGCTTTATGTTGCCCCCCTCTGTCCTGCCGGACATCTCCCCCACAAGGGGGGAGATCGGCCGGCCGCTTTGACTTCACCAATCTCAAGCGGAGAAGAATTGGCGAATTCGATGAAGCGCATGATCTCCCCCCTTGTGGGGGAGATGTCCGGCAGGACAGAGGGGGGCGCTGTCCCGCCAACATCTCAAATCGCTGGAAGGCAACATCATGCGGCTTGAGCCGAAACCCGCGCCGTCGCTTGCCGCAACGCTGGCCTATCCCGTGGCGGCAATCGCCGCTACGCTGGTCGTCGCATCGCTGCTGGTGCTAGCCGCAGGCGCGTCGCCCTTCTCGGTGTTCTATCTCGTCGCAAAAGGTGCGGCCGGCTCGCAATTCGCGCTGCTGGAAACGCTGACGCGCGCCACGCCGCTGATCTTCACCGGCCTTGCCGTTGCGGTCGCCTTCCGCGCCAGGCTGTGGAACATCGGCGCCGAGGCGCAGCTCTATATCGGCGCGGTGGTGACCGTGGTGCTTGGCACAGGGGCGCTGCCGCTGCCTTCCGGCCTGCTCATCCCAATAATCATCGTCGCCGCGATGGCGGCGGGCGCGCTGCTGCTCGCCGGGCCGGCGGTTCTGAAGACGCGGTTCGGCGTGGACGAAGTGGTCACCACGCTGCTCCTCAACTTCATCGTGCTCTTGTTCGTGTCGATGCTGCTCGAAGGCCCGCTGAAGGACCCGATGGGGCTCGGCTGGCCGCAATCATCGAAAGTCATCGCCGAGGCGCAACTGCCGCGCATCATCCAGGGCAAGCGTCTGCATTACGGCTTCGTGCTAGCGCTGGTCGCGGCGTTCGCAATGTGGGTGGTGATGAAGAAAACGGTGCTGGGCTATGAGATGCGCGCCGTCGGCCACAATCCCGAGGCTGCACGCTTCGCCGGCATCCCGGTCAACCGCGTGTTGATGAAGACCGCGCTTCTCTCTGGCGGGCTGGCAGCGCTTGCCGGCTTCTCGGAAGTCGCCGGCCTGAAAGGCAACCTCACCCTCGATCTGTCGCCGGGCTTCGGTTATTCCGGCATCGTGGTGGCGATGCTCGCCATGCTCAACCCGCTCGGCGTCGTCGCCTCGGCGATCTTCGTCGCCGGCATCTTTGTCGGCGCCGACGCCATGAGCCGTGCGGCCGGCGTGCCGAGCTACATCGCCGATGTCATGGTCGCAACCGCACTGTTGTCGATGGTCACGGCGATCCTGTTTTCAAGGTACAGAGTGAGGTGGAGGTGATGGTGTCGCTCCATTCCACATGGAGGGCCAAATAATGGAACAAGCCCTCGAAATCCTCTTCACCGCGTCGTTCTGGGTCGCCGCGATCCGCATCGCCTCGCCGCTGATCTTCGCCACCATGGGCGAGCTGATCTGCGAGCGCGCCGGCGTGCTCAATCTCGGCATCGAAGGCATCATGACGGTGGGTGCCTTCGCCGGCTGGTTCACCGTCTATTCCGGCGGCGACCTGTGGACGGGCGTCGCGATCGCTGCCCTTGCCGGCGCGATGTTCGGCCTGCTGCACGCCACGCTGACGGTGCCGCTCGGCCTGTCGCAGCATGTGGTCGGCATCGGCATCACGCTTCTCGCCACCAGCCTCACCTATTTCACCTATCGCCTGGCGCTGCCAGAAGTCACTTCGCCGCCCAAGATCGAGCCGTTCCAGCCGCTGCCAATCCCCGGCCTGTCGCAAATCCCGGTCGTCGGCGAGGCGCTGTTTGCGCAGACACCGCTCACCTATCTCGCCTTCGCCACCGTCGCCGTCGTTGCCTGGGTGCTCTATCGCACGCCGCTGGGGCTTGCCATGCGCGCCGCCGGCGAGAACCCGTCCGCCGTCGAGGCGCAAGGCATCAGCGTCACCGGCATCCGCATGGGCGCGGTGATGGCCGGCAGCGCGCTGATGGCGGTAGGCGGCGCCTTCCTCACCATGTCGGCCTTCAACTCGTTCTTCTTCGAGATGATCAACGGCCGCGGCTGGATCTGCATCGCGCTGGTCGTGTTCGGCTCCTGGCGGCCCGGCAAGGCGCTGCTCGGCGCCATCCTGTTTGCCGCCTTCGACGCCTACCAGATACGCCTGCAGCAGCTTTCCGGCGGCGTCGTGCCCTATCAGGTGTTCCTGATGATGCCTTATGTCCTGTCCATCCTGGCGCTGGTCCTGGTGGCGCGCCGCGCCACCTATCCGAAGGCGCTGATGATACCCTACCAGAAAGGCGAGAGATGAGTTTTGACCTGATCGTCAAGGGCGGCCGGTTTCCCGACGGACGCGTCGCCGATATCGGCATCAAGGGCGAGCAGATCGCGGCAATCGAGGCATCGCTGCCGGCCGGGCCGGCCAGGGTTGTCGACGCCACCGGCAATCTCGTCTCGCCACCCTTCGTCGACCCGCATTTCCACATGGACGCGACGCTGTCCTACGGCATCCCGCGCATCAACGCTTCGGGCACGCTGCTGGAAGGCATTGCGCTGTGGGGCGAGTTGAAGCCGCTGCTCACCCACGAGGCGGTGAAGGAACGGGCGCTCAGATATTGCGACTGGGCGGTATCGATGGGGCTGCTCGCCATCCGCACCCATGTCGATGTCTGCGACGACCGGCTGCTGGCGGTGGAAGCGCTGCTTGAAGTGAAGAAGGAAATCGCCGGGTATATCGACCTGCAACTGGTCGCCTTCCCCCAGGACGGCCTCTACCGTTCGCCGAGCGCGCGCGAAAACACCCTCAGAGCGCTCGATATGGGCGTCGATATCGTCGGCGGCATTCCGCATTTCGAGCGCACCATGGCCGATGGCACGCGCTCGGTGACCGAGCTTTGCGAGATCGCCGAAAAGCGCGGACTGATGGTCGACATGCATTGCGACGAGACCGACGATCCCTTGTCGCGCCACATCGAGCAACTGGCCTACGAGACCCAGCGGCTCGGCCTGCAGGGCAGGGTGGCCGGCTCGCACCTCACCTCCATGCACTCGATGGACAATTATTACGTCTCCAAGCTGCTGCCGCTGATCGCCGAGGCCGAGGTTTCCGCGATCCCCAACCCGCTGATCAACATCATGCTGCAGGGCCGCCACGATACGTTCCCGAAGCGCCGCGGCATGACCCGGGTCAAGGAAATGCAGGCAATGGGCATCCGCGTCGGCTTCGGCCAGGATTGCGTGCTCGACCCATGGTATTCGCTGGGCACCGCCGACATGCTGGACGTCGCCTTCATGGGCCTGCATGTGGCGCAGATGTCGAGCCCCGCCGATATGGCGAGGTGTTTCGACATGGTCACATCAGTCAACGCCGCGATCATGGGGCTCGACCATCTCGGGCTTGAAGTCGGCAAGCGCGCCAGCCTCGTCGTGCTCGACGCCGGCAGCGCGATCGAGGCAGTGCGGCTGAGGCCCGAGCGGCTCTGCGTCGTCGCGCGCGGCAAGGTGGTGGCCGAGCGGGAGCGCCGGGAGACGAAATTGTCGCTTGCCGGACGGCCCGCATCGGTGAACCGGAGACATGAGGCGGGGTAGGATTTGCCATGTCTCGGCGGGGATACGTGTATCTTCTGGCGTCGCAGAAGAACGGCACACTCTATGTCGGGGTGACTTCCGACCTCGCCGGCCGGCTGCACCAGCATCGAACGGGCACGGGTTCGAAATTTGCAGCGCGATATGGCGTGATGCGCCTCGTATGGTTCGACGAATATGAGCTGATCACCGATGCGATCGCCCGTGAAAAGGCGATCAAGAAGTGGCCGCGGCAATGGAAGATCAAACTCATCGAAGAGCACAATCCGGATTGGCGCGACATTACCTGGCATCTGGTTTGATGTGTCGCGTCGGCACGTCCTGCCAGCTCTGATTGTTGGCCCGGTCACGGCATGGATTCCCGACACTCTCCGCTCGTTCCTCGCTCACGAGGTCGGGAATGACGGATGTTTTTTGCCTCGTCGTCAAATCTTGCGATGCCGCGCTCTACGCTGAATGTTTTCGTTGTCCCCCATGAAGCCCGTCATTCCCGACCTCGTGAGCGAGGAACGAGCGGAGAGTGTCGGGAATCCATGCCGTGACCGTTGTCGAAGCGAGGATGGTTCAGATAGTCGTCTTCAAACACGTGCACACCCGAATAGGCATAGTTATTTCGCCTGCCCCTTGATATGGACCTGCCATTCGAGGGCAACACCATGACACTGTCGGAATTGCGGACGTCGAAAAATTTCATCCTGGCCGGCGTGCTGCTCATGCTGGGCGGCGATTTCCTGTTCGCCCTCAACGACGCCATGGGCAAGTGGCTGGTCGCCAGCTTCTCGGTCGGCCAGGTGGTGCTGATCCGCTCGATCGGAGCGTTCCTCATCCTCGGCCCGATGATCGCCCGCCAGGGCCCGGAAAAGCTCTGGCGCATGGAACGCCCCGGCCTTCAGCTGCTGCGCGTCATCACGGCCACGCTCGACACCGCGCTTTTTTATGCGGCGGTGGTCTATCTGCCGCTTGCCGACGTGATGAGCTTTTACATGGCGGGGCCGATCTACGTCGCAGCACTCTCGCATTTGCTGCTCGGCGAAAAGGTCGGCTGGCGTCGCTGGGCCGCCGTTCTGATCGGTTTCTGCGGCGTGCTGATCATGCTGAACCCGTCTTCGGCGGCGTTTTCGCTGCCCTCGATCTTCGCGCTCATCGGCAGCATTTCCTTCGCCTTTGTCATCATCCTCAGCCGGCTCCTGCGCGGTACCAGCGACACCACGTTGGTGACCTGGCAGACGGTCGGCGCATTGGTCGTCGGCGGGGCGCTGGCCATCGGCGACTGGAAGACCCCGGGCGCGCTCGATTTCGGAGCGATGCTGCTTCTGGGCGTGGTTTCCTGCGGCGCGCATCTGATGATCACGCGGGCGCTCAAGCTGGCGCCGGCCTCGACGCTGGCGCCTCTACACTACACGCTGCTTCTGTGGGCTGTCGTCTTCGGCCTGGTGTTCTTCAACGACGTGCCGAGCTCCCGCATCCTCATCGGTTCGGGCATCATCGTGCTTGCCGGCCTGTTTATCTTCCACCGTCAGAAGGTGGTCGACACTGTGCCGCCGGAGAATGTCGCAAGCACTATCAACTAATCGGAAGAATGAGCTTCTGAAACTACCCGACGAAGCCCACTGCCTTGTGGCTGCCGTCGCAGAACGGCTTGTTGTTGGAGTGTCCACAGCGGCACAGGAATGTCCGGGTTGTGCGCTCGATCGTGCGTCCGGTGCCCGAAACAACCTCGATGTTGCCTTCCACTTTAAGCGGGCCATTGGGCTGCGGCGCAGCCTTCACCGGTCCGTTGCGCACCGCCAGCGCAACCGAGTCTTTCGAAGCCGGCTCGCCGCTTGCGATGAAGCCGGCCTTGGTGTGGCTACCGTCGCAATAGGGTTTGTTCTCCGAGGCGCCGCAGCGGCACAGCGTGGCGCGGAACGACACCTCACCATTGATGTCGAGTTCGGCGCTGAAGGCGAGCGGTCCGTTCTCGCGCAGCCTGACGGTATTGACCACCGGCGGCTTTTCGTCGGCGCCGCCGTCCTTGCGGTGGTAAGTGATGGCGCCGGACGGGCAGGCATGCGCGATCAACACAACAGCCTCGACCGAACCCGCTTCAGGATGGATCCATTCGCCGGGCGCGTTGGGCACGAAGACATCCGGATTGCCGAGCACGCAGTTGCGCGAATGGATGCAGCGCTCGCCGTCAAAGCCGATGTCTATCTTTTCGCCTTCGACAAAACGTCGTGCCATGGGTCAGCCCTCCTTCGCTTGCCTGCGCCGAGATTATCACGCTGCGGAGGAAAACAAAGTCAAACGGCTGCCCGAAAGCTCAGGTAGGCATCGTTCGACCGCCGCGATGCAGGCGATCGTTGAGCGAACGACTGGTCGCTCCGGAATCTGGCCGCGAGGAAATCTCGACCGAAGCTGTTATGCCTTTACCCGGTCGCTCTTCGGGTCGTAGAGCGGCCCGAGATGGATTGTCGCCGGCGTCTTCTCCATCGCCACCACCAGTTCGTAGTCGCCCGCCGTCAGGAAATCGTCGTCGACGCCGCCGGTGTGGCGCACATACCCGTAGCCGATGGGTTTGCCGACGGTATAGCCGTAGCCGCCGCTGGTGAGATAGCCGACCGGCTCGCCATTGCGCAGAATCGTCTCGCGGCCGAGAAGCACGATATCCGGATCGTTCGTGGTGAAGCCGACGAGGCGTTTTTTCAGCGGTTCGTTGTGCACCTTTTCCAACGCCTGGCGACCGAGGAAATCCTTGTCCTTGCGCAGCTTCACCGCCCAGCCGAGCCCCGCCTCGAACGGCGTGTCGTTGGGCGTGATGTCCGAACCCCAGGCGCGGTAACCCTTCTCCAGCCTGAGCGATTCCATGGCGCGGTAGCCGACCGGGCGGATGCCGTGCGGTTCGCCCGCCGCCATCAGTGCGTCGAACACCGCGCCGGCGGCGTCGGTGGGCGTGTGCAATTCCCAGCCGAGTTCGCCGACATAGGTGACGCGCAATGCCCGGATCGGGTGGCCGGCGATCTCGATCTCGCGAACATGGCCGAACGGGAAGCCGCCGTTGGAAACGTCCGGATTGGCGACCGCCGCCAGCACATCCCGCGCTTTCGGCCCCATCAACGACAGCGTGGCGAAATCCTCGGTCACGTCGGTAAGTGTGGCGTCCAACCCGGCCGGAATGTGATCGCGTATCCAGGAGGAATCGTGGGTGCGGAAGCCGGTGCCGATGACGATGTAGAATTTATCCCGAGCCAGCCGCGCCACCGTCAGGTCGGCCTCGATGCCGCCGCGCGTATTGAGGAGCTGCGTGTAGGTGATCCGCCCCGCGGGCTTGTCGACATCGTTGGCGCAGATGAAGTCCAGCGCCCGCAGCGCGTCGGGTCCGGTCAGCTCATATTTGGCGAAGGACGACTGGTCGAAGATGCCGACCTTTTCGCGGACATGACGGTGCTCGTCGCCGACGGGAGAAAACCAGTTCTGCCGTCCCATCGAATAGACGTCCTCGGCCTCTCTGCCTTCGGGCGCGAACCAGTTCGGCCGTTCCCAGCCGAGTTTTTGCCCGAACACTGCACGATGTTTTTGCAGGCGTTCGTAGAGCGGCGACACCAGCGCTGGCCGGCCGGATTGATATTCCTCGTGCGGAAAGCCGATCGCGTAGTGCTTGCCATAGGCTTCGAGCGTTCGGTCGCAGACCCATTGCCGGTCGCGGTGCAGGCCGGAGAAGCGGCGGATGTCGACCACCCACAGGTCGAGCGGCGCTTCGCCGTCGACCACCCATTGCGCCAGCACCCAGCCGGCGCCGCCGCCCGACGCGATGCCGAACGCATTGAAGCCGGCGCCGACGAACATGTTGGGGCATTCGGGAGCAGTGCCGAGGATGAAATTGCCGTCCGGCGTGAAGCTTTCCGGCCCGTTGATCATCTGCTTGACACCGGCCGTCTCCAGCGCCGGCACGCGCGCGATCGCCTGGCTCATATGCTGTTCGAAATGATCGAAATCGTCGTCGAAAAGCCGGAACTCCCAGTCGGCGGGCACGTCGCCGCCGGCAAGTCCGGTCCGCCATGGCTGTGGGTTGGGTTCGTAGCCGCCCATCACCAGCCCGCCCACCTCCTCCTTGAAATAGGTGCGGCGGTCGGGATCGCGGATGGTCGGCGCGTCGGCCGCCAGCCCGGCGATCTTTTCGGTGATGATGTACTGGTGCTTCACCGGCTGCAAAGGCACGTTGATGCCTGCCGCCGCACCCACCTGCCGCGCCCATTGGCCGGCGCAGTTCACCACCTTCTCGCAGGCGATCGAGCCCTGGCTGGTCTTCACCGCGACGATGCGGCCGTCCTTCATGTCGAAGCCGGTGACGCGCACGTCCTCGTAGAGCTTCGCACCATGCATGCGCGCGCCCTTGGCCAGCGACTGGGTGATGTCGGAAGGGCTTGCCTGGCCGTCGGTCGGCAGCCACGAGGCGCCGACAAGGTCGGAAATCTCCATCAGCGGCCACATCGCCTTCGCCTCGGCCGGCGAGATCAGCTGCATCTCCATGCCGAAGCTTTTCGCCGTCGTCGCCAGCCGCTTGAATTCGGTCCAGCGATCGCGGGTTGTGGCAAGCCTGAGACATCCCGTCATCTTCCAGCCGGTGGCAAGCCCGGTCTCAGCCTCCAGCCCCTTGTAGAGATCGACCGAATATTTGAGCACGCGCGTGATCGACGCCGACGAGCGCAACTGCCCGACCAGCCCCGCCGCATGCCAGGTCGAGCCGGAGGTCAGCTTGCCCTGCTCAAGCAGCACGACATCTGCCTTGTGGTCGCGCGCCAGATGGTAGGCCGTCGAGCAGCCGATGATGCCACCGCCTATGACGACGATCTCAGCATGCGTGGGCAATGTCATGGGTGGTCGGTTCCGTATTGCGTTCGGTAGCTGTCGAGTGCTGCTTCAAGCCGCGACAGGTTTTCCCTGGTGTAGGCGACGTAGTCGGCTCCGGGCGCCGTCAGGTGCAGTTCCGAAACCAGGCTCCACATCGTCTCGCGCAACAGCGAGGCGCATTGCATGGCGAGATGCGAGCGTTGGGTTTGCCGGTCCGGCTCGCGACCGAAGTAGGCGGTGAGCAATTCGCCGGATTCGGCAGCCGTCATGCCGGCATTGGAGGCGATGCCGGCGAGGTCGAACATCGCCGTGTTGAAGCCGGCATATTCGAAATCGATCAGCCAGAGCCTGTCGCCGTCGTCGAGAAAATTCGCCGGCAGGAGATCGTTGTGGCCAAAGATCACCGGCAGCGGCATCTGCACGCGCTCCAGCTCGTCGGCGAGCGCGAGATAGCGCGGCAGTTCGCCCTTCATGCGGCTGCCGCCGTCCTCCAGCGTGCGCGCATAGTCGCGGATCACATGGAAGACCCAGAACATGAAGCCGGCGCCCGAAACATGCATCGGCATGGTCTGGTGGAAGTTGCGCGCAAGTTCGGCGATGCGCGACCGGTTCTGGCGCACATCATCCGCGGCGTAGGTCTTGGCGCCGAGAAACTGCGTCACCATCACGCCGGGTTGCGCGTAGCGCACTTCCGGCGCGAAACCCGCGGCGTGGGCGGCCTTCGCCACCATGATCTCGCGCGCGCGGAAGACGTGGTGAAACGGGAAGTCGCTGCCGAAGCGCACGACATGCTTGCCGGCGGTATCGCTGACGACCCAGCTCTCGTTCGATAGCCCGCCCTTCAGCGGTTCGATCGCGATGCTGCCGTTCCAGCAAGGCAGCGCCCGAATGCGGTCCTCAGCCTTTGTCATGCACTTAGCCGGCATTCCCCCCAAGCAGTCGAAGAAGACCCTCGCGCCAACATGCTGTCAATGCCCACTTGTGGCTTCTTGTGCCTTTTTGACCGGTTGGTGACGGTTTTTTGTTCGATACTCGAAAAATTTGATACCGGACGGCCCGGAAATGTTGAGTCCAGGCCAAGAGGCTGACACAGTAGTGTCATGAACCATTCGAAGCGCCATAGCGACATCCTGCGGCTGGTGCAGGAAGAAGGCACCATAACCATCGCCAGCCTGGCCGACAGGCTGGGCGTTTCGCTGGAAACCATCCGGCGCGACGTGAAGCCGCTCACGGGCGACGGCTCGGTGCTGAAAATGCACGGCGCCATCGGCCTGCCGAGCTATTCGGGCGAAGCGCCGTTCGAAAAGCGCATGCGCGAGAACAGCGAGGCCAAGCGGGCGATCGCCGGCCATGTCGCAGCCAGCATCCAGGATGGCGATTCCGTCATGATGGATGCTGGCGCCACCACCAGCTTCCTGGCGCGCGAACTGCTGGGGCATCGCCGGCTCACCGTCATCACCAATTCCTCCGACATCGCCCGCACGCTGGCCACCGTCAACGGCAACAGGGTCTATATGGCGGGGGGCGAACTGCGCAGCGATTCAGGGGCGGCGTTTGGCGTGTCGGCGATCGACTTCGTCTCGAAGTTCAGCGTTGCCCACGCCATCATCTCGGCCGGCGCCGTCGATCTCATCGGCGGCATCATGGACTACAACCTCGAGGAGGCGGAATTCGCCAGGATGGTGCTGGCGCGCGGCGCCCGCTCCCTGGTCATCACCGACCACACGAAATTCGGCCGGCAGGGGCTGGTGCAGGTCTGCGGCTTTTCGGGTTTCGGCGAGCTGGTGACCGACAGCGCTCCGCCGCGCGATATCGCCAACGCGCTGGCCGATGCCGGCGTGCGGCTCACCGTTACGGGTGTGGCTTAGCCCTCGGGCAACAACCGGTCTAGCCGAAGACGAGCGATTGATGCGCGCCGATGCCGGCCATGGCGCCGGCCGCCACCGCCAGCGCGACACTGTGCATGGCCCGCGCCATGTCGCCGGCGGCGTAGACGCCCTTGATGCTGGTCTGCTGGCGCTCGTCCACCTTGACCACGGGGCCGAGCATGCCGTCCTCGAAACTGCAGCCGAGTTGCTCGGCAAGCGGGCTGGTCATCGCCGTCTTCGGTGCGGTGAACATCGCCTTCAGCGCGTGTGCGGCGCCGCCGGCCAGGGTGACGGCAAGTCCGGCGGGACCGCCTTCGACACCCGCCACGGCGGCCGGCTCGAAGCCGATGCCGCGCTTTCGCAACGCCGCCATCTGCTCGTCATCAGGCACGAAGATGCCGTTGCCGAACAGCGTGACATCGCCCCAGTCGGCGACCAGCAGCGCCTGGTGCACAGACAGCGCGTTGCGCGCCAGAACGCCGAGCCTGCCGCCGCCGGTTTCGTAGCCGTGGCAGTAGGGGCAGTGCAGCACGGTCTTGCCCCATTGCTCCTTGAGGCCGGGAATATCCGGCAGCGTGTCGCTGATGCCTGTGGCAAGAACCACCCGGCTTGCGGTGACGGCGTCGCGGCCTTCCAAGGTTATCTTGAAACCGCCATCCGTCGCCCTGGCTTCGCTTGCCAGCGCTTCGGTGAGGGTTGCGGTGGGATAGGCAAGGAATTGCTCGCGCGCATCGTCGAGGATCGCGCGCGGCGTTCTGCCATCCTGGCCGAGGAAGCCGTGCGAATGATCGGAAAAACGGTTGCGCGGCTGTGCTCCGTCGATGACCAGCACCTTGCGGCGCGCCCGTACCGCCTGAAGGGCAGCGGAAAGCCCGGCAAAGCTGCCGCCGACGACGGCGATGTCATACTGCATGACGGGTAACTCCAATCCTGTCGAAACGTTTGCGGTAATCGGTGGCGAGGTCGGCCAGCGTGTAGCGTCCGAGTTTTTCGGCAAGCAGCCTCTCGGCCTCGCTGCGGAATTCTTCGAGCATGGCGATCACCGCTTCCTCGACCAGGCAGCCCGGACTCTCAGGCTCGGTGCTGAACGGCAGCAGCGATTCCCCGAGCGCGGCGCTCACTTCGGCCAGCGTGATTTCTTCCGGCGGCCGCGACAGCTGCCAACCTCCGCCAGGACCGCGCGTCGAGGAGACGATGCCCGCCTCGCGCAGCCCCGCGATGGTACGGCGCACGACCACCGGGTTGGTATGGATAAAGGAGGCGAGGTGCTGCGAGGTAAGCGAGCGGGCGTCCGCCTCGGCCATGTGGGTGAGTATGTGGAGGGCGGAAGAGAGCCGGCTGTTGCGTTTCATGTAACTTAATTAGTTACGAATAGGCGACGCGTCAAGATCGGGTCGGCCCGCCCTTCCCAACCTCCGGTCGAGTGTGTTTAGTCCAGCCCATGGCGTTCACCATCAGGCAGCTGCAATATTTCGTCGCCGTGGCCGAGCAGGGCACGGTGTCGCGCGCCGCCCAGAACCTGTCGATCTCGCAATCCTCCGTCACCGAGGCGATCAAGGAACTCGAAACCGATCTCGGCGTCGAATTGTTCGAGCGCCATCCGCGCGGTCTCTCGATTACTCACAAGGGCCACCAGTTCCTGCGCCACGCGACGAAAATCCTCGCCGACGTTTCGGATGCGCGGCGCACCTTTTTCGGCGAACAGCCGGCAACGACCGGCCGGCTGCAGCTCGGGGTCACCTCCATGGTGGCGGGTTACGTGCTCTCGGATCTTCTCGCCCGTTACCGCCGCGCCCATCCCGCCGTGGAGATTTCCGCGATCGAGGACAATGGCGACTACCTCGAGCACCTTCTGGTCGGCGGCAAGCTCGATGTCGCCGTCATGGTCACGTCCAACCTGCGCGACCGCATGGCGCTGCAGTCCGAAATCCTCGAAGTCTCGTCTTACCGCCTGTGGCTGCCGCTCGGCCACCCGCTGGCGGCGGCCGAGATCATCGGCATCGGCGACCTTGCCGGCCAGCCGCTGATCATGCTCACCGTCGACGAGATCGAGGAGAATACCGGCAAGCTGCTCTCGGCGATCGGCGCCAAGCCGCATGTCGCCTTCCGCACCCGCTCGGTGGAGGCGGTGCGCAGCCTTGTCGCCACCGGCGCCGGCATCGCGCTTCTGCCCGACCTCGTCTATCGCCCCTGGTCGCTGGAAGGCGACCGCATCGAATCGCGCGATGTCTCCGGCTCCCTGCCGGTGGTGCAGGTCGGCATGGTGTGGCGGCGCGGTTCCGGCCTGCCGCAGGCGGCGCGCGATTTCATCGGCATCGCCCAGTCTCAACGAACGGTCAGGCAGCGCTGAACCGCTTGCGCATACGATCGCGATCGTATGCATACAAATGATCGAAATATCTATCGGAAAAACCGATACCGACCTTCTGATAAATGAATTTGCGAATGCTCTTTTTTCGGATCACCTTGCGGGAAGGGAACCAAAGTCGCTGATCAATGCGGCCCCTCTGAATGGGAGAGAGTCGGAATGAAGTCGTTTCTGAAATCCTTTACCGCCATGGCGCTTGCATTGAGCTTTTCCGGCCAGGCGATCGCCCAGGTGAAAGAAATCGGCGCTGGCGAGGGGCAGGTGAACATCGTCGCCTGGGCCGGCTATCTGGAACGCGGCGAGACGGACCCGAAGTTCGACTGGATCACCAAGTTCGAAGAGGCCAGCGGCTGCAAGGTCAACGTCAAGACCGCCAACACCTCCGACGAGATGGTGGCGCTGATGAACGAAGGCGGCTTCGACCTCGTCACCGCGTCCGGTGACGCGTCGCTGCGCCTCATCGCCGGTAAGCGGGTGCAGCCGATCAACATCGATCTCGTCAAGAGCTGGTCGACGATCGACGATCGCCTGAAGGACGCGCCCTGGCACACGGTCGACGGCGTCCATTATGGGGTGCCCTACATGTGGGGGCCGAACGTCCTGATGTACAACACCAACGTCTTCAAGGAAGCGCCGAAGAGCTGGAGCGTCGTCTTCGAGGAGACGAACCTGCCGGACGGCAAATCCAACAAGGGGCGCGTCCAGGCCTATGATGGACCCATCCACGTCGCCGATGCCGCCAACTACCTGATGGCGCACAAGCCAGACCTCGGCATCAAGAACCCCTACGAGCTGAACGAGGACCAGTACAAGGCAGCGCTCGACCTGTTGCGCGCGCAGCGCACTCTGGTCGGCCGCTACTGGCACGACGCGATGATCCAGATCGACGATTTCAAGAATGAGGGCGTCGTCGCTTCCGGCTCGTGGCCGTTCCAGGTCAATCTCCTGCAGCGCGACAAGCAGCCGATCGCTTCGGTTATCCCGGAAGAAGGGGTGACGGGCTGGGCGGACACCACCATGATGCATGTCGACAGCGCCAACCCGAACTGTGCCTACATGTGGATGGAGCACAGCCTCGCCTCCAACCTGCAGAGCGATCTGTCGGTGTGGTTCGGCGCCAACCCCGCCGTGCCGGCCGCCTGCACCGACGGCCGCGGCATGCAGACCAAGGAAGGCTGCACCACCAACGGCATGGACGATTTCGAGAAGGTGAAGTTCTGGACGACACCGACCTCGAAGTGCGCCACGCAGGGCGACAAATGCGTGCCGTACTACCGCTGGGTGTCGGATTACATAGGCGTCATCGGGGGACGGTGACCCGACGGGCGGAGCGCGGCCCGCCACGCTCCGTCCTCACCCCTCATCCGACCTCGCTTTGACCGCTCGCCTCTCACACAGGGGCAGAAGGTGGACCGGCGCGAAGCGCCGGGACGGATGAGGGGTGCCGAACAATGCGGCTCGCGCGGGCCGCGAACGCTAGAAAGTACCGATGACCTCCGCCGTTTCCTTCAGAAAGACCTCTCGCCATTTCGGCAGCGTGCGCGCCGTCGATGCGGTTGATCTCGACATCGTGCCGGGCGAATTCTTCGCCATGCTCGGCCCTTCGGGTTCGGGCAAGACCACCTGCCTGCGCCTCATCGCGGGGTTCGAGCAGCCGACCGCCGGCGAGATACGCATTTTCGGCGAAAAGGCAGACGGCGTGCCGCCGTACCGGCGCAACGTCAACACCGTGTTCCAGGACTATGCCCTGTTTCCGCATCTCAACGTGCTCGACAATGTCGCTTACGGCCTGATGGTCAAGGGCGTCGGCAAGGCCGAGCGGCGCCAGGCGGCCGAGGACGCGCTGAAGCTTGTCGCGCTGCCGGGATACGGCGCGCGCCGCCCGGGCCAGCTTTCGGGCGGCCAGCGCCAGCGCGTCGCGCTCGCCCGCGCGCTGGTCAACAAGCCGAAAGTCCTGCTGCTCGACGAGCCGCTGGGCGCACTCGATCTGAAGCTGCGCGAACAGATGCAGGAAGAACTGAAAGCGCTGCAGCGCCGGCTCGGCATCACCTTCGTCTTCGTCACCCACGACCAGGGCGAGGCGTTGTCGATGGCCGACCGCGTCGCCGTCTTCAACGACGGCAAGATCATGCAGGTCGGCACGCCGGAAGAGATCTACGAAAAGCCGCAGTCGCGCTTCGTCGCCGATTTCGTCGGCTCGTCCAACGTCCTGCCGCCGGATTTCGTACAGCGCTACGCCGGGCAGCGGCGCTGGGGCAGCCTGCGCCCCGAACGCATCCGCATCCACCGCGCAGCCAGCGGCGACGGCGTGCGCGCCCGGGTGCTTGCCATGCACTATGTGGGTGCCGCCACCCGCGTCGCGCTCGACGCCGACGGCCAGCGGCTCCACGCCACGGTGCCCACCGGCGCCATGCTGCCCGCCGAGGGCGACGAGGTCATCCTCACCTTCAACCGCGACCAACTGCATCTGATGGACGGGGAAGGATGATGGTGGCGCCTAGCTTTTGCAAGGGCTTCGCCCCGCGTAGAGCGCAAGCTTCGCGCATAGCGAGGGCGCCCCGTTGACCCTCACCGCGACCCATCCCGCAGTTCCCGCCATCCTGCCGCCGCGCGGCGGCTTGTTCGGCAGCCTGTCCGACACCTTGTGGCGCAATCCCAAACTGCTTCTGTTCCTGATGCTGACGCCGCCGCTGCTGTGGCTCGGCGTTGTTTATCTCGGTGCGCTGTTTGCGCTTCTCCTGCAGAGCTTCTTCTCGATCGACGAGTACTCCGGCCTCATCGACTGCCGCTTCACGCTGAAGACCTATGGCGAACTGCTGCAGGCCGCGAATGTCGACATCATCGTGCGCACCGTGACGATGGCGGCAGCCGTCACGGTCGCCTCTGCCGTCGTCGCCTTCCCCATCGCCTATTTCGCGGCGCGTTACGCCAGGGGCAAATGGAAGGTGCTCTTCTATCTCGGCGTCATGCTGCCCTTGTGGTCTAGCTACCTCGTCAAGATCTACGCCTGGAAGCTCATCCTCGCCAAGGAAGGCATCCTCACCTGGCTGCTCGCCAAGCTGCATCTTCTCGGGTTGCTCGATGCCTGGCTGTCGCTGCCGGTCGTCGGCGGCAACTCGCTCTCGGTCTCCTTCACCGGCACCTTTATCGTCTTCGTCTATGTCTGGCTGCCGTTCATGATCCTGCCCATCCAGGCGGCACTCGAGCGCGTGCCGGGCAACCTCGTCGAAGCCTCGTCCGACCTCGGCGCCTCACCCGGCCAGACCTTCCGCAACGTCTTGCTGCCGCTGGCGCTGCCCGGTGTCGTCGCCGGCTCGATCTTCACCTTCTCGCTGACGCTGGGCGACTACATCATCCCGCAGATCATCGGCACGTCGCGGCTGTTCATCGGCCAGGCCGTCTACGCGCACCAGGGAACCGCCGGCAACATTCCGCTCGCCGCCGCCTTCACCGTTGTGCCCATCGTGGTGATGGGTTTCTACCTCTGGATGGCGCGGCGCATGGGAGCTTTCGATGCGCTGTGAATTCGGGATGATCCGAGACTTTCGACCTGTTGCGCACGAGGTGGAAGCACCCCCACTCCGTCGCGCTATGCGCGACACCTCTCCCCCTGCCTGGGGGAGAGGAAAAGCGGAGACGTTGGCGACCTTCCTCTCCCCCGTCGACCGGGGGAGAGGTGCCGAGCAAAGCGAGGCGGAGTGGGGGTCGATACTCCCCTCGCAAGGAGCCTTCCATGCGCTCTGACCGCTCCCAATCCGCGCCGCTCGGCCTGAAGATCGCAGCCGCCTGCGGCCTGCTCTTCCTGCACCTGCCGTTGCTCCTCATCTTCGTCTATGCCTTCACAACGGAGGAGAAGTCCTACCAGTGGCCGCCGCCGGGACTGACCACGCAGTGGTTTGCCGCGACATGGAACCGTCCCGATGTCTGGCAGGCGCTTAGCCTCTCCGTGCAAGTGGCGGCGATCTCGACGGCGATCGCGCTGGTGCTCGGCACCTTGTGCGCCGCAGCCGTCAGCCAGACGCGGTTTTTCGGCCGTGAGACGATTTCGCTGCTGGTCATCCTGCCTATCGCCTTGCCCGGCATCATCACCGGCATTGCGCTGCGCGCCGCCTTCAACCTGGCCGAAATCCCATTCTCCTTCTGGACGATCGTGCTCGGCCACGCCACCTTCTGCGTGGTCGTCGTCTACAACAACGCCGTCGCCCGCTTCCGCCGCACCTCCGGCTCGCTGATCGAGGCCTCGATGGACCTGGGCGCCGACGGTTTCCAGACCTTCCGCCATGTGATCCTGCCCAACATCGGGACAGCACTTCTGGCCGGCGGCATGCTCGCCTTCGCATTGTCGTTCGACGAGGTCATCGTCACCACCTTCACCGCCGGCCAGCAGCAGACGCTGCCGATCTGGATGCTGGAGGAACTGGTGCGGCCGCGCCAGCGTCCAGTCACCAATGTGGTGGCCATGGTGGTGGTGCTGGTGACGCTGCTGCCGATCCTTGCGGCCTACTATCTCACCCGCGACGGCGACCAGATCGCCGGGGCGGGGAAATGAACGAGGGTGAATAATGAATGGTAAAATTGTAAATGGATCAATGAGTTAGCGGAGGCTCTCTTTTGATCGAGAACCCCAGAAGGTTCTTCCATTCACCATTTTTCCATTCACCATTCACCGATACCCAAGGGAGAGCCCACATGGACACCAAGATGCTGATCGGTTCGAAGTTCGAAAAGGGCGGCGAAGCCGAGGAGGCGATCCTCAACCCGAAGACCGGCGAGACGATCCTGTCGCTTCCCGAAGCCTCCTCCGCACAGATCGAAGCGGCGGTCGCCGCCGCCGAAAGCGCCTTCGCCACCTGGTCGCGCACCACGCCGGCGCAGCGTTCCGGCTATCTCCTGAAGATCGCTGACCGCATCGAGGCCGAGGCTGAGGAGTTTGCCAGGCTCGAGGCGCTGAATTGCGGCAAGCCGATCAACGCGGTGCTGAACGACGAGATCCCGGCCATCGTCGATTGCTACCGGTTCTTCGCCGGTGCGGTGCGCTCCATGCCCGGCATCGTCGCAGGGGAATATCTGCCTGGCCACACGTCGATGATCCGCCGCGACCCGGTCGGTGTCGTCGCCTCCATCGCGCCCTGGAACTATCCGCTGATGATGATGGCGTGGAAACTGGCCCCGGCCATCGGCGGCGGCAACACGGTGGTATTCAAGCCGTCCGAGCAGACGCCCCTGACGGCGTTGAAGCTCGCCAGCATCCTTGCCGACGTGCTGCCCGAAGGCGTTGTCAACGTCGTGCTCGGCCGCGGCGAAAGCGTAGGCAGCCCGCTGATCAACCACCCCAAGGTCAGCATGATCTCGATCACCGGCGACGTCGCCACCGGCAAGAAGGTTCTGCAGGCGGCGGCAAGGTCGGTGAAGCGCACGCATCTTGAACTCGGCGGCAAGGCGCCGGTCGTCGTCTTCGACGACGCCGACCTCGATGCGGTGGTCAACGGCTTGCGCGCCTTCGGCTATTACAATGCCGGCCAGGATTGCACCGCCGCCTGTCGTATCTATGCCGGCAAGAAAATCTACGACAAGCTCGTCGCCGACCTTTCGTCCGCGGTTTCGACCATCAAGTTCAACCGGCCGGACGACACCGAAAACGAGATCGGTCCGCTCATCTCGAAGCGCCAGCGCGACCGCGTCGCTTCCTTCGTCGAGCGCGCCTCGGAACTGAAGCACATCGAAATCACCACCGGCGGCAAGCCGGGCGACGGCAACGGCTTCTTCTACCAGCCGACGGTGGTGGCCGGCGCGTTGCAGGAAGACGAGATCGTGCGCAAGGAAGTGTTCGGTCCGGTCGTCTCCGTTACCCGTTTCTCGGATGTCGACGAGGCGGTGGCCTGGGCCAACGATTCCGATTACGGCCTTGCTTCGTCGGTCTGGACCAAGGATATTTCGCGCGCCATGGCGACCGCCGCCCGGCTGCAATATGGCTGCACCTGGATCAACACCCACTTCATGCTGACCAACGAGATGCCGCATGGCGGGCTGAAGCAGTCCGGCTATGGCAAGGACATGTCGGTCTACGCGCTGGAGGATTACACCGCCGTGCGGCATGTGATGGTGGCGCACGGGTAGCCTTTGCCTCTGCCTTTGCGGGAGAGGTTTGGATTGCCCCGAGCCGTGCAGCGGCGAGGTTGGCAATTCGGGTGAGGGGGCAACCATCGCCAACTGGAACGCCCCCTCATCCGACCTTCCCCCGCACGGGGAGAAGGAAAAGTTTGGAACCCCATCTGGTCCTACCAGATTTTCCGCGCTAGGGTCCTGCCGACAAAGGGGAGGGCTCCGGAAAAATGAAAATCGGCTTCTGCATGTTCCTGTGGACCACCAGCGTCTCGAAAAAGCACGAGGCGCTGCTCAGGGATATCAAGGCGACCGGCTATGACGGCGTCGAAATCCCGGTCTTCGAAGGCACGCCCGACGATTACAAGAAGCTCGGCGCCATGCTGGACAGGATCGGGCTGGAGCGCACCGCGGTTTCGGCGATGGGCGATCCCAAGATGAACCTGATCTCGCCGGACGCGGCGACGCGGCATGCCGGCATCGAATACATGAAATGGGCGATCGACTGCTCGGAAGCGCTGGGCGCCAAATTCCTGTCGGGCCCGCTGCATTCGACGCTCGGCCAGTTTTCCGGCACTGGTCCGACCAGTGCCGAGAAAAAACGCTCGGTCTCCTCGCAGCGCGCCATCGGCGACCATGCCGGCAAGCACGGCGTCACCATCGGCCTTGAGGCGCTGAACCGCTTCGAATGCTATCTCCTCAACACCATGGCCGACCTGTCTGCCCATATTGATGAGATCGGCCATCCCAACATCAAGGCCATGTACGACACCTTCCACGCCAATATCGAGGAGGCCGACCCGATCCGGGCTTATACGAAGCACAGGAAAAACATCGTCCACATCCACATCTCGGAAAACGACCGCGGCGTGCCAGGGCGCGGCAACATCCCCTGGCCGGAAACCTTTTCCGCGATCAGGAAGAGCGGTTACGACGGCTGGCTCACCATTGAATCCTTTGGCCGCGGCCTCAGGGACCTCGCCGCCGCCACAAAGGTCTGGCGCGACTTCGCCGAGAGCCCCGAGGCCGTCTACCGCGACGGCTACAAACATATCAGGAACGGCTGGAAGAAGGCGGGTAAGACCGGCTGACCGGCTGGAGCGGTTCCGGTTCTTTCAGAACCGGTAACACGCTCTAACTGTTTGTTTTGCCGCATTTATGCGGACGATTCCATTTGGCTGCAAATGCTCTAACCGGCGAAGCTTGGGCATGGCAGGCAATATTCCGCATCGTGCCCGACGACACGGACCACCTGTTCCCAGCTTCCGTTTTCGGGCGCGCCTGGCCGCGTTACCGGCCATCGTCGTTGCAGACGATACGGGCTTAAAGTTAGCCGCTTACATCGGTCGCCGCTTCGGCGGCCTGCGCTGCCGTCACGTGTTCCGTCGGCCGCCTGATCTTCGCCGACGCCTCCATCACCAGCGGCGAAAGGCCTTCGCCGCCGGCCTCGACGATCTCGAAGAACTGCCGGCGCATGCGAGGGTCCCAGAACTTGTTGATGTGATCGGCGGTGCCGGCCACGCCTTCCTCATGCGGCTTCGAGGAAAAGAAGGTGGCGATCTGGTTGGCCATGCGCACGAGTTTTTCCCGTGTGCCCGATTTGTGCATCTCGTCATGCGACATGTCTGTCTGCTCCGCTGGTCACCCGGTCGGGACCGGTGAAAATGTCGAAATCCTCGCCGCGCACCAGCGCCACCAGCGTCATGCCGCTCTCGTCGGCGGTGCGGATGGCGAGTGCTGTTGGCGCCGAGACCGCGATGATGAACGACGCGCCGATTGCCGCCGTCTTTTGCACCATCTCGACCGAAACCCTGGACGTCACCACGACCGCGCCGGTGGCTCCATCGACGCCGGCGCGGGCGAGCGCGCCTGCCAACTTGTCCAGCGCGTTGTGGCGGCCGACATCCTCTCGAGCGGCCACAACGCCCTTGCCGGGCACGTAGAACCCCGCCGCATGCACAGCGCCCGTCTCGGCATGCAGCGGCTGCTGCTTCGACAGGAGTTTCACCGACTGAACGATGTCGGCCGGCGAAAGCGTAAGCGGTGACTGACGCACATCGTCGACCGAGCGCATCGCCTCCTCGATGGATTCAATGCCGCAGAGGCCGCAGCCGACCGGCCCGGCGAGCCGCCGGCGCCGTGCCTCGAAGCGTGTGTTGGCCTTGTCCTTCAGCCGGATCTGGATGTCGATACCGGCGCCGAGGTCCTCGACCTCGATCGCCTCGATCTCGTCCGGCGACGCGATGATGCCTTCGGTCAGCGAGAAGCCGAGCGCGAAATCCTCGAAATCGGCGGGTGACGCCATCATCACCGCATGGGTGGTGCCGGCATAGGAAAACGCCACCGGCGTTTCTTCCGGCACCATGCGGGCGGCCGACGACGTGCCGCTTGCGCGGCGCGCGATGCGGGTGGTGGAGGTGATGGCGGGGCGGGTCATAATAAGTGGCGGCTCCCGCGCGCGACCTGCACAGAGTGGAGCTCTACGTTGCCCCCCTTTGTCCTGCCGGACATCTCTCCCACAAGGGGGGAGATTGGCAGCTTCATAATCAGCGCCTCTTCTGCAGCGTTGACGATTGGGGAGAGCCAAGCGGTTGGCGCAATCTCCCCCCTTGTGGGAGAGATGTCCGGCAGGACAGAGGGGGGCGCTAAGGAACGCGACATCTCTTTTTATTCGGCTGCGATCATTTTGCCTTCGATGCGCCGCGAGCGCTTCGCCAGCGCCTCGTAGTCTTCCTGCCATTCGCTCGGCCCGTTGGAGGCGCCGACCTGCACCGCCGTCACCTTGTATTCCGGGCAGTTGGTCGCCCAGTCCGAGAAATCGGTGGTGATGACGTTGGCCTGCGTATCGGGGTGGTGGAAGGTCGTGTAGACGACGCCCGGCGACACCCGGTCGGTGACCAGCGCGCGCAAGGTCGTCTCGCCGGCACGGCTGACGAGCCGCACCCAGTCGCCGTCGCGCAAGCCACGGTTTTCGGCGTCGTGCGGGTGGATTTCCAGCCGGTCTTCGTCATGCCAAACCACGTTTTCGGTACGCCTGGTCTGCGCACCGACATTATACTGCGAGAGGATGCGGCCGGTGGTCAGAAGCAGCGGGAAGCGCGGGCCGGTCTTTTCGTCCGTCGCCACATATTCGGTGCGGATGAACTTGCCCTTGCCGCGCACGAAGCCGCCGATATGCATGATCGGGGTGCCTTCGGGCGCCTTGTCGTTGCAGGGCCACTGCACCGAGCCCATCTTGTCCAGGAAATCGTAGGAAACGTTGGCGAAGCTCGGCGTCGTCCTGGCCACCTCGTCCATAATCTCGGACGGGTGCTGGTAGTTCCACTTCAGGCCCATCGCCTGCGCGAGTTTCTGCGTCACTTCCCAGTCGGCCAGGCCGTTCTTCGGCGCCATCACCTTGCGCACCCGGTTGATGCGGCGCTCGGCGTTGGTGAAGGTGCCGTCCTTCTCGAGGAAGGTCGAGCCGGGCAGGAACACATGCGCGTAATTGGCCGTCTCGTTGAGGAAGAGGTCGTGCACGACGACGCATTCCATCGCCTCGAGGCCGGCCGACACATGCTTGGTGTCCGGGTCGGACTGCAGGATGTCCTCGCCCTGGATGTAGATGCCCTTGAAGGTGCCGTCGACGGCGGCGTCCAGCATGTTGGGAATGCGCAGGCCGGGCTCGTCGTCCAGCTTCACGCCCCACAGGCTGTCATAGATGTCGCGCACCGTGTCGCCCGAGATGTGCCGGTAGCCCGGCAGTTCGTGCGGGAAGGAACCCATGTCGCAGGCGCCCTGCACGTTGTTCTGGCCGCGCAGCGGGTTCACGCCGACGCCCTTGCGGCCGATATTGCCGGTCAGCATGGCGAGGTTGGCGATCGCGATGACGGTGGTCGAGCCCTGGCTGTGTTCGGTGACGCCGAGGCCGTAGTAGATGGCGCCGTTGCCGCCGGTGGCATAGAGGCGCGCCGCACCGCGGATCGTCTCGGCCGGCACGCCCGACAGCTTTTCCACCTCTTCGGGGCTGTGGCGCGGGTCAGAGACGAACTCGGCATAGTCCTGGAATTCCGACCAGTCGCAGCGCTCGCGGATGAACTTTTCGTCGAACAGGCCTTCCGTGACGACGACATGCGCCAGCGACGTGACGATGGCGACATTGGTGCCGGGCTTCAGCGCCAGGTGGTGCGACGCCTCGATATGCGCCGACTTAACCATCTCGGTGCGGCGCGGGTCGATGACGATCAGCTTGGCGCCCTTGCGCAGCCGCTTCTTCAGTCGCGAGGCGAACACCGGGTGCGCCGAGGCCGGGTTGGCGCCGATGATCATGGCGACGTCCGTATGCTCGACCGAGTCGAAGTCCTGCGTGCCGGCCGAGGTGCCGTAGGTCTGGCCGAGGCCGTAGCCGGTCGGCGAATGGCAGACGCGCGCGCAGGTGTCGACATTGTTGTTGGCGAAGCCCTGCCGCACCAGCTTCTGCACAAGATAGGTCTCTTCGTTGGTGCAGCGCGACGAGGTGATACCGCCGATGGCGCCGCGTCCGTACTGATATTGCAGCCGGCGGAATTCCTTCGCCGTATGCGCGAGCGCTTCTTCCCAGGTCACTTCGCGCCACGGGTCGGAAATCTTCTCGCGGATCATCGGGTTGAGGATGCGCTCCTTGTGCGTCGCATAGCCATAGGCGAAGCGGCCTTTCACGCAGCTATGGCCGCGGTTGGCCTTGCCGTCCTTCCACGGCACCATGCGGATGACCTCTTCGCCGATCATCTCGGCCTTGAACGAGCAGCCGACGCCGCAATAGGCGCAGGTGGTGACGGTCGAACTTTCCGGCATGCCCTTCTGAAGGACTGATTTTTCCCGCAGCGCGTCGGTCGGGCAGGCCTGTACGCAGGCGCCGCAGGAAACGCATTCGCTCTCGAGGAAGGACTGGTGCATGCCGGCCGAGACGCGGCTCTCGAAGCCACGGCCCTCGATGGTCAGCGCGAACGTGCCCTGCACCTCCTCGCAGGCCCGCACGCAGCGCGAGCAGACGATACATTGGGCCGCATCGTAGGTGAAATAGGGGTTCGACGCGTCCCGGGCGATATAGTCGATGTTCAGCGAGCCGTTGCCGGGGGCGACGTGGTTGCGCCCCTCGACGCCGTAGCGGACTTCGGTGAGCCCGATCTCGGCTGCAACCTTGTCGAACTCGCTGGCGCCCGTGCCGGCCGTCTCGTTCCAGCCGCTCGGGTGATCGGAAACATAAAGTTCCATCACCCCGCGCCGGATCGCATTCAGCCGCTCCGACTGCGTGTGCACCACCATGCCCTCGCCGACCGGCGTCGTGCAGGACGCCGGCGTGCCGCCGCGACCGTCGATCTCGACCAGGCATATCCGGCACGAGCCGAAGGCGTCCACCATGTCGGTGGCGCACAGCTTCGGAATCTCGACGCCTGCCTCCATCGAGGCCCTCATGATCGACGTGCCCTCGGGAACGGTGATCGTCTTGCCGTCGACGGTGAGCGTCACCTGTTTCTCGGAGGTGGAAGCGGGGGTGCCGAAGTCGATTTCGTGAACGAGACCCATGATCAGGCTCCTAGCGTGCAATTATAGCGCGCGAACGCGGCGGAAAAAGGAAAGTCGGTCAGAGACGTCATCACTCCGCCGCCTCCTTCACCGGATGCGGGCGGAAATCCTCCGGGAAATGATTGATCGCGCTCATCACCGGATAGGGTGTGAAGCCGCCAAGCGCGCACAGCGAACCGAATTTCATCGTGTTGCAGAGATCGGTGACCAGTGCGAGATTCTTGTCGCGCTCGACCCCTTGCGCCACCTTGTCCAGCGTCTCGACGCCCCGGACCGAGCCGATGCGGCAGGGCGTGCACTTGCCGCAGCTTTCGACGGCGCAGAATTCCATGGCGAAACGCGCCTGTTTCAGCATATCGGCGCTGTCGTCGAACACCGTGATGCCGGCATGGCCGATCAGACCGTCCTTGGCGGCGAAGGCTTCGTAGTCGAACGGCGTGTCGAACAGCGCGCGCGGGAAGTAGGCGCCAAGCGGCCCGCCCACCTGCGCCGCCTTCACCGGCCGGCCGGTGGCTGTGCCGCCGCCGATATCATCGATGATCTCGCCGAGCGACAGGCCGAACGCCGCCTCGAACAGGCCGCCATGCTTCACGTTGCCAGCGATCTGGATGGGGATGGTGCCGCGCGAGCGGCCCATGCCGAAATCCTTGTAGTGATCGGCGCCCTTGTCCATGATGATTGGCACCGAGGCGAGGCTGATGACGTTGTTGATGACGGTGGGCTTGCCGAACAGGCCCTGGATCGCCGGCAGCGGCGGCTTTGCCCGCACCACGCCGCGCTTGCCTTCCAGGCTGTTCAGCAGGGAGGTTTCCTCGCCACAGACATAGGCGCCGGCGCCAACCCGCACTTCCATGTCGAAGGCGTTGGGGGAGCCGAGCACGTTGACGCCCAGCACGCCGGCCTGCCGCGCGATGCCGATCGCGGCGTTCATCGTGGCGACGGCGTGCGGATATTCCGAGCGGATGTAGATGTAACCCTTGGTCGCGCCGGTGGCGACGCCGGCGATAGCCATGCCCTCGATCAAAACGAAGGGGTCGCCCTCCATGATCATGCGGTCGGCGAAGGTGGCGCTGTCGCCTTCGTCGGCGTTGCAGACGATGTATTTGCGGTCGTCGGTCTGGTCGAGCACCGTCTTCCATTTGATGCCGGTCGGGAAGCCGGCGCCGCCGCGCCCGCGCAGGCCCGATTCGGTCACCTGTTTGACGATATCGGCCGGCGCCATCGCGACCGCGTTTTCGAGGCCCTTCAGGCCGCCATGCGCCCGGTAATCATCGAGCGACAGCGGATCGGTGATGCCGCAGCGCGCGAAGGTGAGGCGGGTCTGTTTTTCGAGAAACGGTATCTTCTCGGGATCGCCGAGGAACAGCGGATGCGTGCTGTGTGCGGTAATCCCGAGCCCGGCGTCGAAGAGGGCAGGCACGTCCCTGGCTTTCATCGGTCCGTAGGCGACTCGGCCCGCAGCCGTCTCCACTTCGACCATCGGCTCCAGCCAGTAGAGGCCGCGCGAGCCGTTGCGCACGATCCGCGCATCGAGGCCACGCTCGGATACTTCGTGGGCGACCGCCTTGGCCACCTTTTCGGCGCCGAGCGCCAGCGCGCCGGAATCGCGCGGGATGTAGATGGTCACCGTCATCGCCGGATCTCCTCGACGATCTCGTCTATCTTGTCAGCGTCCAGCCGGCCGATCACTTCGCCGTCCAGCATGGCCGATGGCGAGCAGGCGCAGAGGCCGAGGCAATAGACCGGTTCCAGCGTCACCGAATTATCCTTGGCCGTTTCGTGAAAACCGATGCCCAGCCGTTGCTGGATCTGCGCGGCGATCGCATCGCCGCCCATCGACTGGCAGGCTTCGGCGCGGCAGACCTTCAGCACATGCCGCCCGGCGGGATGGTTGCGATAGTCGTGATAGAAGGTGACGACGCCGTGCACCTCGGCGTTGGAAATGTTCAGCGCCTCGGCGATCACCGGCAGCGCTTCCTTCGGCACGAAGCCGAACTCTTCCTGGATTTCGTGCAGAATAGGCAGCAGTGGGCCTTCGAGACCCTTGAGATCGTCAATGATCGACATCGTTCGCGATGCGACCTCGGTACCTGCAGGCTGCATGGTCACGCAGCGCCCTCCCTAACAAGCGGTTATCCGCTAAGCCTTTATGAAATCGAACGAAACGTCCGGAATCAATAAAGCTGTTTCGTTGCTTGATAGAAATCTTCTATCAAGCCGCCAGTAGGGAGAGGATTAAACTAGCGTCCGGCCTTGAAATCGTCCGCCAGCGCCATCGCTTCGTCCAGCAGCGCCGCAACCAGTGGCGTGTGCGGCTCGCGCTTGGCCGCCACCAGCCCGACCAGGTGGCTGGCGTCCGGCTCGACGATGGGGATGGCGCGGATCGGCTCCGCGAAGCCGAAGGTCTCGGCAAGGTTGAGCGGCATGATCGACGCCCATTTGCCGGTGCGGATGTGCGAGAAAAGCACGATCATCGAGTTCGATTCCAGCGTCGGGCGCGCCACAGTGCCGGCTTCGGCCAGGTGCTGGTCGATGATGCGGCGGTTCTGCATGTCGGGCGTCAGCAGGCAGAGCGGCAGCTGGCTCACCTCCGCCCATGTCACGCGGCTGCGTTCCGACAGATTGCTGCCTGTCGCGATGATCAGCTGGTAACGCTCGGAATAGAGCGGCACGCTGGTCACCCGCCCCAGCGGCTCGTTGTCGAGATAGGTGATGCCGGCGTCGATGTCGAAATTGCCGAGCAGCGACAGCACCTCGATCGAGGTGCGCGACAGCACCGAGAAGGTGACGCCCGGGTGTTTTTCGCGAAACGGCGTGGTGAGCCGCGGCACCATGGCGAGCGCCGTCGGGATCGCCGCGATGCGGATGCGGCCGGAAAGGCCGTGCCGCGCGGCGCGCATCTCCTCGCGCATGGTGCGGGTGTCGCTGGCGATGCGGCGCGCCCAGATCAGCACCTGCTCGCCTTCAGGCGTCAGTCCCTGGAAGCGCGAGCCGCGCTTCACCAGCATGACGCCGAGTTGGTCCTCCAGCTGCTTGATCGCCGCCGAAAGCGTCGGCTGGGTGATGCCCAGCGTATCGGCCGCCCGCCCGAAATGCTGCTCCTTGGCTAGCGCAATGAAGAATTCGAGTTTGTCGATCATGCGACGAAGCTATCCGGCAATCCGCCGATACGCCAGCGTGCGCCGGTTTCCCGCCGCCGCTGACCTCGAGCGGGGTGGCAAAGGGGCGTCGGTGGCCGCATTCGCCGACACTTAGCCGAATCTTCCCCAGTTTTTTGCCGGCTATGGGTGTGCAAATCTCCGGCTCGAATAGTATCGGCCCCGCAGCACGTATTCTTGATGATTCGGGAGATCGGTATGCTCGGCTGGTTCCAGGCTTTGATGCCGCGCGAAGACAAGTTCTTCGATCTTTTCGCGGAGCATTCACGCACCGTGGTCGCAGGCGCCGAAGCCCTGCAGAAGCTGCTCGCCGGCGGCGAAGGCGTCGAACGCTACTGCCGCGAGATCATAGAACTGGAAAACCAGGCCGACGCCATCACCGCCAAGGTGCTGACCGCCGTCCACAAGAGCTTCATCACGCCGTTCGACCGCGGCGACATCAAGGACCTCATCCAGTCGATGGACGATGCCATCGACATGATGCGCAAGACCGTCAAGACGGTGACCCTTTTCGAGCAGAAGAGCTTCGACCCGAAAATGCAGGAAATGGGCGCGCTGATCGTACAGGCGGCGCGGCTCAACGCCGAGGCGATCCCGCTGCTCAACAAGGTAGGCACCCACGCGGCGCGACTGCAGGCGCTGGCCGAGGAAGTGATGCGCGTCGAGGGCCGCGCCGACGAACTGCATGAAGCGGGCCTCAAGGATCTCTACCATCGCCACGGCAAGTCCGATCCGATGGCCTACATGATCGGCAGCGAGATTTATGGCGAACTGGAAAAGGTGTGCGACCGCTTCGAGGACGTCGCCAACGAAATCAGCGGCATCGTGATCGAAAACGTCTGATGGACGCCTCTCTCGCCTTTCCGATCCTGATCGGCCTGATCGGCGTCGCTCTGCTGTTCGATTTCCTCAACGGCCTGCACGACGCCGCCAATTCGATCGCCACCATCGTGTCGACGCGCGTTCTGCGGCCGCAATATGCGGTGTTCTGGGCGGCGTTCTTCAATTTCATCGCCTTCATGTTCTTCGGCCTGCATGTCGCCGAAACGCTGGGCACCGGCATCATCGACGCCAGCATCGTCGATCCGCGCGTCATCTTTTCGGCTCTTGTCGGGGCCATCGTCTGGAATGTCGTCACCTGGCTGTACGGCATTCCGTCGTCGAGCTCGCATGCGCTGATCGGCGGTATGGTGGGCGCCGGCGTCGCCAAGGCGGGCGGCGGCGCCATCGTCGTCACCGGGCTATTGAAAACCTCCGCGGCCATCGTGCTGTCGCCGCTCACCGGCTTCATCCTGGCGCTGTCGCTGGTGCTGGCGGTGTCGTGGACGTTCGTGCGTTATTCGCCATTCGCCGTCGACAGCACGTTCCGGGTGCTGCAGTTCGTCTCGGCGTCGCTTTATTCGCTGGGCCACGGCGGCAACGACGCGCAGAAGACGATGGGCATCATCGCCGTGCTGCTCTTTTCGCAAGGCTATCTCGGCGACACTTTCTACGTGCCGTTCTGGGTGGTCATCACCTGCCAGGCAGCCCTTGCGCTGGGCACCCTGTTCGGCGGCTGGCGCATCGTCCACACGATGGGCTCCAAGATCACCAAGCTCAATCCCATGCAGGGTTTCTGCGCCGAAACCGGCGGCGCCATAACCCTGTTCATGGCGACCTGGCTCGGCATCCCTGTCTCGACGACCCACACCATCACCGGCGCCATCATCGGCGTCGGGGCGGCGCGGCGCGTTTCCGCCGTGCGCTGGGGCCTTGCCGGCAACATCGTCTGGGCCTGGATCATAACGCTGCCCGCCACGGCGCTGATCGCAGCACTCACCTACGCGGCAGTCGGCATTTTCGGCTGAGACAAGCCGCTGCGCCGACAGCGTTGGTCGTGGCTTGCGCTTGGCGCGCCCGGCGATCTGCACTATCTGATGCGCAACAGGGAGTGCGAAGCGAAGACATGTCCGTTACCAAGGAAGCCGTGCTTGAACGGCTGAAGACGATCAAAGGCCCGGATTTCGAGGGCGACATCGTCAGCCTCGGCCTGGTTTCCGATATCTTCATCGCCGACTCCAAGGTTTTCTTCTCCATCACCGTGCCCGCCGAGCGGGCCAAGGAACTCGACGCGTTGCGCGCCGCGGCCGAGCGCGTGGTCACCGCCATGCCGGGCGTTGCCGGCGCCATGGTGGCGCTCACCGCCGAGAAGAAGGGCGGCGGCATGGAAGCGCCGCCTCCGCCGCGCCCCGCGCCGCCCCGGCCGGCAGCTCCCGCGGCTCCCCGGCCAGCACAGCATGCACCCGCCGGCGCGCAAGCCGGCAAACGCGGGGTGCCCGGCATCGAGGCGATCATCGCGGTGGCGTCCGGCAAGGGCGGGGTCGGCAAGTCGACCACCGCCGTCAACATCGCGCTCGGCCTCGCCGCGAACGGCCTGAAGGTCGGTGTGCTCGACGCCGACATCTACGGCCCGTCGATGCCGCGGCTTTTGAATATCCACGGCCGCCCCGAGACGGTCGACGGCAAGATCTTGAAGCCCATGCAGAATTTCGGCCTGAAGGTCATGTCGATGGGCTTCCTTGTCGACGAGGAGACGCCGATGATCTGGCGCGGGCCGATGGTGATGTCGGCGCTCACCCAGATGCTGCGCGAGGTCGAATGGGGCCCACTCGACGTGCTGGTCGTCGACATGCCGCCCGGCACTGGCGATGCGCAGCTCACCATGGCGCAACAGGTTCCGTTGGCGGGAGCGGTCATCGTCTCGACGCCACAGGATCTTGCCCTGATCGATGCCCGCAAGGGCCTCAACATGTTCAAGAAAGTCGACGTGCCGCTGCTCGGCATCGTCGAGAATATGAGCTATTTCCTCGCCCCCGACACCGGCAAGCGTTACGACATCTTCGGCCATGGCGGCGCCCGCAAGGAAGCCGAGCGCCTCGGCGTCACCTTCCTCGGCGAAGTGCCGCTGGTTATGGCCATCCGCGAAACCTCGGACGCCGGCGCCCCGGTCGTCGCCTCCAGGCCGGATGGCGCGGAAGCGAAGATCTACCGCGACATCGCCGCCAGGGTGTGGGAGCGCCTCAACGAGGAGCGCGGCGCTGCGGCGGCCGCTGTCCCTTCGATCGTTTTTGAGTGAATGGTGAATAGTGAATAGTGAATAGTGAATAGCAAGGTAGTGTGTTGATTTCCTGTGGTCCTCAGGCGACGTGGACCATTCACCATTCACCATTCACCATTCACCAGAGGGGGCCTAATGTCCGACACCGTCCTCCACGAGCGCCGCGATGGCTACGCCGTCGTCACCCTCAACCGGCCCGACCGGCTGAACGCCTTCAACGAGGCGCAGCATCTGGCGTTGCGCGCCGCACTGGACGAGTGCGCCGGGGATGACGCTTGCCGCGCCGTGGTGCTGACCGGGGCAGGGCGGGGCTTCTGCGCCGGGCAGGACCTGTCAGACCGCGATCCGGCAATGCTGGGGGCCGCACCCGATCTCGGCATCACGCTCGAAACCTTCTACAACCCGCTGGTGCTGCAACTGCGCAATCTGGCAAAGCCGGTCGTCTGCGCGGTCAACGGGGTTGCCGCGGGCGCGGGCGCAAACATCGCGCTGGCCTGCGACATCGTGCTTGCGGCAAAATCGGCGAAGTTCATCCAGGCCTTCTCGAAGATCGGGCTTGTCCCCGATTCCGGGGGCACGTGGTGGCTCACCCGTCATCTCGGCGAAGCTCGCGCCAAGGCGCTGGCGCTGACGGCGCATCCGCTATCGGCCGAAGACGCCGCCAATTGGGGGCTGATCTGGCGTGCGGTGGAGGATGAAAGGCTGATGGCGGAAGCCATCGCGCTCGCCGAAGCTTTCGCCAGGGGGCCGACGCATGCCTATGCGTTGACCAAACAGGCGATCCACGCCGCCTCAACCAACACGCTGGAGGAGCAGTTGCAGGTCGAACGTGCACTGCAGCGCGAGGCCGGCCGGTCCGACGACTACAAGGAAGGCGTCGCGGCGTTCCTGGAGAAGCGGGCGCCGGAGTTCAAGGGGAAGAGGCAATAGGCAATAGGCAGTAGGCAGTAGGCAGTAGGGGAATAGAAGACTTCCACTGCCGCGCAGATCGGCGTTAGTTTGCCTACTGCCTACTGCCTATTGCCCTACCCGCTCACTCTCTTGTTGAAACTCGAGAAAAACTCGCCAGCGAGCTTTTTCGAGGTCGAGGTGATCAGCCGGCTGCCGAGTTGCGCGATCTTGCCGCCGACATCGGCCTTCGCGGCGTATTTCAGCAGCGTTTCGTTGGCTCCCGCGTCGCTCAGCGTCACGTCGGCGCCACCCTTGGCGAAGCCGGCGATGCCGCCCTTGCCTTCGCCCGCGATCGTGTAGGAATGCGGCGGCTTCAGGTTCTTCAGCGTCACTTCGCCGGCAAAGGTTGCCTTGATCGGGCCGATCTTCAGCACCACCGTCGCCGCCATGTCAGTCGGCGATTTCATGTCCAGGTTCTGGCAGCCGGGGATGCAGTCCTTCAGCACCACTGGGTCGTTCAGCGCTTCCCAGACTTTCTGCACCGGCGCTGAAATCTTCTCTTCGCCTTCGATGATCAGGGCCATGTAAGCATCCTCCCGGCTATACAGTCCGGTGAGGCGTAGCGAACCCGGCCTGCCTTGTCCATCGCACCAAAGTGCATCAGGCCGTCATACGCCTTCGTCGGGAATCTTGAGGACATGCCCGCAGGCCTTGCAGTGCACCGCGTCGGGATCGTGGCGTTGCAGTGCGCATTGCGGGCAGGGGAAGAAAACCTTGGCCGGCCGGAAGATCGATTGCGCCAGCCGCACGAACAGCGAAATGCCGATGATCATGGTGACGATCGCCGTCAGCTTGCCCCAGACGCCGGGCAGCACGATGTCGCCGAAGCCGGTGGTGGTCACCGTCGCCACGGTGAAATAGAGCGCGTCGATATAGGCGGTGAGCCCGCCGGCCGAGCGGAAGAAGAAGGTGTAGACGAAGCCGGTGATGATGAAGAGGAAGGTCAAGAGGTTGATTACGGCATGAACCGTCTCGCGCCATTCGCCGAGCCCGTAGCGCCCGAGCGGCCGCCACAGGAAGCCGGTGCGCGACAGCGACCATAGTCTCAGAATCCGCAGGAAGCCGAGGTTGGCGAGCGTCGCGGGGAAAAGCAGCGTCAACAGGATGAAGATATCGACCCAGACGGTCGGCTGCTTGAGTTGCCGGGCAATGTCGGACGAGGCGAAGAGCCTGGCGGCGATGTCGGCGGCAAGCAGTGCGGCGACTGAATAATCGAGCCACAGGAAGGATGCGGTTTCCTGCAGCAACGGTGTCGCAATGAAGAAGGCGAGGATGGCAATGTCGATGACGATGACGGCAAGCTGGAAGCGGATCGCGCCTGGCGTGCGCCCGTGATAGAGCCGGCGCAGCGTTTCGCGGATGCTCCCGCCGCGGCTGCTGGTTTCCGCTGTGTGTGGGCTGTGTTTCGCGGTCATTGATTAGGCGATAGCGCCACGCGCGGTGAACGTCCAGAGGCGTCGCCCCAAGGTGGCAATGTTGCGGCGGCGCAGGGCGCTCGCATGCGCCTGAAATTGCCTCCAGGCGGACCAGCCGAAAGCCAGCCCTGTGGGGCCGTCCGGCGCCGCCTCGGTCAATAAGCAGCTGTTGTCGGCAGAATTGCCGGTTCCGGCTCTTGCCTGTGTCTGCGCGTTGCCATATCGATTTGTCCTACAAATAGGAGTCTCCGATGGCCGGCGCCGGTTCACACAAGAAGAAATTTCGTTCGCAGGAATGGTTCGACAATCCCGACAATCCCGGCATGACGGCGCTGTACCTCGAGCGTTACCTGAATTTCGGCCTCACCCGCGAGGAATTGCAGTCCGGCAAGCCGCTGATCGGCATCGCCCAGACCGGTTCCGACCTGTCTCCCTGCAACCGCCACCACATCGAGCTCGCCAAGCGCGTGCGCTCCGGCATCGAGGCGGCCGGCGGCGTTCCCTTCGAGTTCCCCTGCCATCCGATCCAGGAAACCGGCAAGCGGCCGACCGCCTCGCTCGACCGCAACCTTGCCTATCTCGGCCTGGTCGAGGTGCTTTACGGCTATCCCTTGGACGGCGTCGTGCTGACCATCGGCTGCGACAAGACCACGCCGGCGTTGCTGATGGC
The DNA here is from genome assembly GCF_900114255.1 of Neomesorhizobium albiziae. GTDB lineage: Bacteria > Pseudomonadota > Alphaproteobacteria > Rhizobiales > Rhizobiaceae > Neomesorhizobium > Neomesorhizobium albiziae. Next base: position 17,372 of record NZ_FOSL01000002.1, on the reverse strand, counting down.
CGCCGCCACCGTCAACATCCCGGCGATCGCTCTGTCGGTCGGGCCGATGCTCAACGGCTGGCACAAGGGCGAGCGCACCGGCTCGGGCACCATCGTCTGGAAGTCGCGCGAGCGGCTTTCGGCCGGCGAGATCGGCTACGACGAGTTCATGGACATCGTCGCCTCCTCGGCGCCGTCGGTTGGCTACTGCAACACCATGGGCACCGCCACCACGATGAACTCGCTGGCCGAGGCGCTTGGCATGCAATTGCCGGGTTCGGCGGCGATCCCCGCGCCATACCGGGAGCGCGGCCAGGTCGCCTACGAGACGGGCAAACGCATCGTCGACATGGTGCGCGAGGACCTTAAACCCTCCGACATCATGACCCGCGAGGCCTTCGAAAACGCCATCGTCGTCAACTCGGCGATCGGCGGCTCCACCAACGCGCCGATCCACCTCAACGCCATCGCCCGCCATCTCGACATCCAGCTCGACAATGACGACTGGCAGAAAGTCGGCCACCATGTGCCGCTGCTGGTCAACCTGCAGCCGGCAGGCGAATATCTCGGCGAGGATTACCATCACGCCGGCGGCGTGCCCGCGGTGGTCGCCGAACTCATGCAGGCGGGGCTGCTGCCGCACCCCGATGCACTCACCGTCAACGGCAAGACGATGGGCGACAATTGCCGCGACGCCGAGAACCTCAACACCGAAGTCATCCGCAAGGTGGCGAGCCCGCTCAAGGAACATGCCGGCTTCATCAACCTCAAGGGCAACCTGTTCGATTCGGCCATCATGAAGACCAGCGTCATCTCGCCGGAATTCCGCGACCGCTACCTGTCCAACCCGAAGGACCCGGAAGCCTTCGAGGGCAAGGCGATGGTGTTCGACGGGCCGGAGGACTATCACGCCCGCATCGACGATCCAGCACTCGGCATCGACGAGAACACTGTGCTCTTCATGCGCGGCGCCGGCGCGGTCGGCTATCCCGGCGGCGCCGAGGTGGTCAACATGCAGCCGCCCGCCTATCTCATCAAAAAAGGCATTCATTCGCTGCCTTGCGTCGGCGACGGCCGCCAGTCTGGCACCTCGGGTTCGCCATCCATCCTCAATGCCTCGCCCGAAGCCGCCGTCGGCGGCGGCTTGGCGCTGCTGAAATCCGGCGACCGCGTGCGCATCGACCTGAAGAAGGGCACTGCCGACATCCTGGTCAGCGACGACGAGATCACCCGCCGCCGCGCCGAACTGCAAAACAATGGCGGCTATCATTTCCCGAAGAACCAGACGCCGTGGCAGGAAATCCAGCGCGGCATGGTCGACCAGCTGGCGCAAGGCATGGTGCTGAAGCCTGCGGTGAAATACCAGCGGGTCGCCCAGACCAAGGGCATTCCCCGCGACAATCACTAGCGGTTCGTTATGCCCAACGCCTCCGTCCCTCTCCCCGTCCTTCGCGGGGGAGGGTAAGGTGAGGGGGCGCAGCTGAAATAATCCACCCGTTTGCCTTCCCGTCGCGCGTCTCCTACATCGAAGAGGTATCGGCGGAGACATCATGGCCAGACGGCGTTCATCTCTCGGTTTTCTCGGTATCTTCGGGCGCTCCGGCGATCTGCGCCAGCTTGACCAGGCCTTGCGCGCCGTCGATCTCCATCCCGCCCTGGTGCCGGAAGGGGTGAAACTCACCATCGTCAATCTGATGAAGGACCATTGGCCCGACGAACCGCCGCCGCATGCCTATGCGCCGGTGGCCGAGCTGTTCGGATACTGTGTCGCGGGCGCGGAGGCGTTCGAGCGCGGCAACGGGCCGACGCTGCTCGCCAGCACCGAGCGCCGCCTCGACAGGGCGCTCGACACCGGCGACAGCCTCGACGCGCAGATCGTGCTTCTGGCGCTGCACGCCAGGCTGATCAACCCGGAGGTCGTCGACCGTTACGGCCTCAGCGCCGCCTAATTCAGATATCTGCCCTCATCGTGGCGCCAGGCTTTCCAGGTCGTTCAGTCGCTTGAGGGCAGCTTGCTGCTGTAGCCAGCCATAGTTGATGCCGCTTGCATTCAGCGTGCTGCCCGTCTGGAACGGATACTGGTTGAAGTCGGCGAAGAACTCCTTGATCTTGCCCTGGATCGGTACGAGCAGCCAGATGTTGCGGGCAAGGAAGTCGAGTGCGCCACCACCTTCCTCCAGGCCGCGCTCGTAGGGGTCCATGCGCAGATTGGAGATCAGCGCCCAGCTCGGCACCTCGCGCGTCGCAGTCGCAATGTTGCCGTGGCTGGCGTTCGCGAAGCTCAGCTTCCAGTCGTTCCAGCGAATGGCGTTGAGATTTCCGCCCTGGTCGAAATAGTAGACCGTGTCGCGCGGCGGGTCCTTCGCCTCGCCCTTGAGCAGAGCTGTCAGGTCATAGCCGTCGAGATGCACCTTGAAGGTCTTGGCGCCGGCCTGGAATCCCTGTTTCATCTTTTCCTTGATGTCCGCAACGCCCGCCGCAGTCGCAAACGTCGGCATCCAGTCCATCAGCGTCACCGGTTCGTTGATCTGCGTTCCCGGCTTCACCACGCCCGGCCAGCGCACCATCATGGGAATGCGGAAGCCGCCTTCCCAGGTCGTGCCCTTCTCGCCGTGGAACGGCGTCATGGCGCCATCCGGCCACAGCGCAATCTCGGCGCCGTTGTCGGTGGTGTAGAGAACGATGGTGTTTTCCGCGATGCCGAGATCGTCGAGCTGCTGCAGGAGCTGGCCAACATGGCCATCATGCTCGACCATGCCGTCGGCATGGATGCCCTTGCCGGTCTTGCCGAGCGAATCCGGCTTCAGGTGGGTGAAGATGTGCATGCGCGTCGCGTTGAACCAGACAAAGAACGGCTTGTTCGCCTTGTGCTGGCGGTCGATGAAATCCTTGGCGGCCGCCAGGAATTCCTCGTCGACCGTCTCCATGCGCTTGGTGTTGAGCGCCCCGGTGTCCTCGATCTTTCCGTCGGCATAGGAGTGGATCACGCCGCGGGGACCGTACTTCTTCTTGAACTCGGGATCCTTCGGATAGAAGTAGCCTTCGGGTTCCTCTTCGGCGTTCAGATGGTAGAGGTTACCGAAGAACTCGTCGAAGCCGTGATTGGTCGGCAGGTGTTCGTCATGGTCGCCGAGATGGTTCTTGCCGAACTGGCCGGTGGCATAGCCCTGGGTTTTCATCACATCGGCAATTGTCGGCATCCAGTCCTGGATGCCGTGCGGGTCGCCTGGCATGCCGATCGTCAAAAGCCCGGTGCGGAAGGGTTCCTGCCCGAGGATGAAGGAGGCACGGCCGGCGGTGCAACTCTGCTGGCCGTAGGAATCGGTGAAGATCGCGCCTTCGCTGGCGATCCTGTCGATGTTGGGCGTGCGGTAGCCCATCAGCCCCATTGTGTAGGCGCTTATCTGCGGAACGCCGATATCATCGCCAAAGATGACAAGGATGTTCGGCTGGCTGCCGGCTCCCCCGGCCGCCTGTTGCGCCTGGGCTTTGCGTACCGTGCCGGCGGTCGCAAACGCCGAGGCCGCCGCGAGCGCCGTTCCGGAGACAAGCAGGCTGCGGCGTGTCAGTTGCTGAGGGCTCATATGTTCTTTTGGAGAAGCGGCAACACCCTTTTCGTCTGGATTTGTACTCATTGGGGCCTCCTGGCAGAGCCCCTCCCGCGCCCGAATACTGTTCTTAATCTTCGGCGTCCGCAAGCTGGGATTCCCGAGGCCGTCACTTAGGTCGCGGCGCGGTTCCCGGCACAGCCATTTGCCGTGCCTTCGGCATGGAAGTTGATAACGCCGTCGCTCGCGCAAAACTCCTGCGGGGCTTGCAATTTCCGGATGCATTACGACATTGGCTGAATGAGCATGCCTGCAAAGCCAGTGCGCCTGGTTCGCCCCGAGAGGAAGCGGCGCCGCATCCCGGTTGCGCTTATCCTGGCGCTGAGTTTCGGCACGCTCGTATTCCTGTCTGTCGGCGGCGTGCTGGCATTGTCTGTCGGCGCGAATTTCCGCAACACGTTCGACCTGCTCGGCGCCCAGTCGACGCTTCTGGTCGACGCGATGGAAGACTCGCTGCGCGCCGAGATGGGGCGCACCGAGAGCGCGGTCGACGGCCTTGCGCAGCTCTATAACCAGGGCGAGTTCCAGATCGATGACGCCGCCGCGTCGGCAGCACTTGTCGGGGCTCTTTCGGCAGCGCCGGAAGCAAACGCGATGCTGATCTGCACGCCGGATTTTGTCTGCTCGGGAGCCGCGCGCGACGATCCCACGGGAACGATCCGGCGGCTTCCCGCCGAGCCCGAGAAATCATCGCAGGTTCGCGCCGCCCTGGAACACAGGCGCCAGGTCGAAGGACGCCAGTGGGGCGCATTTGTCGCCAATGAGCACGGCCTGTTCGCCAATGTTTCGGCGCCGCTCGTGCGCGCTGGCGTCACGCAGGCCTGGGTGATCGCCGCCGTCAAACTGGAGAAATTGTCGGAAATCACCCAGGAACTGTCTTCGCGCTTCGGCACCCATGCCTTCATTCTGGACGGCGAGGGAAAGATCCTGGCGGATCCGCGCCTGGCAGGCCCGGATGCGCTGAAGAACGGCATCTTGCCACTGACGCCGCTCGCCACGTTCGGCGATCCCGTTCTGGCCGGCTATGCCAACCGCAAGGCCGAGGAGGAATTCGGCTCGAAACGCGCCCGCGACGTCGAGGTCGCCGAGATCAAGCTCGGCGGCCAAGACGCTTCCAGCTCGTGGGACGGGGAAGACACCTATGTCGCCATCACCCGCAAGATCTCCGGCTATGGCGACCAGCCCTGGACGATCGGCGCGTACTTCGAAAGCAGCCAGATCGGCGACGAGATCGAGCGTGTCATGGGCTCTGCCCTGCTCGGGCTCGGAGCGATGTTGCTGGCGGTCATCGTCGCGATCCTGCTCGGCAAGCGGCTGTCGCGCCCGATCCAGGCCATTGCCGGCCAGGCCACCCGCGTTGCCGATTTCGACCTCGACGGCGTGACGCCGCTGCCGCGCAGCCGGGTGCTGGAACTCGACGACCAGGCTTCCGCCTTCAACGCCATGCTGATCGGCCTGCGCGCATTCTCGACCTATATCCCCCGCTCGCTGGTGGCCAAGCTGGTGCGCACCGGAGAGGTCGGCATCGCGGAGCCGCGCGAAGCCATTGTCACCGTCATGTTCACCGACATCGTCGGCTTCACCACGCTGTCGGAGCAGATGGACGCCGCGGCCGCGGCCAGGCTCCTCAACCATCACTTTGCGATCCTGTGTCGCGCGGTCGACGCGCATGGCGGCACGGTCGACAAGTTCCTGGGCGACGGCATGCTGGCCTTCTTCGGCGCGCCCGACCGTTTGAGGGGGCATGCCGCCGCGGCAGTGCGAGCCGCCGCCGCCATTCGCGAGGAACTGGCCGCCGACAACCGGCACGCGGTCGAGAACGGCCGGGCGCCGCTTCGCGTCCGCATCGGCATCCACACCGGCGCCGTCATTGTCGGAAACATCGGCGCATCCGACCGCGTCAACTACACGATCGTCGGCGACACCGTGAATATCAGCCAGCGCCTGCAGGACCTCGGCAAGCAGCTCGAACCGGGGGCAACGGCCGCGATCGCCATTTCCGGCGAGACGGCGTCGCGGCTCGACGACTCATTCGAAACCATCCCGGCGGGCGAGCACCGGTTGCGCGGGCGCGGCGAGGCGACGACGGTTTTCCTGGTCGGCGACGTTGCGGCGGGTTCGGTGCAGGCTGAATTGCGGACAGCCAACGCCGGCTGATCACCGCGCACTTTTCGGACCTATGCTCTGGCGCGCCTTACCATCCGGGGACGCCGTTGCTGCTTCACGGGCAAGCACAAACTCGGGTATATGTTGCACTCACATATTCAACCAGTTGGTGTATACTGGCGTTTGGGCTATTCATGAAGCGGGGTGAGCAATCGCTGATGGTGATGCTTATTCTGTTCGTGCCGATCAGCTCGATCGCCTCCCCTGGTTGCGGCCGGCGTGACCACCTGAACGCACTGTGAACCCTCATGTAAGCGACTGATTCTTCGGCAAAGGCCTTTATGATATGAACGCGCAGGAAAAAGCAGTCTCGACAGTCGAAACGCTGATCGCGGCGACCAGGGACAAAAACGTCCAGCACATTGTCGTTTACGGCAATTTGATGAACGCGCCGTCCGTCAACCTTATGCCGGGGCAGTCATTGAGAGGCGACGGCGCCGGCGCCGCCATCACCTTCGCCAAAGGCAAGGACGGCCTTCGGCTTTCCTCCGATAACCGTGTCCACAACATTCGCCTCGACGCCTCGGCGGAAAAGCGCGCGATTTTTAATGACACTTCCGTGGCGAGCCTCGGGCGGCTCGAATTACATAGCGTGACGACCACCGGGCGCGTGCAGATTCTCGCGCGCGACAAGGTGCGCAGTGGTCATGTCGACGTGAATGGCCTCGACATCGTTGCGGCCGACGCGCGGGGCGAGAAAGATCGGCCTCACGGTTACGGCGTCTACGTTCTGCAAGGCGCGTTCACTCTGTGGAACATGCAGCAGGACACCGGCGTCACCATCAGTTCCGATCTTGTCGGCCTTTCTGCGGGCCGCGACGGCGCCCCGGTGCGCGGCAGCGGCATTTTTGTCGGTGGCGGCGGAGACAAGGCTGGCCGACTAACCGTGCGGCGGCTGGAAACCGATGCGGTCTACAGTGATGGCGGGATAGCGCCCGGTACACCCGACCAGATCACCGGCGGCGTCTTCACAGTTTATGGCGCCCATGTCGATGCCGTCCGCAACCGGGGTCCGGTGGTGACGTACGGCGTCAACGATATGGTGCTCGACAATTGGGGTGTTGTCGACCGCTGGACGGCGGAGGCGAAGATCATTTCGTTCGGCTCCAGCGGCATCGGTTTCGTCAATTTCGGCATCCTGCAAGAATTGAAGGTGACTGCGCCGATCGAAACTTTCGGCCGGGGCGCTCGCGGCTTCAATGTCTACACCGGCACGGTAAACCTTGCCGACTTCGATCGTGTCATCACCCATGCCGACGGCGCTGTCGGCATCCAGATCAGCCAGCCGGTGGGCAGGCTCGTCGTGCACCGCGGCATCGAGACTTTCGGAGGCACCGGTCCGTCGCTGGTCAAGGGCAAGGTTATCGCGCTTTCGGCCATCGGGCTCAGCATCAAGCCGGGCGGATCGGTGCGAGAGATCGAAATTTCCGGTGGGATCAAGACGAATGGGGTCGGCGTTTCCCCGATCGAGCAGCATGGCGCGATCGAAGCACTGCACGTCAGCGGCGGCATCGTTGCGGCCGGCGGCGGTTTCGAAGAAATCTGAACGCTGGCAGGGGCAAGCACGCTCGGCGGGCAGGTCAGGCAGGGTCCGCCCGTCAGTCCCCGTCTACCCGCCCATGCCGCTCCGTGGCAATTGGATCAGGTTGCCGAAGCGAGGCGCAACTAGTCGTCGACGTACCTCGGCACATCGCGGGGGAACGCGTCGCCAGCACCTTTCTTTCCTCGATTCGGCCTGACGACCCCTGAACGCAGGGCCTGCGGCCCACTCACCCACCCTTGGCGCGCAGCAGGATCGGGTCGGTTTCGACAAGGCGAAGCGAGCGCACCATGGCGGCGGTCTGCGTCTTGTATGCGAGGAAATGCGGCGTGCGCAGATGCGCCTCGTAAGCCTGCTGGTCGGTGTAGATCTCGACGATCCGGATCTGAGCGGGGCTGCCCGCAAGCGAGACGGCATAAAGCGCCAGCACTCCCGGCTCCTTCGTCACCGACGCCTCGATCTCCTCCGCGAGCAAGGTTTTGTAGCGCTCAAGCTGGTCGGGATCGATCTCGAGTTCGGCGATTCTGACGATCGGCATTCTGCCGTCCCCACCTCATCCGCCCATGCCGCTTCTTGGCAATTGGATCAGGTTGCCGAAGCGCAGGCGCAACTGGTCGTCGAGGTGCCTCGGCACATGGCGGGGAAAACGCGTCGCCAGCACCTTTTTCTTTTCCTCGATCGCCTTTTGCAGAAGGTCGGGCTTGCCCTTCTCGCCCCATTCCTTCGGGCTGTAGCGGTCTGCGACGGCGGGGTAAAAATACTCCGTCTGCATCAGCCGAAGCGTCTGCTCGTTGCCGAGATAGTGGCCGGGGCCGTTCATGCAGACCTCGGTGATGGTGTCGATCGACAGCGCTTCGTCGGTCACCTCGATGCCGCGCACGCAGCGCAGGCATTGGCCCAGCATGTCGTTGTCGATGATCAGGCTCTCCAGGCAGAAGCCCAGCAGCGAGGCGTGCATGCCCGCCGATTCATAGATGAGATTGAGGCCCGACAGCCCCGCCATCACAGTGGTGATGCCCTTTTCGTAGCCGGACTGGATGTCCGGCAGCTTGGAATCCGCCATGCCCGCGGCCGAACCGCCCGGCAGGTCGTAGAATTGCGCCATCTGCGCGCAGGCCGACGTGAGCAGCGCCTGTTCGGCCGAGCCGCCCGACATGGCGCCCGTCCTCAGATCCGAAACGAACGGCCAGGTGCCGAAGATCGCCGGGTGGCCGGGCTTCAGCGCGTTGACATAGACCAGGCCGGCCAGCACTTCGGCCACCGCCTGCACCACTGCGCCGGCAATCGCGGCCGGTGCGGTCGCGCCCGCCTGGCCGGCCGAAAGCAGGAGGATCGGGATGCCGCCTGCGACGCAGGCCTCGAGCACGCCGCAGGCATCCTCGGCGAATTTCATCGGCGGCACGACGAAGCAGTTGGAGTTGGAGACGAACGGCCGCGCACGGAAATTCTCCTCACCGCCGGCGATCGCGTAGAGCAGTTCCAGCGCCGGCGCCACGTTCTCGCGCACCGTGAACGAGGTGCCGACATGCTTGGTCGTCCCCATCACGCAGGCATAAAGCGTGTTGAAATCCATATCGAGCGGATCGGGAATGTCGCGCGGCACCATGGGACGCTGGAAGAAGTGGATGTTGTCCAGCCCTTCGACCAGCCGGGCGGCGTCATAAATGTCCTGCAGCAGCGACTCGCGATACTCGCGCTTCTCCACGTCCACCACATGGACCGCGGCGCCCGCGGTGCCGTAGTGCACGCGCTTTCCCTGCACCTTCATGTCGTGCTTGGGGTCCTGGCCATGCAGGGTGAAATGCCGCGCCGCGTTCTTGATCGTCGACAGCACCAGTTCGCGCGGAAAGCGGATGCGCCCGTCATCACCATAGCTGGCGCCGACGCGCGTCAGCGCCTCGATGCAGCTTGGAATTGCGTTGGCGAAACCGACTGTCTCCAGAAGGGTGAGAACCGCCTCGTGGATGCGTTCGAGGTCGTTCTGGTCCAACGCCTTGTACCTGCCACCTTCAAGGCCGGCTCGTACCGGGCGGATATCGTCGGCCAGTGGGGCGGCGCGCATGGCTCGCCGCGCTTCGCGGCCTCCGGAGCGGCGCGAACGGCTATCCGTGGTTGAATCCGGCTGCTCCAGTGCCACCGACATGCACAAGCTCCACATTTTTCTTGCGGGTTATGCCTGACCGGTTTTGAACCGGTTGCTGACATTTCCCTGTTCCCCATTTCGGGAAATATGCAGCGGAGTTAGCCTGCTGGTTTGTGCCACGATGTGCGGTCAGATGGGCCAGCGATTATGCCAGAACGGCGCCCCGATGGAGCGCCGTTCTGGCAGTGTTGCGGTTGGTCGGGCGTCAGGCTGCGGCGGGCCGGCGGCCCGCGGCCGTCGCGAGTTCGCGGATACCGGGCTCGATATGCTGCAGCGCGATCGAGGAAATGCCGAGCCGCATGAAGCGCGACGGCTTTTCCGTGTGGTCGAAGAAGCGGTCGCCCGGCTCGATGATGACGCTGCGCGCCGCCGCCGCATCGGCCAGCGATCGCGAGTCCGTGCCGCGCGGGCCTTCCAGCCAGAGCGAGGTTCCCCCGGCCGAATCAGTCGAGCGCCATTCCGGCAGGAAGGCCGAGATCGCGTGGACCAGCCGCTTGCGGCGTTCGTCGAAGGCAGCCGACATGCGGCGCACCAGAGCTTCGTGGTGGCCGAGCGACAGGAACAGCGCGACCGCGCGCTGGTTGTTGGCCGGCGGGTGGCGCAGCATGAAGCGGCGCAGCGCCCTGAGTTCGGCGATCAGGTCGGCGGAGGCCACGATGTAGCCGAGCCGCAGGCCTGGAGCGAGCGTCTTCGACATCGACCCGACATAGACGACGCGTCCGGAACGGTCGAGGCTCTTCAATGCCTGCTGCGGCGCCTCGTCGAGGAGCTGGCTGTCGTAGCCGTCCTCGATGATGACCTGGTTGTTGCGGCTGGCGCGGGCAAGCAGGTCCTGCCGGCGCTCCGCCGACAGCGGCACCATGGTCGGGCAGTGATGGCTGGGCGTCACGAAAACGAAGCCAGCATCGGACGGAATCGCAGCCGTTTCAATGCCTTGGCTGTCGACCGGCGTTGGAAGGATGTCGGCGCCGGCGAGCCGGAAGATGGAGCGCGCGTCGGGGTAGCCGGGGTCTTCCATCGCCACCTTGGAACCCTTGCTCATCAAAAGCGTCGCCAACATGTAGAGCGCGTTCTGCGCGCCCAGCGTCACGATGATCTCGTCGGGATTGGCGAAGATGCCGCGCCGCGGCAACAGCCGCGCCTGGATCTGCTCGATCAGAAGCGGGTCGTCGCGGTCGACCATGTCGGCCGCCCAGTTGCGGATTTCGAGCACCGCCAGCGCCATGCGGTTGCATTCGCGCCATTCGGCGGTCGGAAACAGTCCCGGGTCGAACTGGCCGTAGACGAACGGGTAGGACGACTTGATCCAGTTGTCCTGCTTCACCGGCCGCGGCATGTCGGTGGCGGCGATCCGCCGGCGCGCCTTCCAGTCAACCTGGTCGCCCAGTTCGGCCGTCTTCTGCGCCGGCTTGGCGGGCGTTGCCAGAACTTCCGGGTTGACGAAATGCCCGCGCCGCTCACGCGCGATCAGGAAGCCCTGGTCGACCAGCTGCTGGAACGCCAGCACCACGGTTCCGCGCGCCACGCCTAGCTTCTCGGCCAGGATGCGGCACGATGGCAGCGGCATCGAGGCGGCGATCTGGCGGTCGAGGATGGCGGCGACGATCGCCTGGCGGATCTGCGCCTGCAGCGTTTGTCCGGACTCGGCGGAAATCCGGAACAGTCCCGACCAGATCGCGGTGTCGTTTCTCTGTGGCATAATGCTCATCCTCGCCTGCGATGGGGAATCCCGCTGGCCCACAAATTTGTATTACTGGTCCAAACCCTTGCACCAATGAATTTTTCTAATCGGTATGATTTATGCCAGTGAACCATGCCCTTGGGCCACTGTGCCGCCGAAATTTTCGAATGAAGAAGTTTGATGGCGCTTCAAAGCGCGGCCGGTCTGATATGGTCGCGCCGATTTCGGATTCTGCAAGGAGTTTTGACCGTGGCTGAACACCCCTTGAGCGCAGCGCTTTCCGCATTGCGCAACCACCGTGAGTCATCCCCGATGGAGATGCGCGCCGCCTTCGCCGCCGATCCCCACCGCTTCGCCGCGTTTTCGCTGAGGCTGGGCGACCTCCTGTTCGACTGGTCGAAATGCGCCGTCACCGGCGAGACGATGAAGCTGCTCGCAGGCCTTGCCGAAAAGGCCAATGTCGTTGGCCGCCGCGACGCCATGCTGCGCGGCGACACCATAAACGCCACCGAACACCGCGCCGTTCTGCACACGGCGCTGCGCAATCCCGCGGCAAAGGGCGTCTCCGTCGACGGCGTCGATGTGATGCCTGAGGTGCATGCGGTGCTCTCTGCGATGGCGGCTTTTGCCGATGCCGTCCGCTCGGGCGCCGCCGCCGGCGCGACGGGCAAGAAGATCACCGACATCGTCAACATCGGCATTGGCGGTTCCGATCTCGGCCCTGCCATGGCGACGCTGGCGCTGGCGCCCTATCACGACGGGCCGCGCGCCCACTACGTGTCCAATGTCGACGGCGCCCACATTCACGACACGCTGAAAGGCCTCGACCCCGAGACCACGCTGTTCATCATCGCCTCGAAAACCTTCACCACCGTCGAGACGATGACCAATGCTGAGACCGCGTCCCGGTGGATCGAGGCGGCCCTCGGCAAGGCGGCGGTGGGCAAGCATTTCGCGGCGGTGTCGACGGCGCTCGACAAGGTCGCCGCCTTCGGCATCGCGCCTGACCGCGTCTTCGGCTTCTGGGATTGGGTCGGCGGGCGCTATTCCCTGTGGTCGGCGATCGGCCTGCCGGTGATGATCGCCGTCGGTCCTCAGAATTTCCGCGCCTTCCTCGCCGGCGCGCATGAGATGGACACGCATTTCGCTTCCGCCCCGATGCTCGAAAACATCCCGATGGTGATGGGCCTGGTCGGTTACTGGCACCGCGTCGTCTGCAAATATCCGGCGCGCGCCGTCATTCCTTACGACCAGCGCCTGTCGCGGCTGCCAGCCTATCTGCAGCAGCTCGACATGGAATCGAACGGCAAGCGCGTCACCATCGACGGCATGCCGGTGACGACGCCGACCGGCCCGCTGGTCTGGGGCGAACCCGGCACCAACGGCCAGCATGCGTTCTTCCAGCTGCTGCACCAGGGCACCGATGTCATACCGGTCGAATTCCTGGCGGCGGCGCAAGGCCATGAACCGGAGCTGAAGCACCACCACGACCTGTTGCTAGCCAACTGCCTGGCCCAGTCGGCCGCCCTGATGAAGGGCCGCACGCTGGAGGAAGCGCGCCGCCAGATGCTGACCAAGGGCATGAGCGAGGCCGACGTCAACGCGATTGCCCCGCACCGCGTCTTCCCCGGCAACCGCCCGTCGGTCACCATCCTCTACAACAAGCTCGACCCCAAGACGCTCGGTCGCCTGATCGCGCTTTACGAACACCGCGTCTTCGTCGAGGCGCAGCTGTTCGGCATCAACGCCTTCGACCAATGGGGCGTGGAACTCGGCAAGGAACTGGCGACCAATCTCCTGCCTGTCGTTGAGGGCACAGGCGATGCCGCCGAAAGCGACGCCTCCACCGCCGGTCTGGTGCACCACATCCACGGGCTTAGAGCATGATCCCGAAAAGTGGGAACCGGTTTTTGGAAAAGATCATGCTCCAACAAAGAGATAGAGCCCCATACCGATTCAACCGGAATGGATTGGGCTCTAAAGCATTTTGCAGCCAGGTGGAATCGCCTGGCGTCGCACAAATGCGGGTAAACAAACAGGCAGAGCGGAATGCCCGGTTCAACTTGAATGCATTCCGCTCCAGGGCAGGGGAGTAGGCGCGTGCCGGTCATCAAGGGCATTTTGTTCGACAAGGACGGCACGCTGGTCGATTTTCAGGCGACCTGGTTCGCCATCGGCGATCTGATGGCGCTGCAGGCGGCGGGCGGCGACCGCGCCAACGCCAACACGCTGATGGAAGCCGCCGGCTACGACTACGAAAAACACTGCTTCAGGGCGGATTCGGTGTTTGCCGCAGGCACCAATGCCGACATCGTGGCGCTGTGGTATCCCGATCTGTCGCCAGCCGAGCGCCAGGCCAAGGTCAATTTCTTCGACACGTTTACGGCGGAGGAGGGCGCCGCCCAGTCGGTCGCGCTTCCGGGCAGCAAGGAAGCCGTCGCCAGCCTGCACAGTCGGGGTTTCCGCATCGGCCTTGCCACCAACGATTCCACCGGCGGCGCCGAGAAGACGCTGCTGGCGCTGGGCATCGCGCAGATGTTCGACGCTGCCTATGGCTACGATGCCGTCGCCAATCCCAAGCCGGCGCCGGATTCCATCTACGCCTTCTCCGACCTCACCGGCCTGAAGCCGTCCGAAATCGCCATGGTTGGCGACAACCGTCACGATCTTGAAATGGCGAAGGCCGGCGGCGCGCTGGCCATCGGCGTGCTCTCGGGCACCGGCACCCGCGAAAGCCTGATGCCGCTTGCCGACGTCGTTCTCAACTCCATCGCCGACCTGCCGGCCTACCTGACCGACCAGGTCTGACACGTTTCAATTCAAGGAAAATCCGCCCTCATCCCTCCCGAGCTTGTCGAAGGGCCGGACCTCTCCCCGTAATGGGAGAAGGAGGCTGGCCGCAACGCTAACGCGTCCGAGCAAACCGCCGGCCAGAGCCGTTAACGGATATCGTACCAGTGCTTGTAGCGGCTGCCGGAGGCTTCCCACTGCGCGAAGACAACGCCGAGTGCGAAGCCGATAAGTCCGCCAAGCAGCATGGCCGACGAAACGGTGCCGGGGTTGTCCTTGACCACCTCGGAAACCGAGTGCGCCTGGCTGCGCAGTGATTGCGCAGCTTTCGATGTACGGTCCGACGCGGTGTCGTACCAGCCGTTGACCTGGTCGGCGGCTTCCCCGGCACGTGCCGCCAGCGATTTGTTGATCTTGGCGATCTCACGCTTCAACTGGGCGACCTGTTTTTCAAGGCCGTCCCCCACGTCGCTTTGGGTGGGCAGTCTGCTTTTGGGTTCGCTCGGTGTATCGGCCATGAGTCGGATCCTTTCGGGATGAAGCTGAACGACTGCTACGTGCGTTCGGCTAGAACACCGCCAGATATTTCAACAGCGAGATGATGCCGATGATGATCACGACGATCTGCGCGATCTGCTTGGTCCGTCCGTCCAGCGGCAGTCGATTGACGAGCCATAGGACCAGAACGATTACGAGAAAGGTGATCAGGACGCTGATCAGCATGCTTCCGGCCATTGTGATTCCCCTCATGAGTGAATGGCGACTACGAGGTGATAACGGCGTGAAGGGCTCTGTGGTTCCGAGCTGAACTGAAACGACATGCCGGCAAGGTCTGACACGTCAATTCAAATGAGAGCAACGCCTCCGTCCCCCCTCTCCCCGTAAACGGGGCGAAGGAGGCTGGCCGCAATGGCGGCGCTCGTTCTGCAGCGTTGGCGATTGGTGAAAGCGGTAGCAAGAGCGTCTCCTCTCCCCGTCTTTCACGGGGAGAGGATGCCGGTAGCAGGTGAGGGGCAGCACAAACCGTCAGTATTTTGACCGGTGCGTGACCCTCCGATCGCGCTACCCCCGCAACTCCCTGCGCAGGATCTTGCCGACATTGGTCTTCGGCAGTTCGGTGCGGAACTCGATGAATTTCGGCCGCTTATAGCCGGTCAGGTTCTGCTTGCAGTAGGTCAACAGGGTCTCGGCGGTGAGTTCGGGGTCCTTCTTCACGACGAAGAGTTTCGGCACTTCGCCGGAATGCTCGTCCGGCACGCCGATGGCAGCCACTTCCAGCACGCCCGGGTGCTGCGCCACCACTTCCTCCAGTTCGTTGGGATAGACGTTGAAGCCGGAGACCAGGATCATGTCCTTCTTGCGGTCGACGATCTTGGTGAAGCCCTTCGCGTCCATCACGCCCATGTCGCCGGAGCGGAAGAAGCCGTCCTTGGTCATCACTTTGGCGGTCTCGTCCGGCCGGTTCCAGTAGCCGGCCATCACCTGCGGTCCCTTGATGCAGATCTCGCCGACCTCGCCGAGCCCAACTTCGTTGCCGTCGTCGTCGCGGATGGAGATCTCGGTCGACGGGATCGGCAACCCGATCGTGCCGGAGAAATCGTCGGCGTCGAAGCGGTTGGTGGTGGCCACCGGCGATGTCTCCGACAGGCCGAACCCTTCCGACATGACGCAGCCGGTCACCTGCTTCCAGCGGTCGGCCACCGGCCGCTGCGCGGCCATGCCGCCGGCGAAGGTGAGCAGCAGCGGCTTGAAGTCGAGCTTGCGGAAATCCTCATTGTTGAGCAGCGCGTTGAACAGCGTGTTGAGGCCGGGGAACACGTTCACCGGGTACTTCTGCAACTCCTTCACGAAGGCCGGGATGTCGCGCGGGTTGGGGATCAGGATGTTGTGAGAGCCGAGATACATGCCCATCAGCGCGTTCACCGTGAGCGCGTAGATGTGGTAGAGCGGCAGCGGGCAGACATAGACCAGTTCCGCCGGCTTCGGCCGCTTGATGTAGGCGGTTTCCACCCACAGCGCGTTCTGCGCCACGTTGGCAAGCACATTGCTGTGCAGCAGCGTCGCGCCCTTCGAAACGCCCGTCGTGCCGCCGGTATATTGCAGGAAGGCGATATCGCTTGGCGACACCTTCACCGGCTTGAAGCTCCTGGCAGCACCTTCCTTCATGGCGGCGGGAAATTTGACGTGGCCAGGCAGCGACCAGGCCGGCACCATCTTCTTCACGCGCCGCACGACCAGGTTGACGATCAATCCCTTCAGCCCAAGCATGTCGCCCATCGAGGCGACAACCACATGCTTGACCGGCGTCTTCGCCAGCACCGCCTGCAGCGTCACCGCGAAGTTTTCCAGGATGACGATCGCCTCCGCGCCGGAATCCTTGAGCTGGTGCTCCAGTTCGCGCGGCGTGTAGAGCGGGTTGATGTTGACGACCGTATAGCCGGCCCTGAGCACGGCCATCATCACCACCGGATATTGCAGGACGTTGGGCATCATGATGGCGACGCGCGCGCCCTTCGCCAGGCCCTTGGACTGCAGATAGGCGGCGAACGCAGCCGAGTGCCTTTCGAGCTCGGCATAGGTCATCGTCTTGTCCATGCAGGTGAATGCCGGGCGTCCGGCAAACTGCTTGCAGGCGGTGACCAGGAGGTCGCCGATGGAGTCCGCCGGCAGTCCGGCGATCTCGGTCGGCATGTTCGCGGGATAGCTGGCGAGCCACGGCTTGCCCTGCTTCTTCGCCGTTGAAGCCGCGGCCGCGGGCTTTGCGCTCGCGGCCGGCTTTGCTGCTTCCGCAGGCTTCGCTGGCTTGGCGGGCGCCGCGGCCTTTGTCGCCTTGGCGGGTTTGGTCGCCTTGGCGGGAGCCGCCGTCTTTGCAGGCGCTGCGGTTTTGGCTTTTACGGGCGAGGCCGCCTTGGGCTTTTCCACAGCCGCGCTCTTGGCCCCGGCTGCCTTCTTCGCCGGAGCCGGCTTGGCGGGTTTGGAGGCCGCCGGTTTCGGCGCTGCCACTTTCTTCGGCGGCACGGCTGGCGTGGCCCTGGCTGCTTTGGCCGGAGCGGTCTTCGCCGCCGCCTTGGCTGCGGGGGCTGTGGACTTCGCTGGCTTGGCCGCTGCTTTCGCCGCAGCAGGCTTGGCGGTTGTCTTTACGGCGGGCTTTGTTGTCGTCTTCGCCGCAGCCGGCTTTGCCGTTGCTGGTTTTGCGGCTGTCTTCGCCGCTGCCGGTTTGGTGGTCGCCTTTGCCGCTGCTGCTGGTTTGCTTGTTGCCTTCGCCACTTGGTCCTCCCTGGTGCCTGGTTCCTCGTCGGCTTTTTAGAATTGACCCCGGTTCTTGAGTGCCGGTCGTTGCCATTTCGGAATTTAGCCGCCCAATGGCATATGTATGGACACAATTTAAACGCGCGCAAGCCGTGTCCCTACGTAACCTCGGCGGGCCCCCGCAGCGACGCCGTTTTGCTATTGCCCAAATCCCTC
>NZ_FOSL01000001.1 GCF_900114255.1 Neomesorhizobium albiziae | reverse complement strand
ATTCGCGTCTCAGAGGAGCTTCGCGCAGCGTTGGAGCAAGAGCGCGGAAAGACCATTGGTCTAGCCCGCGACGTCAGCACTGCGCGCAAGGAAATTGGCATGCTCAAGGACCAAGCTGAGCGTCGCACCGCGCGTATCGAGCCTGCGCCAAAGCCACGCGCCAATTCAAAGCCACGTGTGTCTGGGAAGGCGAGCGCTCGACCAGTCCGCCAATTGCGGTCGCGGGAAATTCGTGTCGTGGAGGTCCGCAACCCATCGCGACCCGTTCGTATGTCCACGATTAGGCTGCCCGACATCTTGCTGCCGACGCGGCCGCCAGGTCGGGGCCTTCGGTAGCGCGGGCTAAGTCGGAAGGGCATTTCTGTGGTTGGAATTGCGCGCAGGAGAGGAAAGATAGTGGCAAATAAGTACGTGTTTGTCGCATTGTCGATCATCGCAGCAATCGGGCCGGCCTCGGCTCTTGATGTTGGTCTTGGCGGCAAGGTCGGCGGTATCGGCGTCGGCGCAAACCTTGGCCTCGGCAAGGAGGGCGCCTCCGTGGGAGGTGGCGCGGGCGTTGACAACGTCGGGGAAGCAACCGTCGGAGGATCACTTGCTTTGGGCAAGGAATCGGTTGGCGCCAGCGTTGGGGCCAGCGGCAAACTTGGCGGCGCAAGCGGGGGCCTATCAGCGGGTGTCGGCTCGCAAGGCACCTCCGAAGCTGTTGGCCCGAGCGCCGGCCAAGCGGAGAAAGCAAACAGTGCCGGGTCAGTCGGTCCCAGCAATGCAGCCAGTGACAAATTTGGCGATGCAAGCGGTCGCCCCGCGGGCAGTTTGGCGGGATCTGGGCCGGCAGGCAAAAACGTGGGGACGGCGGCCACCAAGCTTGGTCCGACCAAAGGCGTTCGACATTTCTTCGTCTTGCCACGCACCCTTTGGCCTTCCAGAGTTGGAAGCAACAAGTATAGCCAAGGTGCGGTGGGCTACCCCTTACTGCTGGTTGCGCCATTGAAAGCGATACCGGGTACACCCCGTGCTGTGGTTCGCGTCTGCCGTCAGGCGATCGTGTCGGCGGCAACGACGCTGGGCGCCGTGAGAGTGCGCGCGGCGAGCGCAGGCCCACTAAGCCGGCAACGCCGTGGTGTCCTTACGGCCCCGATCGACGTGCGCATCGACTATGCCACACGAGGCGGCGTCGAGATTCGTCAGGCGCGCATCAGGTGTCGGCTTGACGCGGCAGGCAGAGTCATCGGGGTCACCGGCTAGAGCGGGGCGACACCAACCTGGCCGTCCGCAGCCACCGTGCAGGCGATGGTCGCCGAGCGCGGCTCAATGCCACCCTGGCGCAGGTAGTCGATCTTGACGAACAGCGTAGCGATCCGCGCACCACCGCTGCCTCTCCGCACCGGCTCGGTCAGGCTGGTCTCAACGGCAACCGGATTGTATTGCGCGGCCCATTCGGCGATCGCCGCGTTGCAGCGGTTTACGGTGGGCCGTTCGGCCAGTGAAACGCCGTGGCTAACCGGCATCACGAGTTGCTGTTTGTCCATCTGCGGCAAGTCGGCCGCCCAAACCGGGCCGGTGAGAAAAAGCATGGCGGCGCTGAGCACTCTGATCGTGTGCATGGTTTGTGGTCCCTTTTTCCCCAGAGCGTGACTGGCATTCTAGCTTATCGACCCATCAAGATCGCAGTGCGACTTTTGGTGGATGGGAGGAGGATCATCCGTGGCATAGCCGCACTGCGAAGCGCGCCAACCAGATCAAGAGGGAAGTTGGCCCAACCTTCCGGAACGGTGAGCTGGATGACCCGCCATCATGACGAGCAGGCCGAGTGAAGCCGTTCAAGCGAAAAGCAAAATCCGACGGACCGATTTCCTCATGTAGCTGACTGCAATTCAGCCGGCGCAGGGCAGTTTCCTTTTCCGAGAATGGCTTCCCAACGCTTTCTTTAGGACGGTGCCGCTCTTTCGAGCGGTGGAGCGGTGTTTCTGCCGGCTGCAAGTGCGGCCGGCAGCTTGGGGTTGCAATGCCGCTATTTCTGCTGGGACTTCACATGGGCGATGTAGCCGCGCACGTCGGCGGCCGGCTCCGAATAGGCCTTTCCGAGCTTCTTCTCCATCGCCGCCATATAGGCCGTGCCCCAGTCCGGCAGCGCATAGTCAATAGCCGCCAGGAATTCGAGCGTCGCCGCAAGCCTGATGTCGGCGATCGATGGTTTTGAGCCGCCGATGAAGGGCGTTCCGTTCATGTAGAAGGTGCGGAAGACCTCAAGCGGCTCCGCGATCGCGGCGGTCGCCGCCTTGGAGGCTTCCGTCTTCTCCGTCGGGCCAGCGTCGCTGGCGCCGACCTCGCCCGCATATTGCGGGAAGCCGAGCGCCGGGTAGGTGGCCCGCGCCACATACGGATAGAGCGTGCCGATCAGGTAGAACATGGCGCTGTCGATCATCGCCCGCTTGGCAGGCGCCTTGGGGTAGAATTTCTCCAGCCCATGCTTGTTGGAGAGATACTGCATGATCGCACAGCTCTCCCACAGAGCTCCATTGGGCAGACCCTTTTCCTCAAGCATCGGCGTCAGGTGCGCCGGGTTCTTGGCAAGGAATTCCGGTGTGCGCGTGGAGCCCCAGACGTCGCTTTCCGCGAAATCCAGTCCAGCGGCGCGCACGAAGACGCGCACCGACATGTTGTTGACGCTCGGCTTCAGCACGTTGAGATGCAGCGCCGGTTTCTTCGCAGGCTTGGCGGCCTTCGCGCTCCTTGCTGTCTTTGTGGCGGCCCCAAGAGCCGGCTTGACGGCGGATTTCTTGGCGGATTTGGCGGCGGGTTTTGCAGCAGTCTTCTTGGCCATGTGTTCCTCCCACGGGTTTTGTGTTTAGTATGGGTTTTTCGGCGAGCGGTCGTTCGACAGTGTCGGGCGCGACGATTCCACCAGGTTTTGGATCGCATCAGCGAGATGCACCTCGGCGATAGCGTAATCGCGGCGCGCCACACGGATCTTATGCGCTTCCATCAGTACTTCTGCATGAGTGAAGCCGTGCGGCGGCTCGAACCGGTAGCTGGCGAGTTCGACCAGGAGGCCGAGCGGATCCTGGAAATAGATCGAATCCATGAAGCCTCGGTCCTTGACCCCGGTGTGTTCGATCCGGCGCTCGTCGAGCCGTGCCACCGCCTGAAGGAAAGTGACGCGCGAGACGGAAAAGGCGATGTGGTGGACGCAGCCGATGTCGGTCGATGTTCGGTTTGGATCCGGCTTGCGGTTTTCGTCGGTAAAGATTGTGATCAGCCGCCCGTCGCCGGGATCGAAATAGATATGACTCTCGCTCGCCTTGTCGAGATTGGGTTGCTCGAAGATGAACGGCATGCCAAGCACGCCTTCCCAGAAGTCGATCGAGGTTTGCTTATCCGCGCCGACCAGAGTGATGTGGTGCACGCCCTGGGACTGAAGTTTCTGCATGCTTTCCTCCCGCGTTACTGCCCGACAAGCTTTGACTTGTATTCGCTGCGCTCCAGCGTTCCGAATGGCGCAAGCTCGACAGCTGCTGAAAAAACCAGCGCGGCGCGCAGACGTTCCTTGATCCGGTCGGCAAGTCCCGGCTCCGGCTCGCCGCCCCTTGCAAGCTCGACCACCACCGGCAGGGGCGGCTCCTGCTTGAAGCCCAACGCGGCCGGTCTCACGAGGATAGCGCCGCTCACGGCCGGCGAAAACTCTCCGACAATCTCGCGGATCGCCGACGGGAACACATTCACGCCGCGCACGATCAGCATGTCATCGGTGCGGCCGACGCAGCGCAGCCGTAGCGCCCTGCGCCCACAGGGACAAGGCGAGGTCCACACCTCGACATGATCACGGGTGCGGAATCTGAGCAGCGGCGCGGCCTGGTGCCTTAGATGTGTCAGCACGAGTTCGCCGCGAGCTCCGTCCTGCATGGCAAGCGCTTCTCCCGTCTCCGGGTCGATCAGTTCGGGATAGACGAAGCCGCGCCCGCCGAGATGCATGCCGTTCTGCTCTTCGCATTCGCCCCAGAGCGAGATCCCGATGTCGCCGATGCCCATGGCCTCGGTAACCTTGGCGCCCCACCCCCGTTCCAGCCGCGCCCGCATCGCCGGCTCGCCGCCGCCCGGCTCGCCCGCCACCAGAACCCGCCTGACGCTGGAGTTTTGGAGATCGAAGCCGCGCTCGGCGGCCCATTCGATCAGATGCGCCGCATAAGATGGCGTCATCACCGCCGCGGTCGGTTTTAGCAGCCGGATCGCGGCCATCAGCCGTTCGGAGTTGCCGGTGCCGATCGGAACATGGCACATGCCGAGCCGGTCGAAGGCGGCAAGGGCGGCACCGGCGACGAAAGGCCCGGCATTGTAGGTCGACACGATCGTTTCGCCGGCGGCGATCCCCGAGGCTGAATAGCTGCGAGCCGATGTCGTCACCCAGTTGTCGAGATCCTGTTGGGTGAGCGGGATGTAACTCGGAGTACCAGTGGTGCCGCTGGTCGAATAGATGCGGACCAATTGGTCTAGCGGAACGGCGAGATGCGCGCCGATCGGGTTTTCCGCCGTGCAGCTCGCGCGGATTTCCTGCTTTTCGGTGAACGGCAGGTTCGCGATTGTGTCCAGACCGCCGATCGCCTTAGCAGTTCGAAAGCCTGCCTTGGCAAGCTTTTCGCGGTAGAATGATGAATGATCGAGAAGGTAGGCCGCCTGGCGACGGAAAGAAATGTCGTCCAGCCGGAACTGGTCTTCAGCCGTACGTGTTTCGACCTCCGGCTCAAGCATTGCCGGCTTCGTCTCTCTCGTAGGCGACCGCCGCCTCCGCCTGGCCGGCCATCAGAAAGCCGATCGGGTTTTTCTGCTCCTCGGCCAGATGCGCCAGAAGGCTCGCGGTGCGCGCCAAGAGCGGGATCGACTTGATCACGGCCGCGGGAAAATCGAGGTCGAGCAGCACCGCTGCGATCGGCATGGAGACGTTCATCACCAGCGGCCTGCCCCACACCTCGGCCACCGCTCTCTCAATGCGTCGCGCCATGACGACATGCCTTCCAGCCACGCCGCGTTCCTCGGCGAGCGCCAGGATGCGCACAGTGCGCGGATCCACCGGCCTATGGATCGGGTGGCCGAAGCCGGGCACCTTACCGTCTGCATCACGTATATTGCGCACCAGTGCCAGCGCCACCGCATCCGGCTCGCCGCCTGCCGCGACCTTCGCATCGGCCTCCATCAACAGTCTGCCGCAGAGTTCCGACGTCCCGAGGATCACCGGCCCGGCACCCAGAATGCCTGCCGCCACCGCCCCCTGCAGCGATCCCGGGTTTGCAGCGAGCGTCATGCGCGCCGCCTGCACAGTCGGCACCAGTCCGTGTTCGGCAATAGCCACCAGGAGAAGGTCCAGAAAGAAGCGCTGCTCCTCGCTTGCTTCCTTGCCGGTGAGCAGAAGGAAGAAATAATCAGTAAAGCCTATCCGTCCCATGAGGTCGGACGTGAGGTCGCGGCCACGCACCTCAATGCGGTCGGCCTGCGCATCGCAGATGCTGGAGACCGCCCGCCTGCCCTTTCCGATCTGCATCACCGCTCCTTGGTCGGATTTCCGGGAATGCGTTCTTGGTGCCGCGCTTTTTCCACGATATGCTAATTCAACTCCGGTTCGCGGGCCAGACGAAAGCGCTGCGGCTTAGCTGGTGTAATGAGGATAGGGGGTCGATTATGCTGAGACGCCTTTCCATTCTCGGGTCGTTGCTGCTTGCCGCATGCGTTCCTTTTCAGGGCTTTGACCTAACGCCGGGCCCCGCGGCAAGCTGCTACAATAAGGTCCCGACAAAGTCTGAAGCCATGGCATGGCGATCGGCGCAGAGGGTCAATACAGACAAATCCTATCGCGCGTTCATAAACAATTACCCGCGTAGCTGTTATGTTCCGATGGCTACCAAAAAGCTCAGTGCCGCCGTCACTAAAAGGCCGACGATCGTGCGCAATGTCCCAAGGTCCGAAAATACTACCCGCATCGGCGGTAGATCCTATTAGGTTGGTTGCTTCGCCTCTTTTTGCTGAGTGGTGCATAGCCTGCAGATGGCGTTCAAAAGGTCCACAAATCTGACCGATGCATTTCGACATAGTTCACGCCGCTAACCCGAGATACCGTGGCGGGACGTCGTCCGCTTTGAGAGCCGAACTAAAGGCTGCCAAGCGCTTTGGACTGACTTGCGCCCTTCTTCCCTTCGTCGGCAGAAGCGACCAATTGGTCGGCCCCTTCGAACCGCGCACAGGGCGGTTGATCGATGAACTAGGCATGGTTTGGCTGACGGGCGATGATGTCGCGACATGCGACATCCTTTTCGCCAACCACCCCCAGGTATTTGAACGAATGCCGGATCGACCGGTTAGAGTCCGGCCAGATCGTGTCGTTTGCGTTCTCCATCACCCGCCCTTCGACGGTGCCTGGGTTCCGCAGTACGATCTCGGCGTCGTCGACCGAAACCTGGCGCGCCTGTTTGGCGCACCAGTCTATTTCGCACCGGTTGGACCGAAGGTTCGCACGCAGTTCGAAAGCCTGATCGGCAAGAAGCCGAACATATTGCCGCGCGACCTCTTCAGCATGATTGACATGTCTGAATGGAAACCCAGGCAGCGGCCCGCTCCCGAAGGAACTGCTACTGTCGGTCGCCACTCGCGTCCCGATCCGCTAAAATGGCCTGACAGTCGCGAAGACTTGCTTGCAGCCTATCCAGACAAACGGCACCTGACCATCAAGGCGCTTGGCGGCATCCCTCCAGAATTCCAACCATGGCTCGGCTCGAACTGGCAGCTTCTGCCATTTTCCGAGGACGGCGGCGCATCCGAATTCCTGAGCAGTCTCGATTTCTATGTCTACTTTCACAGCCGTCAATGGGTTGAGGCGTTCGGCATCGGCATCGCCGAGGCGATGGCAAGCGGTGTCGTCACGATACTCGACCCCTCTTACGAGACACTATTCGAAGATGGAGCAGTCTATACCGAAGCCGGTGGCACGTCGGAGGTGATCGAACGGCTCCTGTCATCTCCCCAAGCCTTTGCCCAACAATCCGCTACGGGCCGGAATCTCGTCGAGGCAAAGTTCTCGCTGGCAATATACCAGAAGCGCATGGCTGAACTCTATGGAGCACTGGAATTGCAACCGATTCCGGCTTTGAAAGCCGCAAAATCGTCGCGGACTGGACAGAAACGTCAAAGCGGAGCGGACGCTGGCCAAAATTCCGAGAAAGCATGCCGGATAACTGCGCGGCGGCGCATTCTTTTCGTGGCAACCAACGGAATAGGCCTCGGTCACATCACCCGCCTGATGGCCATCGCCGAGCGAATGTCATCGGATGTCGAGCCGATTTTTGTCACCCGTTCAGCTGGATCTTCCCTGATCAGCCAACGCGGACATGCAACGGACTATATCCCATGGCCTGTAAAGATTGGCGTGACCGACAACAGCTGGAATCAGGTCTACGCCCAGGAACTGCTCGCCGCGATCGAATCCTTCGACATTGCAGCAGTCGTGTTCGACGGCACCTACCCGTTTCCCGGTCTCCTCGATGTCGCGGCCGTTAGGCCCGACCTCGCATGGATCTGGGTACGGCGCGCCATGTGGCGCGCCGGTCACGAGCTCAAAGCCGAGCTTCAGTCCTGTTTCGACATGATCATCGAACCCGGCGAGCTCGCGCATGACGAAGACTACGGTCCCACCCAGTCCATGCCGGGCCCTATCACGGTTGTGGGTCCCATCCTTCTCAAAGAACCCGGTAATTTCCTGCCCAGGGCGGATGTGGCCCTGCGGCTTGGCTTGGATCCGCGAAAATTCACGGCGGCCATCCAACTCGGTTCGCGACGCAACTACAGCTACGACAATTTGCCAGAACTCATCATGAAGGAGTTGCTCGGCAGAGGTGTCCAACTTGTCCAGATCGACAATCCGTTGGCACGCCCACCGGACTTTGAAGTCCCCGGGACGATACGAAGAACCTTCTATCCCATTGCGGATTATTTCGGCGCAATCGACCTCATGATAACCAACGCCGGATACAACTCGTTTCACGAATGTATTTATGGCGGCGTTCCAGCAATATTCGTGCCGAACGAGTCGCCGGAAATGGACGACCAGCACCTGAGAGCAACCTATGCCTACGCCTCCGGTCTCGGGTTGCGGCTCCGCGCCTCCGAGTTCTCACGCGTCAAGTCGATGGTTGATCTCGCCACGTCCGAGGATTTCCGGCAGGAAATGCGGCGCCGAGCTGCGCGGCTGGATTTCGACGACGGCGCGGTCGCTGCGGCACGGGCTATCGAACAGCTGGTGTTCTCGGTCAGAGCCAATCGCCCGCTTCACGAATCGCTGGCGCGGACGTAGTCCGCCGCGTTGGGCAAAGCTTGTTGATGCCCAAGCTGATCGGCGATGAAATCATCGAAACTCATCCCAAGCTCGATCTGCTTCAGGAAATTCCATTTCGTCAGCATGAGCGACCAGCGGCGGCGCGCGTAGTGCTCATATTCGCTTGGCGCAAAAGGCAAATAACGAAGTGTCGGTATGAACTCCATGGGAACCATGTTGACCGCTATCAGGTCGGGCCTGAGTTCCGACATGACCACGACCGGATACTCGCCACGAAGCTGACAGGCATCGGCAACCGAGTTGAGGATTTCGCCAACGTTTTCTGTAGGCACCCCCAAATAGGTGATGAGGCATCTTGGCTTGGCCTCGTCTATCGGATTGGCCAGAACGTAGACAAGCTGGGCAGCGGGGTCGTCCACCGCACCGTCGGAAGTGGTCGCAGACGAAGCCCTTCCGCTCAACCTTGCCTTGATGCTGTCGATCACACGACGCAATGACTACGTCTCCGAAACAACGTAATGGATGAAACCGTCATTTGCCGTTCTGCTCAATGAATCTTTCGGCATCTGCTTCCATTTTACGGCGGATGTCCGGCTTCAGTTTCTTCCCGATCTGTTCCTTTAACTCGCCGGCCTTCTCGACCTTGAGCCGTTCCGCCAAGGCGGCGTTGAGATAAGCTTGCGGCAAGTCCGCTTTGCCGAAGGAACCGTCCTGGTAGCCTTTGGCAAGATCGAGGTAGCTCTCTTCGAAGCCGCGCCGCGCGGAGAGTTCGAACAGGCCGAGCGCACGTTTTGTATCACGGCTAACCCCGCCGCCGCCGTTGAGGAAGAGCTGGCCGGCAAATCGCGGCGCATACTGGTTTCCCATGTCGGTGGCCTTCAGCAGCAATTCGAGACCGCGCTTGACGTCCTTCTCTACTCCCGAGCCGCCGATATAGGCGCGCCCGAGATTGCTCATGGCATCGATCTGGCCCATGTCCGCCGCGGCGGTGTAGAGCTTCGCAGCCTCGACCGCGTCTTTTTGAACGCCGACGCCCTTGCTGTACGAATCTCCCAGCGCGGTGATCGCATTCGACCACCCGCTGGAAGCGGCGAGCTTGTACCACAGGATGCCTTCTTCCGGCAGTTCCGGCACGCCTTGACCGCGAATATACGCCGTGCCGATATTCGTGCGCGCCCTCAAATTGCCCATCGCCGCAGCCTGCATGTAATAGTCGAACGCCCGCTTGTAATCGACCTCGCGCCCCATCCCGACACGTGCCATGTAACCGAGGTTCACGAGGGCGGCGCTGTACTGCTGCTTGCCCGCAAGCTCATAATAATGCTCGGCCCAATCGTAGCGCCGCGCAATTTCGAGAACGCGGCCGAATTGGAACAACAACCGGGGATTGTTGATGTCGGCAGCGAGGTCGAACCCGCAGGCCCGCAGCGCATCGCGAACATTGACAAGCCCATTGCTGACACCGGGCACAGCGCGCTGCGGGTCGTTGGGATCAGCTGCATAAAGGTCGCAATCGGTGACCAGCGCCTTCATGCCTAGCTCGGTATCGGGCAGCTCGGACGGCCATGCACGAAACGTCTCACTGACGGCGCGTTCGCCGGCCTGCTGGAAAACAAATTCTTCGCTAGCAGCACTGCTTTGTCCGACGACCAGAATGTCGGCCGCAATCGGAGCGGAGGTGAGGGCGCCGTTAACGAAGACGCCACGCTGGGAAAGCGCCGCCATTTGTACTTGGCTCTTTTCGGTCGCCTCCTTGGCGAAACGGCTCTTTGGAAAGACCGTTGCAAAACGGCCGAAATCTTCCGGGTTCGGACTGTCCTTGATGAAGGACCAGAGTACTTCGTCGATGGTCAGGCCTTTGCCGGCCTCGGTCGGCTGTTCCGACCCGGCGATAGCGGCCTCTGCGCCGCCTTCCCTGAACACGAATTTCGTTTCGATCGAGCCCGTGATCCAGGGGATCTGAAATCCACCCGTTGCCTGGCGGACATCGCCACGCACCGTCCGGAACGTGTCGTAGATATCCAGATTGGGCGTTTGCAACGCATTGGCCAGCGCGGAGGAATACGGGCTGTTTATCCCGGTGCCATCGTAGGCAACTTCCCCAGCGCTCGTGGCAAATGCGATGAGAACCTGACCGCTTCCCGCCTCGGTATAGGCGAGACCCTCATCCAGGCCCTTTTCCTTCGCAACCGGGTTGTCGCGACAGGCGTCGAGGATAAAGAGTTTCACGCCGACGGGGTCGTCCTTCACAATATCGATCAGATCGTTAAGCCGCACCGCGGCGGCAACGATCTCTTTTGCGGAGGCGGTCGTCGTGTCGACAGGCAGCAGCAGGTTCTGGCGCTCGAACTGCAGGGCATGGCCCGCATAATAAAAAACCGCCATGTCCGCGCCGACGAGGTGCGCGCGGATCGCTTCTTTCAGATCCTTAACGGCTGCCTTTTTGACGTCGTAGAAAAGCAGGACATCGAAATCGAGCTCGGTCAGGGTATTGGCGATGAGCTTGGCATCGTTCAGGGGATTCGTCAGGGGAGCAAACGTGTATCCGCCGTTGCCAACGACGATCGCCGCACGCCTTTCTGCTTGGGCGTTGCCTGCAGAAACCAGGTTCAACGCAGCGAAAAGCGTTAGAAGGAAAATGAGGGGTCTGTTCTTGCGAAACGGCGAGCTTGTTAAAAGCATGCTCCCATCCCCAGTTCGTTCCGCCATGAGGCACTTCAAAATAGTCCAGATGGCCGCCGATTCCAATCAAGTTCGATCGCGTTGATCGCCGCAGGCGTCTGCGGCCGCTGCCGATGCGCCAAGACTATGATCGCGCAATCCGGTCACGGTGATATCACCCATTTCATTTTCGGATGGGTCGCGCGTAGACGCCTCTGGCCACGGTTTCGCACTCGAACTGGGTCAATTGTGCCGCAGCATGAGCAAGTCCAAAGCCGACCGAAGTCACCGGAGGAGGTCTGGCGGCTTATGCTGCATCAATTCACGCGCGTGAGCGGTATTCGGCTGCCTTGATGATTTTAGATACTTCGAGTTCCGAAAAAATTTCTCCATGCAGGTTGGGAGCTATTTACCTGACCGCGCTTTAGGCGGATTATCCCGCGCTGGGAGGAAGCTGTCAGATTTATCCGACAAAAAGGTCGAACGGCTTCTGACCGTTGGATGCAAGGGAGGATAATCATGAGACGGACAGTTCCGCTCGCGGCATACGCCGCGGCGTTGTTGCTCGGTGTCCCGCATGCGTTCGCGCAATCCGGCGGCGTCGAGAAGGCAGTCGGCGGCTACAGCTTCGAGGATGCCGCTAAGGAGGCCCCCGGCACGAAGGACTTTCATTCGGCCGACGGCCATCTCACTTTCGCCATCGTAACGCATACGGCCGGCAACGGCTTCTTTGATCCGGTCTATGTCGGCGCGACCGTCGCTGGCAACCTGATCGGAGCCAAGATCCTGCTGCTCGGCTCGGAATCGCCCACCGACGATCCGGCCCGCGAGATTGAGATCCTGAACCAGATCGTGCAGGACCCGACCATCGACGGCCTGATCATGACCACGCCGCAGGTCGGCGCCTACAACGACATCGTCAAGGCGGCCGAGGCGGCCGGCATACCGGTCGCCACGACCAACTCGTTCGACGGGAACATCCTGAACCGGAGCGGCATCAGCCATACCGGCCAGGACGCGTCGGCGGCGGCGATCGCCGGCGAGGCGCTCGTCAAATGCCTGGCCGACAAGGGCATAGAGAAGGGCTCGATCGTGCTGCCGTCGTCGACCGCGATGGGCAACATCGAGGTCAACAACCGCGTCACCTCGGCTTTCAACGCCATTGTGAAGAGCCTGAAAGACGCCGGGAAGCTCAATGCCTTCAAGGTCGATGCGGGTCCCGAGAACACCGGCATCGATACCAACCCGAACGACCCTGTGAACGGCATCGTCACGCTGTTCGAATCGCGCGGGGACGTGGTCGGCGCCTTCGCCGGCAACAACGTGTTTACACCGGCGCTCGCCAAGGCCGTCGCCCAAACCGGAAAAACGGGAAAAATCTGCGCCTATGGTTTCGACCTTGGGCCGGCCCAGCAGGATGCGCTGAAGAGCGGCGATCTCACCGGCGCGCTCGGGCAGCAACCTTTCCTGCAAGGCTTCTGGCCGGTCATGCAGCTCTGGCTGGAGATCGACCGGGGCATCGCGGCAGCCAACCTCGACACGCGCGCGCAGCTCGTGACGCAGGAGACGGTTGCAGACGTCGGCAAGCGGTTCGAGAACTGATCTCGACAGCGGTCGCAAGCCGTCGCGGGGGGACTGGCGTCCTCCCGCGCCTTTGCATAACGTCACCCGAACCCTGTCTGCGCGCATGACCGACGAAGCTTCTGTTCGCCGCCTTCCGTCCCAGCTTGTTGGCGGCTGGGAAACGGGCCTGCTTATCCTGCTCGTGCTGCTCTATCTCGGTGGGGCATTTGTCAATCCCGCCTTCTTCGGCTCGACCGAAGCGTTCCACGCACTGCTGCGTGACAGCTCGCGGGTCGGCATCATTGCGGTCGGAATGACCTTCGTCATCGTCAACAAGGACCTCGACCTATCGGTCGGTTCCACCTACGGCCTGGTCGCCGTCGTCTTCGCCCGGCTGTTCGCCCCGAGCTTTCTCGATCTTGGCATCGTCACGTCGGTTGTCCTCTGTTTGCTCCTCGGCACAGTGATCGGGCTGATCAACGGCGTGCTGGTCACCATCCTGAAGGTGCCGGCGTTCATCGCAACGCTGACGATCCTCTTCATCGGTCGCGGTTTCGTGCTCGCGCTTACTCACGGCCAGTCGATCTACTATCCCGCCAAGGCGACAGAGCACCCCCTTTTCTTCCATCTCGGCGAGACCAATCTCCTGGGTTTCAACAACCAGATCGTGATCTTCGCCGTCGTCGCGATGGTCGGCGCCTACGTGCTCGCCAAGACGCGTTGGGGCTACGAGACCTTCGCCACCGGCGGCAACATACAGGCCGCGGCCTATGCCGGCATCCCGACAAACTGGGTGCGCATCCGGGCCTACCTGATCTCCTCGCTGTGCGCCGCGCTCGCCGGCCTGATGTCAGCCGCTCAGGACAAGGGCGTGACACCCCTCTACGGCGTCAGCGGCGAGCTGACCGTCATCGCCGCGGTGATCATCGGTGGCGCATCGATCCTTGGCGGCCGCGGCCGAGTGGCCGGATCGTGCCTCGGTGCACTGCTGGTGGTGCTGCTCGACAAGGTGCTGCGCGAAGGCTGGCCGATCACCCGCATCATAAAGATCGGCAACGAGGAGGTGGCGGTCAACGCGGTCTTCTCGCTGCCGGTCGGGGCGGTGCCGGTCTTCCTCGGCCTGCTGCTCATTCTCGCCGTGCTGATCGAGCCCTATCTCATTCGCCGCCAGGTCGCGGCGCGCCTCTGGGCATGGCTCCGCGGCAGACCGCCGCCGCCGGCCTACGAGATCGGCGGCATCGCGATCGAGAGCGTCCAGACCAAGGGAGCGATGACGACCGACATTGCACTGTCGGCGACCGGGCTCGGCACGTTCCTTGCCCGGCGCGACGCCCTCGCCATCATCCTGACCGTGGTGCTGTGGCTGACCGGCCTGGCGCTCAGGCCCGACTACTGGTGGAACCTGTCCAACAGCTTCGCGATCCTGCTCAACTACACCGAACTGGCGCTGATCACCATCGGGCTCACCTATGTTATCGCCGCAGGCGACATCGACCTCTCGGTCGGGGCGGTCCTCGCCCTCGCCGGAAGCACTGCGGCCTATTTCTTGAAGGTTCTCGGCGCCGATCCCGCCACCGCAGTCGCAATGGGCTTGCTCGCCGGGATGGCCGCCGGGCTGGTCAACGCGATCGTCACCGTCGGTTTCAAGCTGCCGGCCTTCATCGCCACGCTCGGTATGTTCTACATCGCCCGCGGCCTCGCCGCCTGGTTCGTCGCCGGCCAGCAGCTGACCGGCTGGCCTGAAGGCTACAACCTGCTTGGCCGCAAGGTGAACGACATCCTGCTTCACTACCGCATCTCGCTTCCGGACGGGCTCCTGCGTTCTGTCGCCGAGGTGGTGAGCGTGCAAACGATCTGGATGCTGCTCGTCGCGCTGGTTGCCGGCATCGTGCTGGCCTACACGCCGTTCGGGCAGAAGGTCTACGCCACCGGCGGCAACGTCCGCGCCGCCGCCTATGCCGGCATCAACACCAACCGGGTCCGCTTCCTCTCGCTGATATTGGCGGCGCTGTGCGCCACCATGGCCGGAATCATCAACGTCGCTTACTTCCGCAGCTTCAACCCGGTGGCCGGCCAGTTCCGCGAGCTGGACGCCATCGCCGCCGTGATCATCGGCGGTGGCTCGATCTTCGGCGGCTACGGCACAATGATAGGTGCGCTCGCCGGCGCAGCGGTGATCACCCTGGTCCGGGCGCTGCTGCAGCTCAACGTTCAGGGTTTCGCGATGCCGCAGCACTGGATCAATGTCTTCATCGGCCTCATCCTGATCGTGGCGGTCCTGATCGACATCTGGGTGCGCGAGGTCAACCTCTTCGGCCGCCTGCGAGCCAAGCTCGCGCGCCGCGCGCCGGCAACGGACACCACCCATGCTTGACGCGGCCCGGCCAGCACCGATCGTGGAGATGCGCGGCATTGAAAAGGCCTTCGGGGCAGTACAGGCGCTCCGCAATGTCGACCTCGTGCTCTATCCGGGCGAGATCCTGGGCCTGGTCGGCGACAACTCTGCCGGGAAGTCGACCCTGATGAAGATCCTCACCGGAGCCTATCAGCGCGATGCCGGTCAGGTCTTCGTTGCCGGGCAGCCGGTGCATTTCAGGAGCCCGCACGAGAGCCGCGACGTCGGCATCGAAATGATTTACCAGGATTTCGCCCTGTGCGGGAACATGGACGTCGGCCAGAACATCTTTCTTGGCCGGTGGCCACGAAGGGGCTTTTTCATCAATCGGCGGAAAATGTACGCCGAAGCCGACACCGTGCTGAAGCGGCTCAAGGTCGATGTGAATTCGGTCTTCCAGAAGGTCGAGAGCCTGTCGGGCGGCCGTCAGCAATCCGTGGCGATTGCCCGCGCAATCTCTTTCGAGCCGCGCGTGGTTATCCTCGACGAGCCGACCGCCAATCTCTCGGTGATGGCGACCGAACGGCTGCTCGAGACGATGCTGGAACTGAAAAAACAGGGCGTTGCCCAGATCATCATCTCGCACCGTCTCATCGATATTTTCGCCGTGGGCGACCGGGTAATGGTACTCAAGCGAGGCGAGAACGTCGGCGACCGCTTCGTCAAGGACACCGACGATCGCGAGGTCTTGGAGATCATCGTCTCCGGCACGAGAGAGAACGCGCAAACGGCCGATGAGGCACGAGCGATTTAACTGGTCGTGGGCCGCTCTTTCCCTGCGTATCCGGATGGTCCACGGCCAAGAAGACGGATTATTGGGGGTCGCCAATGGGCGCGGAGCATCTGGCTTCATCAAGGCGTGTTCTCGAACCTATCGACCGCATTTCCGAAGTGCTTTTCGGATTGATCATGGCACTTACCTTTACTGGCTCTTTGAGCGTTGCAGGGGCGGGCCGACCCGAGGTACGCACAATGCTGGTCGGCGCTATCGGCTGCAATTTGGCTTGGGCGCTCATCGATGCAATCATGTATCTTATGGGTTGTCTTGCGGAACGAGCAGCAGACAGGCAGACCATGTCCCAAGTTCTTCGGG
This sequence comes from Neomesorhizobium albiziae, assembly GCF_900114255.1. Taxonomy (GTDB): domain Bacteria; phylum Pseudomonadota; class Alphaproteobacteria; order Rhizobiales; family Rhizobiaceae; genus Neomesorhizobium; species Neomesorhizobium albiziae. Next base: position 755,393 of record NZ_FOSL01000001.1, on the reverse strand, counting down.
CTGCCACACCTGAGGAAGCAAGGGCCGCAATTGCTTCCAGGCTGCCCCCACTGATGGCGTCGGCATTGACCGCCGCCGATCTCGACAAGGTGCTTTCCACGCTGTCGCAATCTGCCGGTAGCAGCAAGCCAGCAAAGCTCGAGAAGGAAGACTGGCTGGGCGCGGCGGCCGTATCTGTGCTGGTGTTCGGCTCGACGATCCCGATCGTTGTTCCATTCCTGCTTATCCAGGACGTCCAGATTGCACTCCGCGTCTCGAACTCGATCGCCGTTTTGATGATGATGATCGCCGGTTTTGCGTTCGGACATCTGGTAGGGTACCGACCTTGGTTGACTGCCGGTTCCATGGTCTTGCTCGGTTGTTTTCTAGTTGCACTGACCATCGCGCTAGGCGGTTGAACCAGCGAAAGCTTTGCTGCAGTAACTTGCAACCTGCCGTCCTGGATTGCGGCAAACAAGCGGGGCCTGCTGGGGCCTTGCACGCTTTTTGGCCTCGGACTAGTCTTTAGGTCACACGCTGCCGTTCCGTAAATAACTGTAAGTAACCTGATGCGACTTGGATGTTTGCGCGTGAAGGCCACAAGATCAGACTGTGGCGCTCTTGCCCAGCAAAGCCCCACCGCTCTGACAAGAGTAGGAACGCCGGGAGACCTAGACGAAACTTGCGCGGGAAGGGGTTCTGGCAACCAGCCGTTACCGTCGGGCTGACAATTGCCTTCGCCCTCGGGTTTGTCATGCGCGCAATACTCCCGCTGTTCGGTACCAAGACGGCAGCCGAGGGGGTGGTCGCGCCCAGTGTGTCAGATGATCTGGCGGGGCCCCGATGCTCGATGAGGCGAGGAGTTGTCGGTATGAAAAATGTTCTGTTCAACATAAGCCGAGCCGCCGCCGCAGCTCTCGCCCTCCTTATGTTGTCAGGTCTTCCGGTACATGCCCAGACACCCACTCCCCGGCCGGCGCCCGACAGCGGATCGGCCGCGGTCGAGAGCGAGGAAGCCGCGCCGCTGACGCTCGATGAACTGAAGATCCTGGCGGCACCGATCGCGCTCTACCCTGACGATCTCGTCGCGCTCACCATCGCGGCCTCGCTCTATCCGCTGCAAATCGTGCAGGCGGCGCGTTTCCTGGAGGAGAAGGAAAAGTCGCCTGACCTCGAGCCAAGCGACAAATGGGACGGCAGCGTGATTTCGCTGCTCAACTATCCGAAGATCGTGAAGACGATGAACGACGATCTCGAATGGACCGAGCAGTTGGGGGACGCGGCCGCCAACCAGCAGAAGGATCTGCTGGTTGCCATCCAGCAATTGCGCGACGAAGCGGTCGCCAAGGATTATCTGAAGACGACTGAACAGGTGCAGGTCGTCAACGAAGGCGATAACGTCGTGATAAAGTCTGCCGATCCGCAGACAGTCTATATCCCGACCTATCCGCCCGAAATGCTCTATGAGCCTGACTACGTCGTAGCGGGCGACCCGATCGTCTACGATCCGTATCCATCCTATTATTATCCGACCGCGCCTTACTGGGCAGCACTCGCTACCGGTGCGATCTGGGCTGCCGCGGTCGACTGGGACGACTGGGGAACCTGGGGTGGCGATATCGATCTCGACGTCGACATCGGCGACAACATCGATATCGACTTCGACAAGATCGACATCGACAAGATCGACGTCGACAGGCTGAAGGGCCTCGACCTCAAGAACATCGACCGCTCCAAGCTCAATCTCAAGAACGCGAACATCGATCGGGAGAAGCTGAAGCAGAACCTGAAGAGCAAGGACTTCAACAACATTGCCAGCAAGGCCAAGGAGCGCCGGGAGACGGGCACGGGAAGGCAGGCACGAGCGCACGATCTGAAGGGCAAGGACGTGCGCAAGAACGTCGCCGAAGGATTGAAGGATCGGCCTCAGGCCAAACTGCCGAAGCCGGGAACGGTGCGACCGGATGCAAAACGCGTGTCGGACCAGCAAAGGAAGGCCAAGTCGGCCATAAACACGTCCGCGGCCAAAAAGGTGGCGCAGAAGAAGACAACTCGACAAAAGCCCGCGGCGCGGGTGGACAACCGGCCGCGCAAGCCCTCGGCGATGGGAAATCCCAGGCCTGGCAGGGTCGCCACCAACCATTCCAACCGCGGCGCCTACAGCCGAGGCGGCGGGCAACGCCATATGAGCCGGGGTGGAGGCGGACGCCAGATGCACCGGGGTGGAGGCGGACGAGGTGGAGGCGGAAGGCGTCGGTAACGTGTCGAGGCATTGCCGCTCGCCGTTGCACCTTACAGGAACACGACCATGAACCGGTACCTCATCACTGCAACTCTCGCCCTCTCGCTCAGTGTTCTCACGCTTTCGGCAGGCAGCAGCCAGGAAGCAGAACCGAACACGGTGAAGGATTTCGAGTCCTTTATCGGCGAGGCGCCCCCGTCCTTCGCCACGCTCGACGAACTCATCGAAGCGTTCCGCAATGGACTCGCGGCGAATGACAAGGAGGCGGTCGCATCGCTCTTGGGGCTTGAGCCCACCGAGGTGGCCAAGTCCAAGGAGATCGACGAAAGCTTCGGTGAGATCAAGCAGGCAGCGGCAGAGTCGATTGGAGTCAAGGAGACTGATCCCGACCTCAAGACACTCGTTCTCGGCGACAAGGTGTGGCCGTTTCCGTTCCCGGTCGTGCAGACAGAGGGCAAATGGGCGTTCGATACCATCGCCGGGCTGGAAGAAGTCATCAACCGCAGGATCGGCGAGAACGAACTGAGCACTGTCGCCAACATGCGCGCCTATGTCGATGCCCAGGAGGATTATAAGGAAACCGACTGGGACGAGGACGGCGTTAGCGAATACGCGCAGAAGCTGATCAGCACGCCCGAAACCTATGACGGCCTATACTGGGAACCCGGCGACGGTGTGCCGGAAAGTCCTTTTGGTTCGCTGATCAGCCAGGCCGAGTTGGCGACCGCCCCCGAGGATGGGTATTTCGGCTACCGCTACCGCATATTGAACGGCCAGGGGGCAAATGTCGCAGGCGGCCAGTACGACTATGTCGTCAACGGCAACATGATTGGCGGCTTTGCGCTCCTCGCCGCGCCAGCCGAATACGACCGCACAGGCATCATGACCTTCGTGGTAAACCAGTACGGCACCGTCTACGAAAAGGACTTGGGGTCCGATACGGCGGCGCTTGTCGAAAAGATCACGATGTTCGATCCCGATGACGGCTGGACCGTCGTCAACGATCCGGGGGAATGAGCAGACAATGCGCATCCCGGATGTGCCCCTTCGGATTAGACGTCTGTTGCGTACCCCGCATTCAGAAGGCGGCTCCCAATGAAAACTACAGCCCTGCTTCCTGTCATCACCTACCCCGACCCCAGTCCTGAGACAGCTATCCCCGGAGTGCTCGCAATGGCGGCAGCCCTCGGCGCGCAGCTGCATGCCTTGGCTATCAACGTAGAGGTCCGGTCCATCTCGAATGCGCTGTCGCGGAAGTTGGTCGACGTTTCAAAAATGACCCGGGAAGCCGAAGCCCAGTGCCGGGAGCACGGTGAAGCGTTTCTGGCAAAGCTGGTGGAGGAAGCGAAACAAGCAGGCGTTGATACAATCACAGGCGCGGTCGCCTCAAACGCTACCTTGCTCAATGATACCGCTGCAATTGAAGCGCGCTATCATGATTTCGTGCTTTGCGCCTGGGCCAACAATCCCACGGCCAGGTTGACGGCAGAAGCCATCATATTCGGGTCGGGAAGGCCAACGATCCTCTTGCCGGAGGTCGATCCGGTGAGGGAGCTAAGAAATGTTGCCGTTGCTTGGGACGGCAGCCGCGTGGCGGCGCGTGCAGTGGCGGATGCACATGAAGTCTTGCGCCGCGCGTCCAGGATCACTGTGCTTACTGTGACGGACGAGAAGCCTCTATCAGAGACGAATGCCGCTGAACGCCTGGCCCAAGGGCTGAACGCACGCGGGCTATCGGCCGAGGCAATGCCCTTCGGAACCGAGGATGGCCCGATCGAGGTGTCACTTCAGGATCGCGCGCTTGAAATCGGCGCCGACCTGATGGTCATGGGGGCATTCGGCCATACCAGACTTAGGGATTTTGTTCTCGGTGGGGTCACGAATGGCATTCTGAGGGACGTCCGTCTGCCGATCCTACTTTCGCATTGACCGGGACGGTGACGGCCCGGCGAAACGCCCTCTGGCCCGAAGTAGCCAATCGAGCAAAGATCTAAAGCTGATTTTCACCTCGATTATGACGGTTTAACAGATGAAACTGAGTTGATAGGATTGAGCAGATGCGGCTGTCGATTTGGTCGCGTCGGATAGTCAAGGGATGGTAATCATGAACCATATTCTGCCTGGTGATGATATTTTCCTGAAGCCGCTTCGGCTATTCAGAGGGATACTTCTTGTTGCCATCGCGCAATCTTCCCTTGCTGGAATGTACAGCCCGAGTGCGTATGCCCAAGAGGCATCGTTCGAGGACTTTCCCGTTTTGGTGCGTTGTGAACTAAGCGGGGTTGTTCACATTTACTATTTATCCAAAATCGGGCCGGACGGGGCTGCCGTTTATATGTCGCCCGATAATCGGGCTGGCACGATCACCATAACAGGTAAGGCTACGCCAGTAGGCGGTGAATGGTCGGGAAGTTGTTCCGGAAAAACACTCGAGCAACTAAGAACTGCGGGCCAAGCATATGACTTGCATCGTTGATCCTTGAGATGCCTTTGTTGCTCCCCATCATGTCGGGATAGACGCAGCGTGTCCGTCCGGATGCTCGTCCATCCAAGCATTGAGCAGCGTGTAGGCGACCGCAAGCACGGTAGGGCCTATAAAGATGCCCAGCATGCCAAACGCCACAAGGCCGCCGATAACACCGGCCAGAATAAGCAACATGGGAAGATCCGCGCCCCTGCGGATCAAGACGGGGCGGATGAACTGGTCCATCGTCGCTGCGACAACCGCAAAGAGCAGCAACACCGTAGCCCACAGTGAATCGCCTGACGAATACATCCAGATTGCTACTGGCGCCATTACCAGGATGGGGCCGAGTTGGATCAGGCACAATATGAAGATCAATGCCATTAGCACACCAGCATAGGGTACGCCCGCAACGGCCAGCCCAATGCCGGCCACAGCGCTCTGCGCAACGGCGGTCACCACCACGCCCAAGGCCACGGCGCGGATCGCCTGGCCGGCCAGCACCACGGCAGTCTCTCCGCGAATACCGCCTAGCCGGCGGCCGAACAGGATTGCGGTGGCAGCGGCGCGTTCACCTCCCGAATACATGACCGCGGCGATTCCCGTTGTCAGGAGGAAGTGGATGAATACGCCACCAAGGCTTCCCGTCGCCGATGCTAACCAGTAGGTCAGCTTTCCCGCATAGGGAGAGATCAATTCCTGCATGCCCGCCGAGTTGAGCTTTTCCCATGCTTCGGTGGCGCGTGCTCCGACGAGTGGTACTTCCGTCAACCAGGCAGGTGGCGTTGGCAGCCGCAGCGAAAGGATCGACCGAACCAGATCGCCAACCTGGTCGATATTTGTGATGACCGTGCTGAGTGCCAGCCAAATGGGTACAATCACAAGCAACAGCAGGGTCGACGTCATGATCAGGACCGCAAGGCCGCGGTGATTTCCGGTATGGCGTTGCAACCAAAGCATAAGCGGCCAGGTGGCGAGCACCAGTGTGGCAGCCCAGACGATCGCCGGCAGAAACGGTTTCAAAACCCAGAGGCTGGCTATGAGTAGACTGCCGATGAACAGCACCCCAAGCGTGACACGCGTGAGATCCTGGCGCGGATTGACGAGGTGAGGCGAACCGACCGGGTCCATTACAACCCCTCCAAACAAACCCTGACGGTCGACCAGCTTTCTAGACTGGTGGTGGAAGCAGGTAGATCGTCATGGCGAAAATCACATAGACCATTATCAGCAGCACCCCGACGAACCATGCTGAACGTCCGCCACTGGTCAACAGGGATGCAGTTATCGTTGCAATGAGCACCATGGAGACGGCCCCGGGCCAGAACAGCAAGTCCATAGGCGCCGGGCCAATGACGTAGCTGAGGAACACCATCATTGGCGCCACGAAGAGCGCGATCTGTGCCGCGGCCCCGAGCGCAATGCCAACGCTCAGGTCCAGCCGGTTCTTGCGCGCGCCGGAGAATGCCGATGCCATCTCGGCCGAGCCGCCCACCAATGCAACGACGACAAAACCCACAAATGCCGGGGTCATGCCCAGCGTGGCGGCCGCCTGCTGCACGGACTCAACGAACACTTCACTTACCAAGGCTACGAGGACCGTGACGCCGGCCAGCGTCGCAAGTGCAAGTCCCATGGGCCACGTTTCTTCGCCTGCCTCCGCATGTGCGGTGCCAGCAAAAAGTTCCCGGTGGGACCTGAGTGAAAAAAGCAGGCCCATCGCATAGGTGCCGACCAGGATCACCGACAGTCCAACGCTCAGCTGCTGCGTGAAGGCTGAGGTATCCAGGGCATCGACGTGGGATACCATCGATGGTGTGACCATCGCGATCGTGGCCAGAAGCAGCAGGCTCGTTTGCAGCCGGGCGCTCTCTCTGTTGTAGACCTGGACATGGTATTTGAGGCCGCCGAGCAGAAACGAGACACCCAGCATGAACAGAGTGTTGGCGACAATAGCTCCAGCGATGGAAGCCTTCACCAAGGTGTACTGACCGGCATGCAGTGCAGTCAATGCAATGACCAGTTCTGTAAGATTTCCGAGCGTGGCGTTGAGCAGACCACCAACCGAATCCCCAGTCTTGGATGCTACCGCTTCGGTTGCGGCGCTCAGCAATGTGGCCAGCGGCAAGATCGCCAGTACTGAAAGCACGAAGAGCAGTGTATGCGCTTCCGGGTCGAAAAATCTGACAAGGAAGACCACCGGAACAAACAGCAGGAGCCAGAGAACGGCATTGGAGCGGATCTCACTCAGCAAGGGGCTCATTTTGTCTGCCTTCGTCCAGGGGATTGCGGTCTGTGGCCTTCAGCGCCTGCACTGCGACCGCGGCAACAAGCCCCGTCACCACGATACCCGCGAAGCCGATCGCTACCGCCAGCAACCGGCTAAGAAAATGTTGCGGAGCATAATCGCCGTAACCGATCGTAAGGCCCGTCACGAAGGTGAAATAAAGAGCTTCATCGATCCGCCAGTTCTCTATGCGGCCGATGATAAGACCGGCTGCCATCATCGCGAGGAATATCCCGGAAAAGATCGGCCACAGGACACGCAGTTGCTGTAGGAGCGCACGAAAAAACGTGCGCCTCATCCGTCGTGATCGGTGCTTAGGAGATATTTCTCCAGCCAATGAATTTCCCCTTTCACCGTTGCGTTGCAATTCGTTACGTCGAAGTCGCTTACCCGCGCGGGCTAGCGTGGGACGTGAGACGAGCGGAAATTCAACGCGGCGAATACGAGCATGCAGCACCGGCTCGGTGTCGTCGCTTCAGTGGCCGCCGGAAAAGATAAGCGTTTGCACGGGAAGAAGGAGCGCTTGGAACCTCAGTATAATTGCATGTACCAGGCCGACGGTATCTATGACGTGCAGGAACACCCATTGTACTGTTCCCAAGTTCCCCTCGGCAAAGCGGTCGTGATTGTTGGTGTAAGCATTGGCGATGCAACTGCTGCCCGGCGGAACGCCGTCGAAGCCACCTTCAAAAAGTGGTTCCAGAAAGACGGTTATCGTCCCAGGCCTGACGATCTGCTGGGCATCGATAAGTTGGTCCGACGCCCGCACCTGGCCTGCTGCGATCAGATCCTGGACCTCGGTTACGACCATTGGAATGATGGCCATCGGCTTTGAAATGCATGTCGCTTCGGCGACCATGCCGACTTTCATGACCTGGGCTTCGAGCTGGCCGAAGCCTGCGATCAGCGCCTTCCTGCCAGCGTCGGTTGGGATGAGGACGCCGGCCGGCCGCATCAGGGGATTGACGATATCACCCTTGCGAAGCGTGAATTGTTCGAGCGTGCCTGCGACGCCCGCATAGACGACAGTCTTGTCCAGTTCGACCTGGGCCTGCGCAAGCGAGGCTTCCGCACTTTTTTTCTGCGCCGGCAGAACGGAAGCAATCTGGGTCTCGACGGCCTGTTTGCTAGCCATGACAGCCGAAACGGAGGCTTTGCGCCCGTCAACCAGGTTGGCGAGCCTTTCGATTTCCCGTTCGGCAACTGTAGAAGCACTACGCCTTTGCAACTCGGACTTGGTTTCAAATTCATCGAGTGCTTGCTGATAGGCGCTCTGGGCTTCCTGGATCCGCGCATCGGCCCCGGCCAGTTCGGTCTTGGCCAGTTCGAACTGAGCGTCTATCTCTGATACGCGCTGGCGCGCGGTCTCCAGGGCCGCCTCCTGCTCCGAGCTATCGAGCCTGAAGATGCGATCGCCCGCTTCGACCCGGTCTCTCACTCCTACATAAACCTCCTCGACGCGGCCGGAGCCCTCGGGGAGAATGGGGATCGTGCGATACAATGAGACCGCGCTGCTCGTCGATGGATGGTAGTAAAGAATAAGTGTCAGCAGAACTATAGTCAGACCAATACATGCTGTAATTCCGTATCGCAGCTCGTACCACACGGAAAAGAGGGTGATCTCATGACCAATCCTCTTACCCTGCACGAACCTCCGGATCAGAAAATCCGGAAGAACGGTCAACACCGAGCAAAGCAGAACCTCAATCATTGCTTGCGCACTCCCGCCGCAGCGACCTGAAATTGATCGTCGGAGGCTGCAACTGCACGGGTCGGCGCCATTTCGTCGAGAAGGTCACTTCCGTTTATTTCCTTCCCGGTGTGAGGGGCTGCACTTGGCTCATGGCTGGCTTCGTGTTGCCTTTCGCCCGCGGAGCGAGACCACCTCACTGCCATTTTGGTGAGCGAGTCGGCCATGCTGGCCAACGGCGTCCAGAAGTCAGGTACAGGAACGAGAGCAACCAGCAACGCGGCAATCCAGAACGCTTGTATATGGGTGAACAGCGCGAGCAGCGACAGGACCGCCACCAACTGGAATTGGCGCTGACCTGCGCCGTGGGACATGCGTTCCGGCAAGGCGTGGAGCCAGAAGTATAAGCTTCCAAGCCCCATGACGGCTAAAACAAGAAAGATCACTGCCCCGGTGAACAACACATCGGTTTCGCCAGGGCCTGTTATGAACGATGGGAGATAATGCGGGGCCGCAGGGTGCATTGCCTCGGACATTCCTGCACTCCCTCATTTGCTCGCGATTCTTGTACCCGCGCATTACACACGCAAAGTCTTCGAGCGTTTTGGCGAGGATACTCCGACAATAAGCAAATGCAATCGAAACGACCGACTGCTGCCTCAGTTAACCGTATATAACACTTGGGCGCTGGCTTTTCTTGTCTCTTCTCTGACATTGTTCTCTTGCAGCCAATGCTTGCTATCGCGCCGCCTTCGATTTTCGAGCGCTAGCGGGTTCGTGAGGGGAAAACGGACATCCAGGAGAATGGTCGAGCAGCCTCTTGCCGCCGCATGGGCGTTCACCGGCAGCTGTCCCGTTCCGGTTCACAGCGGACTTGGTCGTGCGCAGCGGACGCCGACATCCATGCGGTCCAATCGGCTCCGCTGGTGCTGTTGTCCAGTTCTAATCACCAGAACGACCGACGACATCGCCGGTCGTCGCCACATGAGCGGGTAACAGCATGGTCGACTGGTTCGCAAACACTCTCCGCAGCTATCCCGAGATCGCCATCTTTCTATCTTTGGCCCTGGGCTATTATTTCGGCTCTTTCACCTACAAGGGCCTTGGCCTTGGCGCGGTGACAGCAACACTCATCGCGGCCGTTATCATTGGTCAGCTCGGCATTACGATTTCGCCGCCACTCAAGGCTACCGTCTTCCTGATGTTCCTGTTCGCGGTTGGCTACGGAGTGGGGCCGCAATTCGTCCGAGGCATTGCCAAGGATGGCGTACCGCAGGCTCTGTTTGCGGCAGTCGTCTGCGTTTTCTGCCTGGCCGTACCCTTCCTTGCTGCGAAGATTGCCGGCTATGACGTCGGGTCCGCGGCGGGACTTTATGCCGGCTCACAAACGATTTCGGCATCCATGGGCCTGGCCACCGACGCGATCAACCGCATTGGATTGCCTCCGGACGAAACCAAGCGGCTGCTCGATGCAATGCCCGTTGCCTATGCCGTCACCTACATTTTCGGGACAGTGGGTTCGGCTATCGTGCTGGCGTTGCTTGGGCCGGCACTGCTTGGTATCGACCTTGAGGCGGAATGCAAACGCTACGAGGAAGAGCATGGCGGCAAGAAGGAGGCAGGTGGTGCCGGTACTGCGTGGCACCACTACGAACTGCGGGCCTATCGCGTCCGCGAGGGAGGAATGGCCGTTGGACTGACCGCGCGAGAGGCAGAGTCGCGGATCGTCGGCGAGAGGGTGTTTGTCGAACGCATCCAACGGGATGGAAGGATCATGGATGCAACGGCGGATACCGTCATCCAGGCGGGCGACATTCTAGCCGTTGCCGGCCGCCGCGAAGTGCTTGTAGCGCTGGTTGGCAAGGGGGCCGAGGAAGTTGAGGATCGGGACCTGCTGGCGGTGCCAGTCGAAGGCGTCGACGTACTGGTGACCAACAAGAAGCTGGATGGCAAGACGCTGGCCGAACTCGCGGTGGAGCCGGTGGCGCGCGGTGTCTTCCTTCGCAAGATTGTGCGTGGAGCCACGGCAACGGAGATTCCGATCCTGCCGAACACCAAGGTGCATCGGGGCGATATCCTGACTATCGTGGGTCGCACCCAGGATACGAGCGCCGCGGCAAAATATATCGGCGTGGCCGATCGCCCGAGCGATATTGCGGATGTCGCCTTCATCGGAGCCGCGATTGCAATCGGCGCGCTTGTCGGGGCCTTCGTCTACAAGGTCGGCGACATTCCCCTGACCCTGTCCACTTCGGGAGGCGCGCTCATTTCCGGGCTCGTCTTCGGCTGGCTTCGTTCGGTACACCCGACCTTCGGGCGGATACCGTCGTCGACGGTATGGTTCATGAACTCGGTCGGCCTGAACATATTCATCGCTGTAGTCGGCATCTCGTCAGGTCCGGGCTTCGTCGCCGGCCTGCAACAACTCGGCTTCAGCCTCTTCCTATGGGGTATCGTGGCCACGACCGTGCCGTTGGTTCTGGCGATGTATGTGGGCAAGTATGTGTTCCGGTTCCACCCCGCGATCTTGTTGGGGTGCTGCTCTGGTGCACGCACGACGACTGCTTCACTTGGCATGATCAACGACCGTGCCAAGAGCCAGATCCCAGGGCTTGGCTACACCGTCACTTACGCAGTGGGAAACACCTTGCTGACGGTCTGGGGCATGGTCCTCGTGTTGCTGATGACTTGACCCATCAGACTTCTTCTCGATGGAGTGAGAACACTTGTCGCGCGAAGCCAAACATATCGATCAGTTCCTGCTCATCCATTCCGCGCGCGACGACAGTTGGCGCGAGATCACGACGTTAGCGGATGCCTGGGCAGCCAAGCGAGGCGATCGGGCTGCGCTGGAGGCGGCCGTCGCTGCAATATCGGCAACCGAGGAATACCACGCCTATCCGGGTCTCCGTCTGATGAGAGCGCTGAACGAGTGCATCGCCACGGACGACGCAGGCGGTGCCGCAAAACTTGCGCGGCGTATCTCTAACGGGTTGCTCACCCGTGTCTATCGCGGGCGCCCGGCCGAGTGGGATGTCCACGACGAGATGGCGCCGGGCGAGGTGGCGGACGTCATGCCGCCTGCCACAGGCGAAGCGGGCGCCCGGCGGCCCTACTTCGAGGTGCTTTATGTCAACAGCCAGCCGGCGGCGCGTTGGCCAGCGCTCGCCGCGGAGATCCGAAGGTTGAGGCGACCGGAGGATTCTTTCATTTACGAGCCGATCTTCGTCGGCTCCTTTGAGGATGCGGTATGCGCAACGGCGGTGAACCCCGATATTGCGTCGGTCGTCCTCGCTGAAGGTTTCCCCTACCGTTCGCGCCACGATGCACCTGTCCTGCGTTCCGTGCTCGATCCTTTGGGCGCGTCTGAAGCACCGGACGTTTCTGCGCTGCGCCTTGCACGCGAACTGAAGAGGATCAGGCCGGAACTCGACATCTATCTATTGTCCGACCGTGAGGTGGAAAAGCTCGCCGGTGACGCCGCGGCATACTCGGTGCGGCGCATCTTTTATGCAGTCGAAGAGCCGCTCGAATTGCACCTCGCCGTCCTGGAGGGCGTGCAGGCTCGTTACGAGACTCCCTTTTTCGACAATCTGAAGAGATACGCCCGCCGGCCAATCGGCACGTTCCATGCCCTGCCTATCGCCCGCGGCAAGTCGGTGTTCCAGTCGGACTGGATTCGCGACATGGGGGAGTTTTACGGCATCAACCTGTTCCTGGCGGAAAGCAGCGCCACGACCGGCGGCCTGGATAGCCTGCTGGAGCCTACTGGCAACATAAAGCGCTCACAGGAGATGGCCGCACGCGCCTTTGGCGCTGACCACGTATTCTTCGTGACGAACGGCACGTCGACGTCGAACAAGATGGCAGTGCAGGCATTGTTGGCGCCTGGTGACATCGCAGTGGTCGACCGAAACTGTCACAAGTCGCACCACTACGGCATGGTTCTGAGCGGCGCCCAGCCCTACTATGTCGAAGCCTTTCCGATGACCGAATATTCGATGTACGGCGCGGTGCCGCTTGCAACGGTAAAGCGCGCGCTGCTCGCGCTGCGGGCTGAGAAGCGGCTCGATCGGGTGAAGCTGCTCGACCTTACCAACTGCACCTTTGATGGGCACATGTACAATGTCAGGCGGGTGATGGAGGAATGCCTTGCCATCAAGCCCGACCTCATTTTCCTTTGGGACGAGGCGTGGTCGGGATTTGCGCGTTTCTCTCCATTCCTGCGCCCGCGCACTGCAATGGGGGCGGCGGTCGAGATCGAGGCATGGCTGCGCAACCCCGAATCCGTCGCGGCTTACGAGAAGCAGCGCAAGGAACTGGGCGACAAGCCCTCGGACAAGGCGTTGCTGGCCGCGCGCCTGATTCCGGACCCCCGTCAGGTGCGGCTGCGCGTCTACCAGACCAACTCGACGCACAAATCGATGTCGGCGATCCGGCAGGGGTCGATGCTGCTGGTCAAGGACGTGGATTTCCACACCGTCGAGGCCCAGTTCCACGAGGCGGTTTTCACCCATGCGTCGACGAGTCCCAACCAGCAGTTGATAGCCAGCCTTGACGTAGCGCGCAGACAGATGGAACTCGAAGGCTACGGGCTGGTGATGAATGCGATCGAAATCGCGCTCAAGATCCGACGCGCTGTGAACGACCATCCGCTGATCTCGAAGTATTTCCGCGTACTCGGCGCGGATGCAATGATACCCGACGCCTATCGGCAATCTGGGTTCACGGATTACCTGACGCCGGGCGCGACCTGGGCGGCGGTTGTGAAGGCGATGCGTGAGGACGAGTTCTACCTCGATCCTACACGTATGACGATGGTCTGCGGCACCGCCGGTTTCGACGGGACGCAATTCAAAGGCCTCCTGGCGACCAGCTACAACATCCAGCTCAACAAGACTTCACGCAACAGCGTGCTGCTGCAGTCGAACATCAACAACACACGCAGCGATGTCGCACATCTCGTGCGTGTTCTGGTCGAGATTTGCGAGAGTATCGAGAAGCGCTTGGCCGATGGCGGCGAGGGCGAACGCTCAGCCTTTGCGGCGCGGGTAAAGTCGCTGATGACCGATGTCCCTGACCTGCCCAACTTCTCTTGTTTTCACGAGGTGTTTCGCGGCGACGCCGGCCGAACCACTCCCGAAGGCGACATCCGCACCGCGTTCTTTGGCGCTTATGACCCGTCGGTTTGCGAATATGTCCCTCTCTTTGGCAAGGAGTGCGACCGTCGGCTGAGCGAAGGACCGGAGATGGTCTCGGCGAATTTCGTCATCCCCTATCCTCCTGGGTTCCCGATAATGGTGCCGGGGCAGGTGCTGACGCAGGAAACGATCGACTTTATGCGCAAGCTCGATGTGAAGGAAATCCACGGATACGAGAAGGCGCGGGGCCTCAAGCTGCTGAAGCCCGATGCTGTCGCGGCGAGGGTCAAGCGTTGAGGCAAGTTAAGCCCGATGTTCGTCGCCAACGCTGGGGTTCCCAGATCGCCCCAGGTGAAAGGCGAAAGCCATGAGACGCCATAGCCACCGGCTCGTAGCTATCACGCTGCCGTTTGCCTTGTCAGCACTCGAAGCGCCGGCCACCGCACAGGAGACTGCGAGCCCGAATGTAGCGACTGAAGCGGCTAGCGCTCCCCGCAAGACGTTTATCCCCAAACTGCGTGTTGGCGACGACGATGCCTACCTCGAGCTCTACGGGCAGATCAACAAAGGGGTGCTCGTCTTCGACGATGGCGGTTCGACGCTCGGATACATTCCCGTCGATAACGGGAATTCGTCGTCGCGCATCGGCCTGAGGCTCTACGGAACCGTTAACGAGGATCTGTCGCTCGGTGGAAATCTCGAATGGGAATGGACACCTTACTCGACAAACAACGTCAATCAACTCAATCGGGACGACTTCGACTGGGAAGCCGATCTGCTTCGCAAGGCGGAAGCGTATCTGGAGTCGGAGACATTCGGGAAGCTATGGCTCGGCCAAGGGAGCATGGCTTCTGACTCTTCAGCAGAGGTGGATCTGTCGGGGACATCCGTCGTCGGCTATTCACTGGTTGCAGACATGGCCGGGGGACCGTTCTTTCGCCTGGCGGACGGCGATCTCTCATCCGTCCACGTGGAGGACGCATTCGGCAATTTCGATGGCCTTGGCCGCAAGCTGCGCGTTCGCTATGACACCCCGAAATTCTCGGGCTTCAGCTTCGCCACGTCGGTAGGAACTCAGGTGGTTCCAACAACGACGGACGTCACTGTTTGGGACATCGCTGCCCGGTACGATAACACGATCGGCGATTTCAAGGTGTCGGGCGCGGTGGCCTTTTCCCAACCCGACGATGGGGTTTCCCTCTACGACGGGTCGGTTTCGTTCCTGCATGAGCCGACCGGCCTGAGTCTTACCCTGGCAGCGGCCTACTCTGACGAGGACATCGCCGACGGACGCTACGGCTATGTCAAGCTGGGCTACCAGACCGATTTCTTTGATGTCGGCAAAACCGCTATTTCCGTCGACGCCTATTTTGGAGAGGACGTCGCGGCGGTGGGGAGCGACAGTACCTCGTTCGGTGCTCAATTCGTTCAGAATCTGGACTACCTACAGACCGAGCTCTTCCTGGGCGCGCGGTCCTATTCATACGACGAAGACACCCCGGACTTTGACGACAGTTTTGCCATTCTTGCAGGGGCCAGGGTGAAGTTCTGACACTCTGAGCGTCGATCGTCGGCATATCGCGAGGTTCCCATTTCCAGGAGCCACAACTCGATTCGAAGGAGAAATCTCATGGCGATCGTCGACTACCGCGAATACGAGAAAATGAGCCCGTTCGAGATCAAGGATGGGCTGATCAAGCTGGCCAAACAGAGCGCCCAGAAATCAGCACATGCTCTTCTCAACGCTGGACGCGGCAATCCCAATTGGATTGCCACCGCTCCACGGGAAGCCTTTTTCCTATTCGGCCAGTTTGCTCTGAGCGAGAGCCGTCGAACCATGGACGATCCGAAAGCGGGGCTTGCCGGAATGCCTCAGATGAACGGTATTGTCGGTCGCCTGGAAGGCTGGCTGGCAAAGCGCGCCGACGCACCAGGCGTCGACTTCCTTTCGAGGATGGTGGAGCATGGCGTCAAGGCGATGCGATTTGATGCCGACGCATTCGTGCACGAACTCACCGATTCCATTATCGGCGACAATTATCCAGTTCCTGACCGCATGCTGGTTCATGCGGAGAAGGTCGCCCACGAATACCTTCTGTGGGCTATGGGCGGCGACGCAAAAGCGGGAAAATTCGACCTCTACGCCGTGGAGGGTGGCACCGCCGCCATGTGTTACATTTTCAAGTCGCTGATCGCGAACCGCATCCTCAAGAAGGGCGACACGATCGCGATGGGCACACCGATCTTCACACCATATATCGAGATTGCTGAACTCGAAGACTATGCCTTCAAGGCGGTTCATGTCAGGGCCCCGCAGGAGAACCGTTTTCAGTACACCGACGAGGAATTGAAGAAGCTAGAAGATCCCAAGGTCAAGGCATTCTTCGTCGTGAACCCCGGCAATCCGACGTCGATGGCCATCGATACCGCGACGATGAAGAAGATCGTCGATCTGGTGAAGACAAAGCGACCGGACCTCATTCTGCTTACCGACGATGTCTACGGGACATTCGTTCCGAATTTCCGCTCACTGATGGTGGAGTTGCCGTACAACACGATCGGCGTCTATTCCTACTCGAAGTATTTTGGCTGCACCGGATGGCGCCTTGGCGTCATTGCCATCAACGAGAAGAACATTCTTGACGACTTGATCGCCAAGCTACCCGCCAAAGAGCTAGAGGCGCTCGACAAGCGCTATATCGCGATCACGCTCGAACCGCGGAAGCTCAAGATGATCGACCGGATCGTGGCCGACAGCCGGGACGTCGCGCTCAATCACACTGCCGGACTCTCGCTGCCGCAGCAGGTGATGATGACCATGTTCTCCTTGAGCGAATTGATGGATACGGAAAAGGTCTACCAGAAAGCCTGCATGGATATCTGCAAGCGCCGGGTGGACAGCCTCCTGGAGGGCCTGCCTCTGGATGTCCAGCCGAATGCGAATTTCGCCGGCTACTATGGAACGCTCGATTTCGAGTTCTGGCTGCGAAAATACCAGGGCGAGGAAATGGTCGCGTGGCTGAAGAAGAATGTCCACCCGCTGGATTTGGTCTATCGCCTGGCCGAGGACCACTCGATCGTGTTGCTCAATGGCGGTGGATTCGATGCCCCCAACTGGAGCGTGCGGGTCTCCTTCGCCAATCTGCCAGACGACGTTTATGACGACATCGGGCGGGCGGTTCGTGCAGTCGGACGCGGTTACGTCGATACATTCAACGCATTGAAACATGGGAAGTGAAGATGAATTCGCCGTAGCCCCGCCAACGCGCCAATCCGCACATGGGCGCGAGATCTCGCTCGGGGCGCTGATGTATGGTTCAGATTGAGCTCTCGGAACTAGAGACGTTGATAGTAGGGTTGATTGCTCTACTCGCCGGAACGTCTCTGCGCCGGCGCGTTCAATTGCTCAAACGGGTCGCTGTGCCTAACGCGGTCGTTGGCGCAGCCATTGTCGCCATAATCGTCTTGATCTTGAGCAGTTTCTTTAAAATCGACACCGCGTTTGCGACTCGCCTTCGCGACGTCATGCTGCTGGTTTTCTTCGCGACAATCGGTCTGGGAGCAAAGCTCAGCCAGTTGCGCGCCGGTGGCAGGCCCCTGGTCATATTGTGTGCAGTGACGGTGCTGCTCATCGTCCTGCAGAACCTGGTGGGTGTTGCCGTCGCCACAGCGTGGGGGGCCAATCCAATCTACGGATTGCTGGCCGGCGGGCTGTCTTTCATCGGTGGATTGGGAACAGCTCTGGCGTGGGCAAGAGAGGCGGAGGCTGTCGGTATCGGCAACGCACAGGTCGTCGGTGTCGGCGCGGCGACCCTCGCCGTAATCAGCGGAGCTCTAATTGCCGGGCCATTTACAGGCTGGTTGGTTCAACGGCACGGTTTGCAGCCTGGCTCGACCAGGAAGGATGGTCCTGCGCCAGCCCCGCCCGAGAGATCCAACTCTGCTGCAGATTTCGGTCTTGAGCCCCTTTTCTGGACACTTCTCTTGCTCTCGATTGTAGTCCTGGTTGGTGACAAGCTGAACGACTGGGCACGAGCAAACGGTTTGATAATGCCAGGCTTCCTGACTGCGATGCTCGTCGGCGTCGCACTCGCCAACGTCGCCGATGCGCTTCGCTTCCGCGTTGATGATCTGCTGGTCCAGAAGGCTGGTGACATCGCCTTGAATCTTTTTCTCGTCATCAGCCTCATGAGCGTGAAGCTCTCCGCCGTTGCGGCAGTTCTCGCCCCGCTCGCTATCAATCTGGCTCTGCAACTGACCCTGGCGCTCGCAATCGGCTATTTCGTGCTTTTTCGGCTTCTTGGCCGCGACTACGACGCGGCCGTTTCGGTAGGCGGCTTTCTTGGCTTCGGGGTTTCCTCCATGCCCGTTGCGATGGCGACAATGGATGAGATCGTCAAGAAGTTCGGTCCTGCGCCGAAGGCTTTCCTGCTGGTCACGCTCGCCGGTGCTTTCTTCGTTGATCTCGCCAATGCCGTTGTGACCAAAGCATTCTTGATGTTTCCCTATCTGGCGTCAGCCATTCGGGCGGCGAATATCTGAATGTCACGTTTGGGGTCGCGAGGCTCGCGCCCCCGCGCGCTGAGCCACGTTCGACCGTGAGCCTACCTATGTCCCCGGCTCGTAGTGCGCAGCCTATCGCGTTGCTGTCATCGGCGACTTATGCTGATACGTGAGCGCCAGGAAGCGCTTCGACCTCGCTGCCGCGCAGTCCCGCCTTGCGCAGACCTTGGATAACCAGCGTGATCAGATCGCCGTGCAGATTGCGACTTTCGAGATCACGAACGACACGATCACCATACGCCGGATCAATTTCAAGGATGCGACGCACCGCTTCAACAGCTTCCTGTTTGCGACCAAGCTCGGCTGCCGCGATGGCAATCGCGACGTGGCCATAAAGGACGCTGGGCGCAAGCACGCGGCGACCTTCATGGAGCGCCTCCTGGTACCGTCCATGCGCAAGGTGGTAAAGGAACATGCCGATGCGATAGCCCGTCGGCTGTGCCGGGTTGCGGTCGAAGGCTGTTTCGAGCAAGGGAACCGCTTTGTCCCACTGCATCAGGAAGGCGTAGCGCTGGCCAAGTTCAGCAAGGATGGTGGTATCGTTGGGATTGAGCTGCCTGCCGGTCTCCAGGGCTCGGATGCTGGTGGCGACGTCATTGGCGAACCAGTGCGCGACCGAGCGTGCATAATGGCTCCAGGCTGAATTCGGAGCGAGTTCGATCGCGCGGTTGGCCAGTTCCAGCGCGCGCTCTCGCAGGTCAAAGGTAAGTGGCCCGAGGGAATGACCGAAACGATGCGCGTTGGAATATAGCAGGGACAAGCAGGCAAAGGCCTCCGCATAGTTTGGGTCAACACGGATGGTGCGTTCCAGGCAATCGCGCGTCGGTGCGATCATTTCCCGATCGAACGTCTTCCAGTATTTGTAGAAGGAGAGAACGCAACTGTAGCTTGACAGCATGGATGGCGGGTCGCCATCGCTGTCCTTGGCCGTATCGGTAAAGATTATCCCGTAAGGCTGCGCGATGATCTGTGCGACGCGGTTCGCGATCTCATCCCTCAACGAGAAGAAATCGACGGGGAGCAAAGCGGAATCGAAACTGTCGGCCCATACCGTGCGCCCCGACCGTGCTTTCAGGAGCACGATGTCGACACTCAGGTGGTCCGCAGAGAGCGACACGACACCGCGCAACACATAATCTGGTACTGGTGCTGTCGCTCGCTGATCGCCTGAAGGCGTCTCAGGTTGCGAGCTGGTAAAATAAACCCGCAGGCCGGTGAAGCGCGTGAGTCGCACCACGAGGGACTGCGTCAGGCCGGCGGCGAAGTGCGGATGAGTAGCGCTGGCCCCTTCCTGTTCGAACGGCTCCACCAGGATGGCTGGACCTCTGTGGAAGCGCGCTTGCGAAGCGTCAGCGTTGGCAGGCACAGGCTCGACCCCACTGGTTTCGCGGCCGATGATGACAGGCACATAGGACCCTACGGGGATGCGGATCTGGATCTCGTCATCGCGTCCGCCGGTCAAATAATAACGTTCGAGCGTGCGTCGAAGGCGGCCCGCCTCAATCCTCACAATCGAATCGACCTGGGGGTCGAAATTCTTGTCCCGCCCGAAGACTGATGTCGCGATGGTGTAGGCCTTTATACGCTCCGCGCGGCCCTCCAGTGTCTCTTCAATGATGTATTTCAGGAAGTTGCGAATCCGCTCTGTCGCACCAAAATCAGGCGACGACAGAATGTGGTGAACGGTGTCTCGCACCACGTCGGCCGGGAATCCCATCACCTGGTGCGACACCGCTACCCCCTGAGCTGCCCCCCGACGGCCCGCCGCACTTTATCACTCGCTGAAATAGGAACAAACCGTAAATTACCTTCTCGCGAAATACTTCGCGCCCTAAGATTAAGGGCTACCATTGGAAAACTTTCGAAGGCCGTGTCGAAACGTCTTGACCTGGACAAAGTGATAGAACGCTTTCCGGAATACGGAGCGCTTATTCGCCGACTCGTCCTTCAGGACAAGACTTTCCGCGAACTTTGCGAAGACTACTTTGCTGCATGTTCGAGTCACGCCTGGTTCCAGTCCGCCGGGGAACCGCGCCCCGAGGTTGAGGAGTATGCTCTGCTGATAAAGCAACTCGAAGGTGAGATCGCTGATAGGCTCCATGGCCGGCTGCGAGAAGGCGGCCACGAGGTCGACGTTTGTTAGAAACATGGACGGATCACACGTGGAAATGCCATTGGCTTGCCCTGGCGCGGGTACCGCGTAGCGGGGGTACCGCCTCGTTGGAGTAGGCGTCAATTGCGCTGCGGAACCCGCGTTCTTCAGTCTGCCAGCACGTCCCGGCAAGTATTTGTCATGCCCGCCGATCGAAACGTGTCACGAATCAATCGGTTCGTTGATCGTTGCCGGTACCCAAAATTTCCGAAGCGGTGTGCTATCGGCGACCGAAAAAACTCGTCACCAACGCTGGCGGTTCGCTCGACCTTTGCTTTCACGCTAACATTCGCGGGAAAGAGCAAGAGGCGAACCGGCTCCCGACTGGCAACGGTCGCCTGTTATATATCTGCAAACATCCTTCATAGGCTGGCGCCTTTACTTAAAATTAACCATCAAATCCGACTCTGTGTGAAGGTATAGAAGGCACCCACTGTCGGTCACATGACTACATTGGCCCAAAACCGGATCAGAAAACAAAAAGGCGGCATCGGCGACTCTTGGCCTGACCACCGCTCCAACCCTTTCATCGAACAGCTCAGCAAGATCAACGCCAAGGGCAGATTCCGATCGATCCACGACGATTTTCCTTGCGGCCTGATCACCGAAACCCTGGCTGACCTGTACTCGCTGCTTGATGAAAGCTCGAGGGAAAAACGATCCTGGGTAAGCAACTACGATCCTCTCGCAGCCTTGTCGCACGAGATTGAGGAAATCGTCCGCGGCGACCGCAAGCCTGCCGACAGCATTTTCGACGATCAACTGGCTCATACCAACTTCGAACGCTGGAAAGACGGGCAGGGGGGCAGGCACCGCATCCTGCTGAACGCAACCACAAAAGCGGGTAATCTAAGCGTCCGTTTCAGTCCCGAGTGTCTCAGCGAGTCCGGAAGATGGGAGCATGCGCCCGAATGGCGGGACATCCCGCTACAATCCGGCGATGCAACGCAGCGTTCGCGTGACGAAGTGCTTCTCATCAGGAATGTGCATTGGCTGTTTGAAGGAAGCCTGTCCCGCTGGAACCGCCAGGGGGATATCGACCGGACGGAACAGACCTACATTGCGGCGGCGTGCCGGGCCGTCAACATGGCCTTTTGGCTCACTGTCCATCGCTTGGAGCAACGGTTCGAGGTTCATCTCGGCCGCTATATCGCGATGCTCTCGTCCACGTCCGAAGCGCTTGATTGCCTGGGTCTAGAACTGGTCGACGCGCTGGCCGAACATCGGGCGTCCGTCAGGGAAACGATTGCGGCCTTCGAGGCAAACAGCGGCCATTCTCCACAATCGTTCTGGGATGCGTGTGGATCCGGAGACGCGCTCGGATACGTCACCGCATCCAAAGCAATGCGTGGTTCTTTTGGTCCTTCGGCAAAACTCACCCCTTCCGCCGTCGAGCGGTTCCATCGGGATTTGCGCCGGGCGATCGCATACGGCCTATGGTCGCCCGGCCTCGGGGAACAGGACACACCGCCATGCGAACCTTTTGAAGCCACGGAAAGCGAATCCGAACCTCAGAAGACCGAAGAGTTGTCGGCCGAACAGAGGCCGCTGCCTCCCGGCCGTACGGTACGTATCGGCCTCGTTCCCGTGTATCCGTTGCAGCAACCCAAAACACCACCGTCCCGAAGAAGATCGCCTGCGCAACCGCCCGACTACTCCAGGATTGCACGTTACAGAGCCACCGAGAAAGAACTGGCGTTGGCGGGAGTTTCCTCCGTCGACGAATTGGTGGAACGCGTCAACGAATTCGTAGGGTGCGGAATTCAGTTTCCCGTCACCCAGTCGGATTTCCCGAATTCAAGGAAGAAATTCGACCGCCTTACGGCACTGCTCGCCAAGCTCACCTGGGACCGAACGGCCTCCAACGGATAGGCCGGGCAAGATAGCGCCGCCGAAGCGGCGGCTGCCGCAAGACGAAGCTTGCGACTTGCTTTTGCATGGCCAGATGTCGCTACGAGCCGTGCACTTCGCGACAGCTAGTGCGCTATGCCGAGCTTTGCTGCCATGTTGACCAGGTCGGCTAAAAGAGCCTCCCGGTTTTGCTCCTGGCAGGTTGCAAATCGCCACGAATTGTGCGCAGTTTATGAGTGCGAAAAGCTTTTCCCAGAAGAACTGGTAGATCTGAATCGGCTTTGCATCGGGAAGGAAGGAAAAGCTTTTCCCAAGAAAAAGATGCTGGCTCGCGACAGGGAGGAATCTATGAGCTTGCTGAAGAGATTGCGCGTCTCGGCCGTTGGCGGGCTGCTGGCGCTGGTGACGTTGCCGGTTCTCGCGGACGACCTGCAGATGTGGGAGCGGAGCGGAGGCAATGCCGGCATGGTCGATGCGCTGGTAGCCGCGTGGAACGTCAAGAACCCAGACCGTAAGATCAACCTGACCTACATTCCCCATACCGAAATGGTGCCGAAGATTGCGCAGGCGATCGCCAGCGGCGACGTTCCGGACCTGATGGGCATGGACCTCATCTACGGTCCGCAGTTCGAGGCCGCCGGCCAGTTGATCGACATCACCGACAAGATCAAGGATTGGCCGGAGCTGAAGACTGCGAGCCCGGGCCATATGGCTGTCTCGACCTATGAGGGCAAGCTTTATGGCGTGCCACTTTACGCCGACGTCTCGGCGCTGTTCTACAACAAGGACCTGTTCCGCAAGGCCGGGCTCGATCCGGAAAAACCGCCAACCAGCCTCGCGGAAATTCGCGAATATGCGGACAAGATCACCGCACTTGGCGGCGACGTGAAGGGCTACTTCCTGCCTGGCAACTGCGCCGGGTGCAACATCTTCACCGTCGGTCCACTGATGTGGGCGTCGGGCGCCACGATCGAACCAAAGGACGCCAATGACGAGCCGCTGACAGGCGATGGCGTCAAGGAGGTGCTGCAGTGGACCCGCGACATGATAAAGGCGGGCAATGTCCACGAAGATGCGCGCGCCGAAACCGGCGAGACGTTCCACCTTCGCTTCGGTTCCGGCAAGATCGGCATGATGGGCACCGGCAACTTCAACATCACGCTGGCCAAGGAGCAGAACCCGAACATGGATTTCGGCATCGCGCTCCTTCCGGGTGTGAAAGCCGGTGAAGTGTCATCTTTTGCGGGCGGCGACATCGTCACAATCCCGAACGGGTCGAAGCGCGTCGACGACGCCATCGACTTCATGAAGTTCCTGCTCTCGGACGAGACCCAGGTCGAGGTCTACGCCAAGATGCTGAACATGACGACGCGCGGGGACATGGCGGAAAACAAATACTTTCAGGCCGAGCCGAAGGTGCAGGACGTCGCCAGGGCGATTGCAGTGGCCAAGACGCCCTACACGCTGAAATTCTTCGAACTGATCAACTCGCCGCAAGGTCCGTGGCTGCAGATGCTGCAGCGGGCCTACTACGAGGATACGGATATCGATACGATCATTTCGGAGGCCAAGGCGCAGATGAAGGCGATCGCGGCCGAATAGACTTCAGGGGAGGGCCGCGGCACCGAAGGATCGGCGCTGCGGCCTGAACCCGAATTCGAAAGGGGGCCGGCGCGGCCGGCCGTTTCCAGTCAACACAAGGTTCGATGCACACAGGCACCAGCAGATATGTCGGATTGCTCTACGTCGCGCCGGCGCTCGCCTTCGTCCTGGTGTTCACGGCCTATCCGCTTGTCCAGATGGTGTGGATGTCGCTTCACAACTGGTCGCTGATAGCGGCCAAGAAGTATGTCGGCGCGGGTAATTTCATCAAGGCTTGGAATGATCCGCAGTTCTGGATGTCGCTCGAATTCACCTTGAAATACACCGCGCTGATCACGCCGATCCTGATGATCCTCGGCTACCTGATCGCGCTTCTTACGGTCGAGAACCGACCCCTGAGGCAGTTTACCCGTGGCGTAGTCTTTGCGCCGGTGGTGATCGGACTCGGGGCCTCGAGCCTGCTCTGGTACTGGCTGTTCAGCTATGATTTCGGGCTGATCAACCGGATCCTGATGGATATCGGCCTGATCGCGAAACCGGTCGTCTGGTTCGGAGCCGACGCCGATCTGTCGATGTGGGCGGTGATCGTCTCGATCGTCTGGAAGGTGGTCGGCTTCGGGACCATTCTTTTCGTCGCCGCCATCCACGCCGTTCCAAGTGAAATCGGCGAGGCCGCCATGGTGGACGGCGCCAGCTACTGGCAGCGTGTAAGGCTGATCACGCTGCCACTGACTGCGAAAACGATCCTACTGGTCACACTGGTCAGTGTGATCGGTTCGCTGTTGGCCTTCGACCAGTTCTACATCATGACGGCCGGCCAACCGCGCAACATGACAGCGACCTCAGTCTTCCTGATCTACCTGAATTCGTTCCCGTACCTGAAACTCGGCTACGGCGCGGCACTATCTCTGATCTTGGCCGGAATTATTCTCGTTTGCACCATGTTGCAGATGCTGCTCAGCCGACGGAGTCACGCATGAGCGCTTCCTCTGGCGCCGCCATGACACGTGCTTACGCCCCTGAAACCGCAGGGCCAAGACTGGCTGCAAGCCTGTTGAAGGGGCGTCTCAAATATCTGATCTCGGCTGCCTGCGTGGCGCTGTCGACGATCATGCTGCTGCCGCTGGTCGCGTCGGTGCTCGCGTCGCTGAAATCGACCCAGGAGGCCGCCGCCGTACCGCCGACCTACTTTCCGCATGCGCTTAGTCTCGATTCCTATGAGCGGCTCTGGAATTACCAGGCCGGCCTGCCGACCTATTTCTCCAACAGTTTCGGCGCCGCACTTCTCACGATCCTTTTCTGCCTCGTTCTGACCGTGCCGGCGGGCTACGGGTTGGCCAAATTCCGGATTGCGGGCAAGGAGATGCTGTTCGTCTTCCTCCTGCTCGGGCTTATCGTACCCTACCAGGCACTGCTGACGCCGCTGTTCTTCCTGTTCGTGCAGTTGAACCTGCACAATTCCCTCGTCGGCCTGGCGATCGTCCATACCGCGATTCAGTTGCCGTTCAGCATCTACGTCATGCGCAACGCCTTCGAGGCAGTGCCGCGCGAACTGGAGGAGGCGGCAATTATGGATGGCTGCAACAGTTTTCAAGTCCTCACGCAAATCTGCCTGCCGGCTGTCGTGCCCGCTATGATCACCGTCTCGCTTTTTGCCTTCATCACGTCGTGGAACGAGTTGCTGGCGGCGTTGGTGATCATGAACAAGGATTCTTCCTTCACCTTGCCGCTCATTCTTGCTGCGGCGCGACAGCAGACAAGCATCGGCGGCACCGATTGGGGGATGCTCCAGGCCGGCATCACCATCTCGATCATCCCTTGCATGGCTTTCTACCTGCTACTGCAAAAATACTACATGGCCGGCTTCCTCAATGGCGCGGTCAAATAACATGCAGGACGATGCCGCAACACCGTCGGACTCGCCGTCTCAGCGCCTCGCGGTTGCCGGCCCGCCAACCATTCGCGATGTCGCTCGTCTTGCCAACGTCTCGATCGGCACAGCGTCGAAGGCGCTCAACGCCGGAGGACGGCTGAGCAAAGAGACTCGGGAAAACGTGCTCCGGGTCGCGCGCGAGATCGGTTACCGTCCCAATGATTTGGCGCAGAGCCTTCATCGCGCGAAGTCGCGCACGATCGGCATCATCTCGAATGACAGTTTCGGACGGTTCACTTTTCCGATCGTCGAGGCTCTCGAGGAACGGTTGGCGGAGGAGGGCATCGCGGTGTTCATGTGCAACGCGACCGATGATCCGGCACGCGAGCGTCAGCACCTCGACCAACTGCTTGGCAAGCGCATCGACGGACTGGTGGTGACCGCCCGTCGCGCCGACAAGCGTCCGCCCATTGGGCCATTGGCCCATGGCCTGCCGGTGGTCTACGTCTTCTCCCAGGCTGACGATCCCGGTGCACTTTCTCTGCTGCCGGATGATGAAGGGGGTGCAGTGCTCGCAGTCGCCCATCTCGCCGCGCGCGGCCGCAAGCATATCGCACACGTCACTGGGCCGGAGCATTTCGAGGCCGTCAGGCTGCGCAAGACCGGCTACCGAGCCGCTCTGGCCGAGGCCGGCCTGCCGGAAATCGATGGTTTCTATCTGTCTGGTGTGTGGTCGGAGGCGTGGGGGCGCGAAGCGGTCGCAAAACTGTTCTCGAGGCGAGAACGGCCGGACGCCATCTTCTGCGGCAACGACCAGATCGCGCGCGGCGCGCTCGACGCGCTGCGCGAAAAGGGTGTCAGCGTGCCGGGCGATGTCGCCATTGTCGGTTTTGATAACTGGGATGTCATGACGCTGGCAGCGCGACCGCCGCTGACAAGCATCGACATGAACCTGAAGGCGCTGGGCCGCGAGGCGGGTGACAGTCTCCTCGACATGATCGCCGGCGGGGCGAACAGCGGCGTCAAGCGCCGTCCCTGCTCGCTGGTTGTCCGGGAATCGTCATGACGCTGTTTCAACGGAGGCGTTCGCATGAATGAGTTGAAGCCCGTTCGCTTCGTGGATGTGGCGCTGGAGGGACAGTTTTGGCGCGAGCGGCTGGAAACGGTTCTGACGCACACGATTCCCAGCCAGCATGTCCAGTTAGGCAAGCACGGCATACTGGAATCGCTGACATTGCCGGAACCGCCGCCGCCTTTGCGTTTCCCCCGCAATCAGCACAATTTCACCGTCCAGGTTTTCTGGGATTCCGACGTCGGCAAGTGGATCGAGGCGGCGTCCTATGCACTCTCCCATCGCCGGGACGCCGACGTCGAGGCGAAGATAGAGGCGATCATCGACGATCTGGAAAAAGCCCAGGCGCCGGACGGATATCTCAACTGCTGGTATCTGCAGCGCGAACCGGACAAGCGCTGGACCAACCTGCGCGACAATCATGAGCTCTACAACCTTGGCCACCTGCTGGAAGGCGCCATCGCCTACTTCCTTGCCACCGGCCGGCGCCGGCTGCTCGACATCCTTGAGCGCTATGTCGAGCATGTGCGCGAGACGTTCGGCCCGAATCCCGGTCAGAAGCGTGGCTATTGCGGCCACCAGGAAATCGAACTGGCGCTGGTCAAGCTCTACCGCCTAACGGGAGCGAGGAAGCATCTCGACCTCGCCGCCTATTTCATCAACGAACGCGGGAGTCAGCCGCATTACTTCGACCAGGAGGCAATCGCGCGCGGCGAGAAACCCAAGGATTTTTGGGCCAAGAGCTACGAGTACAACCAGTCGCACAAACCGGTGCGCGAGCAGACCAAGGTCGTCGGCCACGCGGTGAGGGCGATGTACATGTTCTCCGCTATGGCTGACCTGGCCGCCGAGCTCGATGACAAAAGCCTGAAGCGCACCTGCGAGGTGCTCTGGTCCGACGTCATCAGTTCGAAGATCTACATCACCTCGGGTCTCGGCCCTGCCGCGGCGAATGAAGGTTTCACCGAAGACTACGACCTGCCTAACGACACCGCCTACGCAGAAACCTGTGCGTCTGTCGCCCTTATCTTCTGGGCCCAGCGCATGCTGCATCTCGACCTCGACGGTCGCTACGCCGATGTCATGGAGCAGGCCCTGTTCAACGGCGCGCTGACCGGGTTGTCGCGTGACGGCGAGCACTACTTCTATTCCAATCCGCTCGACAGCGACGGCCGCCACAGCCGCTGGGCCTGGCACACCTGTCCCTGCTGCACCATGAATGCGTCGCGCCTGATCGCTTCGGTTGGAGGTTATTTCGTTTCCGCCAGCAACGACACAGTTGCGTTTCATCTCTACGGGGGCATATCGACGACGGTCACAGCTGCCGGCACTAAAGTGTTTCTACGCGAAACCAGCGCCTATCCTTTCTCCGGATCGGTCAAGATCGAAATCGGTCCGGAAAGCCCCACCGAATTCACGGTCAAGCTTCGCGTCCCGGGCTGGGCGAAGGGTGTCTCGGCCAGCATCAATGGAGAGCCTGTCGATGTGAAGGCGGCTGTCACGAACGGCTATCTAAGCATCACACGATCCTGGCGCGCCGGCGATAGTATCGAGCTCGACCTTCCCATGCCGGCTGAGCGAGTCTACGCGCATCCCGCGGTGAAGGAGAATGTCGGTCGCGTTGCCCTCAAGCGAGGTCCGCTCGTCTACTGCGTGGAGGAGGTCGACAATCCGGGCGGCCGCGTGCAGCAGCTGCAACTGCCGCGCAACGCGGAGGTCGCCGTGAAGAGCCGGGGGGATCTTTTCGATGGGATCGTTACGCTGACTGCTTCTGCCGAGCGCGTCGAGGCGAAAGACTGGGCGAACAATCTCTACAGAACCACCCCCCCGGCGAGGATCGAGAGCGAACTGACGGCACTGCCGTACTATCTTTGGAACAATCGCGGCGGTTGTTCCATGCAGGTGTGGATCTGTGAGGCGTAACGCGCAAACGCAAAGTTTGTCTACTGAACGTAGCCGATCGGCTGGCCCGTTTCCGGGTGGAAGAACACGCCCATTTCCACACCAAAAATGCCTTTCAGTACGTCGCCGTTCATCATCTCGTGCGGCGTCCCGCGGGTCAGGAGCTTTCCCTCCTTCAGTGCGATCAGTTCATCGCAATGCCGCGCCGCCATGTTGGGGTCATGCAGCACTATGATCACGCACAGCCCGCGCTTGCGGCTGAGTTCCTGCACCAGTCCCAGCACTTCTTCTTGATGGGCGATGTCCAGCGCTGACGTCGGCTCATCGAGAAGCATCACGCTGGCGTCCTGCGCCACCAGCATGGCGATCCATGCCCGCTGGCGTTCGCCGCCGGACAATTCATCGACAAGACGGTCGCTGAAGCTTGTCATGTCGGTGAGGGTGAGTGCTTCGTCGACATGGCGGTGGTCCTCGGGCCCGAAACGTCCAAGAGCACCATGCCAGGGATAACGGCCGAGTGCTGCCAGTTCGCGAACGGTCAGGCCGGTTGCCGCCGGGGTGGCCTGCGGAAGGTAGGCAAGTACCCGGGCGAGTTCGCGTGGACGCCAGGCCGGTAGCGGTCGGCCAGAGAAGGTTATGGTCCCTGAGCTTGGCGACTGCTGTCTGGCCAGAAGCTTGACAAGCGTCGTCTTGCCGGAACCGTTGTGGCCGATCAGGCCGTAGACCCGTCCGCGCTCCAGTTGGAGCGAGATAGGGCCAAGCAGCGTTCGCTCGCCCGTCGTGAAGCTCAGTTCGCTGATGCTGAAGGCGTTCTGATCGTCAGCTGAAGTCACAAAGCTTATCCCTTTAACCCATGGCGGCGCCAGTGGATGACACACGCCGTTCGGGTTGACTAAGAAACATGACTCCAATAGTCAACATATTGTCCGTCGGCAAGAATCGTTCCGGCGAAGATACCAGTTCGAGAGATGGTTGGGGGCGTTGCAGCGTGGACGATTTCGCGAAGTTAGACGGTATGGGACGGATGAGCAAAGACAAGTCCGCTTTTGGCTTAGGCCAGGCTAACAGAAGGCGGCTGTGTCTTTTGTCTCAGACAATGCTCGGACTGGGACTTCTCGGCGTTGCGGCGCATGCGCAGGAGGGCGGCGCCGTTGTTCTCGACACCATCACGGTGCAGGAGCGGATCGAAAAGGCCTGGGGACCAGTTGATGGATATGTTGCGCAGCGCAGCGCCACCGGTTCAAAGACCGACACCCCGCTGATTGAGAACCCGCAGTCGGTTTCGGTCGTCACTGCCGACCAGATGGCGGCGCAGAATGTGGAAAGCATCGGCAATGCCGTGCGCTACACGGCGGGTGTCGGCGGCGAACTGTGGGGCAACGATACTCGCGGTTACGGCCTGCAGATCCGTGGCTTCAACGTATCGGATGAGGCCTTCTACAAGGACGGGCTGCGCCTCAAGGGATCGGATTTCGCGACCTTTTTGTCGCTCGATCCTTATGGCGCCGAACGCCTCGAAATCCTGCACGGACCCGCATCGGTGCTCTACGGCCAGAACAGTCCGGGCGGCATCATCAACTATGTCAGCAAGCGCCCGACCGACGAAACGTTCCGCGAGGTCGAGGTTAGCGCCGGCAGCTTCGACCGCTACCAGGGCCAGTTCGACATGGGCGGCAAGGTCGATGAGACCGGCGTATTAAGCTATCGGCTGACCGGGCTTTTCCGCGATGGCGACACCGGCGTCGACTATGTCAACGACGATCGCGTTTTCATCGCGCCTTCGCTCAAATGGCAGCCCGATGCCGACACCAGTCTTACCCTGCTCGGGACTTATCAACGTGACAAAACCGGCTGGGGCATCCAGTTCCTCCCGGCCGACGGGACAGTGTTTCCGGGCCTGGATGGACAGCGCCTGCCAAACAGCCGTTTCGTGGGTGAGCCGGCATTCGATGAATTCAACCCGACGCTCGCCATGCTCGGCTACGAGTTCGAGCACCGGTTCAATGACACCTGGATGGTCAGGCAGAACGCTCGCTATTCCTATCTCGACAATGACGAGCAACTCGGCGTTTTTGGCGGGGGCGCGAACCCCAATCCAGATCTGGAACCCGGCCTCGATCCCGACGGCCATACCTACCATCGGTACGCGGATGCCGGCCGCTCGAAACTCGGCAACTTCTCGGTCGACAACCAGACCGAGGCGACATTCGATACGGGGCCGCTCGCCCACACGCTGCTGATGGGGCTCGACTACCAATATACCGACTACAGCGACTGGGGCGCCTCGGGGACAGTCGCCCCGCTCGATGACATCTTCAATCCAGTATACGGCGCGCCGGTGACGGATCTGACGGCCTATAAGGATACCGACACCAGGCAATGGCAGGCCGGCCTCTATGTGCAGGATCAGATCAAATACGAAAACTGGGTGCTGACCTTCGGCGGCCGTCAGGATTGGGCGAAAAGCGAAACGCTGGACAAGATGTCGGACAGCACCACGGAGCAGTCGGACAATGCCTTCACCGGCCGGGTCGGCCTGGTTTACCTTTCCGACATCGGGCTGGCGCCATATCTCAGCTATTCGACGTCGTTTTATCCGGAGATCGGCACAAACAACGATGGCGAGGCCTTCAAGCCGGAAACCGGCGAGCAGTACGAAGTCGGCGTGAAATACCAGCCCGAAGGCTGGAACAGCTTCGTCACCGTCGCGGCGTTCGACCTGACGCGCGAGAACGTGGTCCGCTATCTCGGCAACGATCCCTTCCAGACCGGCAAGATCCGCTCGCGCGGCGTCGAGGTGGAAGGCGTGGCCAGCCTGGACTCCGGCTGGGACATCAAGCTTGCCTATGCCTACATCGATATGGAAATTCTCGACGATGACGAAGGCACCGGTGGCAACACGCCTTATGGCGTGCCACGGCATCGCCTTTCGGTCTGGGGCGATTATACGTTCCGAAGCGGCATGCTGGAGGGTTTCGGCCTGGGTGCCGGCGTGCGCTACATCGGGTCGACTTTTGGCGACGATGCCAATTCCTTCGAGGTGCCCTCGGCAACGCTGGTTGATGCTGCCATCCACTATGACTGGAAGAACATGAAGTTCCAGCTCAACGCCAGCAACCTGTTCGACAAGACATATGTCGCCACCTGCTATGCTCGCAGTTCGGGCTGCTTCTACGGAGAGGGCCGCAAGATCACCGGCTCGATGAAATATCGTTGGTAGCGCGCTTCGGATCACCAGTTGAATGCGCGGCCACCCGGCCGACACGTCGCCAATTTGTTGGCGGGCTCGCAGCGGCGGGGTGGGTGGCAGGCGTGCTGCCTGCATCTGCCGCGCAACCATTGCGGATCGCCTGCCTTGAATGGACGTCGGCCGAAATGGTCATTTCTCTCGGTATCGAGCCGATCGCGGTCGCGGACACGAAGGGCTATCGCGACTGGGCAGTTGCACCTGAGCTTCCCGCCGGCTGTCTTGACCTCGGCTCGCGCGGTGAGCCTAACCTCGAACTGCTGCTGGAACTCAAGCCGGACCTGATAACCGGGGCCTACGGTTTCGGGCTCGACGAAGCGCCGTTCAAGCGGATCGCGCCGCTGCACATGGTGCCCTTCTATGACGGTACGCAGGCGCCGTACCGGCAGGCCGAAGCCGAAACGCTGAAGCTCGGCGAAAGGCTTGGCCGCGAAGCCGAGGCTCGGCACCTGATCGCGCAGACGGCGGCGACGATAGAAGACGCAAGGGCTAGATTGACGGGGCAGGCGGCGGCGCTTGCCGTGGTGAGCATGTTCGACGACCGCCACGTGCGCGTCTATGGCGGAGGGAGCCTGCTGCAGGACGTGCTCGACCGCATGGGAATCGTCAATGCCTGGACCGGTCCCACCGACAGTTGGGGTTTTGCAACGATGGGCGTCGAAGAACTGGTGGCGATCGGCGAGGCGCAGGTCGTGTCGCTGGAGCCGATCCCGCTGCATGTGAAGATCAGGATCGAGCAAAGCAGCCTGTGGGCCAACCTGCCATGCGTCAAGGCAGGCAAGGTCACGGCGATCCCGCCGGTCTGGCCTTTCGGAGGGCTGGCTGCTGCAGCCCGCTTTGCCGGTTTTCTCGCCGCTTTGGCATGACGGCAACGCGCGCCACTGCCGGTGATAATCTTCGCCACGACAACGGCTCTTGGCGGCTGATGCTTCTGGTGAGTGTTCCGGCGCTGGTTGCGGCGTGCCTGACGATCGATGGGCTGCTTCGGCTTCTGCCTGCCGACATGTGGTGGC
Source organism: Neomesorhizobium albiziae (assembly GCF_900114255.1). GTDB lineage: Bacteria > Pseudomonadota > Alphaproteobacteria > Rhizobiales > Rhizobiaceae > Neomesorhizobium > Neomesorhizobium albiziae. The sequence continues at coordinate 722,315 of NZ_FOSL01000001.1, read as the reverse complement.
GGGCCCTTGTGGCGGCGGATTTCACCGACCCGAGACAATTGCTTTATCGCCATGCCTTTCTGCCACGCGTTGCGATAAGCCTGCTCGCCGGCGCAGCGCTCGGTCTCGCCGGCACGATCCTCCAGCAGGTTTTGCGCAACCCGCTTGCCGAGCCAACGACCGTCGGTACCAATGCGGGCGCCAGTGTCGCCCTGACCATCGCCACGCTCTACGCGCCCTGGATGTTGGAAAGCGGTCGCGAATGGATCGCAATCGCCGGCGGCGCCGCCACGACACTCGCCGTTTTCGGGTTGGCGAGAGGCCGCAGCTTCTCACCGATCGCCATCATCATCGCCGGCCTTGTCATCAGCCTGACCTGCAGTTCGGCCAGTGCCTTGCTGATGGCGGCCAACCGTGAATACTCAGCAGAACTCTTCATCTGGCAGAGCGGGTCCTTGGTCCAGAATGGCAACGCCACGGTCTTGAAGCTGGCGCCATGGCTGCTGCTCAGCGCTGGCGCCGCTTTTCTGCTGAGCCGTCAACTGCGGTTGCTCGATCTCAGCGACGAAAGCGCGGCCAGCCTCGGCGCCAGTCCAATTTCGACACGGCTTTCCGGCCTGGGGATCGCAGTTGCGCTAAGCGGGATTGTCGTTGCGGCTGTCGGTGTCATTGGTTTCCTGGCCTTGGCGGCGCCGGCACTCGTCAAGCTTGCCGGTGCGCGGACTCTGCGCCAGCGGATGATTTGGGCATCGCTTGCTGGTGCGGTCTTGCTCTGGTTCACCGACAGGCTTGTGCAGATACTGCCGTTCGCGTCCGAAATTCCAGCAGGCACCGCAACGGCGTTTCTCGGCGCGCCGCTGTTGTTTCTGCTTTTGCCAAGAATGCGGATCACGCCGGATCGTGATAGGGCGATGTCGCCAGTCGCGCGTCGGCGCAATGGGTGGGCATGGCTGGTGCCGGGACTTGTGGTAACGGCTGTAGCCGTTTGGGCGGCACTTGCGATGGGGCGCGGCTCCGGCGGTTGGCACTGGGCTGCGTGGGGCGAGCTTGTCGAGCTTCTGCCGCTGCGAGCACCAAGAGTCGCGGTTGCGTTGTCCGCTGGCGCGATGCTGGCGGTCGCCGGTACAATGATGCAGAGGATGACCGGCAATCCGATGGCGGCGCCCGAGGTGCTTGGCATTTCCGGCGGTGCGGCGCTGGGCGTCCTCCTGCTGTTTGTGTCGTTGTCGACCTTCAATCGGCCGGCTCTGCTCGCGGCAGGGCTGATGGGCGCGGTGGTCAGCCTGCTGCTGATATCGCCCACGGGCAACCGGAACGCGCTGGCGCCCGACCGGCTGCTGCTTGCCGGCGTTGCCGTAGCGACGATGGCGTCGGCTTTCTCGGCAGTGGTACTTGCAGGCGGAGATCCGCGGCTGGATACCCTGATCGCTTGGCTGTCCGGCTCCACGTACACGGCGACGGTCAACGATGCGTTCACCGCGGCTCTCACCGCCATCCTTTTGCTGGCGATCGTGCCGCTCACGGCGCGCTGGCTGGAAATCCTGCCGCTTGGCGAAGCGGCCTCGCTTTGTCTTGGCCTCGGGCTGACCCGCGTCCGGCTCGTTCTGCTTGCACTCATCTCGGTGCCGACGGCGGTGGCCACGCTTGTCATCGGGCCTTTGAGTTTCGTCGGACTGATGGCGCCACATATGGCGCGCATGCTGGGATTCCAGCGCGCCCGGCCGCAACTTTTCGCTTCCGCAATCCTCGGTGGCCTGATCCTTCTTTGCGCCGATTGGGCCGGCCGGATGCTGATCTTCCCCTGGCAGATCCCTGCCGGTCTGCTCGCTGCCCTGGTCGGTGGGCCTTATTTCCTGGTGCTGTTATGGAAGCGCAGGCAATGACTCCGCTGGTATGGCGGGAAGCCGGCTGAGGCTCTTCCAAACCAGCCATATTAGCTGCAAAGAAAATCCCTTACCAAGAGTGGTTCAAAGCCGAAGGCAATGATCAAGCGGTTCTTCTCCTATTACCGGCCCTACAAGGGCTTGTTCATCCTCGATTTTTCCTGCGCGATTCTGTCAGGCCTGCTGGAACTCGGCTTCCCGATGGCGGTGAAGGTCTTTGTCGATGAACTGCTGCCCGGTCAAAACTGGACGCTGATCCTCATCGCCGCAGCGGGGTTGCTGGTCATCTATCTGTTCAACACAGCACTAATGGCCATCGTTACCTATTGGGGTCACATGCTTGGCATCAACATCGAGACGGAGATGCGGCGCAAGAGCTTCGACCATCTCCAGAAACTCTCCTTCCGCTTCTACGACAACAACAAGACCGGTCATCTGGTGGCGCGGGTGACCAAGGATCTGGAGGAAATCGGCGAAGTCGCTCACCACGGCCCGGAAGATCTGTTCATCGCGGTGATGACGTTCATCGGCGCGCTGCTGCTGATGTTCACAGTCAACGTGAACCTGGCACTGATCACCGCCTGCGTGGTGCCGGTGGTCACCTGGGTGACCATTCGCTACGGCGAGCGCATGGAGACCAACTGGCGGGCGCTTTACCGGCGGGTCGGCGATTTCAATGTCCGCATAGAGGAGAATGTCGGCGGCATGCGGGTCGTTCAGGCTTTCGCCAACGAAGACCACGAAAGACGGCTGTTTGCTGACGACAACCAGCGCTACCGGGAAACCAAGCTCAATGCCTACCGTATCATGGCCGCCAGCAGTTCCCTGAACTACATGAGCATCCGCCTGATCCAACTGGTCGTCATGATTGCCGGCAGCTATCTGGTCATCGACGGCCAACTCTCCAACGGCGGCTTCGTCAGCTTTCTGCTTCTGGTCAATGTGTTTGTGCGGCCGATCGAGAAGATCAATTCGGTCATCGAGACTTATCCAAAAGGCATTGCCGGTTTCCGCCGTTACACGGAACTGCTCGACACTGAACCGGATATCGCCGACCGACCTGGTGCGATCGATGTGAAGAGCCTGAAGGGCGACATCCGCTACCGCAGCGTCGGCTTCGGCTACAGCGGCGACCGGCTGATTCTGCGCGATGTCGATCTCGACATTCCGGCCGGCCAGACGATTGCGTTTGTCGGACCTTCAGGTGCCGGCAAGACGACGATCTGCTCGCTGCTGCCGCGTTTCTATGAAGTGCAGTCCGGCGCAATCACGGTCGACGGTGTCGATATTCGCGATATGACACTTTCCTCACTGCGCAGCCAGATCGGCATCGTCCAGCAGGACGTTTTCCTGTTTGGTGGCTCTATCCGCGAAAACATCGCCTATGGACGTCTCGATGGGCCTGAAAGCGCCATCGTCGAGGCGGCGCGGCGGGCGCGGCTCGACGAGATGATCGACGCGTTGCCGGAGGGCCTCGACACCATCATCGGCGAACGCGGCGTAAAACTTTCCGGCGGCCAGAAGCAACGCCTGGCGATTGCGCGGATGTTCCTGAAGAACCCGCCGATCCTCATTCTCGACGAGGCGACATCTGCGCTCGATACCGAAACCGAGCGCGAGATCCAGCAATCCCTGGCAGAACTCTCGGACGGTCGCACCACGCTGGTAATCGCGCACCGGCTGGCAACGATACGCAATGCGGACAGGATCGTCGTCGTTGACGCAACGGGTATCGCCGAAGAGGGCTCGCATGACGCTCTTGTCGCCCGAGGCGGCATCTATAGCCGGCTCCACACCGCGCAGCATGGCGAGAAAGGCAGGAAGGAGCCAACATCTTCGACAGCGCACGGCACGTTGTCATTGTGAGCGGCCCCTGAGTGGTTGGTCAGTATAGCCGGTTCAGTTGATTTCGTTGCATAAGGCGGAGCGCCAAACGTCGGTCCGCTCTAAGAAGAATTTCGGGTGGTCGACGGTCGCTAGCATGAAAGACGGCAACGTGAAGTCAAACGGCTGAATGTTGCGCTTTGCCGCTCTGCAGATATCCATCCAACTCGAGGCAGGGATGTGGCAGCGGGCGGATAGGCTTGGATACGACGAAGCGATCGCCTTTGCGGTCCAAGTATCTGCAGCGGACCTGTCCGCCCTCGGTGCGGGCGGCCCAAAGGGCGGACAGGCTACCGGGTCGACCTAAGGCCTGATGTTATGGTTTACCCGGAAGAGGTTCGTGGGATCGAACTTACGCTTCACCGCAGCAAGTCGCTCATAGTTGGCGCCGTAGGAGGCACGGACGCGGGCCTCGCTTTCATCCGCCATCATGAAGTTGATGTAGGCGCCGCCATGGGGGTTGTGCTTGTGCACCGCCGCCCAGTACTCGCTCGCCCAGCGTCGCAGCTCCGGAGCCTTGCTCGGGTCAGGATCGATACCGGCGATAACCATGGACCAGCGGGCTCGCCGCGCGCCCCAGGCGGTAGCGTCCGGAGCCACATCGTGAACCGCTCCGTCGATGGGGTAGAGATGCATTAGCGACAGTTCGCTTGGGCTCTTCGAGCCATATTCGGCATGTGCTGCGATTGCCGCATCGGACAGGTCGTCAACATAATCGCCTTTCCAGTACCACTGCAGTCCCTTGGGCAGCAGTGGATCGAACAGCGCCTGCAGATCGACAAAAGGCATCTGCATCATGCCGTCAAGGATCGGTTGAGGAAGTGCGTCGCGCACCGGCTGCATCGCCCGGACGCCATCCGCCTCCGAGCCGTTGTAGCAGCTGATCAGTGCGCAGATCCGTCTTCCCCATATCTCGCGCGGGAAGGGGTCACAGGAGGGTACCGTCTTGATGCCGAAGAAGATCCCGAGCTCCCGGGGGGCTTCGGACAAAAAGTCACTGTACCAACGCATGATCTTCGCAGCATGCGCGAGGTCATAGAAGATTGGCCCGCCATAGACATCCTTCGCCGGATGCACCCGAAATGTGAAACTCGTCACGACGCCGAAGTTGCCGCCACCACCGCGCAGCGCCCAAAACAGCTCCGGGTGGCGGGTGTCGCTCGCCGTGACCACGCTGCCGTCCGCCAGAACGACCTCAACCTCAATCAGATTGTCGATGGTGAGGCCGTGTTTGCGCGTCAGATAGCCGGTGCCTCCTCCCAACGTCAGCCCCGCGATGCCTGTGGTCGAGACGAGCCCCGCCGGGACCGCCAGCCCATGAACGCTGGTGGCGCGGTCGACGTCGCCCTGGGTACAGCCGGCCTGAACGCGAACCGTGCGCGTGGCGGGATCGACATCAACCTGCTTCATCGGCGACATGTCTGTGACCAGGCCACCATCGCAACTGCCGAAACCCGGGCCATTGTGGCCGCCACCGCGAATAGCAAGAAGCAAGTGCTTCTCCCGGGCATAATTGACCGCGGCGACGACATCGGCGACCTCGGAGCAAGGGACGATCCAGCGTGGCCGTTTGTCGATCATGGCGTTGTAGAGCATGCGAGCCTCTTCATAGCTCGGATGATCTTGGTCAATGAGGTTCGCGCGGAGCCTCTGAGGGAAGTCGTTCGGAGTAATTGACTTGTCCATCTTTGAACTCTCGGGTTCTAGGCGAGGCGCAATAGTGTCTCGTTCAAGACTAGATTTACCTTGACGAGAGACATTTACGCTCACTGGTTGTTATCTCTGCTTCCGCAGCCTTCCAGTAATACGCCACCTTCATTTCAGATGGTTTTCTGTAGCCCCGAGGAATTGTTTCATTTGTTTCACCGGTGCGATCTCTCGCACCGACGGAGACCAGCATCCATAGGGGAGGGCTGCTGTGTTGGTGCCACAAGGACCAGCTCGGCTGTCAAACGTGAACTTCCCCATGCATCGTTTCATCGGCATCCCCTGTCAGCAATGCCACGTAGCCGAGCCAGCAGTAGAAAATGATCACGCCGAGCAGCACGATCGCGCCGGGAATTGGCCCGAATGCAGCGTTGCTGATTATCTCGGATAGCGATCGTGCAATGTCGTAGGGCGCACCGCCATCCTGTAATTTCGGGGTTGAGATCTTGAGCACCCAGGCAAACAGCAGGATGAGGAACATCCACGAATAATTTCGTCTCAACCGACGCGACATTGCAGCACGGATGGAAATCAAAAACCGTGGCCTGCGCAAATCTTGACCAAGGAGCTCGGCCCAGCCTTGGTCGACGTCGGGCAGTGGCGCGAGGATCTGAGCAAAATAGTTCTTCTCCATCTGGCGTACGCGGCCCCGATAGACATCAAAGAAGCGGTACCGCCGAGCCTCGATCAGCAGCAAAAGCTGGACGAGCACCATGCCGAAGAGAAGTACGCCGTGATGGGAGGTTGGCGATGACAACGACAGCGACAGCATTGCAGCAACGCCCGTAATCGCCCAGTTGGTCGTCCGATCGATGCGGTCGCGCCAGCCTGCCATGCGGCTCATTTCGGCGCGGTGATAATGCGCCAACACGGTAATGTACTCTGCTGATGTTGCCGGGAATGGAGGAGTGGTCCACCTCGCCACATTCTCCGCGACTGGTGCTTGCTCGTGAGATCTGTCCATTTCTGCCTCCCATCGGAAGACTTAAGTTCGCCAGCTAGGCGCCATTTTTCTCCACGCGCCATTGAACGGGCGTTGAGAGATCGCTTGTGCCGACACGTTCCCCGCAGGAAGCCGCCGCAATTGCGGTTCTATTTTGTTTACGAGAAAATATACCCCACGCCACGGACGGTCTTGAGCACCTGTGGTTTGGACGGGTCGGCTTCGATTTTCTTCCTCAGGCGAGAGATACGAATGTCGATGCTGCGGTCATACGGATCCCAACCGCGGTCATGGGCGAGTTCAAGCAGCTGATCGCGGTTGAGAATACGCCCGCGATGCGTGGCAAACACTCTCAGGAGGCTGAATTCCATCGCGGTGATCGCAATCTCGACACCGTCCCTATCGAACAGTTTGCAGGTGTCCAAATTCAAAGTGCAATTCCCGAATGGGACAGTCTGTGAAAGCCTCGCCCCGTCCTCTTCAGTGACTTTCTCTGCAGTCGCTGTTCGGCGCAAAACGGCTTTCACGCGGGCAAGCAACTCTCGCAGATCAACAGGCTTGGCAACGTAATCATCGGCGCCGATCTCCAGGCCGACGACGCGATCGATCACATCGGCCGAGCCGGTCAACATGATGATGGCGACCCCAGAGCGCTCTCGCATGTATCTCGCCAGCGAGAGGCCATCCTCGCCCGGCATACGGATATCCAGGATGACCACGTCGACACGTTGCTTGTCGATGACCTCCCTGAGTGCAGGGCCGCCATCGGCAGTCGTGACCGCATAACCTTTATCGTGCAGATATTCGGCGACGGTATCGCGTATATCCTGCTCATCGTCGCAGACGACAATATGTGGACTTTCCTTCAGCAACGGCAGTGACCATCCATAGGTGGAATACATGTCGCCAAGACATGCTCGCCCCTGTTCTATGACAAATCAATATACGCTTTCGAACTCAGCCGACCAACCGTGCAACGAAGGCCCGTAATTCATCCGGCTTCACCGGCTTTTCAAGAAAAGGCCGTTTCGTGGCGCGCAGGAATATCTGTGCACTCGGGCTGATTGTATCTCCGGTCAGGAAGGCAAGCCTTGCGAGTGCTTCGGGGTAGGAGTCCGAGATATGTTTGAACATGGCCCGACCATCGATGTTTGGCATCTTGAGATCGCTCAGGATCAAGGAGAAGGAATGGCCCGCAAGATGAAGCAAGGCTTCTTCGCCTGATCGAGCTACCGTGACTGCGAAACCGTCCTGCTCAAGGACATCAGCAACCAGGTCCCCAACCTCCGCCTCGTCATCGACCACCAGACAAGTAAGTCCCGCCACTTTGGCTGGTGCGGGGGCTGCGGTTGCGGTGGTCGCTCGTGGTCTGCGCAACCCCGGCAGCGAAACGATAAAGGTCGATCCGGAGCCTTCGGCTGTTTCCACTTTGATGGTTCCGCCATGCGACTGCACGATCCGGTGACAGAACGACAGCCCGATCCCGGTTCCCTTGCCGACCTCCTTTGTCGTGAAGAACGGTTCGAAAATGCGCGAGCGGATCTCGGGCGACATACCGGCTCCTGTGTCGGCTACTTTGACGACGATGTCGCCCGTCTTGGATCGCAGTTTCGTCGAGATCGTGATTTTTCTCGGACCGGCGCGGTCGTGAAGTGCCTGCTCAGCATTGACAAGCAGGTTGATGAGAACCTGACTGAGTTGATCGGGATCCGCCCAGATAGTCGGGAGATCGCGCTGGAGCCGGATCGCGAGTTCGATATCGGAAGACCTTATGGAATAGCCAGCAACCTCGACAGCAGTTGCAATGACATCGTCGATCGAAACGTTCGCGGTCTTTGTGGGCTGTTGACGGGCCATGGCCAGGAACGTCCGAACTATGCGGGCGCAACGCTCCGCGGCTTTGCTGATCTTGTGCGCGCGTTCGGCCGTCTTGGCGTCGCTGGCGGATTCCTCAAGCATGAGAGCCAGGCCAAGCACCACCGAGAGCGGATTGTTCAACTCGTGCGCCACCCCTGCCAGCAATCCACCGAGCGCCGACATTTTTTCGTTCTGATGCAACGTCTCGCGCTGCCGCTCCAGCTCCTGCTGCATTTCGATGCGGTCGGTGAGATCATAGGTATGGGAAACAATAACTTTCTCGCCGTGAAAATCGATCAGCCGGGAGGAGATTGAACACCAGCAAACTTGTCCATCCTTGCGCTTGAGCTGCGTCTCGAAATCGTCGACTCTTCCCTCTTCGAGCAGTCTCTCGACATAATGTTTCCGCTCAAGCGGATTGACGTAGTAGTCGACGGCGTTGGCCACATCGCCGAGAAGGTCCAGTGTGGCGGGACTGCGATAAAGCAGCGTTCCGTTGCGAGCGCTTGTCATCTGAATGTTGACCGGGCAAGCCTCCAGCACTTTGCGGACAAGTTCTTCAGCTTCCTTGATGGCCAGCTCAGCGCGTTTGCGTTCAGTGATGTCGACACGGGTGACGACGAAGCCGCCTTCGCGGGTCGGACAGTTCGATACGAAGAACCAGCCGCCGTCCGTGTGCTGGAATTCCTGTTGCCGAAACTCACGGCGATCCTTGGCTCGTTCTGCCAGCCATTCGTCGATCTTGCCGTCTGGCACTGTAAACTGATTGCGCTCAACGGTGACGCGGAGGAAATCGAACCAGTTGACACCTGGCACAAGCACGTCCGCGCTTATCGCGTGCATCGCGCGGTAGCGGCTATTGGCGAGTACAAGCCGGTCGTCCTTGTCATAGAGCGCAAAGCCTTCCGCCAGGGACTCGATGGCGTCGATCAGCCGGTCGCTTGCTTGTCGGGTCTGCTCCTGAGCGGTGATCATGTCGGTGATGTTCGTTGTGTTCGAGACGATCACCTGTCGCCCCTCGAACTCGATCAGGCGCGCCGAAATCGACGCCCAGAAGACCTCATCGTCGGCATCGTATTGCTTAACCCGGAAGTCATCGATGCTGCCTGTTTGCGTCAGTGCATCCACTAACGCTTGGCTGTCATCGGGTTGAACGTAGTAGTCGGCAATCCGCGTCCGGTCGCCATAGAGTTTACAGCTGGCTGGATTGCGATAGAGGGTTTCTCCGTCGATCGTCGACATGCGGGTCGGTGAGGGACAGGCATCAAGGACCTTTTGCATCAGCGCCGTGGCTTCACGTTCAGCCGCCTCGGCCTTTTTGCGTTCGCTAATGTCGGCTCGTGTGACGACAAAGCCACCGAGATCGGTCGGGTGTATGGAAACAATATGCCAGGTGCCGTTACCGAGATTTGCCTCATATCGACCGCGCAGGGTAGTGCGGTTGCTGATGCGCTCTTCAATCCACTCGTCTTCCCGCCCTATTGCGTCAGGATAAGCGCCGCGCCGCACTGATTGGATCAGAAGGTCGGTCCATTTCATGCCGGGCTTGATCAGGTCGGCGACGGTGCCATTCATCTCCCGATAGGAGCGGTTGCACATCACAAGCCGATGGTCTTCGTCGTAAAGGGCAAACCCTTCCGACAGCGATTCGACCGCGTTGCTAAGCAGTTCCCGCGCCAGCATGACTTCGCCGTCGCGTTTGCGTTGCTTGGTGACATCGGCGATCCCCGCAAGGACGACGCGACGGCCCTGGAATTCGACAACGCTCAAATTTCCGTTCGCCCAGAACTTGCGACCATCCTTGCCTCTCAATTGCGCTTCACAATTTTCGACGACGCCGTTGCGCATGAGTTCCTGGCTGATTTCGACATATTGGTCGGGATTCACGAACTGGTCCGCAAGTATCTTCCGCTCGCCTTCATCGTCCCAGCCGAACAGCCGCTCAGCGGCGTCGCTTTGGTAAATCACCGCACCGGAACTGGCATCGTTCATCCAGACCGGCAGGGGATGATGCTTGATCAGGAAACCGAACAAATCTTCACGCTGCTTGCGTTCGGTGATGTCCAGCACGCCAACCACCAGGGATGGTCGCCCCCGATAGACGCCGCGCCGGCAATTGGCCGAACACCAGATCGTCGATCCATTGCTGCGCCGCAACTGCATCTCGTGATCGCGCACGATGTCGTGCTTGCTGACCAACGTTCGGATTTCCTCGAACCCCTCGGGATCGACATAGTGGTCGGTGATGAATTGCTGATGCGGTCGCCACTTCCGTCCAAGAAGGTTCGAGGCGTCCAGACTTTCGTAGAGGATCTCCTTGCTTTCTTCATCCACCACCCAGACCGGCAGCGGATGGCTGTCTGTGATGCAGCGGAAGATGTCGACACTGTCCCAATGTGCCAGCTCGGCATTTTTCATCGCGGTTATGTCGACGCTCATCAGAGCGATCCCACCGTTCGGGCGGGGATGCGCGGCAAAAAGCCTCCAGTCGCCATCGGCGGTCTGCGCCTCAACCGGAGCTTCTTCGAGGTTGCTCCAGCGCGCCGTCGCATCCCGGACAAAGGCCTGGTTCAACTCGACCTTGCGGCCGTCAAAGCTTCTCAGGTTTGCGAGGACTTCGGCAACGACAGCGACCCTGTCCATGCCGTGCATTTCGTACTTGCGGTTGTCATTTGCCGCAAAGAACTGCGCGTTGGCATCCTCCAGGGCACCGCTGCCGTCAAAAAGGGCGTAACCCGTTTGCGCACCATTCGCGGCTTTCTTAACTGACATGGGCGGCTTTCCTTTTCTCTCGGCGCCGGAAAATAGTGCTGAAGTGTTTCCGGATGAGTGCTGAGGCAGGACTATTTGTTTCAATCTGCGGTGCGCCGAAACCTGGAACCGAAGCTGGCGCAACAAACGAAACAATTATCCTCACGTCCGGAAAAACAGCGGAAACAACCGTGCGATAGACATTGAAGCGCCGATTTTGTTGTTCCATTCCGAAATAGCGGATCAATTCTATCAAACTCACTTGAGCTTGGTAGGCCCGCAGTAATTCTTGGATCGACGAAGTCAATTTGTCGAAAGCTATCAAGACGGAGATCTCGCTATGAGACCAATTGTCCTCGCGCTCGCCGCTCTCCTGCCAGTTATGGACGGAGCCGCCGCGCAAGACGTGCTTTCCACGCTTCAGTTCCCGACGTCGTCGCGCCAGATCTACGGCGACGCAGCCATGCCCAACGTCAAATCACGAAAAGGTGGTTTGGGGATGTCGTCGGCCGCGTCGATCGAGCAACCCTTTCATCCGTCGGCAAGATCATCGCTCCAAAAATACGGCGATGCTGCGCCGCGAGCAGATGTTGGCAAAGCATCAAATGGCGCGGTGGTCGGAAAGCCCTGGTTCGCGATAGGCCGTCGCGTTCCTTCCGGAAACAATTGAGGCGACATAGCCGACGCCAACTGAGTTGGCTGGAAACGCCGCTGCCGGCGTCGGCCGGAGTTCGTTGCGACGAAATTCTCAATCCTCGCCTCCAGCCGGCTGAGCCGGATGCTGGCTTGCACAAAAACCTTTGAACGGGGATCGCCGCCAAACAGTGCGGCTCAACCAAATGGAGCACTGCAATGTCTATCTCGACTTTGAACGTGCCGGTCGAAAGCACCGGGAGGATTTGTCTTACGCGATTGGGGCAGATCTGGCGGGCCTATCGGAGCGCTCGTGACCGTCACAACGGGGTTCGCGCCCTTGAAGCGATGAACGATGAACTCCTGAAGGACATCGGCATTACACGTTCACAGATACTGTCCGCGGTCAACGGTAGTCACGGGAACTACTTGCCAAACGGCGAAGGCTGAATGGGCAAATTTCACGTACGTGGGGGAGGCCAGCGGCCTTCTCCCACGTCTGTCCTTGGTGCCGAGACGGCCAACAAACGGCTCGGTGACAACGGCGCCAACACGAACCCCTCATGCGTAGACTCGAACTTCCGTCAGCCTCGTCTGCTGAGCGTTGTCGGCCGCCGATTCTTCGTCGCTGGAACGGGTGGGATGCGCTCTCCAGATAGGAGACTTCCTGTAAACCGGGAAAACTCAATCTAGATGTTGACATCACTATCTAGCTGCCCCCTAAATGCAGGGGTCATGGTTCTTCCGAGTCTGTGCGGCTCGGGAGCTAAGAGGGAAGCCGGTTTAATGCCGGCGCTGCCCCCGCAACTGTAAGCAGTGAGCTTACGTCGAGTTACGCCACTGGCGCCAAACGGCGCTGGGAAGGCCGACGAAAGCGACGACCTGCGAGCCAGGAGACCTGCCCTGACGACTGAACGTCCACGGGCGGGGTGTCCCGGTGGTGCGCTTGCTTCGTGCGGCTTTGCGCCGTGCGATTTCCGGCATGCGTGCGCCAATGCTCCGTCCCCAAAACTCCATCGGGGATGATGATGACTGCGACTGCCGCCCTCCACACCAACGGAACAACCGACTTTCCGCCCGACACAGCCCCGGCTTCAAAGCCTCCGGCGGAGCCTGGTTATCGCATCATCCGCCGCAACGGCTCGGTGACGCCATTCGATGCGACCAAGATCGCCGTCGCGCTAACCAAAGCCTTTCTTGCAGTCGAAGGGTCTGTCGCCGCCGGTTCGCGGCGCGTCCATGATGTCGTGGAGGATCTGACGGCGCAGGTCTTTGCCGCGCTGACACGCCGGGCCGATGCCTGACGCACCTTCCACATCGAGGAGATCCAGGATCAGGTCGAACTGGTGCTGATGCGAGGCGAGCACCACAAGGTTGCCCGCGCCTATGTGCTCTACCGCGAGGAGCGTGCGCGCGAGCGTGTGGTGGAAAGGGCGACCCTCTCCTCTCCATCCCAGCCTGTGCTGCAAGTGAGGGGCGACGACGGCACTCTTTCGCCGCTCGACGAGGCGCGGCTGCGACGCGTCATCGACGAGGCCTGCGCCGGGCTGGAGGATGTTCGGGCCGACACGATCCTCACCGAGACGAAGCGCAACCTCTACGACGGCATCACTCTGGAAGAACTGTCGCTGGCGCCGATTCTGGCGGCGCGCACTCTGGTTGAACAGGAACCGAACTACGCCTTCGTGTCGGCGCGCCTGCTGCTTGATCGCCTGCACCGAGAGGCGCTGAGCTTCATCTCAGATCGACCCGAGCAGGCGACGCAGGCCGACATGGCCGGGTGCTACGCTAGCTACTTTCCTGATTTCATACGGGTAGGCATCGAAGCCGAACTGATCGACCCGGAACTCGGGCGGTTCGATCTGGCAAGGCTTGGAGCAGCGCTCAAGGCTGATCGCGACCTGAATTTCCAATATCTCGGGCTGCAGACACTCTACGACCGCTATTTCCTGCACACGCGGGGAAAACGTTTCGAGCTGCCGCAGGCCTTTTTCATGCGGGTGGCGATGGGGCTGGCGATCCGCGAGATCGACCGCGAAGCGCGCGCCATCGAGTTTTACGACCTGCTCTCCTCGTTCGATTTCATGGCCTCGACACCGACGCTGTTCAACTCGGGCACGTCGCGGCCGCAGCTTTCGTCCTGTTTCCTCACCACAATTGGTGACGATCTCGATGCGATCTTCAAGGGCATCAAGGACAACGCTCTGCTTGCAAAATATTCCGGCGGGCTTGGCAACGACTGGACGCCGGTGCGTGGCCTCGGCGCGCATATCAAAGGCACCAACGGCGAGAGCCAGGGCGTTGTGCCGTTCCTGAAAGTCGCGAACGACACCGCGATCGCCGTCAACCAGGGAGGCAAGCGCAAGGGCGCGGTCTGCGCCTATCTGGAAACCTGGCATATCGACATCGACGAGTTTCTGGATCTCAGGAAGAACACCGGAGACGACCGTCGCCGCACGCACGACATGAACACCGCGAACTGGGTGCCGGACCTGTTCATGGAACGGGTGGAGGCGGATGGCGAGTGGACCCTTTTCTCACCCGACGAGGCGCCCGATCTGCACGATCTCTATGGTGGGGCGTTCAAAGTGGCCTACGAGGCCTACGAGCTGCAAGCGGCCTCCGGCGGCATCAAGGTATTCAGGAAAGTTCGAGCGCTCGACCTGTGGCGGCGAATGCTCACCATGCTGTTCGAGACCGGGCATCCCTGGGTCACGTTCAAGGACCCGTGCAACATACGCTCGCCGCAGGGACATATCGGCGTTGTGCATTCGTCCAATCTCTGCACCGAGATCACGCTGAACACCTCAAAGGACGAGGTTGCCGTTTGCAATCTCGGCTCCGTCAATCTTGCAAACCATGTGACGGATAACGGCCTTGATCGCGATCGGCTGGCAAGGACCGTCTCCACGGCGATGCGCATGCTCGACAATGTCATCGATATCAATTTCTACACGATCCCGGAGGCGCGCCAGTCGAACCTTCGTCACCGTCCGGTTGGGCTTGGCCTGATGGGTTTCCAGGATGCGTTGCAGGTGCTGCGCGTTCCGTACGCCTCCCAGGAGGCAGTCGCCTTTGCCGACACCAGCATGGAGGCGATCAGCTATTACGCTATTTCGGCGTCCGTTGATCTCGCCGACGAGCGCGGCCGCTATCCAAGCTTCGAGGGTTCGCTTTGGTCGAAGGGGATTCTTCCCATCGACTCGATCCGGCTGCTGCAGGATTCGCGACCGGACGTCGATATGGATAGGTCCTCCGCACTCGATTGGGACGCCTTGGGCAAGCGCGTGAAGAAGATCGGCATGCGCAATTCCAACACCATGGCCATCGCGCCGACTGCGACGATCTCGAACATCTGCGGCGTCGCGCAATCGATCGAGCCAGCCTACCAGAATCTGTTCGTCAAATCGAACATGTCGGGCGACTTTACGGTGGTGAACGCGCAGCTTGTGCACGACCTGAAGGCGCGCGGCTTGTGGGACGAGGTGATGGTATCCGACCTAAAATATTTCGACGGCTCGGTCGGCCAGATTGACCGCGTGCCGGACGATCTCAAGGCACTCTACGCCACCGCCTTCGAACTCGATTCCGCCTGGCTGATTGAAGCCGCGTCGCGCCGGCAGAAGTGGATTGACCAGGCGCAGTCGCTAAACCTCTACATCGCCAATCCAAACGGCAAGAAGCTCGACGAACTCTATCGCCTCGCCTGGAGGAAGGGTCTCAAGACCACCTACTATCTGCGCTCGCGCTCGGCCACGCATGTGGAGAAATCGACACTGAAAGGTACCGACGGCAAGCTCAACGCGGTGTCGGCGATCGTTGCCGCAACCCCTGCCGCCGCTCCCATTCTCGTCGATGCCGATGCCGCCTGGGGCAAAGCCTGTGCGGCTGACGATCCCGAATGTGAAGCTTGCCAGTGAGCCAAGAAGGAGATGAACAAGATGCTCGACTGGTCTGAGCCGAAAACGAAAATGCCCGACGCGATCAAGTTGGCTTCGCTCGAAGACGGGCAATCGAGCACCGATGCCACCGGGCTCGGTGAGATCGACCGCAGCGGTGGGCGCGTGTCCGTCGACGACAAGCGCATGATCAACGCGCGCGCCGATGTGAACCAGCTGCTGCCGCTCAAATACCGATGGGCGTGGGAAAAGTATCTTTCCGGCTGCAACAATCATTGGATGCCGACGGAAGTGTCCATGCAGGCCGACATCGCGCTGTGGAAATCGAAGGACGGCCTGACCGAGGACGAGCGTCGCATGATCAAGCGCAATCTCGGGTTCTTCGCCGCTTCGGAGAGCCTGGTGGCGAACAACATCGTGCTTGCCATCTACCGTCATCTCACCAACCCCGAATGCCGGCAGTATCTTCTACGGCAGGCCTTCGAGGAGGCGATTCACACCCACACCTTCCAGTACATCGTCGAGAGCCTGTCGCTCGACGAGGGCGAACTGTTCAACATGTACCGGGAAGTGCCGTCGATCACCGATAAGGCGGCGTGGGCGCTGAAGCACACGCAGCATCTCGACGACCCGGATTTCAGGACTGGCACGCCGCAAGCGGACCAGGCCTTCCTTCGCGATCTCGTCGCCTTTTATGTCATCTTCGAAGGCATGTGGTTCTACACCGGTTTCGCGCAGATCCTCTCGCTTGGCCGGCGCAACAAGATGGTCGGCATCGCCGAGCAGTACCAGTACATCCTGCGCGACGAGTC
Organism: Neomesorhizobium albiziae; assembly: GCF_900114255.1. GTDB lineage: Bacteria > Pseudomonadota > Alphaproteobacteria > Rhizobiales > Rhizobiaceae > Neomesorhizobium > Neomesorhizobium albiziae. Next base: position 705,967 of record NZ_FOSL01000001.1, on the reverse strand, counting down.
GATCCATTTGAACTTCGGTATCGACGTGATCAATCAGATCAAGCTCGAGAACCCGCATCTATGGACGACGGCGTTCCAGAATGAGATCCGCGGCATGATCGCGAACGCGACCGAACTGGAAGCCGCATACGGCCGGGACACCATGCCGCGCGGCTTCCTCGGGCTGAACGCGGCGCTATGCGAGCAGTACATGCACTTCATCGCAAACCGCCGCTGCGCGCAGCTTGGTTTGATGCCGGTCTTCTCCGATACCGAGAATCCATTTCCCTGGATGAGTGAGGCAATGGATCTGAAGAAGGAGAAGAATTTCTTCGAGACCCGCGTCATCGAATACCAGAACGGCGGGGCGCTCTCATGGGATTGATGGCCGAACCTCGTGTCGCCGGCGAGGGCTGCATCATGGACACAGTGTTGATGCGGCGCGACCCTTGGGCCCTTTGGATGTTCGGTTCTCCGGGTTGGTTATGTTGAAGCTTCGGGCACAGTACATTATGATCGTTGGCCATGAGCGAGACATTCGTATCCGGTGCGCATATGGCCACGAGGCAACTTCTCTGGGCCGCCGCCGTCAGCGCCGCCAGCATACTTTTCAGCCTTGTGCTCGCCTGCGCCACGCCTTTTGCGGCGATCGCGACGGTTGCCGGGGCCAACATGTCCCGCCGCGGCGCCTTGTTGCTGACCGGAATGGCGTGGCTCGCAAACCAGGGGGTCGGGTACCTTGTGCTCGGCTATCCGACGACGTGGGACAGTTTCGCCTGGGGCGTGGCGGTCGGCGTCGCGGCTGCCTTGGCAACGGGGGCGGTGCTTTTGTTGCGCGACCGGATTCAATCTGGACTTTGGACCGTCATTGCAGGCTTCGTGCTCGCATTTGTCGTATACGAGTTTGTCCTGTTCGCTGCGACCGCGTTGCTGCCGTCCGGGGAAGAGGCATTCTCCCTTGACGTCATCCTGCAGATTCTCTGGCCGAATGTGCTGGCGCTGGCCGGCCTGGCGGTGCTGCACAGGATTGCCGTTTCAGTCCGGTTTCTTCCAAACCCGGACGCTGTCCGCGGCGGCGTTTACGCCTGAGGTCGGTGCGCTTTCCTTCTGAGCGGATCGTCTGCCTGACCGAAGAGACGGTCGAGACGCTTTATCTGCTGCGCGAGCAGGACCGTATCGTCGGCGTGTCCGGTTACGCGGTGCGCCCGCCTCAGGTGAGACGCGAGAAGCCGCGTGTTTCGGCCTTCACGTCCGCCGACATTCCGAAGATACTCGCTCTCGAGCCCGACCTCGTCCTGGCGTTCTCCGACCTCCAGGCCGACATCGTCGCTGCCTTGATCCGCGAGGGTATCGCGGTCCACGCCTTCAATCAGCGTGACATCGCCGGAATCCTTGCCATGGTCCGCACGGTCGGCGCGCTTGTCGGTGCTGTGGAGCGGGCCGATCAACTCGCGGCGGGATACGAGGAAAGGCTTCGCCAAATCAGACTTGCCGCCAACGGCAGGCCGCGGCCGCGCGTCTATTTCGAGGAATGGGATGAACCGCTGATCAGCGGCATCGGCTGGGTGTCGGAATTGATCGGCATCGCCGGCGGCGACGATGTATTCCCGGAAAAAGCAAAGCCAAAGCGGCGCGGGACAGGATTGTCGCGCCGGAAGAGGTGATCGCCGCCCAGCCCGATATCATCCTGGCGTCCTGGTGTGGCAAGAAGGTCGTGCCGGACAGGATCAGGGCGCGCATGGGCTGGGACAGGGTTCCTGCGGTGCGCGACAATCGCATCGTCGAGATCAAATCGCCGCTCATCCTGCAGCCGGGGCCGGCGGCACTGACCGATGGTCTCGATGCGATCTGTGCGGCGCTGAAGGGCTGAGGCGGAGAAGCGATCCTGTCGCCTTTGCGCTTCCCCGATGTCGTTTTCGTGTGGCCGAGACTCGCGCGCCGGTGTTTAGATCACGGCGTTCAAGGTGCTCTGCGGCGATTTCGCCGGAGGGATAATTGGGAAGCCGGTTTGATGCCGGCGCTGCCCCCGCAACGGTAGCGAAGCTTTGAGTTCCGACGTGAAACCACTGGGCAATAGCCTGGGAAGGTGTCGGAACGGTCCCGCTGGGATGGCTTCGGAGCCCGGAAACCAGCCTCGAACAATTGGAACTCGACTGATCGCGGTGGGCGATCAAGAGGCAGAGCGCTGCGGGCGGGTCGTTTGATCTCGCGTACCCAAAGCTTTCCTACCTCCATCACCACCAAGTTCAGTCCTTGTGAGACGAGCGAGGACGGACATGGACGTGCGCAACGAAATGCTGAGGCTGATCCGCAGCCGGCGTGACGGTTTTTCCCTTCAGCGGCCCTTCTATCTCGACCCGGATTTTTACAGGCTCGACCTTGAGCTGATCTGGTATCGCGACTGGCTGTTCGTCGGTCACGATTGCGAAATCGCGAAGGCGGGCGGCTTCTTCACCGTGCAGATCGGCGATTACCCGGTCGTTGTCGTGCGTGGGCGGGACGGGCAGATTCGGGCTTTCCACAATTCTTGCCGACATCGCGGCAGCCGCGTCTGCACCACGGACAAGGGCACGTCGGCAAGGCTGGTTTGCCCCTATCATCAATGGACGTACGACCTCGACGGCAAGCTCGTTTTCGCGCGCCAGATGGCCGACGATTTCAAGAAAGAAGACTTCGGCCTGAAGAGTGTCGCCTGCGAGAGCGTGGGCGGGTACATCTTCATCTGCCTGGCCAAGGAGCCAGCGGATTTCGCCCCCTTCCGCGCGCTGATGGAACCTTATTTCGCGCCCCACAATCTCCTCGACGCCAAGGTCGCTCACGAAAGCACCATCATCGAAAGAGGCAACTGGAAACTGGTCTGGGAGAACAACCGCGAATGCTACCATTGCGCGGCGAACCACCCGGAGCTTTGCAAGACGTTTCCGGAAGCGCCCACTGTGACCGGCGTCAACGGCGCCGAGAGCGACCCCGACATGCTGGCGCATTGGGCGAAATGCGAGGCGGCTGGCCTGCCATCGCGTTTCCGCATCGACGACGCCGGACAATTCCGCGCCACGCGTGCGCCCTTGCTTCGCGATGCCGTCAGCTACACGACGACCGGCAAGCGCGCGGTCCGCAACAACCTGTCGGATCAAGTCACCGCCGATCGTATCGGCGCGCTGCTCCTCTACCACTATCCGACGACCTGGAACCACGTACTCGGCGACCACGCGGTGACGTTTCGCGTATTGCCGATCAGCCCCACCGAGACCGCGGTGACGACCAAATGGCTCGTCCACAAGGACGCGATTGAAGGCGTCGACTACGACCTCCAGGAACTCATCCACGTCTGGACCGAGACCAACGACGAGGACCGCCGCATCGTCGAGGAGAACGCCTTCGGCATCAAATCGCCAGCCTATGAGCCGGGACCGTATTCGGAGCTGCACGAAGGCGGCGTGATCCAGTTCGTCGACTGGTATGCACGCTTCATGGAGCCGCGCCTTTCCGAGGGCGAAAAGCCTGCCTTGCGCAGCGTCGCATAGGCGAGGGCGGGCTGATGAACGCGATGACGGATATGCATCTCTACCGCCATCTCGACGAGATGGCGCCATGGAACGACCGGTTGCAGGTGCTGGAGGTGATCGGCGTCACCGACGAGACGCCCGACGTGAAGACCTTCACCTTCCGGTCGGATGCACAGACGTGGTTCCGCTACAAGCCAGGCCAGTTCGTCACGCTGGAGCTACCGACTGCAGATGGCCCGCTGATGCGGACCTACACGCTGTCGTCCAGCCCGTCACGGCCGTTCTCGATCGCGGTGACTGTCAAGGCGCAGCCGGGCAGCGTCGGCACCCGCTGGATGTTCGACAATCTCCGTGCAGGTGTCCGTATCAAGGCCTTGGGTCCGGCCGGTGACTTTACCCACCACAACCATCCAGCGCCCAAATATCTTTTCATCTCGGCGGGTTCCGGCATCACCCCCATGATGTCGATGCTGCGCTGGCTGAACGACTGCGCACCATGGACCGATGTCTCCTTCGTCAACTGCGCGCGGCGCCCGGAAGAGATCATCTTCCGCAAGGAACTCGAACTGCTCGGTACGCAGATGCCAGGGCTAACGCTCGGCTTCCTGATCGAGGAGCGTTCTTCTTCGCGCGAAAGCTGGTTCGGCCATATGGGCCGCATCGACGCGGTCCGGCTGCCGTTGCTGTCGCCAGACTTCAAGGAGCGCGAGGTGTTTTGCTGCGGGCCGGATCCGTTCATGCGTGCCGTGCGAGGCATGCTGGAAGCAGCCGGTTTCAATATGAGGTTCTACCACCAGGAGAGTTTTGGTGCGCCGCCCGCGGAAACACTGCCCGCGCCGGCGGACGGTCCGGGCATGGAGGTGGCGGTCGAGGCCAGGCTACCCATCCGCTTCGCCGACTCCGAAGTGGATGGCGAATGCCTCGCAGGACAGACCGTTCTGCAAGCTGCACGGGCGAGCGGCGTTCGCATTTCCGCAGCCTGTGAGTTCGGGCTGTGCGGTACTTGCCGCGTGAGGAAAATCTCTGGTGCGGTCGATATGAACCACAATGGTGGCATCCTCGATGACGAGATCGCCGAGGGTTATATCCTGGCCTGCTGCTCGAAACCGCTTTCTGCTTTGGAGATCGAGGCATGACGGCGAAGAAAGACGGTTGCACCACTCTCGCCCGCCATGCGATCGACCCGCGGATATTGGCGTCCATTTCCCCGCTGCCGCCGCCGGAAGAGATCTTCGCTGATTGGCTCCTCTCGGTGCCGCATGGCGCCAGCCTGGAAACGGCCGCTCGCAAGCAGATCGCGTTGATCGATCGACGCGCGTCGCTCCATCCAGATGTCCTTCATCTGCGCACGCTGCTGGTCGCCGTAGCCGGGGACTGCGAGTGGCGCAAACCGACGGCAAACCTGTGAAAAAGGAATCTTTTGAACACCGATGGCTTCGACCTGATCGAGCGGCCCTCAGCGCATCGTGGGTCAGTTCAGCCGCAGACCTTCGACATCGAACAGGTGCAATCTATCGTCGTCGAACTTGAGATGGACCTTTTCACCTGCGGTTACCTTGTGCTGGCCTTCCAAGGTCAACAGCAGCGGCTGGTTGCCGGCAGCCATGGTGTGCACGACCGTTTCTGATCCCAGCGCCTCAACCAGGGTGACTTCGGCTGGAACGGTTCCCATGTCGTTTGCAGCGAGCTTGACGTGCTGGGGGCGAATGCCGAGCGTCACCTTGCCTTTGGCGGGCACAGCCTTGTTCAACGTGTGTCCTCCCGGAAGAACCAACGCGTTCCCGTCTGCGCCGCATTCCAGAAAATTCATGCGAGGCGCCCCTATGAACCCTGCGACAAACCGATTTGCCGGCTTGTTGTAAAGTTCCAGCGGCGCGCCGATCTGTTCGATCTGGCCCCCGCGCAGCACAACGATGCGATGCGCCAGGGTCATGGCCTCAACCTGATCATGCGTCACGTAGATCATCGTCGTGCCCAACCGTGCGTGCAGCGCGGCAAGCTCGGCGCGGGTCGAGATGCGCAGCTCTGCGTCCAGGTTGGACAACGGCTCGTCCAGGAGAAAGGCGGTTGGATTGCGCACGATGGCTCTGCCTATGGCGACCCGCTGGCGCTGGCCTCCCGACAGTTGGCCGGGCCGGCGTTCCAGTAACTGCCCGATCTCCAGCATGCGTGCTGCCTCGGTGATGCGGCTATCGATCTCGGCGCGCGGCAGACGCGCATTCTCAAGCCCGAAAGCTAGGTTCTGGCGCACACTCATGTGCGGATAAAGCGCATAGGATTGAAACACCATCGCCAAACCCCGATCGGCGGCAGGCACGTTGTTCACCAGCCTGCCGTCGATGCGGATCTCGCCTGATGTAGGCCGATCAAGGCCGGCGATCTGGCGCAGCAATGTCGATTTGCCGCAACCGGACGGGCCGACAAAGACCATCAGTTCTCCGTCCACGATATCAAGGTCTATATCCTTCAGCACGTGGACCTGGCCGTAGGACTTGCCAAGCTTGTTGAGCGTAATGCGGCTCATGGCCGTCTCCTATTTCAGGCCGGTTCCGGCAATGCCGGTGGTGATGAACCTCTGCAGAAAAATGAAGACCAGCACGACCGGGATCATCGTCACCACGGTCATCGCCAGTATGTAATGCCACTGCACGTTGAGCTCGCCGGAATAGATGTTAAGCCCGACCTGCAGTGTGTAGAGCTCCTTGCGCGACAGCACGATCAGCGGCCACAGGAAGTCGTTCCAGCGCCACACCACCGAGAATATGCCGAGCACGGCCAGGGCAGGCGCAGCGAGGGGCAAGACGATGCGCCAGTAGATCTGCCACTCCGAAGCCTTGTCCATGCGCGCCGCCTCGATCAACTCGTCGGGGATGGTGAGCATGTATTGACGCAGGAGGAAGACGCCGGTCGGCGTGGCTACCGTCGGCAGGATCACGCCCCATAGGCTGTTGACCAGCCCTAGCGCACTGACGATCGAATAGAGCGGTACCATGATGACGCCAAGCGGGACCATCAGCGTAGCCAGGATTATCATCATGATCAGGGGCTGGCCGCGAAACTTGTACTTCGACAAGGCAAACGCCGCCATCGAGTTCACGAGCAGGGTTATCAGCGTCGCCATTGTCGTGACGAAAACCGAATTCCATAGGTAGCGCGTGAAGTCGAAAGCAAGGAAAGGCTGGATGTAGTTGGAGGTCGCGAACTCAACGGTGCGCACCGGCTCTCGCTTCGAGATGTCCACCTTGATGATGTCCTTGGGGGCCGCCGGGTCAATCATCTGCGCCACCAGGCCGATGCGGCGAATCTCCGCCAGAGTGCGGGTCGAGCCGTCCTCCATCGTTACCGTGTAAAGCGACAATGGCTTGTCGTAGCCTTCGACCGTTGCCTGCTGCGTCACATAGGGCAGCAGGGTCGGCGGAAACTCGGCCAAAGCAGCGGGCGTCTTGAAGGACGAAAGCGCAAGCCACACCGCCGGGCCGAACATGAGGATCAAACCTCCGATCAGCCACACCCAGGTGAAGATGTCGGTCCAGTGCCAACTGGCGCCGCCCCGGCGACGGAAAAGGAACTGCGATACAGTCGCCATCAGCGTTGCCCCTTCCGTTCGTTGGTACGTGAGATGCCGAGCTGTACGAGGGTCAGCACCACCAGCACGAGCCCCATCAGGATCGAAGCTGCTGCCGCCAGGCCGGGGTTGCGGAGTTGCGAGGCAAATCCGGTCTCGAAGATGTACTGAATGAGATACATGGTGCTCGTGCCTGGGCCGCCACCGGTCAGCACATAGACCTCGTCGAACACCTGGACTGCCCGGATAAGCGCAAGGACCAGCACGACGAGCAGGTTCGGCATCAACAGCGGCAGGGTAATTCGCCAGAACACGCGCGATGGGCGGGTCCCGTCCATTTCTGCCGCCTCATAGATGTCCTTCGGAATGGCCTGCAACCCGGCGAGGAGGATCAGCGCGTAGAAACCGACATGCGCCCAGATCGATACGCCGATAGCCGCCGCGAACGCCCAGAATCGATCGGTGAGCCAGGTATGGGGTTGTGCGCCGACCGTTTCGAACAGCATCAGGTTGAGCAGTCCCTGGCGCTGAAGGATCCAACGCCAGATGAGGCCGACGACGACTGGCGAGAGCAGTACGGGAAAGAAGAACACCGCCCGCCAGAAGCTACGCGCCTTCAGCTCGCGGTTCAGGACCAGGGCCGTTACCAGCGCCACGACCAGGAGCAACGGCACCTGCAGCAGCACGAACCACGCCGTATTGGAGGTCGCAATCCAGAAGCGGTCTTCGGCGCACGTGCCGGAATCCAGGTAACTGCCGCAGTCCAGTAGCCGGCTGTATTGTTCGGCGCCGACGAAGGTGCGGCTATCAAGGAAGATCGCGGTGCCGCCAGTCATCGAATAGATCACGTTCATGATCAGCGGCAGCAGCACAAAGATCGTGAAGATGGCCATGTTCGGCAACAGGAAGAAGGAAGCCATGCCGGTCAGGCCAGTCACCTTCTGGAGACCCCGCAAGGGAAGGTCGATGATGCCGGCCAGATACCTTACCGGCGCGAGTAATGCGCCGGTAAGGCGTGACGCGGCGCTGCTTGGAGTTTGCGCGTTCACGTCCGTGTGCTCCTTTGAAAAGGGCCGAGGTTACTGGGCTTCCTTGACTTTCTGCGCGATGTCATCGTCGATGCGTTTGAAAGCGTCATCGAGCGAGAGTTCACCGGCTACCGCCTGGCTGACCCGGCTGACCAGGGCGCTGTAATAGGCGTCGGACCATTTCCACCCCGGCAGTTTCAGCGCTTCGGGAGACGTGGTTGCGCTCGACGAAACGAACACGTCGAGTGCGGCCTTCACCTGCGGGTTGTCGGTCTGGAAGTTCAGTTCCTTGGCGAGAACCGCCTTGTTGGCTGGGATGAACAGCGTGCGCTCGGCGAATTCCTTGGCGATCGGTTCGCTTGCCAGGAAATCCATCACCTTGCCGACATCGGCCGGGTTCTTGGTGTATTTGACCGCTACCAGTCCGGCGCCACCGGGCATGCCGGTGCAGGCTGATGGGCCGCAAGGACTGCCGGTCGCGACCCAGTCGAAGGCATCGCCAATTTTCGTGGCGAAGTTTGGAATCTGCCAGGAGCCGGAATAGTAATACGCGACCTGGCCATTGATGAAATCTTCCGCGGCTGTTCGATAGGTCGTGCCGGCCGCCGACACCCAGACTTCCTTCTCCGAAATGCCGTCATTGTTCCAGCCGACGAATTTCGTGATGAAATCCTTGCCGCCTTGGTCGAGAGGGGCAGGTTTGCCGTCAGCGGCGATATAGTTGGCGCCGTGCGAGATGGCCGGCCCCGTCAGACGGTGTCCCGATCGATCGAGCGCGAGCGGGTAGGGCACCTGTTGGCTGTCGGCGACTTTTTTGGCCGCCGCCGCCCAGTCGTCCCAACTGGCCTTGGCATCGGGGATCGGAACTCCGGCCTGGTCGAACAGCGTCTTGTTGGCGAAACCGCCGGTCAACGTCACCTGGGTCATGAAGCCGGTGATGGCGCTTGAGCCGTCGGGCCGCATCCAGTCGGCCTGGGCGCCGTAATTGTCCTGCCAGTATTTTGCGTCCTTGATGTGCGGCGTCAGGTCGAGCCAATGCTGCGACAGCGCCTTGAGGTCGGTGACCCTTGCGATGTCTGGTCCTTCACCCGCCGCCAATTGGACCGGAAGCTGTTCCCGGATGTTCGAGTACGACACGTTGTCGATCGTGACCTTGATGTCTGGGTTGTCCTTCATGAACCTGCCCATCAGGTCCTGCAGGACTTCACCCTCGACACCGTCGGAATACCACATGATGCGGACATCCCCGGCAAATGCGGTCGTCGACATCAGGCTCGCCGCGATGGTGCTCAGCAGAAACGTCTTCATTTTCTCCTCCACATTAAGGGCGTTTCACGCCCGTTCATTCTCTCCCGTTGGCCGAGCCGGAGATGCCGGCTTAAGCCGCGATGTTCGTTACCGAACCCTCGATAGACCAGTGGCTCGGATCGATGACGCGCCCCTCCGCTTCAACGCGTCCATCCGTGTGAAAAACCACGCTTCCATATTCGGCATCCTCGACGAGGATCGTACCATCCGGGCGCTGCACGATCGACAGTCCGGCAAATTTCCGAGCCATTGCCTCGCGCGATTCACTGCGCGCAGTGTCGGATAATCTGACAATCCAAGCGCTCTTTCTTCCTGCGAGGCGAATTTCGTTGCCGGCGGTCGGTCCGGCGGAAACCCGATCAAACGGTCCGGAGCCCTTCAGCAGGGCAAGGGCGTTGCCTTCCCTGAGAGTAACAACGTCGCCATCAACGGACATTTCGTCGAAAGCCGCGTAAGGGGTCCATGCATGGGTGAAATCGGGCTGCTCCGGCGCGCAATCGAACAAAAGGATTGCCAGTCCGCGATATTGGTGCAAGCGAGGCAGGGTGCCCGACCCACCCCAATAGGACGGCCGGCCATATCCTGAGTGGATCGTTTCGCCCGGATGGTTGATCCAGAACTGAGCGTCGGGGTTGTCGCCCATGCGGGCATGGAAGACCGTCTCCTGATATCCCCATTCATCCCACCGATAGCGAGCGATGGTGCCGACGGCGAAGTCGCGTGTCTTGTAATGGTAGAGCTTGGCGATCCGATCCTGCCCCTGCGCAAAACACCACTCCTGCGCATTATCTTGTTGGTAGTCTGCAACGGCCAGCCATTCGGGAACCTTGAGAGCGTGGTCGCGGATGCAGATCGCCAGTTGCGGTAGAGCGTGGAAGCGGCAACCGAAATTGCCCTTGCCCCACAGCATGCGGGCGATACCCGAAAGCTCCAGTGAAGAACTTGCCCGCAGCGTGTGCTCGTAGGAGCGGCCCTGAGCGCCGGTGAGGATGCCGTGGTGGGCCGAACGCGCGACGATTTCGATCAGCCTTGCTATCGCCTTGCCCGCGCGCTCGCGAACGTCTTCATCGGGCGACAAGCCGTAGAGCGCTGTCAGGCCTTTCAGGTCAATCGGGAAATAGGTCGCGGAGTTGAACTCCGCCATTTCCCATTTCTCGAAATGGTCCAGCCAGGCTCTGACCCGTTCAAGGCCGACGCGGCTCTGCTCTCTCCCGGACCGCCCAGAGCGTTCGAATTTCGCGTCAGGCAACAGCGCGCCGGCAATGTAGGCGGCAGTATGGAAGAGCAACGCGTGGTTCTCCGAGAAATACCACTGCACATCGTTGCCCGGCTCGTCCATCCAATATCGGAAACCGAGAATGGTACGGTCGATGCGCTCGACCAGCTCCGGCGCGATCGAGGCGCCATAGGCCTGCCTGCACCACAGCAGCGGCACCAAAATGAAGTCGGCGCAATCGTGGCAATCCTCGATGGCAGGCAGGACGCGAGCCAGCATTGCATCTGTCGCCGCGCCGCCGCGACCGGAAGCCAGTCTCGCGAAAGCGCGCACGGCATCAGCTTCGGCGTGTTCGGAAACCTCGTCGAGCGCCTCCTCGATACGCTGTTCAAGCGTGGCTGCGGCCCGGCCTTGTCTTGCAGCGTGGCAGATCTCGACCCCGAAGACACGCAATGCGGCAAATCCCCCGACGTTCACTTCAACTTCGAAATGGCGGAAGTCGGCAGGCAGGTTTTCGGACGCGTCGATCCGCAGCCGCGCTTGATCTGCCTTCAGTTGCAACTGCCTGCTCGTGCTTTCCGTCGACATGAAGTCGCCGGCAATCCTGATCGAGACATCGGCCGCGACCGGCAGCGGAGCGCCGGTGACAAGGGCGACCTCGCCCGACTTGTAGGTCGGCTGTTCGAAATGCATATCGTCCAGCATCGCTTCCACTGCGCGCGCGAGTGCCGGCTTGCAGCTCACGGGAAGCGCCTGCCGCACGGCCGGGCCATCCACATAGTCCAGTTGGAAGAAATAGCGCGCATCACGCTCGGCGAGGTCGTCGAACCAGATGCGGATTTCATTCTCGCCCGCGTTTAGCTCAACCTCAAATTCCTTTCGCGCCTCCAGATTGCGCACATAATCGGCCATCCAGCCCGCTTCGGCGTCGTTAACGAAGAGGATTGCCCCACCGCAGGTGCCAAGGCGCAACGTCGCCTTGCCCGCCTTCTCGGCGACAAGAACCCCGCTTGCCCATGTACCCAGCTGGGTCGGCCGGAACCAGAAGCCGGACAGGTCGACGCGGTGCGAACCGAACGGAAGCCAGTTGCGCGAGGGATGCATGACACCCGTTTCAGTCGGACGCCGGGCGCGCCGCTCGCGGCCAAACATTGTTCGGCAGGGATATTCGTGCGGGATGAAGTTCTTGTGCTTGGTCAGGAAGAAGAAGGGGTCCATTTCCCCTTCCATCGGTTGGTCCGGTACATCGAAGCGTTGCTCGACAGTATCGCCAAGCCGCCAATAGACGATCGGATCGCCGGCCTTCAGCGGCCGCACAAGCAAAGTTCCGTGTTCCAAATTCATGGTGTTCATTTCAGCGTCGCCAGGGGTACCGGTTGAAAATCGTTGTAGGCCTGGTTCTCGCCGGTCATGCCCCAGACGAAGGCGTAAGGGCCGGTGCCCGCTCCCATATGGATCGACCAGGCTGGCGACAGTACTGCGTCGCAGTTCCCCACCATCAGATGGCGGGTCTCCGCCGGGCGCCCCATGAGATGGACCACGCGGTCCTCGTCGGCCATGTCGAAATAGAGATACGCCTCCATCCGGCGCTCATGCAGGTGAGGCGGCATGGTGTTCCAGATGTTGCCCGGCGCCAGATCGGTGATGCCCATCAAAAGCAGGCAGGACGGGGTGACTTCAGGGTGGATGTACATGCGCAAGGTTCGTTTGTTCGCGCGGCGTTCTTCGCCAAGGTCAAGCGGCTTGGACTCCTGCCGTTTGACGAGCCGGTTCGGTATATCGGCGCCTGCAGGCACGGAATTGATATAGAACAAGGCGGGCCGGGAGGCGTCGTCGCTTTCGAGGGTGATCTTCTTCCCGCCGCGACCGACATAAAGAACATCGCGATTGTCGAGGGCGAACGTCTCTCCGTCGATCGTCACGCGTCCCGATCCGCCGAGGTTGGCAATTCCAGCTTCGCGCGCCGAGAGAAAATACTCGGTGCCGAGTTCGGAACCATCGCCAAACGAGAGCGGCTTTTCGGTCGGGCAGCCGCCGCCGAGGATCATGCGGTCGATATGCGTGTAAACGAAGTTTAGTTCGCCGTTGCGAAACAGCCCTTCGACCAGGAATTCGGCTCGGAGACGCGCCGTGTCGAATGATGGGATGTCACCGGGCGCCGCGCCATAGATTGTCCTCATGCTGATGCCCTTGCTTCGTTCTTGCCTACATGATGGAGACCCTCAACCAGGCACAACATCGCCAGTGCTTGACCGTAGCCGGTCGGCTGGATCGGAATGTCCCGATAGAATTGGAGGTCGTGTCCCATTCTCGTACCGTAAGAGACATTTGCGACCGTGCCGTCGCTGCCGATGTTTTTCAGCACGAAATCCAGCGCGCGGAGCCCTGCCTCACGGCAACCTGCTGGTCCTATACCCAACCGCGAAGCCTTGAGCAGGCCGTAGCCGAAGCCGGCAGTCGCCGACGTCTCCTCATAAGAGGAAGGGTCGTCGAGCAAGGTGCGCCAGGCGCCAGACGGGGTCTGCAGTTTCAGCAGCGTCGCGATCTGGCTTTCGAGCATCGCATTCAGTGCGATACGAACCGCCGGTGATATCGTTGCCAGGTCGGCGAGATCGAGGATGCCCACCGTGATCCACGCATTGCCTCGCGCCCAGCGCGCACGCGCGAAATTGTGCCAGCCGTCGAAGGTCCATCCATGGAACCAAAGCCCGGTCTCGCGATCGGCAAGGTAGTGCGCGTGAAGAAGGAACTGCCGCTCGGCCTCGTCCACGAGTTCGCGCCGGCCCGAACCTTCGCCGTAGCTGGCCAGGAACAGTGCCGCCATGAACAACGTGTCGTCCCAGAGTTCGCCTTTGTTGATCTTGTCGGAGACGTCGTGCTGGAAGGCTCCGCCGAAAGTGCGCGGCGCTTGGCTGATGAGGCGGTTCGCCCAGCCGTCGAGAACCGGCGTCCAGCGCGGATCCTTTGTCTCGCGCCATATCATCGACAGAGCCAGCATCGGTGCGGTGGTATTGATATTGAGACTGGGCAAACCTTTCTCGACGTGGCGAGCGTACCAGTCGTTGAGCAAATCCAGTGTTGCTGCCGTCCTTTCAGCCTGCCAGAGCCGAACCAGGCCATAGAGGCCAACGCCCTGCGGCCATTCCCATGAATCGAAGCTGATGTAATCGCCCGCCGTCCCATCGAGGTTGGGTTCACTGAACGCACCTGCGTCACGCAGGCCGGTGATGCCGGACACCAGCAGATCAAGACGGGTGCGCAATATTTCGTTTGCGGAAGACACCAGGCCTCCTCCCTGAAGCTTTCGAAAAAGAAATGAAACAAAATGAAAATTTGCGCAATCTGAAAATTTTTTGCATACTGAATCCAAATGGAGCATGGCGATGCGAAAGACAGGCAAGCGCGGAACGGTCAGCAGGCGGGTTCGGCTGGAGGACATTGCGCAGCAATGTGGTGTTTCGATCAGCACCGCTTCGCGCGCCCTTGCAGGCGCCAAGGGAGTCCGCCCCGATCTGCGCGCCCGCATCCTTGCCGCCGCCAAAGCGTCGAACTACACAATTCCAGCGTCGATCGCGGACCGAAAGGTTATCCTCGCCGCAAGCAGCGTCGCCATGATCGACTATGTGCGCAACCAGTTCACCTTTTATGTCCTCGAGGGTTTGCGTGATCGAGCCAGCGCCCTTGGCGTCGAAATCGTGACGCGCCCTATTGCGAGCCGGGAAGAGGAGGTTGCGGTCCTCGAAGAGGCGCGGACCAGCGCGGATGTTGTCGGCTGCCTGTTCCTTACCCTCGACGACGAGGAGATGCTGACGCTAACGACGAATTTTCCAAAGCCGATCGTCCTGATCAATGGGGACGACCCGACAATGCGGCTGTCAAGCGTTACCCCCTGCAATCGGTCCGCTGGACGCATGGCGACCGAGTATCTGCTGCGTCTCGGCCATCGGCGCATCCTTTTCCTGATGAGGCGCGGGCGTCGCACGATCGAGCGACGATATGAAGGCTGGCAGGATGCTATGCGTCACTTGGATGATCATGATGCGGTGACGCTTGTAGTCGAGGTTGGGGATTGGCTGCCGGAGCTCGGCGCCGCGGCCATCGAGAACCGGGTTCGTTCGGGCGGACTGGACTTTACGGCGATCCTCGCGGCAGGAGACAGCCTGGCGGTCGGCGCTGCGATGGGGCTTGAACGTGTGGGCGTGAGGGTGCCGGAACAAGTCTCCATCGTAGGCATGGATGATCTTCCCCAGGCCGCCTTTCACAATCCGCCTTTGACGACCATGCACATTCCCATGCGCGAGATCGGCGCGGCAGCGCTGAATCTGCTCCTCGATGACCTGAGCGAATTTTCGATGCCTCCCCGCCGGGTCGAACTTGCATGCAAGCTCGTCGAGCGTCATTCCACGCGTCGGCTCGTCGAGCCGGTCGTTTCAGCTTAACCTCGGCGGGGCTCTCCGGTTCTTGACCTGCAAGACCTGCCGCAGCCGTAAACCCCTATTTGGGCATGTTCGCCTTGACGACTGTCTGGCACTGCGGCGTCAACTCGTTCAAATGTTTGGCGAGGCATTCGACGACGCGGCCTCCGCCGGGTTCAACGCCCGCGCAGAACTTCTCGAAATCGGCCTGGCAGGCAGCGCGCTCGGCTGCCGTCTGCGCCACTGCCGCGTTCGGCAATGAAAGGGATGCAAGAAAGAACAAGCTTAGCGCTTTTCGCATGATAGACTCCGCTCAACACAAGGCGTATCAAAAGGCTGACTTCCACAATAACACGCTCCAAACTATATTTGGAAGTATTTGGAGGGGTCGAAAATGCTTTTGGCTTCCGGTAAAGCCCCGCATGTCGCCAGTCTGTTGGCTGCTGCGGTCCTTCTAGCCGCATGCCGCGAGGAAAACGCCTATGTGCCGCCACCGCCCCCAAAAGTCGAAGTTGCGCTGCCGCTAAAGCAAACCGTCACGCCCTATCTCTTTGCCACCGGCAATACCGCGGCTGTGAACACGACCACGTTGGTGGCGCGTGTGTCGGGCTTCATCCAGGAAATCGACTACAAGGACGGTGACGAGGTGAAAGCAGGCGCCCGGCTGTTCCTGATCGAGCCCGAGCCTTACCAGCTGGCGCTGGAGCAGGCCCAGGCGGGGCAGTCCTCGTCGGATGCTGCGGCAAAGCAGTCCGGCGCCGAGCAGAAGCGCCAGCAGGAATTGCTGGCCCAGAAGGTGATCTCCGCGTCCGACGCGGATGCAGCCGTGGCCGCTGCCGCCGTCGATGCCGCCAAGCAGCAGCAATCGGCAGTCGAGGTCAAGCAGGCCCAACTCAACCTGAGCTACACCGAGGTCAAGGCGCCGTTCGACGGCATCGTCACCGCGAGGCAGGTATCGATGGGCCAGCTTGTCGGCGCCGGCAGCGCCACGACATTGGCCACCATCGTCCAGCTCGACCCCATTTACGTCGATTTCACTATCAGCGAGATGGACGTTCTGCGCATCCGGGCCGGCATGGCCAAGCGCGGCATCACCGCCCAGGATCTCAAGAAGGTGCCGGTCGAGGTCGGCCTGCAGAACGAAACCGGCTATCCCCACAAGGGCACGCTGGATTACGCCGCACCGGAGGTCACCGCCTCCACTGGCACGCTCGTCGTGCGGGCTGAGCTTCCCAATGCGGGCCGCCCGCTGCTCCCGGGCTATTTCGTCCGCGTGCGGGTGCCGCTCGGCGAGGAGCCCGACATGCTGCTGGTTCCGGACCGGGCAATCGGAAGCGACCAGGGCGGTCGTTATGTGCTCGTGGCGGGGGAGGGCGACGTCGTCGAGCAGCGCCCGGTCGAGATCGGCCAGCTCGTGGAAAATCTTCGCGTGGTGACTTCCGGCGTCAAGCCGGACGACCGCGTCATCGTCTCCGGTCTTCTGACGGCCGTTCCAGGGCAGAAGATCGAACCGCAGATAAAGACGCTCGAGGCGGACGCGACGGGTGGCATAGTGCAATGATCTCCAAGTTCTTCATCGAGCGGCCGGTTCTTGCCAACGTCATCGCCATCCTCACGCTTGTCGTCGGTATCGTCTCGCTCTTTGCCTTGCCTGTGGCGCAATATCCGGACGTGGTGCCGCCCACCGTTTCGGTGACCACCCGCTATCCGGGCGCGAGCGCCCGCACCGTCATCGACACAGTGGCGCTCCCGATCGAGCAGCAGGTCAACGGGGTCGAGGGCATGATCTACATGCAGTCCTTCGCCACCTCGGATGGCAGCTACAACCTTACCGTCACCTTCGCCATCGGCACGGATCTCGACCAGGCGCAGGTGCTGGTGCAGAACCGCGTGTCCGCTGCCTTGGCCAGCCTGCCGCAGGCCGTGCAGGTGCAGGGCGTTGTCGTGCAGAAGAAGTCGACCGCGATTCTCGAGATCGTGACGCTCACCTCGCCGGACCGCAAATATGACAGCCTTTTTCTCAGCAACTATGCGACCATCCGGTTGAAGGACGAGCTTGCCCGATTGCCCGGCGTCGGCAACATAAACGTGTTCGGCGCCGGGCAATATTCCATGCGCGTCTGGCTCGATCCCGAGAAGATGAGGGCGCGCGCCCTGACGACCCAGGACGTCGTCCAGGCGCTGGGCCAGCAAAGCGAACAGGTGACCGCTGGCCAGGTCGGAGCGCCGCCTTCGCCCGACAATCAGTCCTTCCAGTACACGATCGAAGTGCAGAGCCGCCTCGACGATCCCGATCAGTTTGGCGCCGTGGTCGTCAAGACCGGCACCGCCGGCGACCTGACGCGCGTGCGCGACGTTGGCCGTGTCGAGCTCGGCGCCCAGACCTATGGCCAATTCTTCACTCTCGACGACCAACCTGCGGCTGGCATGGCCATTTTCCTGTCACCGGGCGCCAATGCGCTCGATGTTGCCGGAAGGGTCGAGGCCAGGATGAAGGAACTGGCGGGCGAGTTTCCGCAGGGCATGGCGTATTCAATCCCCTTCAACACCACGATCTTCGTCAGCCAGGCGATCAACGAGGTCTACAAGACGCTCATTGAAGCCGCTTTGCTGGTGCTCATCGTCATCCTGGTCTTCCTGCAGGATTGGAGGGCGATGCTGGTGCCTGCGACTACTGTGCCGGTAACGATCATCGGCGCTTTCGCGGCGATGGCCGCGCTTGGCTTCTCTGTTAACCTGTCGACGCTCTTCGCCATCGTGCTTGCCATAGGCATCGTTGTCGACGACGCCATCGTCGTGGTCGAGGGCGCCAGTCACAATATGGAACGCGGCATGTCCGGCCACGACGCGGCAATTGCGGCGATGAAAACGCTGTTCGGACCCATAATCGGTATCACGCTGGTGCTGATGGCGGTGTTCCTGCCGGCTTCGTTCCTGCAAGGGCTCACAGGTAAAATCTATGCGCAGTTCGCGCTGGTGATTGCGGCGACCGCTCTGATCAGCGCCATAAACGCAGCGACGCTGAAGCCGACGCAGTGCGCTCTCTGGCTCAGGCCTCCGGTGCCGCCTGACCAGCGCAACTTTTTTTATCGCGGCTTCAACGCCGTCTATCAACGCATGGAGAACGGTTATGCGGGACTGATAGGCGCCATGGTACGGCACAGCGCCGTGACGGGCGTGATTGCGCTCCTCATCATCGGCGCGGCCGGCTACGGCATGTCGCGGGTCGCGACGGGCTTCATTCCGATTGAAGACCAGGGCTATCTGCTTGCCTCGGTGCAATTGCCCGATGGCGCAGCACTCGGCCGCACGCAGGCGACGCTGCAGCAGGTTTCGAAGATCGCCAAAGCGACCCCTGGTGTCGACCAGGTCGTGACCATCGCCGGCATTTCGGCGCTCGACAACAACTCGTCGCTCGCCAATGCCGGCGTGGCATACATAATTCTCAAGGACTGGAGCCAGCGCGGCAAGGGCGAGGATCTTGCCTCTCTTTACGCGACGCTCAACACGAGCCTTTCCAGCATGGAGGACGGGCGTGTTCTGGTGCTGCCGCCTCCGCCAATCCAGGGCATCGGCAACGCAGCCGGCTTCACCATGCAGATCGAGCTTCGCGATGGCAGCTTCGACCTCGCCAAGCTGCAAGGCTCGGTCAATGCGATGGTGAAGGTCGCGGAAACGCAGTCGGGCATCCAGCGTGTCTCGGCGACGTTCCGCGCCAATGTTCCCCAATACAAGGTCGAGATCGATCGCGAGAAGGTGCAGAATCTCGAGCTCACAACGGACGCGGTTTTCCAGACGCTCGCCGGTTATCTTGGCTCGAGCTATGTCAGCCAGTTCAACAAATTCGGACGGGTATTCCAGATCTACGTGCAGGGCGATGCACAGTTCCGCCGGTCGCCCGAGGACATAGGCCGTCTGACGGTGCGCAACCAGAGCGGCGACATGATCCCGCTTTCAACGGTGCTGACAATCACGCCAAGCGTCGGCCCTTCGCTCATCAGCCTCTACAATCTCTACCCCTCGGCGTCGATCATCGGCGTGCAGGCGTCAAATTTTTCGTCGGGCGATGCAATCAAGCTGCTGGAGAAGGTCGCGGCCGACACGTTGCCGCCCGGCACCGGCTTTGACTGGACGGCGCTGTCGTTCCAGGAAAAGCTCGTCACAAACCAGATCTACCTGGTTTTCGGCCTGGCGCTTCTGCTCGTCTATCTGGTTCTTGCGGGTCAATATGAGAGCTGGTTCGCGCCGATCGCTGTCCTGCTCGCAGCGCCGCTGTCGCTGATAGGTCCGGTCCTGGTGCTCAACGGCGCCGGCATTGCCAACAATCTTTATGTCCAGATCGGCCTTATCCTGCTCATTGCCCTGTCAGCCAAGAATGCAATCCTGATTGTCGAAGTCGCCCGGGACCTGCGTGCGACCGGCACGCCTATCGTGGAAGCGGCAGTCGAGGCGGCGCGCGCCCGCTTCCGGCCCATCCTGATGACATCCTTCGCCTTCATCCTCGGTGTAGCGCCCCTGGTCGTGGCGACAGGCGCGGGCGCCAGCGCGCGCAGGTCGATCGGCATCACGGTCTTTTCCGGCATGATAGCTTCGACCTGTCTTGCCATTCTCTTCGTGCCGTCTCTGTTTGTTATCCTTCAGCGCTTCGAGGAATGGCGGCTGGCACGTAAGAAGAAGCAGGAGGTGAGAGCGTGACGCCGAGCTAGGCGGCGGCTCGGTTCAAAGTGGTCGGCCCGCAGTACCAGGATGTCAGCCTCCCGCGTTACCGGATCTCCGCCAGGATATGATCGTAAAGCATCCTGGCGGCCGGCGAGAGGGCGCGGTTGCGCGCGGTGATGAGGCTGTAGGGTTGCACATCGATGTCGAATGAAATCGGCAGGATCTCGATTGCCCCGGCAAGGCCGCTTTCATCATTGATGAACTTTGCCATGTCGAGCGCCACGGGCGCGATGGCGTCCGATTGCGCGACCATCACCAGCGTCAAAAGGAGCGACGTGGTATTGAGGATGCGGTCGGGCAGGGCGACGTTGCGACTCATGAAGATCGTTTCGAGCGTGCGCCTCAGCAGTGAACCTGCCGGCTGGAACACCCAGTCATAGTCGATCAGCTGCTCAAGCTCGACCGTCTGGTGCCCGGCCAGCGGATGGCCACGCCTCACGATAAGGCAGGCTTTCTCAATGCCAATGACACGTGCGTCGAAAAGCCTGGGATTAAGGTCGTCCGGGATACGAGCGATGATGAAATCATGCCGCGAGGCAAGCAGTTCCCGCGCCAGCACGCCGCTTGTCTCGATCTGCACGCTGATCTCGATGCGCGGAAATCGTTTGCGGATGCGTCGGATCGCTGGAACAGCGAGTCCGATGGCCGGCGCCGTCACTGCGCCGAGGAACACCGCACCGCCTTTACCCGACTTGAGATCCGATATCTCGCGATCGACCTCGCGCAGTTCGAGCAGCATCGTACGCCCACGGCGCGCCAGCGCTGCCCCATAAGGCGTCAGTTCGACGCCACGCAACAGTCTTCGGCACAAGGGAATGCCAAGCATATCCTCCATCTGCGCGATCATGCGCGAGGCGGCGGGCTGCGAGATGTTGAGCATATGAGCAGCGGCGCTGATCTGGCCGCTGTCCTCGAGCGCGACGATCAAGCGCAAATGCGAGAGCTTCAAGCCGCTGCGGAGCAACGCCTTCGTGTCGTCGTCGGCCGCATCGACGTTCGAGAAGTTACCCTGGGTCGACAAAAAATTCCTCCATCGAAGGTCGGATTCTAAAGTTGGTATACCAGAAAATTATGCGAGACATCAAAAATGGTATTTGACAGTTATATCATTGGAAGACAGGTTCGCGATGTCCGGTCGATTATTCGTCTGCCCACGTCGCGTTCGCAGATACGTCAGCCGGTGCATTGAGGGGTAACAACTGCGAACCTAGGCTGCGGCAATCGGGCTTTATCCGCGATCAGGCTCAGGTCCGGGTCGCGTTTTCATCACCAGGGAGGATGACACGTGAAAATAATCAAGGCATTGGTTGGCGCGCTCGCGCTCGGCCTGGCATCCATGAGCTACGGCGCGCATGCGCAGGATAAGGGTTTGGTCGGGGTGCTGATGCCCACAAAGACCTCGCAACGCTGGATCAATGACGGCGACGCCGTCAAGTCGCAGCTTGAGGCCCTGGGCTACACGGTCGACCTGCAATATGCGCAGGACGACATTCCAAACCAGCTCAGCCAGCTGGAGAACGAAATCACCAAGGGCCCGAAGGCGCTCATCATCGCTTCGATCGACGGCACAACCATGTCGGACGCGCTCCAGAAGGCGGCTGATGCCGGCGTCGTCGTGGTCGCCTACGACCGCCTGATCAAGAAGACGCCGAACGTCGACTACTACACAACCTTCGACAATTTCGGCGTCGGCGTCATTCAGGCCAATTCGCTGGTCAAGGGCCTGAAGGAACGCTTCCCGGACACCAAACCCTGGAACGTGGAACTCTTTGGTGGTTCGCCGGACGACAACAATGCCTTCTTCTTCTATGACGGCGCGATGAGCGTGCTGCAGCCGCTGATCGATGACGGCAGCATCAAGATCAAGTCCGGCCAAACGGGAATGGACAAGGTTGGCACGTTGCGGTGGCTGGCGGCTACCGCCCAGGCGCGCATGGATAATCTGCTGTCCGCCAACTATTCGGACGGCACCCGGGTCGATGGCGTGCTTTCGCCCTACGACGGTCTGTCCCGCGGCATCATCGCTTCGCTGCGCGCTGTCGGCTACGGCACCGCCGAGCAGCCGTGGCCGATCGTTACCGGCCAGGATGCCGAGACAGCTTCGGTCAAGGCGATTATCGCCGGCGAGCAATATTCGACCGTGTTCAAGGACACCCGCGAACTGGCGAAGGCGACCGTCGAACTGGTCGACAAGGTCAGCTCGGGCGGCAAGCCGGACGGCCTTGACGAGAAAACCTATAACAACGACGTCAAGGTCGTTCCTTCGATCCTGCTGACGCCGCATGACGTCGACAAGTCGAACTACCAGGCGCTGGTTGTCGACTCCGGCTACATCAAGGCTGAAGAGCTGAAGTAAGCCTTCGACAGATAAGGGCTCTGCATAGTGGTGTAGAGCCCTTATCGTTGACCACTGACTCCGCTAGTGTGTGGGTCTCGCAGGAGTTCTGTCAGCAATGGCCTCGACGATTTTGGAGATGCGCGGCATCACCAAGACCTTTCCCGGCGTCAAGGCGCTGTCCAACGTCAATCTTAGCGTTCGAGAAGGCGAAATCCACGCCGTCGTCGGCGAAAACGGTGCCGGCAAATCGACGTTGATGAAGGTGCTTTCGGGGGTTTATCCGTCCGGCACCTATGACGGCGACATTGTTTATCGTGGGCAGGATTGCCATTTCAAAGGCATCCACGACAGCGAGCGACAGGGCATCGTGATCATTCACCAGGAACTCGCGCTGGTGCCGATGCTGTCGATTGCTGAAAACATCTTTCTCGGCAACGAGCACGCCAGATATGGCATCATCGACTGGGACGCCAACGAGGCGCGTACGAGCGCCTTGCTGAAGAAGGTGGGACTGAGCG
Source organism: Neomesorhizobium albiziae (assembly GCF_900114255.1). Taxonomy (GTDB): domain Bacteria; phylum Pseudomonadota; class Alphaproteobacteria; order Rhizobiales; family Rhizobiaceae; genus Neomesorhizobium; species Neomesorhizobium albiziae. Next base: position 683,375 of record NZ_FOSL01000001.1, on the reverse strand, counting down.
AGGACCCAAAGACGCTGATCACGAATATCGGCGTCGGCAAACAGCAACTCGTCGAAATCGCCAAGGCGCTGAGCAAGGAAGTCCGGCTGCTGATCCTCGACGAACCAACCGCCAGCCTGTCCGAGAAGGACAGCCAGGCGCTGCTTGACCTGCTGTTGGAGTTCAAGCGCCAGGGCCTCACCTCCATCCTCATCTCTCACAAGTTGAATGAGGTGAGCCGGGTTGCCGACAACGTTACGATCATCCGCGACGGGCAGACCATCGAGACACTCGCCAAGCAGGATATCAGTGAAGACCGCATCATAACCTCGATGGTGGGGCGTGCTCTTGACGACCGTTACCCGCCGCGCGAGCCAGAGATCGGCGAGGTCGTCTTCGAGGTGAAAAACTGGTCGGTCTATCACCCCATCCATGCAGAGCGGCAGGTCATCAAGGGCATCGGAATCAACGTTCGTCAGGGCGAGGTGGTAGGCATTGCGGGCTTGATGGGCGCGGGGCGCACGGAATTTGCCATGAGCCTGTTCGGACGTTCCTATGGCCGGCACATCACCGGCGAGGTTCAGTTCAAAGGCAAGCCGATCGACACTTCGACGGTGGGCAGGGCGGTCGAGCACGGCATTGCCTATGTCACCGAGGACCGCAAGACCTACGGCCTCAATCTGATCGACCACATCAAGCATAACGTCACGCTGGCCAATCTCGGTGGCGTGTCGCGATACGGCGTGATCGACGATTTGCGCGAACTTGCCGCCGCCAACGACTATCGCGGCAAGACCAATATCCGGGCATCGAGCGTCTACCAGATGACCGGCAATCTTTCGGGCGGCAACCAGCAGAAAGTGGTGTTGTCGAAATGGCTTTTCGCCAACCCGGAAGTGCTGATCCTCGATGAGCCTACCCGCGGCATCGACGTTGGCGCAAAGTACGAGATCTATACGATCATTGCGCGGCTCGCGTCGGAGGGTAAGTCAATCATCGTCATCTCGTCGGAAATGCCCGAACTGCTGGGAATTACCGACCGCATCTATGTGATGAACGAAGGCCGCATCGTGGGTGAAATGGCGGCTTCAGACGCGAGCCAGGAAAAGATCATGCGCGCCATCGTTCGGGGAGAAGGAAAAGCATCATGAGCACCGATACCACCCCCGCCCCGCAGACCGGTGTCGCCGAAAGCGTTCAGCAAAGGCCCCGCGTGGCCGTCTCGGCGCTGGTTACCAATTTGCGCGACTACGGCCTTGTACTCGCGCTGATCGCCATCATGATCTTCTTCCAGTTCACCACCTCGGGAACGCTTTTCAAGCCGGTGAACCTGAGCAACCTGGTGCAGCAGAACAGCTTCATTATCGTCATGGCGCTGGGCATGCTTTTGGTGATCGTGTCCGGCCACATCGATCTCAGCGTTGGCTCTGTTGCCGGTTTCATTGGCGCCCTCGCCGCCATGATGATGGTGATCTGGCCGCTCGGCTTCCTCAGCAATCCCCTCGTGGTATCGATCGTCTGCCTGATCATCGGCGGCGCCATAGGTGCTGCGCAGGGCTATTGGGTCGCCTATCACCGAATACCAAGTTTCATCGTCACTCTGGCGGGCATGCTGATGTTTCGCGGCATGTGCCAGGCGCTGCTGGGAGGCGGTTCGTCCGTCGGGCCGCTTCCAGACGGTTTCAAGGCGCTGAGCTCGGGCTTCATTCCCGACGTGATCGGAACGTGGACCATCGTTGCGCCAACCGTGAATGCCGCCGGCAAGACCATCGTCGGTAGCGGTCTCAGCCTGCACATGACCACCATCGTCATCGGCGTCATCGGTGTGTTGGCCTACGCCTATTTCGGCATCAAGGCGCGTCGCACGCGCGAGCGCCATGGATACCATGCCGAGCCCTTCGTTCTGTTCACGATCAAGACGCTGGTGATCAGCGCGCTCGTCTTGTTCCTCGTCTACCAGTTCGCGACCTACAGAGGCCTGCCGATCGTCCTGATGGTCATGGCATTGCTGATTGCATTGTTCGTCTTCGTCACCAAACGCATGACGATCGGTCGCCGCATCTATGCCATGGGCGGCAATGCAAAGGCTGCGCAATTGTCCGGCATCAACACCGAACGGCTGACCCTTATCGTCTTCATCAACATGGGCGTCCTGTCGGCGCTCGGCGGGCTGATCATCGCAGCGCGTCTCGGACAGGCAGTGCCGGCCGCAGGTCTCGGCAGCGAACTCGACGTCATCGCTGCCGTGTTCATCGGCGGTGCGTCGGCCATGGGGGGCGTCGGTCAGGTGATCGGCGCCGTGGTCGGCGGGTTCATCATGGGTGTGATGAACAACGGCATGTCGATCATGGGCGTCAATGTCGACTGGCAGCAGGTGGTGAAGGGCCTTGTGCTGCTCGGCGCCGTGGTCTTCGACGTCTACAACAAGAACAAGGCATAGCAGGCAGGAAGAAGCCGCCACAATTGTTGATCCGGCCAAGCGGGCAAACACGCTTCAAACGGCGGAAATCAGGTTTTGAAGACATCCCGCGGCCCGGTTCGATTGGGCGGCGAGAGGGAGAATTTCGCGCGTGAGAACCGCGGTGACCGCATGGGGACGCCGCAAGCGAGGAGGTTGAGCAATGCTGATTTCACAGATTGTCGACGGGTCCGATATGATCCAGGTCGTTGCACGCTTTGACGGCGCCACAAGGATCTTGAACGGCGCCAAGAGCGTTTACTCCCTGGCGCTGGAAGCTGCCCGGACCGGCATGTCGCTTGCCGCGCTGATCGAACGCAAGGGGTTTGGCAAGACCGTCGATCTGGAAGCCGCCTATCGGCAAGGACGCCTGATCTCTCCGATCAATCATCCTGACGATGCGCACCTGCATCTGACGGGCACCGGTCTGACGCATCTCGGTTCCGCCTCGGCGCGCGACGCCATGCACAAGAAGCTGAGCGCCGACGGCGAGGAGACGTTGACCGATTCCATGAAGATGTTCCGTCTCGGTCTGGAAAACGGCAAACCCAAGGACGGCACGGTGGGAGTGCAGCCTGAATGGTTCTACAAGGGCAACGGCACCATGGCGGTCGCGCCGGGCGCTCCTCTTGTTTCGCCGCATTTCGCGAAGGACGGAGGCGAGGAGCCCGAGATCGCAGGTGTCTATGTCATCGGCGATGACGGCACGCCTTTGCGTGTCGGTTTCGCCCTCTCCAACGAGTTCTCCGACCATGTCACCGAACGGATGAACTACCTGTATCTGGCGCACTCGAAGCTTCGCAACGCTTCCTACGGACCGGAAATCCTCGTGGGCGAGCTTCCCGCCGATATTCGCGGCACGTCCCGCATCGTTCGCGCTGGCAAGACGCTTTGGGAAAAGCCCTTCCTCTCGGGAGAGGCTAACATGTCCCACAGCATTGCCAACCTCGAACATCACCATTTTAAATACGCCGTGTTCCGTCAGCCCGGCGATGTGCACATCCATATGTTCGGCACCGCGACACTCTCCTTCGCCGATGGTATCAAAGCCGAGGCGGGCGACGTGTTCGAGATCAGTTCGCCTGATTTCGGGCTGCCGTTACGCAATCCGTTGAAGATCGGGGCGCCCGAGACGGTCGTGGTCAAGGCGCTCTGACAGGCTACATCGCCGTTTCACGGCAGCCCAAGCCGCCGACCGGGCTGTGACTACTCCAATTGGGACAAGAACCAAGAATAATGGGCAGCCACGTCTCCGCTTCTGGTATTTCTGCTGTGCGTGGCATTAGTCTCATGTATTCTGATGCAGCCAGCAAGCAACTTAACCAGAAAAATGGATTTTAACGTCCTCTCCGGTCACGGTTATCTCCTCATCGGTGGCCTTATCCTGGTCGGGGCAGGGCTCCTCATCATATCGCTCATCTTCAATATTCGTGTGGCGCACAGCGTGCGCCAGGATGCGCGTCATCAGGAAAAGCTGCTGGAATATTACCGCAACACCTTTTCCCAGTTGGGCGTGATCCTGATTGGTATCGGAGTTTCCCTGTTCATTTTCTTTTTCCAACAGAACTATCAGGATCACCGCAGACGCGAAGCCGAGATGCAGCAGGTGCTCGCCAAAATGGCGCTTCGCATCGCTCGCGGCTCGACGGTGGTCGAATCCCTCAACGAATTTGACGAATTGCTTGATGAGGGCGGACCTTACGTCGATCCGGCAAACGGTGGAGCGAACCGTGCGGTCAGCGTGCGCGGAGCAGAATTCGCGGCGCAAGTTGCCAAATTGCTACTCGTGGAGCGCGATGTCGACGTCCAGGAGTTCGAGACCATGAACATATCCCGCGATTTTGAATCGTCGTTCGTCGTCAACGAACTCGATCCGACCCTGTGGTTCAACATCGTCAGGGATGAAAGTGAAATCAGATATGCGACGACCCAGCTTGCCCTGGACTACAAGGATCTTCACGCCGCGATTGGCGATGCGCCGCTTGCCGCTGCGATCGCCAATCCCGAAAAGGAACAAAGGATCAAGCAGGAAGTGCTGGACATCTTTTACGACGCTGATCTCCTGCGGCAGCGCGGCCGGCGGCTTCTTGGCCGCGCGTGCTGGTTCTTCAGCAAGGGACCTGACTTTATCGCGCTTGAACCGGCTGATGAGATTGAAGCGGATGCCGCCTCACACCAGGAGTGGCTCGATCGGTCCAGACCGTTCCTTGCACAATCAGCATCCGGGAGCGGGGATTGCTTCAAATTGCTTCGTTACGGCTGAATTCGAGCGAACGAGCGCAACCTGCCTTGCCGGCGACTGGCCCTCTGATATGACACTGCTCGTGCAGAAACGGTGAGTACCATGCCCCCATCCATCACACCCATCAGGATCGGAATTGTTGGCGTAGGGAAAATCGTCCGCGACCAACATCTGCCGGCTTTGGCCAAGGATCCAAGCTATCGTCTTGTCGCTGCGGCCAGCCGTCACGAAAAGGTCGATGGCATCCCCAACTACCCATCAATTAAGGCGATGCTCGAAGACGTTGCAGAGATCGAGGCCGTTTCGCTCTGCATGCCCCCGCAGTTCCGCTTCGACGCGGCGCGGGCAGCGCTCGAAGCCGGCAAGCACGTCTTCCTCGAAAAACCGCCGGGCGCCACGGTCAGCGAAGTCGAGCATTTGAAGGAACTTGCTGCGGAACGAGGCGTGTCTCTCTTCGCCAGTTGGCACTCGCGCTACGCGCCCGCGGTCGAGTTCGCTAGAACCTTCCTGACCTCGACCACTATCAGATCGGTCGCAATCAATTGGAAGGAAGACGTGCGCCGCTGGCATCCCAACCAGGAATGGATTTGGCAACCCGGCGGCTTTGGCGTTTTCGATCCCGGCATCAACGCACTATCGATCGCCACGCACATTCTTCCGAAAATGTTCATCACCGCCGCAACGCTCGATTTCCCGGAAAATCGCCACGCGCCCATTGCCGCGCAAATCGCCTTCAGAACGCTGGACGGCATCCCGGTGACGGCGGATTTCGACTGGCGTCAGACCGGTCCGCAAAGCTGGGATATCCTTGCCGATACCGAAGCCGGATCCATGCTGCTTTCCGGCGGCGGCGCGAAACTGGCAATCGACGGCCAAATCGTTCACGACGAACCGGAAGCCGAATATCCCATGCTTTACCAACGGTTCGCCGAGATCTTGCGCACTGGCACGCTGGATGTCGACGTTGCCCCGCTTCAGCATGTCGCCGACGCCTTTATGCTGGGCAAGCGCAACGTGGTCGAGGCGTTTTACGACTGATTTCACCCGTCCGAATATGCAGGCGGCCAGCCTGCTACATGCCGATCCAGTGCCGCAGACTGGCTCAGGCCCACTCGGCGCCCCACTCCTGCACCATGTGATTGCGGCCAACCTGGTTGAACGCACGAACGGGCGCCTGATAGTCCACCGCGCGAACAGGGCTCTTCAGTTCGTCGTTGACCAGCCGCCTCTTGCCGACGCGCAGGCTCGGATCGGGGATCGGCACCGCCGAAAGTAGCCGCCTGGTGTAGGGGTGCTGCGGATTGCCGAACACGTCGGCACGCGATCCAATCTCGACGATCTCGCCGAGATACATCACCGCGACGCGGTGGCTGATCCGTTCCACCACGGCCATGTCGTGCGAGATGAACAGGAAAGCCAGCTTCAACCTCTCCTGTAGATCGAGCATCAGATTGATCACCTGCGCCTTGATCGAGACATCGAGCGCAGACACCGCCTCATCGGCAACGATGAGTTCAGGTCCCAGCGACAAGGCCCGGGCGATGGAGATGCGCTGGCGCTGGCCGCCGGAAAACTCGTGCGGATAGCGATCATAGACATCGGCACTGAGACCGACGCTCTTCAGAAGCTCGCCAACGCGTTCGCGCGCACGTTTCGGTGTTTCCGTCGCATGGGCAATCATCGGCTCGGCGATGCTTTCGCCGATGCGCATGCGCGGATTGAGGCTGGCATAGGGATCCTGGAAGATCATCTGCATGCGTTTGCGGGTGTCGCGGAAAGAGGATTTGCCAGTCCTGAGGATGTCTTCCCCGGCAAGGTGGATCGACCCGCTTGTCGGCTCGGTCAATCGCACGATGGAACGGCCGGTCGTCGACTTGCCGCAACCGGATTCACCGACGAGCGCCAGGGTCTCGCCGGGCTGGATACTGAACGAAACATTCTCCACCGCATGAACACGTCCGGTCAGGCCGCGCAGGACACCCTTACGGATGTCGAAGTACTTGGTGAGGTTCTTCACCTCGAGGATCGGCCGGGCCGCGTCGACCGTATCGATGCCGGCCGCCGGTTCGGCTGCAATGCCGGTTTCCTGGTCGACGACCGGGAAACGCAGGGGGCGAGATTTGCCCGTCATCGAACCGAGCTTGGGCACAGCGGAGAGAAGCGAGCGGGTATAATTGTGCCGGGGATTGGCGAAGATCGCAGCGGTGTCGCCGCTTTCGACGATTTCGCCCTGCAGCATGACGATGGTCCGGTCGGCAATCTCGGCCACAACACCCATGTCGTGCGTGATGAACAGAACGGCCATGTCCTCTTCTTCCTGCAAGTCGCGGATGAGTTCGAGGATCTGGGCCTGGATGGTGACATCGAGCGCCGTGGTCGGCTCGTCGGCAATCAGCAGCTTGGGCTTGCAGGCAAGCGCCATGGCGATCATCACGCGCTGGCGCATGCCGCCGGAAAGCCGATGCGGATAGTCGTGGAACCGGGTTGTGGCCGACGGGATGCGAACGCGCTCCAGCAGGCGGATGACTTCCGCTTCGGCCTCGGCGCTGCTCATGTTGCGGTGACACATCAACGCTTCGGCAATCTGGAAACCAATGGTCAGGCTCGGGTTGAGGCTGGTCATTGGCTCCTGAAAGATCATGGCAATGTCATTGCCGCGCACGCTGCGCATATCCTTTTCGGGAAGGTCGAGGAGCGACTTGCCGGCGAGCGAAATGCTGCCTTCGACCTTGCTGTTGCCGCCTGGCAGAAGCCGCATGATCGACAGCGCGGTCATGCTTTTGCCGGAGCCGGATTCGCCAACGATTGCCACCGTCGTTTTGGGCGCAACATCGAAAGAGATGTCGCGAACGACCGGTGTCCACGCCCCATTGTTGTGGAATGACGTGCGCAGGTTCGTCACGGACAGGATGGGTTGCTTCATGGGTTGTTCCAAGCTCAGGTAATCACGCTGATGAGGAAACGCAGGCAGACCGCCAGCAGGAATATGCCGAAAGCCTTCTCCAGACGGGATTTCGACAGGGCGTGCGCAAGCCTCACCCCGAAAGGTGCTGCCACGACGCTGGTCGGAATGAAGAGGATGAAACCGAGGAGCGAAACGTAGCCGAGCGCCAGCGGCGGCTGCAGCGCGATGACATCTGGAAACTCGGCGGCACGCGGCCAGCCGGCGTAGATATAGCCAAGCGCGCCCGGTATCGAAATCAATATGCCGAGGCCCGACGACGTCGCGACGGCTTGATGAATGGGGCGGCCGTAGAAGGTCATGAAAAGATTGGAGAGCTGGCCGCCGCCAATGCCCATCAGGGATGACAGCACTCCGATGAGCACGCCGTAGGATTTCATGATCCAGCCCGCGGGCAGATCATCGGCCAAGCGCCATTTGTCGTTTCCAAACAGCAGGCGGATAGCGGAAATACCCGCGACAACCACAAACACGATCTTGAAGAGGTCCGCCGGCGCGTAGCGTGCGATGATGCTGCCGAGCACCACGCCGGCAACAACCGGTATGGCCCATTTTTTCAGGATGGACATATCGACCGCTCCCTTGGCGCGGTGCGCATAAAAAGAGCGCAGCGAAGTCGGGACGATGATCGCCAGAGACGTACCGATGCAAAGCGGCATGCGCACTTCTTCCGGCACCTCCATGAAGCGGAAGAGCTCATAAAGAATGGGGACTGCGACCGCTCCGCCGCCGACGCCGAACAGGCCGGCCAGGACACCGGTGATCGCGCCTGCTGCCAGCAGTCCCAGAACCAGCCATGACAATTCGAAGACAGGAATTCCGAACATGTTTCAGCGTCCGATTGCGTAGGCTTGCATCAAGCGCGGCGTTGCTGCCGCACGCAGGATACCGTCCGGCTCCCGCTCGGCTGCCGTCAGGCGCCCTACAGACCATTGGGGAACGATTTCGACATCATGGCCACGCGCCTTGAGCGTCTCGATCGTCTCGTGTCCAAAACTCTCCTCGACGACGAGTCGGCCCGGTACCGCCTCACGCGGATAGAAGGACGATGGAAAATGCATGGTGTGAAACAGCGGCAGGTCGATGCCTTCCTGCAGGTTCAAGCCGTGATGCACCCGGCGCAGGAACAACGCCAACTGCCACTGGTCCTGCTGGTCGCCTCCCGGCGTGCCGAACACCATGCGCGGCTTTCCTTCGAACAGCGCCAGTGACGGAGTCAACGTCGTGCGCGGCCGCTTGCGCGGCGCCATGCTGGTAGGCAGTCCCGGCTCCAGCCAGAACATCTGCGCGCGTGTGTTGAGCGCAAACCCAAGCTCGGGAACAACCGGAGAGGATTGCAGCCATCCGCCGGAAGGCGTGGCCGAAATCATGTTGCCCCAGCGATCGATGACGTCGATATGGACGGTGTCTCCACGCTTTTCAGTGCGCAGATGCGCCATCGTCGGCTCGCCCGCACCTGGCGCTGCATTGCCGCTCGCACCGGTGTAACGCACTTGCGACATGGCCGTCTTGAGCTGGGCCTCGAAACCGGGAACCGTTCCGGGCCGCAGCTCCAACGAAGCGTTTACGCCGATCAATGCCCGCCGCTGCGCTGCGTAGGCGTCCGAAAGCAGTGTCTCAAGCGGAACGTCAATGAAGTTCGGGTCGCCGTAATAGACCTCACGATCCGCGAAGGCGAGCTTCATGGCTTCCGTAACCGTGTGGATTAAGTCGGCACCATCCGGCTTCATGGCGGCGACATCCAGTTCCTTCAAAAGCGCCAGCGTTTGCAGGAACACCGGTCCCTGTCCCCAGGGTCCGGTCTTGGCAACCCTCCAGCCATGATAGTCATAGGTCAGCGGCGTTTCATATGTGGCGCTCCAGCGCGCCATGTCGTCACCGGTCAAAAGCCCCTTGTGACGTCGCCCGCTGGTGTCCATTGCTTCGGTCTCGCGGCAGAAACGGTCGATCGCTTCAGCCACGAAACCACGGTAGAAAGCATCGCGTGCCTTGTCGATCGCAGCCTCGCGATTGCCACCCGCCGCTTCGGCCTCGTCGACGATACGCTGATAGGTGTCGGCAAGAACCGGATTGCAGAAAAGCTTCTTTGCTTCCGGCGCTTTGCCGCCGGGAAGCCAGGTCGCGGACGAGGTCGGCCACTCCTTGGCGAAGAATTCGGCGTTGTCCTTGATGGTGTTGGCGACACGCGGCAGGAGCGGATGACCATGACGGGCATAGTGTATTGCCGGCTCCATCACGTCGCGCAGTTTCATCGAGCCGTGGTCGCGCAAAAGAAGCATCCACGCATCGAATGCCCCGGGAACGACCGTGGCCAGAAGGCCCGAGCCCGGCACCAGGTCTAGGCCCAGTGCCTTGTATGCATCGAGGGTTGCGGCTTCCGGTGTAACGCCTTGGCCACAAAGCACCTCGGTCTTTCCGCTGCGGGCCGAGTGCAAGATGATTGGAACTTCGCCGGACGGGCCGACCAGATGAGGCTCCACCACCTGCAGGACGAAACCGGCCGCCACGGCGGCGTCGAAGGCATTGCCGCCACGTTCCAACATCGCCATTCCGGCCGCCGAGGCAAGCCAATGCGTCGAGGTCACGACACCGAAAGTGCCCAGAATTTCAGGTCTGGTGGTAAACATGCTTGTCGTTCCTGCTATCTGCTAATGCTTAGTATTCGCGCGGGTCGATGGCATCGCGCAGGCCGTCACCCAGAAGGTTGAAGCCCAGCACGGCGAGGAAGATCGCCGCTCCCGGCCACAGCGACATCCATGGCGCCTGCGAGATGAAGTTCTTGGCCGTGTTCAGCATCGAACCCCAGGACGGGTTGGGTGGCTGTTGGCCGAGGCCGAGGAAGGAAAGGCTTGCCTCGGCGATAATGGCGGCGGCGATCGTCAGCGTTGCCTGCACGATGATCGGCGGGATGGAATTGGGCAGGATGTAGCGCAGAATGATGCGCGGGTGCCGCAGGCCGATGACCTGCGCTGCCTCGACATACTCCTCCGCTTTCACCGAAAGCACCTGGCCCCTGGTCAGGCGCGCAAAGATCGGCGCTGCCGAAAGGCCAATGGCGATCATGGCGTTGGTCAGGCTGGCGCCGAGGAAGGCTGCCAAGGAAATTGCGAGGATCAGGAAGGGAATGGCCAGCATGGCGTCGATCAGGCGCGAAATGACGCTGTCGATCCAGCCGCCGAAATAACCGGCCAGAAGGCCGAACGGCACGCCGACAATCACGGCAATCACCACGGATATGCCGCCGGCCATCAGCGATGCGCGCGCGCCGTAGATCATACGGGAGAACAGATCGCGCCCCAGTTCGTCGGTGCCGAGCCAGAATTGCGCCGAAGGCGGTTTGCGCACCGTCGTGAAGCTGGTCTGAAACGGATCATAGGGTGCAATCAGCGGCGCAAAGACGGCGATCAGTACAAACAGGCCGACAATGACAGCGCCTGCGACCGCTGCCTTGTTGCGGGTGAACTTCGACAGCTGACGGCCGAAAGGGCTTTTGTGGGTGGAGGCGAGGGCAGTCATGCCGCATCTCTCAGGCGCGGATTGACGACGATGTAGAGGAGGTCTGCGACGAGGTTCATGAGAATGAACCCGACGGCCGTGCACAGCACGACGCCTTGAACCACCGCATAGTCACGGGTGAAGACGGCATCGACGATCAGCTTGCCGAAGCCTGGAATGGTGAAAATCTGCTCGGTCAGCACTGCACCCGCAAGCAATTCGCCAAACAGCAGCGTGGAAAGCGTGATGATCGGCACCAGGGCGTTCTTCAATGCGTGGCGCAGGATGACGGTCTTTTCGTTCAACCCCTTTGCGCGCGCGGTCCGGACATAGTCGGAGCGCAGAACGCCCAGCATTGCCGAGCGCGTGTGGCGCATCAGAACGCCCGCCAACCCGGTGCCCAGAACGAAGGCCGGCATGAACATGGTGCGCAGGTTCTGGCCGATATCCTCGAGGGGCGAGGTGTAGCCGGACGCCGGCAGCAATTGCCATTGCACGGAGACCAGCAGAATGAGCATCAGGCCGAGCCAGAAATTGGGAATGGACAGCCCCGACAGCGCCACGACGTTGATGGCATAGTCGGTGGTCGTTCCCTTTCGTATCGCTGAAACGATGCCGGCGGGCACGCCGATCATGAATGCGACGATCATGGCGAAGGCCGCCAGCTGGATCGTTACCGGCAGCTTCTGGACAATAAGGCTGAGCACCGGCTGCTCAGTGCGCAGAGAGATGCCGAGGTCGCCCCGAACGATCTGCCCGAGCCAGGCCACATATTGGACCGGGATCGGGTCGTTGAGACGATACTTCTCCTGCAGATAGGCGATCGTTGCCGGATCGCGATCCTCGCCCGCCATCGTCAGGATGGGGTCGCCGGGCAAAAGTTTCTGCATGCCGAACACCAGCATGGAGACGAGCAGCAACGTAGGCAGGACTACCAGGCATCGTCTGAGAACGATCGCGATCATGGCAAAAGCACTTTGAAACCGGAGCGGGAGGGGCGGTGCGGCCACTAGTATGGCCGCGCCGCGCTGTGGAGGATCAACCTTCGGACGAAACGCCGCGCAGTCGGATCATTCCATCGGGATAGGCGGTAAAGCCCTTCACGTTGGCACGCGCCGCAAACGGCCAGGGCTGGTAATAGAGATAGACGATCGGCAGGTCGTCCTGGATGATCTCCTGGACCTGATCATAAAGCGCCTTGCGCTTGACCGGATCTGTCAGGCTGCGTGCCTCTTCAAGCAGGGCGTCGACCTTCTCGTTGCAATAATGGGCGTCATTGAGATTGCCCTTGCAGCTGACAAAACTGTGGATGTTGCCATCCGGGTCTGCGCGGCCGGACCAACCGCTCTGACCAGCCTCGAAGCTGCCTTCCTTCAGTGCCGACTGCAATGCTGCAAACTCCGTCGGACGCAGCGAGATGTCGAAGCCTGCTTCCGCCGACATTGCCTGGATCAACTCGTAGACCTGCTGCGAAGCCGTGTTGTTGCCGAAGGCGATTTCCAGCTTCACGCGTTCGTGGCCGGCTTCGGCAAGAAGCGCCTTTGCCTTGGCGACCTCGCGCTGGCGGCTCTCGAACTTCTTGTCATAGGCGAAGCTCGTCGGCGGAAATGGCTGATATGCCGGCTGAAAAATGCCCTGGCCAACAACATCGTTGATGACGTTGCGATCAATCGACAGTTCGAAAGCCTGGCGAATACGCTTGTCGTAAGCAATCGGGAATGAATCCTTGTCGCCCTTTTTAAGATTGAAGGTCAGGGCCTGGTAGCCGGTTCCGGTGACCGGGTAGAAGGCAAGGCCGGAGTCACCCTTGACGGTTTCAACGTCGGATGGGGCGATACGCTCAATGATGTCGAGATCGCCCGAACGCAGGTTGGCGAGGCGCACGGTCGAGTCCGAGATCGGGATGAAGGTGATCTTGTCGTAGGCGAAGCCGGCCGCATCCCAGTAGTCGGCGAATTTCTCCAGAACGATGCGGTCGTTCTGGATACGCTCGACGAACTTGTACGGCCCCGAGCAGACCGGGTTCTGGCCGAAATCGCCGCTTTCAAATGCCTTGGGCGACAGAACCATGCCGGCGCGGTCAGCCAACTGAGACAGGAGCGACGCGTCCGGCTTTACGAGATGGATGGCCAGCGTCGTGGCGTCGATCACTTCAACCGTATCGATCGAAGCGACTTCGCTCTTGCGAAGCGATTCCGGCAGGGACTTCGCTCGTTCGAGATTGGCTTTCACCGCGGTCGCGTCGATTGTCGAACCGTCGTGGAACTTGCCGTCGCCGCGCAGCTTGACTGTCAGCGTTTTGCCGTCTTCCGACCACGTCCATTCCTTGGCCAGCTGTGGCTGGATTTCCAGCTTCTCGTTGATGTCGAAAAGCTTGTCGCAGAGGGAGGTGAAAACGATACGCCCGACAAAGGTCCTCGCGCGATGCGGATCGAGGATGTCGGCATCGTCCTGCAGACCGATACGAAGATCGGCGGCGAGAGCCGATGAGGCCGAAACCATGATCGTCGCGGCCAACAGGAATTTCTTTACGGAATTCATTTGTTTCCCTCTGTGATTGAGCTTTTCTGATTTGGGATTTGCAGCCCGATGGAGGCTTCCAGGCCGGCGGTGGGGCTGCCTGCTGTCTGCATGGCTTCGATCAGCGCATTGCGCAGCGAGATCAAGTGTTCGCGCATGGCAGATTCGGCTGCTGCGGGGTGGAAATGGCGAATGGCGTCAATGACGGCGTTGTGCTGCTCGACCGAAAGGGTGGTGCGGCCGGCCGAACGTGTGCGCTCGCGGAAATGGCGCCAAGCCTCGTTCTGACGGATCTGGTCGATCATGCCCATGAACAGGATGAACAGTTGGTTGCCTGCAGCCTCTGCGATCTTGCGATGAAACGCACCGTCCCACAGTTCCCAGGAATCAGTGTCGGTCGAATCCTTCGCCTTGGCCGCCAATTTCTCCAGCTGCTGGATCAGCGCCGGCGTTGCCTTCGTGGCTGCCATGCGCGCCAGCACGGGCTCTATCTCGATGCGCACTTCCATGACTTCGATCGGATTGGTGAATTCCGCCAGGCTGTTGACGCGAAGCGTGCTTGATATCTGCTGGGAGCCTCCAAAGGTTCCCTTGCCCTGCTGGCGCCAGATCAGGCCCTCATCTTCCAGAACCTCGAGGGCCCGTCGCAACGCACGCCTGCCGACGCCGATTTCCGCAGCCAGCTCGCGCTCGGGAGGCAAGCGCAGTTCTCCGCCAGACGGCACCGAACCCAGCAGAACGCGCAGCCGCTCAAGTGCGTAACCAGAGTTTGCTGCGGGTTTGGTGTGGGATGGCATGACAACACTTAGTCAGGTGATCAATGTTGCAAAAGGTTCACGTTGAAGGATCGTTTCTTGCGAAAATCGAGATTCCGATCCTGAGTTGGTGTGCCCCTCAGCGAAAATCGAACCTATGGAAGGAGAATCGACGATGCAACCAATTTCTTTAATGGTTCCGTTCAATCCAAAGCCGATTACGGGTGGGCGAGTGATCAAATGTCTCGCTCGCGAAGAAATGGCCAGATCCTGCAGCGATGACGGGTTGCCCACCCTTTCCGAAGAGATGGCGCGCGCGACATAATTGACCACAAGATTGTTGATTATCTTGTTGAATAATTGTCGCCAATTTGATTGGAATACATTTGTTAAGTGAATTGCGATCGACGGTGTTCCGTCAGAACCGCATTGGGAGGAGTGGAATGAAAATCTCTGTTAGAGCATGCCGCCTTGCCGCGGGTGTTTTGCTGCTGTGCTCAACCGCGATTGCCGCGCAGGCGGCGACTACGCTTGAGACCGTCAAGGCGCGCGGTAAGCTGATCTGCGGCGTTTCGATGGGCACGACGGGCTTTGCGCTCGCCGATGCGCAAGGCAAGTTCGCTGGCTTCGATGTTGATGTCTGCCGCGCCATCGCATCGGCCGTGTTCGGCGATCCGACCAAAATCGACTTCGTGCTGACCAACATCAACACCCGCTTCCAGTCGCTGCAGTCGGGCGAGATCGACGTTCTGTCGCGCCAGACCACGATGACCTATTCGCGCGAGGCCTCGCTGGGCATCGATTTCGGTCCGACTGTGTTCTATGACGGCCAGGGCCTCATGGTCGCAAAGAGCCTCGAAGTCGCCAGCGCCAAGGATCTTGACGGCGCTGCCATCTGCACCTTGCCCGGCACGACGACCGCGCAGAACCTTGCAGACTTCTTCCGTGCAACCGGGAAGAAGTTTGAACTGGTAGTTTTCGAGAATCCCGACGAGAACAATAATGCCTTCTTCTCGGGCCGCTGCGACGCGGTCTCTTCGGACCGTTCCGATCTTGCCTCCATTCGCGCCGCCTCGAAGAGCCCCAACGACTATCTCGTGCTGCCGGAAACCATCTCCAAGGAGCCGCTGGCGCCGGCTGTGCGTCAGAACGACTCCAACTGGCGCGACATCGTTTCCTGGTCGGTCTGGACGATGATGGCTGCTGAAGAGAAAGGCATCACCCAGGCGAATGTGGAAGAAAAGCTGAAGAGCGAAGATCCGGAGGTTCAGCGCATGCTGGGCATCACTGACGAGCTTGGCACGATGCTCGGGCTCGACAAGGCCTTCGGCTACAACATCATCAAGAATGTCGGCAACTACGCCGAGGTCTTTGATCGCAATCTGGGTGAACAGACAGCGCTCGGTCTGAGCCGTGGCCCGAACGCCCAGTGGAACAATGGCGGCCTGCTTTACGCACCGCCGTTCAGATAAGCTATATGCCGGCGCACGGTGCGTGCCGCCTGGCATGCGCCGTGCGCCGGCAGGCCGATCCCATGAGCACATCCGGATTTTCTGGACTATTCCTGCTGCGTGACCGGCGGATTCGCGAGGTTGCCTATCAGGTTGTCTGCATCGCAGCCGTCGTCGCGATCGGCTGGTACCTGTTTCAAAACGCAGCCGCCAATCTCGCCAGGCAGGATATTGCGACCGGATTCGATTACCTCAGCCGGGAGGCCGGCTTTATCATCAGCGAGACGCCGATCGATTACCAGCCGTCCGACAGTTACGGGCGGGCATTGCTGGTCGGGTTGCTCAACACGCTTACGGTGGCGCTGCTCGCCATCGTGCTCGGCACGGTTGTCGGCACGCTGGTCGGGATTGCGCGTCTTTCGAAAAACCCGCTGCTCTCGCGGCTGATGCTTGCCTATGTGGAAGCGCTGCGCAACGTGCCGCTGCTGCTCTACCTCTTCCTCTGGTACTCGGCCATCATCTTCACGCTGCCGCCGGTCAAGCAGGCCATTGCGCTTCTGCCCGGTGTCTTCGTCTCTAACAGCGGCCTGGTCGTGCCAGCCATCGTCTGGCATTCCGGCTTCTGGACCGTCATTGCTGCAATTGCCGCAGGCGTGGTGGCTGCTTTCGCCTGGCGGACCGTTGCAACGCGTCGGCGCATCGCGACTGGCAAGGCCGTGCCCGGCTGGCCGGTCTCGCTTACGCTGCTTGTTTTGCCTTTTGTCATTGCAATCGCGGTATTCGACATCAGGTTCGAGTTCGACTGGCCGGAGCTGGGGCGCTTCCGGCTGACTGGCGGCGCGCATCTCAAGCCGGAATTCGTGGCGTTGCTGCTCGGCTTGACACTCAGCGCCTCGGCGACAGTTGCCGAGATCGTCCGCAGCGGCATTCTGGCGATAGGCAAGGGCCAGCGCGAGGCAGCCCAGGCGCTTGGCCTGTCTTCCGGGCGCACCATGCGCCTTGTCATCCTGCCGCAGGCGCTCAGGGTCATCGTGCCGCCCTTGACCAACATCTACGTGACGACATTCAAGAACAGCTCGCTGGCCATCGCCATCGGCTATCCGGACCTCGTGATGGTCTCCAACACAATCATGAACCAGACAGGGCAGGCGATGGAGCCGATCGCGCTGTTCATGCTGGTCTATCTCGGTCTCTCGCTGGCGACGTCGCTGCTGATGAACTGGTATAACGCGCGCGTTGCGTTGCAGGGGCGCTGAGATGAGCACCATGGCAAACTCGGGCGAGGAGCAAATCGCCATCCGCGCACCGGCACAGAGCGGTGGGCTCGGCGCCAGCGCCTATTTCGGAACGCCCGCCAACACGATCGTGACGCTGCTATGTTTGGCCCTGCTTGCGCTCGCCGCCAAGGTCGCTGTTTCATGGCTTGTGATCAACGCCGTGTTCGACGGTACGCCGGAGGACTGCAAGGCGAGTGTCGGCGCCTGCTGGCCATATCTCACAGCCAAGCTGCGCTACATGCTGTTCGGCATCTATCCGTTCGAGGAGCAATGGCGGCCGCTGACGGCTACGGCGCTCTTCATTCTGGCCATCACAATTTCATGCATCCCGCGCCTGTGGAGCCGTTGGCTCCTGCTGGGCTGGGTCGTCCTATTGCCGGTGCTCTACCTGCTGATGGCCGGCGGCGCGTTCGGATTGGCCGAGGTGCCCACGTCCCAGTGGGGCGGCCTGCCGCTGTCCTTCATGCTGACCTTCGTGGGCCTCGTCTGTGCGCTGCCGCTCGGCATCCTGCTCGCGCTCGCACGTCTTTCCAATCTGCCGGCGATCCGCATTCTCGCCGTCACCTTCATCGAGCTGGTGCGCGGCGTGCCGCTGATCAGCATCCTGTTCATGGCGTCCGTCATGCTGCCGCTGTTCATGCCCGACGGCGTTACCATCGACAAACTGCTGCGCGCCCAAGTGGCTATCATCCTGTTCGCCGCCGCCTATATTGCCGAGATCGTGCGCGCTGGGCTTCAGGCGCTGCCGCGAGGCCAGACCGAAGCCGCGCAGGCGCTGGGACTTCACTACTGGCAGTACACCTTCCTGGTGATCATTCCGCAGGCCTTGAAGACGGTGATCCCACCGCTGGTGTCGCTGTTTATCGGCTTCTTCCAGGACACCACGCTGGTGACCATTGTCGGCCTGCTCGATTTCCTGAACACGGTCCGCACGGCGTTGCGCGATCCCAACTGGCAGGGCATCGCAGTGCTGGAGGGATATCTTTTCGCGGCTGCGGTTTATTTCGTGTTCAGTGCGCTGATGGGCGCATACAGCCGTTTTCTCGAGAAGCATTTCAGGGTGGGCTATGACTGAGGTCACCGTCATTCGCAACGTCGACATCATCGTCGCGTACGATCCGGTCAACGACCGCCACGTCTACCTTCATGGCGGCGACGTGGCCTTCGATGAAACGGGGTTGCGCTGCGTCGGTCAGAGCTTCGACGGAGAAGCGACCACCGAACTGTCCGGCAAGGCTCGGATGGTCGTGCCGGGGCTTATCGACATCCACTGCCACTCGCATGATGAGCCGCTTGCCAAGGGTATTTTCGAGGATGTCGGAACGGCAGCGCTCTGGGGCAACGCCATGTATGAATTTTCCGGCCTGATCGACGGTGGGCCGGACGCCCGAGCCGCCTGCCTGACCGTCATGCTGGGCGACCTGATGCGCAGCGGCGCAACGACGGTGCTTGATATTGCAGGCCCGCATGATGCCTGGCTCGACATAGCAGCCCAAAGCGGCGCACGCGCCTATCTCGCGCCCGGTTTTCGGCAGGCCGACTGGGTGGTGCATGACGGCCATCGGCTCGATCTGGACTGGGACGACGAGGCGGGCAGGCAGGCTTTCGTGCGGGCGCTTGATTTTGTCGACCGGGCGCGGGCGCATCCGAGCGGGCGGCTGGACGGCGTCGTGTCGCCGTCGCAGGTGGAGACCTGCCGGCCCGATCTTTTAGTCGATGCCGCCGAAGAAGCGCGACGGCGCGGCATGCGCATCACGATCCATGCCGCGCAGACCATGGCCGAGCACGAGGAACTGATGCGCCGCACCGGCCTGACCGCCGTGCAGTATCTCGACCGGCTTGGCGTGCTCGGCCCCGACGTCATCCTCGGCCACTGCATCTTCGCCGATCACCATTCCTGGACCAGGCAGCGGACGTGCGATGATCTCGCGACGCTGGCAGCGCGCGGGACGAGCGTCGCGCATTGCCCGGTGACCTTCGCCCGCAGCGGCATGGCGCTGGAGACGCTCGGCGCCTATCGCCGCGGCGGCGTCAACGTGGCGATCGGCACCGACAGTTACCCTTTCAACATGCTGGAGGAGATGCGGCAGGCTTTGATCTGCTCGCGGCTCGGCGGCAAGAGCGTCTTCGATCTTTCGACTGGCGATATCTTGCACGCGGCGACGCTTGCGGGCGCGCGTGCACTGGGTCGGACGGATATCGGCAGGCTCAGCGTCGGCGCCAAGGCCGACCTCCTGGTCGTCGATCTGAGCGCACCGACCATGCGGCCAGTCTATGATCCGCTGCGCGGCCTGCTCCATTGCGCCGCCGAGCGCGCAGTCGAGAGGGTCTACGTCGATGGTCGCCTGACGGTCGATCGTGGCAAGCCGACCGGGATCGACTATGACGGCGCGCTGCGCGAGATGCAGGCCCTGCAGAATTGGGCATGCGCCCGCGCCGGCGCGCTCGATCCACGTGGGCGCGACATTGCCGAACTGGCTCCGAAATCGCTGCCGGTGATGGAGGTCTAAGTTCGCGCGGCGAGGGCGGGTTTCTCGCCGGTCAAATCAGGATGGGGTAGCTCGGGGGAAAAAGCTCGGATACCGGCGGATGTTGCCAACTCCTGTCGGGATACTTGGCGACGAGCCCCTCGAATTGGCGTTGCGCCCTCTGGCGCGCAGCATGGATGTCGAAACCCGCGAGTTTCCCGTCCAGCATCGACAGCCGCCCGTCGACGAAAACGGCCTGCGTGACCTTGCCCGAGCCGCCCAGCACCAGCGTGGTGATGGGATCGACGGTCGGGGTCATATGCGGATCGTCGAGACGGAACACCGCGATGTCTGCCTTCACTCCAGGAGCAAGCCGCCCGATATCGGTGCGGCCGAGGGCCTTCGCTCCGCCCAGCGTTGCGGCGTCGAACAGGTTGGCGCTGAACACGGCATCCGGAGCCTTTTCGCTGATACGGCAGGCGACGAGGCCCATCAGCAGGTTCATCAGCATGTCCGGTGGCGCGGTGTCGGTGGCCATGCCGATGTTGATGCCAAGCTCGCGGCAGACTGCAAACGAATTCAGGATGCTTCCCATGCGCGCCGACACCAGCGGCGAATGCGCGATGGAGACGCCATGGTCCGCGTAGAGCTGCAGGTCGCCGGGAGAAGCGTAGGTGGCGTGCGGAGCTATCAGCCGTTCGCTGAGCAGCCCGTGATCTGCCATCCATTGCGGCCCGGTCGCACCGTGCAGCGTGCGCATGGTCTCCAGTTCCGAAGGGCCTTGCGCCATATGTAACCGCACCCGGCAGTCGAGATCGTCGGCGGCGGCCATCGTCCGGCGCAGCAGGCCGAGCGTGCAGGTCTCGACCCTGTCGGGAGCGAGCATGCCGTTGACGAGACCGCCATGGCGGCCTTGCTGGCGCTCGATGAAAGCGATCGCGTCGGCCAGCCCGTCGAGCCCGCGCTCTTCGTCGAAAACGGGGGTCATCCTGCCGGGCGCTTCCAGCACCATGCCGCCCGAGCGAAAGGCTGGACTTAAGAAAACGCGCAAGCCGAGATCACCGGCTGCGTCGGCGGCGGCGTCGAATTCGGCAACCGTCTCACTCCATTGCCGATAATAGAGCGATGCGATAGGTGCAGCCGTCGTGATGCCATTGAGCAGCAGCAACCCGAAGGCGAAGCGCTTCTGAAAGGCAAGTTCCTCCGGGCTGTACATCTCGTACGGCCCGCGCTCGACATAGGAGCGCGGCCAGATGCGGCCCTTGGCCCATCCCGGCTGATTATCCGTGACCAGGACGTAGGTATCGATATCCGAGAGGGCGTCGAGGTCGACCAGCCCGGGGCTGATCAGCGCGCTGCCGAAATCGATCCGGCGGGCGACCTCTCCGTCAAAGCGGGTTCCGGCGAAAATGACGTCGCCGTTCTCGATGACCAGTTCGCCGCGCGGCACGAGGCAATGGCCGCCGTCGCGATGGGCGAGCAGCCATTCGGCGGTCATCAACGTACGGCCCGCCGGCCGCTTGCCCAGAGCCAGGTCCATAGGGAGGTTCATTGGACTCTTCATAATGTCCGTGGCCTGCTCATCGCAGTCTTAGTGAAGCAATCAAAAGAAGGGCGTTTCATCGGATGATGAAACGCCCCGAGGTTGGGAGGGTGCGATCCTGCCGGATCGTCTCAGTCGCCGGCCATCTGCGTCAGCCAGTGGCGTGGCTTGTTGTCGGAGCGGAAGTCGACGCTCTTGACCTTGTCCAGCATGGCCCAGGCAATCGGCTGCTGATGGAGCGGGATCAAGATCGTGTCATCCTTGGCGATCTTGAGGGCCGCTTCCTCGAGCTGAAGACGCTTGGCGATATCAGGCTCTTGCACCGACTGCTCGACCAGCTTGTCCAGCTCCGGATAGGACCATCCGCCATAGTTCGACACGCCGACCTTACCCGTCTTGGTGGAGAGCACCTGCGCCAGGATGGAATACGCGTCGAGCGTCGGCTCGTTTGCCCAGCTCAGGTTGAACATGTCGGCCTTGCCGTTTGTACGCTTGGGCGACTGGATGGCGCGCGGCGCGATATCGATCGACGGATCGAAACCACCGCGCTTCAGCATGTTTGCGATACCGGCGCAGAAGTCCTCCTCGCTGATGCTCTCGTCGTTGGAGCACATGTAGGTGAACTGGAGCCCTTCCTGGCCGGCATCGGCGAGCAGCTTCTTGGCACGCTCCGGATCGGCTGGGCTGAAGGTGTCGAGCGACTTGGCGTAACCCGAGATTTCGGGGGCAATCAGCGAGCCGGACGGACGGGCCAGTCCGCGCATCACTTTCTTGTTGATCAGGTCGCGGTCGATCGCCGCTTCGACGGCCTGACGCACGCGCACGTCGTTGAACGGATTCGGACGTCCGTCTTCCAGCTTCTCCTTGCGGTTGAAGCCTAGGAAGACCGTCCGGAACTCGGTGCGCTTCATGACCGAGAGGCCCGGCGAGCTTTCGAGACGGGAAAGGTCCTGGATCGGCGCGGAGTCGACGAGGTCGACCTCGCCTGACAGCAGCGCCGCGACGCGCGTCGCCGGAGAGGCGATCGGCATGTACTCGATACGGTCGAGATTGTGCTTCTTCTCGTCCCACCAGCTGTCGTTGACGATCAGCACCGTCTTGCTGTCCGCCACGCGGCTCTCCAGCTTGAACGGGCCGGTGCCGTTGGTGTTGTGCGTCGCGTAGCCCTCCGTCTTCGTGTCGACGGCGGTCGGCTTTTCGGTGTTGTTGTCCTTCAGCCATTTCGCGCTGAACATGAAGATGTTCGTCATGTCATTGAGGAACAGCGAGGTCGGCGCCGACACTTCAATGTCTACCGTATAGTCGTCCACCTTCTTGCTGCTCACATAGAGCGGTATGTTGCCGCGCAGCGGCGAGTCCGGATCGGTGACGCGGGTGAGTGAGGCGATCACGTCGTCGGCTGTGAAGTCCGCACCGTCGTGGAATTTCACGCCCTTGCGCAGGGTGAAGCGCCAGACCTTGTTGTCGATCAGCTTCCACTCGGTCGCCAGCGCCGGCTCGATCTTGAAGTTCGCGTCGTAGCGGACCAGCCCCTCATAGATATGATTGAGGAACGACAGGTTGAACGTCGATGCGATCGAGTCCGGGTCGAGTGAGTAGATGTCGGCGCGGCCGCCCCAACGCAGGGTTTCCGCAGTTGCCGGTGCGGCGAGGGCGATTGCCGCCACCGCGCCAAGGATGATTTTCTTCAAACGAGACATGTTACCTCCCAGGTCCTATCGTTCGTCGGTATCATCATTGCGATGATTAACTAGGATTGTCAACAATATTGTTGACTGAAATGGCGCGCATCGATAGCAAACTGTCTTCTGGATAAACGTCCACTTGCCCGGCACTTTGGGCAAAGTCCGAAGAACATTGATGATTTTGGCACGAATGAGGGAAACCGCGTGAACGAACTGCTGCTTGTCCATGGAACCATCGTGACCGTCGATCCCGGCCGGCGCATCATCGAGGACGGCGCGATCGCTATATCGGGCGACAGGATTGTCGACATTGGCTCAGCCAGCGAACTCGAACCCCGGCATCAGGGCAAGAAGATCGTCGATTGCCGCGGCAAGCTCATCATTCCCGGCCTCATCGACGCGCATGGTCACGCCGGCCACGCGCTGATCCGCAGCATCGCCGCCGACACGAATGCCATGTGGATGCGGATCGTGACGCCGACCTACTATCACTATGCCACGCGCGACTACTGGTACGCGGATGGGCTGGTGGGCGGCCTTGAGCGCCTGCGCGCCGGCGTTACCACCGGCGTCAGCATCATTTCGTCCATGCCGCGCAGCGACGACCCGGTTTTCGCGATCAATCATGCAAAGGCCTATGGGGAGATCGGCCTGCGGGAAATCATCTGCGTCGGCCCGGCGGGCTTGCCCTGGCCGCATCCGGTCACGCGATGGGAGAGCGGCGCGCCCGTGCGCCGTGACGTCACTTTCGAAGAGATGATCGAAGGCGCCGAGGCGACGATCCAGGCAATCAACGGAAGCGCCGATGGGCGCATCAGCGTGTTCCTCACGCCCTTCACGATCGCTCCGTCACTCGACCCCTCGAACGCATCGACGCCCGATCAGGCAGTCAGGCTGAGCGACAACGACCGCATGCAGGCGAGGCGGGTGCGTGAAACCGCCCGCAAATGGGGCGTGCGCATCCATTCCGACGCTTTCGCGGGCCAGATCCGCATGGCCTTCCAGGACAAGGAGAATGCGCTCCTTGGCCCGGACGTGCACCTTCAGCACTGCTGGGGAATCTCTCACGAGGAGGTCGATATCCTGGCCGAGACCGGCACGCATGTTACCCATGCGCCACCCGGACGCGCGACGCCTATCCTGGACATGATGTCGAAAGGCGTGCCGGTGGCGATCACCTCGGACGGCGTCTCGCCCAGCCGTCACTTCGACATGTTCCAGATCGCCCGCCTGGCGCAGTTCACGCAGCATCTCCTGAACAATCACGACCGTTACCTGCTGCCACCCGGCAAGGTGTTCGAGATGATCACCATCGACGCCGCAAAGGCCCTCGGCATGGATCACGAGATCGGTTCGCTGGAAATCGGCAAGAAGGCTGACGTTGCCATCATCAACATGCGCCAGCCCCACCTGACGCCCAACTGGATGGTGGTCCACCGGCTGGTTCAGCAGGTCCTCGGC
Source organism: Neomesorhizobium albiziae (assembly GCF_900114255.1). Classification (GTDB taxonomy): domain Bacteria; phylum Pseudomonadota; class Alphaproteobacteria; order Rhizobiales; family Rhizobiaceae; genus Neomesorhizobium; species Neomesorhizobium albiziae. The sequence goes on along the minus strand of NZ_FOSL01000001.1, from coordinate 659,079 downwards.
AGCGACGTCGACACCGTCATCGTCGACGGCAGGATCCTGATGGAGGGGGGTGAGGTGCTAACAACCGATGTCGAGCAGGCACTTGATCTCGGCGAGCGGGAAGCGCAGGCCATGGCCGAACGGGCGGGCCTGCGGGCGCATATGCACGACCCCGGCTGGGGTCAACTCAGCCGGACTTTCCGCGAACCGGTCGTGCCGCCCCGCCCACCGGAGGCGTAGCGCAGCGATTACTCGGCAAGGGCCGCACGAGCGGCCCCGACACGCGGCAGCGCGACCGCACCGTCGAAGACGCCTTTCTCCCGCGGATAGTCGTAGCCGTTGACCTTCGAGGTCGAGTAACCGGCGCCCACCAGCGCTTCGGCTATCTTGAGGGCAGCGGTTACACCGTCGATGACTGGAACGCCGGTCGCTTCCGACAGGCGCTCGCACAGGCTCGACATGCCGGCACAACCCAAAACGATCGCCTCGGCACGATCCTCGATCTTGGCGCGCTCGATCTCGTCGAGCAGCAAACGCTCCGCCGTTACTGGATCTTCTTCCAGTCCAAGAACCGGCAGATTGATGGCGCGCACGGTGCGGCAATGATGTCCCGCTCCATAGGCCTGGACCATGTCCTCGATGATGGGAACCGACCGCGGAAGCGTGGTGACAACTGAAAAACGGCGGCTGATGGTCATCGCCACCTGGACGGCTGCCTGGCAGATGCCGATCACCGGCACCCTCGCGACTTCACGGGCCGCATGCAGGCCGGGATCGTCGAAGCAGGCGATCACATAGGCGTCGATGCCCTGCGCCTCGCCAGCGCGGATCTCCGACAGCATCGCCGGCACGGCCATTGCTTCGTCGGTGGAGCCCTCGATGCTGACCGGCGTTCCAACCGGATTGACTGCAGTGACGCGTGTTCCGGCGCTGGCGACCCTGAGGGCGCTCTCCAGCGCCTGGGTGGTCATCGAGGCTGTCGAATTGGGATTGATCAGGCGAATATGCACTTTTTAGTCCACCTGTTTGGATGCCTTGAGAACGTCTGTCATCGCCGGGGCCTTGAGCACGAACTGGCGATCCGAAGTGATGTAGTTGTCGGCGTGAAGCCGGGCGATCGGCTGGTAGACATCGGGGTTCACGTAGCGCCCAGCCGCATCGAGGCAATCGCGGTGGACATGCATGTGAACAACCTCGCCAAGCACCAGGACGCGGCGCGGATATTCGATCATTCGCTCCACCCGGCACTCGAAGGCGCACGGTGAACTGGCTACATAGTCGACATCGATCTGCGTGCAGCGGGCGGTGGGAAGATCGGCCATCTCAAGCTCATCGACATCACTCTCAAACGCCAGGCCACAGACAAGCATCTGCTGCGACAACGCCATGTCGACCATGTTCACCGCGAATTCTCCGGTGCGGCGAATGTTGACCATGGTGTCCTTGTCTTCTCCCGACAAGCGCGGTTGTATGCCGAGCACGACGATCGGCGGTTCGTGCGAGAAAACGTTGAAAAAGCTCATTGGCGCCGCGTTGCCACGCCCGGTTGCCGAGCGCGTTGTCACCAGCGCGATGGGCCGAGGACCAACGAAATTGGTCAACAGGCGGTACCGGCCGTCCGCCTCCATCTGCCTAAAATCGAATTCCATGGTCGCCTCTCACCGTATCTGCATTTTTTGCATACAATTATTATTGAAATTGTCTACAAAATATACCACATAAAACCTGCAAATGTTGACTTTTTGTCATCCTTGGCGAATGTCGACCAAGCAGCAGGGAAGAAGATTCATGAGCGACCAGGCGAGTGTCTCGATACAGCAGATCGTTGAAAAAGTATGGCTTTCTATTGCCGAGCGCAGGCTGCGTCCGGGCGTTCAGCTCAAGGAAGGCCAGATGGCCGCGATTTTCGACGTCAGCCGCGCGCGTGTCCGGCAGGCTCTGGCGGCGCTTGAACGCGAGGGCCTGGTGACGATCATCCCCAACCGGGGCGCTTTCGTGTGTCAGCCTTCGGTGGACGAGGCCCGTGACGTTTTCTCCATTCGCCGTTCCGTGGAGAGTTGCGTCGTCGCCCGCATCGGAACCTCGATCACGAAAGCCGACGTGGCGCGCTTGCGCAGCCATGTCGACCGGGAGCGAACCGCCAACGCCAACGACATGACAACCGACATCATCAAGCTGTCCGGCGGATTCCATCTTCTGCTTGCGGAGATTTCGGGTTCCGACTTCCTGTTCGGCATGATGCGCGACCTGATCTCGCGGACCTCGCTGATCACCGCAGTCTATCGCAACACCGCGCGCTTCAACTGCGGCCCGGACGAACACGCCGAGATCGTCGACCATATCGCAGCTGGCAACCTCAAGACGGCGCTGGCGCTGATGGAGCATCATCTCGAGCATGTGGAATCGGAGCTCGACCTGAGGGAAGTGCGGGACATGTCGCACGACCTGCGCGCCGCGCTTGCATAGGTGAACGACGGAGGCATCGTCATGCCTCCTCCGCAAGATGGCATGCGACGCGCGTTCCGGTTGAAAGCGTGCGCACCTCGGGAATTTCGGCCGAGCAGCGCGCGGTTGCAATCGGGCATCTCGGATGGAACGGACAGCCTGACGGCGGATTGAGCGGGCTCGGAACCTCGCCAGCGGCGACGACGCGATCCCTGTGCGGATGCTCGATGTTCGGGATCGTCTGGAGCAGCAGTTGAGTGTATGGGTGACGCGGTCTGGCGAACAGCGCCTCCGTCTCGCCCTCCTCGACGATGCGGCCGAGGTACATCACCGCGATGCGGTCGGACATGTGCCGCACCACGCTCATGTCATGGCTGATGAACAGATAGGTCAGGCCGAATTCGTCCTGCAGGCGCCGCATCAGATTGAGCACCTGAGCCTGGACCGAAACGTCCAGCGCGGAGGTCGGCTCATCGCAGACCAGGAACTGAGGTTCGCTTGCCAATGCGCGTGCAATCGAGATGCGCTGCCGCTGTCCGCCAGAGAATTCGTGCGGGAACTTTTCGCCATCCGATGCTGACAGGCCCACGGTTTTCAGCAGTTCCACCACACGCTCGGTGATCTCGGCGGCGGTTTTGCGCAGCTTCAGCTCACGCAGCGGCTCGGCGATGATATTCTTAACGCGCCAGCGCGGATTGAGCGAAGCGTAAGGGTCCTGGAAAATCATTTGAGCGGATAGCGGATTGCCGTCCTGACCGGGTGCGAAGCGCATCTCGCCGCTATTCGGTTTGTAGAGCCCTGTCACCAGGCGGGCGACGGTGGACTTGCCGCAGCCGCTTTCACCGACAAGGCTCAGGCATCCACTCATCGGGACGTCGAAGCTGATGTCGTTGACAGCGTGCAGAAACTGCCGGGGTTTGCGCTCGACCACGCGATTGAGCCACGGCGCCGAAACGTCGAATGTCTTGGCGAGCCGCTCGACCCGCAGCGCCGGCGCCTTTTGTGCAGTGATGACGTTCATGCTGTTCCTCCTGCATTCAACCAGCACGCGCTGGCGCCTGCGCCCGCCGAGAGCAGGCTTGGCCGTTCGCGCCGACAGCGCGGTCCGGCCTCCTTGCAGCGCGGATTGAAAGCGCAGCCGGACGGGACGGCATCGAGCCGCGGCATCGATCCATCGATCTGGTTCAGGCGCTCGACGCGTGCGCCAAGCGCCGGAATTGAAGCCATCAGCCCGCGTGTGTAGGGGTGCATGGGAGCGTGCAGCACCTGTTCGACCGGCCCGATCTCGACGAGGCGGCCAGCGTACATTACGGCGATCCTGTCGGCCGTTTCGGCGATGACGCCCATGTCGTGCGTGACCAGCATCACCGCTGTCCGCTTTTCCTTGCAGAGACGGCGCAGCAGCGACGTAATCTGGGCCTGAATCGAGACGTCGAGGGCGGTGGTCGGTTCGTCGGCGATGATGAGCTTCGGTGAGGCGGCAAGCGCCAGCGCGATGACCACCCGTTGTCGCATGCCACCGGAAAACTGATGCGGGTACTGATTGATGCGTTCCTCGGGGGAGGGGATGCCGACATCCTTCAGAAGGGAGACCGCTCGCGCCCGAGCCTCGGCCTTGCCCATGCCGAGATGCTGCCGGATGGTTTCCGTCAGCTGCGCGCCGACTGTGAAAAGCGGATTGAGCGAAGTCAGCGGGTCCTGGAAGATGGCGCCGATCTCGCGACCGCGGATCTTCTCCATTTCGCGGTCGTCCAGGGTGTCGATGCGGCGATCGCCAAGCCAGATCTCGCCCTCGGCGATGCGTCCTGGCCGCTCTAGTAGGCCCTGGATCGCTAGCCCGGTCATCGATTTGCCGGCGCCGGACTCGCCTACGACCCCGAGAATCTCGCCGGGCCGGATCGCCAGGCTCACGTCGGAGAGCGCCGTGGCGACACCACGGCGGCCAGGGAATTCAACTTTGAGGCCACGAACCTCAAGTACCGCTTGCTCGGCTTCAACCATTGGTATTGACCTCGATCGGATAGCTCGGCGGAAAGATTTCGGAAACGGACGGATGGCCCCAACTCCGCTCGGGATATTTTGCGATAAGGCCGTCGAACTGCTGTTGCGCGCGCTGCCGTGCGGTCTTCATGTCGATGCCGGCGACCTCGCCGAAACGCATCGACAAGCGTCCGTCTACGAAGACTGCCTGCGTAACCTTGCCCGAACCGCCGGTCACCAATGTGGTAATTGGGTCGATCGATGGCGCCATCACTGCGTCATCGAGGCCGAATACCGCGATATCGGCACGCGCGCCCGGTGCGAGCCGGCCCAGGTCGTCACGGCCGAGCGACTTGGCGCCGCCGAGCGTCGCGGCGTCGAACAGGTCGGCGCAGCGGACGCGGTCCGGAGCGCGATCGTTGATGCGGCAGGCAATCAGGCCGACCAGCAGGTTCATCATCATGTCGGCGGGCGCGGTGTCCGTTCCCATCGCGATGTTGATCCCGCGCTCCCGGCATCTCGAGAACGAGTTCAGCGTGCTGCCCCCGCGCGCGGAGACCAACGGGCAGTGCACGATCGAGACGCCATTGGCAGCGTAGAGTTCGAGGTCTTCGTCGGTGGCGTTGGTTGCGTGCGGTGCGATCAGCCGATCGTTGAGCAGGCCCAGGCGCGCCAGCCAGGCAGGGGCAGTAGAGCCGTGCAGCTTGCGCACTGTTTCGACTTCCATCGCGCCCTGCGCCATATGAAGGCGGATCTTGCAGCCGAGTTCGCCCGCGGCGGCCTGGGTCTGGCGCAAAAGCTCCGCCGTGCAGGTCTCGACGCGATCCGGGACCAGCAGACCGCGCACCAGATCGTTGAAGCGGCCGGTCTGTCTTCCGATGTAGTCGACGGCATCGTGCAGGCCTTTCAGGCCATGCTCCTCGTTGAAAATCGGCGACATCTGGCCGGGCGCATCAAGGACCATGCCGCCGGCGCGATAGGCCGGGCTGAGATAGACCCGCAGGCCCAGTTCACCGGCAGCCTCGGCCGCGGCGTCGAATTCGGCAACCGTTTCGCCCCACTCACGGTAAAACAGCGAGGCGATGGGCGCGGCCGTCGTGATGCCGTTTAACAAGAGCTGGCCGAAAGCGAAGCGCTTCTGGAACGACAGTTCTTCCTGCGAATACATCTCGTAGGGACCGGCCTCGACATAAGATCGCGGCCAGACCCGGCCCTTGGCCCAGCCGGGATGGTGATCGATACCCAGGATCGTCGTGTCGAGATCAGACAGTGCATCAAGGTCGATGAAGCCGGGGCTGACAAGCGCATTGCCGAAGTCGAGCCGGCGGGCCACTTCGCCAGGGAAATCGTTGCCGACAAAGATCACCTCGCCGCCATCGATGACGATCTCGCCATTGCGGACAAGTCGATGCCCGCCGTCTCGATGTCCGAGTACCCAGGCGGCCGAGATCAACGTCCGCCCTTGGGGACGCTTGCCGAGTTCGAGCGCGTCAAGCAACTGGCGTGTGGTGGGCCGCGTCATGGCATGTCCACCACGGCCTGGCCGCCGCGCGCGATGACGCGGCCGCCCTTGACGACCAGCGGGCGCGGCGCCACCTCGACGACCGCATGAGCAAGCGTTTCGCCCGCGAGCAGCGTGAGATCGGCGTTGCAGCCTTCGGCAAGGCCGTAGCCCTCGATACGCATGACGTCTGCGCCGCCCTGCGAGACGATGTTGAGCACGTGTTCCAGTTCGTGGTCGGACCGCAGGCCGTTCTTCATGCCGACGACCTTGGCGCGGTCGAGCATGTCGGGTTGTCCCCAGGGGCCCCAGGTATCGCGGATGCCGTCACATCCTGCGCCGACGCGCACGCCGGCCTGTTTGAGGCGCATGATCGATGGCACTGTCGCCGATGGCGCTCCCGTGGTCAGGATTGCCACGTCGAGTTCCGCGATCTGCTCTATAAGCTGGCCGACCCTGAGATAGTCGTTCATGCCGAGCGCAAATGCGTGGCTGATCGCCACCTTGCCCTGCATGCCATTGGCGCGAATGCGCTCGAACATGAGCTCCATGGTGAAGGCGCCAAGATCGCCCGCCTCATGCAGGTGGATGTCGATCGGCTTCTGGTGCTTCACCGCCAGCGCGAAAAGGATGTCGAGCTGACCCTTGGGATCGCGGTCAATGCCGCAGGGGTCGATGCCGCCCAGGACCTCGCAGCCTTGGCGCAGCGCCTCGTCCAGCAGTTCCGCCGTGCCGGGCATCACCATGACACCTGACTGCGGGAAGGCGACGATCTCGATATCGATGACCCCCTTCAGCTTTTCGCGGGTTTCCATGACGCCGTCGACAATGGAGAGGCCATGAACCGGGTCGATATCGACATGGCTGCGGATATGAGTGGCGCCGTGCGCGGCAAGGCCGATCGCGTGGCGCATCGACTGGCGGTGCGGATCGATGCCGATGGCGATCCGGTTCTCGCGTTCGAAGTCGATGCGCTCGCGCAGCACCGCGCGCCGGTTGTTTTCGTGCCAGGGCATGCCCCAGGTCGTCTTGTCGAGATGGGTGTGCGCGTCGATGAGGCCGGGGATAGCGATCGCTCCACCGCCATCCTCGACAGGCATGTCGGGAGCCGGTTCGAAGCGGCCGACCCCGTCAATCCGGCCATCGCGGATCAGCAGGTCGCTGTTGGCGCCCCCGTAGGGCCGGACGTTGCGGAGCAACAGATTGGTCATTCGCATTTACCTCAGCTTCGGATTGAGCACGTCGCGCAGCCAGTCACCCAGCACATTGACGACGACAACAAGCAGGCAGAGCTGGACGACGGGAAAGAGGACGATCCACCACGAGCCCGAGAACAGGAACTGGTTGCCGATGCGGATCAGCGTCCCCAATGAAGGCTGTCCGGGCGGCATGCCGATACCGAGAAATGACAGCGTCGCCTCCGTCAGGATCGCCATGCCGAAATTCAGCGTGGCGGCGACCAGCACCGGCGTCAGCGTGTTGGGCAGGATGTGGTGCGCCAGGATGCGGCGGGCAGGCACCTTCAGCAGTCTGGCAGCCTGAACATACTCCTTGTTGCGCTCGACAATGGCCTGCGCGCGCACGGTGCGTGCATATTGAACCCAGGAGGACAAGGCGATCGCAAACACCAGGACGGCCGCAGCGCCGATCTCGCGCAAGTCGGCCGGAAGCATCTGGCGCACCACGGTCGAGACGAGGATCGCGATCAGGATGGTCGGAATCGACAGTGTGATATCGCCGATACGCATCAGGATGTTGTCGACAAAGCCGCCGAAGAAGCCGGCCACCAGGCCAGCCGTCATTCCGATCAGCAGCGACAGGGCAACCGAGGTTAGGCCGATCACGATCGAGATTCGGGTGCCGTAGAGGATCGCCGAAAGCATGTCGCGGCCCTGTGTGTCGGTGCCGAGCAGATAGGGCCATTCGCCACCTTCCTGCCACAGCGGGGGCAGCTCCGCCTTCCACATGTCGAGCTGCGCGGAATCGTAAGGGTTCTGGGGCGCGAACAGAGGCGCGAAAACGGCCGTCAGGATCAGCACGGCAAGGAGTGCTGCCGCGAACATCGCGGACTTGCTGTGCGTGAACGACCACCAGATATCGCTGTCGCGCCAGCGCTGCATCATGCCGGGACGCGGTGCTGCGCCGGGTTTTGAAGTGTCGGTCGTCATCGACTTGCCCTCCGGCGGTCAGCGTGCGTCGCGCAACCGCGGATCGATCACCGCATAGGTGATGTCGACCAGCGTGTTGAGCGCGACGAAGATGAAGGAGATGATGCAGAGATAGGCGGCCATCACCGGTATATCGAGGAAAGTGACCGCCTGGATGAAGAGCATGCCCATTCCCGGCCACTGGAAAACGGTCTCGGTAATCAGGGCAAAGGCGATCAGCGAGCCGACGTTCATGGCCGTCATCGTCACCACCGGCATCAGGCAGTTCCTGAGCGCATGACGGAAGTAAATCCGCCACCGGGGGATGCCTCTCGCCCTTGCGAATTTCACGAAATCCGACCGCAGCACTTCGAGCATCTCGGCACGCACGAGCCGCAGGATGAGCGTTATCTGGTAGAGCGAAAGCGCCACTGCGGGCAGGATGAGCGCGGCGCGGCCTGATGGCGTAAGCAGTCCGGTCGACCACCAGCCGATCTGCACCACTTCGCCGCGGCCGAAGGATGGGAACCATCCCAGGATCACTGAAAACACGAGGATAAGCAGGATGCCGACGACGAAACTTGGCAGCGATACGCCGACAATTGAGATGAATTGCAGCGCCTCCGTGTACCATTTTCCGCGTTTTATCGCGGTCAGAACGCCAAGAGGTATGCCTGCGACAAGCGAGATCAGCGTTGCGACAAGCACCAGCTCAAGCGTCGCCGGGAAACGTTCCCCAATGAGCTTCAGCACGTCCTGGCCGTTGCGATAGGAAATTCCAAAATCGCCTCGCGCGGCATCTGCGACAAACCGGACGAACTGCGTTGCGGTGCTGTCGTTAAGGCCCAGCCGTTCGCGCAGATTGTCGCGATCCTCCTGGGTCATCTGCTCGCTGGCCATCAACTCGACCGGATCGCCCGCAAGGCGAAAGATGAGAAACGCGATCATGGCCACGGCAAGCATGACCATGATCGCGTTGCCGATGCGGCTTATGATGAAGACCAGCATGTGAAGCCTCGTCAATTTGGACAGAGCCTTACCGGCTCGGTGTGTCCGCTATGGCGGCAGATCGTCAAACAGGCGGCGCCGCCGCTGCCATCCAGCAGAGCGCGAAGAGCTCTTCAGAGCATTGTTTTGTTGCGCATATCTCGTTCCTCCCATGTGACGGCTTTGTCTCCTTTACTGGGAGATCTCGTTCCAGCCAGTTTGCATGCTTCGTTTCTTGCCGCCGGTTGCGACCGGACGCTTTGTCCAATCGGCACGGCCCGGCACGACTGTCATCGGGATTCGCGAGGACGCGCCGGCATCTCTCCCAATGATTCATAGCGGGCTGTTGTTCTGGTACCGGAAAGCGTTCAGGGTTGTCAACCCGATTGTCGACAATTTATGTACTTTTCGGTAACGATCAGCTTGAAGTGCGTCGTCGACGGCTGGAGAACACTTTCGATCACCTCGCGGACGGGGAGGCGGCTTTCGGGCTTGACCTGATCGTCGGAGGGCTTCCAATGGACGCCATGAAGAGGTTCTGCCGATGAGCGAAACTGCGACAGGGCAAATCGCCCGCGAAGGCATGGTCTGGATACCCGGCGGCACCTTCCTGATGGGGTCGGACAGCCACTATCCCGAAGAGGCGCCGGCCCATCGGGTCAAGGTCGACGGCTTCTGGATGGACAAGTTCACCGTCACCAATGACCATTTCGAGCGTTTCGTGGCCGCAACCGGTTACATCACGCTTGCCGAGCGTCCCGCCAATCCGGCCGATTACCCCGGTGCTCTGCCCGAACTCCTGGCGCCTTCCTCGTGCATGTTCAAGAAGCCGTCTGGTCCCGTTGACCTCAGCAATCACTACAATTGGTGGGTCTACGTGCCCGGTGCGGACTGGCGCCATCCGCGCGGGCCGGCAAGCACCATCAGGAGGCTCGGCAGCCATCCCGTCGTGCATGTCGCCTACGAGGACGTGGAGGCCTATGCGAAATGGATCGGCAAGGCGTTGCCGACGGAAGCCGAGTGGGAGTTCGCCGCGCGCGGAGGCCTCGAAGGGGCGGAATATGTATGGGGAGACGAAATTACGCCGGGCGGCAACCACATGGCGAACATCTGGCAAGGCGATTTTCCTCACCAGAATACGCTCGGCGATGGTTTCGAATATACGGCTCCGGTCGGCTCGTTTCCGGCCAACGGCTACGGTCTCCACGACATGGCCGGCAACGTCTGGCAATGGACGACCGATTGGTACCAAGAGCACGGCGTGATCAACAGCCCTTGCTGTACCGCCACTAATCCGCGCGGCGGCGATCGCGATGGCAGCTATGACCCGCGCCAACCCGATGTGAGAATCCCGCGCAAGGTGACCAAGGGCGGCTCGCATCTGTGCGCGCCGAATTACTGCCGTCGCTATCGCCCGGCTGCACGCATGGCGCAGCCGGTAGACACCTCAATTTCGCATCTAGGATTCCGCTGCATCGTTCGCGGAGACGCGGAGGGTCGCTAGCGCGTCTGTCACCTCCGCCGCATCGCTTCGGAAAGCGCTGCGCCGAAGGATCCTTGCCCGGCCTGGTCCCCGCGAGGAGGCTTGCCGTTGTTTTTGGGCGCGTGGGCGCCGGTCGCCGCCGGCTTGGCCATGGACTTCGGCCGATCGGGAACCTGCCCGTCTCTGCGCATGGAAAGGCTGATGCGCTTGCGCGGCACGTCGACCTCCAGCACCCGCACCTTCACGACATCTCCCGCCTTGACCACATCGTGGGCGTCCTTGACGAAACGATCCGCGAGCTGGGAGACGTGAACCAGACCGTCCTGGTGCACGCCGATATCCACGAAAGCGCCGAACGCCGCCACATTGGTGACCGTGCCTTCAAGCAGCATGCCGGGTTTCAGGTCCTTGATGTCGTCGACGCCGTCGGCGAATGTCGCCGTCTTGAAGTGCGGGCGTGGATCCCGTCCCGGCTTTTCGAATTCGAGCAGGATATCCTTCACCGTCGGCAGGCCGAAACGCTCGTCGACGAAGCGCTTCGGGTCAAGCGTTTTCAGGATGGCGCCGTCGCCCATGATGGCGCGGATGTCGCGGCCGCATGCGGCGACGATCTTCTTTGCGACCGGATAGGCTTCCGGGTGGATCGACGAGGCATCGAGCGGCTCCGCGCCGTCCCTGATGCGCAGGAAGCCGGCACATTGCTCGAACGTGCGGGCGCCGAGCCGGGGTACCGAAAGCAGATCCCTGCGGCTGGCATAGGGTCCCTCGGCGTCGCGGCGCAAAACGATGGCTTCTGCGGTCGACTGGCCAAGGCCCGAAACCCGCACGAGCAGGGGAACGGAAGCCGTGTTCAGGTCGACGCCAACCGCGTTGACGGCATCCTCGACCACGGCGTCCAGCGCTTTCGCCAGGCGATACTGGTCCACGTCGTGCTGGTATTGGCCGACGCCGATCGATTTCGGCTCGACCTTGACCAGTTCGGCAAGCGGATCCTGCAGGCGGCGCGCGATAGAAACGGCGCCGCGCAGCGAAACGTCGAGATTGGGAAATTCGGCCGCTGCTGTTTCGGAGGCTGAATAGACCGAAGCGCCGGCTTCTGAAACCGTGACCTTGGTCGGCCTTGGCGATGGCATGTCGGCCAAAAGATCGGCGACGAGCTTCTCGGTTTCCCGGCTCGCCGTGCCGTTCCCAATAGCGATCAGCTCGATCTTGTGGGAGGCGATGAGCCTCGCGAGTTCGGCCTGCGCGCCACGGATGTCGTTTTTCGGCTGGAAAGGATAGATCGTGGCCGTTTCAAGCAGCTTTCCGGTCTGGTCGATGGCCGCGACCTTGACCCCCGTGCGGATGCCGGGATCGAGGCCGAGCGTCGGGCGGGTGCCGGCGGGTGCGGCCAAAAGCAGATCCTTCAGATTGCGCGAGAACACGCGGATGGCCTCTTCCTCGGCCCGTTCGCGCAGTTCGCGCATCAGATCCAGCGACAGTTGCAGCGACAGTTTCACCCGCCATGTCCAGCCCGCGACATCGCGCAGCCAGCCATCGGCCAGACCGGAGCCGATCTGATAGGCGGCCGCAATCTTGCGTTCCACCGGCTTGTTCGGCGACGCGACATCAGCGTCGATCTCGATGGCGACGCTCAGGATGTCTTCGTTGCGCCCTCTCAGGATGGCGAGCGCCCTGTGGCTCGGAACCGTCGACCACTTTTCGGAATATGCGAAATAGTCGGAGAACTTCGCGCCGGCTTCCGCCTTGCCGTCGAGCACTTTTGACGTAACGATGGCGTTTTCCTTCATATAGGTGCGCAGGTTGCCCAGCAGTTCGGCGTTCTCCGCCATCTGTTCGGCGATGATGTCGCGCGCGCCTTCAAGCGCTGCTTTCGCATCAGCGACCTCGCCCGTCACATAGGCTTGCGCAACGCCATGCGGGTCGAGCGAGCGGTCGGCAAGAATGGCTTCCGCCAGAGGTCCAAGACCTCTCTCGCGGGCGATCTCGGCCTTGGTGCGGCGCTTCGGCCGATATGGCAGGTAGAGATCTTCGAGTTCGGCCTTGGTTGCGGCGCCGGCGATTTTTCCGGCCAGATCGTCGGTCATCTTGCCTTGGCTAATGATCTCTTCGCAGATCGCCTGACGCCGTGCCTCAAGTTCGCGCAGATAACCGAGCCGCTCGGCCAGATTGCGCAACTGCGTATCGTCGAGACCGCCGGTAACCTCCTTGCGGTAGCGCGCCACGAACGGCACGGTCGCACCTTCGTCGAGCAGCCCGATCGCCGCCGAAACCTGAGACGGGCTGGCGCCGATCTCGGAAGCGATTGCGGTTACGATCTTCATCTCTGTCTTCATTGTCATCCCGAAGCAAAAAAGTGGACCATAGGGAGGGGAGTGTAGCCGAGATATGGCGATCGGCGTGTCTCCACAATAGATTCGGGCGTGTTTGGACGGCGAAACGCGAGCCGGCGCGATATGCGATAGACGCATCCGTGCGCTTCGCCGCCCGCTGAAACTGGTGATTGCGGTTGGCTGTTGGAGAAAAAGGGGCGGCCGGTCTCTGTTCCATCTAAGTAGAGCGAGCGGGTTGTGCGCCGTCGACTGACTTGATTGGACATATCGGCATCCCGGTGAGAATATCGTTTTTCAGGCAATTCTAGGGGGTTATCAACAATACTTGTTTTGATCACTGAAGGGAAAATCCATTATGGCACTGTGGCAGCCCGATCCTTCATTCTATCCTTCGCCCAGAATGGCCGCCAAGGCAGCGAAAGAGACGCTCGCCTACGTGGCGTCCTTCGATCCCGACCGCAAGAAACCTGACGCGATCGCCGTGGTCGATGTCGATCCCAAATCCCCTTCCTATTCCCGGATCGTCGGCCAGGTTGATATGCCGAACGCAGGCGACGAGCTGCATCATTTCGGCTGGAATGCCTGCTCGTCCTGCCTTTGCCCCAATGCGCCGCATCCCCACATGGAGCGCCGCTATCTCGTCGTGCCCGGCCTGCGTTCGTCGCGGCTGCACATCATCGACACCAAGCCCGACCCCAAGAACCCGAAGATCGTCAGGGTGATTGAGCCTGAAGAGATCGCGGAGAAGGCCGGTTATTCGCGCTTGCACACCACGCATTGCGGACCCGAGGGAATATACGTCAACGCGCTGGGCAACGCGGAAGGCAAGGCGCCGGGCGGCATATTCCTGCTCGATCCCGTCAGCTTCGATGTGCTTGGCCAGTGGGAGATGGACCGCGGACCGCAAAAGCTCGCCTATGATTTCTGGTGGCATCTCGGCCACGACACAATGGTTACGAGCGAATGGGGAACCCCTGACACGTTCGAGAACGGGCTGGTGCCGGAGATCCTGCTCGGCAGCAAATATGGACGCAGGCTGCATTTCTGGGACCTGCACAAACGCAAGCATCTGCAGGAGATCGACTTCGGCGAGGAACACCAGCTGGTGTTCGAACTGCGCCCGGCGCACGATCCGACCAAGGCATACGGCTTCGTCGGCTGCGTCATCAGCCTGAAGGACCTGTCGGCCTCGATCTGGACCTGGTACCGCGAAGGCGACAAATGGGCGGTGAAAAAGGTGATCGAAATTCCGGCCGAGCCGGCCGACCCGGATTTGCTGCCGCCAGTGCTGAAAGGCTTTAAGGCCGTCGCCCCGCTGGTCACTGACATCGACCTGTCGATGGACGATCGGTTCCTCTACGTTTCCTGCTGGGGCACGGGAGACATGATCCAGTACGATGTGTCGGACCCGTTCAGTCCAAAGGAGACCGGCAGGGTTCGCATCGGCGGCATCGTCTCCCGCGCGACCCATGCCAAGGCAACGAACGGTGCGCTCAATGGCGGCCCGCAGATGGTCGAGATCAGCCGTGATGGAAAGCGGGTCTATTTCACCAATTCGCTCTACGGACCCATTGATCCGCAGTTCTACCCCGAAGGCATCGACGGCTGGATGGTGAAGCTGCATGTCGGGGAGAATGGCGGTATCACGTTCGATGAGAACTTTTTCGTCGACTGGCCGAAAGGGCATCGGCCGCATCAGGTGCGTCTGGAGGGTGGCGATTGCTCGTCCGATTCCTATTGCTACCCCTGATGCCGACACGAACGGTTGCGTGAATGAACTCCGTCTCGCCCTGGCTGGTGCTTGCCGGCCTCGGCGCCTTTCACGGCCTCAACCCCGCCATGGGATGGCTGTTTGCTGTCGCACTGGGGCTGCACAGGAAAAGCCGCAAGATCGTGCTGATGTCGCTGGCTCCAATCGCGATAGGGCACACGGTTTCGATCGCGGTGGTTGCCGTGGTGGTGGTGGCGCTTGGCTTCTTCGTGGACCAGCGCCCGCTGGAGATCGCGGCCGGCGTGCTGCTTATCGGCTGGGCCATCTACCACATGGCCTACGGTCACCGTCATCGCGTCCGGATCGGCATGCAAACCGGCATGGCAGGACTTGGGGTCTGGTCCTTCCTGATGGCGAGCGCTCACGGCGCCGGCCTCATGCTGGTGCCTGTGCTCATACCGCTTTGTCTGTCGGGAAGTCCCGCACAGGAACTGACGGCAGCGGGATCGCTGCCGATCGCGCTCGCGGCGGTCGGCACCCACATGGCGGCAATGCTCGCCGTTATCCTGGCGATCGCGATCAGCGTCTATGAGTGGCTGGGCCTTTCATTCCTGCGCCGCGGATGGATCAACCTCGATCTCATCTGGACCGCCGCCCTCGTCATCACCGGCTTGATCCTGATCATGTGAGTGCGGCGCAAAACAGTTTGAAACCCTGAGAGTTGTCGATGCGGATTGTCCTATGAGAGTTGCCGCGCCTTCAGCACGGACACCGCATCCTCGCTGTTGTGGATGTAGTCGTTGGCGTCAGGCTGCCTCTGGACGAGCAGTATGAACAAAAGGTCGGTCAGCGTCAGTTGCGCGTCGCGCGCTGTGATCGAGGAGGACCGCACGCGATCCTCATCAGCAATGGTGTAGAGGATGACATTGGCGACCCGGCTCAACGGATTGTCGCTCATCGAGGTGACAACCACGACCGCGGCTTCCCGCTGCCGCGCCAATTCCGCAATCCGCAATGTCTCGATGCTGGCGCCCGAGTGCGAAAGCGCGAACATGACGTCCTTGGCGGTAAGTGTCGACGCGCTCGCCATCTGCACATGGCTGTCGCTGTCGTGCATGACGTTGCGGCCAAGTTTCATCAGCTTGTAGGAAAAGTCGCGCGCGACAAGCGACGAGGCGCCGACGCCGGCGAGGTGTATGCGGTCGGCCTCGTCGAGCAGTTTCAGAACCTTGCCGATGTTCTGTTCGCTGTTGGCAGAAATCGTCTGCTGCATCGAGGCGAGCTTACTGGCCACCAGCTTTTGCAGGACGGCGATGTAGCCGTCGCCCCGTTCGATCGTCCCGTGGACCATGCCCGCCGGCACGCTCCATTCCTGCGCCTTTGCCTCGCTGACGGCGAGTTTCAGGTCCTGGTAGCCGGCGTAACCGAGCTTCTGCGAAAACTTCACCACGCTCGACTGGCTGCGCCCGGTCTCTTCCGCCAGCGCGGCCGAGGAAAGGCGCAACATCTGGTCCGGATTGTCGACGATGAACTGGCCGATCTGCCGATCGGCCGGAGCCATGGTGTCCAGCGTGGCCTGGATCTTCCTGAGGATCGACATCTCATCTTTTCCCATTGGCGACAGTGCCGCCGGCAATCACCGAAATAGGAATAAAATATTCCAACCGAGATTGACAGTGGAGAATACTGGATCAACTCTCCCGGGCGAGGGGTGGTGGGGTCGAGTCGACCCGGCAAGGGCTGCCGGCCCGCCGAATGATTGGTAAGGCCTCATGGACAAGTTGCGGATCGTCGGCGGGCAAAGGCTGCAAGGGGCGGTCACCATCTCCGGCGCCAAGAACGCCGCCCTGCCGCAGATCGCCGCCTCCCTGCTCAGTCCTCATCCACTCGAACTGACTAACCTTCCATCGGTCACCGACGTCGACAACATGTTGGGCGTCGTAGCGTTGCATGGCGCCAGCGTCAGCCGCGCCGCCCATTCAGCCGTCATCGACACAAGTTCCGCAGTCTCCAAGGAGACCAGCTACGATACGGTGCGCAAGATGCGGGCGACGGTGCTGGTGCTTGGGCCGCTGCTGGCGCGGTTCGGCCATGCGCGGGTATCGCTGCCTGGCGGCTGCGCGATCGGCGCCCGCCCGGTCGATATACATGTGAAGACGCTGGCCGCGCTGGGCGCCGACATCGGCATCCAGAACGGGCTGATCGTCGCCGCCGCGCCGAACGGACTGACAGGCGGCCGCGTGGTGCTGAGTTCTCCGTCCGTCGGCGCGACCGAGACGGCGATGATGGCTGCGACGACGGCCAAAGGCGAGACCGAAATCGTCAACGCAGCGCGTGAGCCTGAGGTGGCCGATCTCGCAGCCTGCCTGATTGCCATGGGCGCGCGCATCGAGGGCGCCGGTACCCATCGCATCCTGGTCGAAGGTTCGACAACATGGCGGGCGGCGACACATCACACGATCCCCGACCGCATCGAGGCCGGCACCTATGCGATTGCCGCAGCCATCACCGGTGGGCAGCTTGAACTTACCCATGCGCGGCTCGAGCATCTTGCTTCCGTCGTGCAAACGCTCGAGGCGACCGGGGTCACGGTGTGGCCGGGTGACCGGGGGCTGATCGTTTCGCGTGATGGCCCGTTGAAGAGCGTCGACATAACCACCGAACCCTATCCGGGTTTTCCGACGGACTTGCAGGCGCAATTCATGGCGCTGATGTGCTGCGCTGAAGGTGCCGCCCTGTTGCGCGAGACGGTCTTCGAAAACCGCTTCATGCATGTGCCCGAACTGATGCGGCTTGGCGCCAACATCACCTTGCAGGGAACCACCGCACTTGTGCGCGGCGGCGCTCCGCTGCATGGGGCGCAGGTCATGGCGACGGACCTTCGCGCCTCGGTCTCGCTGGTGCTCGCGGCACTTGTCGCGAATGGCGAGACAGTCATCAACCGGGTCTATCACCTGGACCGCGGCTACGAGGAACTTGACCGCAAGCTGCGCCTGTGCGGCGCGACGATCGAGCGGGTAGCCGGATGAGCGCCGATTCCGGGTCGCA
Organism: Neomesorhizobium albiziae; assembly: GCF_900114255.1. GTDB lineage: Bacteria > Pseudomonadota > Alphaproteobacteria > Rhizobiales > Rhizobiaceae > Neomesorhizobium > Neomesorhizobium albiziae. Next base: position 641,465 of record NZ_FOSL01000001.1, on the reverse strand, counting down.
TTTCTATCTCGGGGTCGATGGCGGCGGCACCGGTTGCCGCGCCCGCATCGAGGATGGGGAGGGCACGCTGCTCGGGCAGGGTTTGTCCGGGCCGGCAACCACGCGGCTCGGCATCGACGAGGCCTGGGCTTCCATCTCGCGGGCGTTCGGAGCCGCGGTCGGCGAAGCGGGTTTAGGCGCCAGCGAACTGGCGCGCACCCATGTCGGCATCGGACTCGCCGGCATTGGCCGCAAGGGGGCCATGGAGGCATTGCAGGCGATCCCGCATCCCTTCGCGCGGGTCACCTTTGTCAGCGATGCCGTTGGCGCCTGCCTCGGCGCGCATTCCGGACAGGATGGAGCCATCGTCATCGCCGGCACTGGCTCGATCGGCATCGGCTTCGTCGAAGGCAAGGATCTGCGTGTCGGCGGCTACGGCTTTCCGATTTCCGACGAGGGCAGCGGCGCCGATCTCGGCCTGAAGGCCGTGCAGCTCGCCTTGCGTGCCCATGACGGCCGTCACGACCGTTCAGCGCTGCTTGCCGAAGTGATGCACCGCTTCCAGGACGATCCCATGGAGGCGGTGGCCTGGATGGATCGTTCAACCGCGACGGACTACGCCGCCCTGGCCCCAATGGTGATGCGGCATGCCGACCAGGGCGATGCCGCCGGGCGGCGGATCGTGCAATCGGCAGCCGAGCAGATCGATGCGCTGGTGCGTGCGCTGTTCGATCAGGGCGCGCCCCGCGTGACCCTGCTCGGCGGCCTTTCTTCTCCGCTCGAACCCTGGCTTTCGCCCGACGTGCGCCGCCGGCTGAAGCCTGCTGATGGCGACGCTGTTTCCGGCGCCATCATCCTGGCAAAAGGTCATCAAAGAGGCTCCGCAGAATTGGAATGAAATATTCCAATTCTTATTGACCGAATGAATATTCCATTCTAAATCGTTAACGAGACCTTGAAGCGGCCGGTCGCAAGCCGGTTTGATACGGGGCTCAGACCAAGTCGGCCGAGAAGGCATCAGCGACCGCAAGCCATCGCGGTCCTGTGCCGTAAGCCGCGAGATTGCGGCCGGATCGGACTTGGCCGTAACAATTGATGGGTGAGTGGCCAGGTGTTGGAACGCGCTTTGATCGCCGAGCTGGAGCAATTGGTTTCCGAGGACCGGAATCCACGCACCATGGACATCGACCTGCTGCCGACGGCAGACATCCTGCGCAAGATCAACGACGAAGACAAAACCGTCGCCGCTGCCGTCGAAAAGGTCATTCCCGAGATAGCGGCTGCGGTCGATCGCATCGTGATCGCTTTTCAGAATGGTGCGCGGCTGATCTATATGGGCGCCGGAACCAGCGGGCGGCTTGGCGTCCTTGATGCCTCCGAATGTCCGCCAACCTTTCGTGTGCCGGCCGGCATGGTCGTCGGCCTCATCGCCGGCGGACCGAAGGCCCTCGTGAGCGCCACGGAAGGTGCTGAGGACAGCCAGCAGAAGGGCCGCGAAGCGCTGGAGGAAATCAACCTCACCGCCGCCGACGTCGTGGTCGGCATCGCGGCCAGCGGCCGTACCCCTTACGTGATCGGTGGGCTGGATTATGCCAGGAAGATCGGCGCAACGACTGTCGCGCTCTCCTGCAATCCGGGTTCCACCATCGCGGCGGCCGCCGACATCGCCATCTCGCCGGTGGTCGGGCCCGAGGTGTTGACCGGCTCGACGCGCATGAAGTCGGGAACGGCGGAAAAACTGGTGCTGAACATGCTGACGACGGCGAGCATGATCCGCATCGGCAAAACTTACCAGAATCTCATGGTCGACCTGCATGCCAGCAACAGGAAGCTGGTCGCGCGAGCTGCCCGTATTGTCACACAGGCGACCGGCTGCACGCTCGAAGAGGCGCGCGCCGCGCTCGACAAGACAGGCAATGACGTGAAGCTGGCAATCCTGATAACACTGACGGGAATGAGTCTGGCCGAAGCGCGGAGCGCCCTTGAGGGCGCCGGCGGATTTCTGAGACGAGCAATCGAGGAAGGCGGCTCCGCCACGCGGTGAGCACTGCCTGTTTAAACTGTGACGAACTGAACCACGGGAGGATTCAATGATAAAAGAACGTACAAAGACGCATTTTTCGGCAATCGCCATGGCGGCGATGCTTGGAGTTTCGGCACTCGCCGCACCCGCCAATGCGGAGACCTTGCGCATGGCCTGGGCGCAGGATGCGACCGGCCTCGACCCGCACAAGCAGGCTGCCTTTTCGTCGATCCGCCTGCTCGAATTGATCTATGAGCCGCTGGTGCGGCTCAACGCCAATCTGCAGATCATCCCAGGCATCGCCACTTCCTGGGCGTTCTCGCCGGACGGCAAGGAACTGACCTTCAAGCTCGACCCGAAAGCAAAATTCCAGAATGGCGCGGCGGTGACGTCCGCCGACGTCAAAGCCTCGTTCGAGCGCATTCTGGACGAAAAGACCGGTGCGGTGAACCGTGCCAACTACTCCTCCGTCGCCAGCATCGAGGCGCCCGACGCCGGCACCGTCATCTTCAAGCTGTCGCAGCCCGATGTGCCGATCCTCACCGCCATGACGGACACCAATTCGTCGATCCTGCCGGCCAGCGAGATCGCCGCCGGTACGATCGGCACCACCGCCATCGGCTCCGGCCCGTTCAAGCTCGACAAGTGGGACCCGAACTCCAAGGAAGTGCTGAGCGCCAACAAGGATTGGGCCGGCGGACCGACTGGTGTCGACGGCATCGAGATCAGCGTACTTCCCGACGAGTCGGCTATCCTTGCGGCAATGCGCGCCGGTCAGGTGGATTTCGCTCTCTTGAACGATCCGCTGATCGCCACGCTGGTGCCGCGCGAAGCCACTCTCCAGCTCAACCGCGCGCCGGCGCTAGCCTATCACGTGCTGCAGCTCAACCCGTCGCGCAAGCCGATGACGGAGCTTGCCGTGCGTCAGGCAATTTCCTGCGCCGTCGACCGGCAGGCGGTTCTCGATACCGCGGCGCTGGGTGAAGGCAAGGTCACCGGACCGCTGACCATGCCTTTCTTCGCCAGCGATCCGAACGGCTTGTTCTGCTACAAGCGCGACGTCGAGAAGGCCAAGAAGCTGATGGCCGACGCAGGCGTTGCTGACGGCTTCACCGCGACGGTCATCGCCGCCACCGGCGAACCGCCGACAGCTGCCGCCGAAGCACAGGTCCTTCAAGCCCAACTCGCCGAGATCGGTATCAAGCTCGACATCAAGATGATGGAGCTCAACGTATATGTCGACACCTGGCTGAAGGGCGACTTCGACATGGCCGTGGCGCTCAACGGCGGCCGGCCCGACCCGTATACGATGTATAACCGCTACTGGACCAAGACTGGCAATCTGCAAAAGGTTTCCAACTTCGCCGACGATGAAATCGACAGCCTGATGCAGCAGGGCCGCGCCGAAACCGATGCGGAGAAGCGCAAGGCGATCTTCAACGCTTTCGAGACGCGGCTCGCCGAACAGTCGCCCTGGGTCTGGCTCTACACATCCTATGGCTACACGGCGCAGCAGAAGAGCGTGCAGGGCTTTGTCCCGATGCCAACAGGCTCGATGTTCAGCCTCGCCAAGGTCACCGTCCAGCGCTAGCCGATACGGGACAGAACTGAACCGCCATGAACTTTGACGGAAACATCCAGGGCCAGGCCAACGCTGGCGGGGCAGGGCGCTCGTGAACTATCTGACACGGCGGCTCGCGGCCTTTCCACTCGTCCTGCTCGGTGTTTCCGTCATCGTTTTCTTCGCGATCCGGCTGGTGCCTGGCGATTCCATCACCGCGATGCTGGGCACCGAGGCCGGGTTGCTGACGCCGCAGCAACGCGATGCGCTGGCCGTCTATTTCGGTATCGACCAGCCTTGGCCCGTGCAATACTGGCGCTGGCTGCTGAACCTCTTTCATGGCGACCTCGGGATATCGGCGACCTACGGCAAGCCGGTGCTGGAGGTGATCCTGCAGCGATTTCCGCTGACGTTGGAACTGGCTCTGCTGTCGATGCTGATCGCGTTGTCGGTTGGCGTGCCGGCTGGCGTTTTCGCAGCCACCCGCAACGAAAGGCCTTCCGATCTGGCGGTGCGTGTCGCCGCGATGATCGGCCAGTCGACGCCGAGCTTCGTGTTCGGATTGCTCATTATCTACGTGCTCTCCGCCGGTTTCGGTGTGTTGCCGACCATGGGCGCGTTTACGCCACTCTGGGAAGATCCGATCCGGAACCTTGGCCAGCTCATCTTGCCTGCGCTGACGCTCGGCTTCGCCTTCGCCGCTTCGGTAACCCGCGTATCGCGCTCGGCGATGCTCGACGTGTTGAGCGACGACTATGTGCGCACCGCGCGCAGCAAAGGCGCGTCGGCCAGAAGCGTGGTCTGGCGTCATGCGCTTCCCAATGCGCTGATCCCGGTCGTGACGCTGAGCGGCATCGAGTTCGGCTACCTGCTCGGTGGCGCCGTTATCGTCGAGCAGATCTACGCGCTTCCCGGCCTCGGCCGCATGGTTCTGGAAGCGATCCTGCAGCGCGACTATGCGCTGGTGCAGGGCGCGGTGCTGTTCATCGCCCTCAACTTCATGATCGTCAATCTTCTGGTCGACCTCGCCTATGTGGCGCTCGATCCGCGTATCCGGCTGGAAAACCAATGATGGGTTTCCTGCGTTCAATCTTTGCGCATCCCAGCGGCAGGATCGGCGGCGCTATCGTTGCTGCCTATCTGCTGATCGCCATCCTCGGCGCGCTGGGATTGACGCCTTATGATCCGCTGATGCAGTTCCGCATCGATCGCCTGCATGCCCCGACCGTCGCCTATTGGATGGGCACGGACCTGTTCGGCCGCGACGTTGCAAGCCGCCTGATGAAAGGCATCGGCCAGTCCTTCACGGTCGCCTTCTTCTCCGTCGCGATCGCGACGGCTGCGGGCACGGTGCTCGGCCTGACGACGGCATGGTTCGGCAAGCGCTGGGATGCGATCCTGATGCGCCTGATGGACGTGCTTCTGGCATTTCCAGCAATCCTTCTCGCCTTGCTTATCGTCACCGTCGTCGGGCCGGGAACCTGGACCAGCGTCGCCGCCATCGGCATCGTCTACACGCCCATATTTACGCGCGTGGTGCGCGGTCCGGCGCTGTCGCTGAAGTCGCGCGAATTCGTTGACGCGGCGCGCACTTTCGGCTCCAGCCGGTTCTACATCCTTACCCGCCATCTTCTGCTCAATCTTGTCGCGCCGCTGACGGTGCAGGTGACGCTGGCGCTGGCCTGGGCGCTGCTGACGGAGGCTGGCCTGAGCTTCCTCGGCCTCGGCACCCAGCCGCCGGCCGCATCGCTTGGGCTGATGCTGAGCGACAGCCGCAACCTGATGGAATCGGCCCCCTGGCTGATGATCTTTCCCGGCATCACGATCATGCTCAGCATCCTCGGTTTCAACCTGCTCGGCGATGCGCTCCGCGACATTCTCGATCCCAAGACGCGGAGGGCATAGAGATGTCGCCGATCCTCTCCGTTTCCGATCTGCATGTCGGCTTCGGCCGTGGCGCGAAGGCTAGGGAAGTCGTGCGCGGGGTCAGCTTCGATCTCGCCGCCGGCGAAACGCTCGCCATCGTCGGCGAGAGCGGCTCCGGCAAGTCGGTGACGGCGCTCTCCATCAACCGTCTGGTCGACTATGGCGGCGGCCGCATCACCAATGGCTCGATCCGGCTGCTGCGCACCGACGGCAAGATTTCCGAGCTGACCGAAGCGAGCGAGAAAGAGCTGACAAGAATCCGCGGCGGCGAGATCGGCATGATCTTCCAGGAGCCGATGACTTCGCTCAATCCGGTGCTGACGATCGGCCGGCAGATCGAGGAATCGTTTCGCCTGCATCGCGGCCTTACCGGCAATCAGGCGCGAGCGGCCGCCAAGGACGCGCTCGATCGCGTGCGCATCCCGGATGCCGAGCGTCGCCTGACCTACACACCCAACCAGCTTTCCGGGGGCATGCTCCAGCGGGTGATGATCGCAATGGCGCTGGCCTGCAATCCGCGCCTGTTGATCGCCGACGAACCGACGACGGCGCTGGACGTTACGGTGCAGGCGCAGATCATGGCGTTGCTCGCCGAACTCAAGCGCGAAACCGGCATGTCGATGATCTTCATCACCCACGACATCGGGCTGGTCGCCGGAATCGCCGACCGCGTGATGGTGATGCAGGACGGGCAGGCGGTCGAACAGGGTGAACTCGGCCAGATTCTCGACCATCCAAAGCACCCGTACACCCAGCATCTCCTGCACGCGGTCCCGCATTTTTCGGGTGGCAATGCCGCGCGGCCGGACGGTCAGCGCGAAAGGACGGCCGAGCCGGCGCTCAAGGTTGACGGGCTCGTGGTGCGCTACCCCTTGAAGGGCGGCTGGTTCGGCCGGCCGACGGGTGCTGTCCATGCCGTCGACGGTGTCGATTTCGATCTTCTCCCCGGGGAAACGCTCGCCGTCGTCGGCGAAAGCGGCTCGGGTAAATCGACCACGGCACGCGCCGTGCTCGGGCTGGTTCCCGCGACGCGGGGCGCATTTTCGATGGCCAGGAGAGAACTCGTCGCCGGCGACAGCAATCTGCCCGTACAGATGGTTTTCCAGAACCCTTATGCCTCGCTCAATCCGCGCCTTTCAGTCGACAGCATCCTGGCGGAGCCTGTCATTGCATCCGGCGTTCGCATCGACGCTGCCGTGCGCGACAGAATGAAAATGCTGCTGAAGCGCGTCGGCCTTCCCGAGAACAGCCTCGAGCGATATCCGCACGAATTCTCCGGCGGTCAGCGGCAACGCCTCTGCATCGCCCGTGCCCTTATGCTCAACCCATCGGTGGTGGTGCTCGACGAAGCGGTCTCGGCTCTCGATGTCTCGGTGCAGGCCCGGGTGCTGGAGCTGCTGATCGATCTGCAGAAGGAATACGGCCTCGCCTACCTCTTCATTTCGCACGACATGGCGGTGGTAGAGCGCATCGCGCATCGCATCGCGGTAATTTATGCCGGCCAGATCGTGGAAATCGGCGACGCCAGATCGGTGCTCTCCGCACCGAGGCATCCCTACACGAAAAAGCTTATCGCCGCCGTGCCGACAATCGATCGCCGACACGAGACCTTCGAGTTGGACACACGCCAGGTTCCATCGCTCGTTCGTCCGCTGGGGTTTGAGCCGCCGAAGGCGCGATGGATGGAATATGGGCCGGACCACAAGGTGCGCGCCGAAGCATGAGGAAAGGGCCGCCGGATTTGTCACACCCTGTCCTCTCCAATCCTGAGCTTGCAGCGCGGTTCGAACGCGCCTTCGGCCTCCTGCATAAGGCGGTTGCGGATAAGCGAATTCCAGGTGGCGTGTTGGGGCTGGTCGGCGGCGGCGAGCGGCTTGTTCGCGCGGTCGGTTCTGCACAGATTGTGCCGAAGATGCGCCCGATGGAGGTCGACACGTGGTTCGATCTCGCCTCGCTGACCAAAGTCATCTTCACGACGCCGCGCATCCTGTCCCTGGCGGAGCGGGGAGTGATAGACCTCGACGCGCCGCTGATCACCGCGCTTCCTGACCTTCGCCAGTACTCAGCCAGTGCCTGGGAACGGAAAGTCACTTTCCGCCAATGCCTCGGCCACCAGACGCCGTTTCCGGCGGTCGAGCCGATCTACACCTATGGCCGCGATCCGGACCTGCTGCGCGCATTCATCCTGCAGCGGGAGTGGCGGGCAGGCGATCCCGTCTATTCCGACATCAACTTCATCCTGCTCGGCTTTGCCCTGGAGCGTCTCAGTGGAAAATCCATCCGCGACATGGACGCCGGACCGGGCTTTGCATTCGCCGCCGATCCCGAAAGCGCCGCGGCGACGGAAGACTGTACTTGGCGCCACCGCGTGCTGTCGGGCGAAGTCCACGACGACAATTGCTCGGCTCTGCAAGGGGCCGGTCACGCCGGGCTATTCGGCACTGCCGGTTCGGTTCTCGATTTCGCGCAAGGCCTGCTTGACGGCGCCGGCGCTTCCGCGAACGCCATCGCGTTGATGCGCCAGCCCTTGTCGCAGAAGCGCACCCATGGTTGGGAGCATGCCTACGAAGGCTGGTCGGGCGGCAACCGGTGTAACCCCAAGACAATTGGCCATACCGGCTTCACCGGAACCGGCCTCTGGATCGACTTTGCCGAAGGCAAGGCGTGGACCTTGCTCACCAATCACATCCATCCGACGCGGCATTTCAACAGCGGCATCGCCGAACTTCGGCGCGAGGTCGGCGATATCATCAATGGAGCCTGGAACTGACATGAAGCCAATTTGGGCGGTCGGCCTGATGACCGGTACGGTGCTTGACGGAAACATCGACGTCGCGCTGATCAGGACTGATGGCGAGCAGGTCGAAGCTTTCGGCGCCTATACGCTGGCGCCATATGCGCAGTCGATCCGCACGTTGCTCGAAGAAGCACAACGCGAGGCAAGAACCTGGAACTTCACCGGGCCGGAGCCGGCCATATTCCGCGAGGCCGAAGAAGCGTTGACGCGGGCGCAGTCGGCGGCCGTCAGGGGACTGGTGGAAAGCAACGATTTGAGAATGTCGGACATCGGCGTCGTCGGCTTCCACGGCCAGACGGTTTTGCACCGGGCGCCGGCAAGGAACCGGCTGGGCGAGACCCGCCAGCTCGGCGATGGCGAATTGATGCATTCGCTGCTGGGGACCAAAGTCGTCTATGACTTCCGCTCAGCCGACATGCGCGCGGGCGGGCAGGGGGCGCCGCTGGCCGCCGCCTATCACGCCGCCTTGCTGGGGGCGCACGGGGCGAGCGGCGAAACGGCAATCCTCAATCTCGGCGGCGTGGCCAACATCACCTGGTGGGATGGCAAAGGCGATATCGTGGCCTTCGACACCGGCCCGGCGAATGCCCCGATCAACGATTTCGTCAAGGCGAGAGGGCTCGGCGAAATGGACCGCGACGGCGCGCTTGCGGCAGCTGGGGCCGTCGATGAAGCCAGGCTCTTGAAGCTGCTAGAGCACCCCTATCTCAGCGCGCCCTATCCGAAATCGCTCGACCGTTTCGACTTCACTGCAGCGATGGCCGAGGGGCTCGGCGCGGAGGACGGCGCGGCCTTGCTGACGGCATTCACCGCAAGCGCCGTTGGCAAGGCGCTCGACCTGTTGCCGCGTAGGCCGAAAAAACTCTTCGTCAGCGGCGGCGGGCGCCATAACCCGACCCTGATGGCGATGCTGGCAAGCCGGGCCGGTGTCGAGGCGGTATCCGTCGACACGATCGGCTGGCGGGGCGATGCGGTGGAAGCCGAGTGCTTCGCCTTCCTGGCGGTTCGCGTCTTGCGTGGGATGCCGATCAGTTTCCCCAGCACGACCGGCGCGCCGGAGCCGATGGGCGGCGGACGCATCGCCGGGTAACGATGACTGCCGGTCTCAAGTTGAGGCCGGCAGCTCTTTCTGCAAAAAGGTCCTGCTGCGGCCGGGGGGAAAGTCGTCGAGCTTTCCGAACGGCCGATACCCTTGCCGCTGGTAGACTTTGAGGGCTGCGGGGTTGAACGTGTCGATATAGGCGCCATGGCAACCACGAGCGACGGCCTCCGCCTCCGCCGCCTCGAGCATTTTGCCGGCCATATGCTGGCCGCGAAGCCTTTCGTCCACCCATAGCCATTGCACATAAAGCCAGCCCCAGGCGGTGTACCCGGAAATGCCGGCCAGGATGGCGCCCGCCTCGTCGCGCACCAGCACGGCGAGAGTTTTCTTTCCGGCCGGCCCGACATCGCTGTCGTTGAACGCCGCCAGGTTCTCGCCGATTACGGCAAGCTCGTCCTGCGGCGGCGCACCGGTCACTTCCAGGGTCGTAGTCAATCAAGCCTCTTGGATGACAGCGGAAATACCGCAAACGTGTCTGGATCAATGACACGAAATGTTGCGGCTGAGTAGCAGGCGGGGGAAGACTATCCAACTGTTCTTGGTCCAAGCGAAAAAATCCGCGCAAGGCCTTGAGTTTCCAGCGGCTGGAACGTCTATCTCCGGGAAAATCACGCTCTGGGGATACCGGTGAACATCGGAACCGCCACCGAAAGATCTCGTCTCGCAGCCTGCCATGGGTGAGCTTGCTATTTACGCCGGGTTGTTCGCCGCTGCCTTCGCGGCAGCGACCGTCCTGCCGGCGCAGTCCGAAGCGGTGCTTGCGGCCCTGCTCGTCGAGGGTTCGTTGCCGGCGGCAGCGTTGATCGCGGTGGCAAGCCTCGGCAATGTGCTGGGCTCGGTGGTGAACTGGCTGATTGGCCGGGGCATCGAAGGGTTTCGCGACCGGTCGTGGTTTCCGGCCAGCGCTGCGCAACTCGACAGGGCAGCCATGTGGTATCGCCGATACGGAAAATGGTCGCTTCTGCTGAGCTGGGTGCCGATAGTCGGCGATCCGCTGACGCTCGTCTCAGGCGTCCTTCGCGAGCCGCTGTGGAGTTTTGTGGCAATCGTGGCGATCGCCAAGACGGCACGTTACCTTCTCGTAGCGGGCGCGACGCTGGGCCTGTCATGAGCCAGGTCGGCCTTGGCCGAGTGTCAATCGCTGGGATTTTGACGAAAGCATTGTTTCTGGTGAAAACCATTCCTGGATGCGATGCTTTCAGCCAGAATTCCGCTGAAATCGCGAAACCGAAATGCATTGCTGAACGGAGACGCCACGCGTGACCTTTCCATTGTTCGATCTTGAGGGCAGACGCGCGCTGGTCACCGGTTCCAACCAGGGCATTGGCTACGCGCTGGCGCGAGGCCTGGCCCGGCATGGGGCAAGGATCGTGATCAACGGCCGCAACCCGGAGAAGGTCGAGACGGCGGCGCAGCAGCTTCGCACTGAAGGCTTCGATGTCTCGGCGGCGCCATTCGACGTCACCGATGCGAAAGCTGTCGCCGACGGTGTTGCGGCGATCGAAGGCGGGGAGGGCGCCATCGACATCCTGATCAACAATGCCGGCATGCAGTTCCGCACCCCGCTGGAGGATTTTCCGATCGACAAGTGGGACCAGATGCTGCGCACCAACATTTCCAGCATCTTTTATGTCGGACAGGCTGTCGCGCGGTTCATGATTGCCCGTGGCGAGGGCAAGATCGTCAACATTGCCTCCGTGCAGAGCGAACTGGCGCGGCCGGGTATCGCGCCGTACACGGCGACCAAGGGCGCGGTGCGCAACCTGACGCGCGGCATGTCGACCGATTGGGCCAGGCATGGGCTTCAGGTCAATGCGCTGGCGCCAGGCTACTTCAGGACGCCGCTCAACCAGGCATTGGTCGACGATCCGAAATTCTCCGCCTGGCTGGAAACCCGCACGCCGGCGGGGCGCTGGGGCGATGTCGACGAACTGATCGGCGCAGCCGTGTTTCTTTCCTCGAAGGCTTCCTCGTTCGTTACCGGGCACATGCTGGTCGTCGATGGCGGCATCACCACAAGCCTGTAGCATTGATTGGAAGGTTGCCGGCGGCATTTATCAACGCGAGAAATCGTTGATAAAGGCTGCCGCCTATGCGAAGGCGACGAGCCTCGATGACGGTGCAGGGCTTGGTCGCGGCCGCAACGCGAATAGAGAAGCAAAAATATTGGGTTGTACTTCGTGGTGGCTTCGATATTAATTATCGCGACCGGGGATGAGGCGGCATCATGACGGCTGTTCAAAGCAGTCTAACGCGCACTTCCGACACTGCTTTAGCTGGTGGGAAACCACGCTCAAGCTATAGCATTCCATCCTTGCGTCGCTTGTATTTGTCCCGCTATGGGCTGTTGCTTCTGGCCGGCGCGCTTCTTGTCGTCGCGGTGTTCCTGCTTGCGGCATGGCAAAGCCGGACCCGTATGCTCGACGCGGCTGCGGTCGAGGTCGCACAGCGGACCGCGCTCCTTGAAGCCCACATGTCGAAGGTTTTCGAATCCAACGAACTTGTGCTGGGCGACATCGTCAGGCGGGTCGAGGGGATGAGCTGGGGAGAGATCAGGGATTCCCCTGATATTTCCACGATGTTGTCCGAGCGCGAGGCGGACATGCGCGACATCGTGGACGTCGAGCTGCTTTCGCCGGATGGCAATGTGGTCAGCCACAGCAATCGGTTTCCGTCCTCAACGGTCGATGAGAGTGACCTCGACTATTTCCGCTTCCACCGAGATTCAGCCGACGACGTCACCTATCTGGGGGAACCTGTTATCAGCCACCTCAGCAAGGTTCGGTCCATGACGATGAGCCGGAAGCTGAGGGGACCTGACGGATCTTTCAACGGCGTGGTGCTGCTGACCATCCCGGTGACCTATTTTTCGGAGCTTCTCGACAGCGCCATGTCGAAATCCGACGTGGCTGTTCTCAGCAGGAACGATGGAACCGTCATCGTTGCTGCGCCTGCGCCGGTCGCGGACCCAGATGCTCCCCCGCAAGCGCATGCGCTGTTTCGCGCGGGCGCATTTCCGGCATCGCCGGGATCGTATCGTTTGCTGGATAGCAGCGGCGTGGCGCGTACCGTAGCCCTCCGGAATTTCGCCAGCTATCCGCTGGCGGTGGCGATTGGTGTCGACGAAAGCAAGGTACTTGAGCCTTGGCGCAGTTCCAACGTGCTGTATGTATCGATCCTTGGCCTTGCGGTGACGGCATTTCTCGTTTCGGCAAGCATCGCCCGTTCACGAGCGGTTTCGCTCACGGAATCGAACGTCGCGCTGCGTGAGACGACGTCCCGCCTGCTGCTTTCCCAGGATAGCGAGCGTCGCAAGATCGCCCGCGACCTGCATGATTCCACCGCCCAGAACCTGCTTGGGGCAAATGTCGAGATCGAAATTGCGCTTCGCAGAAACCCGGCGCTTAACGCCGAGGCCCGGGCGGCGCTCGAACGATGCGCCGCCCTGATTTCCCGCAGCGAGCAGGAACTCAGAACGCTGTCCTACCTGCTGCATCCGCCGATGCTGGACGAGTCAGGCCTTCCCAACGCGCTGGAACTTCTCGTCAGCGGTTTCGAAAAGCGCTGCGGCATCGAAGTGGAGCTGCGGGTGGCGCCGCAACTGGCAATCGTGAGGCCGTCGCGTCACGTGGAACTGGCGGTTTTCAGGGTTGTGCAGGAGGCTCTGTCGAACATTCACCGCCATTCCGATGCCACCACGGCGCGTATCCGGCTGGTCAATCCACGGGGAGGCAGCCACAGCGTCTTGTTTCTCACGGTCAGCGACAATGGCGGCGGCATGATCGACGCGGCGGCGGTAGGTGTCGGCCTGGCAAGCATGAGGGGACGACTGCAGGCGCTCGGCGGCACGCTGGAAATAACCAGCGGAGCCAAGGGCACGACCGTGACTGCCACGGTGCCGGGCTAAGACTCGGGCCCGGCGCTAGGGTTCTACCAGGCGATTGCGCACGGCATAGCGAACAAGTGCGGCGGTCGAATGGGCGTCGAGTTTTCGCATGGCCGAGGCACGATGGGTTTCGATGGTCTTCTCGCTCACGTTGAGCAGCGTCGCTGCCTGTCGGTTGCTGTGGCCTTCCGCAATGAGCTGGACGACAGAGCGTTCCCGCACGGACAGCACGCTCGTCGAGCCGTTCGGTTTGCTCAGGTAGGCCTGCACCAGCGCCTCAGACATCGACCGGGTGAAAAAAGGCTGGTGGGTCGAAAGAGCCTCCACCGCATGAATCAGGTGCTTTGCCGCATCGCTCTTCAGAAGATATCCCTTGATCCCGGCCTCCAGAACATCGCGAAGCAATGCCTCATTGTCGTGCTGGGTGAAAATGAGCACCTCGGTTTTCGGACTATGCAGGCGAATCTGTCGTGCAGCCTCAACGCCGTTCATGACGGGAAGCGCATAATCGACGATGGCAACGTCGGGTTTTGTGCGCTGCGCCTGGCTGACGGCGTCCCGCCCATCGGCCGCTTCGGCGACGATTTCCCAGCCATCCTCGTCCGACAGCATGGCGCGCAGCCCGTTCCTCACGATTTCATGGTCGTCGGCTATCAAAATCCTGAGCATGCGCAGGCCTCGCAAGTCACCCGTTTGCGTCGATCGATGATGATACACGAGCGATCCTGGAAGCACGATCCTGTGATTACCGCTAATGCGATGGGGAAATACCCGGTTCGGCTTCAGCACGAGGAAGCCTCTGCATCGTTGCCGTTTAGGGTGATGGCCCCGAAACTAATAGGAAAACACCTGATGGCGTGCGTGCCGCCCGCCATGCATCATGCCGGAACCAGAACCGATGGGACGCCAGGCGGAACGGGAAAAGGTGACGCGTTGCCGCTATCTGAGCAATCATCGGCTACAGTTTCGAGGTCGGAAAGCTGCTGGTGCCGACCCGGATCAAATGTTTCCACAAGTTCGATATGGAAAACCGGCCGAAGGCGATGCGGACTGCCCGGCCTTCGCAATTCCGCTCGCGGTTTCGCAGGCAGGTCAGTGAGACATCAGACAGCAACGGGGGAAGAACCATGCCCATGAAAGCAATCCTGCTCACCTTGCCTCTCATGCTCGGCGGCGCAACCCAACTCATGGCAGCGTCGCTCGACGCGTTGCAGGGCGCTTGGACGGCGGAAGGGACGAGTTGCACCGACACGTTTAAGACGGTCAACGGCCATTCCGAGTTCAAGGATCGCGGCGCTTCGCTGAACAGCGGGATCATTGTTTCTGGAAAAAAGATCACCGGGGCAAACGCGGTGTGCACCGCGGGCCGGGTGCGTGAGGAGAAGGATCGTCTCACGATTTCGATGACCTGCGCCGACACGATCATGTTCAGCGACATGTCGGTGTCGTTCCGCATCATCGATAAAGACAGCTTCGAACGTTTCGATCCCAATTTCTCCGACGTTCTGACCACCTACCATCGATGCTCTCCGTGAAGAGTCGGAAGCAGAGGGCGTTCTTTGCAGGGAGTACCCGGATGAAATTTTCCCCGCTTTTCGGTTTTCGGTCGGCTGGGTTCGTGGTGCTGGCGTTGCTCGCATCCGCCAATCTGCCCGTCTACGCGCAAACCGCCGCGCCCACGGACGCGGCGGCGCCCGCGGACGCAACCGATGAAGCCGCCGCTCCGCTCTCGCTTGACGACCTCAAGGTGCTGGCGGCGCGCATCGCGCTTTATCCGGACGATCTCGTCGCGCTCTGCGTTTCCGCGTCGCTCTATCCGCTGCAGATCGTTCAGGCGGCTCGATTCCTGGATGACAAGAAGAAGACGCCTGACCTGGAGCCCAGCGACAAATGGGATGGCAGCGTGATCTCGCTCCTCAACTATCCCGAGGTCGTGAAGATGATGAATGACGATCTCGATTGGACCGAACAGCTTGGCGACGTGGCGGCGAACCAGCAGAAGGACCTGCTTGTCGCAATACAGCAACTGCGCGACGAAGCCATGGCGAAAGGCGTGCTCAAATCGAGCCAGCAGGTCCAGGTGGTCAACGAGGGCGACAACGTCGTCATCAAATCATCCGATCCCAAGACGATCTACGTGCCGACCTATCCGCCGGAAATGCTTTATGATCCAGGCTATGTCGTCACCGGCGATCCGATCGTCTACGCGCCGTATCCTTCCTACTACTATCCGACGGCGCCCTATTGGGCCGGGTTCGTCACCGGAGCGGCATTTGCGGCGGTCGTCGATTGGGACCGTTGGGGCACCTGGGGCGGCCACGTCGACTGGGACGTCGATGTCGGAAACCGCGTCGATTTCGATTTCAATAAGATCGATATCAACAACATCGACGTGAACAAGCTGAACAAGCTCGATTTCCGCAACATCGACCGCTCGAAGATTGATCTCAAGAACACCAATTTCGATCGAACCAAGCTCAAGCAGAACCTGGAAAGCAAGGATTTCAACAACATCGCCCGCAAGGCCAAGGATCGTCCAGGAAATGGCGTCCAGGCCGGCAAGCTGCAGGCCCGCGCCCATGATCTCAAGGGCAAGGACGTGCGCAAGAATGTCGCCGAGGGCCTCAAGAACCGGCCTAACGCCAAACTGCCGGCGCCGGGAACAAGGCAGGTGGACGCCAAGCAGATAGGCAATCAGCTGAAGACCGCGAGGCCCGCCATCAACAAACCTGCCGCCCAGCGGGTCGCGCAGAAGCACGTGGACCGTCCGAGGCCGGCTGCGCGCGTTGACAACCGCCCCCGCAGGCCGTCCGCTCTCGGCCATCCCCAGGCAGGGCGTGTCACCCATAATTTTTCCAACCGCGGTTTCCAGAGCCGGGGAGGCGGACATCTCGGGGGTGGGCCTCGCGGTGGGGGCGGGCGCATTCACCGTCGCTGACCGGCAGAATTTGAGGTAACGACAATGATCCGTCACATCGTCATCGCAGCCGTTGCTGTCCCGCTCACCCTTGCCGCGGTCCCCGGCGTGTGGGCGCAGGAGCTTCCCGCCACCGCGGCCGAGGACCTGCAGAGCTTTGTCGGCGATCAGCCGCCGTCATTCGCTACCGTGGAAGAACTTGCCGAAAACTTCGGCGCGGCGGTCAAGGCGGGCGACAAATCTGCGCTTGCTGTCCTGCTCGGGCTCTCGGCCAGCAAGGTGCTGGCGTCGAAGGAAGTGGAAGACAGTTTCCAGCACATACAACAGGCCGCCGCCGAGTCGATTGCCGTGCGCGAGGCGGCCGCTGACCGCCGGACGTTGCTGCTTGGCGATGAAGTCTGGCCGTTTCCGTTCCCGATCGTCAAGGTGGACGGGCGCTGGGCTTTCGACACCGTTGCGGGACTCGAGGAGGTCATCAACCGGCGTATCGGCGAGAACGAGCTGACGACGGTCGCCAACATGCGTGCCTATGTCGATGCCCAGGAAGAATACAAGCAAACTGACTGGGACGAGGATGGCGTTTCAGAGTATGCGCAAAAGCTGATCAGTTCCCCGGGCGTCTATGACGGCCTCTACTGGCAGCCGGGAGACGGCGTACCCGAAAGCCCGGTCGGATCCCTGATAAGCGAGGCCGAACTGGCGACCGCAAAGCAGGATGGCTATTTCGGTTACCGCTACCGCCCGCTGACCAAGCAGGGTGAGAACGTTGCCGGGGGAGCCTACGACTACGTCATCAACGGCAACATGATCGGCGGTTTCGGCCTCATCGCAACCCCTGTCAAATACGACCGCACCGGCATCATGACCTTTGTCGTCAACCAGTACGGCACTGTCTACCAAAAGGATCTCGGGGCCGACACCCAGGCGCTCGCTGACAAGATGGACGCCTTCGACCCTGACGACAGCTGGACCGTCGTTACCGATCCGGGCGATTGAAGCAACCAATGAACCGGCCCGACATCCATCCGGTCGAGGGCGAAACAGCCTGCCCGCCAGGCATGGTCTTCGTTCCTGGGGGCACTTTCCGGATGGGGTCGGACAACCACTATCCCGAGGAAGCGCCCGCACACGAGGTGCGTGTCGACGGCTTCTTCATCGACAGGACGCCGGTCACGAACCGGCAGTTCAAGGCGTTCGTCAAGGCGACTGGCTACGTGACCGTGGCGGAGCGGATCCCCGACCCGGATGATTATCCGGGCGCTCTCCCGCATATGCTCTATGCGGGATCTCTGGTGTTTCAGAAGGCATCGGGTCCGGTCGATCTCAGGGATGCGAGCCAGTGGTGGGATTTCATCCGCGACGCAAGCTGGCGCCATCCGCTCGGCCACGGCAGCGGGTTGTTCAAGAAGGAAAACCACCCGGTCGTCCATGTCGCCTACGAGGATGTGCTGGCCTACGCAGCATGGGCAGGCAAGGAACTCCCCACCGAAGCGGAGTGGGAGTACGCAGCCTGGGGCGGTGTCGAGGGTGCCGAGTATGCCTGGGGCGCCGAATTTTCGCCCGGCGGCAGATACATGGCCAACGCCTGGCAGGGTGAATTCCCGTATCGGAACCTGCTTGGGGACGGCTTCGAACGGACGTCTCCGGTCGGCACCTTTCCGGCCAACGGTTACGGCCTCTACGACATGATCGGCAATGTGTGGGAATGGACGACCGACTGGTGGTCGGGCAGGCACGCGGGGCAGGCGAAGACCTGCTGCATTCCGCAAAATCCCCGTGGTGGCTCAGAGGTCGAGAGTTTCGACCCGCGACTGCCGAAAATTCTCATTCCAAGAAGGGTGGTGAAGGGCGGCTCGCATCTTTGCGCGCCCAACTACTGCCGGCGCTATCGTCCGGCGGCGCGCCACGCGCAGCCCGTCGACACGTCGATGAGCCATGTTGGGTTCCGCTGCATCGTGAGGAGAGGATCGATGCAATAAGCGATCGGCGCTGGTTTCCAGGCTGATCTTCCCATGGAGAGCGAGGTGTACGTCATGAAGTTAGATGTCTTTGCCACGTGTCTGGCCGCTTTGGTCGCGCTCTCGGTCCCGCCTTCCCAGGCCGCCGACATCTGAAAAGCTCCGGCGCTGGAGCGCACAAAATGAGCATGAGGAGATTCGACATGAAGATCAAACATGTTTGCGCACTGGCCTTGGCGCTGGCGGCGTCCGGCGGACTTCGGGCGACAGCGCTGGCCGCGGACGCCATACCGGTTACGGTCGACAATTTCGTTCGCGCCGAGTCGGACTCGTATCTCGGCGGCCTTCTCAAGGACAGCGGCGGTATTGGCAAATTCAATCACCGCCGTGAGCCAGCTGGGATCGATAACCAGACGGTGATCCGCCTCAACCGCGACACTCTCTATTCGCCGGCGGTGTTCGACCTCGACGCCGGTCCGGTGACCATCACGCTGCCTGACGCCGGCGAACGCTTCATGTCGATGCAGGTGATCAGCGAGGATCATTATGTGCCCGAGGTCGTCTATGGCGCGGGCACCTACACACTGGACAAGGAAAAGGTCGGCACGCGCTACGCCGTGGTCGGGATACGCACATTGGTCAACCCGGCCGATGCGGAGGACGTGAAGAAGGTCCATGCGCTGCAGGACGCGATCAAGATCGAGCAGCCGGGTGGTCCGGGCAGCTTCGAGGTGCCGAGCTGGGATCAGGCCAGCCAGAAGAAGGTGCGCGACGCATTGCTGGTTCTTGCTGCGACCATACCGGACTTCAAGGGTGCGTTCGGCAAGAAGGACGAGGTCAATCCTGTCCGCCATCTCCTCGGAACCGCCGCTGCCTGGGGCGGCAATCCGGACAAGGACGCCATCTATCTCAACATCACCCCGGCCAACAATGATGGCACGACGGTCTACAAGCTCGACGTGAAGGACGTGCCGGTCGACGGCTTCTGGTCGGTCAGCCTCTACAATGCTGAAGGTTATTACGAGAAGAACCCCTACAACGCCTATTCGCTCAACAATATCACAGCGACCAAGAGTGCCGACGGCGCCGTCGCCATCCAGTTCGGCGGTTGCGATGGCAAGATCCCGAATTGCCTGCCGATCATGAAGGGCTGGAACTACACGGTCCGCCTCTACCGCCCGCGGGCAGAGATACTGGACGGAAAATGGAGTTTCCCGGAGCCGAAGCCGGCCGGTTGAAGGTTGTCTGAGTTCAACGGCGGCGAACGCTGCTGGCCGGTATGAGGGCGGCCACCAACGCGCTCAGCTCGAAACCGTCTGCTTTTCCCTGTCGATCGCCTGCGTGGTCGCACGAACACCGATGACCTCGTACAGTTCGAGCGCGGCCGCGCGGCCTTTTGCCTGGCCCGCGCCGCGCGGGCGGAATTCGATTGTGTGCTCGCAGGCCTGTTTGACCGCGGCGCTTGCCAGGATCGTCGAGTGGTAAACCTTGTTCATGCCTTCCAGCCGCGACGCGACGTTGATGGTATCTCCCATCGCCGTGTATTGAAGCCGTTCACGGGCTCCAACGCTTCCGACGACCGCCTGGCCGGTATGGATGCCGAACCGCGTGCGGAACTCCGGCAGCCCCTTGGCGCACTGCGCCTCGTTGAAATGGGCGAGGCTCTGCTCCGCCGCCAGCGCGGCGCGGCAGGCATTCTCGGCATGGTCGGTGTCGGGAATCGGCGCGTTCCACATGGCGAAGATGGAATCGCCCAGAAACTGGATGATCGAGCCGTGATGGGCGTTAACGGCTTCATCCAGTATGTCGAAATATTCCGATAGCATGGCGACCACATCCTCGGGGGAGTGGCCCTCGCTGATCGTCGTGAAGTCATAGATGTCGGTAAAAAGTGCTGTGACTTCCTCCCGTTTCGCCGATCTACCGGTGAAGTAACCTGCCTGTACGCTCTTCTTCACGAATTCCTTGGGTACATAGAGCGCGAAGGTGAAGATGGCGTCGCGCGCGCGGTTCATCGCCTTGCCGAGCGAGGAGATTTCGGCGACGTGCGAGGGCACTTCCACCGGTGTCGCAAAATCGAGGTTCTGCAGCCGGTTCGCGCTCTCGGTGAGCTGTTCGAGCGACTTGGTGATGAGATGCGAGAGCAGGAGAGCAAGCGCCACCGCCACCGCTACGACGACTGCCGAGATAGCCAGTCCCTGGAGCAGCGCGCGGTTGGCGGGCGCCATCAACTCGTCCAGCGGTGCGGCGACCACCACGCGCTGGCCCTTGAGCAGCACCGCGGAAGCGACCGGCTTCGACGCCACGAGGAATGTCCTGTCCCCGACGTCGACAAGGTTCGCTTCAGGGTTGGACTTGAGGCTGCGGATGAAAGCATCCGTCTCGGGTGAGTTGACGGAATCGGCCTCGGCTTTGCCTGCGACGATGCGGGCCATCACGCCCCGATTCGAATGGATGATCAGGTTGCCCGAGGCGTCGACCATGAAGGCCACGGTATCGGGCGACATGCGCTGGGCGGACAGGAAGTCGGTTATGGTGTCCAGAACGATGTCTGCGCCAATCACGATCTTCGGATTGCCTTTGTGGGCTTCGGCAAGGGTCATGCCGAGCTTGCCGGTCGTCGCCATTTCGTAGGGGCCGATCGACACCGTGCCCGCGGTGTCCAGCGCTGCCTGATACCACGGTCGCGCGCGCGGATCATAGTTCGTCGTTCTTGCCGGAACGCTCTTGATGATCGCTCCGGTCGAATCCTCGAAGCTCAGGTGCTGGATACTTTCGCCGCTGTCGTTAGGTGCGATCGCTCGGATGGCCAGCACGGCATTGTGCGGGGCTGCGAGTGCACGGCGCCAGCCTTCGGATTTGAGGTTGATGACATGGAAAAATGACCCGTCTGGATATCCGGCATAAGCGCCGTCGAGCTGGGGAGACCGGCGGATGAACTCGCGCAACAGCGCCGTCTTGTCATTCAGCCGGTCCGGCGGCGGAACCAGGAATGCGTTCGGGATCGAAGCGATGAGGCCTACAAATCCCACCGTCTGGCCCGAAATCACGCTGAAGCGGTCGATCAGCTGCTCGGAAAAGGTCCGCATCTGCGTCTTGGCGTCCTCAATCGCCGCGTTGCGCGCCCGGTAGTAGCTGAAGCCGGCCAGCGCTGCGGAAACCAGGATGATCAAGGCGACCATCGATGTGCCGAGCAGGAATTGGAGCGAACGGCTCCAGATCTGACCTATATCATCACCTGGTTCTCGATCGGTTTTTGTACGCCCCAGCAATTTCGACCGCTCAGTTCCGGCTCTCGATGCGTCCTAGGCAGAGCCAACGGATAATATACAACACAAAACAACCTTGCGATCCGATGAACACCGCAAAGTCTCTGGGGAAAGACTGGATAGGATTTTTCGGTTTTCTTCCGGGAAGCCGGTCTTGGATGCCTCAGACCTTTTGCACCGACACCACGGTTCCGGCTGTGTCGACGACACAGTTCGCGCGGGCGCCCTTGGCTTCGAGCACGACCTGGAAGGTCTTTTCATCGACCTGCGATGAACTGACGGGCAGCACGGCCGAGCTGTCGACGCCAAGGGGGGCGGCGGCGGCGGAAGCGCAGGCCAGTTGCAGGTCGGCGGGCGCGGTCGCCCCGGTGTTGCGGACGCTGCCGGGCGCTGGCTGGTTCGACACGCAGCCGGCAAGCTGGATCGCGGCCAGCGCCATTGCAAACGTCGTCATGCGATTGCGGTTTGCCTCGAGCTGAAACCATCCACGGGCGAGCTGGATGCCGGATCTGTTCATTGGCTGTCAAACTCCCTTGTAAAGAGAAGCACCTTGCATGAGCACGATGACTTTCGCCCCGACATTGATCCGGGAGTGAAGGTCGGTGATGTCGTCGTTGTTCATCCGTATGCATCCCGACGAAACATCGAGGCCGATTGTCCAGGGTTCCGGCGTGCCGTGAATGCGGTAGATCGTATCCTGGTCGCCCTGGTAGAGGTACAGGGCCCGCGCACCGAGCGGATTGTCCGGCCCGCCCGGCTGGCCACTGGCCCATTTCGCCGCATTGGGATCGCGGGCGACCATTTCGGCAGGCGGCGTCCATGTCGGCCATTCGGCGGTGCGGCCCACCCGCACGATACCTGCCCAGCCGAAGCCCTCGCGGCCGACCCCGATGCCATATCGGATGGCGGTGAAGCCGGGCTGGACCAGGTAGAGAAAATGCTGGTTACCGTCGATGATGATGGTGCCGGGTTTCTCGGCGGTCTTGAAGGGCACCACCTGCATGCGGAAGGCTTCCGGCACCTGCTTGTGGGCGGCGTAGTAGGAGCGGGCCTTCTTGCGATCGTACTTTACCCATTTGTGGGTTTTCGGATCGAATATCTGTGTCTCGGCTGCGTAGGCGAGGGTGGCCCACACGGCAACGCCCAATGCCAGGCATGTCGCCGTCGCGGCACTTATCGTTCGGCCAGAGGTCTTGCGGAGGGGAGTTCGGAGCGGGAATGCCATCAGCGCCTACCTCGGTTCTGTTCTATTTGGACCAGGCGTTCAGCCGGTCTTCGTGCTCAGCAATCCATTGCTGCGCATATTTGGCGGGATCCTGCCTTTCCACCTGCAGGGCGTAGCTCATCTCCGTGATCTCCTTCGGGGTGAAGTCGATGTTGGAAAGGAACGACGCGACCTTCGGCAGCCGTTCGGCCAGCTTTGACGAGAAGCCGATATTGAAATACGACGGCGGCCATGCCACGGGCGCGGAGGATTTGGACAGCCAGTTCGTCGGATCGTCGCTCGGCAGCACGACCTTCCATTTGGCCGCGTCATAAGCCGGTTCGGTCAGCGGCACGATCTCGTGCAGGTCGAAAACATGGTGCGGGCTGTAGCAATAAAATGCGATCGGCGTGTTGGTGGCGGCAGCGGCGTCGACTGCCGCCATGGCCACATCTTCCGGCGCCTCGAGCAGCTTCACCGTTTTGGCGTAGCCGTAACTTTCAGCGCGTATCCTCTCGATGGTCGTCGACGACCATGTCGTTGCGCCGATCCACATCTCGCCCTTGCCGTCGCCATCGGTATCGAGGACGGCGGTCTTTTTCGGATCGCTCAGGTCGGCAATATCCTTGATCCCGTATTTGTCGGCGGTTTCACGTGTCGTGCAGATGCCTTGCGTGGCCGCGACCTGTTTCGGACTCAGCCGCACCGTCTTCTTCTCATCGACGTATTTCGTCACCAGCGAATCGAAGTTGGGCCGCCAGACCTCGGGATGCACATCCACTTCGCCGGTATCGAGCCCGGCGAAAATGATGAGCGTGCCCATCTCCTGGACCTCGACCTTGAGGCCGAGCTTCTTCTCGATGCCGTATTTGATGATGTTGGCGGAGGCCTGCCCGGAGGGCCAGTTGGGCATGCCGACCACCAGGTCAGAAGCCAGGCTCGCGCCATAAAATAGCGGAAGCAAAAGCGCGGCGGCGCTCAGTTTTAGCGCAATAGTACGGACCACACCCGCACCCTCCAACCAGTCGCCCCTCCGCGAACTTAGGTCGCATGCCTGATGCATTCTCAGCACAACGCCGGCATTACCGCCAGCAATTTCTTACATATTTGCGTGACATGGTAGACCGTGTCTTGGACAGAAGTTCTTCTTCCCGCACGGCGGATGGACTGTGCGGGTCGAAGGCCTAACGGATTCGGCGCGATGCTTGGTGTTTCCGCCCCGTCCGTCGTGATGACGTCCAGCCGGGTGCGGTCGGAGGCTCAGTGCGAGGCCTCTTTCATGAGGTCCTTCGTCCGGGCATAAAGCTCGTGGAATGTCTTGCTGCGGTTGGCGTAGACGGCGGCATTGGCGGCGTCCGGCACGATCTGCCGCTCTGCCGGGTTCCACGCGTCGATGTCGTCGCGCCTGGCGTCGCCCACCGCGACGGCGGCAAGGAAGGCGTTGCCATAGGCCGCGCCGATGGTCTTGGCGCGCACCGATTGCGGCCAGCCGCTGACATCGGAGACCGACTGCGACCAAACCTTGTTGTTGGTGCCGCCACCGACCGCCGCGATCTTCTTCAACGGGGCGCCGGCCACGACATAGGTCTTGATGATCTCGTTGACGCCATAGGCGATGCCTTCGAGGAAGGCCCGGTAGATGTCGGCGCGCGTATGGGTAAGGTCGAGGCCGAAAATCACGCCTTTCGCTTGCGGATCGTGGATCGGCGTGCGTTCGCCCGAGAAATAGGGCAGCACGACCAGGCCGTTGGCTCCCGCAGGCGACGTCGCCGCCTGTTCGGCGAGTTCGCGCAGCGCCGATTGGGGGTCGAGTTCGCGGGCGAACTGGTCCTGGAACCAGCGCGTCAGCGTGCCGCTCGTCGATGTGCCGGACATGCAGGCATGCTGGCCCTCGAACAGCCAGGGGGCATACCAGAGCCGCGGATCCTCGACGCGCCTGTCGGTGACCAGGATGATGAACATCGTCGAGCCGTACATGACCATCATTTCGCCGGTGCCCTGCACCCCGACGCTGACGGCTTCGGACGCCGCGTCGATGGTGCCGGCGATCACCGGCGTACCAACGGCAAGGCCGGTTGCCTCGGCCGCAGCCGCGGTCACCCTCCCGGCGATGTCCGTGGTCCACAGCAATTCGGGCAGGCGCTCCGGCGCGATGATGCGCTCGGCGAAGCGGTCGGTCCACTGATTGGAGGCGGCGTCGTAGAGCGGGCTCGAACTGCAGGCGGAATAGTGGTCGAGCACATAACGGCCGGTCAGCCGGTGCACCAGAAACGACGAGGAATTGAGCACCTTGTGGGTGCGGGCATAAAGCTCCGGCCGGTTCTTCTTCAGCCAGAGAATTTTCGGGCCAACCGACTGCGAGGTCAGCGCATTGCCGCCGGTGCGGACAAGTTCGTCGACGCCGATCTCGGCGGTGAGTTCCTCGATCTCCGCCGCCGCCCGCGTGTCGACGCCATAGAGCACGGCGTTCATCAGCGGCGCGCCGTCGGCATCGACCGGCAGCATGCAGGGGCCGATGCCGCTGGCCCCGACTGACCGGATATCGCTGGAAGCTACGCCGCTCGAGGCGATCAACTCCTTGCTGATGGAACAGAACTCGCCCCACCAGTTGGTCTCGGCATCGTGCTCGGCCCAGCCAGGCTGGGGCACGAGCATCTTGTGCGGACGCGCCGCCGTGGCGACGATCCGTCCGGTTTCGTCGACCAGGGTGCCCTTCGATTCGAAGGTGCCGATATCGATCCCGAGATAGTGTGGCATCAGGTGTAGAGGTCGCGATCGAGGCTGAAGGACGGGTTGATGCGGCGGATGGCCGAAACCAGCAGTTTCGTCAGCCCCTCCAGGTCGCGCAGGTCGCACATTTCGAGAGCGGTGTGCGTGTAGCGGCAGGGGAAGCAGACGTCGATGCAGGCGACGCCCTCGTTGACGAGCTGCACATAGGACGAGTCCGTCAGCGCGCCGGTATGGGCAGTCCGCTGCAGCGGGATGCCCTCATCCTTGGCCGTCTGCGAAAACAGATGCGGCAGCGCCGGATGCGGAATGGTGCCGTTCAGTGTGCCGCGGCCGTGGAAGGAATAGAGGCTGATCGCCGGCCCGCCGCCGAGCGCCACTTCGCCGCGATGCGCCATGTCGGGCGTGTCGGCGTTAAGCGCCAGATCGAGCTGGATGGCGATATCGGGGTTGATCGACTGTGCCGCAACCATGGCGCCGCGCAGGTTGAATTCTTCCAGCACGGCAAAGACGAAATGCACGGTCGGGCGCGGGCCGCCCTGCGCGAGCTGGCGAGCGACTTCCATCACAACGGCGCAGCCTGCGCGGTCGTCGACCGAAGTGCCGATAACGCGGTTCTCGTTGAGATGGATGATGCGCGGATCGTAGACCACCGGTGTACCGATCGCGATGCCGAGCCTGCGTACGTCTTCCGCACTTTCGGCGCCGACATCGATGAAGAGTTCGGCGTATGGCGTGACCTTGTATTTCTCTTCGGCCGGTGTCGCATGGTGGCTCTTGTTGGCGATGACGCCGCGCACGTCTTTGCCCTCGCCAACGCAGAAAAGCACCGCCTGGGCGGGAAGCGCCTTCTCGGGAATGCCGCCGAGGCGTTCGATGCGGATCAGGCCGTTTGCCTCGACCTTGCGCACGATGAAGCCGAGTTGGTCGGTGTGGGCGAACAGCATCACCGAGGGTGCGCCCGCGTCGCCTTCCAGCGTCGCGATGAGATTGCCCAGCGTATCGGTGCGAAGTTTCAGCGGCAGGTCGGCCAGGTCGCGGGCGATCAGCCGGCGGACACGGTCCTCATGGCCCGAAAGACCGGGCGTCAGCATGAGGGATTCAAGCAGGGAGCGAAGACGGTCCTTCACGACGGTTTGACCTTTCGTTGGAACAGCGATGACAGGGTGAGCGAGCCTATGGCGACGCGCTGCGACATGGCGGCGGCGACGAAGCTTGGCGTCGCGATGCTCAACGCGACAAAGACGAGGGCGCTCGGAGCCGCTGGGCTTTCGAGATAGGAATTGGTGGTGTCCTGCCTGATGTCCATTGCTTTCGCCCCAAGCTTCCGATCCGCCTACTGGCCACGCGCCGCCTTGACGATGCGCATGAACTCCTTGGCCCGCTCGGGATCGACCGCCTTCCAGGTGTCGCCGTCGATCTTCAGCGACGAGCCGACGATGCAGCCGTCGGCGATCTTCAGGACGTCGGCGACTGTGGCATGGCGAACGCCGGTATTGGCGAGCACCGGCGTGTTGGGCAGCACCTTCTTGACCGATACCAGCGCCGACATTTCGGCGGCTTCGCCAGTGATCGCGCCGGAAACCAGCACGGCATCGGGGATGGACGAGAACACGGCCGAACGGGCGCGGTCGGCAAGCGAGCGGCGGTCGAGCGAGTCGGCGAATTCTGCTGAAACGTTGTTCAGCATGACAAGATCCGTGCGGCCGAGCCGGTCGCGGTAGCGCATGGCCTGGCCGGCATTCGGCGTCCACGGGCCCATGTCGGAGGCATAGGTGCCGGTGAAGATCTCACGCACGAAGGAGGCGCCGGTGGCGACCGCCAGGGCGACGGTGCTCATCGGATCCCACAGCACGTTGACGCCGAAGGGTTTGGCGATTTCGGAGCGAAGCTGGCCGATGACATAAGCCATCGTCGCCGTGGAGGCGGTGTCGACCTGCAATTCATAGGGGCGGTCGTTTTCGTTGCCGAACATTACGGCGTCGACATCTGCCGCCTGCAAGGCGATGAGGTCACGCCTTGCCGCCTCGACGATGCCGGCAATGCCTGCTTCTGCATCGTAGAGCGGGGTGCCCGGCATCGCGTTGAGATGCACCATGGCGATGATCGGTTTCTTGCCGCCGAACAGTGTGTCGAATTTGTTCACTTGTATTTCTGCCTTTCTGCCCTGGGAGGGCGATGACCGTTGCGGTCAGACAACCTGGACGGTTGCGAACTTGTCGCGATTGGGGGCCGAGCGGCGCGGGTCTCGCAGGGCGGTTCACGAGATGGCAGTCAGTCGATGGGCTGCCCGTGTCGCCTATTCGCTCTGGCGGAAGTTGCGTATCCGCTCGAACAGCACCGCCAGGATGATGGCGCTGCCGATGAAGGTGCCTTGCCAGAAGGCGTTGATGCCGAGCAGGCCAAGGCTGTTGCGGATGATCTCGATCAGCGCCGCGCCGATCAGCGCGCCCGTCGCGGTGCCGATGCCGCCGGCGAGGTTTGCGCCGCCGATGACCGCTGCGGCGATGACCTGGAGTTCCAGTCCCGCCCCTAGATTGGTGGTGATGGCGCCCAGCCACCCGGTCTGGATGATGCCTGCGATGCCGGCCGACAACGCCGAAATCATGTAGACCGCGACCTTGATCGGCTTGACCGGCACGCCAGTCAGTGTTGCGGCGTGCTCGTTGCCGCCAATGGCGTAGACGTAGCGGCCGAACCGCGTCCAGCGCAGCACGAAGCCCGTGATCAGCGCCAGCACGATCATGTAAAGTACGGGGTTGGCGATGCCGAAGAACCAAGCGCCGCCGCCGAGCGACAAGAGCAGGTCGTGGTCCGGCCCGAACTGGAACACAACCGTGTTGTTCGAGGCGACCATGGCCAGGCTGCGGGCGACCGACAGCATCCCGAGCGTCACCACGAACGGTGGAAAGCCGAGATAGGCGATCAGCACGCCATTGAAGGCGCCGATGATCAGGGCCGTGGCGATGGAGGCGGCAATACCGACCTCGATACCGTAGCCGGCATGCATGGTGACGCCCAGCACCATCGAACACAGGCAAAGCACCGAGCCCACCGAAAGGTCGATGCCGCCGGTGATAATCACCAGCGTCATGCCAAGCGCGATGATGGCCACGAACGTGACGTTGCGGGTGATGTTGTAGAGGTTCTTCGATGTCGCGAAGGCATCGGTTGCGAACGACAGGAAAATGCAGGCTGCAACCACCGCGATGAAGACCCAGAAGGTCTGGCTTCCCAGCACGCCGGACAGCCAGCTCTGCTGCTTTTGCCCTATTGTCTGGTCCAGCGTACTGATTGCCATGGTTGCCTTCGTCTGCTGCTTGTTGTTGATGCGGCGCCGGTCAGACCTGCTCGATGGCGCCGGTGATAAGCCCGGTCACTTCCTCCGGCGAACTGCTTGCGATCTTCTTGTCTGCGACCTTGCGGCCGCGCCTGAGCACGATCACCCGGTCCGCGACGGAGAAAACGTCAGGCATGCGGTGGCTGATCAGCACCACTGCGATGCCCTGGTCGCGCAACCGGTGGATGAGGCTCAGCACCTCGGCGACCTGTCGCACCGAGATCGCCGCGGTCGGCTCGTCCATCAGCACGATCTTCGCATTGGACAGCCGGGTGCGGGCGATGGCAACCGCCTGCCGCTGGCCGCCGGACATTTTTTTCACAAGATCGCGCGGCCGGGTCTCGGATTTCAACTCCTTGAAAAGCTCTCCGGCGCGCCGGTACATCGTCGCGTAGTCGAGAACGGCGAAAGGGCCGAAGCCGCGGCGCAACTCACGGCCGAGGAAGACGTTGGCTGCGGCGGTCAGGTTGTTGCAGAGCGCCAGATCCTGGTGGACGATCTCGATGCCGTGGCGGCGCGCCTCCACCGGCTTGTGAAGGATGAGTTCGGCGCCATCCATTTTCATCGTGCCTTCGCTCGGGCGGAAGTTGCCGGCGATCATTTTGACAAGCGTCGACTTGCCGGCGCCGTTGTCGCCCATCAGCCCGACCACTTCGCCGGGTTCGATCGACAGCGACACGTCGTTGACTGCCTGGATGGCGCCGAAATGTTTCGAGATGTTGGAAAGTTCGAGAACTGCCACCGATATTTGCCTCCCAGCAAGCTCGCGGCAGCCGGTGGTGTCGTTGCCCGACGGCGGCATTGCAGCGATTGCGTTCCCACCTCCCTGGGAAACACCGGCGCATTTACGCAAACCCTTGCGCGGGCGTCAATCAAGCTCCGGCTGAAATAAGCGCTAAAATCAGTTTTGTCGGACAAATGCCGTTGACGAAAAAAGCGCGGCGAGATTAGTTATCGATTGGAGAAGGAGTGGGCCGGTCCGTCATCTGCGTGCCGTGCAGCATCCGGCCACTCGGTCAGTCCGTGAGATTCTCCGCCAGTCCATTCGGCGGCGGGCTGAGACTTTGAAGGCTTGTCGACCTGGATGAATTGTGGGCGAGCCCGAACGGCTCACAGGACTTCCAGGCCGATTTGGTGGCGGGCACGCCGTGCCCGTCTTTTCAATGGGAGGACTGAATGAAGAAACTTGGTTTACTGGTTGCCGCGGCGGCCCTTGCGCTTTCCGCCGGGACTGCGATGGCGCAGAAAAAGCAACTCGTGATCGTCGTGAAGGGGCTCGACAATCCCTTCTTCGAGGCGATCAACCAGGGTTGCCAGAAATGGAATTCCGAGAATGCAAGCTCGGAATATGAATGCTTCTACACCGGTCCGGCATCGACCTCGGATGAAGCCGGCGAAGCGCAGATCGTGCAGGACATGCTGGGCAAGCCGTCGACCGTCGCCATCGCGATCTCGCCGTCCAACGCCAAGCTGATCGCGCAGACGATCAAAACCGCCGCTCCGACGATCCCGGTGATGACGCTCGACGCCGACCTTGCCAAGGAGGACGCCGCGCTGCGCAAGACCTATCTCGGCACCGACAACTACCTGATGGGCAAGCGCATCGGCGACTACATGAAGGAGGCGTTGCCGAAAGGCGGCAAGGTCTGCTCCATCCAGGGCAATCCCGGCGCCGACAACATCCTGCGCCGCGCCCAGGGCTGGCGCGATTCGCTGTCGGGCCAGGAGGGGCTGACCGAACTGAAGGGCGAGGGCGGCTGGACCGAGGTCGCCGGGTGCCCGGTCTTCACCAATGACGACGGTGCGAAGGGCGTGCAGGCGATGACCGACATCCTCGCAGCCAATCCCGACCTCGTGGGCTTCGGCATCATGGGCGGCTGGCCGCTGTTTGGCGCGCCGCAGCCTTACCGCGATCTGTTCAAGCCCCTGGCGGAAAAGATCGCCGCCAACGAGTTCGTCATCGGCGCCGCCGATACGATCGGCGAGGAGGTTGCGATCGCCAAGGAAGGCCTCGTCACCGCGCTCGTCGGCCAGCGGCCGTTCGAGATGGGCTACAAGGCGCCGACCGTGATGATCGACCTGATCGGAGGCAAGCCAGTCGAAGATCCGGTCTTCACCGGCCTCGATGAATGCACCAAGGACACTGCAGACACCTGCATACAGAAATAGTTGGCTGGATACGAGGCGCGCGGAACAGCCGCGCGCCTCGCTTTGCCCGACGAAGCCGGACTGCTAAGACGAATGACCGATGGAATGATGCGGGGCAAAAAGTGAAGACACCTCTGGCGCTGAAAGAGACGGCGCAGGCCGCGGAGCGCAACAGGGATCTGAGCACGTTCCGCGCCACCGGAACCAGCGTGCACGCCTCGCTGGCCAACGAGATCGGCCTCAGGATCGTCCGCGGCGACTATCCGCCCGGAACGATCCTGCCCAACGAAGCGAAGTGGTCGGAAACCTTCGATGTCAGCCGCTCGGCCGTGCGCGAAGCGATCAAGATGTTGATGGCCAAGAGCCTGCTGGCCTCGCGCCCCAAGATCGGCAGTTGGGTGGAGCCGCGCGAGCGCTGGAACCTGCTCGATCGCGACGTGCTCGCCTGGTATGCGATGGCGCCCGACCGCGGATCGTTTCTGCGGACGGTGCAGGAGTTCCGCCACATCATCGAGCCGGAGGCGACCGCGTTTGCCGCGCTTCGGCGAACCGACGAACAGATGGAGGAGATTAGCCGCAACTGCTTCGAGATGGGACGGGCGACCTCGCTGATCGAGCGCACGCGCGCCGATACGCGCTTCCATCTTGCCATCCTGCATGCCTCCGGCAACGATCTTCTGGTGCCGCTCGGCGTCCTCATCGAATCTGCGCTGGAGCACCTGTTCACCTTCACCAGCCGGGAGGTCGGCGATCTCCGTCACGCGCAGAAACTGCATGAGAACATCGAGAAGAACATCCGGCTGCAGCGGCCGGACGCGGCGCGGGCCGCCGTGCGCAAGCTGCTCGCCAACACGGACAAGATAATCGGGTCATAGCCAGCGGCCACCAACATCGCGTTACTGCGGCTGGCTTTGCGCGCGGGTGTCGGATCCCGTTGCCCGGTCGGCGTGAACGGAAAAACTGAAACGGGTTGAAAATGCAGACTTTTCGTATCGCCACTATACCGGGCGACGGTATCGGCAAGGAAGTCGTCGCGGCAGGTGTCGAAGTTCTCGAAGCTATCGCCCGGCGCGACGGTCGGTTTGAAATGTCGTTCGATTTCTTCGACTGGGGGTCCGATCACTACAGGCGCTCGGGCAGGATGATGCCCGACGACGGGCTCTCCAGGATCAAGGACCACGATGCCATCCTCTTCGGGGCTGTGGGCGCGCCCGAAGTGCCGGACCATGTTACGCTGTGGGGGCTGCGGCTCGCCATATGCCAGTCCTTCGATCAATACGCCAATGTCCGGCCGACGCGCATTCTGCCGGGCATCACCAGCCCGCTGCGCGGCGTTGCCGGAGGCGAACTCGACTGGGTCATCGTGCGCGAGAATTCGGAAGGCGAATATGCAGGGCAGGGCGGTCGCACGCATCGCGGCCTGCCCGACGAAATCGCCACCGAAGTCGCCATCTTCACCCGTTCCGGCGTCGAGCGCATCATGCGTTTCGCCTTCGAACTGGCGCGGTCGCGGCCTCGCAAGTTGCTGACCGTTGTGACCAAGTCCAACGCCCAGCGCCACGGCATGGTTCTGTGGGACGAGATCGCGGCCCAAGTCGCGGCGAACTATCCCGACGTCACCTGGGACAAGATGCTGGTCGACGCCATGACAGTGCGCATGACGCTGCAGCCGCAATCGCTGGACACCATCGTCGCCACCAATCTGCATGCCGATATTCTGTCCGACCTTGCAGCCGCGCTCGCCGGGTCGATCGGCATCGCGCCGACCGCCAATCTCAATCCGGAACGCAAATTCCCCTCCATGTTCGAGCCGATCCACGGTTCGGCTTTCGACATCACCGGAAAGGGTGTCGCCAACCCTATCGCGACATTCTGGACGGCGAGCCTGATGCTCGGCCATCTCGGGCAGGGGGATGCCGCGGCACGGCTGATGCGCGCGGTCGAACGGATAACGCGCGACACGGCTTTCCATACGCCTGATCTCGGCGGGCGGGCAACGACGCGCAGCGTCACCGACGCGGTGATCGATGCGATCAATGGCGAAAACATCTAGCTGACGGAAAACAGAGTCCGTCCAACAGTTTGGAGGCGAGTCGTGACAAAAAGAATCATGTTCACCGGTGGCAGCGGCAAGGCCGGCCGCCACGTGGTCCAATATCTCGTCGATCAGGGCCATCAGGTGCTGAACATCGACAGCAAGCCGCTCGACAATCCCAAGGTGCGCACGCTTATTGCCGACATCACCGACAGCGGACATGTGTTCAACGCGCTGTCGAGCTACATGGGACTGCACGAGTTCGACCCATCGCTGCGGTCCCAGCCGGTGGATGCCGTCGTTCATTTCGCCGCCATCCCGCGCATCATGATCACCCCCGACAACGAAGTGTTCCGCGTCAATGCGCTCGGCACCTACAATGTCGTCGAGGCGGCGGTGAAGCTCGGCATCCGCAAGATCGTCATCGCCTCCAGCGAAACCACCTACGGGCTGGTGTTCGCCAACGAGCCGCGCGATCCCGTCTATTTTCCGCTCGACGAAGACTATGATGTTGATCCGATGGACTCCTACGCCCTGTCGAAGGTGGTCAACGAGAAGACGGCGCGCGCCTTCGCCTTGCGCAGCGGCTTCGACATCTACGCGCTGCGCATCGGCAACGTCATCGAACCGCATGAATACGAACAGTTCGTACCGAAGTGGATCGCCGACCCGGCCTTCCGCAAGCGCATCGCCTGGAGTTATGTCGACGCCCGCGACCTCGGCCAGATCACCGACCTCGCGGTGAAGAAGGACGGTCTCGGCTATCAGGTCTTTAACGCTGTCAACGACGACACGTCGTCGGGTCTGCCGACCCGCGAGTTGATTGAGCGGTTCTATCCGGGCGTGCCGGTCAAAGGGGAACTCGGCGAATACGAGACCCTTCTCTCCAACCGCAAGGCGAGGGATATGCTGGGCTTTCGCCCGGCCCATGGTTGGCGCAAATAGCCTGATCTAGGATTGAAAAAGGTCGGCCGCAACGTCGATACCCCCGGGGAGAGGGTAAGGGTGACGGGCTGTTTCCGCGTCGAAAACTGTCCAGGGTGCCGCAGCAGCGCTTTCTTCCAAAGGTCTCTTTGTCGGAATTGACTTTTGTCAGCGACGATGAATAATGTCGAGGACAGGAGAGCGGCTTGATGGCGATCCGGGCCTCGGAACAGATCATTCACAAAGCGGCGTGGCTTTATTACACGCACGGGCTGCGCCAGGATGAGGTCGCCAGGCAGCTTAACATTTCGCGCGCTTCTGTCGCCATGTATCTCAAGAAGGCGCGCGATACCGGCATCGTCAACATTTCGACCTCGACGCAGCTCTTCACCGATGACGTGCTGGCGCGGCAGCTGGAAGACGTTTTCGGGCTGTCGGCCGTGTGGGTGGTGCCGCAGGAACGGCATGCGATCGACCCGGCGGCGGAAGTCCCAGCGGTGGCGGCGAGTGTCTTCATCGAACTCGTCAATCGCGGCGACCGTATCGGCGTCGCCTGGGGCCGCACGGTCTACACTATGGCGGACGTGATGTCGTTCGCCGACCTGCAGGACGTCACCGTCGTGCAGCTCTGCGGCAATCTTGGCGCGCCTTATTCCTATCGCCCGGACCAGTGCACGATGGAGATCGCCAGGCGGCTGAACGCCAAGGGCCTGAATTTCTACGCTCCGCTTGTGCTGTCCAGCGAGCCACTGGCGCAAGGATTGCGCAACGAGCCGGTTATCCGTGAGCAATTGGCGAGCGTCGCCGATTGCGATCTCGCGCTGTTTTCCGTCGGCACCGTCGATGAGGACAGCCATGTGGTGAAGTGCGGTGCGCTGAGCCCGGATGACATGCACGCCCTGCGCGACAACGGTGCGGCGGGGGTCATCGCCGGCCAGATGATCGATGCGAAAGGCGAATTGCTCGACTGCGACTACAATCGGCGGGTCATCTCGGCCGATCTCGGTTCGATCCGCTCGATCCCGAAGCGTATGATGGTGGTGCAGGAAGACAGCAAGCTCGATCCGCTGCTTGCAGCTCTTGCCGGCGGCCTCTGTTCGCATCTGGTGGTGACGGCACCCATGGCAAAACGCCTGCTGGAGCACCGGAAAAGCGATCTCCGACCTCTGTCGCAATAGGAAGACAGGCAGGGCTTATAGAAGCGGCTTCATCAGGGCCTCGAGGCCGCGCGAAGCCAACGACAACCCGAACATGACGATGTGGACGATCGAATGAAGAATCTCTGGAACGACGCCGAAGCCGAAAAGCTGGTCGCCGCCTATGCCGCGAAAGGCGTCGACCGCGACCTGGCGTTGCGCGTGTACACGACCCGGCTACTCGGCGGCGAACCCCGGCTGGTGCTGCATGGCGGCGGCAACACCTCCTGCAAGGCCACGGTTACGGATCTCGTCGGCGACCGGTGGGATGTGCTGTGCGTCAAGGGCAGCGGCTGGGACATGGCGGTGATCGAGCCGCAGGGCCTGCCGGCGGTGAAAATGACGCCGCTCCTCAAGGCACGGGCGCTCGACAGGCTTTCCGACGAGGACATGGTGGCGCTGCAACGCGCCAACCTCGTCGATCCTTCGTCGCCCAACCCCTCGGTCGAGACGCTGCTGCACGCCTTCCTGCCGCACAAATTCGTCGACCACACGCATTCCACCGCAATCCTCGCCATCGTTGACCAGGGAGATGACAGCGAAGCGCTCTCGAAAAAGGTATTCGGTGCGAAGATGGGTTTTGTGCCCTACATCAAGCCGGGCTTCGATCTCGCCAAGGCGGCGGCCGACATTTACGACGCCGATCCCACGGTCGAGGGCCTCATCCTCGACAAGCATGGCATCTTCACCTTCGGGGCGACCGCCAAGCAGGCCTACGACCTGATGATCCACTACGTGACGGTCGCCAAGCACTACGTCGCAAGGAACGGCAGGAACCCGCTGTCGCCGGTGAAGCTGCCGGCGGCAAAGGTAACGCCCGGCGATATCGCGCCGATGCTGCGCGGCGCGGTTGCGGTGGCGAAGGGCGAGGGCCGTTTCGACCGAATGGTCAGCGACTTCCGCACCTCGGAAAAGATACTCGAATTCGTCAACTCCGCCGGCGTTGCCGATTTCGCGTCGCGCGGCGTCTCGACGCCCGACCTGTCGATCCGCATCAAGACCGGCCCGATGGTGTTGCCGGCGCCGGATGGCGCCAGCCTCGGCGGCTACAAGGCGGAGATCGCCAGGCACGTCGGAAAATATGCCGCCGAATATCAGGCCTATTTCGAGGAAAACGATGCGCTCGACAACGTCAAGCGCACTATGCTCGACCCGATGCCGCGGCTGTCGCTGGTTCCGGGCCTCGGCATGTTCGGCCACGGCCGCACGCTGAAGGACGCAAAAATCGCGTCCGATGTCGGCGAGATGTGGATGGAGGCGGTGCGTGGCGCCGCGGCGATCGGCACCTTCCGGCCGCTCGCCAAGTCCGACCTCTTCCCGCTCGAATACTGGTCGCTGGAGCAGGCAAAGCTCGCCTCCAACAAGCC
The DNA here is from genome assembly GCF_900114255.1 of Neomesorhizobium albiziae. GTDB lineage: Bacteria > Pseudomonadota > Alphaproteobacteria > Rhizobiales > Rhizobiaceae > Neomesorhizobium > Neomesorhizobium albiziae. Next base: position 605,106 of record NZ_FOSL01000001.1, on the reverse strand, counting down.
GAAGCCGCTGACGGGGCAGATCGTGCTGGTCACCGGCGGCGCTGGCGCCATTGGTGCTGCAACCGCAAAACTGTTCGCCCGCGAAGGCGCTCATGTCGTCGTGGTTGATCTCGATGCCGCAAAAGCTTCCGAAGTGGCGAAATCCGCCGGCAACAATTCGATCGGCGTCGGCGGCGACATCACCAAGGCGGCCGACGTACGCGCTGCCTTCGACGCGGCGGTCGCTGCCTATGGTGGCGTCGACATCGTCGTCTCCAATGCGGGTGCTGCCTGGGAAGGCATGATCGGCGATATCGACGACGCGCTGCTGCGCAAGAGCTTCGAGCTCAACTTCTTCGCCCACCAGAGCGTCGCCCAGAACGCCGTACGCATCTTCCGCCAGCAAGGTACCGGCGGCGTGCTCCTGTTCAATGCTTCGAAGCAGGCGGTCAATCCGGGCGCGAAGTTCGGCGCCTACGGCCTGCCCAAGGCGGCGACGCTGTTCCTGTCGCGGCAATATGCGCTGGAATATGGCGGCGAGGGCATCCGCTCCAACGCTGTCAACGCCGACCGCATCCGTTCCGGCCTTCTGACGGACGCCATGATCGCCAGCCGCTCCACCGCGCGCGGCCTTTCGGAAAAAGACTACATGTCCGGCAACCTGCTCGGCCAGGAAGTGACGGCCGAGGATGTCGCGCAGGCATTCCTGCACCAGGCGCTGGCCGAACGCACCACGGCGGATGTCACCACTGTCGACGGCGGCAACATCGCGGCAGCGTTGAGATAGGGTTCGCGGGAACGGCGGCGGGTTTAGCAGGCCCGCCGCATCAGGCCAGGTCGGTCAAGGCAAAGTCGTTTCCCTTGTAGACCAAGGGCGTATCGAGCGCCTTGGCGCAGGCATAGGCAAAGCAATCGCCGAAATTGAGATCGGCGGCGTGGCCGATCGCTTTGCCGTAGGTCATGCTGGCATCCAATGCGAGCGAGCCGATCTGCGGTGAAAACGGAATTTCGTCGATACGCAATCGAGCGATGAAAGCGTCAAGGATTTGGCGCGCTCCTTCCAGCGTTTCGGCCGACGGTTTGACTGATGGGCTGGTCTGTTTCCGGGCCAATGCCTGGACCGCTTCGAAGCGGACGAGCGGCGAAATGTAGAGTGACGCATCCGTTCCCAGCTTGTGGATGAGATCCTCCCAACCTTGCTCCCGGCCAAGGATCGCAACGATTGCCGAAGCATCGATGAACATCAGATGTCGCCCCACATCTCATCGGTGAAGCGCTTCATGTCGAAGTCGGGGTTTTCGGGGCCTAAAGCAGCCGCTTTCGCCTGGAGCTCGGCGATCGCCTCCATAAGCGGGCGCTTTTGGCTTGCCTGATCCAGCTGATGCTGCAAGGCAAGGCGCACAGCCTCCTTCTTGGTGGGGGTGTTCAGGACCCTCTGCACGTCGCTGGCAAGGCGGTCGACAGTTTCATCACGAATGAACAGCGCCATGGATATCCCTCCTGGATATCCAGATATACAGGCGAGATATCCATGGCGCAACAAAAGGGCGGCCCTTGGGCCGCCCTTTGCTTTCCGATGCCGAAGCAGTCGCTACTTCTTGTTCGGATTCGGCATCCAGGCCGGCATGACAACATCGGCATGGGCGAATTGCGGCATTTTCGCCGAAAGTTCTTCCATGTTCTTGATGTCGTTGTCGTTCAGGTCCTTCTGGGTGATCAGCGTTGGCGGCACGATCACGCTTTTGCCCGGATCTTCTCCGGCAATCAGCATGGCCAGCGCGCGCACGGAAACCTGGCCGACGACGGCCGGGTTGGTGGCTGCGGTTGCCGCCCAGGCGCTGCCCGGTTCGCGCATCGCCGCGATGTCCGATGTCGAAATGTCAGCCGAATAGATCTTCACGCCCGACGACAGGCCGGCCTCGTCGACTGCGATCTTCACGCCCTTGGCGAACTCGTCATAGGGCGCAAACATCACGCTGATGTCGGGGTTGGCGGAAACCACCGAACGGGCCTGGTTGGCGACCGAGTTGGCGATCGGATTGTCGAGCGTGCCGAACATCGCCTTCTCCTCAATGCCCGGATATTTCTTCTTGAAGTCCACCCAGGTTTCGTTGCGGCGGTCGAGCGGCGCGATGCCGGCGACATAGACATAGCCGGCCTTCCAGCTTTCGCCATTGTCCTTGATCGCCTGTTCGAGCGCCAGGCGCGCCAGGTCGCGGTCGGACTGCTCGACCTGCGGGATCTTGTCGTTCTCGACATTGACGTCGAAGGCTACGACCTTGATGCCGGCGTCCACCGCGCGCTGGGCGGCTTCCTTCATGCTCTCGGTCAGGCCGTGCTGGATGATGATGCCGTTCACGCCGAGGGCGATCGCCTGGTCGACCATGTCGGCCTGCAGGGCAGCGTCCTGGCGGCTGTCGAGCACGCGCAGGTCGACGCCGAGCGCCTTCGCCTGGCTCTCCACGCCCGACAGGTAGGCCTGGAAGAAATCGCCCGTCGAGAGATAGCGCACCAGCGCGATCTTGACGTTGCCGGGGTTGTCGAGCGGTGCGGGCGCGGTCTGCGCAAAAGCCGGCGCCTGCATCAGCGCGGTCGCGCCCACCAGGCCGAGGGCCAGTTTTCCGAGAGTTCTGCGGTTGATCATGTCAGTCTTTCCTCCACCTTTTCCAACGTTGAGAATCCTAGCGGCGGCCGGCGTTCGAAAGCGCGAACGTGAACACCAGCGCGACGACGAGAACGATGCCCTTGACGAAATCCTGCGTGTAGTAGGGCGCGTTCATCATGGTCAGGCCCTGCAGCAGGATGCCCACGAAGAGCGCTCCCACCGCGGTGCCGAAAGCGTTTGGTTTGGCAGCACCCAGAACGGCAAAGCCGATCAGGGCTGCTGCGACGGAATCCAGAAGCAGATTGTTACCCGAGGCGATGTCGCCGCGTCCAAGCCGGGCGGCGAGCAGAATCCCGCCGATTGAGGCGAATATGCCGGAAATCACATAGGCCCAGATCTTGTATGCCTTGACAGGCGCGCCGGCCAGTTGCGCGGCGCGCTCGTTGCTGCCGACGGCGTACATCATGCGGCCGAAACGCGTGTATTCGAGGAAGAACCAGATCGCCGCAGCGAGCACCAGAAGCACCACGACGGAAACCGGGATCAGGTTCGGGATGAAGAAGTCGAAGCGGTGGCGGCCGAGCGCCAGGAAGGCCGGGCTGAACGTGCCGCCGGCGACCGAGCCGTCAGGCATGGTCATGCCGGTGGCGATGGAGCGGCCTTCGGTCGGAATGCGCTGCAGGCCGACGAGCAGGAACATCATGCCGAGCGTCGCGAGAAGATCGGGCACGCGCATGTAGACGATGAGGAAGCCGTTGATCAGGCCGACGACCACGCCGATCAGCAGGCAGGCGGCAACAGCGACAAGCGCGTTCTGCTCGAAGATGACCATCACATAGGCTGCCGCCATCATCGCGGTCGTGGCGACGGAGCCGATGGACAGGTCGAAGCCACCGACCACCAGCGTCGCGGTGACGCCGAGCGCCAGGACGCCGGTGATGGCGACCGACTGGAAGATGAAAACAGCGCTTTGCGGTGAGGCAAAGCCATCGGCGGCAATGGCGAAATAGGCGACGAGCGCGGCAAGCAGCAGCAGGAACCCGTAACGCACGGCAAGGTCACGCGTGGTCATGTCAGAGAATGACCCCGCAAAGTTGCCAATCCGATTCCAGATCCATGCCGAACTCCTTGAATTTCTTGGCTAAGCCGCGCTCTGTGCCGGCTGTCCGGCGATCTCGGCCAGCAGGCGTTCCATGTTCAGGCTGGCATTGCGGTGCTCGCCGACGATCGTGTGTTCCGACATGACGAGGATGCGGTCGGCTGTTTCCAGCGCCTCGTCGAGTTCGGTGACGAAGATCAGCGTCGCCCGCCCTGCAGCGCTGGCACGCAGCTTCGCCGCGATGTCGCGCCGGGCGGCGATGTCGACGCCCTGGAACGGCTCGTCGAGAACGAACAGCCTTGCCTGTTCCGGCATCCAGCGGGCGACCATCACCTTCTGCTGGTTGCCGCCCGACAGTGTCGACATGTCGTCTTTCTCGGTGCGGCAGACGATGCCGAGGTCGCCGATCTGCCGGCGCGCGATGCGCCGTTCGGCGCCGCGCCGCGAGATCGCGAGGCGCGAGATGCGGTCGAGGAATGGCAGGCTGATATTCTCATAAATATTGAAGTCCGGGACGATGCCGCTCTCGGCGCGGTCCTTGGCGACCAGAAAGACGCCCGCGTCGATCGCCTGCCGCGGCGAAGCCGGCGCATAGGCGGCTCCGCCGAGCGTCATCTTCCCTTCGAGCGGCTTGCGCAGGCCAAACAGCGTTTCGGCAAGGGCCGTCTTGCCGACGCCCACCAGTCCGGTGATGGCGACCACCTCGCCATCGCCAAGGGCGAGCGAAAACGGTTTGGCTGCGTTGGCGATGCGCAGCCCGTCGGCCGAGAAGACCTCTTTCCCGGCCTCACGGATCGCCACCTGGCCGATGCCGACCTTGCGGCCCAGCATGGCGTTGACGGCGCCTTCATAGTCCAGCGGCTTGTCGTCGAAGGTGCCGGCGATCACCCCGTCGCGCAGAGAAACGATGCGGTCTGCCAGCCGTCTTATGTCCGACATGCGGTGGGTGATGTAGAGAATGGCGACGCCCTGCGCCTTCAACCGGTCGATCAGGGTGAAGAGACGGTTGGCCTCGGCGCTCGAAAGCGAGGAGGTCGGCTCGTCGAGGATCAGCACTTTCGGCTGATGCGCCATGGCGCGGGCGATCGCCACCATCTGGCGGTCGGCCAGCGACAGGTCCGGAATTTTCGCGCCGAGGTCTATGGTCAGCCCCATGCGTTCGGCGACTTCTTTCGCCTCGCGGCGTATCCGGCGCGGGTTGAAGAAGAATGAGGCGCCGGCGCCGTTCAGCCGGTCGAGCGTCAGGTTGGTGGCGACATCGAGTGCTGCGACCACCCCGTCATTGATGTTCTGGTGGACGGTGACGACTCCGGCGCGGATCGCTTCGGCGGGCGTCTGCGGGTCGAAGGGCTTGCCCTCCAGCGTCATTGTTCCGGCGTCGAGGCCGTAGACGCCACTGACAACCTTGACCAGGGTCGATTTGCCGGCGCCATTGGCGCCCATCAAAATCGTCACCTCGCCGGAGTGCAGCGCAAGTCCCACACCGCCAAGCACCTCAATCGAGCCAAAAGATTTCCTCAGGCCCGCTATGCCGAACACGGCTTCCTTGCCCATTCATTCCTCCGTGGGACAGGATGCTATGGACCGTTTCGTCAAATGTCAACTCGATTGACAATTGACAGAGTGATGGCTACGCCTACTGTATCGTCTTGCTCCGGGCGGCACTCGGAGCATAGTGGGAGGACGGGAGGAGAAGATGACAAAAACACTGTCATTCGAAGCGCTGTCCGCCGAGACGCTGCCACAGCGTCTTGGCAATACCGAGCCGCTGGCCAGCCGCATCGGCGCCGACACCAGCTGTTGGAAAGTCCGCGAGGTCGGCGACGGCAACCTCAATCTCGTCTTCATCGTGGAGGGCGCCGAAGGTGCCGCCGTGGTGAAACAGGCATTGCCTTACGTGCGCCTCGTCGGCGACAGCTGGCCGCTGCCGCTGAAGCGTTCCTTCTTCGAATATCACGCGCTGACCCGCCAGAAGGCTAGAGCAATTCCAGGAAAAGTGGTCACCGGTTTTCCGTCCGGAATGGCGGAGAAAAAAACAGGCGCCATCGTTCCGGAAATCTATCATTTCGACGAGGCGCAGGCGCTCATCGTCATGGAATATCTCTCGCCGCACATCATCCTGCGCAAGGCGTTGATCGACGGGCGCCAGCTGCCGAAGATCGCCAGGGATCTCGGGCTGTTCATGGCGCGCACCCTGTTCCGCGGCTCCGATCTTCACATGAAGGCGCGAGACCGCAAGGAAGACCTGGCTTTGTTCGCCGACAATGCCGAACTCTGCGACATCACCGAAAACCTGGTCTTCACCGACCCGTATTTCGCAGCACCCATGAACCGCCACACCTCGCCGCAACTTGACGGGCTGGTCGCCGAATTGCGTGCTGACCGTGACCTCAAGGTCGAGGCGCAGCGGCTGAAGCATCTGTTTGCCGCCAATGCCGAGACGCTGCTGCATGGCGACCTGCACACCGGCTCCATCATGGTCACCGATGGCGAGACACGCGTCATCGATCCGGAATTCGCCGTCTATGGCCCCATCGCCTTCGACGTCGGCATGGCGCTCGCCAATTTCTGGATGTCCTTCTTCTCGCAGCGCGGCCATGAGAACGCGGGCAGCCGCGACGCCATGCGGGCCTATCTGCTCGGCGTCGTCGCCGAAACCTGGTCGGTGTTCCGCACCGAGTTCGCGCATCTGTGGCGTACCGAACGCACCGGCATGCTCTACCACCGCAGCCTGTTCGAAGAACAAGGCGACACATTCGGCAGCGAGCAGGCGCTCGACCGTTTCCTGCATTCCATCTGGACGGACATGCTGGGTTTTGCCGGCGTCGAGATCCATCGCCGCATCCTCGGGCTTGCCCACAACGCCGATTTCGAAACCATCGAAAACGAAGATTTGCGGGCCGGATGCGAGGCAAAGGCGCTGAAGTTCGGCCGCCATCTCGCTGTCAATCGCCACACCATCCACAGTCTCGACGAAATCAACGCGTTGGCTGAACTGATCGAAAGGGAAAAAGTCTCGTGAACGTTGGAGACCGTCACTACCGCACGATCTGGCTGGCCGACGACGGCCGCTCGGTCGACCTGATCGACCAGCGCTGGCTGCCGCACGAACTGCGCGTCGAGACGGTCGGCACGGTCGACGGCATCGCCGTCGCCATCCGCGATATGTGGGTGCGCGGCGCGCCGCTGATCGGCGTCACCGCAGCTTATGGCATGGCGATCCAGGCGCTCGACGATCCCAGCGATACGGCCTTGCAGGCGGCGTGGGAGAAACTTCACGAAACGCGGCCCACCGCCATCAACCTGCGTTGGGCGCTTGACGAGATGATGCGGGTGCTGAAGCCGCTGCCGCCCGAAGAGCGCGCGACCGCGGCCTACAAACGGGCGGCCGAAATCGCCGACGAGGACATCGAGCTCAATCGTGGCATCGGCCGTAACGGGCTGGAGATCATCAGGAAGATCGCAGCGACGAAGAAGCCCGGCGAACCGGTCAACATCCTCACCCATTGCAACGCCGGCTGGCTCGCCACCGTCGACTACGGCACCGCCACCGCGCCGATCTACCTTGCGGCGGAAGCCGGCATTCCCATTCACGTCTATGTCGACGAAACGCGGCCGCGCAACCAGGGCGCCCAGCTCACCGCCTGGGAGATGGCCGGCCACGGCATTCCGCACACCCTGATCGTCGACAATGCCGGCGGCCATCTTATGCAGCGTGGCGAGGTCGACATGGTCATCGTCGGCACCGACCGCACGACGGCCAATGGCGATGTCTGCAACAAGATCGGCACCTACCTAAAGGCGCTCGCCGCGCACGATAATGGCGTGCCGTTCTATGTCGGCTTGCCGTCGCCGACCATCGACTGGACAGTGCATGACGGATTGAAGGAAATCCCGATCGAAGAACGTTCCGGCGACGAGGTTTCCCTTGTCTGGGGCAAGACGATATCCGGCGAGGTTGCGCAGGTGCGCATTTCTCCTGACGCGACCCCCGCCGGTAATCCGGCCTTCGATGTGACCCCGGCGCGGCTGGTCACCGGACTGATCACCGAGCGCGGCATTGCCGAAGCTTCGCCGGAAGGCCTGCTGGAGCTGTTTCCGGAACGGCGGACGAAGGCGGCATAGTCAAATCTGGCCTGGGCAGCGCTTTCGGCCGTTTCTTTGTTGGTCAAACCACCAACTTTGCCTCGTTGACCGACACCAGCTTGCCGAGTTTTCCGTACTCGTGCAGGTCGCCGCCGACCTCGATTCGAATGGACTTATCGATGCGGCCAACGGCAACTGGCGAGAATCCGCTGGCTGCGATGAGATTCGCCACAACTTCGCCGGCCCGCGGAAAGTCCGTTGCGTAGAACAAAACGGCGCGTTCCGGAGTGCGGTTTGCGCCCGATGCCAAGGACTGAGCACTCATTGTGCCGAATGCCTTGACGAGCTGCGCGCTGGCCGGGAGGAGCGAGGAAATGAGTTGTCCCGAAGACTGCTCAGCCGGGATCGTTTTCTTGAAACCGCCGTTGCCGTCGGGAGCGATCGGGTTTGACGGATCGACGACAATCTTGCCTGCCAGGTTGTGTGTGCCGATCAGTTGTTTGATTGCATCGAGGTAGACCGCGAGGATGATCACGTCAGCCTTGGCGATTGCGGCGTCGACCGGCATGGCCTGCGCATTGCCGCCGAGTTCGGAAGCAAGTTTCTCCGCTTTCGCCAATGTCCTGTCGGCGACGATTACCTTCTGACCGCCGGCGGCAAGGTTTTTTGCCAATCGGGCGCCGATGTTTCCCAGACCGATTATTGCTGTGCTCATAGCGAGTCCTTTCCTATTGCGCCGCCACTGTTCCCGCCAGCCGACGCCGTGGCGCATGCTCCGCGGAGGCTGGTTGCCGACGGCTTGCAGCCAGATCGATTTCTTGGATAATGGTCCGATACTCGAGGAAGTCGTCGATTGCGGACATGCCGTTGAGGCGTCCGAGGCCGCTCTGCTTGTAACCGCCTTCTTCAGTTTCGTCGTAGACGATCGCCCAGTTGTTGATCCAGACCGTGCCCGCATCGATGCGCCGTGCAATCCGCAGCGGACGGTCGATATTGGTGGACCACACCGAAGCCGCCAGGCCGTAGTCCGATTGGTTGGCGAGGGCCACCGCTTCGTCCTCCGTGTCGAAGGCCTGCATCACCAGTACCGGACCGAAAACTTCTTCCTGGGCGATCGGCATGGAATGGTCGTCGATCTCAAGCAAGGTGGGCCGGTAGAAGGCGCCTTTTGCGAGAGGTCCGTCCTGGATGGGACCGCCACGCACAACGACTTTGGCGCCCCCGGCAATTGCAGCCTCGACCATCGCATCGACCCGCTTCACGTTGGCCACGTTGATCATTGGTCCCATGTCGCTGGAAAGGTCGGCGGCCGGGCCGACCTTGACAGCTTCCAATCTGGCTGCGAGGCGGTTGCGGACGGCGTCGAGGATTGGCCGGTGGACAAGAAGCCGGCTGCCAGTCATGCAAAACTGACCGGCAAAAACGGTTAGCGCCTTCTCCACTATCGGCAGTGCCTTATCCAGATCGGTGTCGTCGAACAGCAAAATCGGCGTTTTACCGCCCAGTTCGCCGCTGAAACGTTTCAGGTTTTTGGCGCAGGCCGCCATGATTGCCTGCCCTGTCTTGGAGCTACCGGTCAAGCTGATCACTGGCACGTCGGGACAGTCGATCAGCATTCGCGCGCCGGCACTTCCGGACTCGGTAAAGACGTTGACGACCCCCTTCGGCAGGTCTTTCACTTCACTGAACACCTCGCACATGCGTGCGTTCGTCTGGGCGGTAAATCCCGGAAGCTTTCCTACGGTCGTGCACCCCGCCGCAAGAGCTGGCGCAAGCGAACGGATAAAAAGCACGACAGGCGAGTTCCAGGGGGCGATGATGCCGGCAACGCCAGCTGGTTCGCGCAACGTCGTCGTATAACGTCCTGCCGCCGTTTCCACAGCCCGCCCGAAATCCGTGAGTGTCAGCGCGGCATAAAACCGGAGCTTGGACGGCACCATCGAAACTTCGAATTGACCCTCCGGTTTTACCTTGCCGTTTTCGAGTGCCAGTATCTCAACCAGGTCTTGCGTCCGCGCTTCGAAGCGATCCGCCATGTCGTTGAGCACCTTCGCCCTGAGGCGGCGGTTTTCGCTCCATTCGGTCTCTTGAAAGGCTCTGAGCGCGGCTTCAATCGCCTTGGTCGCTTCCGCCTGCGTAGCCTCCGTATAGCTGCCGATCGGCTCGCCGGTGGCGGGATTGACGCTCTCGCGTCGATCCTTGGCATCCATCCATTCGCCGTCGATCCAATGCCGAGCCTTCAATTGAGAAGTCATGTCACACTCCCTTGGGTCACCTTCATTCAAAGCCACGGGCGAAACTGTGCGCTTCGCTGCCGCGACGCACCTTGTTGGCGCTGTCGCCGCGCAAATCCTGAACTGTTGAGATCGATCGGTCGTGATACCTTCGCGAGCTTGCTGCACGGGTATCTATGCGTGCATCTTTCACTAATTACCCGGCAAAATGGGGAATTATATTTCCAGATATGGAATAATCGTTTGGCGAGCTGTTTCGTTTGTCAGCATCTGTCAGCAGTCTTCCATTTTGTTTTATCCACACCCCTTTGCCGCTCCCGCATAATGCAGCCATCGCCCTCACAGGCGCCGCTTCCCACCTTTCTTTCAATGGCCAGACGCGAAAGCGGGCGTGGCAACGGAGAGGCTTGTGCTGATGAAGAAACCCCTCTCCGTCTCGGCTTCGCCTCGACACCTCTCCCCCGCTTCGCAGGGGCGAGGAACCGTTGCCGCGACGCCAGCGCCCTTCCAGCTTGGGTTCCTCGCCCCCATAAAAAGGGGGGAGAGGTGTCGAGGCGAAGCCGAGACGGAGAGGGGGTCTTTCCGAAAAAAAGAGCAGAAGCTGGCAGACCAGAGGAACACGAAGGAACGCAACGCCCCGCTCCCGTCCTTCACGGGGTGAGGGGCAGCGCGACGTTGAGAATGGGTGTGCTGGAAGCTCAGGAGGCCAAAAGGGGTGCGTCGAAACGCATCCGCGCAGCGTGCAGCGCTTCCGTTCCGGGCGCCAGGAAACGCATCGACGGCTTTTCCCGGATGTCGCCTTCGAAACCCTCGGGATCGCCGTGCCCGGTCCAGGCTTCGAGCGACACCAGCGGCGCGCCCGGCCGGCTCCAGATCGCGAAATGCGGAAAGTCCTCGACCGCCATGGAGATGGCCGCGCCATCTTCTGCAACAAAGCGGATCAAGCGGCTGTTTGCGTTGAGAAAACAGAGCGCTTCGCGCGACAGAAGTTCCTCCGACAGCGGCAGCACGCGGCCGTCGAGCGGCACCGGCCGTGTGCTGGTCGAGAACAAGCCGCCGCTGGCGATGACGGGCACTTCCGGTTTTTCAGCCCGCTCGAATTCGATGCGGCAGCCGTCGCGGCTCTGCCCGGAAAACGGCCAGCGGAAGCCGGGGTGAACGCCGAGCGCGTAGGGCAGGGGTTCGTCGCCCGGGTTTCGCACGGTGAACGTCGTCGACAGTTCGCCCTCGGAAATCGCATAAAAAACGTCCAGTTCGAATGCAAAGGGAAAGCTCTTTCGGGAGTCAGGATCGTCCCTGAGGGTCAATCTGGCGGAGCTTTTCGTCTTTTCGGCAAGCACGAACGGCTTGACGGCGGCAAAGCCATGCACGCCGATCTTGTGCGGCTTGCCGTCGACGCGGATTTCTCCGTTGCGCGCCCAGCCGACCAGCGGAAACAGGATGGGACTGGTCTGCGCCCAGAATGTCGGGTCGGCTTGCCACAAAAGGTCGCGTCCGCCGACATACCAGGCGATGGGTTCCGCGCCCGTGAGCGCAATTTCCGCCGCGGTGCTGCCGGCGGCAAGACGGATCGTGTCGCCCAACAAAACCTCCCGGTTTGTGAAGAACTCTAGGCCAGCTGGGTTGTAGCCGCGATGCGGCGGTAGATGAAGCTCTCTTCGGGAGGATTGCCTGCAGCTTTCTCGGCGCGCGCGCTGGCCAGCGCGTCGTCGATCAGCATGCCCATGCGCGCATGCACCGGCGACTTCACGCAGGCCGGGTCGGTCGCGGCTGGATCGCCGGCTATCGCCATCGCCTGGCAACGGCAGCCGCCCCAGTCGATCTCACGCCGCTCGCAGCCGCGGCATGGCTCCTGCATCCAGTCGGTGCCGCGAAATGCGTTGAAGGCCGGCGAATCCGTCCAGATCTCAGCCAGAGAGCGGTCGCCGAAACGCTCGAACGTCAGCGAGCGGATCGTGTGGGCGGCGTGGCAGGGCAGGACCGTTCCGTCCGGCGCCACCATGAAGGCGTCGCGCGCCCAGCCGCCCATGCAGGGTTTCGGGTAGATGGCGAAATAGTCGGGCGTGACGAAATCGATGTTGAGGATGCCGCGCAGTCGCTCCTGCGCCTGCCCGACGATCTCCATCTGGCGCTCGACGGCGTCGCGGTCCGGCATCAGGGCATCGCGATTGACCAGCGCCCAACCCGAATATTGCACATTGGCGATTTCCAGCCGCTCTGCGCCCAGCGACAGCGCCAGCTCAATGAAATCCGGCACTTCCCCGATGTTGTGGCGGTGGATCGGCGCGTTGATGGTGAGCGGCAGCCCGGCCGCCCGCACGCGCCGCGCCGTTTCCAGCTTCTTCTGGTGGCCGCCACGATGATTGCCGATGCGTTCGGTCGTTTCGGCGTGCGCGCCCTGGAAGCTCAATTGCACATGGTCGAGCCCGGCTTCCGCGAAGGCCTCGATGCGGCCTTCGGCGATGCCGACGCCGGCTGTAATCAGATTGGTGTAGACGCCATGACTGGAAAGTCCGGCGATCAGCTGTTCGAGGTCGCGCCGCAGCGTCGGCTCACCGCCGGAAAGATGCACCTGCAGAACGCCGAGGTCCGCCGCCTGGCGGAAGAGGTAAAGCCAGGTTTCGGTATCCAGCTCCCGGTTGGCCTTCATCAGTTCGGTCGGGTTGGAGCAATAAGGGCATTGCAGAGGGCAGCGGTGGGTGAGTTCCGCCAGCATGCCGATCGGGGGAAGCAGCGCCTCGCTCATGGCCGCACCAAAAGTCTGTCGGCCCATTCCTGCAGGAATGTCATGATATCGCCGGCCACCTCATCCTCCGGCGCGTCATATTCGGCGGTGAGGTCGGCGATCATGGCGCCGACCGATGTGCGGCCGTCGCAGCGGCGCAGGATGTCGAGGCTGATCTCGTCAGGCCAGAAGACCCGCTCCGGCGACAGCACTGCATACGCCTGGCGCACCGGATCGAACTGGATGCGCACATGCCTGGGCAATGAGGGAGTCGAATCCAGCAATACGAGCGCTCGTTCGCGCAATGCTGTCATCGCGCATCCTCCGGCCGGAAGGCTCCCGGTGGAATGTTTTTTCCACTTTCCGCATAGGCGTGCTGCAGTGCATCGAGCATGGCCCAGAGGACATCGCATTTGAACAGCAACGCATCGATCGCCAGCTGCTGTCGTTCCGGGGTGTCGGCATGCTCCGTCACATAGGCGAGCGCGAAATCGGAATCGCGCGATGCCTGGTCGGGCCGCTTCTTGAAATAGGCCAGCGTATCTTCGGTGATGTAGTCGTATTTCGCCAGCATGGCCGGCACCCGCTCGCCAATAATCACCGGCGAGAACAGCTCGGTCAGCGACGAAGCGACCGCTTCCAGCAGCGAGCGGTTGGCACAGAAGGAAAGATAGGCGCCGACCGCGAAGCGGGTCGCCGGCAACGCTTGGCGCTCGCTCTTGACCATCTCGGCGTCGAGACCGAGCGAGGTGGCGAGGTGGAGCCAGCGCGCGATGCCACCACTCCAACCGTCCTCGCCGTCATGATCCTCGATGCGCTTGCGCCATTCCGCGCGAAAGGCAGGGTCTTCGGCGCGGGCGAGGATCGTCGCATCCTTGCGCGGGATGACAGCCTGGTAGCAGTAGCGGTTCAGCGCCCAGGCTTGCATCTCGCCTCTGGTCAGGTCGCCTCCGGTCATCCGGTGATGATAGGGATGGCGGTTGTGGTAGCGCTCCGCGCCGACCTGGCGCAACACCGCTTCCAGTTCAGCCGGCGACAATCCGCCCTTGGCGGCGGTGGCGAAGTCGGTTCTGGCAGTGACGAATTCGTTCACAACTCGATCTCCATGCCGTCGAACGCGACATCCCATCCCGCCGCCTTCACCGCGGCATATTCCTGCGAATTTCCGTCCAGAACGGGATTGGTGTTGTTGATATGAACGAAGATGCGGCGGCTGATGTCGATGCTGGCGAGCGATGCGATCGAACCGGATTCTCCGGACATTGCCAGGTGCCCCATGCGCTGACCGGTTTTCTGGCCAACGCCGGCGGAAGTCATCTCGTCGTCGGTGTATACGGTCCCGTCGAAGAGCAGGCATGCAGCACCAGCCAGTCGCCGCTGCAAATCCGAATCGACCCGCGCGCAGCCGGGTACATAAAACAGCGATCTGTCAGCACGTCCGGCAAGGCGGATGGCGATCGTGTCGCCCGCTTCCGAACCGTAGTTGGCGTCGGGTCGGCTGGCGTCCTCGAGAAACAGCGCAACCTTGCCCGGCACCGCAAAAGCTTCGATGCGAATGCCGGTTCCCAGGCCCTCGGCATCGCAAATCTCAAACTCGCCGTCGGGAAGTTCTCGCCTCGGCACCACCGCCGGGTCGAGCACGCCGAAGATCGGATTGGCAGCAAGAGCGGCAAGCACCTGGGCGGTCGCGTAAATTGCAAAGGGCTGGCGCTCGCGCAAGCTGAGCAGCCCGGCGATGTGGTCGACATCGGCGTTGGTGAGCACCACCGCCTTGATTGGACTGGAGCGCAAGGGTGCATCGGCGGCGGGTTGCAGTTCGGGCGTTTGCGCGATCTGCTGGCGAATATCGGGGGAAGCGTTGAAGAGCACCCAGGCGGTTGCGTCAGCCGAGACGGCGAGGCTGGATTGCGTGCGCGTATAAACACCGCGCACTCCGGCACGCGCGGCACGGCTCAGTCGGTAATTGCAATTCCATTGCGGAAACCCGCCTCCGGCAGCCGAGCCGACGATCTTCACGCGCACGGAATTATCCAGTCTGCGGGTATCCGGGTCGCCTATGGATATGGCAGCCGGAAACCCGTCGCGGCCTGCGAAATGGCTCGTCATGATCTATGCGGACAGGCTGACGCGTGTCCCCGACCTGGGGACACGCGCCGCGCGGCCTACTTCTTGGGAGTAATTTCAGCAGGCAGATACCGCGAAATCTCCATGCCCGCCGCTACCTGGCACATAGTAGGCTTTTTCCAGCTTTTCTTCATTTCATTCCTCCTGTTGCACCGGCCCCGGAGGGCCGGTTCCTTCCCGATTGGCCACCGCTTGGCACCTTGTGCAGCGACCCGTCCAAAATGGACAAATGAAACAGAACGTTCTGAAACCAATAAAACAAAGTCACTGCAGCAATTTCTGTGCGGCCTCGTCAAAAGGCTTGGCCTCGGCGACCGGCAGGCCGGCTTTTTCCCAGCCATCGGCACCACCCGGATACCAGATCACCGAAGTATAGCCCCATTCGAGCGCCCTTTTTGCGGCATTCCAGGACATCCAGCAGTCGGTCATGCAATAAAACAGGATGGGATCGGTTTTGGCCGGCGCATGTGCCGCCAGACCGTTGCGAAAATAGGCGGCGGTTTCCTCCGTGATCGCGCCATAGCCGACATTCGGCAGCCAGACACTGCCGGCGATGTCCGTTCGCACCGCGTCGCGCCAGATGGTGCCTGCCGGCAGATTGGCGGGCTTGGGTGTCTTCGGCATGACGTCGAAAAACACCGCTGTCTTGTCGCGCCACAAGGTTTCCGCCTCGGCCGTGGTGACCACCCTGGCGCCCCGCAAAGCGTCCGGCACCGGTGCGCGATAGTCTTCCATGCGATAACCGGCAGGTTCGGCAACGTCGCCGGCCAGGGCTGGATACGCAGTCTCGAAGAGGCTCGCCGCCAGAAGCAAAATCGTCGCCTTTCCCATCATTGCCGTCGGCATTTCCGTTTCCTCCAGCCGACCTCATGCCGGCTTCGGGCACTGTCATTGCGTGATCGGCCGGTCCTGTTCGTCGACCAGCGGCACGTTGTATTCCAGCAGGATCTTGTTGATCTCCGCCTGGTTTTCCTTGATTACCTTGTTGAGCAGGCGCTTCCATTCCTGGTCGGAAGGGCGCACGCCCATGGTGATGCGGTAGGTCATGCGCGAGCCGACCTTTTCCTTGAGCAGCGGCACCACCGCGTAGTCCGGGCCGGCCTCCTTCGCATAAAAACCAGCCATCGGTCCCCACAGGACCGCCGCGTCGATATAGCCGGCCTTCATGTCCTTGAGCATCACCTCCGCCATCGAAGGGGCAAAACGCGTATCGACCATGAGGGGATAAACCCTGGCGGTTTTCATAAGGCCCGCTTTGGCCATGTTGGAGCCGGGTGGCGTGCCTTGCACGACACCCACTCGCTTGCCAGCCAGCTTCGGATCCTCGATCGTCTCGACACCGTCGAGACCGCTGTCCTTCTTGTAGATCAGCACGTAGGTCGAGCGGTAATAGGCGTTGGTGTTCTGCACGAGTTCGTCACCCTGGGCGTAACCCATGATGATGTCGCAGCGGTTGGCCCTGAGCGTGTTGCGTACAAAACCGGTGACCATCGGGAACCAGGTATAGGCTACCGATTTGCGACCGGTCTTTTCTGCGACCAGTTGCGCGAGCCTGTTTTCGAACCCTTTGCCGCCTTCATCGCTGAACGGCATGTTGGATGGGTCGCTGCAGACGCGCAGCACGTCCGGATCGACCAGTTCGCCCGCGGCGCCGAGACCCGCTCCCTGAGCAAGCGCCGGGCTGGGGGCCAGCGCAAGCGCCAGCGCCAGCAGGGCGAAACGGTCAGAACGGTAGCGCCTGGCGGCCGGCATTCGTCACCCTCCCATGCAGGATGCTTCAGCATCCTTGGCGGCCTGCGGCTTGTCGGCCTTCTTCGGTGGGCGGCCGCGCGGAATGCCGTCGACGGAGCGCGCGCGTAGATAGATGTAGAGATCGTCCATGTAGCAATAGACGTTCTTGTTGTCGCCGAAGGCCGGCATGACGTTTTCCTTGCCGGCGCTCAGATTCTTGCGGCCTTCCGCGACGATCGAGAGGAAGGTGCCGTAGTCCATGTTTTTCATGGTCGCGGCCAGCGCGGGCGCGTAGGAGGAGCCGACCCCGTCGGGACCATGGCAGACGTGGCAGTCGGAATGGTAGCGGCGGTAGCCGCTGAAGGTATACCAGTCGACGGTGCCGTCGTCCTTAATGTTGTAGGTCGGGTTGCCGTCCGCATCGAACCACTTGCCATCCTCTTCCTTTACCGCGGCGGCCTTTTCCTTGGTGTCCTGTGCGTGCGCCAGGCCAGCGCCGCTTATCGGCAGGCAAACCAGGGCAAGAACCGAAACTGCTTTTGCGAAGAACATGCGAAACCTCTTTCATTTCAAATCGCCACGGACACAGCGTTGCTGTCGCGATGCGGCGGTAACAGTGCTTCGTGATTGCGCGGCGAAATCGAGAGCCCGGTCGGGTGTGCCGGGTATATCCGGGCTCTCGTTTCTCAGGCCTGCCGTCTTTCACAAGACCTCGGCGCGGTTATGGTTCCCCGTGTTACTCCGGGAGACCGAAGACGGTGAGCTGTCCGCCCAGCGTCGTATAGTCGGCAAGGGCAGCGTAACCACCGACAGCACCCAGACCAGCGGTGCCGACGACTTGTGCTTCGTCACCCTGTTCGCGACCCTGATCGACGGCGCCGTGCCAGGCAGCGGCGTTCTCCGGCGACAGCAGGCCACCAGCGAGACCGATGCCGGCCCAGCCGCCAACACCCGACAGGACGGCGATGTACTGCTTGCCGCCATGTTCGAATGTGTTGACGTTGCCGATGATGCCGGAAGGGGTCTTGAACTTGTAGAGTTCCTTGCCGTCGGTATCGACCGCCTTGATGTAGCCTTCCAGCGTTCCGTAGAAGACCACGTCGCCGGCGGTGGCAAGCGCGCCCGACCAGACCGAGAACTGCTCGGGCACCGACCAGACAATCTCACCCTTGGCAGCGTCCCAGGCGATGAAGTTGCCCATGCCGCCATGGCTGTCCGCGGCCGGATACATCGATACCGTAGCTCCGACATAAGGCTGACCTGCCGTGTAGCTCACCTTGTACGGCTCGTAATCCATGCAAACATGGTTGGTCGGCACGTAGAACAGGCCGGTCTTGGGCGAATAGGCCGCCGGCTGCTGGTCCTTGGTTCCCAATGCGGCCGGGCAGATGCCGGTCGAATTGGTGTCTTCGCCGTTCTGCTGGGTGGAGTATTTCGCCACCACCTGCGGCCGGCCATACTGGTCGCTGTTCTTGTCCATGACGACCTCGGTCGCCCAGTTCACCTTCGGATCGTATTTCTTGGCGACGAGAAGCTCGCCGGAGTTGCGGTCCATGGTGTAGGCGAAGCCGTTGCGGTCGAAGTGTACGAGAACGTCGTGCTTGGCGCCGTTGACGTCCATGCCGTCGACGAGGATCATCTCATTGACGCCGTCATAGTCCCACTCGTCGTGCGGGGTCATCTGGTAGACCCACTTGGCCATGCCGCTGTCCGCATCGCGGGCAAAGATGGTCATGGACCAGCGGTTGTCGCCGGGGCGCTGTACTGGATTCCAGGTCGACGGATTGCCCGTGCCGTAGAACACCAGGTTCGACTTCGGATCGTAGGCATACCAGCCCCAGGTCGTACCGCCGCCAGTCTTCCACTGCTCGCCTTCCCAGGTGCCGATACCGGAGTCCTTGCCGACCGGCTTGCCGAGGTGGGTGGTTTTCTCGGGATCCATCAGGGTTTCGGCGTCGGGACCCATCGAATAGCCCTTCCACGCCAGTGCGCCGTCCTTCAGATTGTAGGCCGCGACCCAGCCGCGGACGCCGAATTCGCCGCCCGAGATGCCGACGATCACCTTGTCCTTGACGACGATCGGAGCATGCGTTCCGGATTCGCCCTTGCCGCCGTCGGTTTGTTCGCCGTTCTTGACCGACCACACAACCTTGCCGGTCTTGGCGTCGAGTGCGGTGACCATCGTGTCGGCCTGGTTGAGGATGATCTTTCCGTCACCATAGGCGACGCCGCGATTGACGGTATCGCAGCACATGATCGGAATGACGTTCGGATCCTGCCTCGGCTCATATTTCCAGAGGATTTTCCCGTCGTTGTTGAGGTCGAGCGCATAAACGATATTCGGGAACGGCGTGTGTACGTACATCACGTCGCCGATCACCAGCGGGCCGCCCTCGTGGCCGCGCAGCACGCCAGTGGAGAACGTCCACTTGACCTGCAGGTTCTTCACATTGTCCTTGTTGATTTGCTCAAGCGTCGAATAACGGGTGTTGGCATAGTCGCCCGTCGGCATCGCCCAGTTCTTCGGATCGGACGCAAGCTTCTGCAGTTCTTCATTGGCCGAAACGCCATAGGCCGTGGCGCATGTGAGCAACGCCGCGGTCGATAGAATGTAGGTGGCAGTTCTGAGTACACGCATTCGATATCCTCCCGGGGTTCACAATCAGGAATCGACCGTTGAGCCCACCAGGGCTTGCCCAAGCGATTCATGTGGTGGGAAGTATTTCCGGCAGCGTGTCACGACCTAAGCCAGATGAGCAGAGGGCACCATTACTGCCCACCCCACTTGGCCTACGAAAGACGGTCGCCGCTCCCTATGACGGTGACGCCCTTTGAAGCCGGAAACAGCGAAAGGCTATGTTATTAAAAACCGAGGCGCAAGAAAAAACGGCCATTTTCTTGTGCGCCGCAATATAGGATATTTTGCATCGCAATATGACAGAAGAAATCAATTAACTTACAGCTTAACTACTTTCCAGATGCCTCATTTTTGTAGGATGGATGGGTTTCATTATACATTTTCCGTACATTTTTCATATTTCAAGCAATTAATATTTCTATTTAATTTGCTACTTCGATATCGGTGGCCCCTGTTCTCGCAAGCGACATGACGATTGTGGAAAGCGCCTGTACAGCGTTCCTCACGGGCGAGATCCCCACCTAGAAAACATGACTGCGATAGGCGCCCGAACCACTGCTTGGACGCTGCTGCGCACCATCCTCCTTTGGTCCTATATGACAAGTTGACTGCGCCGCCGGTTTGTCGCCAACTCGGCCGAAACGGAGTTTGCGACCATGAAAGGACCGGCTGCATTGACGATCCTGGGATTGGCGGTGGCCACCCCGCTGACCGTGCCGGCTCCGGCATCTGCCGCGAGCGGCTATCCGACCGAAGCGCTCGCCGAATATGTACTCGGCTGCATGCGCTCCAACGGCCAGACGCGCGACGCGCTTGAACGCTGCTCATGCTCGATCGACGTCATCGCATCGATCGTGCCCTATGAGCATTACGTCACCGCCGAGACATTCAAGCGCATGTCGCAAACCACAGGCGAGGCGAGCGGGCTTTTTCGCGAAAGCGCGCCAGCCAAGGCCGCCGGCACGGAGTTAAAGCGCGCCCAGGCCGAAGCCGAGATCCGCTGTTTCTGATCAGAGGCCCGTCGCCTCCAGCGGCCATTGATCCTGGAACACCTTGCCGTCGGTGTCTGCCGCCTCGACCTTGATCTCGCCGGTGCCGTGCGCCTTGAAATCGAAGCGGAAATTGGGATCTTCGGAGATAGAGATGCCGCCCTCCATGGCGAGGATCAGCTGGTCGTCCTGCGAGATCGACAGTTTCTGGACGAAATGCGCGGGGATGAAGTACTGGGTGATCGGATCGCGCTGGAACCCGGAATTGTTGGGGTGGCGGATCATCAACTGCAACTCCTGCACCTTGCTCATCTGCGGTTCGGCGAACTGCTTGAGCTTCATCTTGCCCATAGAGGCCATCGCTTCGTCGGTGTTTTTCACCGCCGGCGCCGAGCAGCCGCCCGACGCCTTGACGAAGGTTTGCGACATATGGAGCTGGCCGCTCCCGGTCTCGGCGATGGCGCGCAGCCAGGAATAATCGTTGACGCGTACGCGCGTCGAAATGTGCGTAACGCCGGCATCCTTGCCAAGCGTGAAGGTCGCCGCCAACGGCGCGGGATTGACGTCGATAATCAATGTCACCGC
This sequence comes from Neomesorhizobium albiziae, assembly GCF_900114255.1. Taxonomy (GTDB): domain Bacteria; phylum Pseudomonadota; class Alphaproteobacteria; order Rhizobiales; family Rhizobiaceae; genus Neomesorhizobium; species Neomesorhizobium albiziae. Next base: position 584,311 of record NZ_FOSL01000001.1, on the reverse strand, counting down.
CTTGACGCCTTCGGGCGCCTTGGCCGGATCGATATAGATGTCGACGGGTACGAGTGCGGCGTCCTGAGCGCGCTTCGGCGCTTCAATCCTTACCAGGCCGGTATCCGAGACGATCTGGCGATCGCCAAAGAAATCGCCTTTGATCTCGCCCCAGATCTTGTCCGACGACGCCATCGTCTGCTGTGCGCCGGCCATATTCGTCAGACCGCCGAGCATCGCAAAAACAGCGATCACAAAGGCAAAAAGGAGAGATGCCGGCGAACGCCGACGCCGATTGGTGAGCGTGTAGCTCTGCATGATCATGCCTCCACCGCTGACAAAGGTGGTGCCCAGGCAGCATGATTCATATTCCTTCGGGGAAAACTTGGCAAATTACGCTCTCGTGAAGCTGTCTGAGCTCTATTCCCACTCCAGTTCGGCATAGGCGGCGGTGGCGTTGCGCCCGTTGTAGTCGTCGAACAGCGCCCAGTTGCCGCGCTCGGTCTGGGCTGCCGTCTCAACCGCCTTGTCGAGTGGCACGCCATCGGCGATTGCCTTGCGCAGGTCGCCGGCCAGCACGTCGAAATAGCGCCGCTCGGCATCCAGCGCCTCCGGCCAGGCCGACGGCACTGGCCCATGGCCGGGCACGGCTACAGCGGCGTCGACGGCAGCCAGTTCGTCAAGCTGCCGCATCCAGCCGAGCAGCGAACCGTCGAGCGTTGGCAGGTGGCCGAGGAACGCGAGATCGCCTGTGAAGAAGGTTTTTGTCGCAGCGTCGTAAGCGGTGAGATCGTTGTCGGTATGGGCAGCCTTCCAGGCACGCAGTTCCAGCGTGCGGCCGCCGAGATCGAGTTCCAGCCGGTCGTCCACAGTTTGCTCGGGGAGTACGATCTCGATGTCCTTCATCAGCGCGTCGCCGATCTGGCTGCGATAGCTCTGCAGGTAGAAATCGCCTCGGGCAGCGAGTGCGCGGGGCAGATTGCGATGGCCGATGATTTTTGCGCCGATATCGCGAAAGGCGGCATTGCCGAAAATATGGTCGGGATGCATATGGGTGTTGATGAGGTAGCGAACCGGTCTGTCGGTCGTTTCCTTGATCGCTGAAATGAAGGCGCGCGCCTCGATCATGGAGCCGCCGCTGTCGATCGCGGCTGCCGCCTCGTTGCCGATCACCAGTCCAAGATTGCAGATCGCGCCCTGGTTGGCTTGCGTCATCAAATCGTTGACGCCACCGAAAGCGTAGACGCCGTCGGCTACCCCTTTCAACGCGAGCTTTTTGCCGGCATCGGCGGCAAAGGCGGTATGGTTCAGGCAGCAGGGCAGCGCTGCGCCGACACCCAAACAGGCAAAACCCTGGACAAATCTGCGGCGAAAGAGATCGGTCGGCATGGCTTTGCTCCCGTCTCACACCGCGCCAGGAAATTTCTGGTGGAACGAGCGCAGCAGGTCTTCCATCACCTGTGGATTGCGGTTGTGCCTTGGCAGCCTGACATCGAAATAGCCGACCACGTGCGCCGGCCGGGGTGACAGGACGATGATGCGGTCGGACAGCATCAGCGCCTCGCGCAGGTTGTGCGTCACCATCAGGGCTGTCGTGGGGCGCGCCGACCAGACGCTCAAAAGCAGATGACGCAGCCTCTCGGCCGTCTGCTCGTCAAGAGAGACGAACGGTTCGTCGAGGAACAGCACGGCCGGCTCGGTGGCGAAGGCGCGCGCAAGCGCTGCCCGCCGTGCCAGCCCGAGCGACAGTTCGGAGGGGAACAATGTGCGCATGTCGGCGAGACCGAGGGTCTTGAACAGCCTGTCGAGGTCGGCGTCGCGCATCGCCTTGGGCAGCGCCAGCCGGACATTCTGCTCGACCGTACGCCAGGGCAGAAGCGTCGGCTCCTGGAACACTGCGGCGGTGCGGTTGCCGTCGCCGGCGCCCGGTATCTGGAAGGACCCGCGAAAATCGCGGTCGAGACCGAGCAGGATGCGCAGCGTCGTCGTCTTGCCGCAGCCGGATGGCCCGAGCAGGCAGGCGAATTCGCCTTGCCGCACTTCGAACGCAAGCTCCTTCAGCGCCGTTACCTGGACGCCTTCCGCGGATTTGAAAGTCTTTTCGGCGATGTCGACCCTAAGCGGGACGCCGGCGCCAACGGGTTGCATGTCGTTCAAAGGGCTGCACCAGAAGGAGTTCGATGACCAGCATCACGGCGACGAAGGCCAGCGTGTAGGCAAGGATGGCGGCGACGTCGAAAAGCTGGAAATAAAGATAGATCTGAAAGCCGACACCGTTGGAACGGCCGAGCAGTTCCACCACCAGCACGATCTTCCAGATCAGCGCGATGCCGGTGCGCGACGCAGCGGCGAAATAGGGTTGCAACTGCGGCAGCACAATATGGCGTAGCCGGTCGATGGGGCTGAAGCGATAGACCGCCGCCATTTCGGCGTAACGCGGATCGAAGGCGCGAGCGCCCTCGCGCATGGTGACAACGACATTGGGGATCTTGTTGACGGCGACCGCGCCGATCGCCGCCGCCTCGTTGAGGCCGAACCAGATATAGGCAAGAACGATGATCACCAATGCCGGCAGGTTGAGGAAAAGCACGACCCATGGATTGAAGAAGCTGTCGGCGCGCCGATAGCTGCCAAGCAGGATGCCGATCGCCGAGCCGAACACCATCGCCACCACGAATGATGCTGCGACGCGGGCGAGCGTGACGCCGAGATGATAGGGAAGTTCGCCGCTGGCGGTGTCCTCCAGCAATTCCTGCCAGACCGCGCCCGGCGGCGGGAAGGCGCGGCTCGGCCAGATCGCGGCCACGAGGCTCCAGACAGCGAGCAGCCCGGCGAGCGACAGGATGACCGTCACCGCGGGCAGGGCAGGACCGAGCCCCGATCTCAAGCGACCTGCGGTTTCGGCGTCGCCTTGCTCGTTCATCTCAGCAGTTCCGGCCAGAAGGTGCCGGGCGCCATTTCCATTGCCTTGCCGACCAGCTTCTCGCCGCCGACTTCGGCGAGGACGCTATAAAGCTTCGCGGCGTCGGCCTGTTCGTCGGCGACCGGCCGCTTGGGAATGCCTTCGCGGTAGCGGTCGCGCAGGACTTCAAGCTCCCTGCCTTCGGCGCGCATCGTCGGCGAGAGGCGTTGCCATTCTTCGTCCGATCTGGCCAGCAGTTCTTTCGCCGCCGCCGAGGCTTTGACGAAACCCATGGCCGTGTCGGGGTTGTCGGCCGCCCATTTCTCGTGAAAGACGTAGCCGAGCGCTGACACGTCGCCTGTTGCGCCAAGCGCCCGGGCGGCGTCGTTAGCGCCCACCACGCGGCGAAAACCGTTGGCTTCCAGCCGCGCGCAGAAATGCCAGAAGTTCAGGACCGCATCGAGCTCGCCTTCCATCGCCTTTTCCGACATGAGCGGCGGCGCGCCAAAAACAATCTCGTTTTCCGCAACAAGATCAAAGCTATGGTCGCGTTTGGTGAGAGCTTGAATCAACAGCCAGCTCTTGTCGAGCGGTCCGCCGGTGACGCCGATCTTCTTTCCCTTGAGGTCGGCGATGGTTTTGACCGGCGATTCCTGTTTCACCATGATTGCCCCGACTGCGGTGGAGTAGGGCGCCAGGGTCACGTCGCTGCCCTCGCTGCGCTGGCGTGAAACCCACAGCCAGTCCGACACGATGATGTCGATGTCACCGGCCAGCATGGCGACATTGGTGGCGTCCTCGCCGGCGAAATAGACGACTTCGAGGTCCAGGCCGTTTGCGGTGTCGAACCCGTGGTGTTTCAGCGTGTCGAGTTCCCAGCTCACCGTGCCGAACTTCAACACGCCGATGCGCGCCTTGCCGGTGGCTGCTTGGGCACGGCTGGCATTGGCCAACATGGCGCCTGCAGTTCCTACTGCAATAATGCCAAGCGCCTGGCGCCTCGATACAGTCATTTTCGTGTCTCCTCCCAAGACGAGGCTGGGGCCGAATTGCCTGTCAGATGTCGCGTCCGTTGTCCGGGAAAAGACATTTCCACTTGACCACCTTGCGGCCCGGATGCTGCTCGGTCCACTTGGCGATTTCGGCGGGCGCCAGCAGCATGCACTGAACAAGCGAGCCGCGGCTTTCGAAATAGAGATGTTCGTCCCGGCAATTGCTCGGGTTCGCCAGCAGGCAAACCGTCAGCACGAGATCGACCATGTCCATAATAGCACCTCTCGACGTCCGGCGGCATTACCTTCAATACCTTCCGATGCGCGTTGTGCAGCGTCGGATTCGATCGACCACAGGCGGGTCCCCAAGGTGCCCGGTGAGAGCCCGTGAGTGAAGGCTAATGTTTCGTCCGGGGGCCGTCAACAATGCCCGGCATGGCCAATGGTGTGACCCTTCGTACCGTTGACTTCCTGCGGTCCGGGTCTAGCTTCTGACGACATGCAGGCGCCGCGGTCCGGTAACCCACATGACCAACCGCCCGCTTGCCCGCATAAAAGCGCATGTCGGCGGGTCAATGCATCGGCATACGTGGAGTCGTCAGGGCACCCAGACGATTGAGAGGAAACGTCATGCGCTTAACCGCATTTTTTGCCGCCATATCCATCGCCGCTCTTTGGGCCGGCCAGTCGCAGGCCCAGGACGCCGCGGCCGGAGAAAAAGTCTTTGCCAAATGCAAGGCCTGCCACGTCGTCGACGAGGACAAAAATAAGGTTGGCCCGTCCCTGAAGGGCGTCATCGGCCGCACTGCCGGCACGCATGCCGATTTCAAATATTCGCAAGCCATGGTTGATGCCGGCAAGGCCGGCCTCGTTTGGGATGATGCCAAACTGACGGAGTATCTGCGTGCGCCGCGCGAGATGATCAAGGGCGGGAAAATGGCGTTCGCCGGCCTCAAGAAAGACGACGAACTCGCCAACGTCATCGCCTATCTCAAGCAATTCCCGTAAATTGAAATACCGCGATGAATCGGCGGCTGGATAGTCGCCGATAGGCGTAGATGTGGCTCAAGCGGCGTTGCGCAGGCCGTCGAGTGCCGCCGGCAGGTCCAGCAGGCTGTCGCAGACGAGATCTGCGCCAAGCTGCTCGGCCGGCACTTTCGTATAACCGCCACGGATGATGATTACCGGCATGTCCGCCGCGCGCGCGGCCTCCACGTCGGCAATGCTGTCGCCCACCATCAGCGCGTCTCGCGGTTCGGTCCCCAGCCGCTCCAGTGCCAGCAACAGCGAATCCGGCGCCGGTTTTTTTCGCGTGACGGCGTCGCCACCGACGATGGCGCCGAGCCGTTCCGCCAGTCCGAAATGCAGCAGGATCTCGCGTGTGGCGAGCTGCGGTTTGTTGGTGGCCACGCCCAGCCGAACGCCGGCGACGTGCAGTTGCGCCAGCGCTTCAGCTGCACCCGGCAGCAGCCGCGTCAACCGGGTGATGTGCCTGAGGTAGATCGGCGCCATCTCGCGGTTGGCTTCCTCTAGTCCGCCATTGGAAAGCGGCGTGCCGGAAGCCGCGAAGGCGCGCTCCACCAGCTTTTCCACGCCGTTGCCGATCATCGACTTGACCTGCGCCAGCGAAAGTGGCGGCAGGCCACGACCGGCCAGAAGCTCGTTGACGGCGGCGGTGATATCGGGGGCCGAATCGATCAGCGTGCCGTCGAGATCGAAGAGGATCGCCTTGGGCATCTGCAACATGGCGCCGTCGCTCATACAGTTTCCTTCCATTTGATCGAACAGCCGATCGAGGCGATCTGGTCCAGCGGTCCGTTGCCGGTGCGGGCGACCTGTTTCATCGCTTCGTAAAGATCACGGCGAAGGTTGGGGGCGCCTTCCTCCTTGCGCGACGCATCGAGCCGGCCCCGATACTGCAAGGTGAAGTCGCTGTTGAAGCCGAAGAAATCCGGCGTGCAGGCAGCGCCGTAGGCGGCGGCGACCTTCTGGTCTTCGTCGTAGAGATAGGGGAAGGAGAAGCCGTGCGCGGCGGCAAAAAGCTTCATGTTGTCGAAGGAATCCTCCGGATAGCTTCCGGCATCGTTGGAACTGATGGCGACGAAGCCGATACCTTCCTTCTTCAGGTCTGCCGCGTCGCGCACAATGCGGGCGATCACCGCTTTCACATAAGGGCAATGGTTGCAGATGAAGGCCACGACGAGGCCGTTCGGCCCTGCCTGCTCGAAGATCGCGTGTTTTTTGCCGTCGACGCCGGGCAGGGTCGCATCGACCGCCGGCCAGCCGAAATCGCACACGGGTGGGGTTGAAGCCATGGTCGCCTCCTCGATGGATGTAAGGTTACGCGGCCTTGCGGATCGCGCCGTCAGCAGCTTGCCGGATGGCGGCGATGTTCTTGGCGTAAGCGTCGGGCGTGCCACCCTTGAACACCGCCGAGCCGGCGACCAGCACGTTGGCGCCGGCGGCGGTGACCAGCGGCGCGGTTTCGGGCGTCACGCCGCCATCGATCTCGATGTCGATCGGGCGGCTGCCGATCAGCGCCTTCATCCGCTTCACCTTCTCGATGACGGACGGAATAAAAGCCTGGCCACCGAAGCCGGGATTGACGGTCATCAGGAGCACCAGGTCGAGCCGGTCGAGCACGTATTCGATGACGCTTTCCGGCGTGGAGGGGTTGAGAGAGACGCCGGCCTTCTTGCCGAGATTGCGGATCGCCTGCAGCGAACGGTCGAGATGCGGGCCGGCTTCGGCGTGCACCGTAATGATGTCGCAGCCGGCATCGGCGAAGGCTGCCAGATAGGGATCGGCCGGCGCGATCATCAGATGGCAGTCGAACACCTTGTCGGTGCGGTTGCGGATCGCCTTGATGACCGGCGGGCCGAAGGTGATGTTGGGAACGAAATGGCCATCCATCACGTCGAGGTGGATCCAGTCGGCGCCCGCCGTGACGATCGCCTCCACCTCTTCGCCGAGGCGCGAGAAGTCCGACGACAGAACGGAGGGAGCAATGATGCTGCGGGAGGTCATGTCTCGTTCTCACCTTATTTGCATGGCGTTCGCCAATCACATTGCCTTACCGATTGCGACGTCTCAAGTCACTCCGCCGTCCGCCGGATCGCTGTCGAGTTTCCCTTCCATGAAAACCCGGCTGCCGCGAATGTCCGCTTCCTCGATGGTGATGAGGTCGAGCCGGGTCAGTTTTTCGCTACGCTGGGCGAACAGGCGGTTGGCCTGCCGAAGACGCGCCCGGTCAAGCGCGTTGCGGATCGAGCGGGCGTTGGAAAAGTGCGACATCTTCATCCTCAGAGGGATATATTCCTCCAGGGCAGCCGAAGCGCCTTCGCTCAGCCGGTAGTTCTGGCCGGCCAGCATGATGTCGGCGATCGATTTGAGCTCCCCGGGTGAGTAGTCCGGGAAGTCGAGGTGATGGGCGATGCGCGAGCGCATGCCCGGGTTGCTGTCGAAAAAGCGGTCCATCTTGTTCTTGTAGCCGGCAAGGATCACCACGAGGTCGTCGCGGTTGTTCTCCATGCACTGCAACAGAATCTCGATCGATTCCTGGCCATAGTCGCGTTCGTTTTCGGGCTTGTAGAGATAATAGGCCTCGTCGATGAACAGCACGCCGCCCATGGCGCGCTTGATCACCTCGCGGGTCTTGGGCGCCGTATGCCCGACATATTGCCCGACGAGATCGTCGCGGGTGACCGAGACGAGGTGACCCTCGCGCACATAGCCCAGCCGGTGCAGGATCTCGGCCATGCGCAACGCCACCGTGGTCTTGCCGGTGCCGGGATTGCCGGTGAAGTTCATGTGTAAAGTCGGCGTTTCGGCTGAGATGCCGAACTTGCGGCGCAAGCGTTCGACGAGCAGGAGTGCGGCGATCTCGCGGATGCGTGTCTTGACCGGTTTCAGCCCGACAAGCTCGCGGTCCAGCTTGTCGATCACTTCGTCGATGTTCGAAGCTTCGAACTCCTGCTGCAAATCGACCACTTCGCCGTCGCCGAGAACTGTCTTGTCGAGGCTGTTCAGCATGGTGCCCTCCTGTTTGCGGGAAGCCCGCCGGCAACGCTGCTCCTTGATATGCAGCAGCGTTGCCGGCTGCGCGTTAGGATCGCTCGCCTTCCGGCCTGTCGGTGGCATAGGGAACGATGCTGTAACCCTGGCTGCGGCCGTCGCGCTCCTGTCGCAGCAGCCGGAATCCCGGCTCGTTCGGCGGCCGGTTGACGAGGAACGACATTCGCGGCGCTTCCCAGCCCTTGCTCGAATCGAAGGCGGTGACGCGGATATACATGTTGGGCAGCGCCTTCCGGCAACTGTTGATCTCCATCAGGATGCCGGCGGGATCCTTCAGATCGAACATCGGATTGCCGTACATCTCCCAATAGGTGTTGCGGGGATGCGGATCGTCGGAATATTCAACGCTAACCGCCCAGTTGTTCTTCAGCGCGTATTTGATCTGCGCCGAAATCTGTGTGTCGGTCAGGTCGGGCAGGAACGAGAACTGCCCCTGTGTGACCTTGTTTCCGGGATTGGTCATCATGACTTTGATCCTTCCTGTCCTTAGAAGCTGGGGGTCGCGGTGGGCACGAAATCGGCCGTGTCGGTCGACTCGTAGTTGAAGGTGATGTCCTTCCATGTCGTCAGCGCGGCCTTGAGCGGCGAGCACCACTTCGCCGCGTCCTCGAGGATCTGCGGCCCTTCGCGCAGATAGTCGCGGCCCTCGTTGCGGGCGAGGATCATTGCCTCCAGCGCAACGCGGTTGGCCGTCGCGCCCGCCTGGATTCCGTCCGGATGGCCGATGGTGCCGCCGCCGAACTGCAGCACCACGTCCTCGCCCAGGTAGTGGATGAGCTGGTGCATCTGCCCGGCATGGATGCCGCCGGAGGCCACCGGCATCACCTTGTTGAGCGACGCCCATTCCTGGTCGAAGAACAGCCCGGTCTCGAGGTTCTGCGCCGTGCGTTCCTCGCGCAAGGTGTCGTAGAAACCCTTGATCATCAACGGGTCGCCCTCGAGCTTGCCAACGACGGTGCCGGCATGGAGATGGTCGACGCCGGCCATGCGCATCCACTTGCAGATGACGCGGAAGTTCATGCCGTGGTTCTTCTGGCGCGAATAGGTCGAGTTGCCGGCGCGGTGTAGGTGCAGGATCATGTCGTTCCTGCGCGCCCACTTCGCCATGGACTGGATCGCTGTGTAGCCGATGACAAGATCGATCATGATGATGGCCGAGCCGAGCGACTTGGCGAACTCGGCGCGCTCGTACATCTCCTCCATGGTGCCGGCGGTGACGTTGAGATAGTGGCCCTTGACCTCGCCGGTGGCGGCGGACGCCTTGTTCACCGCCTCCATGCAGTAGAGGTAGCGGTCACGCCAGTGCATGAAGGGTTGCGAGTTGATGTTCTCGTCGTCCTTGACGAAATCGAGCCCGCCCTTCAGCGCTTCGTAGACGACGCGGCCGTAGTTGCGGCCGGAGAGGCCGAGCTTCGGCTTGGTCGTGGCGCCGAGCAGCGGCCGACCGAACTTGTCGAGGCGCTCGCGCTCGACCACGATGCCGGTCGCCGGGCCCTGGAACGTCTTCAGATAGGCGACTGGAATGCGCATGTCCTCCAGCCGCAGGGCCTTGACCGCCTTGAAACCGAACACGTTGCCGATGATCGACGCCGTGAGGTTGGCGATCGAGCCGGGTTCGAACAGGTCGAGATCGTAGGCGATGTAGGCAAAGTACTGCTGCTCGGTCTTCGTGCCGGGACCGGTGTTGGGCACCGGCTCGGAACGATAGGCCTTGGCGCGGTAGAGTTCGCAGGCGGTCAGCCGGTCGGTCCACACGACGGTCCAGGTCGCTGTCGAGCTCTCGCCGGCGACGGCGGCGGCCGCCTCCTCATGATCGACGCCCGGCTGCGGAGTGATGCGGAACATGGCGATCAGGTCGGTGTCCTTCGGCCGGTAGTCGGGCTCCCAGTAACCCATATTCTTGTAGGGGATGACGCCGGAGCGATACCGCTCCTTGCCTTCCTTGATGGTTCCGGTCGCCTGTATGTCCACCTTGTTCATGGCAAAAATCTCCTGTTGGTTGCTCAGGCCGCTTTGGCGGTTGCGATATGCGGGTCGAGTTTTCCCGCGGCGTAACGTTTGGCCATCTCGTCCATCGCGATGACCTTGATCTTGGATGCGTTGCCCGCGGTGCCGAAGCGCTCCAGCCGGTCGCGGCAGAGATCGCGCATGGCGTCCATCGCCGGCTTCAGGAATTTGCGCGGGTCGAACTCGGTCGGGTGTTCGGTGGCGATGCGGCGGAACTGGCCGGTCATCGCCATGCGACAGTCGGTGTCGATGTTGACCTTGCGCACCCCATGGCGGATGCCGCGCTCGATCTCTTCCACCGGCACGCCATAGGTCTGGGGCATCTCGCCGCCATATTTGTTGATGACGTCCTGCAATTCCTGCGGCACCGAGGAAGACCCGTGCATGACGAGATGAGTGCTGGGCAGCTTGCGGTGGATTTCCTCGATGACGCGCATCGCCAGGATGTCCCCGTCCGGCTTGCGGGTGAATTTGTAAGCGCCGTGCGAGGTGCCGCAGGCGATCGCCAGTGCGTCGACCTTGGTGCGGGCGACGAAATCGACGGCCTGGTCGGGGTCGGTCAGCAACTGGTCGTGCGACAGCGCGCCCTCCGCACCGTGGCCGTCTTCGGCCTCGCCGTGACCGCTCTCCAGCGAGCCCAGCACGCCGAGTTCACCCTCCACCGAGGCGCCTACCCAATGCGCCATGCGCGAAACGCGTTCGGTAATGGCGACGTTGTAGTCGTAGCTTGCCGGCGTTTTGGCGTCGGCTTCCAGCGAGCCGTCCATCATCACCGAGGTGAAACCGTGGCGGATGGCGGTCAGGCAGGTCGCTTCGTTGTTGCCGTGATCCTGGTGCATGCAGACCGGGATCTGCGGATAGATCTCGGCCAGCGCGTCGATCATCTTCGCCAGCATCACGTCGTTGGCGTAGCTGCGGGCGCCGCGCGACGCCTGGATGATAACCGGCGCGTCGCAGGCCTTGGCCGCTTCCATGATGGCAAGGCCCTGCTCCATGTTGTTGATGTTGAATGCCGGCACGCCGTAACCGTGTTCTGCGGCGTGATCGAGCAACTGGCGAAGGGTGATGCGGGCCATTCTTTCGTCCTCTAGATGATGAGTCGGCGGGCCGCGTCGGCGACCGCGTCGGGCGTGATGTTGAAATGGCGGTAAAGGTCGGGGGCAGGAGCGCTGGCGCCGAAACCTGTCATGCCGACAAAGGCGCCGTTGTCGCCGATCCAGCGGTCCCAGCCGAGCCGTGCGGCGGCTTCCACGGCGACGCGCGGGGCCGAGCCGAGAATGGCGCGCCGGTAGTCAGCATCCTGTTCCTCGAACAGTTCCCAGCATGGCATGGAGACCACCGCCGCGGCGAGGCCGTGTTCGCTTTGCAGCTTCTCGGCAGCAGCAACCGCGATCTCGACTTCCGAGCCGGTGGCGATCAACGTCACGGCGCGGTGTCCGGCCGGTTCGCGCAGCAGATAGCCGCCACGCGCCGAACGGTTTTCATCCGTATGCGCCAGCCGCAGCATCGGCAGGTTCTGGCGCGACAGCACCAGGACGGTCGGCCGGTCCTCGGCCTTTAACGCCAGTTCCCAGCATTCAGCCGTCTCGACTATATCGGCGGGACGCAACACGTTGAGGTTCGGTGTCGCCCGCAGCATCGCCAGGTGTTCGACCGGCTGGTGGGTCGGGCCGTCTTCGCCAAGCCCGATGGAGTCATGCGTCATCACGTAGATGACCCGCTGCCGCATCAGCGCCGACAGCCGCATGGCGCCGCGCGCATAGTCGGCGAAGCAGAGGAACGTTCCACCGTAGGGGATGAAGCCGCCATGCAGTGCGATGCCGTTCATGGCAGCCGCCATGCCGTGCTCACGGATGCCGTAATGGACATAACTGCCGGCAAAATCGGAGGGCGCGACACGGTTCATGCCCTTGGTAATGGTAAGGTTCGAGTGGGTGAGGTCGGCCGAGCCGCCGACCGTCAGGTCGGTGGCGCCGTTGATGGCGCCGAGCGCCATTTCCGACGCCTTGCGGGTGGCGACCTTGGTGGCCTTCTCGACATGTTCCTTGCGGAAATCGGCAAGCGCTTCGAAGACGGCGTCGGGCAACTTGCCGGCAATGGCGCGCTCGAAAGCGCGGCGCTGCGGCGAGACGGCCAGCCGCTTCTCCCAGGTGCGGCGGGCCTCGCTTCCGCGCTCCGCCACCTCTCGCCAGGCCAACAAAATCTCTTCAGGCACATCGAATGGCTGATGCGGCCAGCCGATGTTTTGGCGTGTCGCGGCGATCTCGGCCTCTCCCAGCGGGGCGCCGTGGGTCTTTTCCGAGCCGCCGAGGTTTGGAGCACCCATGCCGATCACCGTCTTGCAGGCGATCAGCGACGGGCGGGCGGATTGCCGTGCCGTTTCGATTGCGGTGGCAACAGCTTCGGCGTCGTGGCCGTCGACCGACTGCACATGCCACCCTGCCGCGTTGAAACGCTTGGGCTGATCCATCGAGGTGGAGAGCGAAGTCGGTCCGTCGATGGAGATCGAATTGTCGTCCCAGAAAACGATGAGTTTCCCCAGGCCGAGATGCCCGGCAAGGTCGATCGCCTCGTGAGAAATGCCCTCCTGCAGGCAGCCGTCGCCGGCAATCACATAGGTGAAATGGTCGACGAGATCGGCGCCGTGGCGGGCCGCGAGCATCCGCTCCGCCAGCGCCATGCCAACGGCAGTCGAGATGCCCTGGCCGAGCGGGCCAGTGGTCGTCTCGATGCCCAGCGCGTGGCCATGTTCGGGATGGCCCGCGGTGCGGCTGCCGAGTTGGCGGAACCGCTGCAACTGCTCGATGGGCATGTCGGGATAACCAAGCAGATAATGCAGCGCATACTGCAGCATCGAGCCATGCCCGGCAGACAGTACGAAGCGGTCGCGATCCGGCCAGTGCGGGGACGACGGTTCGAGATTGATGAAGCGGTTGAAAAGCACCGTAGCGACATCGGCCATGCCCATCGGCATGCCGGGATGGCCGGAATTGGCCTTCTGCACGCAATCCATGGCGAGCGCACGGATGGCGTTGGCCATGTCGCGCTCGGAGACGGCGGTATCGGGGACAGACTTGACGGCAACTTGGCTGTTCATGGCGTCCTCCTCAAGACACGCGGCGCTTGCGTTCGATCAGGTTCAGGATCAGCGGGGTCAGGATCAGCTGCATGGCGAGATCGAGCTTGTTGCCCGGCACCACGATGGAATTCGCCCGCGACATGAAGCTGTCGTGGATCATCGACAAAAGGTAGGGAAAATCGATGCCGCGCGGGTTGGCGAAGCGGATGACCAGCATGGATTCGTCCGGCGTCGGGATCCAGCGCGCGATGAACGGGTTCGACGTGTCGACGATGGGCACCCGCTGGAAGTTGATGTTGGTCAGCGAGAACTGCGGAACGATGTAGCGCGTGTAGTCGGGCATGCGCCGCAGGATCACGTCCATCACCGCTTCCGTGGAATAGCCGCGGGTCGCGCGGTCGCGGTGGATCTTCTGGATCCATTCGAGGTTGATGACCGGCACGACGCCGATCTTCAGGTCGGCATGCTTTGCAAGGTCCACCTTGTCGGTCACCGCGCAGCCGTGCAGGCCTTCGTAGAAAAGAAGATCGCTCGGCGCGAAGTCGCGCCATTCGGTAAAGGTGCCGGGCGGCGTGCCATAGAGCTTTTCTTCTTCCTCGTCGTGGATGTAGGTGCGGGTCTTGCCCGTGCCCTTGCGGCCGTACTGCGCGAAAACCTCCTCAAGGGTCGCCAGTTCGTTCGCCTCGACGTTGAAGTGGGTGAAGTTCGGGTTGCCGTTCTTCTCTTCGTCGGCGACCTTTTTCTTCATCGCGGCACGGTCGTAGCGGTGAAACGCGTCGCCCTCGATGAAGGCCGCTTCGATCTTCTCGCGGCGGAAGATCAGCTCGAAGATGCGCTTCACCGAGGTGGTTCCCGCTCCCGAAGAGCCTGTGATCGAAATGATGGGATGCTTGGCTGACATGACAGGCTCGATTTTCAGGCGCGAAACAGGCCGCGGTTGGAAAACAGCGGCGCCCGCTCGCCAATGCTCGATGGCTCGGTGTGATAGCGGGCGATGCGGTTGACTTCGCGCGAGGAGCCGAACACGACCGGCGTGCGCTGATGCAGGCTCTCGGGTTCAAGATCGAGGATGCGGGTAACCGTGTCGGTCGCGGCACCCCCGGCCTGCTCGACCAGGTAGGCGATCGGGTTTGCCTCGTAGACCAGCCTCAGCCGCCCTTGATGGTAACCCTTGCGTTGGTCGCCGGGATAGAGAAAGACGCCGCCGCGGATCAGGATGCGGTAGCAGTCGGCGACCAGCGAGGCGATCCAGCGCATGTTGAAATCGCGCCCGCGCGGCCCCTCGGCACCCTTGAGGCAATCGTCGACATAGAGCCGCACCGCCTCGTCCCAGTGGCGGTAGTTGGCGGCGTTGATGGCGAATTCGTGGGCGCGCGCCGGGATGATGCGGCTCTCATAGGCCTGGACGAAGGCACCGAGCCGGTTCGACAGCACAAAGACATGGGTACCGCTGCCCAGCGACAGCACCAGCGCCAGTTGCGGGCCGTAGATGAAGAAGCCGGCGCCGAGCTGGTTCGCCCCCGCCTGCAAAAAAACGGCGGCCGGGTTTTTTGCGCCCGGCGCGCCAGTTGCAGGGAGGAGGGAGAAAATCGTGCCGATCGAAACGTTGGTGTCGATGTTGGAGGAGCCGTCGAGCGGGTCAATTGCGATCGCCAGCGGCGCGTCCGCTTGCAGCAGAACCGGCTGCTCCAGCTCTTCCGACGCGTAGAAGGCGATCGGGGCATGGCGCATGGCGTCGAGAAAGATGTCGTCGGCGTAGACGTCGAGGTCCTTCTGCACGTCACCATCGCTGTTGGCGCCGCGCGTGCCGGCGAATGCCGCGCCCAGAACGCCCTGGTTGATGGTGTGGCGGACCTTGACCGCTGCTTCGGCAAGCTGATGGACTGTAGCCGCCACCGCTGAGCGAAGCCGGTCACCCTCACCGACATATGAGTTCAGGAAGGCGTCGAGTGTCGCCGCTGCCATGATGTCCTCCCGAGCCGGCGGCGCCTCCTCACGGGTCAACCAGGCTCGGGAGCATCAGAACAAGCGTTACGACATAAGTAAATTTTAATAACTTTACGACCGCAGTTAAAAAACTTTACTATGTGCCATGCGCAACATCACTTTCAGGCAACTCAAGGCGGTCCAGGCAATCATTGAGCACGGCAAAATCGTCAATGCTGCCAAGGTGTTAGGTCTGTCTCCTCCAGCCGTGACGATCCAGTTGCGGCAGGCGGAGGAGGAGGTAGGCCTCACGCTGTTCGATCGTACCGCGGACGGCATGCGTCCCACTGCCGCAGGCTTGGCGTTCGTCGACGCCGCGCAGGCGATCGAGGAGCGCCTGCGGCTGCTCCAGGACCAGATGGACGCCATCAAGGGCGTGCGCACAGGCAGCCTGCGGCTTGGTGTCGTTTCGACCGCCAAATATTTCGCGCCGCGCCTGATGGCGGCCTTCATGAAGGACTATCCCGACATCGCCATGCGGCTGATCGTCGGCAACCGCGCCGAAACCATCGCCAGCCTGAAGAATCACGATGTCGACATTTCGCTGATGGGGCGGCCGACCAAGGATGTGCCGGTCCGCGCATCGGCCTTCGGCGACCACCCGCTGGTCATCGTGGCGCCGCCCGATCACCCGCTGGCCAAAGCGCGCGACATCTCCAAGGAGCGCATTGCCGAAGAAAATTTCCTGATCCGCGAACCCGGGTCCGGCACCCGCATCTCGCTGGAGATATTCTTGAGCGAGTTGCCGGGCCGCCTCGACGATCCCGGCGTCGAGATGGGCTCCAACGAAACCATCAAGCAGGCGGTGATGGCGGGGCTGGGCATTGCCTTCATCTCGGCCCACACCATCGCCTCCGAGGTCGAATCCGGCCGGCTCGTCATCCTCGACGTGGTCGGCATGCCGATCCGTCGCCAGTGGTTCGCGGTCATGCGCACCGACCGGGCGATCTCCCCGGCAATGGCGACGTTCCACGATTTCCTGATGCGCAAGGGCGCTATGTACCTGCCGTTGTTCGGGAAATTGTATCCGGAAGAAAAGGCAATCGGCAGTCGGCAATAGGCAACCGGAAGCCGAACCCTACTGCTTGCCCTCCATTATCTCCGCCACCGTCTTCGCCAGCGCGTAAAGCCGCTGCTCGATCAGTGTTGGGACCTCGCAGACATAAGTCAGCGACTGCACCCGCTCCTCGAAGATGCGGGTTTCCCAGTTCAGCCGGTCCGTACGGTCGGTGATGTCGGTGGCGCTGGCGTCCGGCTTGGCGCGCAGCGCGTCGAGTTCGGAGGCCTCCTTGCGCAGCCGTGCGGCGAGTTCCACCTGGTTGCGGGCGTAGCGGCCAATGCCGGAAATGACCTGGGAACGCTCCTGGTTCATGTGGTCGAACAGGCCCTGGACGAGTTTCATCAGCTGCTCGTCGGGCTTATCGTTCGGCAGCGTCGCGGCGAAATCGCGGATTTCTTTCTGAGCGTCGGCAATCGGCACGCGGCGCGCCGCGAGCTCGGCGACGAGTTCGGGAATTTCCGGATCCTTCTGCCAATCCTTGGCCGAAGCCGGCAGTTCCGGGCCGTTCCATATCTGGCCGAGCGACAGTTCCGGCACCTTGCGCTGGATGCACGGCCAATCCGGATCGGTGTTTGCCGCGCCGCTGGCGGCGGTCGCCGTCGCCACTGCCAACCCGGCGAAGACCAGTTTGCGCAAAAATCTCTTTGCCGGCATCAGGCGTTTCCTCCCGTATCCTGCTTGCGGGTCATCAGTCCGCGCGAAGGGTCGTAGGCTATGATGGCGCCGGCAAGGAACAGCGTGGTGAAACCAGCCACGATACCGAGCGACATCCAATCGATCTGCCCGTAAAAGGCGAAGCGAACCAGTTCGACGGCGTAGGTGAACGGATTTGCCAGGCAGATCTTGTAGAGCAGGGGGCTCGATTCCTGGATGCGCCACAGCGGATAGAGTGCCGGCGAGGCGAAATACATCGGGAAGATCACGAAGTTCATGACGCCGGCGAAATTTTCAAGCTGGCGGATCATCGACGACAACAGCAGGCCCAGTGAACACAGCATCAGGCCGGCGAGGAACAGCGCCGGAAGCACCATCAGATAGCCGAGCGGCGGCGCTTTCACGCCCCAGAACCAGGCGACCGCGAGGAACACATAAACCTGGGCAATCGATACGGTGACGCCGGCCAACAGTTTCGAGACAAGCAGGAACCAGCGCGGGAAGGGGCTGACGAGCAGCGTGCGCATGTTGCCCATCTCGCGATCGTAGACCATCGACAGCGACGACTGCATGCCGGAAAACAAGAGGATCATGCCGCACAGGCCGGGCGTGATGTAGACCTCATAGAGCACATAGGTCTTGTAGGGCGGGATGATCGAGACGCCGAGCACCTGGCGAAAGCCGGCGGCAAAGATGAACAGCCAGAGCAGCGGCCGCACCAGTGAGGAGACAAAGCGCTCGCGCTGGTGCAGGAAGCGCAAACCCTCGCGCACCAGAATGCCTTTCAGGCAGACGAGATAATTGGCCAAGCCGAAGGCTGGCGCCTTGAGCGGCAGCGTGCCGCCTCCGTCCGTTTCGGCTGGCATGGTCATGGCGACGCCTCCGGGCTCGCCGCCGATTGCTTGCCGCTAAGCCGCGAAAAGGCCTCGCCGATGGTCCTGGCCCCCGTCGCGGCGACCACTTCGGCGACATAACCCTTGGCGACCAGATTGCCTTCGGCCAGCACCACCACATGGTCGTCATCGTCGACCTCGTCGATCAGGTGCGTTGCCCAGAAAACGCTGATGCCTTCGGTGGCCACAAGTTTCCTGATATTGGCGAGAATACCGGCCCGGGACTGGACATCCAGTCCCACGGTTGCCTCGTCAAGCAGCAGAAGATGCGGCTGGTGCAGCAGGGCGCGGGCGATTTCGACGCGCCGCATCTGACCGCCCGAAAGGCTGCGCGCCTTGTCGTGCTGTTTGCCGCTCATCTCCACGGTTTCGAGCACCGCATCGATGCGCCGCCGCGCATCAGCCGCGCCGATGCCGTGCAGGGAGGCATGGTAGGAAAGGTTCTGGTAGACGCTGAGGTCGAGGTCGAGCGTGCGCGCCTGAAAGACGATGCCAAGCCTCCTCAGCGCTTCGCCGGGAGCGCGGCGGATGTCATGCCCGAAAATGCGGATCGAGCCGTGCCGCGTGTCGTAGAGATGGCTGACCAGCGAAAAGAGCGTCGTCTTGCCGGCGCCGTTGAGGCCGAGCAGCACAGTGAAGCTCGCCGGCGCGATCTGGAACGACACCTCGTTCAGCGCGCGCCTTGCTCCGTAAGAATGGCTGACCGCGGCGACGTCGAGCGCCGCCACGCCGTTGGTTCCATCGCCTGTTCTCACATGCTGCACGGCGGCTGGCTCCTCGCCTGGCAATCTAGCGCACCGTGTCCGGTCTTGCAGGTTCTACTTTCCGCCACCCTCACTTGATCGTGATCGTGCCTTTCATGCCCTTGTCGGCGAGGTCAGGCACCGACCAGGTGTAGATGCCTGGCCGCACAGTGGTGAACTGCACCTGGATGGTGCCATCGGCATCGAATTCGAGCCACGCAGGTGCGCCGTTCATATGCACTTCGAGGTCGTTGATGACGATCTGGTTGTTCCACACATTGCGGAACAGGTCGGTATGGAACTTGTATTCCAGGCCGCCTGCCGCCGTGATCTTCCAGCGGTAGCCCTGGCCGGCGATCAGCTGGAAATCCTTCTGGTTGGCCGTGAACTGGTCTTCCTTGGTGCCGAGGATGAGTTCCGGCACGTCCTTGGAAGCGCGCGTGGGCTTTTCACCCTCTGGGCCCGCCGCCGCCTCGGTAGTGGCGGCGCCGGCCGCGGCATCGTCATCGTCGTCGGCGTTGTCCTGCGCCCAGACTTGGCCCTGCGCCAGCGCCATGCCCACCAATGCGGCGAAAGCTCTTGCACGAAATTTCCGCATGATTTCCTACCCTTCTGCTGGTTTTTTGCTGGTTTGATTCAATTGGGCGAGACGACAACGCCCCAAGGCAGGGCCCCCACCGTCACTGATTGCACCGGCTCGTCGGTCGCGACGTCTATGAAGGTGATGTCGTTCGACACGCCGTTGGTGGAGATGATCGTCTTCTGGTCGGGGGTGAAGGCGAGCTGCCAGACGCGCTGGCCGACCAGCACGTATTTTTCGACCGCGTAAGTCTCGGTGTTGACCACCGCGACGCGGTTGGCAGGCCCGAGCGCCACATAGGCCTTCTTGCCATCGGCGGTGATACGGACGCCGACGGGCTGGATGGACTCCGAGCGCAGGCCTGCAATTTCGAAGGTTATCTTGTGGATTACCTCACGGCTGGCGTTGTCGATCACCGAGACGGTGCCACCGATTTCGGCGCTTACCCAGGCCTGGCTGCCGTCAGGGGTGAATTCGACGAAACGCGGCCGTGAATCGACCAGAACGTTATCGGTGATCTCATGCGTCGAAGTATCGATGAAATGCGCCATGTTCGTCGTTTCCGACGTGTTGACCATGGTCTTGCCGTCGGGGCTGACGCCCATGCCTTCCGGCTCGACGCCGACCGGAATCTCGGCCAGCACCTTCTTGCTCTCGATATCGATGACGGTGACGAGATTGTCGTCTTCATTGGCGACATAGAGCGTCTTGCCGTCTGGCGAGAGCACGAAAAGCTCAGGATCAGGGCCGGACGGCAAGGTGTCGACGACCTCCAGGGTCGCGGTGTCGATCACCTCGATCGTGTCGTCGTCGCTGGCGCAGAGATAGATGTGCTTGCCGTCATGCGAGATGGTGATGCCGCGCGGTCGTTGGCCGACGTTCACAGTCTTGACCACCTGCATCGTCGAGGAATCGACAACGGTGATCGTGTTGTCCTTTTCATTGGAGACGTAGACCATGTAGGCCGATGCGGGGCCGGCAAGAAATGCTGCCATGGCCACCGCTCCGGCCAGAACGCACAATCGTCTTCTCATCGGGTTCCTCCACTGATTCTGCCGATTTTTCTAACTGCTTATTTCAGCACGCATTTTGTCTCCGGCTGGTCGACGCCCAGCGTGTCGAGTTCGGACACCTGATGCAGGAAACCTTCCTGGGGTGAGGTCGAAACCACCGAGCGGTTGTCGCCGAGGAAGATCGGCTGCCGGAGCTGCTGGTTCCATTTGCGGAAGGTGAGTTTCTGCCCTTTGAAGGCGGCGATGGAAAAATTCTCGGAGCGGACGAAATCGACGATCTTCTCCGGGTCGGCGCCTTGGGTGCGCGTCGCGGCCTCGCCGAGGATGCGCACCGCCGTCCATGCCGCCATATCCTTCGACAGCATGCGCCGGCCGCTGGCCTTGGCGAAGCGGTTCTGGATCTGGGTGCCGCCCCATTGTTCGCTGGCAGGATGCCAGGCCTGCGGAGTCAGGCCGGCGGTGCCCGCGACAGGGCGGGGAACCCAGGTACGGAACGGAACATAGGTGCCGAACACTTCGCTTTCGTCGGCGACCAGCACCACGTCGTGATCGGGCAGGTCCTGCATGAAAACCGGCAGCTGACGCTGGATCTGGACAACGCCGGAATCGGTGCGCCGTGCCGTGCCTGTGTCCTTGAACTCCTTTTCGGCGATGATTTGGCCGCCGAAACGGGTTGCCGCGCGCCGCAACGCATCGGCAAAAAGCTGATCCTTCTCGTGCGAGCCGTAGATCAGCACCCAGCGCGGCCACTGCTTCCAGATCAGATATTGCGCCAGCCCGTCCGCCAGCATGGTGCGGGTCGGCATGGTGTGGAACACGTTGGCCCGGCACTCCTCCTCGCGCAGGATGTCGTCGGTGGAGCCGACATTGAAGATCAGGACACCGTTGTCGCGGGCAATGTCGGCGATCGACAGCAACTGCTTGGCCGAAATGTCGGCAAGCACGTAGCGGTCGCCCTTGGCCACCATCTCCCGAAATGTGGCGACGACGTCGGCGTCGGGCTTCACTTCGGTGACGTCGAGCGAGAATTTCTGGCCGAGAAAGCTGCCGGTCGTGTTGTTGTCGGCAATAGCGACATTGCCGCCAGCCACACCTTCATCGCGCGGCGGCACGTCGAGCACCGACAGCGCAAGCTGCGGCGCGTACGCTCTGAGATAGCCGATTTTCACCTCGACGATCTGTTTTTCCGGCTTTGCCGGCTGGTTTTTGGGGGGCTGGGCAGCTTCCTGGGCATATGAGGCGCTGGCGTTGACGCTCGCCAGAAAAAGTCCGATGAAAGCCGCAAGAGTGTTAGGCACCACGCTCTTCATGTCGATTTTTCTAACGCATGCGCCGTCGTCCGGCCGGGGCCGTGACGGTGCAGGATTCAGGTGCCACTATGAAACTAACGCAGCTTCTTTCTGCACGCAAACCTCTAACATTACTTTTTGCGTCAGCTTTGCCTTGGCCTTTAGCATGGGGCCGCGTCGGTGCGGGCTTTGCGCGGAAATCCTCTGCCGATATGATCTCGTCGAGGCTGGAGGGCTGACAAAATGACCAAGATGCTGGCCAGCGTCACGGGCGGGGAGGAGGCGGAGATCGCGATTTCCGCTGGCGCCGACATCATCGACCTGAAGGATCCGAAGGCCGGCGCGCTGGGCGCGGTGGCGACCGAAACGGTGCGGCACACAGTGGCGGCGGTCGCCGGCCGCCGCCTGACCAGCGCTGTCTGCGGCGACCTGCCGATGCAGCCCGAAACGATCCGCGCCAGGGTCGAAGAGATAGCGGCGACCGGCGTAGACTACGTCAAGATAGGCTTCTTCCCTTCGGAAAATGTGGCGGCGTGTTCCGAAATCCTGCAGCCGATCTCGAAGAAGAAAAGGCTGATTGCGGTGCTCTTCGCCGATCTGGCGCCCGATTTCGAACTTCTGTCCAGGTTCGCCGCCGACGGTTTTCACGGCGTCATGGTCGACACCGCCGACAAGGCAAAGGGGCGCTTGCTCGACCATCTGCCGCCGGCGCGCATCCCGGCTTTCGTCGATCGAGCCAGGGGGCTCGGCCTGGCGGTCGGCCTGAGCGGCTCGCTGGAGGCCCCAGACATTCCGCGGCTGTTGCCGTTTGCGCCGGATTTCCTGGGTTTCCGCGGCGCACTGTGCGGCGAGGGTAGCCGCACCCGGTCGATCGACGCCGAGGCCGTGAAGCAGATCCGCGCGCTCATCCCGGAAGAACAGCGGGCCGGTCGCGCTTCGAGCGTCGACTACCGGCTGCTCGCGGCGCGCGGTTATGCGCCGGGAGGTGCGGATTCAGCGCTCGGCACCGACAAGATCTTCGTGCGCGAATTCGTGCTGCCGGTCGAAATCGGCGCCTACAGTTTCGAGCATGGCCACACCCAGAAGGTGCGCTTTGACGTCACCGCCGAGGTTTTGAGGGTTACCAGCCACCCGGAGGACATGCGCCACATCGTCTCCTACGATCTCATCATGGACGGCATCCGCATGATCGTGGCGCGCGGTCATGTGCAATTGAGCGAGGCGCTGGCCGAGCAGGTGGCGGCGCATGTGCTGGAAGACCCGCGCGTGGTGCGGGTCACGGTGCGGGTCGAGAAGCTGGAACTCGGGCCGGCCGGCGTCGGCGTCGAAATCGAACGCAAGCGGGCCAAACAGCAACCTTCCGCGCTGCATGCCAGACACGATCACGGCAAGAAGGGCGTGATCTCGTGAAGCCGGCTGTCGTCAAGCTTGGCGGCAGCACGGCCTTTGACGGCGAAATGGATGTGTGGATCGCGGCGCTTGCCGGTTCGGCGCTGCCGCTGGTCATCGTGCCGGGCGGCGGGCCTTTCGCCGACCAGGTGCGTGAAGCGCAGAAGCGGCTCGGCTTTTCGGAGGCCGCCGCGCACGCCATGGCGATCCTCGCCATGGACCAGTTCGGCCTTGTCATTCTCGACCGCGACGACCGGCTGGCGCCGGCGCGTTCCCTGGAAGACCTCGAACATGTGCTATCCGCCGGAAAGGTCGCGGTCTGGCTGCCCTCGGCGCTGGCCACGGCCGCGCCGGACATCCGCGCCTCCTGGGACATCACGTCGGATTCGCTTGGCGCATGGCTCGCCGGCAAGATCGGCGCCGAAGTGCTGTTGCTGATCAAGCAGAGCTCCGACTTTTCAGCGCAAGACAGCATTGCCGATCTAGTGGCCAGGGGCGTCCTCGACGCCGGCTTTGCCGCGATGCTGCCTGCCGGCGTCGATCCTTATCTTGCCGGTCCGAGCGATGCAGCCACCGCGAGTGCGCTGCTTGCGGCTGGAGCCTTGCCGGGGACGAAAGTGCAGCTTGCGGGTAGGGCGGTGCGCAAAGCAGGATAGGCCATGGCCACACTGCATACCCCGCGCTGGGCTTGGGTCCTTACCGGCTCCGGACACTTCTTCACGGAAAGCTTTGCGCTCATCCACGAGCTTGAACATTGCGATGTCTTTGTCTCCAAGGCCGCGAATGAAGTGCTGCGCATGTACAAGCTGAAGCTCGATTTCCCGGATTCGACGCGCGTGCTGCACGACAAGACGGCGAGCTCTATCCCGGTCGGCGAGTTCTATCATGGCGTCTACCACACGGTGGTGGTGGCGCCGGCCTCGTCCAACACGGTCGCGAAATGCGTGCTGGGCATCTCCGACACCATCGCCACCAATGTCTTCGCACAGGCCGGCAAGTGCCGGGTGCCGGCGATCGTCTTCGCCTGCGACACCGCACCGGAACTCGAAACCATGGCGCCGCACGGTCTGGTCAAGGTCTATCCGCGCCGGATCGATCTTGAAAACACCGAGCGGCTGAAGAGCTTCGAGCGCACCACCGTGGTGGAATCGCTTGCCGAACTCGACGCCGCGATCCGCGCCCGCCGCGACGAACTCGCCGCCGCCCATGGCTGAGCGTCTCGTCTTCCTGACCGGCCATCTGGCGCGGGCGCGGCTGGAAAAGGTGCTTTCGGCGCTCGGGAAGACAGAACTCTCCTGGGAAATCGTCGACGTCGGCGTCAAGGTGGCCGCGCTGATGACAGAAGACATCATCCGGCGGCGGCTGAAGCTTCCCGATGGCGTCGGCCGTGTCGTCCTGCCCGGACGTTACCGAGGCAACCTCGACCAGCTTTCGACGCATTTCGGGGTGCCGTTCGTGCGCGGCCCTGACGAGGTCGCCGACCTGCCGCCCTATCTCGGCCGGGCGGGCGAGCCACCGGACCTTTCCCGTCACGACATCCGCATCTTTGCCGAAATCGTTGATGCGCCGATGCTTTCGGTCGATGCGCTGTTGGCGCGGGCGCGCGTGCTGAAACAGGCAGGGGCCGATATCATCGATCTCGGCTGCCTTCCGGAAACGCCGTTTCCGCTGCTTGCCGAGGCGGTGCGGGCGCTGAAAGCCGAAGGTTTCGCCGTCAGCGTCGATTCCGCCAGTCTGGACGAACTGCGTTGCGGTGTGCGGGCCGGGGCCGACTATGTGCTCAGTCTCACCGAGGAGACATTGCCGTTGGCTTTCGAGCATGCCGTGGCACCGGTGCTCATCCCCTCGCAGCCAGGTGATCTGGATTCGCTTGGTCGCGCCATCGAGGCCGCTCAGAAGGCCGGCATTACCTTCATCGCCGATCCGGTGCTCGACCCCATCCATTTCGGCTTCGCCGCATCGCTAGGGCGTTTTCTCGAGGCGCGCCGCCGCTGGCCCGACATCGAAATCCTGATGGGCACCGGCAATCTCACCGAACTCACCGACGCCGACAGTTCCGGCGTCACGGCCATATTGTCCGGCCTCTGCTCCGAGCTTGCGATCCGCAACGTTCTGGTCGTGCATGTCAGTCCGCACACAGTGCGCACCGTCGAGGAGCACGACATCGCGCGCCGCATCCTGTTTGCCGCCAGAAACGACGGCGCGCTGCCACGTAGCTATCATCCCGGCCTGCTACAAGTGCATGACCGCAAGCCCTATCCGGCCTCGGTCGAGGATATTGCGGCACTTGCGGGCGACATACGAGACGCCAATTTCCGCATCCTCACCGCTGCCGACGGCATCCACATCTTCAACGGCAAAGGGCATCACATCGCCACCGACGCCTTTGAACTCTTCGCCCGGCTGGGCGTTGAGGAGGACGGCGCCCATGCCTTCTATCTCGGTGCCGAGCTAATGAAGGCCGAGATCGCCTGGCGTCTCGGCAAGCGCTACGTGCAGGACGAACCGCTCGCCTGGGGTGTCGCGGCGCCGGAGCCAGAGGCCGACCGGACGCGGCTCGCGGAAGCCGGCCACACGCTCAAAGCCCGAAAAGGCAGGGACTGACAATGCCTTACATCCGCGAATGCATCGTCACCACCGCCGACAAGACAGGCAAGGTGCATATCGCGCCGCTCGGCATCATCGCCGAAAACGATGGCTGGATCATCGCGCCGTTCCGCCCGTCGGCAACGCTCGACAATCTGGCGCAGACGCCGGTAGCGGTCGCCAATTATGTTGACGATGTCCGCATCTTCGCCGGTTGCCTGACCGGCCGCAAGGAATGGCCGCTGGTCCCGGTTGCCGGCTGCCAGGTGCCGCGCCTGAAAGCTGCGCTCGCGCATTCGGTACTGGAGGTGGTGAGCCTCGACGACGATGGCGTCCGGCCGCGACATTTCTGCCGTGTCGCTGCCGAGGCTACCCACGCGCCTTTCACCGGTCTCAACCGTGCAAAGGCGGCGGTGCTGGAACTCGCGATCCTGGTCAGCCGGCTCGGCATGCTGCCGCGTGAGAAGATCGAGATGGAGATCGAATACCTCACTATCTCCATCGAAAAAACCGCAGGCCCGGACGAGAAGGAGGCCTGGGGCTGGCTGATGGAGCGTGTCACAGAGCATTTCGCCGGCAAGGACGCCAGTGGCGAAGAGGTGAGAGCCTAGCCGCCTTTGAGGAACTCAACGATTGTCTTTCGCTGTGCGGCGTCTGTGATACCGCCATAGGGCTTCATGGTGTTGCCGCTTACCACCTGGTCTGGATTGGCGATGAATTGGTCGAGGTTGGATTCGTCCCAGGTAATGCCCGACTGCTTCATCGAATCCGAAAAATTATAGCCCGGCAGCGTCCCCGCCTTGCGGCCGATGATGCCGGCCAGGCTCGGGCCTTGCCGGTTATCGCCTTCCTTCAGCGTATGGCAGGTGCGACAACTGTTGTTGAATGCAGTTTGACCGTCATCCTGGGCAAACACGGGAGCGGAAGTAAGCCCGCCGGCGAGAAGCAATGCGAAAACGCGCCTGTTCATGCCGTCCTCCTTTTGGGTGTCGAAGGAGGAACGTCCGTCGCTTAAAGCTGTTCCCCCATCGTTACCGTGCATTTCCCGCCAGCAGCGCTACGGCGGTCGCCGGCGCGGCACTGCTCGCTTCGCCGCGCGCGGCATCGTCTGCGGGGATGAGATCGGCGAAGTCGACGAAACGCCGCTCCATGCGCTCGGCCAGCCGCCGAAGCTGCCAGCGGCCGGTGCCGGCGCCGACGATCGGGGCGTCGTCCGCGAGGCCGCCGGCGGCGCGGAACGCTGCGTCGTGCACCAGCCGCAACTGCTTTTCGCTGAACCAGCGCGCTATCGTTTGCCACTCCGCCGGTTCCAGGTCAGCCGCATCGCGGCCGACCATGCGGGCGAGCCGCGCCATCGAGCCGGTAACCGTCTTCGCCTGGCCATCGGCGGAGGCATGCTTGTCGTCGCTTTCGTCGAGCACGCCGAGCATGCGGTGGGCATCGGCCATCGAGGCGAAATACTCGTTCATCAGCGGCGTGATCTGGCCCCGCACCGGCGCTGACGACGCCACGCCGAACAGGAAGGTGCGGGTGAAGCCGGTATAGACCAGTTCGCCGGAAAGCAGCCGCTCGGCGTCGCTGTAGCCGCGATTGGCGACGGCGCCTCCACGCACCGGGATCAGGTCGGTGGTCGTCGAGCCCATGTCGACGAACAGCGCTTCGCCCACCAGTCTGGCCACCAGTGCCGCGGTCGCATGCCAGTTGGCGGACGCGATGTCGTTGGCGAGGCCTGCCGCCTCATTCATCCCGACGAAGCCGGAGCGGCCGGCATAGATCAGCTTTTCGCCGCCTGGGAATTGTGCGGAAATGCGCTCCAGAAGCCCTGCGACGCCCGCTTCGCGCGAGGGAAAAACGTCGGCGAGCTCGCCAGTCATGGTGAAGGCGCGGACGTCGGCGCCGGAATAAACGGGTTCTGCTTCGCGCAGCCCTGCGGTCAGCGTGTCGAGACCTTGCCAGAGCGGCGTGGCGATGGTGACCGCATCAACGATGCGGCCGCTTTCGGCCCGTGTCACCTTCAGATGCGCGCCCCCGATGTCGAAGCCGGCGACGATAGTCTTTCTTTTTTCCACGCTTCAAGCTCTCATGACGGTGACGGATAAGTATGGGAAAGACGGTGCGTATCATCCCCGTTCTCGACTTGAAAGGCGGCCAGGTGGTGCGTGCCCAAAGCGGTGATCGCGCCAGCTATAGGCCGATCGTGACGCCGCTCGCGGAAAGCTCCGACCCGGTGGATGTTGCCCGCGGACTGCGCACACTCTACCCATTCCCGGAATTCTATATCGCCGATCTCGATGCCATCGCCGGCGGTGTACCCAACCATGAAGCGTTCTCCCGCCTGCGCGGCATGGAGAGCTCGCCGGAGCTTTGGGTGGATGCAGGATTTGCCGAGGCGAAAGCTCTCGAAACCACGCTGGATGTGCCGGGTGTTTCGCCTGTTCTTGGCTCGGAATCGCAGGACGATGATCGTTTGCTCCGGCGTTTTGGCGCCCATCCCCGTCTCATCCTGTCACTCGATTTTTTTGGCGATGGTTTGTACCGGGGCCCGAAATCGGTGCTCGATCAAACGGATCTCTGGCCGCGGCGGGTCATCGTGATGACTCTGGCCAAGGTCGGCTCGGGTTCAGGCCCGGATTTTGACCGGCTGGCCGAGATCAAGGCGAAAGCCGGCGATCGCGATATCGTTGCCGCCGGCGGCGTGCGCGATGAGGACGATATCCGCGCTTTGACTGCGCTGGGCGTTTCCGCGGCGCTGGTGGCGACGTCATTGCACAATGGAACCCTCACCGCGGCGCATCTGGCGGCGCTATAATGGCTGCGTGCTAAGGCCGTGCATCGCGGCAATTCCCGAAGGGAAAACCCTTCGGGAATTCTCAGAAGCCCAGGAGCTTTTGCAACCGGCGCAACAGACCATCCGGCTCGGCAGAGGGTTTTGCCTGTGCGGGGCTGTTCCTTGTCTAGGAAGCGGCGGCGCTGAACGGATGCTTCACCGAATCCCGCTGCGCGGTCGCCTCGGCGGCACTCGGTTTGCCCTCGACGGCGCGCTGAATGGCTTCCTTGGTCGCCTGGTAGTTGTATTGCTGGATCTTGGCGTCGTCCTCCGCTTCCCAGTGGATGAAGACACCGACGCAGATGAACAGGTCGTCGGCCTCATTGGCCGGAATGATCCCGTCGGCGACGCTGTCCTGTACCGCCTTCGCCACGGCGAACTGCGCCGGTCCAAACATCTGCACGGCCTGCTTAGCGCCCTTGATGGTGACCTTGTTGAACATCACAGTGTTGGGCTTGCAGGGCAGATTGGGCGCGATCACGGCCAGAAGGCTGGTGAAACCGTCCTTGTTGTTGGTGAGCGCATTGCAGAATGCTGTTTCGACCGGGCTCCCCCGCGGTCCAATCAGAAGGTCGATGTGGGCGACTTCGTTGCCATCCCCGACGAGCGATTCACCGACCATAACTTTCGAGATCTTTGCCATGCCAATTTCCTCCAAGACACGAATTATAGCGTGTCCAAAGACGCCGCAACCGAGCGGACGCTCGATGGACGACTATCCTTGTTGGCAGCGCCCGGTTTGCCCGGGCCGGTTGGCTAGATAGCCGCGGAAGGATTTCTTCCGCTGCGGAAATTCAAGCACCATGCTTATCCGCATGCAAGTTCGCTGCGGAGACTATGGACTAAAAGACAAGCCACGGTGAGATCGGCCGAGGTGCCGGGGTTGATGTGACGCGCCTTAAGTTCGGCATCGAACGCCAGCAGTTGGCTGATGCGTGCCTCCTCGCCTGCGGTCTGGTCGAGCCTGGTTTTGACGGCGCTGGCCTGCTGCCGCACCGCGTCGGCTATTGCGATGCCGTGCTTGCGCGCCACATGGCTGTCGGGAAAGGCGGTGAGGAAGGCCATATAGGCTGCCACCACCGGCCACATGTCGGTTTCGCCGCGCGCAACGGCGGCCTCGTACGCATCCAGACCGGTACCGAAAACATCGGCGAAATCAGTGACATATTGGCGGGCAATCATGTCGCGTTGCGAGGCTTCCCGCATTGCCTCCAGCAGCGGTACGGCAGGAGCCTCTCGAACGTCATGGGTCTCGGCCGACCCAAGTCCTCCCGGCGATGCGAGCACGATCGCCGCGAACACCGCCCCGGCGTCGTCCATGGTCATCGCGCGCAGCACCTTGCCCAGGTTTTCGCGAAGGTCACCATCCGCCTCCGCGGCCGCGACCAGCGGAGCCGACAAAAGGAGAATACCGAGATTGGTGTTGACGCCCACGGTTTCGCGGGTTGCCTGCACCGCCTCCAGTATGCGCCGCCCAACCGGCAATGCCGTATCGGTCAGAGGCCTGGAGGAAGCCTGGGCGCTGTCGAGGAATTGTTGCGCAGACATGCGGTGGCCGTCGGCGAAGACATGTACATTGCCGGGTTTGAGAGCCTCGATCTCCGCCCGGCAGGCCGATTGGTAGGCTGCGGCCAATTTCTGGCGTGGAAGTCCCATTCAGCGATTGGCCGGCGCGGCGAAGCGATAGGGTTTGCCCAAGGAAACCGTCGCCCGGCGCTCCGCAAGACAGGCCAGCAAAGCTTCCGCGATGGCGTCGGCGATGTTTACCGCGGCCACCGATTGCAGGCCTGACCAGGCAGGCATGCTGTTGACCTCGAGCACCATAAGGCCTCCGCCCTCCGCCGCCACGATGTCGACGCCGGCGAAATCTGCGCCCACCGCGGCCGCCGCGGCGACGGCAAGTTCTGAGAGTTCGTCCTCGTCATGGCCCGAAACCGGCTCCGGCACGGCGCCACGATTGACATTGGTGATCCAGTCATCGCCGCGGCGGCTCATCATCGCGATCGGGCGTCCCGCGCAGACGAAGACCCGGCAGTCGCGGAATGGTGGGCCAGGCCTCCGCACATAATGCTGGAGATAAAACACGCCGCTCACGTCGTCCTCCGCCGGCAGGTCGTCGAGGCTTTGGATCAGGCGAATTCCGCGACCCTGCGCGCCGAACAGCGGCTTCAGCACCAGGGGTGCGGCCGGAAGTTCCCGCGCGGCGATTTGTCGTGCAGCCTCCATACCCTCGACGGCGAAGGTCGGCGGCGTCGGCAGTCCGGCATTGGCAAGCAGGAACGTCGTCATCGACTTGTCAACGCAACGCTCGATCGCCTGCGCCGAATTCCATACCGGCACGCCGAGCCTGCCCAGCGCATGCAGGACGCCGAGGCGACGGGTGATCGCCTCGAACGAGCCGGCGGCGATGGAGCGCACCAGCACCGCATCGGGCAGCGCGCCGTCGAAACCGGGGATCGAAATTCCCGACGGGCTGCCGGTGTCGAAGGCGAGCGTGGCCAGCGAGGCGTTGATCGCCACCGCGCCGCGCCGCCGGAAACCCGCGGCCAGACCACGCGTGCGCTTCTCGGAATTGTCGTTGAGGACCAGGATGCGGGGGATCACGCGATAATTTTTCCTGCTGTCATAGCCGCTTCAGCCCAGGCTCTCCTCGAGCATCTTCTGGTCGCGGCTGCCGGCACGGAATGTATCGCCGCTTTCGATCGCCGTCACGATCACTTCCGCCGGGCTGAACAGCAATGGATCGATCGCGTAGAAATCGCCCTTGAACTTCTTGAAGATGGCCGCGAACGGCTGCCCATAGTCGCGCGAGGCGCGGCTTGGCAGTCTTTCGGCCAGTTCTTGAGCATCTCTCGGGCTGCCCTTGACGAAAAGCTGTGCGCCGCCGCCATAGATGATGGCGTCGTTGGTGCGGCCCATCGCGGTCAGGAAATCCGGGTGAGGGGCGGGAATGGGTGCGGCCGCGATGCCGTCGACAATGTTTTCCAGCGGGAATTTCAGGTCGTTTGCCTTGTGCAGGGCGACTTCCAGAACCCGCGCCACGATCTGGACGGTGCCGGCGATGCTCTGCGTCGGCGCATAGAGGAAAGTGAGCTTTTCCGCTGGCAGCTTTACTGCCTTGGCGACTTTTTCGACGACGGCAGCCGGCGGTGGATCGGCGGTCTCCAGCACCAGCACCGCCGACTTCGCTTGGTCCTTGTAGGACAAAGTCTCGAACAGCGGTTCGACACGCGCGAGAGCCCGCGCCGGCCCCGAACCCATGGCGAAATAGCTGCCGTTCGAAAGGTTCCAGCCGGCATACTGGCTGCCGAGGCAGGCGAGCACCGGCTGCGAGGAACGCACCTCGATGCAGAAAGGCCACTTTTCCGAAGCGCGGTCCATTCTCAGCGAAACTGTGCCCAGCCCGCCCATCGCCGCTTCGGCGATACGCAGGCCGGCTTCGATGCCACCGGTT
The DNA here is from genome assembly GCF_900114255.1 of Neomesorhizobium albiziae. GTDB lineage: Bacteria > Pseudomonadota > Alphaproteobacteria > Rhizobiales > Rhizobiaceae > Neomesorhizobium > Neomesorhizobium albiziae. The sequence continues at coordinate 552,804 of NZ_FOSL01000001.1, read as the reverse complement.
ACCTTCGCGCCGGCGTCGATGAGGGTCTCGCCGAGGGAACCCTTAGTGACGGAAACACGCAGACGTTCGGCCTCGCCGATCACGCTGTCGGCAATCTTCTGCGCATTGTCGTTGAGGAATGCGGTGCCGTCCTTCATGTCCGGCCTCCTTCCCAGGCCGCCTGAAGCATTCGGGCCTGCGCCTTCACGGCGCGCTGCGTTGTCGCTGCGTTCGGCCCGGTCGCGAACACGGTGCAGACAGGATCCCCAGACGACAATCGTGTGCCGGCCGATTGGTGGTCGGCGGTCCAGTCCGGCCAGGTGATCGCCGGAAACCGCGCCACGGGTTTTGCTGTATAAGCGATCAATTGCGCCATACTGTCGGCAAAATGGGGAAAGCGGTACGTTTCCCTGCGCGATGCCCGGATATGCGCTTCCATCAGCGGCGCGTCGAAGCTGTCGAAAATGTCCAGCGTCGCGCCGGGGCGCGGGTTGATCTCGATCAGACGGTACCCGTCGCCGGTCTTGATGAAGTCGGCGCTGCACAGTCCCTTCAGTCCGGTTCGCGCCGTGAAAGCGGACAGCCAGCCGCCGATCGTGGCGCTATCCTTCCGGTCGAAGCGCCGCAGGCGCACAGCGCCGCCGTAACGGTACGGCTGGCCAGGAGCCGGCGACGCCCATTGTCGGCTGAACCCGACGATACTGGCCTTCCGTCCGTCGCCAGCAAACAGGGCCGACACACTCTGCCCGGAAACGAAACGCTGGAAATACCGGCCCTCGGAGGCGTCTTCGCCGTTGGCGCGCCTGATATGCGCGCCGCCTGCGGCGCCGGCTGTCTTGACCACCCAGTTTTCCACATCTGCCGGACGGTCCCGCCTCAATTCCGGATGTGGAATGCCTAGTGCTGCGCAGTCGGCCGAAAGCTTTTCCGGGTCCTTTACCCGACGGATCGTCGCGCCGCTGCACCCGGCCAGCGGAAATTTGCGCGCGATCGAGTTCACCAACTCCGGCTTGCGCTCAAAGCCAGAGCCCAGCACCACGGCGACCGGCGTCTCGCCGGCGGCAAGTTTTCGCAGCGTTTCGATGGCGCGCGCGCTGTCGATGCCATTCCTCAGGTCGCCGGGCAACGGGATCGCCTTCGACGCCAGAGCCACTGTATCCGTATCGCAGAAAAAATCCGCCACCAGCGGCCGATAACCGGCGCGCCTGGCCGCCGCGGCAAGCGCGCGGCCCGAAATCGCGGCGATCAAAAGCGTCGCGGTGTTATTTGGCGATTTCGCGTGCAAGGGCGAACGCATCCTGGAAATCGAAGGCGACTGTTTTTTCGGCTTCTATCATTTTTTTGAACAGGCCGAATTCAGTCTTGTATTTCACATTGCCGATGGCGAGCGGGCCAATGCCGACAGCCTTTGTCGCTTCGAGCGGGTCGGAATTGGCGTGAACCGTCAGCCCTTCGATGCCTGCGGGCGGCACCGCGTTGACGTCGGCCGCAATCAGCAGGCCGTCGGCGCCGGCGAGTTCAGCCTTGGAGATCACCTGCACGCCGGCCCTGGCGGCGGCGAGAATCACCTCGCTTGCCGCGACGAGCTTTTTCTTGCGCGCGTCGGTCGAGCCGTCGACCGCTTCGACGCTCACGCCGAACCGGTCCTTGATCTCGGAGGCGACCTTCTTGACCCGCTCGGCGCCGTCATGCCCGGCGACGGTGACGGCGGCGCCTTCCTGCGCGGCGATCACAGCCGTGCAGAAACCAACCACGCCCGTCGCACCGAAAATGACGATCCGTGTATCCTTCAGGCCGCGTTCGAACTTTTTCTCCAGCGCCTTTTCCACTTTGGCGACCATTGCAGCGGCTGTGGTGAAGGAGCCCGCGGGGTCGGCGAATACCGACACCTGGAATGGCGGCACCATCGCCTTCTTTGCCAGGTCGAACATGTCGAGCGCCAGTGACACGTCCTTGCCGGCAATGAAGATTCCAGTGTCGACGCCGGCGTCCGGCGGCCGCGAGAAGATCGCGTCCTGCACGAGCCCTGTCAGTTCGCCGAGTTCAACGCCGATATAAGGCACCACCGCGTCGAAACCGGCGTCGAGCGCCATGTTCACGTCGAACGGGCTCATGTGCTTCAGCGGTGTAAGCATGTGGAGGATATGTTTGCGGGGCATGCTTCGCCTTCCTGCTGTCTAGCTGCCGACCAGTCCCAGCCCCGTCGCGCTGATCTCCGCACCGGCGTTCCTACCCCGCACGATCCTGATCTCGGTTCCCGGCCCCGCCGCCTGTTGCGCGGCGGCGACCATCTCCCGCGCCGCTTCTTCCGAGGGCGCGAAGCCGAAACCGGTCGGTCCCCATGAACTTTGTCCGATGCCGGTAGCGCCCGCCTCGGCCAGCCGTTTCGCCAGTCTCTCGACACGTCTGGAGGTGAACAGGCCGCCTTGCGCCGGCGCGAAATAGCTGCCGACCAGGTGCTGGATCGCCGAGATCGCGGCGCCGAAAGCGGCGAGGTCGCGCTCGACGAGCGCCGGCATGGCGCCCATCAGAACATGCCTGCAAATCTCGCCGACGCCGCTTTCGGGGAAAGTCGGCAGATCGCGGAACGCCGCCACCTCGTCCTCTCCATGCAGCCCGTCCAAATCATGATCGAGGATCAGGAGAACCCGCCATGCCTCCGGAAAGGGGAAACGTGCGATGACCGGCGGCGGCCGGCCACTGTCGTCCTTGCCGGCGTCGAGGATGACACCGCCCTTGTCGAAACTTGCAATACCGATGCCGGAACGGTTGCCACGCGCCAGCATGGTTGCGTCGCCGCTGGTGTCAAGCGGCAGTTGGTGCAGCGTGCGCAGCGCTGCCGCGACCGCAAGCGCGATCTGTGTGCCGGAACCCAGCCCGGCATGGCGCGGGATCGCCTCCTCGATGACCAGGCGATGGTGCGAGCGGATGCCGAGATGCCGGCAGAGGTTTGCGAGATGCGCTGCGGCGCGTTCGCTCTCCGGTCCCTCGATCACGGTTTCCTGGCAACGCGACAGCCGGACCGTTGTCTCCGGCTCGCTCAGCGGCAATCCGAGACTGCCGAAACGGCGGCCCGAAACACCGTTCGGGTCGAGAAAGCCGAGATGAAGGCGGGACGGCACCTTGATAGTAACGGAATTCGACATCTGCCCCCGAGTGGGTGCATCATAATGCATCACTGAAGTTTAGGTGCCGTGGTCCATGATAACGGCTTTCAGTGACGGGGCAAGCCGGACAGGCCGAAACTGTACTTCCTACTTTGGTGCCGGACACTGGACGCGAGGAGCAGCGGAGAACCGAGATGAGCGAGAGAGCCAAGGAAAAAACCTATTCGGAAGACGAGATCGCCGAGCGGCTGGCGAAGGATCTGCCGAAATGGCGCTATGAGAACGGCTGGATCCGCCGCAAATACAAGACCAACAGCTGGAAGGGCACGCTGATGGTGATCAATACGGTCGGCCATCTGGCCGAGGCGGCCTGGCATCATCCCGACATCGCCGCCTCCTACGCGTGGGTCGAGGTCAAGCTGATGAACCATGCGGCCAAGGGCGTCACCGACAAGGATTTCGAGCTGGCGAAGAAGATCGAGGATGTCATCCAATGGCAGCCCGGAGCCGAAGGCGGCGCGCTGGAAGGTACCCCGCATGCCGACCAGCGCTTCGCCTACATAAAATATGATTGAGGTAAGCTCGCGCATTTTCAGGTCGTTCATCAGTCATCTCGTCTCGGGTTCGACGGCTCGGGAAGGTGCGGCGCTGACGTCGTGACAGGCATTCGCGATTTTTGACCGCCAGGCGGGTTCACTGCCAAAATAGTTTCGTCTAGAGTTGAGCCGGCACCAGAAAGTTGGACAGTGCATGGCGGTTGCATGGATCGGCAACCGGGAAACGCTGGTTGAACGCGCGGCCGAACATGCCGCGAGGCTTCTGGAATCAAGCCGGTGCCCGGTATTCAGCTTCGACACGGATATTCATGGGACGCGCGCGGCGATCGCGCTCGCCGAAAAAGTCGGCGGCGCCTATGATCATGTGGACGGCGCCGGGTTGGCGCGCGAGACGGAATTCTTCACCGGCAGGGGTGGCATGACAGTGGCTCCCGGCGAGGCTCGCCGGCGTGCCGATGTCGTCGCAATCGTCGGCGAACTGCCCTCCGAGCATCATGATCTGGTTCGGGAGCTCGCCCGGACCGCTCCCGATCTTTCGGCGACCGAAGCGCGTCATCTCTTCCTTATAGGCGACGGCAAGCCCGGCGCCTCAGGTCTTCCGGCTGCCAGCAAGGCCACCCGCCTCAGTTGCGACCAGGCGGGGCTTGCAGCAACGCTCGCCGCCTTGCGGGCCGCAGTAGCGGGTCGGCAAGTGGCGAAGTCGGTGTCGAATTTCCAGCGTTTCGCCAAGGCGCTGGAAATTGCGCGCTTTCCAGTCTTCCTGTTCTCCGGCCACGGTGCGGACGGCCTGGCGCTGGAGATGCTGCAAGGGCTGGTTGCCGACCTCAACCGGAAATCGCGTGCCTCCTCGGTGCATCTGCCTGCAAGCGAAAGCGGCTGGGGCTCCTCGCTCGCTTCCGCCTGGATGACCGGTTTCCCGATGCGCTGCGGCTTTGCGCGGGGCGTTCCCGAATTCGACCCCTGGCGCCTCGATGTTGCCCGCATGTTGGGAGCGGGCGAAGCCGACCTCCATGTGCGGATCGCGGCCTCGGCCGACCGACTGCCGCCCCGGCGCAGCGGCACCAGGCTGGTGGCTCTTGTGAAAACCGCCACGCCGGTCGGCGGTGCGGCAATCACCATCGCGGTCGGCGTTCCGGGCATCGACCATGACAGCGTCGCCTATTGCGCGCGCACGGGAACGCTGAGGGCTGCTGCGGCAACCGCAGCCTCGGAGATGCCTTCGGCCGCCTTGGCGCTTGGCATGATCGCCAGCCATCTCGGCGGGGTACGCACGCCATGCTGACCCGCATAACCGGCGGCGACATCATCGATCCCGCCAGCAGCCGCCGTGGCGTGGGCGATCTGTGGATCGCGGATGGCAGGATCGTCGACCCACCGGCCGGCGGACATGCGGACACCACCGTTGACGCCTCGGGCTGTATCGTCATGGCCGGCGCCATCGACATCCATTCCCATATCGGCGGCGGCAACGTGAACACGGCGCGCCTGCTTTTGCCCGAACAGCATGCAGCCCATGCGCCGCGCCCCACTGCAACCCCGCTCTCCAATGCCGGCTGGTCGACCTTCGAGACCGGCTGCCTCTACGCCAAAATGGGTTTCACCACGGTCGTCGAACCGGCGATGTCGCCGGGAAGCGCGCTGCATACACATCTCGAACTCGCGGATATCCCGATCATCGACAAGGCGACGCTGGCGATTCTTGGCAATGACGACTTTTTGCTCTCGATGATCCGCGACGGTGCCTCAGAAGCGATGATCGACGATTATGTCGGCTGGACCGTCGGCGCGACGCGGGCGCTCGGCGTCAAGGTCATCAATGCCGGGGCGGCCGCGGCGTTCAAGGAAAACGTCCGCACTTTTTCGCTCGACGATGTCGTGCCCTGGTACGGCGTAAGCTCGCGCAAGATCGTCAAGACCTTACAGGCTTCCGTCGAGCGGCTCGGCATCCCGCATCCACTGCATGTTCACTGCAACAATCTCGGCGCAGCCGGGGCGGCCGATACCGCCGCTGCAACGATTGCGGCGGCCGAAGGCGTGCCGCTGCACCTCGCCCATCTGCAATTCTACGGTTATGGCACCGAGGGTAAACGCAAATTCTCCTCTGCCGCCGCCCGTCTCGCCGAGGTCGTCAACTCAACGCCGGAAGTGACCATCGACATCGGCCAGGTGATGTTTGGCCAAACCGTTACCGTTTCTTCCGACGTGATGCGACAATTCACGGCGCGCGGCACCGCAAGCCCGAAAAAATTCGTTATTCACGATGGCGACGGCAATGGTGGCGGCATCGTACCTTACCGCTATCGCGGCGATTTCTACGGCGCTGTGCAATGGGCGGTCGGTCTGGAGCTTTTCCTTTTGATATCAGATCCATGGCGCGTGTTCTTTACAACGGATCATCCGAATGGCGCACCCTTCACCGCCTATCCCCAGCTGTTCCAGCTCTTGATGGATCGTGAAGCGCGCAACGAAGCGGCCGCAAGCCTGCCGAAATCGGCACTGGCGACCTCGGCGCTGATGTCGATCGACCGCGAATACACATTCGAGGAAATCGCTGTGATGACGCGGGCCGCACCGGCCAGGCTGCTCGGCCTTTCCGACCGCGGCCACCTCGGCGCCGGCGCCATCGCCGATGTCGCTGTCTATCGCAAGGACGCCGACGTCGCGAAAATGTTCGGCCGGGCAGCCTATGTGTTCAAGGACGGCGACCTTGTGGTGAAGGACGGCGAGATCACCCATTACCGCTGGGGCAGGGCGCTCAGGCTCAACCCCGCGCCAGACAAGGCGATGGTGCGGCGGCTGGAAGATTATCACCAGCAGCATTATGGCCTGTCGCTCGATTGGTTCACTTTTCCCGACTCCGCGATCCAGCGCGAAAATCCGTTCGGCGAGGTCGCATGCCGGAGTTGAATGTCAACGGCGTGGCGATCGACGACACCTATGCCGAAGCCTTCGGGATGCGCGCCACCGCAATAGTCATCACCGGGCCGAACCGCAAATGGATGCGCCAGGCCGCGGCCTCGATGACCGGCTTTGCCACCTCGGTGATCGGTTGCGGCTGCGAGGCTGCGGTCGATGCCGAGATACCGCCATCGGAAACCCCTGACGGCCGTCCCGGCTGCAGGGTGATGGTTTTTGCCGTGAGTTCCGACGAACTGCAGAAACAGTTGCTGAACCGCGTCGGGCAATGCGTGCTGACCACGCCGGGCAGCGCCTGTTTCGCCGGTCTCGAAGGTCCGACGCAATTGAAGCTCGGTTCGGCGCTGCGCTATTTCGGAGATGGCTGGCAGGTTTCCAAAAAGCTCGGTGGTCGGCATTTCTGGCGCATTCCGGTCATGGACGGCGAATTCGTCTGCGAGGCGACGACGGGCATGACCAAGGAAGCCGTCGGCGGTGGCAATCTTTTGTTGCTCGCCCAATCGAGCGGCAAGGCGATGGCCGCGGCGGAAGCCGCCGTCGCGGCCATCCACCATGTACCCGGCGCCATCATGCCGTTTCCCGGCGGCGTCGTGCGCTCGGGCTCGAAAATTGGCGGCAAGTACAAAGGCGTGATCGCCTCCACCAACGAAGCCTTCGCGCCGACCTTGCGCGGCGTCGCCAAAAGTCAGCTCGGCCCCGACATCAACGCCGTGCTCGAAATCGTCATTGACGGAGAAACAAGCGATGCGGTGGCGGCCGCGATGAAAGCCGGTCTTGAGGCAGTGACCGATCTCGGCCCGGGACGGGGCGCAACGCGCATCAGCGCCGGCAACTACGGCGGCAAGCTTGGCAAGTTCCTCTATCATCTGAAGGACCTCCTGCCGTGAAAGCGCTGACCTTCACGCTCATAGCCGAACCGCCGGAACGGCTCGACCTGTCACCGCTGACGCCCGAGCGCCTTGCCGGCCTGGCGAAGCCGGACATTGCACAAATCCGTATAGGCCTCTCGAAGCGGGCCTCCACTGTCGCCGATGTTTTCCGTTTCGCCGGAAACGACACGCAAGACATTGTTTTCGACGGTGGCAGCACCCGCTTCGATCGCCTCGGCGAAGGCATGACAGGGGGCAAGATCCGTGTCATCGGCGACGTGGGCGCGCAGCTTGGCCGTTTGATGCGCGGCGGAGCTATCGTCGTTGAAGGCAAGGCAGGTCCACATGCCGGTTCCGGCATGCGCGGCGGCCGCATCGAAATCGCCAGCAATGCCGGCGACCATCTTGGCGGACCGCTTGCCGGCGAACTTGCCGGCATGAATGGCGGCGTGCTCATCGTACGCGGCAAGGCCGGCGCCTTTGCCGGCGACCGCATGCGGCGCGGCATGATCGCCGTGCTGCGTGGCGCCGGCGATCATGCGGGTTGCCGGATGATCGCCGGCACCATCGTCATTGCCGGCGAAACCGGCGACATGCCAGGCTATCTGATGCGGCGCGGCTCGATCCTGCTCGACCGCAAGCCGGCGAAGCTTTCTCCGAGCTTTGTCGAATCGGGGGCACCCGACAGCGTGTTCACCGCCGTCCTCGACCGCCACCTGATCGCCGAGGGGATTCTAAAGCGGCCGCTGCTCGGCAAGGCACAACACCGCTTCAGCGGCGACAATGCCGTTTTGGGGCTCGGAGAAATAATCTTTCCACGCTGATTGTCGGTGCAGGGCCCGGAAACAGCAGGCTTGCACGTCAAAAGAGGACAGGTTGTCCCAACGTCAATTTGTCGCAGGCGGCTTGTGGAAAGCGCCCCTGCGGCGGTTTGACAAAGGCGGGTGGCCGATGTGATCATGACGATGCTTTAAGACCTGCTTCCATGATGTTGCAGGCCGGGCTTAATTCCGTGACCGCTCATGGCGGCACAGGAGGCACGGACATGGCGGGTTTCGGACCGGCCGTCGTCGCGAGCATACCGCTGCTCCCCCCGCTCGAATGCGGGCCGAGCCGAAGCGCTTCCTGCGCCTTTGACACAGCAGCAGTGCCTTTCCTGCCAGAAACCGACATGACCAGAACATTTTGCAGCCAGGTCCATTCGCCAGGCGCGCCCGAACATGTTCAGATCCAGAGCTTTGGGGCGTCCTTTGTGCGTCGCAAGGACTCGCGGCGCTCCGGTCTTCTCTGGCATCCGCAGTTTCGTGTGCAAGAGAGATCGTTGGAGTTGGTGAAGCAATAGGACGAATTGCCTTTCAATTCGCGCCTTCCAGGGCAGGGATGAAACGGGAATGGTTGTCGCGCTTTTACTGGTCGCAGTTGTAGTCGGGTCGGTGGTTTTCCACTTCCTCAGTCCATGGTGGTGGACGCCGATCGCCTCGAACTGGGCTTACATCGACAACACCATCATCGTGACGTTCTGGATCACCGGCGTGGTGTTCGCGGCTGTCGTGCTGTTCATGGCCTACTGCGTCTTTCGCTTTCGCCATCGCGAGGGAAATACCGCCCACTACGAACCTGAAAACAAGCGGCTCGAGACATGGCTGACGGTGGCCACCGGCATCGGTGTTGCCGCCATGCTGGCGCCGGGCCTTTTCGTCTGGCATCAATTCGTCACCGTTCCTGCCGATGCTACCGAAGTCGAAGTTGTCGCGCAGCAATGGCAATGGAGCTACCGTCTGCCCGGCCAGGATGGCAAGCTTGGCCTGTCCGACACGCGGCTGGTCACCCCGGAAAATCCCCTCGGCCTCAAGCCCGACGATCCGAACGGCCAGGACGATCTGATCGTCGAGGCCGCCGACCTGCACCTGCCGATCGACAAGCCGGTGAAGATGCTGTTGCGCTCGCTAGACGTGCTGCACGATTTCTACGTGCCGGAATTCCGCGCCAAGATGGACATGGTGCCTGGATCGGTGACCTATTTCTGGTTCACGCCCACCCGGACCGGCAGTTTCGAAGTGCTCTGCGCGGAACTCTGCGGCCAGGGCCATGCGTTCATGCGCGGCATCGTCATGGTCGACACGCCAGAAGATTATCTCGCATGGGTCGGCGAACAGCAGACCTTCGCCCAGCTGACGGGCACCCAACAGACCAGCGCTGCGGAACCAACCGCGCCTTGACAGGGAGATGCGCCGCGAGGCGCGGAGAGACGTGCATGGCGAGGCGCTGACCCGTCAGGCCTCGCCCAGGGAACCAAGGAGGCGTTCCGATGGTCGACGTAACCCCAGGCTCGGTCGAAGCGATCCCGCCCGCCGAAGTGCCGGAGGTCGAGCTTTACCATCCGCACAGCTGGTGGACGACCTATGTCTTTTCGCAGGACGCCAAGGTGATCGCCATCCAGTATTCCTGTACCGCGATCGCCATCGGCATGGTGGCGCTGGTGCTGTCGTGGCTGATGCGCCTGCAACTCGGCTTTCCCGGAACCTTCGATTTCATCACGCCCGAAGCCTATTATCAATTCATCACCATGCACGGCATGATCATGGTGATCTACCTCCTGACCGCGCTGTTCCTGGGTGGTTTCGGCAACTATCTGATCCCGCTGATGGTGGGGGCCCGCGACATGGTGTTCCCCTATGTCAACATGCTCTCCTACTGGATCTACCTCTTGGCGGTGCTGGTGCTGGTGGCGAGTTTCTTCGCGCCGGGCGGCCCGACCGGCGCCGGTTGGACGCTCTATCCGCCGCAGGCGATCATGCAGGGGACGCCGGGCGGCCAGCAGGCCGGCATCATTCTGATGCTGGTTTCGCTGATCCTGTTCATCATCGGCTTCACCATGGGTGGCCTGAATTACGTGGTGACGGTGCTGCAAGGCCGCACCCGCGGCATGACGCTGATGCGCATGCCACTCACCGTGTGGGGCATTTTCACCGCCACGGTGATGGCGCTGCTTGCCTTCCCGGCGCTGTTCGTCGCCTGCGTGATGATGCTGTTCGACCGGCTGCTCGGCACCTCGTTCTTCATGCCGGCCATCGTCGAGATGGGCGAGCAACTGCAACACGCTGGGGGCAGCCCGATCCTGTTCCAACACTTGTTCTGGTTCTTCGGCCATCCGGAGGTCTACATCGTGGCCCTGCCTGCATTCGGCATCGTGTCCGACCTGATCTCGACGCATGCGCGCAAGAACATCTTCGGCTACCGCATGATGGTGTGGGCGATCGTCGGCATCGGCGCTCTCTCCTTCATCGTCTGGGCGCACCATATGTATGTCTCGGGCATGCATCCCTATTTCGGCTTCTTCTTCGCCACCACGACGCTGATCATCGCCATCCCCACAGCCATCAAGGTCTACAACTGGGTCCTCACCTTGTGGCGGGGCGACATCCACCTCACCATCCCGATGTTGTTTGCGCTGGCCTTCATCGTCACCTTCGTCAATGGCGGCCTGACCGGCCTGTTCCTCGGCAATGTGGTGGTCGACGTGCCTCTTTCCGACACCATGTTCGTGGTCGCGCATTTCCACATGGTCATGGGCGTGGCGCCGATCCTTGTCATCTTCGGCGCCATCTACCACTGGTACCCGAAGATCACGGGGCGCATGCTCAACGAGGCGCTCGGCCAGTTCCATTTCTGGGCCACCTTCCTCGGCGCCTACCTCATCTTCTTCCCGATGCACTATCTCGGCCTGATGGGTGTACCGCGCCGCTACAACGAGCTTGGCGACATGGGGCTGATCTCGGATTCGGCGCACCATCTCAACGCCTTCATCTCGGTGATGGCCTTCATTGTCGGCTTCGCCCAGCTTGTGTTCCTGTTCAATCTCATCTGGAGCATCCGCCATGGCCGCGAGGCCGGCGGCAATCCCTGGCGGGCAACCTCGCTCGAATGGCAGACGCCCGAGACGCCGCCGGCGCACGGCAATTTCGGCAAGGAACTGCCGATCGTCTACCGCTGGGCCTACGATTACAACGTGCCCGGCGCCAGCCAGGATTTCCTGCCGCAGAACGACCCTGGCGACTATGCGGGGGCGAAAGGCCACTGATGAGCGTCATCATCGTCTTCTTGGCTGTCATTGCCGGCATTTCCGGCTGGTGGCTGTCGCAGCAGCGGCTGATGTCGAAGCCGTGGCTGGAGCAGGGGGTGATCGACGAGCATGGCGGTTCGCTCGGCCCTGCTATGCCGACTGCCAAGGTTGGGCTTGGCGTCTTCCTCGCCGTCGTCGGCTGCCTGTTTGCGCTGTTCACCTCGGCCTATTTCATGCGCATGGCGCTGTCGGATTGGCAGCCTCTGCCGATGCCGGGCCTGTTGTGGTTCAACACACTGGTGCTGGTGCTTTCCAGCGTGGCGCTGCAGGTGGCGCTCATGGCGGCGCGGCGCGGCCAGCTCGACACGGTGCGGCTGGGACTTGCCACCGGTGGCCTGACGGCGGTCGCCTTCCTTGTCGGCCAGCTCTTCGCCTGGCGCGAACTTGCCGGCGAGGGCTACCTGCTCGCCAGCAACCCGGCCAACAGCTTCTTCTACCTGATCACCGGCCTGCACGGGCTGCACATCGTCGGCGGCCTCATCGGGCTGGCGCGGACGAGCTTCAGGGCGTGGACCGGCACGCCTGCCCGAAAGCTCGCGCTCGGGGTCGAACTGTGCGCCATGTACTGGCATTTCCTGCTGTTCGTCTGGCTGGCGCTGTTCGTGCTGTTTGCCGGCTGGGCTGCCAGCTTCATCGAAATTTGCCGCCAATTGCTGACCTAGGAGGGCCAGGCGGATGACCGAGACGACCATGACCAACACAAGCCCGCCGGCGCGGCCCGAGGGGCTGCAAGGCATCGCCGCCGACTGGGCCTCCGATCAGCGGGCGTTCAAGAACGTCTCCTGGGGGAAGGCCATGATGTGGATCTTCCTCCTGTCCGACACCTTCATCTTCGGCTGCTTCCTGCTCTCCTACATGACGGCGCGCATGTCGACGCGGGTGCCGTGGCCCAATCCGAGCGAGGTCTTCGCGCTGCATATGTTCGGCCGCGACATCCCGCTGATCCTCATCGCCATCATGACCTTCGTCCTGATCTCGTCGTCAGGCACGATGGCGCTGGCGGTCAACTACGGCTACCGGCGCGACCGCAGGAAGACGGTTATCCTGATGCTGCTGACGGCAGCGCTCGGCGCCACCTTCGTCGGCATGCAGGCCTTCGAATGGACCAAGCTGATCAGTGAGGGGGTCAGGCCATGGGGCAATCCCTGGGGCGCGGCGCAGTTCGGCTCAACCTTCTTCATGATCACCGGCTTCCACGGCACCCACGTCACCATAGGCGTGATCTTCCTGGTCATCGTGGCGCGCAAAGTCTGGCGCGGCGACTACGACACTGGCGCGCGCGGCTTCTTCACGAGCCGGCGGGGCAACTACGAAAGCGTCGAGGTGATGGGCCTCTACTGGCACTTCGTCGATCTGGTCTGGGTGTTCATCTTCGCATTCTTCTATCTCTGGTGAGGTCTGACATGACTGAAGCAACCGCAAACGGACACCAGGCGCTGCACGCGGCTAACGATGCGGCCCCGGTCTCCCACGACACCCACCAGGAGCACCCGCTCAAAACCTATTTCATCGTCTGGGGCTGGCTTTTCGTGCTCAGCGCCTGCTCCTACGCGGTCGACTACATCGGCATCCAGGGTTACCCGCGCTGGGCGCTGATCCTCATCTTCATGGTGCTCAAGGCCGGGCTGATCGTGGCCGTTTTCATGCACATGGCCTGGGAAAGACTGGCGCTCGCCTACGCCATCATCGTGCCTCCGGTGTTCATCCTGGTGTTCGTGGCGATGATGGTGCTGGAATCCGAATACACGCTTTGGAGCCGGCTGACTTTCTTCGGCGCCGGGCCGTAAGAAGCGCGCCGTAGCGTCCCGTGGCGCCGCGCGATGCCTGCTTACTCGTTGACATCGACAATGATCGGAGGAGAATGATCTTTTCGTTCCGGGGCAGCCTGACATTGCCTGCTCCAGCGTCGCCACTCCAACAGAAGGGACGCCTACGATGACGATCTCAAATCGACTTCGCGCCTATATCGACGGCGAGGGAATCTCCTACGACACCGTGCCCCACCATCGTACAGCAACCAGCAGCCAGTCCGCGCAGGCGGCGCATATTCCAGGCAGCAGGATGGCCAAGACCGTGGTTGTCCATCACGAGATGGGATACGCGCTCGCCGTGGTTCCGAGCACGCATCGGGTCGAACTCGGTACCTTGCAGGATGTCATGGACAAGCGCCTCGGCCTGGCGTCGGAAGGCGAGGTCGGCGTCCTGTTCGACGATTGCGACATCGGCGCAATCCCGCCGATCGGCGCCGCCTATGAAGTGCCGGTCATTCTCGACGAGAGCCTCGATGATGCCGCTGACGTCTATTTCGAGGGCGGCGACCACAAGACGCTCGTCCATGTCAGCGGCAGCGACTTCCGCAATCTGATGAGAGGCGCGCAGGTCGCACGTTTCAGCCATCCGGCCTGAACCGGACGGATAGAGCCTGTTCCATTCCGGATGCATTGAAATCAGGTTCTATCTGATTGACTTATAATGATCCTTAGCCGAAAGCCGCGACGCTTTCGGGATGGAGGTTCTGTCAGTCCAGCGAGCGCTTCGGTTGGCCTTTATAGGCCCACAGCCATTCGCGCGGCAGCGGTCCCTTGTTGCGGTCGGGCTGCTGTGATTGCTCCCAGGCGTGCGCCAGGATGCCGACCGAACGCGACAGCACGAACAGGCCCCGCGTCAGCGGAGGCGGGAAGCCGAGTTCGCCGTAGATGACCGCGGTGGCGCCATCGATGTTAAGCGGGATCTTTTTGCCTTTGAGCCGCGCGACTTCGGCTTCGACCGCGTCGGCAATCGCCGCGAAACGCCCGTCAATGACTCCGCGCGCCGCGAATTCGCGAACCAGTTCCAGCAGGCGCGGGGCGCGCGGATCGATAGGGTGGAACCGGTGGCCGAGGCCAGGCACATAACCCTTCTCCTCGGCGAAGAATTTTTCCAGCCGCGCGCGCACAGCTTCTTCCAGGGAGCGCCCCCCGTCCATAGCCGCGGCGATGTCGCCGAAGAACGCCAGCGCCTGTTCGCCGGCGCCGCCATGGACATCGCCCAGTACGTTGATTGCCGAGGCCATGGCGCTGTTGATGCCGACGCCGCAGGTGGCGGCCATGCGGGCGATGGCGATGGACGGCGCCTGCGGGCCATGGTCGACGGCGGCGCCCAGCGCGATGCCCAAAAGCTCGGCCTGCTCATCGCTCGGCAGTTCGCCGCGCAGCATCAGCCAGATCGTCGCCGGAAAGGAGATGCGGCCGATCAGGTCCCGGATGTCGTAGCCGCGTAGCCGGATCATGCCGGGACGCATCTCGATGATCTCTGTCGACCACCATTCCTCGCCGCGTTCGCGGCCGGTCTTTTTCTCCTGATCGCTCATGCGTCAGCCCTGGCCTTGGCGCGTGCGGGCAGAGTGGAAAACACATCGTCCATATGTTCGCCGAGTGCGGGCGGCGGCGTTTTGGGCAGCGGTGCGGCGCCGTCGACGAGGAAGCCGCCACGCACCACGGTCAGCGGTTCGTCGCGTCCGGCGATACCATCGAAGCGCGCTGTCACGCGGCGTTCGCGCACCTGCGGTTCCTCCAGCACCTGCGGGATGGTGAGCACGCGGCCTGCCGGCACCCCGGCGCGGTTGAACTTTTCTTCCCATACAGCGGCAGGCGCAGCCGACAGCGCCTGATCGATCAGATGCTTGAGCTCGGCGCGGTTCTTCTTGCGGGTTTCCCGGTCGGCAAAGCGCTCGTCGGTTGCAAGCTCCGGCCTGCCGACCAGGTTACACAACGCCACGAACTGTTCCTGCTTGTTGGCGGCGATGTTGAGCAGGCCGTCGCCGGTACGGAACGTACCGGAGGGGGCGGCGGTCATGTTTTCGTTGCCCATGGGCTTGGGATCGATACCGGCGGTCAAATAGTTCGAGACCGGCCAGCCAAGCGCCGACAGCGTGCATTCGAGCATGGAGACATCGAGGAACGTGCCTTCGCCGCTGGTCTTCTGGCGCACGATGGCGGCCGCCACCGCGAAGGCGCCGACCAGACCGCCGAGCGTGTCGGCAACGGGATAGCCAACGCGCAGGGGCGCCGTTTCCGGTGTGCCCGTGATGCTCATGATGCCGGAAAGGCCCTGGATGATCTGGTCGTAGGCCGGGTTGTCGCGCATCGGGCCGGTCTGGCCGAAGCCCGAGATGGCGCAATAGACGAGATCGGGCCGTACTTCCTTCAGCCGTTCGTAGCCGAGGCCAAGCCGGTCCATGACGCCCGGCCGGAAATTCTCGACCAGCGCGTCGGCGGTGGCGACGAGATCGAGGAATTTTTCACGGTCGGCTTCCTTCTTCAGGTCAAGCACGACCGAACGCTTGCCGGCGTTCTGGGCCAGGAACGACGCTCCCATGCCGGCCTTGTTCAATTCCGCCGAGGCGCCGAGCTGGCGGGCAAGGTCGCCACCTGCCGGCGTCTCCACCTTGATCACGTCGGCGCCAAGCAGCGCCAGCTGGTATGCGCAATAGGGGCCTGCCAGCACGTTGGTCAGGTCGAGGACACGAATGCCCGAAAGGAGTTCAGCCATTTGTGTTCTCCAGGGCATGACACTGAAAAGTTGCGGACTTTTCCGCAAGGGTCATGCGGCAAAAAGAGTTGGAGCGAGACGCCGATTTGACGAAGGCGTCTCGCGTCCAAGGTATCAGGCGTCGCCGGGCACGTGTTCGGGCCCGCGAACGCGGCGATGCTGGATATAGCTGTAGATGCGCGGAGCGAGCAGCCCAAGCAGCGCCAACGACAGCAGCGTCAGCGACAGCGGGTGGGTGTAGAACACCGACCAGTCGCCATTGGAGATGGTCATGGCGCGTCGGAACTGCGTTTCCGCCATCGGCCCGAGGATCATGCCAATGATGATCGGCGCAGTCGGGAAATCGAAACGCCGCATCAGGAAGCCCGCGGCGCCGAGCAGATAGAGGATGACGAGATCCATCGGCGATTGCGAAATGCCGTAAGTGCCGACGGTAGCGAAGACCAGGATGCCGGCATAAAGCTGTGGCGCCGGGATCTTCAGAAGCCGCACCCAGAGCCCGATGAGCGGCAGGTTGAGAATGACCAGGATGACGTTGGCGATGAAAAGGCTGGCGATCAGGCCCCAGACAAGGCTCGCCTGCGTGGTGAGCAACAGCGGGCCGGGGTTGATGCCGTAGCTCTGGAAGGCCGACAGCATGATCGCGGCGGTGGCCGAAGTCGGCAGGCCGAGCGTCAGCATGGGCACCAGAACGCCGGCGGCGGAGGCATTGTTGGCGGCTTCGGGGCCGGCTACGCCTTCGATGGCGCCGGTGGTGCCGAACTCTTCCTTGTGCTTCGAAAGCTTCTTTTCGATCGCGTAGGAAAGGAACGTCGGTATCTCGGCGCCGCCGGCCGGCAATGCGCCGATCGGGAAGCCGATGAAGGCGCCGCGGATCCAGGCCTTCCACGAGCGGCCCCATTCGGCGGCAGTCATGTAGAGCGAGCCTTTCAGCGGCACGATCTCGTCCTTGCCGGCATAACGCCGCGAGGCGACGTAGAGCGTTTCGCCGACTGCGAACAGGCCGACGGCGGCGATGATGACATCGACGCCGTCGAGCAATTCCGGCGTGCCGAAGGTGAAGCGCGGCTGGCCGGTCTGCAGGTCGACGCCAATCATGCCGAGGAAGAAACCGACGAAAAGTGAGGTCAAGCCACGCACCGACGACGAGCCGAGCACGGCCGAGACCATGATGAAGGCCAGAACCATCAGCGAGAAATATTCGGCCGGACCGAAGGCAAGCGCGAAGCCCACCACCACTGGCGCCAGGAAGGCGATGCCCGCCGTGCCGATGATGCCGGCGACGAAGGAGCCGATCGCCGAGGTGGCAAGGGCAGCGCCGCCGCGGCCCGAGCGGGCCATCTTGTTGCCTTCCAGCGCGGTGACGATGGTGGCGCTTTCGCCCGGCGTGTTGAGCAGGATCGAGGTGGTGGAACCGCCATACATGGCGCCGTAGTAGATGCCGGCAAAGAGGATGAACGAAGCTTCCGGCGCGACCTGATAGGTGATCGGCAGCAGGAGCGCGATCGTCAGCGCAGGTCCGAGGCCCGGCAGCACGCCGATAGCGGTGCCGAGCGTGGTGCCGACCAAGCACCACATCAGGTTGATCGGCGTGAAGGCGACAGCGAAACCGTTGCCGAGCTGGCTGAGGGTGTCCATGGCGTCAGGCTCCGAGCATGGTTTCGATGAAGCCGGCACCGATGTTGACGCCGAGCGCCTTGGCGAAGCCGAAATAGGCTGCCAGCGCCAGGACGAGGCCGATCAACGCATCGCGGAGCGGATGCTTGCTGCCGAAGCCGTAGCAGATGAGGACGAACATCACGACGGATGCCGCCGTGAAGCCCAGCGGCTTGATCAGCACGAGGTTGGCGATCAGGCCGGCGACCACGAACGCCATCGACTTCCAGTCGACTGGCGTTTCCTTTTCGTCTTGCGGCTGCCAGCCGCCGCGCAATGCCGCGACGATGAGGAGCAGGGAAAGGACCGCAAGGCCGATCGCGGTCATGTAAGGGAAAACAGTTGGCCCGACCTTCGAGTAAAGCGGCGAAACGGGAATGGCCAGCGTCTGCCAGAGCACCACCGCGGCACACGCCAAAAGGCCGATGCCGATCAAGAACTCGGGCAACGCAAAGCGCGTCGCCGCCTGGTCGTCTCTGGTGTTCATTTTATCCTCCCGAGATAGCCGGCGCCGCTCCACCGGCCTTCGCCGTATTGTGACCGCGCAGGAACTGCCTGTCCATGCGCAGCCACGCTCCCGTCAGGCAACGGGGCGGTCTTGCGGCCGCCCCGCCTTTCAGCCTCAGGCGAGGCCGAGATCCTTCAGGATGCCCTCGATACGGGCGGTGTCCTCGGCCAGGAACTTGGCATAGTCGTCGCCGGTGAGCAGGATCTGCGTCCAGTTGCGGTTCTTGCACTCCGTGGCCCAGGCTTCGCTCTTGGCCATGGTCTCGATGAGGGTGATCATCGCAGCTTTGTCGGCGTCAGAAACCGCCGGCGGAGCGAAGACGCCACGCCAGTTGAACAGTTCGACGTCGATGCCGGCTTCCTTCATGGTCGGGGCATCAATGCCTTCCTGGCGCTTGTCGGCCGAGATGGCCAGCAGGCGCAGCGCGCCCGCTTTCACCTGCTCGGAAAACTCGCCATAGCCCGAAATGCCGGCCGCCACCTGGTTGCCGAGAAGGGCGGCGAGCGCTTCGCCGCCGCCGGCGAACGGCACATAGGAGAGCTTGGTCGCTTCGACGCCGACGGTCTTGGCGATGAGGCCGAAGAGGATGTGGTCGGAACCGCCGGCCGAGCCGCCGGCTACCGGAACCTTGGTCGGATCGGCCTTCAGCGCGGCGACGAAATCGCCCGCCGTCTGGAACGGCGAAGATGCCGGCACCACCAGCGCCTCGAACTCGCCGGTGAGGCGCGCGATCGGGGTTACTTCGGAGAGGTTGTTGGCCGACTTGTTGGCGATGATCGCGCCGACCATGACCATGCCGGCCACCATCAGCGAATTGCCCTTGCCGTTCCACTGGCTGATGAACTGCGGCAGGCCGACAGTGCCGCCGGCGCCGCCGACATTGGTGATCTGCGCACCGCTGATCAGCTTCTCGCTGCGCAGCACCTGGTCGATGGTGCGCGCCGTCTGGTCCCATCCGCCGCCGGGGGCGGCTGGCACGAAAATCTGGATCTGCTCCTGCGCCGAAGCCGCGCCAATCGGCAGGCCGGCCATCGCAACGCCGCCTGCGGCAACGGTGCTCATCAAGAATTCGCGTCTGCTCAGCATGTCATTCCTCCCAAGTCGCGGCGCTCTTGCGCGCCTTCCAGACGAGCCTGGCTCCCAGGCAACGTTCAATCAAACTCATGGCGTCTTGTCGTAATTCTGTCAAGCAAAACGGCATTCCGCTAGACAGAACGTTTCCGTTGCGACAAAATGCCCCTGCTTCGCCAACATTGCAGGGATTTGCCAGCGTGTCACCCGCAATAGACCATTCTGGAACTGCGAGTCAGCCGGCGGACGGCGTGGCTGCACTGGATCGAGCGATCTTAATTCTGAATGCGTTCACGACCGCCGACCGCTCGCTCAGCCTCGCCGAAATCGCCGCCCGCACCGGGCTCTACAAGAGCACGATCCTGCGCCTTGCCGGCTCGCTTATTCGTGGTCAGTTGCTCGAGCGGCTGGACGACGGCCGCTACCGGGTAGGCCCGGCTGCATTCCGGCTGGGCGCTATCTACCAGCGCTCCTTTGCCAGTATCGATGTGTTGCTGCCGGTGATGCGCGATCTCTCCGAACAGAGCAACGAGAGCGTTACCTTCTATGTGCGCGCCGGCGAGATGCGCACCTGCCTTTACCGAATCGAATCGAAGCACCCTATCCGTTACATGGTGCGGGAAGGCGATGTGCTGCCCTTGCGTGTGGGCTCCGGGGGGCGGGTGCTGGCGGCGTTTTCAGGCACCGAAGGCGAGCCGTACGAAACCATTCGACGGACCTATCACTTCGTGTCGATCGGCGACCGCGATCCCGAGACGGCCGGTGTTTCGGCGCCGGTGTTCGGGCCGGGCAGGGCGCTGATCGGGGTGCTGACGCTCGCCGGGCCGCGCCCGCGCGTCGATCTCGCCTTCCTCGATCGCATGAAGCGGCCGCTGCTGGAAGCTGCGGCGCGGGCGACGCGCGGTTTCGGCGAGGATGCTTCCGCAATCGAGGATGCGGCGCGCCTGGCAGCCGGGGCGGACTGACGCCCCGGCTCAACGGTAAAAAGGTCAGGCTGCGGAGCGGGTTGCGCCGCGAGCGTCGGCGACGATGGCGCGGGCCATCGCATCGGCAACGAAGTTGGGGCCTTCGCCGGTCTTTTCAGCGGCGTCGAACACAGCGGCAAGACGTTCGGGAATGCGGCGCACGCGCTCGTCGACGGCAGCCGTGGACTCGTTCATGTGTTCGGCCACGACGTTGATGATGCCGCCAGCGTTCACCAGGTAGTCGGGCGCGTAGAGAATGTCGCGCGCCGCAAGCCTGCGGCCGTCTTCCGGCGTCGCAAGCTGGTTGTTGGCGCCGCCGCAGACCACTTTTGCCTTGATGCCGGCGATCGAACGTTCGTCAAGGACGGCGCCGAGCGCGCAGGGCGCCACGATGTCGACATCGGCCGAAAGCAGTTCGTCGGGAGAGACCACCATCGCGCCGTAGAGATGCGCGGCCTTGGCGGCGCGTTCGGCAGAACCGTCGGCGACGACGAGGTTGGCGCCGTCCTGGTGCAGCAGGTGGCAGAGTTCCATGCCGACATTGCCGACGCCCTGTATGGCGACCGTCTTGCCGGCGAGGCGTCCGCCAAGGCGGCGCTCCGCTGCATGCCGCATCGACAGGAATACGCCGAGCGCGGTCCACGGCGATGGGTCGCCGCCGGCGCTTGGGCCTTCCGTGGGCAGGCCGGCAACATGCCGCGTCACCTTGCGGATCGCCTGCATGTCGGAAACCAGCGTGCCGACGTCCTCGGCGGTGATGTAGCTGCCGCCGAGGCTGTCGACCGCCTTGCCGAAGGCCTCGAACAGCACGGTCCGATCGAAATCTCCGGCGGGGCGCAGGATGACCGCCTTGCCGCCACCAAAGGGCAGGCCGGCGAGCGCGTTCTTGTAGGTCATGCCGGCGGCAAGCCGCATGGCGTCGGTTGTCGCATGGTTGCGGTCGGCGTAGGACCAGAACCGGCAGCCGCCCGCCGCAGGCCCGAGTGCGGTCGAATGCAGCACCACTATGGCTTCGAGCCCGGTGGCCGGATCCTCGAAGAAACTTACCTTCTCAGGTGGGGTGATGCTGGAAACAACGGCCATCGGTAACCTCCCAATGATGAGCGCAATTTTGATGATGGGGATTGTACTTGCTCGATGCGGAAAATTCCTGCCTATTATATTGCCATTGGTGGCCTTCTTCGCATAAATAGACCCGAACGGTGTCTCGTTGGGAATAATCAATGCCGGAGGAGCTTGATCAGTTCGACCGCCGCATCATGGCTTTGATGCAGGAGGATGCTTCACGCTCGACGGCGGAAATCGCCGAGCTGGTCGGCATGTCCCAGTCGCCGTGCTGGCGCCGCATCCAGCGGCTCAAGGACGAGGGCTATATCTGCCGTCAGGTCGCCATCGTCGATCGCCGCAAGGTGGGGCTCAATGCTCAGGTCTTCGCGCTGGTGAAGTTGACGATGCATGGCCGCCAGAACCTCGAAGAATTCGCCGGCACGATCCGCACCTATCCGGAGGTGCTGGAATGCCATGTGCTGATGGGCGCGTTCGACTTCCTGATCCGGGTCGTTGCCGCCGACATCGACGCCTACCACTCGTTTTTCTTCGAAAAGCTCAGCCGATTGCCGGGCGTCCAGGAAGTGAATTCGGTCATCTCTCTGTCGGAAATAAAGTCGACCACGGCGCTGCCTTTGTGAGTGCCAGGTGGCGAACCGGGGAGGTGCTTGACCATGACTTGTGAATGTAATTGGCTCCAGGGGCTGCCCGACAGGCAGCCAAAAAATGATGTCGGGAAGGGAAGCGCATGACCGAGAGCACTTCGTTGCGGTTTCACGTGCCCGAACCTGAAGTTCGCCCGGGTGGCACGCCGGACTTTTCCAAGGTACCGATTCCCAAGGCCGGTTCTGTCGAGCGGCCGCCCGTCGATGTCGATCCGCGCGCCATCCGCGACATGGCCTATTCGATCATCCGCGTGCTCAACAAGGAGGGCGAGGCGGTCGGCCCCTGGGCTGGCACGCTGAGCGACGAGGAACTTGCCGAGGGCCTGCGCCACATGATGACGCTGCGCAGCTTCGACGCGCGCATGCAGATGGCGCAGCGGCAGGGCAAGACCTCGTTCTACATGCAGCACATGGGCGAGGAGGCGGTGAGCTGCGCGTTCCGCCGCGCGCTCGAGCCGGGCGACATGAATTTCCCGACCTACCGCCAGGCTGGCCTGCTGATCGCCGGCGGCTACCCGCTGGTCGAGATGATGAACCAGATCTACTCCAACGAGGCCGATCCGCTGAAGGGTCGCCAGTTGCCCATCATGTATTCGTCGAAAGAACACGGGTTCTTCTCGATCTCGGGTAATCTCGGCACCCAGTTCGTGCAGGCGGTCGGCTGGGCGATGGCCTCGGCGATCAAGAACGACGCCAAGATCGCCGCAGGCTGGATCGGCGACGGCTCGACGGCCGAAAGCGACTTCCACGCGGCCCTGGTCTTCGCCTCGACCTACCGGGCGCCTGTCGTGCTCAACATCGTCAACAACCAGTGGGCGATCTCGACCTTCCAAGGCATTGCGCGTGGCGGCTCCGGCACGTTCGCGGCGCGGGGGCTCGGCTTCGGCATTCCGGCGCTGCGGGTCGACGGCAACGATTACCTGGCGGTGCATGCGGTGGCGAAGTGGGCGGTGGAGCGGGCGCGCAAGAACCTCGGGCCGACGCTGGTTGAATATGTGACCTACCGCGTCGGTGCGCATTCGACGTCCGACGACCCGTCAGCCTACCGGCCCAAGACCGAGTCGGAGGCGTGGCCGCTCGGCGACCCGGTGATCCGGCTGAAGAACCATCTGATCGTCCGCGGCCTTTGGTCGGAGGAACGCCACAAGCAGACGGAGGCCGAAATCCTCGACACCGTGATCTCGGCGCAGAAGGAGGCCGAAAAACACGGCACGCTGCATGCCGGCGGCAAGCCGTCGGCGCGCGACATGTTCGAAGGCGTCTATGCGGAGATGCCGCCGCATCTCAGGCGCCAGCGCCAGCAGGCGGGGGTGTAGACCATGCCACGCATGACCATGATCGAGGCCATTCGCGGCGCCATGGATGTTTCCATGGAGCGCGACGACAACGTCGTCGTCTTCGGCGAGGACGTCGGCTATTTCGGCGGTGTCTTCCGCTGCACGCAAGGCCTGCAGCAGAAATACGGCAAGAGCCGCTGCTTCGATGCGCCGATCAACGAACTCGGCATTGTCGGTACGGCAATCGGCATGGCTGCCTACGGCCTCAAGCCCTGCGTGGAAATCCAGTTCGCCGATTATGTCTATCCCGCTTACGACCAGATCGTCTCGGAAGCCGCGCGGCTGCGCTATCGCTCCAATGGCGGGTTCACCTGCCCGATCGTCATCCGCATGCCGACCGGCGGCGGCATTTTCGGCGGCCAGACCCATAGCCAGAGCCCGGAAGCGTTGTTCACTCACGTATCGGGACTGAAAGTGGTGGTGCCGTCCAATCCGCACGACGCCAAGGGCCTGCTGATTTCGGCGATCGAGGATCCTGACCCAGTGATTTTCCTGGAGCCCAAACGGCTCTACAACGGTCCGTTCGACGGCCATCATGACCGGCCGGTGACGGCGTGGTCGAAACATGAGCTCGGTGAAGTCCCGGAAGGCCATTTCACGGTGCCGCTCGGCAAGGCCGTGGTGCGCAAACCCGGCGCCGACCTTACCATCCTGGCTTACGGAACCATGGTCTACGTCGCGGAAGCGGCGGCCGCGGAAACCGGCATCGATGCGGAGATCATCGACCTCAGGACTTTGCTGCCGCTCGATCTCGACACCATCGTCGCTTCGGTGAAAAAGACCGGCCGCTGCGTGGTCGTCCACGAGGCGACGCTGACCTCGGGTTTTGGCGCCGAACTTGCCGCACTTGTGCAGGAAAACTGCTTCTTCCACCTCGAGGCGCCGGTGGCGCGAGTCGCCGGTTGGGACACGCCCTATCCGCATGCACAGGAATGGGATTATTTCCCGGGGCCGGCCCGCGTCGGTCGCGCCCTCACCGAAACGATGGAGGCCTGATCATGGGCGAACATGTGATCAAGCTTCCCGATGTCGGCGAAGGCGTGGCGGAGGCAGAACTCGTCGAATGGCACGTCAAGGTCGGCGACCTGGTGCGCGAAGACACGGTGCTGGCCGCCGTCATGACCGACAAGGCGACCGTCGAAATCCCGTCGCCGGTGGACGGCGAAATTCTCTGGCTGGGCGCTGAGATCGGCGACACGGTGGCGGTCGGCTCGCCGCTGATCCGGCTGAAGGTCGAAGGCGAGGGCACGGCTCCATCCGCTTCGACGGAGCCCCAGAAGCAGGCCGCCGCCCCTGCTGAAACAGGCGAAAAGGCTACGCCTCCTCCGGCAGCGGCTGCGCCAGCGGCGAAGTCCCCTGCCAAAGCTGCGGTTCCGGCAGCACCCGAATCCGCGCGTGTCGCCAAAACAACGTTCGGTGCGCCGCGCCCCGAGGGCGAAAAACCGCTGGCTTCGCCGGCGGTGCGGCTCAGGGCAAAAGAAGCCGGCATCGACCTTCGCCAGGTCGTCGGCAGCGGTCCTGCCGGGCGCATCGGCCATGAGGATGTCGAGGCCTTCATAGCGCGCGGCCCGCAGGTTGCGCGGCGGGCCGGCCTTGCCGAGAACAATTCCGTCGAGGACATCAAGGTCATCGGCCTGCGCCGCAAGATCGCCGAGAAGATGGCGCTGTCGAAGTCGCGCATCCCGCACATAACCTACGTGGAGGAGATCGACGTCACCGCGCTCGAAGAGCTGCGCGCCGCGCTCAACAAGGAAAAGCGCGCCGACCGGCCCAAGCTGACGATGCTGCCGTTCCTGATGCGGGCAATGGTCAAGGCGATCGGCGAGCAGCCGAATCTCAATTCGCTCCATGACGACGATGCCGGCGTCATCCACCAGCACGGCGGCATCCATATCGGCATAGCCGCGCAGACGCCGACCGGGCTGGTCGTGCCGGTGGTCAAGCATGCCGAGGCGCGCGACCTCTGGGATTGCGGCGCCGAGGTCAACCGGCTGGCCGAGGCCGCCAAGACAGGCACGGCGACGCGCGAGGAACTGTCCGGCTCGACCATCACCATCACGTCGCTCGGTGCGATGGGCGGCATCGCCACGACGCCGGTCATCAACTATCCCGAAGTGGCGATCGTCGGCGTCAACAAGATGGTGGTGCGGCCGGTGTGGGACGGCGTCCAGTTCATCCCGAGGAAGATGATGAACCTCTCCTCCAGCTTCGACCACCGCGTCATCGACGGCTGGGATGCGGCAGTGTTCGTGCAGCGCATCAAGGCGCTGCTTGAAACGCCTGCGCTGATTTTTGTCGAGGGCTGAGCCGATGAAAGAGATCTCCTGCAAGCTTCTCGTCATCGGCGCCGGCCCCGGCGGCTATATCTGCGCGATCCGCGCCGGCCAGCTTGGCGTCGACACTGTGATCGTCGAGAAGGGCAAACCCGGTGGCACCTGCCTCAATGTCGGCTGCATTCCGTCCAAGGCGCTGATCCATGCGGCAGAGGAATATGAGCAGGCCGTGCACATGGCTGCCGGAAAAAGTCCGCTCGGCATTTCAGTTGAGAAGCCGTTGCTCGATCTCGGCAAGACCGTCGCCTGGAAGGATGGCATTGTCGGCCGCCTTAACAGCGGCGTTTCCGGCCTGCTGAAGAAGGCCAAGGTGAAAATCGTTGAGGGCACGGCGAAATTCCGAGACGGCAAGACCGTCGAGGTTGAGACCGAAACCGGCCTGCAGGTCATCCGCGCCGAGACGGTCGTCATCGCCACCGGTTCGGCGCCGGTCGAACTGCCGTTCCTGCCGTTCGGCGGCCCGGTCATTTCGTCGACCGAAGCGCTGGCGCTGCCAAAGGTGCCGGAAAAGCTTACCGTGGTCGGCGGCGGCTACATCGGCCTCGAACTCGGCATCGCGCTGGCGAAGATGGGATCGGCGGTGACGGTGGTCGAGGCCGAAGCCCGCATCCTGCCGCAATACGATGCCGAACTCACCCGCCCGGTCGCCAAACGGCTTGCCGAACTCGGCATCGAGGCGCTGACCGGAGCAAAGGCCAAGGGGCTCGCATCGAAAGGCGGCGCGCTGCTCGTCGAAACGGCCGATGGCGCGGAGAAGAAGATCGCCGCCGACAAGATTTTGGTCACGGTCGGACGAAAGCCCGTCATGGAGGGCTGGGGCCGCGAGGAGATCGGCCTCGACATGGCCGGCAAATTTATCCGCATCGATGACCAGTGTCGCACCTCGATGCGCGGCATCTTTGCCATTGGCGACGTCACCGGCGAGCCGATGCTGGCGCATCGTGCCATGGCGCAGGGTGAGATGGTTGCCGAAATCGTCGCCGGCAACAAACGCAATTGGGACAAGCGCGCCATTCCGGCGGTCTGCTTCACCGATCCCGAAATCGTCACCGCCGGCCTGTCGCCCGACGAGGCGCGGGCGCAGGGGCGCGAGGTCAAGATCGGGATTTTCCCGTTCTCTGCCAATGGACGCGCCATGACCATGCTCGGAGAAGCCGGTTTTGTTCGTGTGGTTGCCCGCGCGGACAACCATCTTGTCCTAGGCATCCAGGCGGTCGGTCGCGGGGTGTCGGAGCTTTCGACCGCGTTCGGCCTGGCGCTGGAGATGGGGGCAAGACTGGAAGATATCGCCGGCACCATCCACGCGCATCCGACGCAGGGCGAAGGGTTCCAGGAAGCGGCGCTCAAAACGCTCGGCCACGCCCTCCATATCTAGATTTCGGCGAGGTCAGATCTCGTCGAAGCGGCTGCCTTCGCGGGAGGGATACCGGCTGATCGCCGCTTCCTCCTCGTCGTCGGGCAGGGCGGCGTCGCTCTCCTGGTAAGGATTGTCGTCGTTGTCGACGTCCTTCTCGGCCTCGTCCTCCTCGATCTCCTCGACATGGGCGAGGACATCCTCGTTGACGATGTCGGTGTCGACGTCGCTGTCGGTCACGCGGTTCCAGTCTTCGCGGTCTTCGCGCTCCGGTGCGGGATCGCGATCGGTTCCATAGGGTCTGCGATTGTCGTTCATGGCTTTGCACCTCCAATTTTCCGTTGGAATAACGGTCGGGCTGGCCGCGGGTTGCAATCTGGAACGGTAGATAAGCCTCTGTGGCGCTGCCGCCGGCGACGGTTTGGGCGAAGGCTGCTGCCAACTGGAACGATCTTGAACAGGACTGCGGCAGATGCCGACCTTGCATCCTTCGAAACGCGTGCCTGCCGCCGCCGACCGCTATATCGACGGCCGGTATTCCTGGATGCGCCTGCTCATCTCCATCGTGCTGGCCACCATCGGCGGCGCTGGCATGTGGGCGGTGGTCGTCGTGCTGCCCGCGGTGCAGGCCGAATACGGCGTCGACCGTGCCGACGCCTCGCTTCCCTACACGATGACCATGCTTGGGTTCGCGCTCGGCAACGTGATCATTGGCCGCATGATCGACCGGATGGGTTTCGTCGTACCTGCGCTCTTCGCGGCAGTCATGCTCGGCGCCGGTTTCATCCTGGCCGCGATGGCGGGCTCGATCACCCAGTTCTCGATCATCCAGGGCTTGTTGATCGGCATAGGATCATCCGCGACGTTCGGCCCGCTGATCGCCGACATCTCGCACTGGTTCGTCAAGCGGCGCGGCATCGCGGTGGCCACCGCCGCCTCAGGCAACTATCTCGCCGGGGCGCTGTGGCCGATGGTGATGCCGCCCTTCATCCTGTCGGAAGGCTGGCGCACCACCTATATCGGAATCGGCGTCTTCTGCCTCGCCACCATGCTGCCGCTGATCCTGATGCTGCAGCGCAAGCTGCCACGCGAACTCATTGGCGGCGGTGCCGCGAAAGCCATCCTGACCCAGCCGATCGGCGTGTCGCCGCGCCTGCTGCAGGCGATGCTGGTGGTGGCTGGCCTTGGCTGCTGCGTCGCCATGTCGATGCCGCAGGTGCACATCGTCGCCTATTGCCTTGATCTCGGCTACGGCGTCGCCCGCGGCGCCGAGATGCTGTCGGTCATGCTTGCCGCCGGCGTCGTAAGCCGGCTAGCCTCCGGCTTTCTGGCCGACCGCATCGGCGGCATCCGCACCGTCCTTATCGGCTCGGTCTTGCAATGCCTGTCGCTGTTTTTCTACATTCCCTTCGACGGCCTGGCGTCGCTCTACATCGTCTCGCTGGTGTTCGGCCTTTCGCAGGGCGGCATCGTGCCATGCTATGCCATCATCGTCCGGGAGTATATGCCGGCCTCCGAGGCCGGCCGGCGCGTCGGCATCGTGGTCATGGCGACCATTCTGGGCATGGCGCTGGGCGGATGGATGTCGGGATGGATCTACGATCTCACGGGTTCTTACGCCATGGCGTTCCTCAACGGCATCGCCTGGAACGTTCTCAACATCGCGGTGATGGCCTACCTGTTGTGGCGGTCGAACCGGGCGCTCGCAGCGCACCGCGGCGGGCTGGCCGTGCAAGGCTGAACCGTCGTGGCATCAGCGATAGGCGTTAACTGCGCCAGAAGCTTGCTACGGTCCGCAAACACACCGGCTTTACAAAATGCCCCGGCAATCACAGTATCGCGGCTTCGCCCGGCAAACCTGCCGGGTAAAAATACGCTGCAACTTGCAGGGGTTATAGGGAGGTTTTCATATGCGTAGCGTCAAACACAAACTCTTTGCCGCATCGGTCGCCGGCATCGCCATGCTGGCGGCATCGGCCGCCGCACAGGCGGCCGATGTCAAGCTCGGCTTCCTCGGCGGTTTCACCGGGCCGATCGAAAGCCTGGTGCCGCCGATCCACGCCGGAGCCGAACTCGCCGTCAAACATGTCAATGAACAGGGCGGCATCCTGGGCGGCGGCAAGCTGACCATGGTACAGGGCGATTCGACCTGCGCCGACGCCACCGCCGCCTCGAACGCCGCTGACCGTATGGTCAACGCGGAAAAGGTGGTGGCGCTGGTCGGCCCGCTCTGCTCGGGCGAAACGATTGCCGCCGCCAACAGCGCGGCGATTCCGGGCGGCGTGGTGATCGTGTCGCCGGCCGCGACCTCGCCGGCGCTGACGTCCATCGAGGACAAGGACCTTCTGTTCCGCACCACCCCGTCCGACGCCTACAGCGGCGACGTGCTGGCCAAGATCCTGAAGGGCAAGGGCGTCAACAGCATCGCCATTACTTATGTCAACAACGACTACGGCAAGGGCTTTGCCGAGGCGCTCGATGCGGCCTTCAAGAAGGAAGGCGGCACTGTCGCGGCCAAGGAAGCGCACGAGGACGGCAAGGCGGATTATCGCGCCGAGCTCGGCTCGCTGGCTTCGGCCGGCGCCGACATGCTGGTGGTGCTGGCCTATGCCGACGGTTCCGGCCAGACGGTCATCCGGCAGGCGCTCGAAGGCGGCGACTTCTCCAAGTTCGCCGGCGGCGACGGCATGATCAGCGATTCGCTGGTCAAGAACATCGGCGAAGGCAAGCTCGACGGTTTCGTCGGCACCAAGATCGGCCGTTCTGAAACCCCGGGCACGGCGAAATACGCCGAACTGGCCAAGGCCGGCGGGCTCGACCCGGCAGCATCGTTCGGCCCGCAGGCCTATGACGCGGCCTTCCTTCTGGCGCTCGCCATCCAGAAGAACGGCAGCGACAGCCGTGAAGGCATCAACAAGGCGCTGCGCGAAGTCTCCTCCGCCCCGGGCGAGGCGATCTATCCCGGCGAATGGGAAAAGGCCGCGAAGCTGATCGCCGAAGGCAAGGACATCAACTATGAAGGCGCTTCCGGCGCCCAGGAGTTCGATGCCGCCGGCGACGTGCCGGGTGTCGTGATCGAAGTCGTCATCGAAGGTGCGGGCTTCAAGGAAGTCGGCCAGGTCAATTAAGCCGATCAAGTCGGTAAGTGAACGAAAGCCCGGCGGGGAACCGTCGGGCTTTTTCGTATCGACGTACTACCCATGGCCAGCGATCTTGACGATGTAATGAATATTCCTTACCTTCTGTAAGGGAGATATTCCGATGACCACCATCCTTGAAGAAATCAGCACCATTACTGCGAAGGGGCAGACTACTGTGCCGAAGGCGGTCCGGCAGGCTCTGGGCGTCGATACGGGAGACCGCATCGCATTCAGGGTCGACGAGCACGGAGTCAGTGTCCATCGCGCAACCGGCGACGATGAGGATCCGGCGATCGAACGCTTTCTTGCGTTCCTGGCAGAGGATATCGAACGCCGCCCCGAAGCGGTGAATGCGTTGACACCGCAATTGGCGGAGCGCATCGCAGCCTTGACGAAGGGCGTCGATGTCAGTGCCGACCAGCCCATTCACGGCGACGTCGATCTCTGACGATGCTGGCGATCAACGGGTGGCAGCTCTTTGCGCATCCTCTCTTTCTGGATCAGTTGGAAAGGCTGATCGCGGCGGTGGAGCGCGCTAAAGCAAAGGATCCCGAAGGCTACCGCAGCACGGCGAACGCCAAGCTGCTTGGTGCGATCGAAAGACTGATTTTCGAACAGATACCCGACGATCCAGCGCTGCCTGAGTATCGGCAGGGCACGACATTGGGCGGCGGCCGAAAGCACTGGTTTCGCGCAAAATTCGGGGGAGGACGGTTCCGCCTGTTCTTCCGCTACAGCAGCGAAGCGAGGATTATCATCATCGCATGGGTCAACGATGAAACTACATTGCGGACATATGGGGCGAAAAACGATGCCTATGCGGTATTCCGCACTATGCTGGACAAAGGCAATCCGCCCGATGACTGGGCTTCGTTGCTTGCCAGCGCCTCAAATAAGGCCGCGACCTCGCGGCTGAAGGCGATCAGCGGGATCTGATCACTCGTACTTCACCACCTTTTCCGGCAGCAGGCCCTGCGGCGCGAAGCGCAGCACCAGCGTGATCACCAGGCCGATGACGAACACGCGCATCTGCAGCGCGCGCGTGGCGAGGTCGGCGGGTGCTTCCCAGCCGAACAGCTGGTTGGCGAGCGTGGCGCCATGGTCGAACAGGAAGAGGGCTGCCGGTTCCGACATGATCCAGACGATGTAGACCAGCAGCGCGCCCAGAATGGTGCCGAGATTGTTGCCGGCGCCGCCAAGGATCACCATCACCCAGATCAGGAAAGTGTGGTTGAGCGGCTGGAAGCTGGCCGGGTCGAAGATCGTCGAGAAGGTGACGAGCGCGGCGCCGCCGATGCCGATGATGAAGTTGCCGAGCACCATCATTTCGAGGCGGCGGCGGTTGACGTCCTTGCCCATAGCGGCGGCCGACAGTTCGTTGTCGCGAATGGCGCGCATCATGCGGCCCCATGGCGAAGCCCAGGCGCGTTCGAGCAGCACGTAGAAGACGACGATGAGGGTCGCGGTCACCGCAAGATAGGAAGCGCGCGACATCACGAAGCCGAGTTCGGTGGGTGTCGGCACCGGCCAAGGCAGTGGAGAAACCGTCAGCGTGCCCTTGGTCAGCCAGTCGGCGTTTTTGAGGAACGCCTTGACGATTTCGGAAATGCCGAGCGTGGCGATCGCCATGTAGTCGGCGCGCAGGCCGAGCGTGATGCGCCCCATCGCCCAGCCGAGGCCGCCGGCCGCGATGCCGCCGAGCAGCCAGCCCAGCCAGACGGGCATGCCGAACCCGCCGACGAAACGGGCTTGCGCCTCGATGAGGGAGGCTGCGGGGTCGAGTGCGCTGGTCACCGCCAGGTAGGTGGCTGCGCCGACGATCAGGGTCAGCAGCGTGCGGTATTTCTTCGGCAGGCCAAGGCGATGCGTCTGGCTCGCCGCAAAGGTGAGGGCGACGCCGATAAGCAGATAGAGGCCGACCCGGCCAAGCATCGCCGGTCCGGCCGAATTCCAGAACAGGCCATTGACGGGGTAGGAAACCAGCATCGACACGAACGCCGCCGTGGCGATGAAGCCCATGACGCCGACATTGAAAAGGCCGGCAAAACCCCACTGGATGGTCAGGCCGAGCGCGATCAGCGCAAAGCAGCTTGCCTCGACCAGCATGCGCACGCCGTAGGCGGCGCCGAGCCAGGCGAATACCAGCGCAACAAGGACGGCGGTGCCCGAAATCATCAGCAGGGCACGGGTGCGATAGGTGATCATTTCACCAGGCTCCCTTTGAAGATGCCGGTCGGTCGCCAGATCAGCACCGCGATAAGGATGAAGAAGGGAACGACGATCTTGTATTCGGTCGGCACGAAGGCGAGCTTTTGCGGCAGTTCGAGCCATTCGGGCATGAAAGGCTGCAGCGGCCTGAGCAGGACGCCCCAGTTGAACACCGCGAGCGTCTCGGTGAAGCCGACCAGCAGGCCACCGGCGATGGCGCCGAAGGGCTTGCCGATGCCGCCGACGATCGCCGCGGCGAAGATCGGCAGCAGCGCGTTGAAGGAAAGATCCGGTTTCAGCGAAACGTCGAGCGCCAGAAGCGTGCCGGCGGCCGCGGCAAGCGCGCCTGCGATGATCCAGGTTGTGCGCACCACGTGATCGGTGCTGATGCCCGAAATGCGGGCGAGATCTGCATTGTCTGCCATCGCCCGCATCGCCTTGCCCATGCGCGAGCGCGTCAGGAAGAAATGCAGCGCCACGACTACCGCCGCGGTGAACAGGATCAGCAGAAGCTGCGGTTCGGTCAGAACGATGTCTCGGCCGCCGAATGGAATTTTGTAGATGTCCTTCGAGCCGGCTTCCATCTGGCGCGCCTCGGTTCCGGCGAACAGCCGGATCAGGCCCTGCATCATCAGCATGACGCCGATCGAGGCCATGACGATGACGATGGGTTTCACATTGGCGGTTCTGAGCGGCTTGTAGAAGACACGGTCGATGCCGATGGCAAACAACGCGGTGATGGCCATGGCGATCGGCATCAGCACGAACGGGGTTGGCAGGCCGATCAATGCGCCGGCAGTCGGGAAGATCGCGGTCAGGATCAGCGCGAAGAAGGCGCCGGCGGTCATCATGTCGCCATGCGGGAAATGCGAAAACCTGAGGATGCCGGCAATCAGCGTCACGCCGACCGCGCCCAGTGCGTAGATCGAGCCGATGATCAGGCCGGCCAGCAGCCCCTTGTTGATGAAGAATACGAATTCGTTCATCGGCAGCGCGGCGAGAATTCCGGTTTCGCCCATGGTTATTCTCCGCCGCCGAGGAAGCTTTTGGCAACGTCCGGGTCGGCCAGGAGTTCGGCGCCGGTTCCGGTGAACCGGTTCCTGCCGGTCGCCAGCACGAAACCGCGATGCGCGATGGCCAGCGCCTGCCTGGCGTTCTGCTCGACCATCAGGATGCCGACGCCGGATTTGTTGATGGCGATGATGCGGTCGAAGATCT
Source organism: Neomesorhizobium albiziae (assembly GCF_900114255.1). Classification (GTDB taxonomy): domain Bacteria; phylum Pseudomonadota; class Alphaproteobacteria; order Rhizobiales; family Rhizobiaceae; genus Neomesorhizobium; species Neomesorhizobium albiziae. The sequence continues at coordinate 519,221 of NZ_FOSL01000001.1, read as the reverse complement.
CGTCCATGTAGAGCGGCGACAGGCCGGCCGTCGGCTCGTCGAGCAGAAGCAGGCTGGGCTCGGTCATCAGTGCGCGGCCGATCGCCACCATCTGGCGCTGGCCGCCGGAAAGCTCGCCTGCCGGCTGCTTGCGCTTGTCTTTCAGCGGCGGGAAGAAACCGTAGACCTGGTCGAGCAGGTTGCGGAAATCGTCGCGCCTTATGTAGGCGCCCATTTCCAGGTTCTCGTGCACCGACATTGTGGGGAAGACATTGAATTCCTGCGGCACGAAGGACAGTCCCTCGCGCACCAGTTTTTCCGGCGCGAAATTGGTAATCGGCCTGCCGTTGAAAACGATGCTTCCTTGCGAAACGCGCAGCAGGCCGAACAGGGCTTTCAACGTCGTCGACTTGCCGGCGCCGTTCGGCCCGACGATGACGCCGATCTCGTCGGCCTCGATGCTGATGTTGACGCCATTAAGGATATTGGCGCCGCCATAGCCGCCGTGGATATCCGCCATTTCGAGGAGGCTCATGCCCGCTTTTCCACCTTGCCGCCGCCGAAATAGGCTTCGATGACGCCTTCGTGGCGGCGGATTTCCTCCATCGGCCCCTGCATCATCACCGAACCGGCGGCCATCACGATCACCGGGTCGCACAGCCTGGCGATCAGGTCCATGTCATGCTCGATGACGAAGAAGGTGAGGCCTTTTTCCTTGTTGAGGCGCTCGACCGCGGCGGCCAGGTCGTTCAACAAGGTGCGGTTGACGCCGGCGGCGATCTCATCGAGCAGCACGACGCGCGGCTCGGTCATCATCACTCGGCCAAGTTCCAGCAGCTTCTTCTGGCCACCGGAAAGATTGCCGGCGCGCTCGTTCTTCACATGCGTCAGCCGCAGCAACTGCATGACCTCTTCGGCCTGGCCGCGCGTGCCGCGTTCCTCGTGCATCACCCGCCCGCGCCTGAAGAAGGCGTTGATGACGTTTTCGCCCGACTGGTTGGCGGGCACCATCATCAGGTTCTCCAGCGCCGTCATGTTGGAGAATTCCTGGGCGATCTGGAAAGTGCGCAGCAGTCCGCGCGAGAATAGCTCATGCGCCGGCAGGCCGGTCACGTCCTTGCCGTCGAGCAGGATCTTGCCGGATGTCGGCGCAAATGCTCCGGCGACCATGTTGAACATTGTCGTCTTGCCGGCGCCGTTCGGGCCGATCAGCCCGGTGATCGAGCCTTTTTCCACCTTGAGCGAACAGCGGTCCACGGCCAGCAAATTGCCGAAGCGTTTGCTTACATTCTCAACGTCGATGATTGTCGTCATGGTTCCCGCAGCGTGTTCCAGAGGTGCGCACGTGCCGGTCGGAACCTCCGCCCGCATCTCGTCACCTCTCCCCATGCCGGTCATAACCACGCGGCGCGGGGTTTGACAAGCACGGCAGGCTTGTATCCGGAGTTTCAGGCGCCGCGGTTGGAAAGTTTTATGTGGCAGCAACCCGAACCGTGGCCGGGCGTCCACGTGACGTTCTCGAAGCGCACGCCGGTCACTTCGAACAGGCCGCGGTCGAAGGCGCCGGCGATGCGGCACAGCGTTGCGAGCTTTTCCTCGCCGACACCAGCCTCGACCCAGGCGTCCTTCAGCGGGCAGCGCTTCACCTTGAAGCTGATTGCTGTGGCGCTGCGTTCGACATCGGTCGGGTACATGCGTCCGCCGTCGGGACTGATTGCCAGGAATGCCTCGCCGATCTCGCGTGCGTCGGTCGGGCCGAATTGGGAGAAGGCAAGTTCGGCGACTTCCTGGCCGCGCTTCTCCACCACCCTCACCATGATCGCTTCGGCCTTGTCCGGACCGTATTCGCCGGCCAATTCGTCATAGAAGAGCCGGTAGAGATCGGCGCGGTTGCGGAAAGCGAAATCGAGTTCCCGGCTCAGCGTCTCGGCTCTCGAAGCGGCGTCGGTCATTCAGGCATTCTCCGTCGAAATTCCGCAGCGCAATCGCGGCACGGCAGCGACCAGCGCTTTGCCAGTGGCCGATTGGGGATCGGCGATCACCTGCCGCGCTTCACCCATCTCGACAACTCTGCCGGCGTCCATGATCGCCACCCGGTGAGCCACGGCACGCACAACGCCGAGATCGTGCGAAATGAAGAGGTAGGCGATGTTTTCCTCGCGCTGCAGGTCGGCCAGCAGTGTGAGGATGTCGCCGCGCACCGAAACGTCAAGGGCCGAAACCGCTTCGTCAAGCACAACCAGCGACGGTCTGGTGGCGATGGCGCGGGCAATCGCCACGCGCTGGCGCTGGCCGCCGGAGATTTCGTGCACGGCACGCTCGCCGAGGTCCGGCGAAAGGCCGACGCGTTCGAGCAATTTGCGGATCAACCCGGGCCGCTCGCCACGGCTGCCGATGCCGTGAATGCGCAGCGGGTCGTCGATCACCCCGGCCACCGTGGCGCGTGGGTTGAAGGCGGCTTGCGGATCCTGGAAAACCATCTGCAGGCGGGCCCGGGCGGCGCGCAATCGCCCGCCGCTCAAAGCAAGCAGATCCTGCCCTTCGAACGAAATACCGCCGCTGTCGGGCTCGATCAGGCGCAGGATGGCGTGGCCGAGCGTCGATTTGCCAGAACCCGAAGGCCCGACCAGCGCGAGCGTCTCGCAGTGGGCGACGTTGAGGCTCACGCCGTTGAGTGCGGCGACAGGCCTGCCATTGCGCGAAAAACGCTTGCCAAGACCGCGCACTTCGAGCAGCGGCGCACTCACCGGACTGTCTCCTCGAGGCCGAGATGCGCCTGAAGCAACAAGCGGGTGTAGGCTTGTTGCGGCGAGGCGACCAGCGCTTCGGTTGCACCGGCCTCGACCAACTGCCCGTTGCGGAACACCGCGATACGATTGGCGATTTCAGAGGCGAGCGCGATGTCGTGGGTGATGAACAGCAACGACGTGCCGTCCTCATCGACCAGTTGCCGGATCAGCGCCACGATGTCCCGTTGCACGATGGTGTCGAGCGCGCTGGTCGCCTCGTCGGCGATCAGCAGTCCTGGTCTGCCGGCGATTGCCGCGGCGATCGCCACGCGCTGCTTCTGGCCGCCGGAAAGCTGGTGCGGGTAGGCTTTGCGCAATGCCGCCGGCTCCGGCAGCTTGACGCGCGCCAGCAATTCCTCGGCCAGCGCGTAGGCCTGCCGCCAGTTCATGCCGCGATGCGCCCGCGCCACCTCGGCGATCTGCTCCCCGACCGCCATGACGGGATCGAGGCTGGCTGAAGGATCCTGGAATACGAAACCGATATCGCGACCGTTGACTGGTGGGCGGCCGAGCGAGGGCCATTCGATCCTGCCGGCGATCTTCGCCGAAGCCGGAAGCAACCCGGCAATCGCGAGCGCCAGCGTGCTCTTGCCTGAGCCGCTCTCGCCGATGATGGCCAGTTTTTCGCCGGCGCCGACATCGAGATCGACGCCGCTCAACGCTTCGACCTCCTGCCTGTCGCGGCGATAGGTAACGCTGAGCCTGTGGATATTCAGCGCCGGCGTCATGCGAGGCTCCGCCGCTTCGCCGCCGTCTCGACCGCGCCTTCGCCGGCGAGGTAGACGCCGAGCACCGTCAGCACCAGGGCGATGCCGGGGACGATCGACAGGAACGGCGCGGAGCGTAGCACCGTGCGGCCTTCGGCGATCATGCCGCCCCAGGTGACGCGGTTGGGGTCGCCGAGCCCGAGGAAGGAGAGTGCGGCCTCGACCAGGATCGCCTGCGCGACGATCACCGATGCCAGCGCCAGAACCGGCGGCAGAGCGTTGGGCAGAACCTCGCGGAAGGCGATTTCCAACGGGTGCATGCCGGCGACACGCGCCGAGGCGACGTAGTCGCGCTCGCGGATCGACAGCACCTCGGCGCGCGCAATACGCGCCGGTCCGGTCCAGGCGCTGAGCGCGATCGCCGCAACGACGACACCGAGCGAGGGACCGACAACGCTGACGAAAGCCAGCGCCAGCAGGAAGCCCGGCACGGTCTGGAAAGCATCGGTGATGCGCATCAGCACTTCGTCGGTCCAGCCACCGCCGAAGCCTGCCAGCGTGCCGACGATGGCGCCGACGGCGATCGAGGCTGCCGCTGCCGCCAAGCTGACCGCCAGCGAGGTGCGCGCGCCGTGAAAGATGCCGGCCAGCACGTCGCGACCCAGCCGGTCTGTACCGAGCGGCAGCGACCAGTCCTGGAAAGGCCGCAGCAACGCCGGCCCGGCAATCGACAGCGGGTCGCGCGGGAAGAAGAAGGGTGCCGCCAGCGCCACCAGAACGAAAGCGGCGAGCAGCAGGGCGCCTGCCAGCCCTTCCGGCGTTTTCAGGAAGCGGTGGATGATGGTCACGCAGTCGCCTCGCTGGCGCCAACGCGCGGATCGAGGAAGGCGTAGAGGATGTCGACGATCAGGTTGATGGCGATGACCAGCACTGCGCTGACCAGGATGATGCCGAGAAGCAGCGGCGTGTCGCGCGAGGCGACCGCCTCCTGCGCCAGCCGCCCGAGGCCCGGCACGGAAAACACCGTCTCTATCACCACCGAGCCGCCCAGCATCTGCGCCGATTGCAGGCCGAGCATGGTGACAAGCGGCAACAGCGCGTTGCGGGCGACGTGGCGGATGACGATGCGCCGGAGCGAAATGCCACGCGCCTTGGCCGCCAGCACGAAATCCTGTCGCCAGGCTTCCGCCATGCCGGTCCGCATCATGCGCAGATAAAGCGCCAGATAGATGAACCCGAGCGCAGCCACCGGCAGCACCAGATGGCGGCCGATGTCGAGCGCCCGGCCGAGACCGGTTTTTCCCGAGGCGATGGTCTCGATGCCGCTGATCGGAAACCAGCGCAGCTGCACAGAAAACAGCACCGTCAACACAAGCCCCAGCCAGAAGCCCGGCACGGCATAAAGCGCCAGCGAACCGATCGACAGGAAGCGGTCGCGAAAACTGCCGGGCTTCGCACCGGCGACGATGCCGAGGGCGGAGCCGAGGCCGAAGGAGAGGGCGGTGGCGCTGCCCATCAGAAGCAGCGTGTTCGGCAGCCGCTCGAGAATGACGTCGAGGATCGGCCGCGAAAAGGTGACCGAGTGGCCGAGATCGAGATGCGAGAGCGACCACAAATAGGTGGCGAGCCGCGTCATCGGCGATTGGTCGAGCCCCCAACGCTGGCGCAGCGCTTCGATCAGGCCGGCGTCGCCGCCGGTCGACACGATATAGGCATCGACGGCGTCACCGGGTGCGGTTTCGAGCAAGAGAAATGTGCCGACAATGACGATCAGCAGCACCGGAATGGCGCCGATCAGGCGGCGGCGGATGAGGCGAAGCGCGCGGTTCATGGGGTGTGCCGTCGAGTGCTCACCCGAGCGAGTTCAGCATTATCGCAATCGTGCGGCAAGCAACTGATGGTCCGCCGCTACGCCTCCACCCAGGTATCTGCCCAGTTCGACACCGCCCAGCGCGGATTGTTGGAGACGTTCTTCACCGTATCGCGCGCCACGGTGATGAAGCCCCATTCGGCGACGTTGATCAGCGGCAGGTCTTCCGCCACCTTCTCCTGGAAGTCGCGGTAGAGCGCGATGCGCGCATCCGGGTCGAGCGTCTCGGCAGCCTTGGCGATGATGCCGTCGAGTTCGTCGTTCCTGTAGCCGCCCTGGTTGGAGAACGGCACGCCGTCGGGAATGCCGCTCTGCACCAGTATGGTCGTCGAGATCGCCGGGTCGCCACGGAACACCGGCGGCCCCACCGCCAGATCGAAGGCATGGTCGGTGTAGACGGCCTTCTGGTGCGCGGCAGCATCGTTGTTGACCAGTTCGGCATCGATGCCGATTTCGGCCAGCGCTTGGCGAAGATATGAGCCGAACTGCTTGGTTTCGTTGAAATAAGGAGCCGGCAGCAATTTCAGTGCAAAGCGCGTCCCGTTGTCGGCGCGGGGGTAGCCCGCCTCGTCGAGCAGTGCGTTCGCCTTGGCGACGTCGAAGGCATATTGCGGCACGTCGGTGGTGTAGAACTGCTTGTCATTGACAGGCACGATGCCGGTCGAAGGCGTCGCGTAGCCGAGGAAGACCGTCTTCACGACGAATTCCTTGTCGATCGCGTGGGCGATCGCCTGCCGTACTTTCAGGTCGGCCAATTCCTTGCGGCGGTGGTTGATCTCAACCACGAGCTGGTAGGTCAATGCCTCATAGCCCTTCGAGATCACCGAAATGCCCGGCACTTTCGAGATGCGCTCGAGGTCGGCGAGCGGCACCGCCGAGAAAGCGGCGAGGTGGATTTCTTCCGCTTCCAACGCGCCGGCCGCCGCCGCGCGGTCGGGCAGCACGCGATAGACGATCTCGTCGAGATGCGGCAGGTCCTTGCCCCAATAGGAGGCGTTTTTCTCCAGCCGGTAATATTCGCCGGCCTTATGTTCGGCGAACTTGAAGGGCCCGGTGCCGACAGGCGCGTTGTTAGCCGGATTCTCGGCGATGTCGCCGGTTTCGTAGAGATGTTTCGGCACCACGGCGGTCAGCGGCGGCAGTGCGTTGCGGATCAGCTGGAACGGCGTCGGCTTGGAGAATTTGAACACCGCGGTGTGCTCGTCCGGCGTGTCGACGGCTTCAAGGTCCTTGAAGACGACGCGGCCAAGGTTCTGCAGCGGCTTCCAAATCTGCAGCGCCGAGAAGGCGACGTCGGCGGAAGTGAACGGCTTGCCGTCATGCCAGGTCACGCCTTCGCGCAGCTTGAATGTCACCGACAGGCCGTCGGCGGACCCTTCCCAGCTGGTGGCGAGGCGCGGCGCCAGTCCGTCCTTGCCGTCGAACGAGGCTTCGGCCAGCGGTTCGACCACCTTGCTGGAGATGAAGAAAACGCCATTGGATGCGACGATCGCGGGGTTAAGGTTGCGCGGCTCGGAGTCGGCAGCGACGATCAGCCGCCCGCCCTTCTTGGGTTCCTGCGCCTCGGCGATGCGCGGCAGCGCGGTCGATGCCAGCAGCACGGCGGAGCCGGCAAGCACCCCGCGCCGTGAAATCCTGAAATCCAACATCATGTCACCCCTGATTACCGCCCGCGATCATGCGCAGCCGGGCCGATTATGGATAGAGGCGAGCATTATGCCAGAGAAGGATTTTCCCGCCACAGGTCGGATGACGAAAAACTCCGTTTCAATTCCGCAGCGTTTGCGGCGCCACTTCGCGACTGTGATAGCGTTCGGTGAGCAGCGTGACGCTCGCATCTTCGCAACATGAATCCACTGACGGCTCCAACGCGTTGATTTTCGGCCCAAATCAATGCCGCAAGCATTTGGAGCTGCGGCGTGAAAACTACTCGACAAACACTTTGACGCTTGCCGCCCGTCCGGCGGCGTCGACGACGGTCAGCGTCGAATAGCCGGTTCCATCGGGAAGCCAGTTGGCGATGCGTTTGCGCTGGATTTCGGCGAGCGGCTTGCCGTTGGCCAACCAGCGGAAGGGCGGCCGCCCGCCCTGCAGCTTCAGAACCAGCGGCGATCCGCCCTGGCTGGTCAGGTCGATGTGGGCCCCCTGCGGCGGAAAGACGATCTGAGGCGCCGGTTCGGTGGGGGAGGCCGGCGAGGCCGACAGCCCGTCCTCGCCCGGGGCGAAACGCACCAGCGTCACCGGCAGGTCCTCGTTCTTGGGCCGGAACGTACCGGCTGGCGGGCGGGCCAGCGGTACCGCAGCGACGCCGGATCGCGTAAAACCTTCAAACAGGATTGGCGCCGCCGAGACATAACCGGCAAGTCCCGCTACTGCGCCGGCATCCGGCCTGCCGACCCAGACGCCCAGCACATGGCGGCCGTCGAAGCCGACCGACCAGGCGTCGCGATAGCCGTAGCTGGTGCCGGTCTTGTAGGCGATGCCGCGCTCGGCCGAGCCTTCCGGCGGCTTCACGCCGGAAAGCATGTCGGCGATCTGCCATGTCGCCTGCGGCTCGAGGATTTCTATGCCGGCGGTCGCCGGCGGTACCTTCTCCGAGCCGTCCCGTAAAAGGTGCGCCTGGCCGCCATTGGCAAGCCCGGTGTAGAGCTGCACGAGGTCGCGCAGGGTCAGGCCGACGCCGCCGAGGCCGATCGCCAGCCCCGGCGCCTCGCCGGGCGGCAATTCCGGCTGCACGCCGGCGCGGCGGAAACGGGCGATCAGCCGCGTCGGGCCGACCGCGTCGAGCAGCCTTATCGCCGGCACGTTGAGCGACATCTGCAGCGCCTGGCGCACGCTGACGTCGCCCTGGTATCGCATGTCGAAATTACGCGGCCGGTAGCCGGAAAAGTTCGCCGGCCGGTCCTCGATCAGCGTTTCCTGCGCCACCAGCCCTTGTTCGACGGCAAGGCCGTAGATGAAAGGCTTCAGCGTCGAACCGGGCGAGCGCACGATGCGCGTCATGTCGATCCAGCCCGAGCGGCTGGGGTCGAAGAAATCCGCCGAGCCGACCGCGCCGAGGATATCGCCGGTGCGCGCGTCGGCCATGACCATGGCGACTGACAGCCGGGGGCCGAGTTTCACCGCAGCGTCGCGCGCAACCTGTTCCAGGCCGTCCTGCACGCTCTTCTTGATCGTCAGCCTGTGAGCGGGTTCGGATGGCGCGTTGCGCAAAGCCTGGTCGGCAAGATGCGGTGCGTGCGCGGGCAGGGCGCGCCGCGTTTCGGGCACCGCTTCTGCGGCGGCGCGCTGCGCTTCGCTTTCGCCGAGCAGCCCGGCGCTTACCATGCGGTTCAGCACACGGTCGCGGGCAGCTTGCGCGATGGCGAGGTTGCGGTCGGGCCGCCGCCGTTCGGGAAGTTGCGGCAATGCCACGAGCAGCGCTGCCTCGGCGACGGTCAGCCGCCGCGGCTCCTTGCCGAAATAGGCGAGCGAAGCGGCGCGTACGCCTTCCAGATTGCCGCCATAAGGCGCCAGCGTGAGATAGCGCTCGAGAATTTCGCGCTTGGTCAGCCGCCGCTCAATCTGGATGGCGCGGAACGCCTGCCGGACCTTGGCGCCGAGCGAGCGGCTGGTGCGTGGCTCCATCAGCCGGGCAAGCTGCATCGACAGGGTCGAGCCGCCCGAAACGATGCGTCTATTTGTGACCAGCTGCTTCGCGGCCCGCAGGATCGCCAGCGGGTCGACACCGGAGTGGTCGCGGAAACGCTTGTCCTCATAGGCGATCAGCATGTCCACCAGCTTCTGGTCGACCGTGCTGAGGTCGGTCGCCAGCCGCCAGCGGCCGTCGATGGTGGCAAAGGCCCGCAGCAGCGCGCCGTCGCGGTCGAGCACCTCGGTGGATACGGTGAGTTTTTCGGGCAGCGGCGGCGGGAAGTTTTTGTCGGCCCAGAGGAACCCGACGGTGGCGATGCCGGCCAGGGCCGCGACTACCGCGATCGCGGCGGCTGTCTTTCGCAAAAGCGAGGCAATCTGTTCCGGGGTCATGCGTAGGCGGCTAAGTTCTCCTCCCTCCCCTCGATGGGGAGGGTGGCCGCGTAGCGGCCGGGTGGGGTGATACGGCAGATATTTCACCCCCTCCGCCTCGCTTCGCTCGGCACCTCCCCCATCGAGGGGGAGGAGGGAATCGGGTTCTTCCGCCTGGACGCCCATTATTGTGCCGCCTTGACCTCCATCATGCCGGTCGCGGTGCGGGCCGAATATTGCGGCCGGTACATGTCCTCCACCACGGCGGCGGGATGCGTGTAGACGCCGGGCGTCACCGCCCGCACCACATAGGCGACGGTGGCAGATCGGCTGCCGCCCTGCGTGTGGTCGAAGGCGGCGACAAAGCGATCGTTGCGGAATTCGAGGTGGGCGGCTTCCGTCTTCGCCAGCCAGCCGAAGTTCGACAGTTCCGCACTCGACACCAGGCCCGGATTGTCGATCTCGAATCCGGCCGGCAACAAGTCCGTCACCAGCACCCGCGAGGGCCAGTCGTTCACCTCGTCGATCTTAAGCACCACTACATAACGTTCGTTCTGCTTCGCCTCCGTCACATTGGCCTCGGTGCCGTCGAGCGTGTAGTAGGTGCGCTCGATGGTGAAACCGTCGCCGCCCGCCGGCAGGGGCTGCGTCGGTGCGGCAACCGTCGTCACCACAGCGTCGACCGGGTTGGCGCCCGGATTGACGATGGTGATTGGATTGTCGAGCAGTTCCTGCCCGCTTACCCGTGTGGCGTAGCTGCCGGTATGGGCAGCGCCGTTCACCTGCAAGGCGATCGCCGCACTTCCCGCCTGGATGGCGCGGGCGGCGAGCAGCATCCAGGCCTCGTCCTGTGTGCTGGTATAGGTCGCCTTCTTGCGCGCCGCCGAAACGAGCTGCACCATGGCCGGCACCGTCGACGGCATCGGCTTCACCTCGGCCGCGAGCGACAGCATGGCCGCGCCGTCGCGCAGCTGCGAGCCATAGTCGGAGCGGTAGTAGTCATACTCCTTGCTGGTCCGGGCGAGTTGCAGCGCCACCCCGAAGGTCGCCTCGGCGCGCTGGTTGTCGCCGTAAAGCGCCAGCGACGCGGCAAGCTGAGCCACCGCCATGGGGCTGGAGAACGCCTCGATCTGCGTGTCGGCATAATAACGCATATCGCCGACCGAGGCTTTCTTGTTACGGGCCAGCACGTAAAGCGCGTAGGCGATTTCGTTGCCGCGGTCGGTGAGGTCGATGTCGTAGCCCAGCGCGTTCTGCAGATTGTCGAGTGCCTGCAGCATCGCCTGCTGCGGCACGTCGTAACCTTGTTCGCGCGCCCGGGTCAGGAAGTCGCTGACATAAGCGTCCAGCCACAGATCGCCGGAACCCGGCGACCAGAGGCCGAAACTGCCCGACGAAGCCTGATAATTGAGCACCCGGTAGATCGCCTGCTGGACGCGTTCGCGCAATGCGGGGTCTTCCGCCATGCCCGCCGCCTTCGCCAGTTCGCTGACATAGAGCAGCGGCATGGCGCGGCTCGTCGTCTGCTCGGCGCAGCCATAGGGATAGCGGTCGAGCGTCATCAGCAGCGACGGGATGTCGAAGGCAGAAGACGGCGACACGCCGACGCTGACGGTGGCGCCGTCGAGCAGGCTCGCCGCCAAAAGCTCGCGGTCGACCCGCAGGCTGCCGCCATTGGCCGCAAGGCTGACCACATTGCGCGTGGTGACCGGCATTGCGCCAGGCCGCACAGGCACGGACAGCGCCTCTTCGACGACAAGCCCGCTTGCATGCGACAGCGTCACGGTGACCGAGGCGTCGCCAGTGGCGTCCGCCGCGATCGGCACGAACAAGGTGTCGCGCTTGCCCTGGTCGAGCGTCACTTTCTCCGGCACGGGCGCGCCGCCGCCGGCCTGTATCTTGCCGTCGGTTTCGATCATCAGATTGTAGTCGCCGGCGGGGCCGTCGGTGTTGGCGATATCGAGCCGCAACTGCGCGGTGTCGCCCGGCGCCATGAAGCGCGGCAGGCCGGCCGTCACCACCACCGGCTCGCGCACGATCACGTCGGTCGAAGCATGACCGACCGCTTCCTTCGTCCACGCCACGCTCATCACGCGCACGGTGCCGTTGAACTGTGGAATGTCGAAATCGACGGTCGCCTTGCCAGCGGCGTCGAGCTTCACCGGTCCTGAGAAAAAGGCGACCAGCTTTTCGGTCGGCGGGCTGCCTTGCGCCGACATCGCCGCGCCGTCGCCGCCGGTGCGCAGCCTGCCGGTTGCGCCCAGCGAGCCATCGATCAGGCGGCCGTAGAGATCGCGCAGTTCGAGGCCGAGCTGGCGCTGGCCGAAGAACCAGGCCTCCGGATCCGGCGCCTTGTAGCCGGTGAGGTTGAGGATGCCGACATCGACGGCGGCCACCATCACATAGGCGTCGCTCGCCGGCTGCACGCCGGTGACGCTGATGGGAATGGACAGGGTCTGGTGCGGCAGCGTCTTTTCGGGCGGTGTCATCGCCACGCCGAGCTTGCGCGCGCCGGGATCGACCTTCAGCCATTTAACGCCGATGGCGCGGGCCGGCATGCGCGTCTCCTGCGCGTCGCCGGGCCGGTAAAGCGTCGCGGTCACATACGCGCCGGCGCCCCAGTTGGCATCAACGGGAATGTCGATGATGGCGCCGCCTTCCGGCACGCTGGCAGTCTGCGTGGCAAGCAGGCTCTCGGCCCCGATGGTGATCAGCAGTTCGCCGGCGAAACGCGGCGATACTTTCAGCTTGGCCACGTCGCCGGCCGCATAGGTATCCTTGTCGAGCGCGATCTCCAGCCCATCCGGCGTCTCGGTGGACGAGGCCTCGACATACCAGCCGGACTCGAACTCGAAGCTCGATGCCGGTCCAGCCGGGTCGTCGGTCTCGATCTCCAGCCGGTAGCGGCCCCAGTCGGTGGCGACGGTGATTTCGGCTTCCTTGTCGGCGCTCGCGTCGACCTTGCCATTGGCGACGGCCTTGGTGAAGGTCACCGGTTCGTAGTTCCAGGAATTGCCGTTGCGATACCACTGGTAGTTCCGCTCGATCTTGACCAGCGACCAGTTCAGCCCGTTGAGCGACTGGCGCGCGCCGTCCGGGTTGACGGCGATGATCTTGAAGCTTGCATTCGATGCCTGCGGCACCGCATCTCCGGAGAATTGCGGCGCGATGCCGATCAGCGCGCCTCGCGGCTTGATCTCGATGTCGAGCTTGCGCTCGACGGCGCGGCCGCCGCCTTCGCGCATGCGCACCGCCACCTCGGCGTTCAGCATGCGGGTGGTCGATGGCAGCTGGTCGAGCTCAACGGTGAAGGTCGCCTTGCCGTCGTCGCCCACCACCGGCAGGTCGGTCAGTGGCATGCGGGTGTCGTCGCCTTCCTCCTCGTCGGCGAGGCCGAAATGGTAGCCGTTGAAGCGTTCCCATTCCGTCATCGTCGACAGGTTGATCTCGCCTTCGAGCGACAGCCCGGCGGCCGGCGCTCCGTAAAGGAAGCGGCCGTCGACGGTCACCTCCGCCGCTTCACCCTGGGCGATCTCGTCCTTGTCGGCGGTCATGTCGAACTCGATGCGGTCGGGAACGAAATCCTCGACCAGGAACATCGACTGCGCGATCGCCGGCTGCTTGGGATCGGTGTAAATGCCCACCTGCCAGGTGCCGCGCATCGCGTTGACGGCGAGCGGCAGGTCGACGGCGTGGCCGCCGAGGGCGCCGCCATCGCTGACGATGCGGCGTTCCTCGACGCCGTCAGGCCGCGTGAAGATGAAGGTCAGTGGCAGGTTCTCGACCGCCTTGGCCGAAGCGTCGCGGGCCAGCGCCGCCACATGGACGTCCTCGCCGACGCGGTAGATGCCGCGTTCGGTATAGGCATAGACGTCGAGCGCCCCGGGTGCGGCGCGTCCTTCGACGCCACGATCCGTGAGGTCGAAGCCGGCGCGGGTCATGTCGAGGAACACGAAGTCGGCATCGCCCTGGCTTGCCATCACGACCGCCGGCACCTGGCCGCCGACGCCGCGCGTCAGGCCCGGCGTGAAGGTAGCGCGGCCTTCGGCGTCGGTCATAGCTGTGCCCAGGATCTCGTTGTTCCTTGCAAGCAGCGTCAACTCAATGCCGGCCAGCGGCTTGGCGCTGGCGAGCGAGCGGGCAAAGACGTTGAGCCCATCCTGGCCGGTATAGGTGGCCAGCCCGATATCGGAGACGACGAACCACTGGGTGGCCAGCGTCTCGTAGGAATCGCTGTTGTCGCCGACCGGCGCGGCGGTCAGCACATAGACGCCCGGCTTGCGCTGCGGCAACGCCTCGTCGATCGGGAAGCTGGTCGTCACTTCCTTGTTCAGCGCGTTGGCGATCGCCAGTTGGCCCTTCCAGACGGGCGCGCCCATCTGGTCTGAGATCGAGGTGAGGTCGTAAGTGTCGAGCTGGCGCAGGAACTGGTAGCCGGAGAGAAGCTGCGCCAGCGAGCGGTCGCCGATCCGGTAGAGCTTCACCTCGGCGGCGTCCATGTTGACGGTGACCACCGGGATGCCGCGCCGCGCCGTCGACGGCAGCACGAAGCTGTCACCGGTGAAGCGGGCCGACGGCGCCCGGTCGCGGACGTAGACCGAGAGCTGCACCGGCGCTTCCAGCACCTCGCCGATCGCCGCGGGCAGTCCGGCGCGGAACGCGACGCGGTAGCGCTTGCCATGCTCCAGGCCTTCGACGCAGATCTGCTTATCCTTGGCCTCGATGCCTTTCGGGGCCTGGTCGTCGACGGTGACGAAGGGCGCGTAGTCGACGCCAGACTTGACCAGTTCCTCCGAGAACTGTGCGCAGACACGCGGCGCGCTGCTGTCGGCGTCGATCGAATGGTCGACGACGCGGAAGCCCTTGCGCGCCTTCAGGTCCCGGTATTCGGCGGTGACGGCGGCGGAGTTCACCAGAGCGAGGCTCGCCTCATAGGCCGACAGCGCGGGCCGGTTGAGGTCGCGCCGGTCGAGCGTGGCGGCAAGCACGGCCAGTGCCTCGGCGCGTCCCTCGGCGGTGCGCAGGATCTGATAAGCGTTGAGGGCGGCGGACGTAGCGTCGCGCTGCAGCGTGGCGGCCTCATCGCCATTGGCTGGCTGCCCCGCCAGGATGGCGCGCGCCAGCTTGGTCCAGGTCTCGCCATCGTCGGGCGACAGCCGTATCGCTCCGGTAAAATTCTGAATGGCGCTGCGCGGATCGTTGGTCAGCGTGGCGTATTCGCCGGCCTCGATCAGGCCGGTAAGGCCGGTGTCTCCCGCCTCCGCGGAACCGTCGGTGAGCGTGGCGCGATAGGTGCGAGCATCATCTGCGAGGCCAGCGGGCAAGAAGGTCAGCGCCGGTGGGGCGCCGATGTCCGGTGCTCCGGATATCGCGACGATCTTGCCGCCGATGGCGCCGGGGAAGGGGTTGGCGCGGTTGAAGTCGGACTTCAGGAAGCACCATTTCGCCCTGGTGTTGTAGGTGAAGGCGCGGCATTGGGTATCGCCGAGGCAGGCCGACTTGCACTGGTCGAGCGTTACATTCTGTTCCGAGCGCAGGTCGAAGCCGAAATAATCGATATTGTCGCTGGTCACCACGGTGCGCGCCTCGCCGGCGGCGAAGGCGGGATTGAGCAAAGCCAGCAGTGCGACAAGGAAAACGGAGAAAACACTGAGCGCGCGCAGTGACATGTTGTCCTCCAAGACGTTGTCTGCCGGGCTGCAAATCAAAATTCTACAGCGACACTTTGCGCGTCTGAAGAGACGCGCCGCGCTGTAGTGAGCAAGCTTCCCCCGGGCTTGTCAACAACAGGAGCGGGCAGTCGACGGGCTGCCGCGGGTCGATTCGGACAACCTCGCAAGGAGGTCTAGGCCGGACGCGCGACCCCAGTGTGACCGATCGGCGGCCTCTCATGAAAACGGCGTACCCACCCGCCTATTTCTGGCTATTCGATTGTGGCGCCATTGCGGGCGGTTTAGCGGCAGTCAAGAAATTTGCGCGGACGAGGGAAGCGGTCCCACAGCAGTCGTAAAGCATCGTGGCACAGCCCGAAAGACCTGCTGGTGCTAGTCAATTCGGCGTTAAGGTCTCATTGCAATCTACATTAAAAGATTCCGCTGAATCGCTGGCGCACTAGCAATTTTGCGCCAAGTTTGTCGTTATCGCGCGAACTGCTCCAATTTCAAAGATGCACATTCCCTGATGCGTTCCGCATCCCGTCCGCTTTGACATCGCGGACTGGATGCGGAATGTTAAACGGCAGAAAGCCAAAAAAATGGGAGTTGGTGTTATGACCTTCTACAAGAGTAATGGGGATCGTGTTCCAGACCATATCGTCGAGATGGCGGAACAAGCCAAAGCCGGTAACATGGACCGCCGCGAATTTCTGGCTCTCGCGAGTGTGTTCGGTGCCTCGACGGCCATGGCCTACGGCATGCTCGGGCTGGCGGCGCCGACCGAAGCCCTGGCGCAGGAACCCAAGAAAGGCGGCGTGCTCAAGGTCGCCATGTGGGTGAAGGATCCCAAGGATCCGCGGACGGCCGACTGGTCGGAGATCGCCAACGCGCAGCGTCAGACGCTTGAGCCCCTGGTCAAATATACCCGCGAATTCACCTTCCAGCCCTACCTCCTGGAAAGCTGGGACGTGAACGACGATGCCACCGAGTACACGCTGCACATCCGTCCCGGCGTCACCTGGAATAATGGCGATACCTTCAACGCGGACGATGTGATCTTCAATTTCACCCGCTGGTGCGACAAATCAGCGGAAGGCAATTCAATGCCGGGCCGCATGGGCACCTTGGTTGACGAGGCCTCGGGCAAGCTGCGCGAAGGCGCGATCACCAAGGTCGACGACGCGACGGTTAAGCTCACTCTGACCAAGTCCGACATCGGTCTCATTCCCAACCTCTGCGACTATCCGGCGCTGGTGGTTCATCGCTCATTCGACGAGACGGGCAAGGATTTCGTCAAGAACCCGATCGGCACCGGGCCGTTCGAACTGGTCTCCTACGATGTCGGCCAGAAGGTCGTCTACAAGCGCCGCGAGAACGGCAAGTGGTGGGACGGCGAGGCCTATCTCGACGGCGTCGAATTCATCGACTACGGCACCGATCCGTCGGCCATGGTCAGCGCTTTCGAAGCCGGCGAAGTCCACACCAACCACGAGACCTCGGCCGACTATGTGTCGATCCTCGAAGGTGTCGGTGCGGTCACTTCGGAAGTCATCACGGCTGCGACGATCGTGGCGCGCACCAACGTCACCAACAAGCCCTATGACGACCAGAAGGTCCGCCAGGCGCTTCAACTCGCAGTCGACAATGCGGTCGTTCTTCAGCTCGGCTATGGCAATGCCGGTACGACGGCGGAAAACCATCATGTCTGCCCGATCCATCCGGAATATGTGGAATTGCCAAAGATCGCCCGCGATCCGGCCAAGGCAAAGGCGCTGATGGCGGAAGCCGGCCAGGCCGATTTCGAGCACGACCTGATCACCGTCGAAGAGGATTGGCACAAGAACACCGGCGACGCCATCGCCGCGCAGCTTCGCGAAGCGGGCATCAAGGTGAAGCGCACCGTGCTGCCAGGCTCGACCTTCTGGAACGACTGGACGAAATATCCGTACTCGATGACCAACTGGAACATGCGCCCGCTGGGCATCCAGGTGGTGTCGATCGCCTACCGCACTGGCGAGGCGTGGAACGAGGCAGCCTACTCCAACCCGGATCTAGACGCCAAGATCGGTGAGGCGCTCTCTATCTCCGATGCCGAGAAACGCAAGACGATCATGGGCGATATCCAGAAGATCCTCCAGGATTCCGGCATCATTATCCAGCCTTACTGGCGCAAGCTCTACAACAGCTCGGTGCCGGCCGTTAAGAACCACGGCATGCACCCGACCTTCGAACATGACTACGGCAAGGTCTGGCTGGACGAAGCCTGATCATCTGATGAAAACGGGAAGGGGCATCCGTTCCTTCCCGTTCCTTAAAGGGTTGCCGGGCAAGAGGCCTGGACGCTGACCCCAACCCGAATGGCAGGGGGTGCAATGTTCGCATTCATCATCAGACGGCTTGGAACCATGGCATTGACGATGCTGTGCCTGACCCTTGTCGTGTTTTTCATGATCAACCTCGAGCCCAACCTCAAGAAGCTCGCCATCAGTCAGCTAGACATGCGCAGCCCGCCCGAGCAGATCGAGAGCTGGCTGGTCAAGAACGGCTACCGGCAGAACTTCTTCGTCCGTTACGGCCAGTGGCTCGGCGTCGTTCAGAAACAGCCCAACATCGACCCTGCCACCGGCAAGGCGGTGCAGCGTTTCAGCTTCTGCAACGAACCGGCGGAACCTTATTACGGCGGCATCCTGCAGGGTGATTTCGGCTGCTCGACCAAGTTCAAGACCAGGGTCTCGGCCAAGCTGTTCCCGGCGCTGGGCGCCACCGGCAAGCTGATGTTCTGGGTGATGGTCACCATGGTGCCGATCTCGCTTCTGGTCGGCATTCTGGCCGGCATGCGCGAGGGATCGCGGACCGACCGGTCGCTCTCCGTGGCGTCGATCACCACAACGGCCACGCCGGAATATGTTTCGGGCGTCATCTTCACCGTCGTCTTCGCCACCTGGCTGGGCTGGCTCAACGGCTCGGCGGCCAGCGCCACCGGACAGGGCATCACCTTCTACAATTTCACGCTGCCGGTGATGACCATGGCGATCTACGGCATCGGATACATCGCCCGCATGACGCGCGCCTCGATGGTCGAGGTGATGACGCAGCAATATATCCGCACCGCGCGCCTCAAGGGGCTGAGCTTCGGCAATGTCGTCGTCAAGCACGCGCTGCGCAACGCGCTGATCGCGCCGTTCACCGTCATCATGCTGCAGTTCCCGTGGCTTCTCACCGGCGTCGTCATCGTCGAGACGATGTTCCGCTACCAGGGTTTCGGCTTCACGCTGGTCGAGGCCGCCAGCAACAACGACATCGACCTTTTGCTCGGCTGCTCGCTGGTCTCGGTGTTCGTGGTGCTGTCGACGCAGCTCATTTCGGACATCGGCTACGCATATCTCAATCCACGCATCAGGGTTCAGTAGGGGAAATGCCGGATGCAGCTTGAATTCATCGGTCCGTTTCAGATCATCATCGGCGTTCTCGTCCGTTTCTGGCCTGTCTGGCTTGGGTTGGCGATCGTTCTCGGTGCAAGCTTCTTCTACCGCAAGCAACTTGGCCTCTACGGTCACCTGTTCGACAGCGGCGTCGGCATCGCCGGCGTGGCGATCTGTTTTTTCTGGCTGTTCACGGCGATCTTCTCCTCGACGATCGCACCGTTTGACCCACTCGCCCAGATTCCGGTCATGAAGGATGCGCTTCCGGGCGCCGTTGCGCCGGATGGTGCTGGCGTCTATCTGTTCGGCGGAGACAAGCTGTCGCGCGACGTGTTCAGCCGCATGGTGTTCGGCAGCCAGATCGTGCTGATCATCGCACCCGCGGCGACCGCGTTTGCGCTGATGGTCGGCATCACGCTCGGTCTTCCGGCCGGCTACTACGGCGGCCGCGTCGACACCATCCTGTCGTTCCTGGCCAATCTGGTGCTGGCCTTCCCGGTCATCCTTTTGTTCTACCTGCTGGTGACGCCGGGCATCATGGATACCCCAATCCCTTACGGGCTCGCCGGCCTGTTCTTCCTGTTTCCGATCATCTTCTTCGCGACGCTGTTCTACACCCGCTACAAGAACCGGCCGGAACGTCTCTACCCGCTTATGGCGATCACGCTGATCGTCGGCGGCTGGATCTATGCCGGCCTCGTCTTCGATGCCGATCCGCTCGGCATCGTCCACATCGATCCCAACCAGCTCAACATCTTCGTGGCTGTCGTCTTCGCGTCGTCGCCTGGCGTGTTCCGCATCGTGCGGGGCCTCGTCATGGACATCAAGACACGCGACTACGTGGCGGCGGCGCAGACCCGTGGCGAGACGCCGTGGTACATCATGCTGTGGGAAATCCTGCCCAACGCGCGCGGTCCGCTCATCGTCGATGCCTGCCTGCGCATCGGCTACACCACCATCCTGCTCGGCACTCTCGGCTATTTCGGCCTGGGTCTCGCGCCGGAAAGCCCCGATTGGGGCACAGCGATCAAGGACGCCAGCCGCCTGCTGCGTTCCTTCATCCACCCGGCATTGCCGCCGACCATCGCGCTGATGTCTTTCGTGCTCGGCCTCAACCTTCTGGCCGACGCGCTTCGCGAACAATCGATGAAAGACTAGAATAATCCCGGAAGGCGAACCGATGAACGAAGCCGTCAAAGCCACGAACATCAGCACCGGCGCTCAACCGATCCTCGAAATCGAGAACCTGTCGATTTCCTTCTTCACAAGGCGCGGCGAGATCCCGGCGGTGATGGATTTTTCCTGCACCGTCATGCCGGGCGAGGCGATGGGCATCGTCGGTGAAAGCGGCTGCGGCAAGTCGACCGTGTCGCTCGGCATCATGCGCGACCTGTCGAATGTCGGAAAGATCGTCGGTGGCCGGATAAAGTTCCAGGGCAAGGACATGGGCGACATGTCCGAAGAGGAGCTTCGCCAGATCCGCGGCAACAAGATCGCAATGATCTATCAGGAGCCGATGGCCAGCCTCAATCCGGCGCTGAAGATCGGCCAGCAACTGATGGAAGTGCCGCTTATCCACGAAAAGGTCTCCAAGGAAGAGGCCTACAAGCGCTCGCTGGAGATGGTGCGCGCTGTGAAGCTGCCAGACCCCGAGCGCATGATGCGTTCCTATCCGCACCAGCTTTCCGGCGGCCAGCAGCAGCGTATCGTCATTGCCATGGCGCTTCTGTCGAAGCCGGCGCTGCTTCTGCTCGACGAGCCGACCACCGCGCTCGACGTTACCGTCGAGGCCGGTATCGTCGAACTGGTCAAGGGACTGGGGAAACAGTTCGGCACCTCGATGATCTTCGTTTCGCATAATCTCGGCCTGATCCTCGAGACCTGCGACCGCATCACGGTGATGTATTCCGGCGAGGCGGTTGAGACCGGCACCGTCAAGGACGTCTTCGACCGCATGCGCCATCCCTATACGCAAGGGTTGTTTCGCTCGATCCCGCTGCCGGGGGCCGACAAGAACTCGCGGCCGCTGATCTCGATCCCTGGCCAGTTGCCGCTGCCGCACGAGCGGCCGAAGGGCTGCAATTTCGGGCCCCGTTGTCAGCATTTCGTCAAGGGCGTCTGCGATGCCGACGAAATCCCGATGATCCCGGTGGTCGGGCATGACAATCATGCAAGCCGCTGCGTGCGTTTCGATGAGGTCGACTGGGCCGCATTGCCGGAAGGCGCCAAGAAGAAAAAGCCGCCGATCACGCCCGGTGCGCCGGTGCTGAAGATCGACGACCTCAGGAAATACTACAAGGTTTCGGCCAACGAGATTTTCGGCGGCAGCGAAGGCCGCGTCGTCAAGGCCAACGAGACGATCAGTTTCGAGGCCCGCGAATCCGAGACGGTGGCGATCGTCGGCGAATCCGGCTGCGGCAAGTCCACGCTCGCCAAGGTGCTGCTCGGCCTCGAAACGGCGTCCGCCGGCACGGTGACGCTCGGCAATTCCGAGATCCAGTCGACGCCGATCGAAAAGCGCGACGTCGACACCATCTCGTCGATCCAGATGGTGTTCCAGAACCCGTTCGACACCCTCAATCCGAGCCACACCGTCGGCTCGCAGATCATCCGCACGCTGGAGAAATTCAAGGTCGGCAACACGCCGGCGGAACGACAGCAGAAGATGCTGGAACTGCTCGACCTGGTGAAGCTGCCGCGCGCATTTGCGATCCGCAAGCCGCGCCAGCTGTCAGGCGGCCAGAAGCAGCGCATCGGCGTGGCGCGCGCCTTCGCCGGCCACGCCAAGGTGGTGGTGGCCGACGAGCCGGTTTCGGCACTCGACGTTTCGGTTCAGGCGGCGGTGACCGAGCTGCTGATGGATATCCAGCGCGAATCCAAGATGACGATGCTGTTCATCAGCCATGATCTCTCGGTGGTGCGCTACATCGCCGACCGCGTCGTCGTCATGTATCTCGGCTACATCGTCGAGCAGGGCACGACCGACCAGATATTCTCGCCGCCCTATCACCCCTATACCGAGGCGCTTCTGTCGGCGATCCCCATCGCTGATACGTCGGTGGTCAAGAAACACATCGTGCTGGAAGGCGACATTCCT
Organism: Neomesorhizobium albiziae; assembly: GCF_900114255.1. GTDB lineage: Bacteria > Pseudomonadota > Alphaproteobacteria > Rhizobiales > Rhizobiaceae > Neomesorhizobium > Neomesorhizobium albiziae. The sequence continues at coordinate 497,698 of NZ_FOSL01000001.1, read as the reverse complement.
TCGGCGATGAACCCGCCGAGCGGCTGCCCGTTCCAGACCCGCTGCCGTTGGAAGAAGTTTGTGCCCGGCAACAAATGCGAAACCCAGGTGCCGCCGCTGAAGGATCTGGGCAACGGGCACAGGAGCCTGTGCTGGCTGGATGACGAACAGTTGGCGACGATGGAGCCGGTGATTTCCTTCGACAAGGAACACGCAGCCCACGAAGGCATGCCCGAGGATGCACCGCGCGGATCGGGTCCGGGTTTTGTCGGCAAGTCGCCCGAGCGGCCGCACGGCAAGACAGGTTCTGTCGATCTCTCCGACGACGCGGACGAGCCGGAAGAGGCTGACGGCCAGGCGCGTCTCGGCCGCAGCGAGGGCGCTGCCCGCAAGCCGAAGAGCAGGCAGGTTCAGGTGGGCTGGGGCAGCCAGTCCGACGACGCCAAGGCGCCGTCGCCTTTCGGTAAAGGCAAAGGCAAGAAGCCGAAAAGCTGACGCGGGGTCTTGTTTTTATTCATGACGGGCGACAACGAGAAGATGTAAGGGCGCTTGTTGCTGCGCTCGGCGCAGAAATCCCGTGCCCTACGATCCGCATTGCCTGAGCTGCGCGGCATACCTGCGCGCCATCTGGTCGGTGTCGCGCGCATAACCCTGTACGCTGGCGCTCCAGTTGCCGCGCTTGAAACCGGTCCAGCCGAGATAATAGGCCATATAAAGCCGGTAGGTATCGTTCTTCGCCACCCCATAGGTATCGGCGGTCTTGGCGTGGTACCAGCCGACGAAATCCACGGCGTCCGCAAAGTTGCTGCGCCTTGCGCCAAACGCTCCGGCCTCGCGCTGGTATTGCGCCCAGGTTCCGTCCAGCGCCTGCGAATAACCATAGGCGCTCGACTGGCGCTTCCACGGGATGAAACCGAACAGCTTGGTGCGCGGCGGTTTGGCGTGCGCCTTGAAGCCCGATTCCTTGCGCACCGTCGCCATCAGCACCGGAACCGGCACGCCATGGCGCCGCTCGGCCTTTTTCGCAGCACTTTGCCAGTTGTTCAGCCAGCCGTCGTTCTGGTCGAAAACAGCGCAGATATCGTTGATGCGGCTTGGCGGTGTCGCACAGGCAGACAATGCCAGAAGTCCCGCAACCGGTATAATTTTATTAAAACTTGCCCCACGCATCCGGTGAGCATTAGGCGAAAATCATAAAAGGAATCTTGCCTGCACCCTTAACCAATCGGGCGCGATTGAGGCGATGCGGCGAAGTAACAATAATTCGACCCGAGATGTCGTTTTATTGGCATCTACTGCATCGAAAATGCCGCTTCAGCTAAAATCCCGCCCGCAGATGACGGATTTCCGACAGCCTGGCGTGCCGGCGCGGGCTTTGATGCCAACCATGAGCGAGCCAAGAAGAAGACGCGGCGCCGAGCGGACCAGCCACCGAGGCCCGGCCGCCATCCCGCAATTGCCGCTGCGGTGCGTCGAAAATCCCTATCCGCCCATGCAGCTTCTGTCCGCCGACCAGGTGGAGGCGATCCACGAAGCCTCCATGCATATCCTCGAAAACTTCGGCATCGAGGTGATGAGCCCGCGCGCGCTTTCGCTGTTCGAGAAGGCCGGCGCTGAGGTCGACCATGCGACCCAGAACGTCCGCATCGACCGCGGTCTCGTTGCCGAGGCGCTGAAGACCACGCCGTCTTCCTACACGCTGACCCCGCGCAATCCGGCAAGAACAATCCATCTCGGCGGCAACCGGATCAACTTCACCCTGGTCGCCGGACCGCCCAACGTGCACGACATGGAGCGCGGCCGCCGCGCCGGCAATCTGCGGGACTATGCCGATCTCGTGCGCCTGGCGCAGCATTTCAACTGCATCCACATGATCGGCAACCAGGTCTGCGCGCCGATCGAGCTGCCGGCCAACTCGCGTCATCTCGACACCTATTTCGCCAACCTGACACTCACAGACAAGGCATTCCACGTTTCGGCCATCGGCCGGGGCAGGGCGCTCGACGGAATTTCCATGATGGCCATTTCCCGCGGGCTGACGCTCGATCAGCTTGCCGAAGATCCCGGTGTCACCACCATCATCTCGGTCAACTCGCCGCGCCGTTTCGACGACATGATGGCGGAGGGCCTGATGACCATGGCGGAGTTCGGCCAGTCGGTTGCCGTCACGCCGTTCACCCTGATGGGCGCGATGAGCCCGGTGACGCTCGCCGGCGCGCTCGCCCAGCAGAATGCAGAGGCGCTGTTCGGGGTGGTGCTGACGCAGCTGGTGCGGCCGGGCGCGCCGGTGATGTATGGCGCCTTCACCTCCAATGTCGATATGAAGTCGGGCGCGCCCGCCTTCGGCACGCCGGAAAACACCAAGGCCAATGTCGCTTCGGGCCAGTTGGCGCGGCGCTATTCTCTTCCCTACCGCACCACGCCTGGTTCCGCCTCCAACGCCGCCGACGCACAAGGGGCATGGGAGACCATGATGGCTCTGTGGGGCGCCATCCTCGGCCACGGCAATCTCGTCTACCACGCCGCCGGGTGGCAGGAGGGCGGGCTCACCGCCTCGTTCGAAAAATTCATCATCGATGTCGAGATGATCCAGCACATGATGGAGTTTTTGCGCCCCATTGATGTCAACGAAGGGGAACTCGCGCTCGACGCGCTCGGCCGGGTGCCGACAGGCGGTCATTTCTTCGGCGAGCCGCACACGCTGGAGCGTTATGCGACCGCCTTCTACCAGCCGCTGCTCTCCAACTGGCAGAATTACGAAGCTTGGGCTGAAGCCGGCGGTCTCGACGCCACGGCGCGCGCGACGCGCCTCTGGAAGAAGGCGCTGGAGGAATATGTCGAGCCCGCGATGGACCTGGCGGTCCGCGAGGAACTCGAAGCCTACATGGCAAAGCGTCGCGAAGAGATAGGGCAGGGCGAGCCGTGATTTTTTTGCCTGCAGCCGCGATGCCGCGCCTCCACACGGAAGATGTGCTAACGATGGGCGAGCGGGCTGGCTCTTGCCGGTGGGGGGATTTGCCTGATGGAATTGATCGTGCGCTTTTCTGGATGGATCATGATCGCAAGTGGCTTGATCACGGCGTCGATGGTTCAGGCGGTGTTTGCGCCAAGGGCCGCCCTGCAGTCCATGTTCGGAGAGGCCATCGAGGGGCCGTTGGCCGAGATCGTGGTCCGCAATTGGGGTGTGCTGATCACGCTCGTCGGCATCGCGCTGATCTATGGCGGAATTTCTTCCTCGCACACGGTGCCCATCCTGCTGTTTGCCGGCGCCAGCAAACTTGCCTTCATCGCGCTCGTCCTGGCGCAAGGTCGCCGTTACCTTTCGCAAAGAGCCGGCGTGGCCATCGCAATCGACGCAGTCTTTGTCCTGCTCTTCGGCCTGATCCTGTTCTCGATCTGATGCTCGACCAGCAATTCCAGGTTCACAAATTGCGCTTGCTCGCCGGGCAACGGCTGAGGATCTGATTCAACGCCCTCCCGCAAAGATTCCCGAAACCTCTCCAATCCATTGAAACCGTAGAGAAAATCATGAAGTCGCATGCAAAGGTCGTGGTCATCGGTGGCGGTGTGGTCGGCGCCTCTGTGCTGTTTCATCTGGCGCGCGCCGGCTGGAGCGATGTGGTGCTTCTGGAGCGCGACGAGTTGACCTCTGGCTCGACCTGGCATGCAGCCGGCGGTATGCACACCATCAACGGCGACCCCAACGTTGCCAAGCTGCAGAAATACACTATCGAGCTTTACAAGGAGATCGAGGAGCTTTCCGGCCAAGCGACCGGGGTGCATGTCACTGGCGGCGTGCTTCTCGCGGCGACTGAAGCCCGCATGGACTGGCTGCGCGGCGTCGTCGCCAAGGGCCGATATCTCGGCCTGGACCTTGAAGAGATCTCAGCGAAGGAAGCGGCCGAGCTGATGCCGCTCATCGACCCGAAGCAGTTTGTCGGCGCTGTCCGCAATTCCGAGGACGGCCATCTCGATCCTTCCGGCGTCACCCATGCCTATGCCAAGGCGGCGCGTAAACTGGGAGCGCAGGTCGAGCGCTTCACCAAGGTCGAGGACATTGTGCGGCGGCCCGACGGCCTCTGGCGCGTCATCACCAACAAGGGCGACGTGATTGCCGAGCACGTCGTCAACGCCGGTGGCCTGTGGGCGCGCGAGGTCGGCCGCATGGTCGGGCTGGAGCTGCCGGTGCTCGCCATGGAGCATATGTACCTGATCACCGAGGATATGCCGGAGGTCGCCGACTGGAACAGGAAGACCGGCACCGAGATCATCCACGCCGTCGATTTTGATGGCGAGCTCTACTTGCGCCAGGAGCGCGGCGGCATGCTGATGGGCACCTACGAAAAGGCCAACAAGCCGTGGTCCGAATTCGAGACGCCGTGGAACTTCGGCCATGAATTGCTGGAGCCCGACATCGACCGCATCGCACCTTCGCTGGAGGTCGGCTTCCGCCATTTCCCGGCATTCCAGAACACCGGCATCAAGCAGATCATCAATGGCCCCTTCACCTTCGCGCCCGACGGCAATCCGCTGGTCGGGCCGGTGCGCGGCCTTCCCGGCTTCTGGGTGGCCTGCGGTGTCATGGCCGGCTTCAGCCAGGGCGGCGGCGTCGGGCTGGCGCTGTCCAATTGGATGTTGCATGGCGATCCCGGCGCCGACATCTGGGCCATGGACGTGTCGCGTTACGGCGACTGGGCTTCGATGGCCTACACCAACGCCAAGGTCCGCGAAAACTATTCGCGCCGGTTCTCCATCCGCTTCCCCAATGAGGAGTTGCCGGCTGGGCGGCCGCTTAAGACCACGCCGGTCTACGACCTGCTCGCCGCCAAGGGCGCGCAATGGGGCGTTTCCTATGGTTTGGAGGTGCCGCTGTGGTTTGCGCCGGACGGTGTCAAGGACGAGTTCTCCTGGCGCCGTTCCACAGATTTTTCCTCGGTCGCCGCCGAGGTAAAAACCGTGCGCCAGCGCGTCGGCCTGTCGGAAATCTCCAACTTCGCCAAATACAAGGTGACCGGCGCCGGCGCCGAGGCATGGCTGGACCGGATGCTCGCCTGCAAGCTGCCGCAGCCTGGCCGCATGACGCTCGCGCCGATGTTGAAGGAAGATGGAAAACTGATCGGCGATTTTTCACTCGCCAACCTCGGCAGCGAAGGCTGGTTCATCGCCGGATCCGGCGTCGCCGAGCAGTATCACATGCGCTGGTTCGAACAACACCTGCCAGCCGACGGCTCGGTCAAGGTCGAAGCACTCGGCCAGAGGCTGACCGGCCTCTCCATTGCCGGGCCCGAGGCGCGAAAACTGCTGGAAAAAGTTACCCGCACCGATGTCTCGGCCGCCGCTTTCAAATTCATGGACGTCAGGAAACTCGACATCGGCATGGCGCCATGCCTGGTCGGCCGCGTGAGCTATACCGGCGATCTCGGCTACGAAATGTGGATTGCTCCCGAATACCAGCGCTCGGTCTTCCACGCCCTGATGGAGGTAGGCAGGGAATTCGGCATCGGCCTGTTCGGAACACGCGCCCTCAACGCGCTCAGGCTCGAAAAGAACTATGGCTCCTGGGCGCGCGAATACCGGCCGATCTACGGGCCGCTGGAAGCCGGGCTCGACCGCTTCGTCGCCTATGGCAAGCCGGCGGATTTCATCGGCAAGAAAGCCGCGCTAGCGGAGCGCTCATCCGGCGGCAAACTGCGCCTGCGCGCCTTCATCGTCGAGGCAGAGGATGCCGATGTGATCGGCGACGAGCCGATCTGGTTCGATGGCGCAGTCCGCGGCTGGGTCACCTCCGGCGGCTACGCGCATCACGCCAGGGCCTCGGTCGCCATGGGCTACGTGCCAAAAGACATCGCCGACGAGAGCGACGGGTTCGAGATCGAGCTTCTGGGCAAGCGCCACGCCGCGCGCATGCAGCCTGCGCCGCTGTTCGACGGCAACCAGCAGCGCCTGCGGGGGTGAAGCCTCGTCGGCTGGTCAGACGGTAAAAGGCGGCGGGCGGCGCCTTATCGGCTGCGCCTTGACGATCGACGTGTTGGTCTCGGCCTTGTCGGCGATGCGGTCGATGATGACGTCGAGGTCGTCGATCGAGCGCAAGAACAACCGCGCGACATAACAGTCCTCGCCCGTCACCTTGTCGCATTCGCAGAATTCCGGCGTATCCTCCAGCAGCTTCTGCACGATGTGCAGCTTGCCGGGCAGTGGCCTGATGCGGACGATCGCCTGCAGGGTATAGCCGAGCGCTGCCGGATCGATCTCGACAGTGAAGGCGCGGATGACGCCGCGCTCCTCCAGTCGCCGCAGCCGCTCCGAAACTGCTGGCGAGGAGAGGGCCACCTGCTGGCCAAGGTCCTTCAGCGAAATCCGCGAATCCCGGGCAAGGATTCCGAGGATGCTTTGGTCGATTTCGTCCAGCACTTCACTTTCTCCAAAATTCTACGCCAACAACCTTACATAATTAAGTCATTTTCGCAATCTGCCTTCTCGTATCGCTGTAATTTCCCACCGCAATGGTGGATTCTCAGGGCCATCCGCAGCGCAGGGGTTTTTCATGTCCGACATAAATCGCGGTACCGTCGAGATGACCGCTGCAATGGTGATTTCGGGAACCATCGGCTGGTTCGTGGTGATGTCCGGGCAGCCGGTCATGGACGTGGTGTTCTGGCGCTGCGTTTTCGGCGCGGCGACGCTGCTGGTCGTCTGCGCATCGCTCGGGCTGCTGCGCGGTCTCCTGTCGCCGCGGGTTCTCGCCTTTGCCGCGCTTGGCGGTGTGGCAATCGTCGTCAACTGGCTGCTGCTTTTTGGCGCCTACGGCCGTGCATCCATTTCCATCGCCACCGCCGTCTACAACACCCAGCCCTTCATCCTCGTCGGCTTCGGTGCGCTGTTCTTCTCCGAGCGGCTGACGGTGCGAAAGCTGACATGGCTGGCCATCGCGTTTGCCGGCATGCTGCTGATCGTCCAGGGCAAGCCGAGCACGGGGGCGGTCGGCACGGATTATTTCGGCGGCATCTTGATGGCGCTGGGCGCCGCCTTCTTCTGGGCGGTCGCGGCGATTGTCGCCAAGAAACTCGCCGGCACCCCGCCGCACCTCATCGCGCTCATCCAGGTTTCGGTCGGCATCCTGATGCTGGCGCCGTTCGCCAATCTCTCGCACCTGCCGACCGAGGCCCGCACCTGGGCGATGCTTGCCATCATCGGGATCGTCCATACCGGGGTGATGTATATCCTGATGTATGGCGCGATCCACAAACTGCCGACGCACCTGCAAGGCTCGCTGTCGTTCATCTATCCCGTCGTCGCCATCCTGGTCGACTTCGTGGCCTTCGGCCACCGGCTGCAGCCGGCCCAACTGGTCGGCGCGGCAGCCATCCTGATCGCCGCCGCCGGCATGAATCTCGGCTGGTCGTTGTGGCGCACGAAGGCCGTCGCGTAAGTAAGATGGCTCCCTGTCGGTCGCGCTTCAGGCCGGGGCGATGAACGGCTGGCTGATCTCATGGAACACCGGCATCGCCTCCAGCCGTGCGGCATGGTCGCGAAGGGCGGGAAATGCGTCCATCGAAACCAGCCCGGCGTGGACCTCGCCGATGAAGCGCAACGCCGCCGCCACCGCGATGTCGGCATGGCCGATGCGGTCGCCGAACCAATAGTCGCCGGGCCGCCCGGCGCGGTCGGCTTCAAGTGCTGCGAGAACCTCGGAAATCTGCGTCCGGCAGCGCTGGACCCAGAGATCCGACACCGTCTGGTGCAGCCGTTTTTCGTAAAACAGGATCACCGCCTTGTCGGCCAGGCCCGTGGCAAGCGCTGCAACCTTCAGCGCCCGATACCGCGCCGGTTCGTCCTTCGGGAACATGGCGCGCTCGGCCGGCACCAGGCTGTCGAGATAATCGAGAATGGCATGGCTCTCGATCAGCACGTCGCCATTGTCCAGCACCAGGGTCGGCACCCGCGTCAACGGATTATACGCGCGCAGTTTTTCGGCGTCGCCGAATGACGACCATGGCCGCTGTTCAAACGGCAGGCCGTAAAGCGTCAGCGCGACGCCGACGCGGCGCACGAATGGCGAGTCATATTGGCCGATCAGGATCATGAGATGTGCTCCAGCGAGGGGAGATTGTCACGGCGGGTGCAAGCCAGGCAACCTCAAGCCGTTTGTCCAGCCTTGCAGTTGGCCAACCGGCAGGCGGAGGGGCGCCTACAGTTCTTCGAGCGCATCGCCGAACCGCTCTATGCCGCGCAGGCGCGTGCGGCCGGCAGCACCTGCCCGCTCAATAGCGCGGGTCGTGATCAGGTGGCAGATCGCCATCACCGAGACGTGGTTGAACAGCGGGCCGGGCGCCAGCGTCTGGCAGCGGAAGTGCCAGGTCGCCGTCGATCGGTGGGGGACGCCTTCGTCTGTGAGATAAAGAAGTTTCGCGCCGATCTTCTCGATGGCCGAGAGGATCGTTTCCATCTGCGCGACCCGCCGGCGCAGGCCGAAGACGATCGCCACGTCGCGGTCGGTTACGCTCGCCAGATGTTCGCCCAGCGTCTGTCCCGCACCGGGAATGGCGACGATGTTTTCCGTGACCTGCGTCATCTGCCATTGCAGGTAGTCGGCAAGGGGGTGGCTGCTGCGAAAGCCGAGTACCCAGGTCTTGCGCGCTTCGAGGACCGCATCGGCGATCGCGTCCACCTGGGCGTCGGTTATCGTCGCAAAAGTGCCTTCGAGATTGGCGATGCCCTGGGCGACGTGGGCTGCGACCGACTGGGCGCCGGCCGCATCGGTGGAGGTCGCCAGGAACAGGCGGGAACCGGTCTGCCTTTCGTCGCGCGCGTGCCGGCGCGCCTCCTCGTAGCTCTCGTAGCCGAGCCGCCGCACAAACCGAGTGACCGTGGCGTTCGATACCTGGGCGAGCTTGGCCAATTCCGAGGCGGAATAGCTCGCCAGCTCGCCCGGAAAATCGCAGACGAATTCACCAAGCCGCCGCTCGGCAGGGTGCAGGTCGTCGAGGGCATCCCTGACCCGGAACAAGAACGAACGATCCGTAGGCCCCATCTGACCCTCCCTCACGAACCAAGCTTGTAGCGGACTTGCCGGACTTCGCAAGAATGCGGCAAAGCAAAACAACTAAAGCGGAATACCCGTTTCAATCTGAATTGTATTCCGCTGCGGGCTGTTTGAAGTTTCGCTTGAAAACAGCATTTCATGAATGTATCATAAGAAAATTGATTTTCACACTGATGCCAAGAGGAGGAGACTATGGCAGCAGAAGGAATGGTTCAGTCCGGCAGGTCATCTCCGGTCATCAGGCAATTGGAATCTGCGCTCACCCGCATCGGAGTGACCGGGGCGCACAAGCAGATCATCGCGCTCGTGCTGATCGGCTGCCTGTTCGACAGTTTCGAGCAGAACACGATCGGCGTGTCGGGGCCGCTCCTGAAGGAGCATTGGGGCCTGACCGGCACGGATATCGGCTTCTTGAATACGATCACCTTCGGCAGCGCGGCCATCGGCCGGCTGCTTTCGGGCATTCTGGGCGACCGCTACGGCCGCCGCGTCATGCTCAGCGTCAACCTGCTTCTGTTCTCCCTCGGTTCGGCGGCATGTGCGCTTGCACCCGACTTTATGTTCCTGTGCATTGCGCGGGCGATCGTCGGCTTCGGCGTCGGCGGCGAGATTTCCACGGCCGTCACCATGCTGTCGGAATTCTGCTCGCCGAAATTCCGCGGCACGGCCGCGGGCCTCGTCAATGTCGGCGCGGGCGGCTTCGGCAACTTCCTGGCGCCGGTCTACGGCTTGATGATCTTCAGCCTGTTTCCGGGCGAAGATAGCTGGCGCTGGCTGTTCGCCTCGCTGGCCCTGCCGGCCCTTCTCGTTGTCTTCTACCGCCGCTTTGTGCCGGAGACGCCGCGGTTCCTCGCCTCGCAAGGTCGTATCGACGAGGCGAACAAGGTGCTGTCGGTGCTGGAAGCCGGTTCGCTCCGGCCGCGCAACCTCGTGGTGCGCGAGCATCTGACGAAGGACCAGACGACGGACGCGCCGGCCGCCAAGGGCGGCTGGAAGGAACTCTTCCGCGCGCCGTTCCTCGGCCGCATTATCCCGGTGTCGATCGCCATCCTGATGAGCTATGGCGCGCAGCTATCCGTGCTGACCTTGATGCCCATCATCTTCATGTCGATGGGCCATACGTTGCAGGGCAGCCTGCTCTACAGCATGATCATCCAGAGCGGCAGCGTCCTGGGCGCGATTGCGGCCTCCATGTTCGGCTACTACTTCCCGCGCAAGAAGGTGCTGACCGCCGGTGCGATCTGCGCGTGCCTGGCCGCCCTCTCCATCATGTATCTCGGCACCACCATCTACCTGGTGCTGTTCTTCGGCGCGCTCTTCCAATTCTTCGTGCTGTTGCTCAACACCTCGATCTGGATCTACGCGCCCGAACTGTTCCCGACGCGCATCCGCGCCTTCGGCGTGGCCTTCATCCTGGCCACCGGTTCGGCGGCAGGCTCGTTCGTGCCGACCATCTCCGGCGCGCTGTTTGATGCCTATGGCATGACGGGCGTGTTCGGCCTGGCGGCCGCCATGTATGCGGTCTTCGCTGTCTGCATCCGCCTCGGGCCCGAAACCTACGGCATGTCCATGGAAGACCTCACGCAGCCGGCGGATGTCGTCGCAAGCAGCGAGAACCTGGCGATGCAACCCGCAAAAGCAGGAGCTTGAACCGAGCATGACCGCGCACATACTGTTGATCAATCCCAACAGTTCGCAGGCCACGAGCGACATGATGCACGCCATCGCGCTGACGGCGTTGGACGGTAGGCTGGAGTTGGAAACCGTGACCGCGCGTCGTGCCCCGAGCATGATCGTCATGCCCGAGCAGCTGACGGCATCCGCCGCCGAGGTGGTCGAGCTTGGAACCGCGCATGGCCGGGATTGTGCGGGAATTATCGTCAGCGCCTTCGGCGATCCCGGCCTTGCCGAACTTCGCCGCAAGGTGGCCATTCCGGTGGTCGGCATCTGCGAGGCCTCGATGATCGAGGCCTCGGAGGGCGGGCGCAGGTTCGGCGTGGCGACTTCCACGCCGGACCTTATTGAGGCGATCGGCCAGCGAGCGCATGATCTGGGGCTTGCCCATCTCTATACGGGCATCCGCTGCACAGAGGGCGACCCGGTCGCGCTTGCCGCGGATCGGGCGCTTCTTACCGAGGCGCTTGCCGGCGCGGTCGGCGACTGCATCACGCTGGACGGTGCGGAAGCGGTGATCATCGGCGGCGGCCCCCTCGGGCAGGCCGCCGAAGCGCTCCGGTTGCGCTTCTACAAGCCGGTGCTTGGGCCAATCCCCTCGGCGGTCGAGCGGATCATCGGTCTCATCGGCGAAGCTGCGCGCGTGCCTCAGGCAGTGTGAGAATTCTCACTGCCGCGACGTCTGCGGGTTTGGAACGGTGCTGAATATACGCGTCATTCCCGACCTCGTGAGCGAGGAACGAGCGGAGAGTGTCGGGAATCCATGCCGAGACAGGTCGGCAGTACGAAAGCGGTGCAGAACCAACCAGCCCGCCAGTCCAGCCAAGCCCATTGTCAGCATCTGTCAGCAGTCTTTGTTTTTCTTTTATCCACACCCCTTTGCCGCTGCCGCATACTCATCGGCAGTTTCTCCTGCGGGAACGCCGATCATGACGGTGGTTTGCGGGGAGGAACCGGCGCTTCGGGCAAGCGGCTAACGTGGCCGTGGAGACGGAGGGCTGTCCCAGAGTCTCTACGATTTCCCGCGTTGACGGGAACCAGGCGCGGTATGATCTGGCGCTGACACGTAGAAACCACCGGTGCATACCGGAAGGTCCGATGTTGGGAGATGGGATGGCCGAAAATCGCCGGCGGGGCGCTGGGAAGGCGCCAGATTACTTACTTACGAGGTGCTGACCCAGCGCCCCGCTTCCCGACTTCTTCCATGCAATGGCCAGACGGATGAAAATCCGGGCGTGGTGATGGAGACGCTCGTTCCAAATAAACATGACTAAACAACTCATATTATCTTGCCGAAACAACGTCTTATGTCAAAATTTGACCGATTGATAAAAAAATAAACTGTGCTAGCCTTCGTCAAAACCATAAGAATGGGGAACTTCGAAGATGGCCGAAGGTCTGTTCAAGGAAGGCATCGCAGCCGCCCGGCTTTCGCCGGAAAAATACGCCGACAATTTCTCCGATCTGCATCCACCGCTCGATCACCACGAGGCGCTGGTCGAGTCCGACCGCTGCTATTTCTGCTACGATGCGCCGTGCATGCAGGCCTGCCCGACCTCCATCGATATCCCGCTGTTCATCCGCCAGATTTCCACCGGCAATCCGCTGGGGTCGGCCAAGACCATCTTCGACCAGAATATCCTCGGCGGCATGTGCGCCCGCGTCTGCCCGACCGAAACGCTTTGCGAGGAAGTCTGCGTGCGCGAGGTCGCCGAGGGCAAGCCGGTGCAGATCGGCCGCCTGCAGCGCTACGCCACCGATGTCGCCATGGGCCAGAACAAGCAGTTCTACGAGCGCGCGACGCCCACCGGCAGGAAGATCGCCGTAGTCGGCGCCGGTCCGGCCGGCCTTGCAGCGGCGCACCGGCTCGCCCGCTACGGCCATGAGGTGACCGTGCTCGAAGCCAGGCCGAAATCCGGCGGCCTCAACGAATACGGCATCGCCGCCTACAAGAGCGTCGACAACTTCGCCCAGGCCGAAGTCGATTACGTCACCGCGATCGGCGGCATCTCGATTGTCAACGGTAAGGCGCTCGGCCGCGACTATGCGCTTTCCGAACTGACCGCAAGCTATGATGCGGTGTTTCTCGGCCTCGGCCTTGCCGGGGTCAATGCATTGCGTGCCGAAGGCGAGGAAAGCGACGGCGTCGAAAACGCAGTCGAGTTCATCGCCGAGCTTCGCCAGGCGCGCGACCTGTCGGCGCTGGAAGTCGGCCGCCGCGTTGTCGTCATCGGCGGCGGCATGACGGCCATCGACGCCGGCGTGCAGGCCAAGCTACTTGGCGCCGAGGAGGTGACGATCTGCTACCGGCGCGGCAAGGAGCAGATGAACGCTTCCGAATTCGAGCAGGATCTGGCGACCTCGAAGGGCGTCAGCATCCGCCACTGGATGCAGCCGAAAAAGGTCGTCACCGAAGGCGGCAAGGTCGCTGGAATCGAGCTGGAGTACACGGCACTCGACGGCGACAGGCTTGCGGGCACCGGCAAGACCCTGCGGCTGGAGGCCGACCAGGTGTTCAAGGCGATCGGCCAGAGTTTCGAACCCGCCGCGCTCAATGGCAGCGGCGCGTCCATCGCCATGGAAGCCGGCCGCATCAAGGTCGATGCTGAGGGCCGCACGTCGCTGGCGAAAGTCTGGGCCGGCGGCGACTGCGTCGTCGACAGCCGCGAGGACCTGACCGTGGCGGCCGTTGCCGCCGGCCGGGACGCGGCGGAGAGTATCCACCGGGCACTCACCTCGAACGGGAGGGCATGAGCATGGCAGACATCCGCAACAATTTCGTCGGCATCAAATCTCCAAACCCGTTCTGGCTGGCCTCGGCGCCGCCGACCGACAAGGCCTACAATGTCATCCGCGCCTTCAAGGCTGGCTGGGGCGGCGTTGTATGGAAGACTTTGGGGGAGGAGGGGCCGCCGGTCGTCAACGTGAACGGGCCGCGCTACGGCGCGATCTGGGGCGCGGACCGGCGGCTCCTCGGCCTTAACAACATCGAGCTGATCACCGACCGCGACCTGTTCCTAAACCTGCGCGAGATCAAGCAGGTCAAGAAGGACTGGCCCGACCGCGCCATCGTCGTCTCGCTGATGGTGCCTTGTGTCGAAGAAAGCTGGAAGGCGATCCTGCCGTTGGTCGAGGAAACCGAGGCCGATGGCATCGAGCTGAATTTCGGCTGCCCGCATGGCATGTCTGAACGTGGCATGGGCTCGGCGGTCGGCCAGGTGCCCGAATACATCGAGATGGTGGTGCGCTGGTGCAAGCAGAACACCCGCATGCCCGTCATCACCAAGCTCACGCCCAACATCACCGACATCCGCAAGCCGGCGCGTGCGGCCTTCGCTGGCGGCACTGACGCCGTGTCTCTGATCAACACCATCAACTCGATCACAGGCGTTGATCTCGACAGCTTCGCGCCGATGCCGACCATCGATGGCAAGGGTTCGCATGGCGGCTATTGCGGCCCGGCAGTGAAGCCGATCGCCATGAACATGGTGGCCGAGATCGCCCGCGACAGTGAAACCCGCGGCCTGCCGATCTCCGGCATCGGCGGCATCACCACCTGGCGCGACGCCGCCGAATTCATGGCGCTTGGCGCTGGCAATGTGCAGGTCTGCACGGCGGCCATGACCTACGGCTTCAAGATCGTGCAGGAAATGATCGAAGGCCTGAAAAACTGGATGGACGCCAAAGGCCATGCTTCGCTCGACGACATCGTCGGCCGCGCCACGCCCAACGTCACCGACTGGCAGTATCTCAACCTCAACTACGTCGCCAAGGCGCGTATCGACCAGGATGCCTGCATCAAGTGCGGCCGTTGCCACATCGCCTGCGAGGACACGTCGCACCAGGCGATCACCAGCATGGTCGATGGCGTCAGGCATTTCGAGGTGATCGAGGCCGAATGCGTCGGCTGCAATCTCTGCGTCAATGTCTGCCCGGTCGAAAACTGCATCACCATGGAGCCGCTGGCGGCAGGCGTCATGGACCAGCGCACCGGCCAGCCGGTGTCTCCGGTCTATTTCAACTGGACGCAGCACCCCAACAATCCGATGGCCAAGGCGGCGGCGGAATAAGCGCCGCCGCATGGCAGCTATCGCTGGAGGGTTGGGGTCCGGTTCAGATGTCCTTGGTGTCGAAGAAGATCAGTTCGACACCGCCGTCGGCGAACTTGCCGAGATCGGCGGCCGCGGCCTGGCCTTCCGGCGAATTCAATGCCGTCTTGATGGCGTCGAGGCTGTCGAAATAGAGCGTCGCGACCATGTGGAAATTCGACGGCCCTTCCGGGCCAAGCGCGTTGCCGTCGCTGACGTCGTATTTTCGCAGCCCCGGTATCTTCTGGGCAAGCGGCACGTGCGTCGAAAAATAATAGCGCTCGAAAGCCGCCGGGTCCTTGGGCGTTCTGTACAATGCGATCAGTCTGGCCATCGATCTCTCCCTGGCTCATGCGGCGCAGCGCGCGCCGGTCTCTCCCGATGCCCGCGCGACAACATGGCGGATCAGGCATCTCATGAACAGGTGGACCAAAGTCCCTGGGAGCTTAGAAAGCTTGCCGGATCGCGCCGCGACAGATTGGATCAGCCCTTCGGCCGCAATCCTTCGACGAACAATTGTTCGAGGAAGCGGGCAGCATCCTCGAAACGGCCTTCGCCGCCGCGGTCCGGTCCCAGTACGGCGCGAACCTGGACGTCGAAATCGGCATAATGCTGCGTCGTAGCCCAGATCGAAAAGATCAGGTGGTAAGGGTCGGTCCTGGCGATCTTGCCGGCCCGCATCCAGCCATTCATGATCTCGGCCTTTTCGTCGACCAGGCTTTTCAGCTCGCCCTCGATCATGGAAATAATGCGCGGCGCGCCCTGCAGAATCTCGTTGGCAAAGAGCCGGCTCTCGCGCGGAAAGTCGCGTGCCATCTCCAGCTTGCGCCTGATGTAGCTGCGCAGCTCCGTCATGGGGTCGCCGATGTCGTCGAGCTCGCGCAGCGGCGCCAGCCAGGTGTCGAGCAGGCGCTGCATCAGCGTCTCGTGGATGTCTTCCTTGCGGCGAAAATAATAGAGCAGGTTGGGTTTCGACATGCCGGCGGCGTCGGCGATCTGGTCGATGGTCGAGCCGCGGAAACCGTTGGCGGAAAAAACTTCGAGGGCGGCTTCCAGGATGACTTCCCGCTTTTCCTGCTGGATGCGGGTGCGGCGCGGCGAGGTTGCTTCCATGCTCATGATATGCCGCACCAGCCTTCATTGGCGGAAAGCCTCTGGACCAATTGTCTGGACCAGTTTTTGCCGGCCTGTGGAGCGCTCTTCGAATGCCGCATTTCCGCTAGTAGTCCCTTGACCGCCGACATGGCGGTGCTAACGTTTGTCCAACCGGTCAAAAATTTGCGTAGCACGATTACGCTCCAAAGACCAAGCGTTGGCCGCGGCGAAATCAGGGGTTCAAAAAGGAAAGCTTGGTCATGTCCAACAGATTGAAAGTAACGCCGAACGATCTGAGCGCGTTCTGGATGCCGTTTACGGCCAACCGCCAGTTCAAGCAGTCGCCGCGCATGTTTGTTTCCGCCAAGGACATGCATTACACCACGTCCGACGGCCGCAAGGTTCTCGACGGCACGGCGGGCCTCTGGTGCGTCAATGCCGGCCACTGCCGCCCCAAGATCACGGAAGCGATCCAGAACCAGGCCGCCGAGCTTGACTACGCGCCGGCCTTCCAGATGGGCCACCCGATCGTTTTTGAGTTCGCCAACCGGCTGGTCGACATCGCACCGAAGGGCATGGATCATGTGTTCTTCACCAATTCCGGTTCGGAGTCGGTCGACACTGCATTGAAGATCGCGCTTGCCTATCACCGCACCAAGGGCGAAGGCTCGCGCTTCCGGCTGATCGGCCGCGAGCGCGGTTACCACGGCGTCAATTTCGGCGGCATCTCGGTCGGCGGCATTGTCACCAACCGCAAGATGTTCGGCACGCTTTTGACTGGTGTCGACCACATGCCGCACACCCACCTGCCGGCCAAGAATGCGTTTTCGCGTGGCGAACCCGAGCATGGCGGCGATCTGGCGACCGAACTCGAGCGCATCGTCACGCTGCACGACGCCTCGACGGTCGCCGCCGTCATCGTCGAGCCGGTGGCAGGCTCCACTGGCGTCCTGGTGCCGCCGAAGGGTTACCTGCAGAAGCTGCGCGAGATCTGCACCAAGCATGGCATCCTGTTGATCTTCGACGAGGTCATCACCGGCTTCGGCCGCCTCGGAACGCCGTTCGCGGCGGATTATTTCGGCGTCGTCCCCGACATCATGACCACCGCCAAGGGCGTTACCAACGGTGTCGTCCCGATGGGTGCCGTGTTCGTGAAGAAGGAGATCCACGACGCCTTCATGAACGGGCCGGAGCATGTCATCGAGTTCATGCACGGCTACACCTACTCCGGCAATCCGATCGCTTGCGCTGCCGGCCTCGGCACCCTCGACACCTACAAGGAAGAAGGGCTGCTCACCCGCGGCGCTGAACTTGCGCCCTATTGGGAAGACGCGCTTCATTCACTGAAGGGCGAGCCGCATGTCATCGATATCCGCAACATCGGCCTGGTCGGCGCCATCGAACTCGAGCCCATCGCCGGACAGCCGACCAAGCGCGCCTTCTCGGCTTTCGTGAAGGCGTTCGAGCGCGGCGCGCTGATCCGCACCACCGGCGACATCATCGCGCTGTCGCCGCCGTTGATCATTACCAAGGGCCAGATCAACGAGTTGATCGACCATGTGCGCGAGGTCCTGAGGATGGTGGATTGACCTATCAGGCACGGCAGCAAGCGACGAGCGAAGTGCTCGTCGACGACGAAAAGGTCCGCGTCACGCGCTGGGATTTCGATCCCGGCGCGGAGACGCGTTGGCACCGGCACGGCATGGACTATGTCGTGACGACCATCACACCGTGCGCCTTCCTGCTGGAAGAGCCGGGCGGCGGTACCAGGCGTGTCGACACGGCGGCCGGCGCCGCCTACAGACGCGACGAAGGCGTCGAGCACAATGTGGTCAACGCGGGTGACAAGCCGATGTCGTTCGTCGAAGTCGAATTGAAAGCATAAGGGGTCGAACCATGGCCGCTCCGGGCGAAAATCTCCGAATCAATTCAGACCGTTTGTGGGATTCGTTGATGGAGATGGCGAAGATCGGCCCTGGCATTGCCGGCGGCAACAATCGCCAGACACTGACCGACGAAGACGGCGAGGGCCGGCATCTGTTCAAGCGTTGGTGCGAGGCATCCGGACTTGAAATGGGCCTCGACCAGATGGGCACCATGTTCGCGCGGCGTGAAGGCACCGACCCCGAGGCACTGCCGGTCTATGTCGGCTCGCATCTGGACACCCAACCGACCGGCGGCAAGTATGACGGTGTGCTCGGTGTACTCGGCGGGCTGGAGGTGATCCGCTCGCTCAACGATCTCGGCATCAGGACGAAGCACCCCATCGTGGTCACCAACTGGACCAACGAGGAAGGCACGCGCTACGCACCGGCGATGCTGGCCTCCGGCGTCTTCGCCGGCGTCCACAAGCAGGACTGGGCTTACGAGCGGGTCGACGCCAAGGGCAAGAAGTTCGGTGACGAGCTGGAACGCATTGGCTGGAAGGGCGACGAAGAGGTCGGCGCCCGCAAGATGAAGGCCTTCTTCGAATTGCACATCGAGCAGGGGCCGATCCTTGAGGACGAGGACATCGACATTGGCGTGGTTACCCATGGCCAGGGCCTGAAGTGGCTGCAGGTCACGCTGACCGGCAAGGAAAGCCACACCGGTTCTACCCCGATGCCGAAGCGCCGCAATGCCGGGCTCGGCATGGCGCGGATCACCGAACTGGTGCATGAAGTGGCGATGGACTACCAGCCGGACGCCGTCGGCGCGATCGGCCATATGGAGGTCTATCCGAACTCGCGCAACATCATCGCCGGACGTACTGTCTTCACGATCGACATCCGCTCGCCCAACAAGGACGTGCTGGATGAGATGGACGAGCGCATCCGCGCCGGCATCGAACTGATCTGCGAGGCGCTGGACATCAAGTTCGAGGTCGAGCAGGTCGGCCATTTCGATCCGGTCACCTTCGACAAGGATTGCGTGAAGGCGATCCGCGACGCTGCTGTACGCCTCGGCTATTCGCATCGCAACATCGTTTCCGGCGCCGGCCATGACGCTTGCTGGATCAACCGTGTGGCGCCGACCGCGATGGTTATGTGTCCTTGCGTCGACGGTCTGTCGCACAACGAGGCGGAAGAGATCTCCAAGGAATGGGCCGCCGCCGGCTGCGACGTGCTCTTCCATGCAGTGGTCGAGACGGCGGTGATCGTGGAGTAGAACAACGCCAGCAGGATTTTTCTAACGCGATGCCAAAAATCGCGGGAAAACAAAGGGGAACGAAGTGTGGAGAATAGTGAAATCCGGCGAGAGCGCCGGGCCGAGCTGCAATATGCCCGGCCGGCGGTCGCCATGCGCGATCGCTGCGCAGAACATCTGCGAAAAAGCCTGAGGCGCGCGGATGGACGTCGAGCTCTTCCTGCAAGGCGTCATCCGGTTCTCGAACTTCATCACGTCCAGGCTCCTGGTTTCCGGCATCGTGTTCTACGTGCTGTCGGGTTTCGTGCCGCTCGGCAATGCGTCGGAGGGCATCCTGCCGAGCGTCGACCTGCTCAACCAGGTGGTGCAGAACTACCAGAACATATTCGACATTCTCGGCGTGTCGGATTTTGCGCTGCTGCTCATTCTCTTCATCTTCATGACGACCATTCATCTGATCTACGTGGCGTTCGCGAGTGTCGGCTTCTATCTGCCGCCGGCGATCGTTCCGCTGTCGGGCTGGTCAGCCATCGACGACATCACCTGGAAAGGGTTCCAGACGCTGCGGGAAGCGCGGGGCAAACGCCATACGGAAGACGAGAACCAGCGGCTCTACGAATTCTCGAAGAAGCTGAGGCAAATCGAAATCGACAGCGACGAGAAGACACGCGACAAGGTGCAGGGACCGCTTGCGACCTTCAGGATATCCAAGACCTTCGTGCTGTTTTCGTTCGCAGTATGGATTTATGCCCAGGCGAGCGGCAACTATGCCGGCAACAAGAACTATCTATTGATCATCCTGTTTGTGGCGGCCATCACAGCTATCCTTGCCGCGCTGTCGATTTTCCGCATGAACCATCAACGGATCAGCAATCTGCGCGAGGATGTTGTCGCCGAATTGCTCGAATTTTCCCGTATCTGGGTCGGCGAGGAGCATCAGCGGAAGGTAGCCGCCGATTGTGTGCCGACGCGCGAATTGAAGCCTGCGGCACTGACGATCGCCGTGCCCGTGTTCGGCACCCTTGACGCACTGATGAAAGACTTGCGCAAATGGCGCTCGAGACGATCCTGAGAGGCTAGAAGACCATGACCAAAGTCATCAAGAACGGAACCATCGTCACCGCCGATCGCACTTGGAAAGCCGACGTGCTGTTCCAGCATGGCAAGATCGTAGCCATCGGCTCCGACTTGCATGCCGACCACGAGTTCGACGCGACCGGCTGTTATGTGATGCCGGGCGGCATCGACCCGCACACCCATCTCGAAATGCCGTTCATGGGCACCTACTCGGCTGACGATTTTGAAAGCGGCACGCGGGCAGCCCTTTCCGGTGGCACCACGATGGTGGTCGATTTCTGCCTGCCAGCGCCGCAGCAATCGCTGCTCGAAGCGCTGCAGATGTGGCACAACAAGACCTCGAAGGCCTGCTCCGACTATTCGTTCCACATGGCCATCACCTGGTGGGGCGAGCAGGTGTTCAACGAGATGGCTGAGGTCGTCGACAAGGGCATTACCTCCTTCAAGCATTTCATGGCCTACAAGGGCGCGCTGATGGTCGACGACGACGAGATGTATTCGTCGTTCCAGCGCTGCGCCGAACTCGGTGCGCTGCCGCTCGTCCACGCCGAGAATGGCGACGTGGTCGCCCAGCTATCGGCCAAGCTGCTTGCCGCCGGCAACAACGGACCGGAAGCGCATGCGTATTCGCGCCCGCCGGAAGTCGAAGGCGAGGCGACCAACCGCGCCATCATGATCGCCGATATGGCCGGCAGCCCACTCTATGTCGTGCACACCTCCTGCGAGCAGGCGCATGAGGCGATCCGCCGGGCGCGGCAGAAGGGCATGCGCGTCTATGGCGAGCCGCTGATCCAGCATCTGGTGCTCGACGAGACCGAATATTTCAACAAGGATTGGGATCACGCGGCGCGCCGCGTGATGAGCCCACCCTTCCGTAACAAACTCCATCAGGATTCGCTGTGGGCAGGTTTGCAGGCAGGCTCGCTGCAGGTGGTGGCGACCGACCATTGTTCTTTCACAACCAAGCAGAAGCGCAACGGCGTCGGCGACTTCACCAAGATCCCCAACGGAACCGGAGGCCTCGAAGACCGCATGCCGGTTCTGTGGACCAAGGGCGTCAACACCGGCCGCCTGACGATGAATGAGTTCGTCGCGGTCACCTCCACCAACATCGCGAAGATCCTCAACATGTACCCGAAGAAGGGCGCTATCGTCGAAGGCGCCGATGCCGATATCATCGTCTGGGATCCGAAGAAGAAGAAGACCATCTCGGCCGGCAACCAGCAGTCGGTGATCGACTACAACGTCTTCGAGGGCGTCGAGGTGACCGGCTTGCCGCGTTTTGTGTTCACCCGTGGCGAGATCGCGGTGAACGACGGCAAAGTGGAGGCAAAGCCTGGCCATGGCGAGTTCGTGGGGCGCGAACCGCATGCGGCGGTCAACCGCGCGCTGTCGACGTGGAAGGAAATCACCGCGCCGCGCAAGGTCGAGCGGACAGGAATACCGGCGACGGGCGTGTGAGCGACAATTTATGATCGGAGTGCAACGCGAACTTCAGCTGATGCGCAAGTGCGGGGTCACCGCTTCAAGCCGGCACGAGGGTATCGAGGTGGGGCAGCAGCACCACGCTCTCCTGCTCGTTGGGATCGGTGCGGGCGATGACTGCGGAAGCGGGGCTGCCGCTGAGGTTGGCCGGAAGGTGCGGCACACCGGCGGGAATGTAGAACAGATCGCCGGCCCTGGCGACGATGTGCTCTTCAAGCCGGTCGCCATACCATGTATGGACCTCGCCGCTCAGCACATAGATGGCGGTCTCGTGGTTCTCATGCAGATGCGCCTTGGCACGGGCGCCGGGCGGCATGGCGAGAAGATGCATGCAGATGCCAGACGATCCGACCGTTTCGGCGGCGATGCCTGCAAAATAACTCAGCCCCTGCTTGCCTTCATAGGTAGTGCCGGGTCGAATGAGATGACAGGTGGGCTTCGATGACTGAGTCATCCGGGGGCTCCGCATGACGATGGAGTGGGCAAGGCAAGTGGAAATCAACCGAAGAGCAAAAGCAAATGGATTTCGGCCGATTGAGGCCGACACTTTCGGCGGTTGCCGATGAGGGAAGCATCGCCAGCCGTCGTTTCGGCAAGCAAGCTCGGACTTACCTTCCAGACCAATGACGGCCCGGTGCAGGCGCTGTCCGATGTCGACCTGACTATAAGCAAGGGCGAGTTCGTGTCGTTCATCGGCCCGTCCGGCTGCGGCAAGACGACGTTTCTGCGCGTCATCGCCGACCTCGAAAAGGCAACAGCCGGGACAATTTCCGTCAATGGCATGACGCCCGAGCAAGCGCGGATGAAACGCGCGTACGGATATGTCTTTCAAGCCGCGGCGCTGTATCCGTGGCGCACCATCGAACGCAACGTCGCTCTGCCGCTCGAAATCATCGGCATGCCGAACGCGGAACAGGCAGAGCGCATCCGGCGCACCCTCGACCTGGTCAACCTGACCGGCTTCGAGAAGAAATATCCCTGGCAGCTTTCCGGCGGCATGCAGCAGCGCGCGTCGATCGCCCGGGCACTGGCCTTCGACGCCGATCTCCTCTTGATGGACGAGCCGTTCGGGGCGCTCGACGAGATTGTGCGCGATCACCTCAACCAGCAACTTCTCGAGCTTTGGGAGCGCACCAACAAGACGATCTGCTTTGTCACCCACTCCATTCCGGAAGCCGTCTATCTCTCGACGCGCATCATCGTGATGTCGCCACGGCCGGGCCGGGTTACCGACGTGATTGAATCGACACTGCCGAAGGAACGTCCGCTCGACATTCGCGAAACGCCGGAATTTCTGGCGATCGCCGCCCGCGTGCGTGACGGGCTCAGGGCAGGGCACAGCTATGACGACTGAGGCGAAGCAGAATTTGGCAACTTCCGCTCCGGCCGCTCTCTCCCCGGTGGGGAGAGGAGGTCGCCAATCGCAAGGCGCGGCCTGATGGACTCGCTCCGCGCCAAAATCATCCCCGTCACAACCATCCTGCTCGGCATCGTGGTGGCCTGGTATGTTCTGGCGGTCTTCATGAACGCGCCGTTCCAGCGCGATCTCGACCGGCGCGGCAATGTCACCTCGGGCACCATCGAGTTCATCGGCAAGACGCTGTCGCAGCCGAAGCCTATCGTGCCGGCGCCACATCAGGTGGCTGAGAACGTCTTCGAAAACACGTTTCTTAGAAAAATCACCAGCAACCGCAGCCTGGTCTACCATGCAGGCATTACTCTGGCCTCGACCATGATGGGTTTCGCCTTCGGCACTGCGCTCGGCATCCTGATTGCCGTCGGCATCGTGCACGTACTGGCGCTCGACCGCAGCCTGATGCCGTGGATCATCGCCTCGCAGACGATTCCCATCCTTGCCATCGCGCCGATGATCATCGTTGTGCTCGCGGCGATCGGCATCACCGGGCTTCTGCCGAAAGCGCTGATCTCGACCTATCTGTCGTTCTTCCCGGTGGCGGTCGGCATGGTGAAAGGGCTGCGCTCGCCAGAGATCATGCATCTCGACCTGATGCACACCTACAATGCCAGTGCCTGGCAGACCTTCTGGAAACTGCGCGTACCCGCTTCGGTGCCGTTTCTGTTCGCTTCGATGAAGGTGGCGATCGCGGCCAGCCTTGTCGGCGCCATCGTCGGCGAACTGCCGACAGGCGCTGTCGCCGGCATTGGGGCCAAGCTGCTCAACGCGTCTTATTTCTCCAACACCATCGACATGTGGGCGGCCCTTGTGGCGGGGTCCGTGGTGGCGCTTCTGCTGGTCGGACTGGTCGGGTTCGCCGGCCGCATCGTCGACCGCAGCATGGGGGCGCGGCCGGCATGAGCGGGTTCAAATTTTCCTGGCAGGCAATTGCCGCCGCCGTGCTGCTCATCGGTGCGCTGTTCACGCTGCCCATCGTCGAAGCCGGTGCCGATGCCCCGGCGCCGTCGCTCCTCATAGCGGCAACCATCGCCGCCTTGCTGTTTTGTGCCATCGTCTTCGACGGATCGCGTTTGGCCGCCGGCGTGCGTGCGTGCTTCCTCTTCGTGGCGGCGCATCTGGCGGTTTTCATGCTGATGTCGGAAATCGCCGGGAAGAACGGATCGGCCCGCGCGGCGTTCTTCCTTCTGCTCGCCGCCTGCTGGCTGCTTGCCTGGCGCTGCGTGACGCTTCTTTCTTCGCTCAGGCCGGCGAACCGCACTGCCAAAACGGCACTCAGGCTTCTGATCCCGGCGATCTTCGGCGCCTGGATCCTGATCATCTGGGAAGCCGTCACGCGCGGCGCGGGCATTCCCTTCATCCTCTTGCCGCCGCCCAGTGCCATCGGCGCCCGCATCGCCAATTCGCTGCCGGTGCTTGCCGCCGACGTCAACCAGACCATCTTCAAGGCGGTGATCGCCGGCTACGTCCTGGGCTGCGGTGCAGGCTTCGTCACCGCCATCCTCGCCGATCGCATCTCCTTCCTGCGCAAGGGGCTGCTACCGATCGGCAACATGGTTTCCGCGCTTCCGATCATTGGCGTCGCGCCCATCATGGTGATGTGGTTCGGCTTCGGCTGGGAGTCGAAGGCGGCAGTCGTCGTCATCATGACCTTCTTCCCGATGCTGGTGAACACCGTGGCCGGGCTCCAGGCCTCCGGCCACATGGAGCGCGACCTGATGCGCACCTATGCGTCGAACTATTGGCAGACACTGCTGAAGCTCCGGCTTCCGGCAGCTGCCCCCTTCATTTTCAATGCGCTGAAGATCAACTCGACGTTAGCGCTGATCGGCGCCATCGTTGCCGAGTTCTTCGGCACCCCAGTTGTCGGCATGGGCTTCCGCATCTCAACGGAGGTGGGGCGGATGAACATCGACATGGTCTGGGCCGAAATCGCAGTTGCAGCACTTGCGGGTTCGGTCTTCTATGGCGTGATCGCTCTTGTCGAAAGAGCGGCCACGTTTTGGCATCCGTCCGTCCGTGGTGGGCGGGCGTAAAATCCAGAGGGTTAGGCAATGAAAAAAACAATGATTGGAATGCTGGCGGGAGCATTGTCGCTCACCGCCTTTCAAGCTCTCGCGGCGGACGCTGTCGCTTTGCAATTGAAGTGGGTGACGCAGGCGCAGTTCGCCGGCTACTACGTCGCCAAGGACAAGGGCTTCTACACCGAGGAAAACCTCGACGTGACGATCAAGCCGGGCGGCCCGGACATCGCGCCCGAGCAGGTGATCGCCGGCGGCGGCGCCGACGTGATCGTCGACTGGATGGGCGGTGCGCTCGCCGCGCGCGACAAGGGCGTCAACCTCGTCAACATCGCCCAGCCCTTCAAGAAGGCCGGCATGGAACTGGTCTGCCCGAAGGACGGCCCGGTGAAGACCGAAGCCGACTTCAAAGGCAAGACGCTCGGTGTCTGGTTCTTCGGTAACGAATACCCGTTCTACGCCTGGATGAACAAGCTCGGCCTGCCGACCGAAGGCGGGGCAGATGGCGTGACGGTACTGAAGCAGAGCTTCGACGTGCAGCCGCTGATCCAGAAGCAGGCCGACTGCATTTCGGTCATGACCTACAACGAATACTGGCAGCTGATCGATGCCGGCTACAAGCCGGAAGACCTGATCGTCTTCAACTACTCCGCGATGGGCGTCGATCTCCTGGAGGACGGCCTCTATGCGATGGAAGACAAGCTGAAGGACCCGGCCTTCGAGGATAAGATGGTGCGGTTCGTGCGCGCCTCGATGAAGGGCTGGAAGTACGCAACGGAAAACCCGGACGAGGCGGCTGACATCGTCGTCGAGAACGGCGGCCAGGACGAAAACCACCAGAAGCGCATGATGGGCGAGGTGGCCAAGCTGATCGACAATGCCGATGGCAAGCTGATCGAGGCGGCCTATGACCGTACTGCGGCGGCCTTGCTCGCGCAGAAGATCATCACCAAGGAGCCGTCAGGCGCCTGGACTTCGGCGATCACCGACAAGGCGATCAAATAAGCGTTTTGCATTCGGACGTCGAAGAGGGCGGGTGACCGCCCTTTTTCATTTCAAAACCTCAGTCAGACCATGGCCGCCGGCAGCGACGCAAATCCGCGGAAGCGCACGCGCCCGGTACGTTTCGGTTCGCCGGCCAACGCATAGCCGGGAAAGCGATTGAGGAAGCGCGACACAGCGATGCGGCCTTCCATGCGTGCAAGCGAAAAGCCGACGCAAAGATGCGGTCCGCCGGCGAAGGCAAGATGCTTGTTGGGCTTTCGAGCGATGTCGAGGCGGTCGGGATCGTTGAAGTGGCGCGGATCGCGGTTGGCGGCGCCGATGCAGAGATGGATGCGCGTCCCCGCCGGTATTGTCTCGCCATGAAATTCGGCTGGCTCGGCGGTCATGCGGTTGCCGAGCTGATTCGGGCTCTGGAAGCGCAGGAATTCGTCGACGGCTGTATCGATCAATTCTGGCTGTTCCAGCAATCGTCGCCTTTCCCCTGGCCACTCAGCCAGCTCGAACAGCGCATTGCCGATCAGGTTGGTGGTGGTTTCGTGACCCGCATTGAGGATGAAGATGCAGTTCTGCAGCAGCTCCGTCTCGGTCAGCAATTCACCCTCATTGCCGTTGATCAGCCGAGTCAAGACGTCGGTCTGCGGGTCGCCGGGCTTCTTCCGGCGCTTTTGCGCTAGTTCGCCCAGATAGGTCTTGAAGGCGGTGACGGCGCGGTTCCCGCGCTCCTGCTGTTCGGGCGAAAGCACCGGCTCCAAGGCGCCGAGGATCGCCAGTGACCAGTCGCGCAGCGGCCCGCGCTCTTCATGCGGCATGTCGAACAGATTGCCGATCACCTCGACAGGTATCGCCGAAGCGAAATCCTCGATCAGGTCGACGTTCTTCTTCTCCGCCATCTGGTCGAGCAGGCGGTCGACCAGATGGACCAGGCCGGGTTCCATGGCGGCCAGCGCGCGAGGTGTCATTGCGCCGACCATGATCTTGCGCACCCGCGTGTGCAACGGCGGATCATTGAAGACGAGGCTGGTCGTGTGGTGTTCGTAGAGCGGCGAACGGCCGAATTTCGGCAGGAACTCGACCTTCTTGTCCGAAGAGAAGGTTTTTGTGTCCCGATAGACCCGATCGAGGTCAGCCCAGCGCGACAGCATCACCGAACCGTCGGCAAAATGCTTCAGCGGTGCGTGCTCCAGCAGTGCGCGGTAGACTGGAAACGGATCATCGGCAAAACCAACGGGCAGGGCGGTGATTTCGAAATCCCGCGCGCGTTCGGCTGACGCGCTCATCAGGCCTTGGGCCGGTTGTCGACGATGCGCTGCGCCTTGCCCTGGCTGCGCGCAACCTTTTCGGGCTCGGTCACATCGACGATCACTGTCACGCCGACGACCTCCTTGATGCGTTCCTGCAAGGCGCTCGCCGCTGCCTTGCGCTGGTCGCCGGAAGCTTGGCCGGGAGCGGCTTCCACATGAACGGTCATGCAGTCCAGCCTGCCGTCGCGCCACAGCTCGATCTGGAAATGCGGCGCCAGGCTTTTCACCTTCAGGATCTGCTCTTCAATCTGCGTCGGGAAGACGTTGACGCCGCGCAGGATCATCATGTCGTCGGAACGCCCGGTGATCTTTTCCATACGTCGCATGGAGCGCGCCGTGCCGGGCAGCAGCCGGGTCAGGTCGCGGGTGCGGTAGCGAACGATCGGAAACGCTTCCTTGGAAAGCGAGGTGAACACCAGTTCGCCCATCTCGCCGTCGGCCACTGGTTCTCCTGTCTGCGGGTTGATGATCTCGGGATAGAAATGATCCTCCCAGATATGCAGACCGTCCTTTGTCTCTACACATTCGTTGGCGACGCCCGGCCCTATCACCTCCGACAGGCCGTAAATGTCGACGGCGTGCATGTCGAAGGCCTGCTCGATCTCGGCGCGCATGGCGTTAGTCCAGGGCTCCGCGCCGAAAATACCGACCTGCAGCGGGCTTTCGCGCGGGTCGAGCCCCTGAGCGCGGTATTCGTCGAGGATCGACAGCATATAGGACGGCGTCACCATGATGGTGGTCGCCTTGAAGTCCTCGATCAACGTGACTTGCCGAGTGGTCATGCCTCCCGATACCGGCACCACGGTGCAGCCAAGCCGCTCGGCGCCGTAATGGGCGCCAAGCCCGCCGGTGAAGAGGCCGTAGCCGTATGCGACATGGACGATGTCGCCGGGCCGCGTGCCTGCGGCGCGCATCGAACGCGCCATGCAATCGGCCCAGACGTCGAGATCATGCTTGGTGTAGCCAACGACAGTGGGTTTGCCGGTGGTGCCGGACGACGCATGGATGCGGGCGACCTTTTCGCGGGGAACCGCAAACATGCCAAACGGATAGTTGTCGCGCAGGTCGGATTTCACCGTGAACGGGAAGTTTTTCAGATCGGAGAGGCTTTTCAGATCGCCGGGATGGATGTCGGCCTTGTCGAAACTCTTCTTGTAGTGCGGAACGTTCGCATAGGCATGACCGAGCGACCATTTCAGCCGCGACAATTGCAGAGCCGCGATCTCGTCGCGTGAGGCGATCTCGATCGGGTCGAGATCTTTTTTGGCAGGCGCCAGATCCCTCATGTTATCCTCCCGTGGCGGCGTCTTCGAAATGGACGCCCTTGATGACGCGCGAGGCACCTCTGAATTCGGCGATCAGGCGGCCATCCTGGTTGGTCACCCGCACATCATAGAGCCCCGAGCGTCCTGTACGCGAGATTTCGCGCGCATCGGCCGTCAGCCGGTCGCCGAGCGCACCCGGCGCGATGAAACTGATCGTGTTGTGCTGTGCCACCGCGATCTGGTTGTAGGAGTTGCAGGCGAAGGCGAAGGCCGAGTCCGCAAGGGTGAAGATGAACCCGCCATGGCAGATATCGTGGCCATTGGTATGGTGCTTTTCCACCGTCATCGACACCGATGCGGTTCCGGGACCGACGAAATCGAGATTTGCGCCCAACCATTTCGAAGCATCGTCGCGCGCCCACATTGCGTCAGCGCTTCTCCGCGCGATTTCTTCCTCGGTCATCGTTCCCTCTATGTAGTGTCGAAATCCAGCAGCAGTTTTCCGCTGATCGGCCTCTACTGGCAAGCCAACGTGACCCCAGCCTCGATCTCCCCATCAGCGGATTCTTTCCTTGTCGATCCCAGCGATTTCAGCGCGACGGCGATCTCGTCAATCATTTCGCCGGCCACACAGGATATGCCATCAACGTTGCGCGGGTCGACCTGGCTGTATATCCGATCCCTTCCGTGGCTGGATGGCTTGCTTGAGCCGTTTTAATAGGTAACAAAAAAACTTAACATTACAGGTTTTTGTAACGCAAGAGCGAGGGCAGCATGGCGGAATTCGGGGTGAAGGAAGCAGAGGACCTGATCGGTCGGATTTTTGCGCCATGGATCGTCGATCTCGGGCTGAAGCCGGTAGCGTTTGACGCGACGGGTGGCGATTTCCATCTGCCTGAAAACCGAAAACTGGTGCATGTCGGGGGTGTGGTCTGTGGGCAGGCGACCGCTGCGGCTGCCGACACAGCATCGGTGGTGACGCTGTCGGCCCTAAACGGACGCTTCCGTGTCTGCACGACGGTCGACCTGACCACGCATTTCATCCGACCTCTGCCTCCAGGCGAGATACGGATCCGCGTCGATGTGCTATCCAATGGCAAACGCATGGCGTTCACGCGGGCCGAGATGCGCGCCCAGGAGGATCCGCGTGTCGCTGTCTCGGCGACGATGGCGTTCAGCTATCTCGAGGACTGATCCCGGCTTCTCAAGGTCTCACGACGACAGGTGGGTAGATGACCCACGGCTGATCGTAGAACGGGTCGGAATAAAGTGCGGCGCGTCGCGTGGCGCGGCGGTCGAGGTCGAGCTGCAGCAGGCAGGATGCGAAGGCATCGCTGCCTTTCCGGAAACCGTAGGATTTGCAGGTCGCTTCGTCGGCGGCGCGGCGTTCCTGGGGCGTCATCGTCTTGCAGCCGGCGGCGAGCACCAACACCGTCATCGCCACGATGAGTGAAGCGCGCATGGCTTTCTCCTTCTCCTTACCAACGACGCAGCGCCTGCATCGTTGATCGACGGATTCCGGTGTAGAGTACTCAACTTTTAGGCCGAGCAGAAGAGCAAGGCTTTCGTAGCAGGCCTCTCGCGGAGGTCAGTCCAGTTCGTGCTAGGCCCCGAACCGGCCGGCGAACTTTTGTGGATCGAGGAGCGGCGGCAAGCCGGCTTCGTCCAGCCATTGTTCGCTCGGTTCGGCAAGCCTGGTGTATAGGTCACACGCGGTTTGCCGGGCGCTGTCGCCTGGCCAGTCGCTGGGAAGAAGCGCAGCCGGGAGTCCCGGATCGTGCAGCACGATGCGGCGCCAGTCGTGGATGAGCAGGATGCGGGAGACGATCGCTTCAAGCGGCGTGATGTGGCCCTTTTCCATGGCGTTGGCAAGTGGCGCAATAGCTGCGCTGAAGGTTTCGTAGGCGTGTGCGGTTTCTTCCAGCCTCCAGAAACTGGCGGCTGCCGCTGGCGTCTGCAGCGGCTGTTGCCGGAACACCAGCATTCCTGCCAGCGTGGCTCCTGCCTCTGGCGATTGCGCCGTTTCCGGGCGCAGCCAGGTGCCGTCGCCGGCCTCCACGAAACCCGCATTAGCAAGCGCTGCCGCGCGGTCACCTACCTTGCCGTTGCCGGGCGGTGAAACGGCAACAGTCCAAGTGCCGTCCCAAGACGGCGGACCGGCCGCATAGATGCGGCGGGTGGCCAGATCGAAAGCACGGTGGCCGTGAATGTCGAGTGCGTAGAGGCTGTTGCGGCCATCCTTTTCGCGGACCACCCACTGGTCCGCGGCAAGCCGCGATAGCGCGGTGCGCAAAGCACCTGGCTCAACCCGTAGCCGCGCCATTATCTCTTGCAGGACGGTCAGCGGAACCTGGCCACCGCGCGGCACGATCGCGTCGCCAAAAATGGTGATCACAAGGGACCAGACACGCAACCGCCCCCGCTTATGCAGGCGAGAGATGAACTGGTCGAGGGCCGGGGTCATGGACAACTGGGCCAGAAACTCACTTCTTCTCCCTGATATCGGTCAGGGTGCGTGTCGGCGTGATCGCCTCGGGATCAAGCTTGATCTCGATGATCGATGGCTTGCGGCTGGTGCGCGCCCGCTCGAAGGCCGGCGCGAAATCGTCCGTTGTTTCCACGGTCTCACCATGGCCGCCATAGGCGCGGGCGAGGGCGGCGAAGTCCGGATTTTTCAGATCGGTTCCCGAAACACGGCCGGGGTAATCCCGCTCCTGGTGCATGCGGATAGTGCCGTAGATGCCGTTGTTGACGACAATCACAATGATCGGCAGGTCGTACTGCACCGCCGTGGCGAATTCCTGTCCGTTCATCATGAAGCAGCCGTCGCCGGCGAACGCGATCACCTCGCGCTCGGGAAACAGCCCCTTGGCAGCGACTGCGCCCGGCGTGCCGTAGCCCATTGAGCCGGACGTTGGCGCTGCCTGCGTGGCGAAGCGGCGAAAACGATGGAAGCGATGCAGCCATGTGGCGTAATTGCCGGCGCCGTTGGTCATGATGGCGTCGTCAGGCAACACTTTTTCCAGGTGGGCCATGATCGGCCCCATCTGCACCGCGCCGGGGCCGGTCTCCGGCGGCGTCGACCATGCGCGGTAAAAGCCGTGCAGCCGCTCGGTCTCGTCGGCCCATACCGGCGTTGCTGTTGGCTTCAGCCTGGCGAAGGCAGCGGTAAATGCTTCCGGCGAGGCATTGATTGCGAGCGCAGGTCGATACACACGGCCAAGTTCATTGGCGTCGGCATGCACATGCACCAGCGTTTGGTCCGGGTAGGGGCTCTTCAGCAAGGTATAGTCCGAAGACGGCATCTCGCCGAAACGGCCGCCAACCAGCAGCACAAGGTCGGCCTGCTTGATGTAGGCGGCGAGTTTGGGATTGGGACCGATGCCGACATCGCCGGCGTAACAGGGATGCAGGTGATCGAAC
Organism: Neomesorhizobium albiziae; assembly: GCF_900114255.1. GTDB lineage: Bacteria > Pseudomonadota > Alphaproteobacteria > Rhizobiales > Rhizobiaceae > Neomesorhizobium > Neomesorhizobium albiziae. The sequence goes on along the minus strand of NZ_FOSL01000001.1, from coordinate 465,702 downwards.
AGCATCTGGCGGCGGAACGAAACGCCGACAGGTAGCGCCCAGGTCTCCGCGATGCTTTCCAACCGTGACTTCGCCGCAGCGCTCCAGCGCGAGCCGCCGAGAATGACGAAAGGCCGCCTGGCGTTGCCGAGAAGCTCTGCAAGCTTGTGCATTTCCGCTTCGCCCGGAGAGGTTTCGACCGGCGTATAGGGCAGCGCGTCGGGCGCTTCTGCCAGCGAGGTCAGCATGTCTTCAGGCAGCGAGACGACGACCGGGCCGGGGCGGCCGGAGGTGGCGACGGCGAAAGCGCGGGTGACCAGTTCTGGAATGCGCGAGGCGTCATCGATCTCCACCACCCACTTCGCGATATCGCCGAAGAAGCGCTTGTAGTTCACTTCCTGGAAGGCTTCACGCTCGCGCGCATGGCCGGCGATCTGGCCGATAAACATGATCAGGGGCGTGGAATCCTGCATCGCGATGTGGATGCCGGCCGATGCGTTGGTAGCGCCGGGACCACGGGTGACGAAGCAAATGCCGGGCTTGCCAGTCAGGCGGCCGTGGCAATCGGCCATCATCGCCGCGCCGCCTTCCTGGCGGCAGACGACGGTGCTGATACGGTTGGAATCGTGCAGTGCATCGAGAACGGCGAGATAGGATTCCCCCGGCACGCAGTAGATGCGGTCGACGCCATTCGCCTCGAGCGCTTCGACGATCAGTTTTCCACCGGTCTTCATTCGCCCTGTCTCTCCAGTTCCGCTAGAATTTCGTCCGTATGTTCGCCGAGCCGCGGCGAAGGTCGGTTATAGGCTGGCGGCGTCTCAGACATCAGCATCGGCGCTCGCACGGAAGGCAGCTTGTTGCCGTGGCCGTCATCGAGATCGAGGCGCATGCCGCGCGCGATCGCCTGTGGGTCGGCGAACATCTCGCCGATCGTGTTGATGGGGCTGGCCGGCACGCCGGCGGTTTCCAGTTTGGCTAGAAGTGGTGCCTTGTCATAGTTTGCCAGCCGCTCGACGATTGCCGCGCGCAATTTGGCGCGATTGCCGACACGCGCCGCATTGGTGGCGAAATCCGGGTCGCCGGGAAGGTCGTTCAGGTCGATGACATGGCAGAACCGCTGGAACTGGCCGTCATTGCCGACCGCCAGGATGATGTGTCCATCGCGAACCGGCACCACCTCGTAAGGCGCAATGTTCATATGAGCGTTGCCCATCTGCACCGGCGATTTTCCCGAGACGAGATAGTTGAGGTTCTGATTGCCGAGCACCGAGATCTGTGTGTCGAACAGCGCCATGTCGATATACTGGCCCTGGCCGGTCGTCTCCGCATGCCGCAATGCGGCTTGGATGGCGATGACCGAATAGAGCCCGGTGAAAATGTCGGAGATCGCGACGCCGGCCTTCTGCGGTTCGCCACCGGCGGCCCCGGTGATCGACATCATGCCGGCCATGCCCTGAATGATGAAATCGTAGCCGGGCCGCGGCGCATAAGGGCCGTCCTGTCCGAAACCGGTGATCGAACAATAGACGAGGCGCGGATTGATCTTGTGCAGCGTCTCGTAGTCGAGACCGTATTTTTTCAGCCCCCCGAGCTTGAAATTCTCGATCAGCACGTCGGCGGTGGCGACCAGCTTACGCACGGTCGCGGCGCCCTCGGATGTCGAAAAATCGAGCGCCACAGAGCGCTTCCCGCGATTGCAGGAATGATAGTAGGCGGCCGAAAGGTTCTCTCCGTCTCGCCCCTCCACGAAGGGCGGTCCCCATTTGCGAGTGTCGTCGCCGCCGTCGGGGTTCTCGACCTTGATGACGTCGGCGCCAAGGTCGGCGAGCAGTTGGCCAGCCCAGGGGCCAGCCAGAATGCGAGCCAGTTCGATAACGCGGATGCCCTTCAGCGGAGGTTCGGCCATTTCACACCACAGTATTCGAGACAGCGGCCGTGCGTAGCAAATACCGCATGGCGCTGTCACGCGGCTTGAATGAGACCAGCGGTTTGGCGCGGATCATGCGGCAGTAATGCTCTTGGCCCAGGCGATGAAATCGGCAGTGACCGCATCGCGGTTCAACTCGTTGAGGGATTCGTGACGGGTTTGTGGGTAAACCTTTGAAACCAGATTCGAAAAACCCGCACGGTGCATGCGGGCGGCAAGCTCCTCGATCGCTTTGCCGCCGAAGGTCGATGGGTCGTCGGCGCCGCCGGCAAGGTTGACCGGCAGGTCCTTGCGCACCGAAGAGAAATTGCCATCGTCGGCGCCGGCGAAGATGACGCCGAACAGATCGCGCCACAGCGATACCGAGGCGTCCCAGCCGCACAAAGGGTCGGCCACGTATTTGTCGACCTCCGCAGTATCGTGCGACAGCCAGTCGAAGTCGGTGCGGCGGTTCGGGATTTTTTTGGCCCAATCCTGGAAGGTGAGTTTCGGCAGCACGCGTGACGGTACGTCGGAGCCGAGGCGGAATTTCTCCCAGGCGAGGATGCATTGAGCGAGGCGGCCGAGCAGGCCGGCGGAAAAATTGGCGTTCCAGATCGCAGCGCCATGAATGCGCGCGGAATGCTTGAAAACGTAGTTCAAGGTGATGATGCCGCCCATGGAGTGGCCAAAGGCAATGACCGGCAGGCCGGGGTTTTCATGAGCGATCAGATCATGCAGAGCGTCGATGTCGGCGACCACCTTGGCGGCGCCTTCGGTCATGCCGAACATGCCCTGCGGCGCATCCGGCGCTTTGGTGTATCCGTGGCCGCGATGATCGTGGGCGTAGGTATGAAAACCTTCGGCTGCCAGCGCGTCGGCAAAGCGGGCGTAGCGGGCGGCATGTTCGGCAAGGCCGTGATTGATCTGGACGACGCCGCGGGCCGTTCCCTTGGCCCGACGCGTGTAAAGGTTGAGTGACGCTCCGGTTGGCGACGGATGCGCGGGCTGGCTGTCGAATGGCATGATTTTCCCCCTGCGGCGCGCAGTCTTGGCCAGCACGAGCAAAGCGTCAAGTCGGCGTGATATCGCCAGAACCGTGATGCCCGATCCCATGGTTTCCAACGGACAGGGTGTTCCCTTGACCCAAGGTGTTACTCTGGGTTGCATTTCTTGAACAGCCAATTCCCTCAAAATCACACTTGCGTCGTCGCCGGTCCCTAGAAGGCGTCCTAAAAGCGTTGGTCGCGGCACGCCTCCAGTGCGGCAATGATCATGAAATTCCAGTCGCCCGCGCTCTCCCGGGTGCCTGCGCCAGATAATCGGGGACGATCTTGACCATTCACCTCCCAGCAGGGCCGAAACCCAAAGTTTTGGCCGCCGTACCACCAGCAGTTTCCGAGCGCATCAAGATTGCCCGGACGCTGTGCATCGTCTTCATGACCTTCGTGCATATACAGCCAGGCATAGCCGAAAACGTCTATGATCGGGACACCGGCTTCTTCGACATCGTCTATTTCATCCTCACGCGCATTGTGGGCCTGAGCTCGGTTTCGCTGCTCTCCATCGTTTCCGGTTATTTCGTTGTATCCAGCCTGCTTAAGGCTGGCTCGCAACCGCTGGTCGTCTCCAAACTGAAGACGCTGGTGGTGCCGCTGGTCGCCTGGAATCTCCTGATGTTCATGCTGCTCGTCGCTTATGGGTTGTTGAGCGGCAAATGGCAGGACATGCCCGATGCCACTGTGCTTGGCGTCGCCAATGCCTTCTTCGCGCTGACCGCATGGCCGCTAGACGTGCCGCTGTGGTTTCTGCGCGACCTGTTCGTCTGCTGCCTGTTCGCACCGCTGCTTCATGTGAGTCTGAAGCGTTCGGCCATGCTCACCTTTGCCGTACTCGTCCTCTTCGCAGTGTTTGGCGAGGACCTCTATATCCTGCAGCGGCCGTCGCTCATCCTGTTCTTCGCGCTCGGCATGTGGCTGCGCGTCGCCGGCATCGGGGAGCAGGCCGTCGACCGTGCGGCCGGTTGGCTGACGCTCGCGCTGGTCGTCATGGTGGCCATATTCCTCACCATCCGCATCGAGCGCATCCTCCTGGGCGAGATGGACGAGACGCTGAGGCTCACCCTCGATACGTTGCTCCGGGTGACGGTGGCGGCGGGTTTCTGGCGGCTGACCGAATTGATCCGCAAGTCCCCGTTTGCAGGGCCTTTCATCCGGTACGAGCCCTATGCCTTCTTCCTGTTCTGCAGCCACGCCATCCTGTTCAATTTTGGCGGCATTGTCTTCCGGCGCTTCTTCGGCAACTACGGCTCCGACCTGTTTCCGATCACCTTCTTTATGCTGCCGGCACTAGCGGTCGTTGCCGCGATCGTTGGACTACAGATCGTCAACCGGTCGAACCTGCTGCTCTTCCTGTTCAATGCAGGCCACCGCGTGCGGCCGCTGTTTGAGGCTGAAAGGCAGAAGGTGTCGGTGTAGCAAATATTGCTGTTCCCGGCCGTCCGTGCGGGCGAAAATCTGTGATGAAAGCGTGATGCGTTCAGGCCTGGAGCGGTTTCGAGCTTCGACACGGATTGCCGTTGCTCAAAGCATCGCTTACATAGCGCGCAACTCTCCTTCAACGATTGACGGGAAAAGCGCGCGTGGCACGCCAGTTCATCTATCACATGTCGGGCCTCTCCAAGGCCTACGGCACCAAGAAGGTGCTCGATAATGTCCATCTTTCTTTCTACCCCGACGCCAAGATCGGCATCCTTGGTCCCAACGGCTCGGGCAAGTCGACGATCCTGCGCATCATGGCCGGGCTCGACAAGGAATTTCAGGGTGAGGCGTGGCTCGCCGAGGGCGCGACCGTCGGCTACCTGGCACAGGAGCCGCAACTCGATCCGGCCAAGACCGTGTTCGAGAACGTCATGGAAGGGGTCAAGAAGAAGACCGCCATCGTCGAGCGCTACAACGAACTGATGATGAACTACTCCGACGAGACGGCGGACGAGTCGGCCAAGCTGCAGGATGAAATGGACCGGCTGAATCTGTGGGATCTGGAGCAGCAGGTCGAGATGGCCATGGACGCGCTGCAGTGTCCACCGGGCGATTCCGAGGTGACGAAACTTTCCGGCGGCGAGCGCCGGCGCGTGGCGTTGTGCCGCCTGCTGCTGGAACAGCCCGACCTTCTGCTGCTCGACGAACCGACCAACCATCTCGACGCCGAGACGACCCAGTGGCTGGAAAAGCACCTGCGCGATTATCCGGGCTCGGTGCTGATCATTACCCACGATCGCTACTTCCTCGACAACGTGACTGGCTGGATCCTCGAGCTCGATCGCGGCAGGGGCATTCCCTATGAAGGCAACTACACCAAGTATCTCGACGCCAAGGCCAAGCGCCTGATCCAGGAGGGCCGCGAGGACGACGCCCGCCAGAAGGCGATCTGGCGCGAGCGTGAGTGGATTGCATCCTCGCCCAAGGCGCGGCAGACCAAGTCCAAGGCGCGCATCAAGGCTTATGAGGATCTGGTCGAGCAGGCGCAGGGCCGCAAGCCGAGCGACACGCAGATCGTCATTCCGCTGAGCGAGCGGCTGGGCAATGTGGTGATTGAGGTCGAGGGCCTGACCAAGGGCTATGCCGACGAGGTGCTGATCGAGGATCTCGAGTTCAAGCTGCCGCCGGGCGGTATCGTCGGCGTGATCGGCCCGAACGGCGCCGGCAAGACGACGCTATTTCGCATGATTACCGGCCAGGAGACGCCGGATGCCGGGTCGATCCGCAAGGGCGAAACCGTCAAGCTTGGCTATGTCGACCAGAGCCGAGACGCGCTCGACCCCAACAAGACTGTTTGGGAGGAAATCTCCGGCGGCGCTGAGGTGATCAAGCTCGGCAAGCACGAGGTGAATTCTCGCGCTTATTGTTCGTCGTTCAATTTCCGTGGTGGCGACCAGCAGCAGAAGGTCGGCAACCTTTCGGGCGGCCAGCGCAACCGCGTGCATCTGGCAAAAATGCTGAAGAACGGAGGCAATGTGCTTCTCCTCGACGAGCCGACCAACGACCTCGACACCGAGACGCTGGGTGCACTTGAGGATGCGCTGGAGGCTTATGCCGGCTGTGCTGTCATCATAAGCCACGACCGCATGTTCCTCGATCGCATGGCCACCCATATGCTCGCTTTCGAAGGCGACGCCCATGTCGAGTGGTTCGAGGGCAATTTCGAGGAATACGAGAAGGACAAGGCGCGGCGGCTGGGACCGGAAGCGCTCGTGCCGCACCGCATGACGCACAAGAGGCTGACACGGTAGCTTTGCAGCCAAATAAAATGACCTGGCGTCGTACAAATGCGACTTTAACAAAACCGATAGGGCGGAATGTCCGGTTCAACTTGAACGCATTCCGCTCTAGGAGCCAAGGTTGATCGGCTCCAGCCCAAAATCGCTGTGCTGAAGCCGCTCAAACGCGGCGACCGTGAAGCGATTATCTTCTCTGTATATTCAGGGAACCCGGGCGGTCTACAACGTCTTCTTATTCATCGTTGAAGTGTTTGGTCGAACGTTTTTTGCGCGGACGTGACCATATTTATATTTGCCATTGACCAAGTTCTTAATTCTTCGATTACCGGAAGGAGTGTCCTTCCCAAATCGGTAACACTGTACTCTACAGTGATCGGCATCGTCGGGTAAGCGCGACGACACACCAGGCCATTTCTCTCAAGCTTTCGCAAAGTTTGACCCAGCATTTTTTGCGTAATGCCTTCCACTTCCCGCCGAAGTGCATTGAAGCGCATCGTGGCAGGGGCGAGTGCGAGCATGACCAGGATGGCCCACTTGTCAGCTAGTTGATCGATGAGAACGCGAGTTGGACAAGAACCCGAGTTGGGTCCCAGCAGATTTTTTGGCCTCATGCGGTTACCTCAAGGTATCCTACTAACGTCCGGGTATCTAATTGAAATCGCCTTCAAGCGCAATTAATCCAGACCCCGTGAGGAGCCGTTGAGCTGACTATTTCAAGTCGGCATGCGCGAAGCCTTGGGAGAGGCAAACATGCAAAGCAATTAGATAAGAACTTATCTCGTGCCGGCATTGCTGCATGGTTTCGACCTGCAGCCAGGGTCAACCCTTGAGCCTCTATGCTGCCGGCGAAAACAATCCAAAACCGTCCAGACCATTGGCTTCCACGTAGGGAGACCGGGGATGATGTACCTGCAAAACGGGAGAGACACTTTTGAACATGAATATTCGCGTCCCAGAAACCACAGCCAGCAGTATCGGCCGCGACTCACAGCCCACACGGATTGGGTTGATCGTACCGAGCTCAAATACGACGATGGAGACGGAGCTTCCAGAACTGTTTCGCAGGCAGACGGAGGCCACCGGACAGCTTTACACATTCCATTCCGCCCGCGCTGGCATGAAAAACGTCACGCGCGAGGAGTTGGATGCGATGGTCGGCAAAGCAGCCGATTGCGCCAAGGCTGTTTCCGATGCGGATGTTGAAGTCATAGCTTACGCCTGTTTGGTCGCGGTTATGGCCCAGGGGACCGGTGCGCACCGCCATTCGGAGCAGATCATTGCGCAAGCTGCCGAGAACAACGGACATCCCGCCGGCGTAGTGAGCAGTGCCGGTGCACTTGTACGGACGCTGACAGCCCTTAAGGCCAAAAAAGTAACGATGGTCACGCCGTACATGCGTCCCCTCACGCAGATGGTGAGAGATTACATCGCTTCGGAGGGTTTTGATGTTCTGGACGCTGTTGCCTTGGAGGTGCCAGACAACTTGGCTGTGGGGCGTCTCAATCCAGCGAATTTGCCGGAAATAGCGCGCGAGCTGGAGAACAACGGCGCTGATGCCATCATTCTTTCTGCCTGCGTTCAGATGCCTTCGTTGGCTTCGATCCAGAGGGTCGAGGACGAACTGGGCCTGCCGGTCATTTCGGCTGCCACGGCAACGACGTTCGAGATTTTATCGAAGCTTGGACACACGCCCGCGATCAAAGGAGCCGGACGTCTCCTCAGCGGCGACGTCAAGCCGGCGCTTTGAGTTCGAGGTAGATCAATATGTCCATGTCTTTCCTCGCATTCTTGATTCTCGTCGCGGCGTTCACCTGGGGATCCGCGACGGCTGTTAATGCCGGGCTGATTGCGATCGTCGCGTCATATGCCGTGGGGTCCCAACTGGCTGGTTTGTCGGTTTCTTCAGTCGCAGCGCAGTTTCCAGCTGGGCTATTTTTTGTATTGTTTGGCGCGACCCTTTTGTTTGCGATTGTACGAGCGACGGGCACAATCGATTTGCTTGCCTACTGGGCCGAACGCCTGGCTCAAGGGAAACGATTGCGCATTCCCGTCATCATGTTCCTGTTAACAGCGACTTTGTCGACAATGGGCGCTTTCACCCCCGCGGCTATTGCAATCGTTGCTCCCATAGCGATATCGCTTGGCCTTCGCTTCGGCATCAGTGCGCTTGCCATGGGGCTGGTCGTTGTCCAGGGGGCGAATGCGGGCGCGTTTTCGCCCGTTAATCCGTTCGGTGTTGTTTCCAACGCGATGCTGGAGCGTGCCGGTGCAGGCGATCAAGGATCACTGCTCTTCGTCTATTGTTTCGTGTTCAACGCTGTTGTGGGCCTCGTCGCCTTCGCGATCACGCAATGGATGGTTTCCCGTAGCGCTTCGCTTGTGACTGGACCCGTGCAAGCGGAAACGCCAACTGGTTCGAATCTCAACACACCAGTACCGTTTGATGCGCTGAAGGCTCTCAGTCTGCTTGCCATAGCCTCGCTTCTGATCATGAATCTGGGCTTTGGCATAGACGTCGGTGTTGCGGCTCTCAGCGCGTCGCTGGCGCTCGTGGCAGTGCGCCCGAGCCTTCAAAAGGTCGCGCTGCAGAATGTCCCCTGGTCAGCAATTGTTCTCGTCACCGGCATCGTAATGTATGTCGGCGTTCTAGAGGAGATGGGCCTTATCAAGGAACTTGAGGCGATGCTCTCACAACTCGGGGACAACTCGATCGCCGTACTGGTCACAGCCTACATAGTGGGTTTTGTGTCGGCTTTCGCATCAACGACTGGCACCTTGGGTGCGATCACGCCAGTGGTTATTCCGCTCGCTACCGACCCAATGACGACGGCAATCGGCGTCGTAACGGTCATCTCAATCGCTTCTTCTGTGGTCGATGTCAGTCCGATGTCGACAAGCGGCGCCCTGCTAATGGCAAGCGCCCAAGCGAAGGAGGAGACGACGTTTTTCCGGGCTTTGCTTATCTTCGCCGCCTGTATGATTGTGGTCGTTCTGGCAATTGCTTGGGCCGTATTCGTATGGCTGCCAAGTTCTGGAGGTTAGAGTGTTGGAACGGCCGCTTTTTCGGCGGCCGTTCCAACAGCTATTAAGTTGCGCTCGTCACCGCAAGTTCAGGGTTTTAGATGCCTAAAGACTGGTCCGCGTCCCAATATCTCAAGTTTGAGGATGAGCGTACGCGGCCGGCGCGCGATCTCTTGGCTCGGATACCGCTCGACAGCCCGAAGCGTGTCGTCGATATCGGCTGCGGGCCAGGCAATTCGACCGACCTCCTGGTGGAGCGCTGGCCGCAAGCGGAGGTGAGTGGCTTCGACACCTCGCCCGACATGATCGAGAAGGCAAGGGCGCGCCTGCCAAGGGTCGTCTTCGAACTCGTCGACGCCGCGACTTGGAAGCCGGCGCAACCCGTCGACATCATCTTCGCCAACGCGGGGTTTCAATGGTTGCCGGAGCATCCGGCTGTTCTGAAACGGCTATTTGGACTGCTGGCGCCGGGCGGCGTGCTCGCCGTGCAGATGCCCGACAATCTGGCCGAGCCCAGCCATCGGCTGATGCGGGAGGTGGCATTGGCGATGCCATTTGCAGCCAAGATGGTAGGCGCCGCCCGCGCCTCATTGCCGTCGGTCTCCTTCTACTATGATCTGCTGTCGCCAGACGCAGCACTGCTGGATATCTGGCACACCAATTACAACCACCCGCTGGCCGATGCGGCTGCAATCGTTGAATGGGTGAAGTCGACCGGGCTGAAACCGTTTCTCGACCCGCTTGATGCGGCTGAGCAAGCCGAATTCCTGCGCGACTACACCGCACGGATCGCCAAGGCGTATCCGCCGGCGAACAATGGCAGGGTGCTTCTGCGCTTCCCCCGTATCTTCATGCTCGCGCAGCGCAAATAGCGTGGGCCGCCGCGATGCCAAGCCTGCCTGACGAATCCGGAAATCAGTCTGAAAATCCGCGCCAGGCAGCCCGACAGGTGGTTCCGGCCGGCCATCAACCTCAGTTATGCCACGATCCGGCGCTTCAGAAGCCACGCCTTTGCAAGCGGTCCAAACTGGCATACACCGCAGGATGAAAAGGGCGGCAAGGATTCTGCGGCAGCGGGCCGGGGGATCCATACGGCAGCGCCAGCAGGACTTTAAGCAGCATGAATCGCGTTATCATCAGCGGCATTGGCGCTGAAATTCCCGAGGCCTCGATCACCAACGAGGAACTGGTCGAAAGCTTTAACAGCTGGGTGGACAGCGAAAATCCGCGCCGCGCGGCGGCGGGGCTCGACCCTCTGGCGAAATCCGACAATGACTTCATCGTCTATGCGTCGGGCGTCAAGAACCGGCACGTCATCGAACGCGAGGGTATCCTCGATCCCACGCGCATGGCGCCGCGAATTGCGGCGCGCCCCGACGACGCGCTGTCACTGGAAGCCGAGTTCGGCATCGCCTCTGCGAAAAAGGCGCTCGCCCATGCGGAACTGCAGCCAGCCGACATCGATCTGGTGATCTGTTCGGCCTCGCATCACCAGCGTCCATATCCGGCAATCGCCATCGAGATACAGAACGAACTTGGCACCGTTGGTGCGGGCTTTGACATGGGGCTCGGCTGCTCGTCGGCCGCTGCCGGCCTGCATGTCGCATCCAATCTGGTGCGCGCAGGCGCCCACAAGCGCGTGCTTGTGGTTACGCCCGAAATCATCACCGGACATCTGAATTTCCGCGACCGCCAGACTCACTTCATCTTCGGGGATGCTTCGACCGCGATGGTCGTCGAGGCGATCGGCAAGGACGAGAGCCGACCCGGCCGTTTCGAGGTGCTCGACACGCGTAGCTGGACGCAGTTCTCCAACAACATCCGCACCAATCTCGGCTACCTCACCCGCACCGCAGCTGCCGATCCCTACATGATCAACATGGAGGGGAACATGATCAAGCAGGTTGGCAACAAGGTATTTAAGGAAGTCACCGTTGCCGGCCACAAATTCATCGTCGGCTTTCTCGCCGAGCACGGGCTGACGCCCGATGGCATCCGCCGCTTTTGGCTGCACCAGGCCAATGCTCGCATGAACGCGATGATCCTGAAGCTATCCTTCGGCCATGAGGTCGGCCACGATCGCGCACCGATGGTACTGGAGCGGCTGGGCAACACGGCCGCTGCCGGCGCGATCATCGCGCTCAGCGAAAACCATGCCGACATGAAGCAGGGCGATTACGGCCTGATCTGCGCCTTCGGCGCCGGATATTCGATCGGCGGCGCGCTGCTCAAGATGATGTAGCGTCGCCCTTTCGACACGCACGCAATATCGCTATCGGTTATAGAAAGATCAGCCGATTTGGCTGGATTTTCGCATGATTCGTCCGCATTTTCCCGGAAGTCGAAACCATGGACAAAAAAATGCTCGATCTTTTGACGCGCGACGGTGATCCAGAAATTCTGCCAGGCATGAAGCTGGCGGCCAGGGTTGCCGGCGTGTTCGTTGCACCGTTCGACCATTTCGTTACTCGCGCTGCCGATGAACTGCGGCTCGGCTTCGAGGGCATTGAGGGCGATTTCCATGCCGGCCACACCCGCAAGTCTGGTGGGCGCGAGCCATGGTATCCGCGCGGCACCGAGATGCGCAACGAGCGGCAATTGTCGATCGTGGCGCCCGACGAGCTTCGGATTGTCGCCGAGCGCATGAGCATACCCGAGGTGAAGCCCGAATGGATCGGCGCCAATCTCGTCATCGATGGCCTTTCCAGGCTGTCGATGCTGCCTGCCGGCACGATGCTGTTCTTCAAGGACGGGGTAACGTTGAAGGTGGACGCCCAGAACGGCCCCTGCCGCGTTGCCGGGCGCTCGATTGCCGAACATGCGGGGATGGCTGACCATGAGGCGACCTCATTGCTGTTCCCGAGGGTCGCCAAGCGGCTTCGCGGCCTCGTCGCCTGGGTGGAAAAGCCGGGCGTCGTCAAGGCGGGCGAGGAGGTCTCGGTGCGCGTGCCGGAGCAGTGGATCTACCGAGCGTAGTGTCCAGCTGCAGCCCTATTCGTCCTCATCGTCCGGGTCGAGCAATCGCGTGGCGCGCCAGGTGGTCAGCGTTTCGTTGATCTCGCCGACGACAAAAAAGCGTGCCGCGTCGCGGTCGTAGCCCTCGGAAAGCAGATTTTCGTAGGCGGTATGTTCGTGGCGGACATGAGCAATGGTCGCCAGCCACACCGCAATCGTCGGCGGCAGCGCCTTCATGTGTTTTGCGTTGGCGTCGGCGCGGATTTTCTCCGTATCGGCATAAGGCGCCAGCGGCAAAAGGGCGGTGAGCGCCTTGGCAATGGCGCGCTGGCGGCCGGTGTTCGCTATCATTTGACGGCGCGTCCCGGCGTGGCGTCGGGTATAGAATCGGTCGACGCAAAATAGGGTTTCAGGTCGATCACCGGCGTGCCGTCGAGGAGATCAATGCCGTCGAGCGTGATCAGTCCGGCAGCAGCGTCCATGGCGATAACTTTTGCGATGTGTAACCCGACAGGGTTTGGCCGTGCCGGTGAGCGAAGGGCAAAAACACCTTTCGCGACAGTGGCATGGCGGGGTTTCTGCACAATCAGATTCCGCGGCGCACGGTCGAGCCAGGAAATGATCGCGACGTGACTGTAGGCCTCCAGTCCCTGGAGGCCGGGCCGGTAAGGTTTGTCGATTTCAAGTGTCGCCTGCTGGCCGCGCTCGCGGGCCGTCGCCATGTTTTTGGGACAATCCTCGCGGTTCTTCCAGGGCGAACGGATAAGGCCGATGAAAACCACATGCCCGTTTCCAGTGGTCGTCGCAGGGTCTAGCGGTAATTCGCGCTCGCCCTCACGTTTGCTGAACTCGTTCACGGGAATCACCATAGCGTCATTTTCTTGTCGAATAACGACATGGCGGGTTGCACATCATTGCGATATGACATAAAGATATGTTTATATCTGCTGGAGCCATAGATGTCTCTCCATTCGCATGCAACCCTGGACACGATGGTTGATACATTGAAGGCGGCCGCCGAATCCAGCCGCCTGCGCATTCTGGCGCTGCTGTCGCGGGGCGACCTCACCGTTTCCGACCTGACCGAAATCCTCAACCAGTCGCAGCCCCGCGTTTCCCGGCACCTGAAGCTGCTGTTGGAGGCCGGGCTGATCGGCCGCTACCAAGAAGGTTCATGGGCCTATTTCCGGCTGTCCGATTCCGACACCGAGCGCGACTTCGTCAACGGCCTGGTTTCGCGGGTACATCTCAGCGACCCGCAGGTGGAACGCGACCTCGAACGGCTGGCTGCGGTCAAGCGCAAGCGACAGGAACGCGCCAAGGAATATTTCAGCGAGAATGCCACGAGCTGGGACCACATCCGTTCCCTGCATGCCCCGGACGCCGCCGTCGAGGTCGCGCTTAAGCGGCTTGTCGGCAAGAAGCCGTTCCAGACCATGCTCGACCTTGGCACCGGCACCGGCCGGCTGCTCGAAATCTTCGCGCCGCTCTATCGCCGTGGCGTCGGCATCGACCTGTCGCGCGAGATGCTGACGGTGGCGCGCGCCAACCTCGACAGGGCAGGGGTCGCCAACGCGCAGGTGCGCCAGGGCGACATCTACGCGCCCCCGGTCGAGCGCGACGCCTACGATCTGGTGACGATGCATCAGGTGCTGCATTATCTCGACGACCCGCAACTGGCGATCCGCGAGGCGGCACGGCTGCTGCGCCCGGCCGGACGGCTGGTGATCGTCGATTTCGCGCCGCACGCGCTGGAGTTCCTGCGCAACGAGCATGCCCATATGCGGCTTGGCTTCTCTGACCGGCAGATCGCCGAATGGTTCGCGGAAGCCGGCCTCGATTTGGAAGAGACCGAAAATTTCGAACCGCGCGCCGGCAGCGGGGCCAAGCTCACCGTCAAGCTCTGGCTCGGCCGCGATCGCCGCCTCCTGATTGCAGACCCCACGCAGACCGCCGTTTCGGAAAGGGAAACAGCCTGATGAACCAGTTCCGCTTTTCCCGCCGGCCCGATATCGGCGACAAGATACGCGTTTCTTTCGAATTCTTTCCGCCCAAGACCGACGAGATGGAGGCAAGGCTCTGGGAGACGGTGACGCGCCTGGAGCCGCTCAAGCCGAAATTCGTTTCGGTGACCTACGGCGCCGGCGGCTCGACGCGCGAGCGCACGGGACGCACGATCAAGCGCATCCTCACCGAAACGGGCATTCCTGCCGCCGCGCATCTCACCTGTGTCGGCGCAACGCGTGAGGAAGTGGATGCCGTCATCCGCGAATTCCAGAACATCGGCATCGAGCGTTTCGTTGCGCTGCGTGGCGACCCGGCTTCAGGTGTCGGCAACACCTATCGTCCGCATCCCGGTGGCTACCAGAACGGTGCGGATCTCGTTGCCGGCCTGAAGGCGATTGCCGATTTCGACATTTCGGTCGCCGCCTATCCGGAAAAGCACCCGGAAAGCCCGGACTTCGCAACCGATATCGAAATGCTTAAGCGCAAGGTCGACAATGGCGCCACTCGGGCCATAACCCAGTTCTTCTTCGACAACGATCTCTACGAGCGTTACGTCGAACGAGTGCGCCGCGCCGGCATTTATGTGCCTATCGTGCCGGGCATCCAGCCGGTGCATAGTTTCCGGCAGGTCGCGAACTTTTCGCGCAAGGCTGGCGCCCATGTGCCAGCGTGGCTGGCGGAACGCTTCGAGGGGCTGGAGAACGACCCGCAGACCCATGCGCTGGTAGCGTCCGCGGTCGCTGCCGAGCAGGTCATGGATCTGGTCGAGCGCGGCGTCAGCGACTTCCATTTTTACACGATGAACCGTTCCGATCTTGTTTTCGCCATCTGCCACATGATCGGGATTCGCGCAGAGGGCGCTGCGACAGCCCAGGCGGCTCCGGCAGCGGCCTGACTATGCAAAAAGGCCGGGTCTGGACCCGGCCTTTTTAATCCTTAGTCACCCGAGGTTCTGGACTCCCGCCGTCTAGCGGCTCAAGGGAGTACTCCCATGATGAGGGCACCGATAAATGCGAAAGCAGCGCAGATCATCAGAGCGTTTATTGGCCGTGTCAAACCCATGGCAAGACCTCCTCTATGGCGTACGAAGACGGAATCTAGGGGCATTTCTGCCACAGGCAAGCGAAAAATGTGCTGCAATGCGACAGGATTGTGAGAAAATCGACCCCTGAAATTGGGTAAGTCTAGGGATTCGCTCGACAATCCCGCAGATTAGGACTTGTGGAAAAAATGTGGCGAAAGGCGGACGGTCGATGCCGTTTTTCGCAGTGCCGAAGACAACCGAATTTGCCCGAAAATATCCAGCCGGGTTCGAACTTTTGAACACCGGGCAGGGGGCCGCTGATCCTATTGCTTTTGAGCCCCGATTCTGGCGTCGCCAAGCAGCGCCTGCAGCCACCAAGCGACCGAAAGAGCCATGCGGTCGCGACCAAAACGGGCGAGCACCTGCACGCCCAGCGGCATGCCTGAGGCATCGGTTATGCCGGGCACGTTGATGCAAGGGTTGCCGGTCAGCGTCCAAAGCTTGTTGAAGACCGGGGAGCCAGTTGAAGATAGCCCCTCGGGCGCGGCGCCCGTCGCCGCGGGCGTCAGCAGGACATCGACGGTTTCGAACAGAGCGCCAGTCTCGCGCCTGGCGCGTCGCGCGATACGGCGCTTCTCGTCATAGGCTTCCGGCGTCGTTTGGCGGCCCTGTTCGAGATTTTGGCGCAGCACGTCGCTAAGCCTGTCGCGGTGGTTGTCGTATTCGAAGGCGAGCGCCATCGCCGCTTCGAAATTCTGCAACTCCAGATGCGCCGCGCGCGCCGCGCTCAATGCGGATGGCTCGTCAACCTCGACGATCGTGGCGCCGGCCCGGCCTGCTCTGTCCGTCGCCAGTTCCACTGCGGCCTGCATATCGGGCGCTGCTTCTTCCCACAACGAGGTGCGGTAGAGGCCGATACGAAGGGATGACGGGTCGACAGGCTCGACGGCGAGCGCCCGCCCGGTCAGCCGGGCGACGAATGCAGCGACATCGGCCACGCCTGCCGCGAAGAAGCCGGCAGTGTCCAGCGACCATGAGAAGGTTTTGGCGCCAACCATCGGAAGCAGCCGGAAGCTGGGTTTATAACCTGCGACACCGCAATAGGCGGCCGGCCGTATCACGGAGCCGCCGGTCTGCGTGCCAATCGCGATCGGCACCATGCCTGCGGCGACAGCAGCTGCCGAGCCGGACGAGGATCCGCCCGGCGTGTGGGCCGGGTTGCGCGGATTGCGCGTGTCTGCCGGCTGCAGGAACGCGAATTCCGTGGTTACCGTCTTGCCGGCCACAACAGCTCCCTTGGCGCGCAGCATCGCCACGATTGCCGCGTCGGCGGCCGGGCGATTGCCCGCATGGATTGCCGAACCGAATTCGGTCGGCATGTCGTGCGTGTCGAAAATGTCCTTGACGCCAACGGCGATGCCGGCGAGCGGGCCGCTGGCCTGCTCCGCCGCGGCCAGCGTGGTTTCGCGGTCCGCCATGGTGCGGAACGCGCCGATCTCTGCATCCTTCGCTGCGGTCGCGTCGAAACACTTTGCCACCGCCTGCCGGGGAGTAACCTCGCCGCGTTCGATGGCGCTCAGGATGGACAGAAACGACTGCATGCTTCCCCCGGAAAATTCTCCCGGGCGAGCTATCGCCGCTTGATGAGCCTTCCGTCAATGGTGACGAGGCCGAGCCCGATCAGCATCATGCCGCCGACCTCGAAGAGTTCCAGCCGTTCGCCGAGAAACATGGCGCCGAGCACGATAGCGCTGACCGGCACGACCAGTGTCACCAGCGAGGCGTTTGTGGCCCCGGCCGAGGCGACGATGCTGAAAAACAGGATGTAGGCGAAGGCGGTGGACAACAGGGCGAGCGCGACGACAGCGAGCCAGACTGGCGGGCTCGCCACAAAAAGATTGCCCGCCCCGCTCGTCATCAATACAACCGGGATCATGATGAGCGTCGACGCCGTCAGCTGACTGGTGGCGACGATCGTCGGCGGAACCTGCCGGAAACGTTTGGCGAAGACGCCAGCGAAACCATAAGAAAGCGCCGCTCCGATGAGCGCCAGCTTCGCCCAAACCGGACCGCCGATACCCGCCAGCAGGCCGGGACCGATCATCACCGCAGTACCGGCAATGCCGAGCAGGATGCCGGCGATCTTGTTCCAAGAGAGTTTTTCATCGCTGGTCGCCGCGTTGGCAATGATCACTGTCCAGAATGGCGTCGTGGCGTTGAGCACCGAGGCAATGCCGGCGCCGAGCTCGGTCTGGCCCGCAAAAATCAGCGAGAACGGGATGATGTTGTTGAGCAGCGCCAGCGCGACGAAACTCGCCGCGTAGGGCAGCGCCAGGCGGAACGATGGGCCGCGGGCGGCCAGGTAGATGTGCAGCGCGGCCGCCGCGATGGCGACGCGAAACAGCACCAACGTCAGTGGGGGGATTTCGGCGACGGCAATGCGGGCAAAGAAGAACGAGCCGCCCCAGATGGCGCCGAGAAAAAGCACCATTGCCCAGTCGCGGGCAGTCATGGACTGGCGAACCGCCGGAGTGGAAATTGCCGTCACGAGAACCTCGCCTGCACGGTGTCGATGAATCGCGGTGAACCTAGTGCCAGCGTAGCAATTGCGCCACCCGTTTCATGGCTGTTCGTTGACCAGCGCCAGGAATTCGCGCTGCGCGCTGGTCAGGTGCCTTTCCCTGTGCCGCACGGTGAGGAACTGTCGCTTGCGCAGCGCTGCGGGAATTTGCACCAGTGTGCCGGCGGTTACCGAAGCGGAGGTAACGAGGCGCGACAGAACGGTGGCGCCGGCGCCGGCCTCGACCGCCGACCGCACCGCCTCGTTGGAAGAGAGTTCGAGCGCGATGTCGAGATCGCCAATGGCTATGCCGAGGCCAAGCAGCGCCTCCTCGAACATGGCGCGGGTGCCGGAGCCTTGCTCCCTCAGCACCCAGCGGGTCGACCGGAAATCGGTGGCACCTGCCGGCCAGGTTTTGGCCCAGGGATGATCCGCCGCCACGACAAGGGCGAGTTCGTCTTCGGCGGCCGGCGTTGCGGCAAGTGTGGGATCATCGATTGCGCCTTCGACAAAGCCGAGATCGGCTATGCCTTCGCGCACAGCGGCCGCAACCTGTTCGGTGTTGCCGATAGAAAGCCGCATGGCGATATCGGGAAAGCGCGTGCGGTATCGGTGCATGAGCGGCGGCAGCCAGTAGCTGGAAACCGTCTGGCTGGCGGCCAGCAGCAGCGTGCCGCGCTTGAGGCCGGCAAGATCGGCAAGCACGGTTTCGGCCGATGCGGCGCGCGCCAGCACGGCACGCGCCTCGGCAAGAAACAGCTGCCCCGCCTCGGTCAGTTCGATACGGCGGCCGACGCGGTTGAACAGGGTGACTGCATGACGGGCTTCCAGTGCGGCGACAGCCGCACTGGTGGCGGATTGTGTCAGGTTCAGGTCGGCTGCGGCACGTGTCACGTGCTCGCGTTCGGCTACGGCGACGAAAATGCGGAGCTGTTCCAGCGTCATTGCCGCTGCCCCGTTGCAGTGCGAACTGCTAGATCAGCTTGATCAGCAGGAGGCTGAAGCTTGCGATGAAGAGAGAGGCGACAAGCCCGAGCAGGAGAGGACGCAAGCCCTTCGCGCGCAATCTGCTGACGCTCGTCTCCAGGCCCATCGCCGCCAGCGCGACGCTCAGCATGAAGGTTGCGGCCGTGGCGATGACCGCTTTCGCGCCCGGCGGAATGGCCACCACGCTGTTGAGGCCGACCAGGGCGATGAAGCCGAGCACGAACCACGGCCGCGGCGCCATTCCGGTGGCCGTACCGCCGTTTTGCCGGCTGCAGGCCAGGCCAAGCCCCAGCACCACTGGCGCCAAAAGCATGACCCTGCTGAGTTTTGCCACGGTGCCGAATTCGCCCGCCGCTTGCCCGCCCTGGAAGGCCGCCGCGACCACTTGCGCCACCTCGTGGATCGATGCGCCGGCCCAAAGCCCGTATTGTTGCGGGCCAAGCTCCAGGAACCCGGCAAGCAGCGGGTAGGTGAACATGGCGATGGAGCCGAACAGCGTGACACAGGCCACCGCATAGGCGACGTCCTCGTCGCTGGCGCGGGTGACGGTGTTCGCGGCGATGACCGCCGATGCGCCGCAGATCGAGGTTCCCGCCGCGATCAGCTCGGAAAGTCCGCGTTCCACACCCATCAGTCGTCCCAGCCACACGGTGGATGCGAAGGTGGTGGCAAGCGTCAGTACGATAATCGCGATGCCTGATACGCCTACCTCTGCAATCTGCGCGGCTGTCAGTTGCAGGCCGAGCAGTATGATGGCGAAACGAAGCACCGGGCGCATGGCGAATGCGGCTCCGGGCTTGGCCCATGCCGGCATTCCGAAGACGTTGCGGACGCTTACACCAAGCACGATGGCCATGATCATGGGGCTGAACAGAGACAGGCCTGGCGTGAAGCGCAATGCGTAAGCGGCTGCCGCGATGGTGGCTGCGAAAGCAAGGCCGGGCAATATCCTGCCGATCCATGCAGTCGGCCTCGGCCTGGACGCGACGCAGGGAATTCCAGCCGGCGCGACCGCTTCGGCCTGGTGCTGGAGGTCTATTTTCGCAATCGCATTCATGGCCGCCGGTCCGGTTCGTTTCAGCCATGGTTTTGCGTATCCCAATTAATCTATCCAACGAATTATATCGTATGGAACGTTCGATTAAAATGGTTGAATGAAGTGAGAGAGCCGATTCCCATCGGCGCGCTGTTGCTCTAAGTTCCCAGCGCCCGGTCCAGGAGTTTAGCATGCAACGATTCGACACCGCGCACGAGGCGGCGCTTGCGCTTCGCCCCGACGATCCGATCTACTGCTTCCGACCGGAGGTGCTGAAGGCGGACTGCCGGCAATTCATGGGCATGTTTCCGGGCAAGACCGCGTACGCGGTGAAGACCAATGGCGAGCAGATTGTGCTGAAGGCGCTGGTGGAGGCAGGCGTCACCGCCTTCGACGTTGCCTCGCCCGGTGAATTCGCGGCGGTGCGCGCCGTCTCGCCCGATGCCGAAATGCTGTACATGCATCCGGTCAAGGCGCAGTCCGACATCCGGCTGGCGCTGGAAAAATATGGCATCCGCGTTATCTCGGTCGACCACGAGGATGAGGTCACCAAGCTGACGCGTGTGGTGCGTGCGCTCGACATCGATCCAGGCCAGATCACCGTCTTCGTGCGTATCCAAACCAAGGGTTCGGCTGCTTACGAACTGTCGAAAAAATTTGGGGCAGCGCCGGCCTATGCCGTAGAACTTGCCGAACGCCTGCATCGAACCGGCTACAAGGTCGGCATCGCCTTCCATGTCGGCAGCCAGATCGAAGATCCCGATACCTACGAGCGGGCGCTGGCGACTGCCGACTGGATCCGCAACCGCATGGACGCGCCGCTTGCCGGCCTCGATGTCGGCGGCGGCTTCCCTGCCGAATACGGCCATGATCCCAACCGCAAGAAGCCGGAAATGCCGTCGCTCGGTCAGATCATGTCGAGGCTGCGGAACGACATCGAGGAATACCAGTTCGACGAGGTGCCGTTGGTCGCCGAGCCCGGCCGTGTCATCGTCGCCAAAGCGTTTTCGCTGATCGTGCGTGTGCTTCTGCGCAAGGGCCGCCGGCTCTACATCAATGACGGCATCTGGGCATCGCTATCGGATTCGTGGACCGGCAAGATCACGCTGCCAGCGCGTTTCATCCCCGATCCGGCGATCCGTGCTCGTAACGGTGAGGCGAAAAACATCGTGCCGTTCAAGGTGTGCGGCGCCACCTGTGACTCGGTTGACATCCTGTCGCGGCCGTTCTGGCTGCCGGAAACCGTCGACACCGGCGACTGGATCGAGATCGGCCACATCGGCGCTTATTCGCTGTCGCTCAGGACCCGTTTCAACGGGTTTTATCCCGACACCTTCGTCGAGGTGGCGACGCCCTTCGATGAAGGCAAGGCGCCTGAAGGCTTCGCAAGTCTGGAAACGATGGCAGATTGAATAAGCATTTGGGGATTGGGCAGTAGCCCCAAGGATCGGACTTGCCGACACGAGGCCGCCTCGCAGTTTCTACTGCCTACTGCCTACAGCCTACTGCTCTATAAATTAGCCAGCAACGCCGGGGTTGGCCAGCCATCCACCGGCAGGCCGAGACGAGCCTGTTCCTTGCGCACCGCCTCGCGGGTACCGACGCCTAGAATACCGTCGACCTTGCCGACGTCGTGACCCAGCGCCTGCAGCTTGGTCTGCAGGAGCTTCATTGTGTCGCCGACCAGGCCTTCCTCCGGGCTGCGCCGCTCGAAGGCAGGGTCGCCAGCGAGCCGCGAGGCGAAGTGGGCCGCGGTCAGCGTGTAGGTGATCGACTGGTTCCACTCGAGATAGACATCGTAGTTGTCGTAGCTCAGGAAGGCCGGGCCCTTGTGACCCATCGGCAGAACAAGACCGGCATTCAGGCCGTTGTTCTGTAGCGGTGAGCCGTCGCGCTGGGTAACGCCCCATTCAGCCCATTTCGACAGCGGCAGCTTGTTGGTCCGGCCGGTTTCCTGCCATGGCAATTCGTCGGGTATGCGCACTTCCTGCAGCCACGGCTGATCGCGTTTCCAGCCGCGCGACTGGATCTTGCTGGCGGTGGTCAGGATGACGTCGGGTGCGCTCTTGCGCACGTCGACGAGGCCATCCCCGTCGCCGTCGACGCCACGGTTCTTGATGTCGCTCGGCAGCATCTGGGTCTGGCCGATTTCTCCGGCCCAGGCGCCGGTCACGTCAGCCGGCAGATCGCCATGGTTTATGAGGGTGAGGAGCGGCACGATCTGCGGCCGGAACAACTCCGGGCGGCGGCAATCGTGAGCAAGCGTCACCAATGCGTTGAGGGTACGAAAATCGCCCTGAACAGCGCCGAAATCGGTCTCCAGGCCCCAGAAGGCGGCAATGACCGGTCCCGGCACGCCGAATTCCTGATCGGCGCGCGCGAAGACATCGGCGTATTTCTTCAGGTTGGCCGCGCCTTGCTTCAGCCGGTAATCGTTGATCATCCGGTTGGAAAATTCGGCGAAGGTCTGGGTGAAAACGCCCTGTGCACGGTCGCGCTTCAGCACGTTTTCGTCAATCTGGGCATCTGCCAAGGCCGCGAGGCCGGCTTCGCCGACACCCGCCTGCCGTGCCTCGTCGGTAAGTTGCTGTTTCCACGCAGCGAAGTCGCCGCCGCATTCCTGCGCCCACGCAGGCAACACCGTGGTGGCCGTACATAGCGCTGCAAGCGCCGTCATCCGCAAAGTCATCGGCCCGGTCTCCGGTCATTTCTTGATTGCCTGCCGGTGCTTTGCCCAACACCTGTGGCGAAAAGCGGGCAGACAGTCAATTGTGGCAGCCGCCGAAAATCATCATCGATTTCCGGAAGCCCCGATCCAATGAATTCAAAGTTCCGGCGTGTCCAGCGCGTCCAAAAGACGCGCCAGGATTAATGCGTGTTTGCCTTCAGGAACTTCCGCCAGGAGGCTTCGGTGCCGTTGAACACATTGATGTCAGCGTTGCCGTTGATGCCGGGCACAACGCCCGTGCCGGTGTACTGCCAGAAGGTGAAGGGGTGGCTGCCGTACTTTTCCTGCGGATGGCCGGCGACCGACCGCAGCCAGTAGGGGTAGCCGCGGAAGCTCGCGAGCTCATTGTCATCGAAAAAGTCGACCGAGGTGTAAATGATCGGCTTCTTGCCGTAGTGCTTCTCGACGATATCGAGAAAGATGCTCATTTCGCGGCGCACGGTTTCCTTCGGGGGGCGCAGCTTGCAGGTTGGCGACTGCGGGTTCCATTCCATGTCGAGAACCGGCGGCAGGGCGGCCTTGTCGCGCGGCACGTTGCGGATGAACCATGCCGCCTGCTCGGAGGCCGGGCGGCAGAAATAGTAGAAATGATAGGCGCTGCGCGGCACGCCAGCGAGGCGGGTGGCGTTCCAGTGCTCGACGAAATAGTCGTCGACGCGGTCTCCGCCTTCCGTCGCCTTGATAAATGCGAAGGAAATGCCGCTGGCTTTCGCTTTCGGCCAGTCGATCGAGGTCTGATATTTCGAGACGTCGGTGCCGTGCACCGCATACTTCCAGGGTGTGCTGCCGGTCCAGTCATGCGGGTCGCTGTCGTTGAAACGCGGATAGGCGCGCGTTACCTTGCTGGTGACGGAAACGTCGGTTCTGCTCGCGACAGGGGCAAGGTCTTCAATCGTCGTGCACGCCGTGAGCAGCCCCATCAATGCCAAAGCCAACACACGGCGCATAATATTCCCCTCAGACCGCGCCTGCCCCACCGAGCACAGCATATCATCCATTGACCGGGGCCGCTAAGGCCTCATGCCGGGGACGGTCACCCCTCGAGCGAAGCCGCCATCCTCATGTCTTCGCCGATCATGGTTGATTTTCAGTTGACTGCGCTCGACACGACACAAAAATTGCGTGAGGAATGGCGGCAATTCCATGGCGGGGAGCGGGGAACCATGCGGATATTGCTGAAAATTGTGAAATGGGTGCTCGGCCTGACGGTGCTGGCGATCGCTGGCGTCGCTCTCTGGCTCTATGTGGCGCCGCCGGCGCTGATCCGTGTTGCCTCCGGTTATTCGGCGAAAATCGTCTGCTCCAACGTTTTTCTTGCCGCACGCGATCCCGACAATGTGCTGCGGATCGATGTGCAGGCGCCCGGCCACTGGCTGCTCGGCTACATGAAGGTCGATGTGAACCGGAATGAGAAGACCGTCACGGCGGCTTTGCTCGGCATTTTCGGCAAGGGGGTTGCGGTGGCGCGCGACGGCCTCGGCTGTACCTCGGCGCCCGATGGCGACGTTGCCAGGGTGAAAGCCGTCACTGTTGTCCCAGCGCCCGCTATCGCCGCACGCGATGCATTGTGGCCGGAGGGCAACCGGGTCGAGCCGTCGCAATCCCCCGACCTTATGGCGATCCTCAACGACGCCACGCTGACGGGGCAGGGCATGCGGGCTGTCGTCGTGGTGCAGAACGGTCGCGTCATCGCCGAGCGTTACGCCAATGGCTTTTCGGCCGATACACCGCTGCTTGGCTGGTCGATGACCAAGACGGTGACGGCTGCAATCATCGGCACGTTGGTCAAGGACGGCAAGCTCGCCATCGATGGCAAGGCGGCATTGTTCGAGCCGTGGAAGGCCGACCGCCGGGCGAACATCAGCCTCGCCGACCTGATGGCGATGTCATCGGGGCTGGAGTTCAATGAAGATTATGGCGACGTTACCGACGTCACCCGCATGCTCTACCTTGAGCCCGACATGGCGGGCTTTGCCGCCTCCAAGCCTTTGACCGGGGAAGTCGGCAAGGTGTGGAGCTATTCCAGCGGCACGACCGCTATGCTGTCGCGCATCTGGCAGGCGGCCCTCGGCGATTCCACCATGGCGCTGACCTGGCCGCGTACAGCCCTCTTTGCCCCCATCGGCATGAGCAGCGCAGTGCTCGAAACCGACGAGCAGGGCACCTTCGTCGGCTCGTCTTATCTCTACGCGACCGCCCGCGATTGGGCGCGCTTTGGCCAGTTCCTGTTGCAGGATGGCGCCTGGAATGGCACGCAGATCCTGCCCGCGGGTTTCGTCACCTGGATGCGCGAGGAAGTGCCTGCGTCGAGGGGCGAATACGGCCGGGGACAACTCTGGCTGCACGGATCGGATTCGGGCGCTGCGCCCGGTACCGACCCGGATGCCGGCTTCGATCTCCCCGACGATGCGTTCTGGATGCTCGGTCATGACGGGCAATCGGTGGCGATCGTCCCGTCCAAGAAGCTGGTGGTGGTGCGGCTCGGTCTCACCCCCTCGAAACTCGCTTACCGGGCGCAAGGCCTGCTGGAGGCGCTGACCAAGGCATTGGAGTAGTAACCGTCAGCCGTGCCTGCGGATCACAGCCAGCACGGCATACCCACGATAAAGCCTTTCGAAAGAAAGGCTTGCCGCTTCCTGCTGGCAGATTGAATCAAGCACGTCGCGCATGTCGTCGCGTGGGGCGACGTGAAATTTCGCCAGCCACATGCGCAACGCCCTGCGGAACCAGCGCGGTAGGCGCTCCTGGCCGCCGAAGTCGACGATGTGCAGCGAGCCGCCCGGTTTCAGCGTGGTGAGCGCGGCTGTGACGGCCTTCTCCCAGCCGGGAATCATCGACAGCGAATAGGAGATGAAGACGCGGTCGAAACTCTCGTGCGCAAACAGCCGTCCGGCGTCGAACGCGGTCGCGTCGCCTTGCGCCAGCCGGACCTTGTGCTGCAGTTCTTCATGGGCAATCGCAGTTTCCGCCGTCTCCAGCATCTCGGCCGAGATATCGAGCCCGAAGAAGCGCCCTTGCGGATGAAGCCGCGCCGCCAACACCAGATTGCGGCCGGTACCGCAGCCGAGTTCCAGCACCGTGCCGCCCTGCGGCACGTCGAGGCCGGCTATCATGCGGTCGCGACCGAGAAGGTAATATTTGCGGGTCAGGTCGTAGAAATGGCGCTGGCGCCGGTAGACGCCGTCCATGAGCGCACGATGAGTTTTCGTCGCGTCCTCATCGTGCTCAAATTCTTTGTTTTGGCGCATGATCTTTGTCCGAAAAGTCTGCAACTTTTCGGGATCATGCTTTGGCGCGGCTTGGCCGCTTGCATGCTCCACGGTGCTCATCAGGCTTTCTTCACATAGAGGTGGAAACCGCCATAGATCGCCGAGCGGTCGCGTGCGGAAAAGTCGAGCGACTGTTCCTGCTCATAGCTCCACTGGTCGAGCAGCGTGGCCGAAACCCGGCCGGGCAACAGGCTTGGTTCTGCGGCGGTGCGGAAGATGACGCGCGCGCCGGGAGCGGCAGTGCGGGTAATCTCGGCCCACAAGGCGTTCAACTGGTCGTCGGTCATCCAGTCCTGCGCATCGAGAAGGATGAAGCGGTCGACGCTGGCAGCGCCCTTGGCTGCGAGCAATTCTGTGAAGTTGGCGTGGTGGACGGTGACGCGGTCGGCATTGCGGCGGATCGTGTCATAGTTTTCCGGCTCGAGATAGGCAGGCAGCCTCGCTTCGCCGGGTTGTGGATAACGCCGGGCAAATGCCTGCCAGGCGAAATAGTTGTCCTTCAGCGGAAAATGGCAGGCGAGCTTTTCCAGCCGCACCGAAAGCACATCGGCCATGGTGCCGTTGCCGGAAGTGATCAGTGAATCGTATTGCGCCGGCGGGATCCCGAGGCCGAACAGCGAAGCCTTGCGCGCCGTTGCAAAGCGCAGCAGCGTTCGGTCGAACAGCGGCGCCATGTACTCTTCGAAGAAGCGACGCTGGTCGCGCAGCGTGCGCGCTTCCATGATGCGCGAAGGATCGATGCCGTAGAGTTTTGCCACGCGGTGGCCGGTGGCGATGAAAAAGCCGAGCAGGCCCGTCTGGTAGAAATTCTTTTCGAACACCGAAATGCGGCGCCTGCCGCGCCAGTCGCGGCGCTCCCAGTAGGCGCGTGTCACCCGGTCCAGGTGCGGCGCGATGAAGCGGTCATAGGCGGCGGGGTTGTGAACATGACCGAAGCCGCCGAAGAAACGGAACAGGTCGGCCTGCGCCGGCAGGTGTTTTACCGCCGCGAGTTTCATCCTGTTCAGCGCGACGTGCGCGGTGTTGAGATCGACCGCGTCGATCCTTGCAGGCGAGCGCGTCAAATAGGCCAAGGCATTGCAGCCGCCCGATGCGATGGTAACGACGCGATGGCCTTCGGTCAGTTGCATCGCCTCGATGTCGATCTCAGGGTCTTCCCATATTTGCGGATAGACGAGGCCGGAAAACAAAAGCGTGAAGAGCCGCTCGGAAAAGCCCGCCTTGGAAAGAGCCCGGTTCTGGTAAACCGCCTTTCGAAGACGCCGGTTGCGGACGAAACCGATTTCCGAGGAGACGTCGGTCATGGCAGCGATTCCCCCATTGCGATTAATGCGGGGGGGTAGCGCACGGCGATGACAGGCCGGTGACAGGGCAATGACAGTTTGACGGCGAAGGTTCATCTTCTAATGTCGCGCTGCCCCTCACCCCAGCCCTCTCCCGTGAAGGACGGGGAGAGGGGGGTCGACGTTGCGGCCAGCCTCCTTCACCCCGCTTGCGGGGAGAAGGTGGAGCGGGGTTCTGCCCAGCTCTTGTCAAAAACAGTCCTGTTATATAACATATGTTTTATATAAAGGACTTGTGATAATGCAGAGCCTGGATGCGGCATTTCTGGCCCTGGCCGATCCGACGCGGCGCGCCATACTGGCGCGGCTGGCGCTCGGGGAGGCGACGGTCATGGAACTGGCCGAGCCGTTCGACATGACGCAGCCCGCCGTTTCGCGCCACCTGAAGGTGCTCGAAGGCGCCGGACTGATCACACGCCGCGTAGATGGGACAAAGCGTCCCTGCCGTTTGGCGCCCCAGGCGATCGTCGAAATCGATCGATGGCTGGATTGGCTCCGGCAAGCGATGGCCCGCAATTACGATCGTTTGGATGACGTTCTGGCCGAAATGCAAACCGAGGAAGGAAGGGAAAAGCCATGAGCAAACTGACGCTCACCACCGAGGGCGACCGCCATGTCGTCGTCACCCGCCGTTTTGCCGCTTCGCCGCAGGCTGTGTTCCGCGCCCACACGGAGCCGAAGCTGATACAGAAATGGCTGCTCGGGCCGGATGGCTGGTCGATGCCGGTCTGCATCAGCGAGGCCAAGCCGGGCGGAAAGATCCGTTACGAGTGGTCCGACGGCAAGGGCGCCGGTTTCCATCTGACCGGCGAGTATGTCGAAGTCGAGCCCTACAGCCGCATCGTTCATATCGAGCGCATGCACCTGCCCGATACGACCCCCGACAACCACGTCGAGACGCGGTTCGAGAAGGACGGCGCCGGCACGCTGATGACCATGCGCATGACGCTGCCTGATGCCGACACGCGCGCCGCCATGCTCGCGACGGGCATGGACGAGGGGATGGAGACAAGCTACGCCCGCATGGAGGGTATGCTTCAGCGGGGCGAACTCATCGCGTAGATAATTTTCGACTTGCACGGAATGGCCCCTCACCCCGGCCCTCCCCCCGTAAGGACGGGGAGAGGGGGGACTGAGACGTTGGAATTGCTCTAAGGAAGCTCCATGACTCGACGCGACTTCGATCCAGCGACCGTCACTCCGGACGGTCGCCCCGCAATCAAGGCCGGCCTGTTCGACGCCACGCTTGGCGGTCCCTACCGCGGCTCGGTCAATGGAGAGGTGCTGGGCACGCAGATCACAGTGCTCACCTACGGCAATGACGAACCGGGGAAGGGCCCGGTGCTGCACGTCCATCCCTATGACGAGGTGTTCATTGTCCAGGAGGGCCACGCGCGGTTCTTCGTCGGCGACCAGGTGATCGATGCCCAAGCGGGCGAAACCGTGCTCGGCCCAGCCGGTCTGCCGCACCGCTTCGTCAATCTCGGCCCGGGGCGGCTCCAGACACTCGATATCCACCTGTCGCCACGCTGGATCCAGACCAATCTCGAATAATGATGGCCAATAGAGCGGAATGCATTCAAATGAACCTGCATTCAGCTCTATCGTTTGGTTTAGCCGCATTTTTGCGACGCCAGGTGATTCCACCTGGCTGCAAAATGCTTTAGCCGGCGCCGTAGCCGCCCGGTGTCGGTGTCGTGACGACTACCGCTTCGCCGGCATCGAGCACGGTCTGATCGCAAGCCTTCAGCGTTTCGACCGTGCCGTTTTTCCGCCGCACCTCGGTCTTGCCTGCCTCGCCATCGCCGCCGCCATTGCTGCCTTGCGGCGGGCGGTTGCGATGCGACGACAGGATGGCGCATTCCATCCTTTCGAGGAACCGGATGGTTCGCCTTGTGCCGTCGCCGGCGTTCCATTTTCCTTTGCCGCCCGAGCCTTCTCGGATATGGAAATCCTCAAGCAGGACAGGGAAGCGCAGTTCGAGGATTTCCGGGTCGGTGAGACGCGAATTGGTCATGTGGGTGTGCACGCCGGAGATTCCTGCAAAACCTCGGCCATCGTTCATGCGGCCGGCCGGCGAACCCGAGCAGATCGTCTCGTAATACTGGTATCTGTCGTTGCCGAAGGTGAGGTTGTTCATGGTGCCCTGCGCATTGGCCAGCGCGCCCATGGCGGCAAACAGCGCGTTGGTCACATGCTGCGAGGTCTCGACATTGCCGGCGACGACCGCTGCGGGATAGGTTGGTTTCAGCATGCAGCCGTCGGGGATGACGATGTTGATGGGACGCAGGCAGCCGGCATTCATCGGGATCATGTCCTCGACCATGACGCGGAAGGCATAGAGGACGGCGGCGCGCGCCACCGGCTCAGGCGCGTTGAAATTGTTCTTCATCACCGGCGAAGTGCCGGTGAAATCGACCGTTGCTTCGCGCTTCTGCCGATCGACGGTTATCTTCACCTTGATCGTCTGGCCGGTGTCGGTCGGGTATTCGCATTCCAGCGTGTCGGGCAGGCGCTCCAGCACGCGGCGCACGCTCTCGGCTGCGTTGTCCTGCACGTGGCCCATATAGGCCTCGACCACGGGCAGGCCGAAATGCGCAACCATCTTCCTGAGTTCGGCCGCACCTTTCTCGTTGGCGGCGATCTGGGCCTTGAGATCGGCGATGTTCTGGGTCGGGTTGCGCGCCGGGTAGGGGTGGTCCGACAGCAGCGCGCGCAACTCCTTCTCGCGAAAACGTCCGCGCTCGACGACGCGGAAATTGTCGAACAGGACGCCTTCCTCGTCGACGGTCGTCGCCAGCGGCGTCATCGAGCCCGGGGCGGTGCCGCCGACATCGGCATGATGGCCGCGCGCTGCGACCCAAAAGAGGATGCGGGGTGAGGAGTCCACGTCCTCGAACACCGGGGTCACAACGGTGATGTCCGGCAGATGCGTGCCGCCATTGTAAGGCGCGTTAAGCGCAAACACGTCTCCGGGATGAACGTCGCCTTCGTTGAGACGAATGATGGTTTCCACCGAGCGGTCCATGGATCCCAGGTGCACCGGCATGTGCGGTGCATTGGCGACCAGCGCGCCGGTGCGGTCGAAGACGGCACAGGAAAAATCCAGCCGCTCCTTGATGTTCACCGAATAGGCGGTGTTCTGCAGCGTCACGCCCATCTGCTCGGCAATCGACATGAACAGATTGTTGAAGACCTCCAGCATCACCGGATCGGCTTCGGTGCCGAGTGCCGCCTTCCGCTGCTTCTTCTCCGCGCGGCGCAACAGAACATGGTCCCTGGCGGTGATCTCGGCCTGCCAGCCCGGCTCGACGACGATGGTTTGATGGCTTTCGACGATCAAAGCAGGGCCGGCGACCTTGTAACCCGCCTTCATTGTCTCGCGGCGGAAGACGCCGGCGTCGCGCCAGCCGCCCTCGCAAAAGATTTTCCGGGTTCCGGAAGCGTTTGCGCTGATTTGCTCGAGCGTCGACTCAGCCTCTCTCAAGCCTTTCTGGCGACTGTCCGTGCCTTCCACGCCGATTGCCTCGACGATCATCGGCTTGTCATCGTAGATGAAGCCGAACTGCGCCTTGTGCGCAGCCTCGAAATCGCGACGCGCAGCGGCGATCGAACCGCCGTCGAAATTGACCGGCAAGGCGGTGTCGGTGCCGTCGTAGCGGATCTGCAGCACCGGCCGCCAGGCAACGTCATTTTCGCCGACCCCCTGATCGGCGAGTTCCTCGAGAACCGCGGCGCGCAGCTCCGCGATCAATGCCTCCATGGCGCCCAGCGACTCGTCGCCAAGCGGTCGCAGCAGCGCCTGGCTGCGCGAGGCGAAGATGGATGACAGGCCGATGCCGTAGGCAGAAAGCAGGCCGGAGAAGGGGTGGATCAACACCGCCTCCATGCCGAGCGCATCGGCCACGAGGCAAGCATGCTGGCCGCCGGCGCCGCCGAAGCAATTGAGCAGATATTCAGTCACGTCGTAGCCGCGCTGGACGGAGATCTTCTTGATGGCGTTGGCCATGTTTTCCACGGCGATGGTGACGAAGCCCTCGGCGACGGCTTCCGGGTTCTTGCCGTCGCCGATTTCCTTTGCCAGTGCGGCAAACTTTTCGCGCACGATTTCGGCGTCGAGCGGCTGATCCTGCGTGGCACCGAAAATCGCCGGGAAAAAGTCCGGCTGCAGCTTGCCGAGCATCACATTGGCGTCGGTGACGGCGAGCGGGCCGCCGCGGCGATAGCAGGCCGGACCAGGGTTTGCGCCGGCCGAATCCGGGCCGGCGCGGAAACGCCCGGCTTCGAAATGCAGGATGGAGCCGCCGCCGGCCGCGACCGTGTGGATACGCATCATCGGCGCCCGCACGCGCACGCCCGCCACTTCGGTGTCGAAGGCGCGTTCATAGTCGCCGTCATAGTGGGCGACGTCCGTCGAGGTGCCGCCCATGTCGAAACCGATCACCTTGCCGAAGCCAGCGAGTTTTGCCGTTTCCACCATGCCGACCACGCCGCCGGCCGGGCCTGACAACAACGCATCCTTGCCCTGGAATTTCTCCGCCGCCGTCAGCCCGCCCGACGACATCATGAACATCAGGCGGGGGGACGAAGCGCCAATCTCCCTCCTTGAGGGGGAGATGCCCGGTAGGGCAAAGGGGGGCAACGTGGAGCGGTACTCGTCAGTGCCGGCATTTCCAGCATGCGGAGATGCTGAAGGGACAGCGCCCCCCTCTGTCGGTTCCGCCGACATCTCAAGGGGGGAGATTGGCGTCTGCACTATCCCCAATTCCCGCGCCACCCCTTGCACATAACGCGCCAGAATCGGCGTGAGATAAGCATCGACCACCGTCGTGTCGCCACGCCCGACCAGTTTCACCAATGGCGAAACCTCGTGGCTCACCGAAACCTGCGCGAAGCCGAGCTTGCGGCAGACCCTGGCGACGACCTGCTCATACTCAGGAAATTTCCACGCGTGCATGAAGACGATCGCCACGGCGTCGATGCCGTCGGCTTTCGCCTTTTCGATTGCCGGAATGACTGTCGCGATATCGAGAAGCGTTTCCACGCCGCCGTCGGCGCGGACCCGTTCGTCAACCTCGATCACCCGCTCGTAGAGCTGTTCGGGAAGGATGATCTCCTTGGCGAAGATGTCGGGCCGGGCCTGGTAGGCGATGCGCAGCGCATCACGGAAACCCTTGGTGATGAGCAACAACACCCGGTCGCCCTTGCGTTCCAGAAGGGCGTTTGTGGCGACGGTGGTGCCCATCTTGATATCGCCGACGACGCCAGCCGGAATCGGCGCGCCGGGCTGTAGCGCGAGCAGGTCGCGAATGCCCTGGATGGCGGCGTCGCGGTATGCTTCCGGGTTTTCCGAAAGAAGCTTCCTCGGATGCAGGGCGCCTTGCGGGTCGCGACCAATGATGTCGGTGAAAGTGCCGCCGCGATCGATCCAGAAATCCCATTTCTTGGCAGGCATGAGCGTTTTCCCGGGCGGCGACATGGATTTCTTCAATACAGCGTATCGTCGGTATTTCGTCACAGCGTCAAGGCGCTGAACTTCGAAGAGGCGGAACTTTCGGGCATCGCGGCACTCATGCAGGCGCTCTTAGGCCTGTATGACCAGGCTGCGCGCAGTGCCGCCAGCCTCTGATTGCGGCAGCAAAAAATGCTGCAAACACAAATTGTTAAGTTGAGATAGTCGATGTGACGCAACTCCGCGCGGCGCAATGGTATTGTTACCGCGACTGGCCGACTCAAACGGCACTGTCGTCTCGCAATCCATTTGAGGAGAAGAGAAATGAGGAAGCTTGTTCTCGCGGTCGCTGGTACCGCGCTGCTGGGCATCGCCGCTTGCAGCGACAACAAGACGGAGGGCACCACCGCTCCCGCTACGACCGAAACGACGCCGCCAGCAACGGCGCCGGCGACACCGCCTGCAACCGAACCGGCAACGCCGCCTGCTACGGATCCGGCAAAGCCGCCGCAATAGCGCAATCCCGTTCCCGCATTCGCAGCGAATTGCGAAAGGCCGGATTCCCGATCCGGCCTTTTGTTCGCCAGATCGCTTAAATGCCTGTGATTTTGGCAGTTTTCCTGCGGAAAACGCCAGAGGCCAGACCCAACTTCGCCTCAATTGGAGTATCAAGGCATGGCGGTGGGCTCATTTGAGCTGCGACATGAGGGAATATTCAGATGAAAAGATTGCTTTTAGCTTCGCTGGCCGGAGTTTCGATGCTGGCACTCGCTGCGTGCGGAGAAAGCGAGAACAAAGCCGAGACACCTCCGGCAACCACCGAAGCGCCGGCCAAGCCGGCCGAGGCAATGAAGCCGGCTGAAACCGCGCCCGCCGCACCGGCTACGCCTGCCGCGCCAGCCGACCCGGCAAAGGCCGCCCAAGATGCCATGAAAGCGCTGCAAGAGCAGGCGGCGTCGATGACTGCCGAGCAGAAGACGCAAGCCGTTACTGCTGCCCGCACCAGCGCCGAGGCAGCCGCCAAGGCCGCTGGCCAAACCGAAGACCAGGCCAAGCAGGCCGGCGACATGGCCGAATCGGCCGCCAAGCAGGCGCTCGGCGTCCAATAGGCCCAATGCAGGCATGTTTGCCTCGCGGCCAGCCTTCGGGCTGGCCGTTTGCTTTTCGGCCGTAGTCAAATTAGCGGCGATACGTGCCTTGCGGTCGCGCGTTCGACAGTCATCATCGCAAGCGCCGCCATCCGAGTGGTGAAAATTCGATTGGTCCAGCTCACTAAAAGGCGCGACGCTGTGGGCTTTCGCACAACAAATAGCAATTTTTCCAACTAAAAAGCCCGCTTTCGCCAGGAAAACGGAGCGGTTTGTCACGCCCTACGCGTCATCAAACCGCCTCGCCATCTCGGCGGTTTGCCTCTAAGAAGCGCGCATGTCGATTTGGGAACGGATAGGCTATTTTGTATCGCGGGTTTCGGCCTCGGCGTATTCGGGCGCGCTCGACGTCGCCGAAGCGGTGCGCACGGTTTTTGCCGGCGATCCCGAGTTGCGCCGGCGTGTCGCCTTCTCGGTGGCGATGATCGCTCTGTCCGCAAAAATGGCGAAAGCGGATGGAATCGTGACCCAGGACGAAGTCCGAGCGTTCCAGGAGATATTCCATATCCCCGCCAAGGAAACGCGCCACGTTGCCCGCCTCTACGATCTGGCGCAGGGCGATACCGCAGGTTTCGAAGCCTATGCGCAGCGCATGGCCGGGCTTTGCGGCTCCGGCCATGCCAATTGCGGCATGCTGGAAGACATTCTCGACGGGCTTTTCCATATCGCCAAGGCCGACGGGGTGATGCATGAACGGGAAGGCCGGTTCCTCAGGCGGATCGCCGAAATCTTCAAAATCGACGAGGCACATTACCAGCGCATCCTCGCGCGCCACCTCGATCTGGGTGATGCGGATCCCTATGCAATCCTCGGCGTCGATCGGGGCACGCCCTTCGACGAAGTGCGCAAACACTACCGCAAGCTTGTCGCCAGCAACCATCCCGACCGGCTGATAGCACGTGGATTGCCGCAGGAATTCATCGCCATAGCCACAACCCGGCTTGCCGCCATCAACGCCGCCTATGAGCTGATCGAAAAGGGCCTCAGGGCGGTATGAGCGGTTTCCTGCCGGACCAAGAGGGCGCCGACGTTCGGGTTTCCCCGAATTTCGGTCCGCGCCGTGAAGGGGCAAGACCGGAACTCGTCATTCTTCACTACACCGGCATGGAAACGAGTGCGGCTGCCGAAGCCTGGCTCTGCGATCCGGTCAGCGAGGTTTCCTCCCATTATCTCGTCCACGAGGACGGATGCGTCACGCAGATGGTGCGTGAAAGCGACCGCGCGTGGCATGCCGGGAAAAGCTCCTGGCGGGGCGAGGCCGACGTCAATTCGTCGTCGATCGGCATCGAAATCGCCAATCCGGGGCATGCTTTGGGCTATCGTGATTTCCCTGCCGTCCAGATCGAGGCGGTAATCGGGCTTTGCGGCGGCATCATTGCGAGACATGGCATCAAACCCGAGAACGTTCTTGCCCATTCCGATGTGGCACCGGGTCGCAAGGTCGACCCCGGAGAAAAATTTCCGTGGCAGCTTCTGGCCGATGCGGGCGTCGGCCATTTTGTCAAACCGTCGCCGATCGGCGGCGGCCGGTTTCTTTCGGCCGGCGATCGCGGAGAGCCGGTCGAGGCGCTTCAGTCGATGCTGGCGCTTTACGGCTATGGGGTTGAGATCAATGGTGTTTTCGATCCACGGACCAAAATCGTGGTCGAAGCATTTCAGCGCCATTTCCGAGCAGAACAGATAGACGGAATAGCAGACCGTTCGACCATCGAGACGTTGCATCGGTTGCTTTCAACGCTGCCGGGAAGTCTCGGCTAAGTATTTCCGCAAAAAGCCTGTCGGTTACAGCCTGTCACTTAATGTGACTTGGCGCGCCCTCTTTGACGCAAATTCCCTCGCCACATGGCGTCTTGTGCAGATGCAGGGTCACCTTCCGCGTTACCCGCAAAATCAAGAAAACCGCCCGCGAGAAATTCGCGGCCAATAAAGAGAATAAGACTTCATGATGAAATCCATAGTTGCGGCGGCAGCCATCGCTGCCGGCATGATGACTTTTGCCGCCGGTGCCCAGGAGAGGGCGGAGAATCCGAAGATTCTGGCACAGAGCGCCGCCAAAAAGACCGCAAAGAACGAAACGCGGAAAGCCGCACCGGATGCCGATGCGTGCCCTTATCTGTTCGGTTGCGGCTCGGCCAAGAAGGCGGCCGAAAAGGCCGGCGAGCCAAACGTGGGCAAAATGCAGACGGCATCGATCGCGGCCAAGAAGACGGCCGAGAAGGCCGACGAACCAAACGTTGACAAAATGAAGACGGCATCAATCGCGCCGCGCGTCAGCCCCAAGCTGAACGCCAAGGCACGCAAGAAAGTCATCCGCAAGGACGTCAAGGCAGTAGACATCCGCAAGGACGACAAGGCAGAAGTCATCCGCAAGGACGTCAAGGCAGAAGAAATGCCGGCCGCCACGGCGAGCACCTCCGGCGTGCAATACGGCTCGATCGTTGCCCGCTATGCGGAGTCTTACGGCGTCCCCGCGTCGCTCGCCCATGCGGTGATCCGCATCGAGAGCAATTATCGCGTCAATGCCTTGGGGCGCGCTGGCGAAATCGGCCTCATGCAGATCAAGCCGGCAACGGCGCGCATGATGGGCTACAGCGGCTCGGCCCAGGGCCTCTACAATCCCGAAACCAATATCAAGTTCGGTATCAAATATCTTTCGATGGCGCACAAGCTTGGCGGCGGTACGACCTGCGGCACCATCCTCAAGTACAATGCCGGCCATGCCGCCAAGCGGATGAACCCGATTTCGGCGCGTTACTGCTCGAAGGTGAAGCAGCACCTGGCAGGCGCCTGAGCCATTCGCCACATGCAAAACCGGAGAAGCCCGTCAATCTGACGGGCTTTTTCGTTTGCAATTTCCGGACTTAACACCTTTATACGCCTCGTCAGCTGGCCGGGCGGCCGCACCAGCAGGAGCCGAAAGGCTGCGGGTGAGGAAAGTCCGGGCTCCATGGAAACACGGTGCCGGTTAATTGCCGGCGGGGGCGACCCCAGGGAAAGTGCCACAGAAAGCAAACCGCCCGCCGGCGCCCTCGGGTTCCGGCGCGGCAAGGGTGAAAGGGTGGGGTAAGAGCCCACCGCGCGACTGGCAACAGAAGCGGCACGGTAAACCCCACCGGGAGCAAAACCGAATAGGGATGGTGCGAAGGGAAACCTTCAGGGCTGTTTCCGGCCCCTCCATCCGGGTTGGTTGCGTGAGGCGGATGGCAACATCCGCCCAAGAAGAATGGTCGCCACGTCATGGCGCCTAACGGCGTCAGGGCCATACAGAACCCGGCTTACAGGCCAGCTGACAATTTCTCTCTTTCAAATTTGATTCAATGGGTTGGCTGCTTCGGCCGACGCATTGAATCAAGTTTCGGTTGTCGATTGGGAACATACCAGGCATGCCCACGGCCAGCCGACGCGGGTAAGCTGTCGGCTCGCCGGTATTTCCGGCTATCCGGCAGCGCCCGCCAGAGAAGCCTTCATCGCCTCCCATAGCTCTTCGACGGGCTCGCAGCCGACCGAAAGCCGGACGAAGCCTGGCGCCACGGCATCGCCCCAGCGGGCACGGCGCTCGGCCGATGTGTGCACGCCGCCGAACGACGTTGCAGGCTGGATGTAGGCGCAGCCATCGATGAATGCTTCGGCCTCAGCCTCCGAGCCGAGCGTCAGTGCGATCAGGAAACCGAAACGCTGCATCTGGATACGCGCCAGATTGTGGGCCGGATCGTTTTCAAGGCCGGGGAAGCGCACGGACCGCACTGTTCGATGCTCCAGGAACCGTCGCGCCAGGATTTCCGCTGACGAACACATGCGGTCGAAGCGAACGTCAAGCGTTTCGAGGCCGCGATGCACCAGCCACGCCTCGAACGGGCCAGGGATGCCGCCGGCGAGTCTGCGCCATTCGGCAAGCGCCGCCATCACTTCCGCATTGCGGCTGGCAGCGTGGCCGAACAGCACGTCCGAGTGACCGTTGGGCGCCTTGGTGTCGGCTGCGACCAAGATGTCGGCGCCGAGATCAAGCGGGCGCTGGCCATACGGCGTCATCGTCGTGTTGTCGGCGACGACCAGCGCACCAGCCGCGTGGGCGGCCTTGCTCACCGCCGTGATGTCGCAAATGTCGAGGCCCGGATTGGAAGGCGTCTCGACAAACACCAGTCGATAGCCGTCGAAGCCGCCGTCGAGAAAGGAAGCGGTGGGCCTGGTGTCGGCGGCAACACCTATCGGCTTGAGGAAACGCTCGGCAAGTAGACGTGTCGTGTAATAACCGTCGGAGGGCAGCAAGATGCGGTCGCCCGCTTTCAACAGGCTGAAGAAGACGGCCGAAATCGCCGCCATGCCGGAAGGAAACCCTAGCGCCGGTGCTTCCTCGAGATGCGACAGCATCGCCTCGACGGCGTCCCATGTCGGATTGTCGAAGCGTCCATACTGCTTGAAGCCTGCCGGGCTGCCGGGAAGGTGGTACATCGAAGCCATGGTCAGCGGCAGCGGTACTGGATCACCTTTTGCCAGTTCCTGGCGCCGCAAATGGGCAAGATGTGCGGCGCGTGAATTGTTCTGATCGGGCATCATTGACTTTCGTGGTTGGAGTTTGGCGAGAATCCGGGTCAAAGGTATTCGCGGCGCGGATTGGCGGCAAGCTGAAGCGGTCGATCGCTAACGGTTCGTTAGGATGAGCCTTGCAAGCTTGCGAAGCCGGTCCAGCCGGGGTTGTACTAGGCTGGCAAGGCCGGGTTGCTGTTTGAGGCTGTGCCGGGTATCGGGTGTTAGAGCATTCCATTCAGATGAATCGGAATTGGGCCCTATCTCTTTGTTGGAGCATGATCTTTTCCGAAAACCGGTTTCCACTTTTCGGGATTGTGCTCTAGGAACGGTGTCAGCAGGAGCGGACAATGCGGCGATTTCCCGTTTGGACAATGATCATTGCACTGACGGCGGTTGCGGGCTGCCAGACCAATATGCCTGCGCCGACCCAGCCCGGTGGGGGCTGTTCCTATCGGCAGGCCGATGCCGGGGTTTGTGAGCCGCCATCGAATTTCAGGTTGTTCGACTACTTGGTGGGTGACCGCTGAGTTCGGACGTTCGCCAACCTTCCAATTCACATAGGCCTTAGCAGGCTTCCTAGAGCGGTTCCGGTTCTTTCGGAACCGATAACTCGCTCTAAGCATCTGTTTTGCCGCATTTGTGCGGACGCCAAATGATTTCATTTGGCTGCAAATG
Source organism: Neomesorhizobium albiziae (assembly GCF_900114255.1). Lineage (GTDB taxonomy): Bacteria > Pseudomonadota > Alphaproteobacteria > Rhizobiales > Rhizobiaceae > Neomesorhizobium > Neomesorhizobium albiziae. Next base: position 426,806 of record NZ_FOSL01000001.1, on the reverse strand, counting down.
CTCTGGCCGAGGACCGTGCATCCCCGCGCCGGTTTCGCTTGGGGGCGGCTATGACCGTGGGCCTGTCAGCCACAGGCGCCTCCCTTACGGGCTAACGTTTCGTTTGTTTGAACGGTCCCATTAAGCGATTGATCCTGTTCTGGAATTTGATCGATCAAATGTTGCGAATAGGGGCGTAATAGGAACGGTCGATGGCCGTTGTAGACGGCGGTGCAAAAACGAATTTTCTTGACTGCGGCGAGCGATTCCCGTCTCATTCGCCTTGCCTGGCATCACGCTACGCCGGCCAAAACAAGCGCGCTGGGCGATTCTCTGAGCCATTCTGACTGAGCCAGTAGATCGTCGATCCCCACCATGAAAAATGAACACTGGTGCAACATGGTTGCGCCTCGCACCCGGGCTTTGTCCGGAGAGGAGAATCTACGATGACGATCACAAAGGCCGATGAGCAATATCGGCTCACTACAAGGTTCATGACGGCTGAGGAGCTTCCAACTTATCGGCAGGCACTAGACAAGCTCGGCCTCCCCTTTGAGCTCGAAATCAAGAGCGATGTTGAACGCCGAAAAGCTAACGGCGGCGACGGTCACTCGACACGGGCGAGGAGGACGGACGAAACGAGGCAATGGGTCTTGTCATCTTTGCGGCAGCAAAATGTCGCGACGGCAGAGGATTTGTCCAAATCTCGCCGCGCCGAGGGTTTCGAAGTGTCGGAGCCGGTCATTAACAGGCACCTGACGGAACTAGCACTGGACGGTTACGTGCGGCGCGAGAGGCCTACTCGGTCGGGGAATACTCCGCTGTGGGCGATAACGGCTTTAGGCCGCAATGCAGTTGAACCCGGTTCCGAGGATGGCGATCTGTTGAGCGATGGAGGGACGAATGAGTAACTTCCCGAGCGAAAGCCCTGAGGCACGGTTTGACCATTTGTCGCAACAGAGGCTCACTTCTGCGCTGAATGCAATGCGCCAAATAGGCACCCTGTCCAGCCGTGCCGATTGCAGGCCGACCGCAGACATTGCGGGGGCAATGATTTCCACTTTGAGAGACGCCGTAGACAATTTGGAGGTTGTTCTCGGGGTTAACGTAAGTGGGTCTTACGGGCAGGCTATTCTCAAAAGGCTGTCCGAACGAGTGGCCCGTGAACAGGCGGAGGAAGCTGGCGAAGCTCGCGTCGTTCTGCTTACGCCTCCCGCAGAGCGTTGAGGGATCAGTCATGACCCACGAATATTTGCGCCCTTGCATTGCGGCATTAGCAAATGAACTTGATGAAACGTACATCACCCTGTCCGAGGACATAGACCGGGATGCAAGCGGATATCTCATTCTTGATGATGTAGATCCCGCATTGGCCCAAGCACTCGAAATTATCGGAAACGCGGAAATCGACCTATCGCGGCTCGTATTCAAGATAAAGGAAGGCATCATCTGAGCTCAGCTGCCTGCCATGCGCTAAATCAGGCTAACAACTAGCGCGTCACCCTCATTTAATGCGGGTGCTACGCAAATGACCCCTCGCTACCTCTGCACCAAGGCTGCCGCTCGATACCTCGGCTTGTCCTACCAGTGGCTTGAAATTGCCCGCCACAGAGGAGGCGGCCCGCTCTTCGTCAAATTGGGCCGCGCCGTCCGTTACGACACCCAAGATTTGGATTCATTCATGCAAGCGCAGAAGCGCCAGCATACGGCTCAAGCTATTCCGGCAAGGCCGCCGGATAACATGCGGACGTCCAAAACGACGCCCGCCAAGAGTGGAGGAGTACGCAATGGCTGATACGAGACGAAGTGGACTTGAAATGACACATGCCTTCAACGATGCGATGGATGTACTCGATGCCTTAATAGAAGAAGATGAAACATGGCGCGATGATATTCTTTCAGAGCTGGTTGAAAGAGAAATCTTGCCTGACGAATATCGCGACCTAAGGATAATGGATCGGGATATTCGGATGGTAAATAGAATGAAGCAGAGTTAATTTTGTCAGACGGCCCCCACGGTGTTGTTGGCCGTGGGGGTGCGGTATAAGTATATAAAGAATAGATTAGATCTTTCATAGGCTTCGTCTAAGTTTTCATATTGACATTTTCTAAATAATGTCCTACAATACTTATATCGTTACCAAGTACATTATAAGGATTTATTTCAGATGGGCGAGCCAATTACTTTCAGTGTACGACTAACCCACGAGGAGGATGAGAAGCTCCGCGTCGCCGCTTTTCTTAGTCGACTGTCAAAGGGCGCTCTGCTTCGTGACCTGCTTATAAAGCACCATGAGCAGTTGAGGGCTGAAGGGAAACTTCCGCTAGAGCCCAGCGCCGCGGGGCAGACTGAGGCAGCTTGAAATGCTGGTCGCCGAATTAGCGGGCGAACGTGTATACGCTCAAGAAGCTGTTCGAAGCCAGCAATACACTTGCCCGGGCTGTCTTACTGGCGTCATCCTGCACAAGGGGCGGATCAGAATTCACCATTTTGCACACCGACCAGAGGCAAGTTGCAATTATGGAACGTGCGAGACTGCCGGTCATCTAGAAGCAAAGAGCATTCTCCACCAAGCGTTTACCTTGAAAGGGTTGTACACAGAAGTCGAATGCCATGTGCCCAATTTGCCTGGAGGTGATCGTCGAGCAGATGTTATGGTTTGGACTGAAAAGAAGAACCGAATAGCAATCGAAGTCCAACATTCATCTATTGGGCTGGATGAAATAGAAAGACGGTCATTCAGTTATGCTGAGGCAGGTATCGCTCAGATTTGGATACCCTTCTTGCCTAAAGATTGGGTCGAAAGAAAGTCTTATTCTGAGACCGAAGAGCGTTTTAATCTCAACCTTAAACAAAAGCCATTTGAGATTTGGATACACGGTTTAAACAAGGGTTATGGTGCATGGTATTATGATGCCGAAGATAAGAAATTTTACTTCGGTATGCGGCTTGATGGACTAACAATAGTTGGGCCATACGACGCTACAGAACTTGAACTATTCGTCACCAAAAGACATAAATTCGTCACACCTACATATACTTGGCCGGCGGCGTATGTTGCGCACTTTCGCCCACTATTCGGTCTTCGCTTTTGGCACAAGACTATAGGCGATATCAGAAACCAAATACGCGAAGAGCGAACAAGAATGCAGTTGTCTATACTGCAGGCGCGACGCGAGCGGGTAAGTGCGGTAAAGAGTATGGCACAGCGGCGTGAGGAAGCGTTTGAGCATAGGCCCAAATTTATTAGCGCATACTTTCAGGACAAGGAAAGACCTGAAGATAAAGACGTTGGTTTGTACTGGTTCGACAGATAGCTAAGGCGCGACTCTGGTGGTCGTAGGGAATGGAAGAGAAGGCTGTTGCCAACCCTGGACGGTCGGCAACAGCGATACACCAATGCCTGTCATGGGGATAACCAGATTGGTGTATTAGTTCAACTTACTGCCCCATTTAAGCACAATTCGAGTGGCATCTGCAAGCGAAATACTTGGTGGTGTCTCTCAGCTCAATGGGGATTTACTTATGCCTGTAGAGTTAGACAATGTTCACGTCCAGCAATTCTTGGAGTTGTACAATGGGCGTACAGATTGTGTTCTTGTTCAGCGCCTTAAGTGTGCCAAGAAACATCGTTCACGTAGTATCAAGATTGAAGGTCCCGCAAAGATTCAGGACGGGCTTAGGCTGACTACGGATGTCTTGCTCAAACATTTCAATGGCGGTCCCAGCCTAGGCTACACGCCGTTGATGTCAGATGGACGTGTGTGGTCCGCCTCAATCGACATAGACATAGAGCTCAACATTTTCGAGCTTGAGGAATTGATCCGTACGATCCCGTCAGGCGGCGGGACACCCTTCAAGGAAGGTACCGGCCTCCCTCTCTCAGTCCTGCGTTCAAAGTCCGATGGCGCACATCTGACAGTGTTCTTTTCCGAGACTGTCGCCCGGGACAACGCGGTTAGCTATCTTCAAACCGTGGCCAAGACGTTACACCTCCCACTCACCGAAAAGGTGCAAACACCGAATGGCAGTACCACCGCTGTTAAGACGGTAGAGTACAGGCCGACTGCGACGGGGGACGATGCAGTTGCAAACGGCGGACAGCTTTACCTTCCCTATTGGGGGTGCACTGTTGATCCCAAACAGTTACCGACAAAGGACGACGAGAGCGTGAAGCTTCCCGTTCCTGCTCGGGTATGCGTGAAGGAGGGAAGAGAACTTAGCCTAACCGAATTCCTGGATAGCATTCAACGAGTGGCCGAAGCGGATCTTGTGTGGCCCTTCGTCCAAGCTCCTCGTTATGAATGGCAAGTGCAACCGGAGAAAGAGGAAGAGAAGAAGGAAAAGAAAAAGCCCGGGCGGCCTAAAGCGGAGTACATCGTACCCGACATCAAAGGCCCATCTCCCGCACACATACGAGCTGCCGAAAAGACATATAGAAGACGCCTTGAAACTGTCGAACAGATGGTAGAGGGAATGCGGGATGACACCTTCAACAAGGCATGTTGGTGGACTGGAAGACACCTAGGCTCTGGCGCTTTGCAACTGCCTGTGGAGACGGTGCGAGAGGAGTTAGCCGCTGCTGCCCGGGTGAGTGGGCTGGATGAGAGCCGCATCCGTTACAAGGTGTACCACGTTCTTAAACGTGGAATGTCGAAGCCTGAATTGCCCAAAATCTATGCAGTGCCTACGGACTATACCGGCCTTGCGGAGCAATTCCTTTTCGAATGCCATACCCACGAATCTGGCGTCACTACTCTGTGTCTTCACAAAGAAGACTATTACATCTGGACTGGTCTACGTTATGTCATGCAGTCGCGTCACATCGTAAAGCACCAGTTATGGAACTATTTAAAAGGATTGATTACTTGTAGAAAAACTGGCGAGGATGAGTTCGAAGAGCAGCCGTTCAAAGTAAACCCGGGGATTGTTAGCGCTGTAAACGATGCAATCAACTCAACGATTTCTATTGACGTCGAAACAGACACAGAAACAACCGAATATCCCTTCTGGATTAGAAAACCCTCAGGCTATCCAGACTCGGACCTGCTGCTGCCCAACGAAAGCGGTCTGACGATTATCGAGAAAGAGCAGACATTCGACCACACGCCGCTGTTCTTTAATAGAGGATACTCAAAGTTCGCCGCCCCACGAAATGAGATCGAGCGTCCTAATATCGGAGGATGGCAGGAAGCTCTCCTCAACCCCGACAGCGCCCGGGCTTCTTGCCTGAAGGAGTGGCTCAAATTCCTTCGTGGCATTTTCTACGAAGAGGCAAACGACTACCACGAGGGCGATATAGACCTCGACATGATTATGCGCCTCCAGGAAATGATGGGTCTAGTGCTGATGCCGAAGAAGAACAGGGAACGAAAGTTGCTCTTTGTCATAGGACCGCCAGACTCCGGGAAAGGAACTCTTGAACAAATAGTTCGTGTCTTAATCGGCGCTGAATCTATCGCTGCTCTTAACATGGGAGATTTTGCCGATACGCATGGGCTGGAGAATATCGTCGGTCGCCGTATGGCGCTCGTGACTGATGCTCGCCTCTCGGACAAAGCAGAAATGTCGAAATTGATAAGCGCCTGTCTGAACCTAACCGAAAGCAACCCTTACAGCATAAATCCTAAAGGCAAGCAGAAGATAGCCTTGATACCCGAAATGGACGTTATGGTGTATGGCAACGAGGCACTCGAGCTTCTCGACCGAACCGGAGCTATCAAGGCAAGAATAGTGGTTTTAGAAACACACCAGTCTTTTACCGGCAGAGAGGATGGAGAACTCTTCCACCGGCTGATGACTGAGATACAGGCCATATATGTCTGGGCGATTGAGGGTGCCAAAAGATTAAAAGAAAATGGTTACAGATTTTGGGCATCTCCAAGTAGAACTGAGGAGGTTATGTTCGATGCCTTCCGATCTCCTCTGCTCGAATTCCTCAAAGAGTTCGGCTATACCCGGGAGCAAAATGGGTTTGTTTGGAAGAAAATGATATATGGAGATTATGTGGCTTACGCTGAAGAGGCACATATGAAAGTTCTTGAACGATCACGTTTCTTTAAAGAGCTCTACAAGATACAGGGATTGAAAGATGACCGGAGGAGATATGGAGGTGGACGAGAGTTTCCCGCCGAACCTGCTGTCTGTGGTTTGTCTCATCCAAAACATGATAAATATACTGAAATGCTCAAAAAGTGGCGCGAATCCGGGGAGAAATTCGAGGGAACATTTTGAGGATTACTGTGTACAAGGCAAAATTTAGTCCACTAGTTGCTGTATTTTCCATGGCAGGGGCTGTGTACAGAGTGTGTACGGGGGAGTGTACAGGGAGATTTGAGTGGCGAGTCTCGCCTCCCGCCCGGGTTAAGTTATTGTAATCGTTAAGCTTTCCAAAGTCTGTGTACAGTATGTACAGGGTGTACAGGGTAAAACACTAGAGGAGATTTAAAAGGAAATTAAAACGAGTAAAAGTCTTAAATCTGGAGAGAAATAGGGGGAAAAACGCTAAATACAGATAGGGGAAAGCGTATTTAATTAACTTGTAGAGCCGGAGTGTAAGCTCCCCTGTACGCAGCGTACACACTGTATAGATAAGTCTAGATCAGAGCGGGCTGATGCCTCATGAAGGTAAATTATTCGTTTGAAATGTTTGTGATCTCGTTTGCACTTCACCGCGAGGGTCGCTATACTGTAAACAGCCAACATTATCAAGTATAGGACGTGATCGATGGCCGGCGGAAATGGAGATATTGTCTTCACCCCAGAAGTACAAAGGGAGTTTATTCAAGAGTACGCCAAAACGGGCAGCATCTCCCGGGCTGCCGAAAATATAGGTATCGATCCACAGATCGTATACTATTGGAAAAATCACACATCCTGGGGCGAAGTATTTGAGAACGCTCGGCAGATGTTGGTTGGCGAACTCGAAGCAGAAGCCTATCGCCGTGGAGTGTTTGGCGTCACCAAGAACGTCTATTATCAAGGCGAGGTAGTAGGCGAGGAAAAGCTTTTCTCGGACAAACTGCTAGTCACCCTGCTCAGAGCAAACGATCCATCGAAATATCGCTATAGAGATACGTTGGAAGACGACGATCCTCGTTTGGACCAGCGGCAAGTGACTGTAAACATTCGCGCCGTCCCACATGGAAAGATGCTTGATATAGAGAAGGTGATAGACGGCAGCGTGCAGAGGCCAGCGAGAGGCGAGGGAGATTCGATTCTGGATGCCAAGCTGAATATCGATCCTTCGATCACGTTCGCAGAGCCGCAACCGCCTTCGGAGCCAAACCCGGGTAATGCCGAAGAGCCGGAGGATGACGGGGTTATTAGATAGGCCGGCGGAGGGCTGTAGCGAGGCGTCCAAGCACAGATGCGGCCTTACATCTGCGGCCTGTCTGTCGCGGCGAGAGGAGGATGCCGATCAGCACCTCTCGGACGATAGATGCATCCATCCCTACGGTAAAAGACGGCAGGCACAAACACACAGTTAATGCCAATGGTGTGCTAAGCGTTTGAAAGCATTCCCTGTTATGGCGGCCGACGGTGATTAATAGGGAGATTAGTAGGGCGGAAGGGGCGATGCACTGTGGCAGATTGCGAGGTCCAGCCACGGTATCATCCCACGAGGGTGCAGACTGTGTTTAGGCAGGAAACAGGCGCGAGCCGCGAGAGGCAGAGAACGAGCGGCGGATTGCCTATCGGCGGTCAACGGTAGGTGAGGGGGCAGGCGCGGCTCACCGGGATGGGGCGTCCCACATTTGTAGGGTCCCTCAGGCGGCGAATGATGGCCATATGTCCGGCGACCGGCACCTCGCGGTTCGCAATTCAGATATGCCATCCATAATATGCCATTCATAACGTGCCATTCGCGGTCTGCAATCTTGACAAAAATCTAAACGCCCAAATCTCAATTCGTGCCACCTAGCAAATTTCAGGTCAAAATCTAGACGAACAGATATAAAACTATACTTGAAGTAAACAGAAGAAATCCTTGCATTTCGCTTTTGAATACTCTATAATGCAAAGTATGGGTAAAGATCAAAAACAGCAACTATCCCTATACATCAAAAAGAATACTCTCGGTGAGATTAGGACGCTTGCCGACCGCGATGGGCGCAGTTTGAGCAACTTCGTGGCACATGTGCTTGATGAATATATTGAGCAGAAGAAAAACTCCTACTTCAAGCTTGTCGAGGTACCAAGGCCGCGAAGTGAGGTAGCCTAATGCATGGCACTGGCACATTGCTCGAATGGGGGCAGGACTTGTTCATGTCGCAGCAACCCCGGGTAACGCTGGTGGCGGCAAAAACCTCTCTAGTTCTCGTTGATTATTATACCACTGAGGGAATCTTCATCGCTCGACTAGGCTCCTCCAATATAGACCCGGGTGCTGTGGTGGAGGAGGGGGATCGGATGATCTTCAATGGGAACAAGCTCAACCTCTCTGCCCTTCCGCCTAGTACCCCCATCGGTCAGATACTTGCCGAGCAGCGGTTAATGGATGACGTGGCCTACGCTGCGGTGACGCTAGTCGATGAGAAGTGGGGCATAGTTCTCAAGGGCACTCTTTATTTCCATGACGGGCAAGGTCGCTATCGTCCTCACTTTAAGTTTGAGGGCCTAGGCCAACCCGCGATTGATGAGGAGGCATAGCGTTGGTGAATTTCGTAGAGCAAGCCACCCTCCTGCTGAATGATCGCGCCAGCAAAGACATTAGGCAGGTCAACCGTGCGCTGAAGGACTTGTTCAAAACGGCGAGCCAGCTTCAGCGGCTTGGGCGTGGAACGAATGCATTCGCATCGATGTCGAGGGATATTGGGAATGCGGAGCGCAAAGCAAAGTCTTTGCAGGCGACTCTTTCCCGCCTCGGTGCCACAAGGGCAGGACGTGGACCGTCACTCACGCCGCTTGTCTCTACACAATCGATTCAAACTTTGAACGCCATTCAGCGCGAGGCGAGGGAGGCGGCACAGACCGTTCAGCATGTAGGAGCCCGGGTAGACAATTCAGGCCTGCGGCAAACCTTGTCGATCGTTCAGCAGATCGACAGGGAGGCGAAGTCTGCCCGCTCAGCTATGTCGGGTTTTGGTCGAGGAGCCGCGCCAGGTCGAACACGAATGCCCCCGCAAGCACCAACCCCCGGCCTTGGCGGTGCGGCTCTCGGTCGGCAAATGGCGGCTGGCTTCAGGCCCACTGCAATCGGTGCGGCAATGGCGCGCGGCTTTATTGGTGGCAGTCTTCTCACGCAAGCAGGCCGAGCAGGTCGATCAGCAGGACGAGGTATTCTAACGGCGGATGATGTGAGGGCATTGGCGCGAGCGTCGGGGGCGACCGAAGGGCAACAGCAGGCGCTGTTCGACGCGGCAGGAAAGGCGGCGGACAAGTATAAGGGTACGCCGATAGCTTTGATCGCTGAGGCATCGTTGGAGCAGTTCGGTTTCCTGACCGAGCAGTTCAAAGAAGGGTCGATTTCTGCGACTGAGTATGCCACGCGGCTAGAAGCCCTCACTACCCGGGTTGCCAAGAATACTCAGATTCTGACCACAGGTTTGAAGGATGCGAATCGGGGAGCGGAGAACGCTCGGCAGATTGAAAAAGCACTTGCCATCATGGGTGAGCAGATCGACCCGGCGCAGGCAGAGAAGTTCTCGCAAGGCATCATCAGAGCAGTGATTGCGTCCGGATACGACATTTCGCCAGAGGAGGTGAAACGGTCGCTGCAACAGATGAAAGGCCCGCTGGCCACCATGGTCTCGGAGATTGGCATCGGTCGCCTGTCCCTCATTCGGGACGAGGGTGGACGGGCCGCGACCGCTGCTGTTCGAATGTTCTACGAAGGGATGACCAGTCCGGACATCGCTAAGAAATCACTGAAGTTGCAGAAGCTTGAGGGCTTCCGAACGAAAACCGGAGCATCAACTCTCACGTCTGAAATGTGGGAAGACCCGGTTAAACTGGTGCAGGACCACATCATACCAAAGCTTGAAAAATGGGGCGTCGATCTCAACGATCAAAACAAGGTCATCGAAGCACTGACAGGCCGATTGGGTATGACCATGGAACGGGCCGAGTTCCCGGCAATGGTCATAGCTCAACGCGAGCAGTTGGAACTTGAGCGAAAGAGGATCAGTGCCGTTCGTCCGGAGGAGTTAGCGAAGCAGGCTACGCTTCGAATCGACCTAGCCAATGTCGAAGCTCAATTTCAGAACGCAGCCGCCTCACTGACGCAACAGTTTCTGCCGCAAGTCCAAGAGGGTTTGTCGGGCCTTGCTGATGTTCTTGGGCGATTTGCCAAAAGCGAACAAACTCCCGCCGATTGGGCGAAGCTGGCAGCGGCAACCGCAACCACGGGAGTGGCGGCAGGTGTTATTGGGATGATGGATCCCGCCACCCGACCATTGGCAGCGGCTGGTCTATCCCTACAGGCGGCGGCGGCATCCTTGACAGCCTCCGCGGCTGCATTGACAGCCAGTGCCGTGACAGGTGTTGGTGGTAAAGGTGGGATTGGTGGCTTCTTAGGAGTATTGGGCAAGAAGCTTTTGCCGATTGCAGGACTTCTCGGCCTTACAAGCTTGATCGCCTCTCAAAAGGGTAAGCCTAATGCTGAATTCCAGCCCGGGAAAAGCTGGATCGCAGATTGGCTAATGGCATTTCGCAAAGCGAATATCGAGGATCGAGAACGTCGAACAACGGCAGCAGAAACAGCCTTACCCGTTGGCCAGCCGCCTGATCAGATTGTCGAGTATCAGAAGAGGATGACTCAAGAATGGCTCGACCAGATGGACAAGGTTTTCAGGTTTGAGCGTGAGGAAGAGCGTCGTACGTCGAGAGTGGTCGAAGAAGGAAAACAAGGTCGTGCAACGTCTGCTGATGTTGCGACGGCTATGGCAGACCCAGCTCGCTTTGGCGAGGAAGCAGCTAGACCAATTGACTTAGCCTTTGTGCAAGGTGCTGGAACATTGGCGACATTCAACAACACCTTTGCAACGACGTTCAATCTAGGAGCAGCCGCTATCACGCAGGCTGGCACCTCGGCTGCTGATGCTATTGCCGCTCGCGCTCCGTCTATCGGTTCGATCATTGGCACTACGGCTGCTGACTCCATCCTAGCCCGAGTCAACAACCTGAACATTAACGTCAACGCCAGTGTTAAGACGACCACAGCCACGGATACCGGCGCACAGACGGCTGTGGAGTAGGACCCGGGCCATGGAGAAGGTGATCGACAGAGATATTGTTGAGAGCGAGGCCATCCTTGCGGCGCTCGACGAGCAGAGGAAGTTGTCGCTTCAATTCCTGGTCCAGCTAGCCAGTTTGATGCTCAAGCTGACGCCGACCGAACGTATGGGAATGATGACTGCGGTTGCCAGCCTGCTTCAAGCCTTGGAGACGTTTCCGCAGGAATGGGGCGCAGATGTAACTCTAGCAGAAAGCGGTGATCGACTTGTGGTCACGTTTGAGGACCCCGCCCGCGATCCGCTTATTATCAATCTGGAGGAGGTTCATGAAAAAGGACCAAATTAAGCGAGGGATGACCTTAACCACAAGCGGATGCCCGGCCTATGTGCATGGTGCCGATCAAGAGGCAACGCCCCTACCAGTTAGCTCCCGAGCATATGGGGAAGCCTTGGATCGCATGAAACAAAGCCTGATTGTTCTGAAGTCGTGCACCAAGAAAACGAAACACTGATTGCGGTTGTGAACGCCTGTTCCATCATAACCGCAAAGGGGGACGAGTAACTTGCTCACCCGGGATGGCTCGTCCCCGCTATTCGCGTCGCGGATTTAGCTTCCTTCCTGCCGACGCTGAGCCACCGGTCCGTGTCTAGCCCCGCCTGGTGCGGGAGGGCACGGACCGGACGGGTCTTAGAGGAGTTGTTAGATGCCGATTATTGAGGGCTTCTGCAGTACGCCGCATTTGGACAATCAGCGCCACGTTGTTGAGCTAGGTGCACTCGCCCCATTGCCCGGGCACGTCCCGCTCTTGTATAGGCACGACGCTTCTAAGGTTGCTGGAACAATCGAGCTTCTTGAGTACCGTGATGGAGGCTTGTGGTGCCAAGCGCGGATTGACGATGAGCAGTATCTCAAGGGCATGACTCATCTCTCTGCCTGCTTCACGGTGTTCGAACATAAATTTGTCGATCAATATACCGAGAAGCAGCGTCGAGTTATCAGCAAAGCTCGCCTCGACGAAATCTCTCTTACCAACAACCCGGGCAATTCTGCCTGTACGATTATCATCAAACAGGCAGATGGGATCGGGCCGTTTCACGAAGCACTGATTGCGAAGGTCAATAAGATGCGGGAGCTAACGCAATGTTTGGCATCAATCCAACGGTAGACGACCTCCGCGCCTATGTTCGCATTGCACAGGCGAAAGGCAACACAGCAATGCTTGCTCAAGATGTGAAGGTAGCTTCGGACGTGCTCGACCGCTTTGCATTTGGAGCAGGAAGCCTCCCGCCAGCCATCCTCCAGAATCTGACCGAGTACGTCTATGCCGGAAGCTTTACCTATGACGAGGACTCTGGCGAGATAGTTAGAGTCCCCCGCGCCCCGCCTGTGCCCCTAGGAAAGACCCTTGGGCGTCCTGCTCGAAGTACGATTTGGGAAGGACGCGAGGGAATGCCTGTTATCCCGCTCTGGCCGATGGGGCCGGAAGAGCGCGTGAACGGCGGTTGGTTCTCCGAGCCGATGCCTTTAGGAATAAAGCGTCAGGACTGATGCCAGACGGTTGTTATGTCATCCGATGTAGGTCCGGCTGCGAAACTATTGCCCGGGGTTACCTACTTGACCACGGTGGGGCTTCTTGGTGTTGGACGCCTCATTGCAAGGTGATGCGGCGCACCGTCCCTCACACAAGATCCCGTAGACATGTGGAGATTATTGAACAACCCTATTTTAGCGGCTTCGAATTCGTTCAGTTTGAGCAAACACCGAACTGGGCCCGGGTGTTGGATCATTCCGTTATCTTCAATGTACTGAAGTCATACAAAGATGGGCAGGCGCGGCCTTATGTCTTCCCAGAGCATGAGCTTGAGCGCCTGCGCCAGATGGAGGAGGCAGGCACCTTCACAGGGCAGGTGAACTATGCTCAGGTACTTGAAAGGCTGCGGGGGACAGAGGTTGAAGTTCCCTCCGGCGTCCTTGAGGGCTACACAGCCCAAATCTCTCGGGTCCAGCGCAACGGCACGGTTTACCTTTGGGCGGGCCGTATCGCTCTGACATTCCAATTCGCTGAATTGTTCGGGATGGATTTGGAAGCCTTTGCGCTATCCGAAACGTTGAAGGACGTTACGGCAAAGGCGCTTGGAGTAGGTCCGCCGAAGTACCAGCGCACAGCGCCTCCCAGCGGTGTATGGCAACCCCCCGGAGCTACCCCGGGTCTAAGACGGGTCTAGGTTGTTTCAATCCGTGCCAAACGTAACGGCAATCGGCGGAGCAGAATTTTTGCTCATGTTTCCCTGTCAAGAAATGTTCTTTGCATTGAAGGCACCACCTATCGTTTAATTGATTACGCCCACCAAGCCCGTGATATTTTAGAAAGCATTGTCGTTTGCAAAACTTCTTATTTCGTGGAAGTTCTGTCTTTCTACCAGAAGCATAAGTATAGACGTGAACGCCGAATGTCGTATCGCATTGCAAGCAATGCCGCCATTCAGTGTCAAAATTTGATTCCTTTTTCTTTCGCTTCTTGCCGTAATCATCCTCAAGTATACCTTTTCTTTTAACCTCGTTATTCATGATAAACTCCTAGTATCACCCTCGCAAATACGCTTAAGCACATACTATAAAGCATTTTGTACATGTAGTATATATGATCTCGCGTAGTAAGTATGCTAGCTCTCGCGTGTAGCGCATTTAAAGCAGCAAGTTGCATGTGCTTTGCAGCGCTGTGCATGTTGCATATTGCGGCTCGTATCTATTGCTTTTTGGATGAACTAAGTTGAACGGGACACGACGCCCATACGTAGGTGAGTTCTCTACGTCGTGCCTACCTCGTCAAGTCATCTCCCCCGAATTTCAGAAGTCGGTTAAGGTCCTGAAATGGGAGGGCTTTCAGCCATGGCAGCTAGGATTGAGGCAGGCGACGAAGTTTTACTTCGGCTCGAAGTGGTGCGTGTCGATCCATCCGAGTCCACGATCACTGTCGTCTTTGGCAATGGCATCCGCGTCACGATGAGGGACGATAGCAAGCACCTCGTCGAGGTCATCAAGCAGGCAAAGCCGCGTGGTCGCAAGGCGATATTCGATAAGCTAGATTGAGAAGCTAGGAGATTTTTTGTTATCATTCCCTCCGTCCGAATCGGGACTAGGGGGCAAATTTGGTTGGCATTAAAGAGATTATAGACGGTCTGATTGAAACCGTTAAATCGGTGCGCACAGCAGCAGTTCTTTTCTTTGGTGGCGCGGCGTTATTGCTTCTCAATCTTTTTCTAATTTGGCCGTTTAGCCTTGTCTCCCCACTGTATATCACCTTGGCGGCGGTTGCTGCACTTTATGGACTGGTCGTCATGCTTGTCGATACTGCCCGATTTGGCAGTCGTAAGACACAAGATTGGTATGGGAATCGCAGGACGGAAACAGCGAGAAAAGTCGAGGCCAAAAGATTCGATGATGAAGCAGTTGCGAACTTAGCGACGCTTGATGACATACAAAAGCGTCAACTCCTTTGGATTCTCAGAAGAGGTAGTCAGCGTGTCGATCAACCGGTGACTGAGCTTCGCCAAAAGCACATTATGCGATCGGTAGAAGCATCGTGGAAAAACGTCGACGTTGTTGCTGAACCGATCTGGGCAATGCGTGAAGAGCTTCTTGAGAAGTACAAACGAGTACCCGACGAGTCGAAGTTTCCAACCTACCGCTATTTCTAGGATAACGGTTAAAGCCGCCGTCCTGGGGCGTGATAAGCACGATGCCCGAGCATGTACCCGGGCAGCGGCAAGAACGGCTGTAGCCGGCCCTATCGGTCAGGTGAACGGGAATTCTTTCTCCGTCTCTCCCGTTCTGCCGCCTCTCTAGCTTCCTCTTGTTCAATCGACTTAATTGCCGCAGCCGCCATTTCGGCTTTGAATGGTTCTAGCCAATCATCGGCTGCCCTATACAAGGCGTCTAGCTTGTCCTCTATATTGCCGGGCACCGTTGCCCCTTGCTCTTTGGATTCCTCCAGCCACATGCAAATCTGAAAGACCCTGTGAAACAAACCACGGGCCATGTCCTTTTGCGTCATCGGTTCTTCGCACATTGGTTGGCCGTCCTTACCGTTCACTTGAGCGCCGAAAGGCTTTAGACCGAGCATTGAACTTGAGCCCTTGAAGACGGATTATTTCACCATAGCGACGTAGGTGGGCGGGGCTCATCGCCTGTTCCAGTTGGCTAACTTTCAGCCCATTGAGTAGGCGCAATAGATGAAGGCCTGCGAACATGTCTGACAGAGGGCGCTCTGTGGCCATCATGTCGTAGTGCTTGTCGACTGCTCTGTAGGCGATTTCTATGCGTTCGAGCAGCGTTTGCGGCTGGTGATAATCGCCCTGCAATATAGCCTCGGTGTGGCGCTCAATATCATTCCATAGGTTGGTAGCATTATGCTTTAGATGCTCTACCCATTCCTCTGGTGAGGAGTAATGGATGTCGCAGCCCTCGCGATCACAATCACACGTAATTTCAGCTTCGCTATCGGCACAGCTATACAGCCCCGTCGAGAATGTTCTGTTGTCTAAAAGGTCACGTAGTGCATCCTCAACATCATCCAGAACGTTGACCACATACAATGGTTCAATCGACCATTTGCCTGTTCTCGGTTCACAGACAATCAAATCGGTATAAGTATTTGGTTTGTCTGAGACCTTTATATCTGGATGCTCCCTCGCCAGCCAATCACGCTCGTCCTTGGTGATGGCTAGGAGTTCCCTCTGCGACAAATCTACCATAGTATTACTCCACCTATTACTGTAATGTTCTACAAATTATAACATATAAGTGAGGGTGATACAAGTAAGCCACTGCGTTTATTTTGGATGGTACCCAAAATACCGCTTGCGTTACTTATATAATTTTGCTAGTATACTAAGAAAGACAATAAATTACTGGTGGGGGATGGATGTTGGCCTATGTCAGACGTTATAGCGCGCGACGTTTGCCCGCGTGTGGGGTCCGCCTCACATGTGGTCGCGCCCACCAAAACTGCATTGCGATGCAGGGCAAACAGCATGGGTTTAAAGACGGACTAAGTAACCATGGTGCCTGACCCACACATATCCATCCTTCGCCATCCGCAATTGAAACCGTTTACGGCACCTGCTCGTAGGCGGTTTTGCTTTTAACCCTGGAGTGACAAATCCAATGTGGAAACGACGCAAATCAACGGTACCAAGAAACCAGTACGGGATGCTGATTGAGCGAGAACTATTCCAAACGATTAAGCAATGGGCGGGAGATGAGGATCTTACGATCAATCAGTACATTCACAGGTTACTCGAA
This sequence comes from Neomesorhizobium albiziae, assembly GCF_900114255.1. Taxonomy (GTDB): domain Bacteria; phylum Pseudomonadota; class Alphaproteobacteria; order Rhizobiales; family Rhizobiaceae; genus Neomesorhizobium; species Neomesorhizobium albiziae. The sequence goes on along the minus strand of NZ_FOSL01000001.1, from coordinate 410,344 downwards.
CAGCACGCCGAGCGCCGGAGGCGTTCTAAGGGTAAGCTCCCTGCACCAAAGCCCGGGCATACAGAGGCGGCATGAGTGACGAGACCAATAAGAGGCTCGACGCCATTGCCAAGAGCATCATTCGCGTCAACGACAATCAGGAGCTTCTACTAGCGCGAGTGGTTGGAATGCAGGGTCAGATGGATGGAATGCAGTTGGAACTCGAAAACCTTCGTTCCGACTTTTCCGCCTTTCGTGCTGAGGTCAACGGCCAATTCCAACGACTTCGAACCGAGGTTCGCGGTTATCGCGATGAGATGCGTAAGACGAATGGAGCAATCATCAAACGGATTGAGACGTTGGAGTAGTGATGGTCAACAAAAAGGGGCGCCCTTTCGAGACGCCCCTGTTTGATTCGCGTACCCGGGCTTATGCAGCGGTGAACGTGGTCGGCTTTCCTCCTTCGTCTACACGCGCAACGGCAACTCCCATGCGCCGCACGTCTCCGATCAGCGAACGAGCAGCGATGTTACTGACGCTGAGCTTGGCAACGATTGCTTCGATCGTCGTGCCTCCCTCGGCCTTGAGCATCTCAAGCACGGTGCCTTTCTTGGTGGGACCTGCTTCCTTCTTGGCGGCGGCAGGCTTGTTGGCGGCAGGCTTCTTGGTCTTAGTGGTGGTCTTCTTCGTGGTCTTATCAGTCATGTGCGGTTGCTCCTTTGCTGTGCATCTATAGGTTGTTAACTAAGACACTTGGCGAAGAGATGCAACCTGAAGTAGATAACATTTGACCGCAGGAGCAAAGGTCATTCTTGGGACGTTCGGGCGGAAATGAGGCTTTGAATTTAAAGTAGCTTTAAATTCAACTATCTAATCGCACAGCGGCCGGAGCCGCCGGGCTGTGCGGGGCGGAAGTGAAAGAATTATACGGGCAGTATAATTCTTTCCGTCGCTCGCGCTTCGGCCAATACCGCCGCGTACAGCCGCGAACCGCTTCCGGCCCGAGTGCTAGTTCGGAGCGTAACGATCGGCCCATACAATTGATTACGAAGTTCTTTGGTATCCATGTCGCGGTCTAGGCAGCGATGCCGCAGGCAGACTTCAACGCGTCAGTGACCGCCTGTTGCGACTGTCGCAGATTGCCAAGCGAGGCGTGGTTGTAGCGATTGTGGACATCACCCTTGAGGCTGGCGTGGTTTACCAGCAATCGCGCATGATGGGACGGGATGGTGGCGTAGTTCTCTGAGATCGTTACGTAGGTGTGGCGTAGCACATGAGGCGTCCAACGCAGCGGGTGGCGCTTCAACTCGTCGCCATGCAAGAGAGGAACGGCTGCATATCCCGTTTCTGTGTGCCCGGGGAACACATATTCGCTGTCGCCGAAGTGCACGCGGGTAACGTTGCAGGCTCGTCTCCTTTCCAAAATCTCGATCAGGTAATCGGATAATGGTAGCGTGAAGGGCTTGGTCTTGGTGACCGGGAAATGAACCGTCGCATCTTTCAAATCCACCTGCTTCCATTTGAGCGAACGACACTCTTCGGAGCGTGTTCCGGTAAAGAGTAGAAACAGAAAGAGGTCCCGTCTGATCGGATTATCCGTTTGCATCACGGCTTGGTACCATTTCGGAAGCAATTCGTACGGGATGATGGGAGCCTGCCCATCCAGCAGGCGAGGGCCTTCGAAATGAAAATCCACATTTGCGGTCGGTGCTTCGGGGAGGCTGGGGTATTGACGCCTTGACCTGTTCCATATGGCTCGAAGAATCTTCATAGCCATGTTGGCGGCAAATGAACCGTTTTCCTTTGTGAGCTTCACATGCCTCTCGTGGGCCTTGGTTCGCGTGATCGATACAAGCGGCTTGTCCATCCAGTCGTTCAACCAATACCGAAGAGATTCCTCGTACTGGCTGATCGTCCTCGGCGCTCTGTTTTTCGCTTGTAGGTAAGATCGGTAGAGTTCCCACGCCTCTTTGAGCGTCATCCCGTCTGCGGTCGCTTGTCGCCGTTCCGCCGTGAGGTCAATTCCTCGACCCCTCATATCGCCTAGCATCGCGCTCGCCCGGGTGCGTGCTTGGACGACTGTCAGATCCCCATACCGGCCGACGGTCGCTCGGCGTGAGCTCCCATGGATCGAGCATTCGACCACAAACGTTTTCGTCCGTTTTCCGACTAGCAGGCCGAAGCCGCGTAGATTGGCGTCCCAGAACAATTGTTGGCCGGATGGCGGGTGGGGAATGGCATCGATTGCAGTTTTGGTTAGCGGAATCCTAGGCATTGGCGAGACCCATTTGGTGGGAATAGGGCGCCTAATAGGTTTCGTCCCTAGTAGGCAGTAGCTATTTGCCTAGGACAGGTTTCCTCGCCGTACAAGCTATGCCGTTGATTTGATTGGCTTATTAAAAGACAATAGTACTCGGTAAAACATCGGGAGTTTTACGTTTCGTTAGGCTTAATAGACGATAAATGTCCGAATGCCGATAGCTCGGGTTTGGAACGGGCGTTCGGCTGGTTTGTGTAGCCAGTTCCCGTTGACGCCCATACTGCCCCATGATATCCCATAAACTCAATCAAGACTTCGTTCCAGTTTCGGGTGAAGCGTTCGCCAAACCGGCAGCCGCGGCGGCTTCCGGGGGCGAAAGCCTTGGCTGCTGCTGCGAAGAAAAGGTCTGGAATGGGCGGCGCCTCGGCGCGTGGGAAATGATGGAAAGGGGCGCGGCGGCGGCTGTATCGAGTGATGGACCGGTTTCTGTCAAATGCAGTGAACAGGATAGACGCCAAGGGGCGGGTTTCCGTGCCGGCGCATTTCCGTTCCGTGGTGCAGAAGCGCGGTTACTCGGAACTCTATGCCCTGCGGGCACTGGACATCCCGGCGCTGGATGTCGGCGGGCTCGATCTGCTCGACCGGTACGAGGAGCGGATCGCGCGGGAAGATCCCTTCCTGCAGGCGGCGGACGACATGTCGTTCTTCATCCATGGCGACGGAGCGTTCCTGAAACTCGACCAGGACGGCCGCATCACGGTCAACGACTTCATCCGCGAGCATACGGGGATTTCGACGGATGTGGCGTTCGTCGGGCGCGGCAATTTTTTCCAGATATGGGAGCCGGAGCGGTTGAAGGCCTATGGCGCCGAGGCGCGGGCGCGGTTGCTCAAGCTTCGCCAGGCGGCCGCGTCGCGGATCGCCGGAGAAACGGGATGATGACGGGTCACGGCGAAGATCTTCACGCCGATGGCGGACCGGCCCGCCACATCCCGGTTCTCCTCGACGAGGTGCTGGCGGCGCTGGCGCCGCTCGACGGCCAGACGATCGTCGACGGCACTTTTGGCGCTGGCGGTTATACGAAGGCGCTGCTTGCCGACGGCGCTACGGTCGTCGCGATCGATCGCGACCCGGATGCCGTTGCCGCGGGGCGGGAGCTCGAAGCGCAGTCGCAAGGGAGGCTGCGCCTTGTCTACGGCCCGTTCTCGCGGCTGGACGAGCATGTGGAGAGCGCCGACGGCGTGGTTCTCGATATCGGCGTGTCGTCGATGCAGCTTGACCAGGCCGAGCGTGGTTTCTCGTTCCGCGCAGACGGCCCCCTCGACATGCGCATGGCGCAGGCCGGGATGAGTGCGGCCGACGTCGTCAACCGTTTCAAGGCGGGCGATCTCGCCCGTATCTTTGGCTTTCTTGGCGAGGAACGTCATGCCGGCCGCATCGCGCGGATGATCGAGAAGCGTGCGGCGGAGCGGCCGTTCGCCCGAACGCGCGATCTTGCCGAGGCGATCGAAACGCTGGTTGGCCGCAATCCCAAGGACAAGATCCACCCGGCAACGCGCGTCTTCCAGGCGCTGCGGATTTTCGTCAACGACGAGCTTGGGGAACTGGCGCGTGCGCTGTTCGCCGCCGAACGGGCGCTGAAGCCCGGCGGAAGGCTGGTCGTGGTGACTTTCCATTCGCTCGAAGACCGCATCGTGAAGCGCTTCTTCGCCGACCGTTCCGGAACTGGCGGCGGATCGAGGCACATGCCGGAAGTCGCCATCCAGCCGGCGACGTTCGAAAAGGCGAGCAAGGCGCAGCCTGCCTCGGACGAGGAAGCGGCGCGAAACCCGCGCGCGCGCTCGGCAAAACTGCGAAGCGGCGTGCGCACGGAAGCAGACGCGCGTGCGGCCGACCACTCGATCTTCGGATTCCCGAAACTGCCGGACGTCCAGTCGCCGGGGGAAAGGTAACAACGTGTTTCGTACCAGCGATATCGTCCTGATTGCCGTGATGGTTTCGGCCGCAGCCTTTACCTACAAGACCAAGCACGAAGCCGAGACCCGTCGTGACGAGGTCCGCAAGATCGAGGCGCAGATCAAGCTCGAGGAAGACACGATAACGCTTTTGCGGGCGGATTGGAGCCTGCTGACGCAGCCATCGCGGCTACAGAAGCTGGCCGAGACCTATCGCAACGAACTCGCGCTGCAGCCTGTCGAAGCGAACCAGATCGTCGGGCTCGATCAGTTGCCGGTGCGTCCGGTCGAAATCCAGGACCTCTCCAACCAGCGGCTCGGCGGCATGGCCGACAGCGGGCAGGACCCGACAGTTACGGGAGGGATCGTGCAATGATCGGCAGGTGGCGCAAGAAGAAGGCCGAGCGCGACAGTTCGATCGTTGTCGAGGGCGCCCGCAAAGCGACCGGAGGAAGGGCGAAGAACCGCGTCCTGATGACGATGGCGGCGTTCTTCGGCATCTATTCGATCATCGGCGGCCGGCTGGTCTATCTCGGCATGCAGAATCCCGACGATTCCGGTGGTCCGGCAAGCCGCGTGACGGCATCGCGGCCCGACATTGTCGACCGCAATGGCGAGGTGCTGGCGACCGACATCAAGACCGCCTCGCTGTTTGCCGAACCGCGCCGCATTGTCGATGCAGACGAGGCGCTGGAGAAGATATCGTCGGTATTGCCCGATCTCGACTATGAGCAGACCTACAACAAGCTGAAGAGCGGCACTGGTTTCGTCTGGCTGAAACGCCAGCTGTCGCCAAAGCAGCAGAACGACATCATGCAGCTCGGCATCCCGGGCATCGGTTTCCGCACCGAGAAGCGGCGCTTCTATCCGGGCGGGCCGACGGCTTCGCAGATTCTGGGTCTCGTCAACATCGACAACCAGGGCATTGCCGGCATCGAGAAATACATCGATAGCCAGGGCCTGGCTGATCTGCAGGCCTCGGGCCTGGCCACCGAGCGGGACCTGCAGCCGGTAAAGCTGTCGATCGATCTGCGAGTCCAGCACATCGTGCGCGACGAGATCAGCGCGGCCCTTACCCGTTATCACGCTATCGCAGCGGGCGCCGTGGTGCTCAACGTCAAGACCGGCGAAGTACTGGCCATGGCGTCGGTGCCGGATTTCGATCCGAACAATCCCTACAACGCGCAGGACAAAGACCGCCTTAACCGGATGACCGGTGGCCTCTACGAAATGGGTTCGACCATCAAGAGCTTCACGACCGCGATGGCGCTCGATTCAGGCAAGGTGACCTTGGACAGCAAGTTCGACGCCAGCCGGCCGATCACCATAGGGCGCCAGACTATCCGCGACTTCCACGGCAAGGGCCGTGTGCTGACGGTGCCGGAGGTATTCATCTATTCGTCGAATATCGGCTCGGCGCGCGAGGCGGATGTCGTCGGTGTCGAGGGGCATCGTGAGTTTCTGAAGCGCCTGGGCTTGCTCGACCGCATGTCGACGGAACTGCCGGAGGTCGCCAGGCCGACCGAGCCGAAGGTCTGGAAAAAGGTGCACTCGATCACCGCCGCATTCGGCCACGGGTTCTCTACAACACCGATGCAGACCGCGGTGGGCGCGGCCGCCTTGATGAATGGCGGCTACCTGATGAGCCCGACGTTCCTGCCAAGGACGGCCGAAGAGGCGTTGGCCGGCGCGACCAAGGTGGTGGAGAACAAGACGTCGGCGGATATGCGGTATCTCTACCTGCTGAACGCGACAGCCCCTGGCGGCTCCGGCAAGCGGGCGACCGTGCCGGGCTATAGGGTCGGGGGCAAGACCGGTACCGCTGAAAAAGTCGTCAATGGCCGCTATTCTTCAACGGTTCGCTTCAATGCCTTCGTCGCATCGTTTCCGATGGACGATCCACAATATATCGTGCTGTCGATCGTCGACGAACCGAAGCCAGAGAAACCCGGATTGCCGGCAACGGCGGGTATGAATGCTGCGCCGATTGTTGCCAATATTATTCGCCGTTCGGCCTCTCTGCTTGGCGTGAAGCCTGAATTCAGTCAAGAAAATGAGGCAACGCTCGTTTCCTATCAGTGATTCTCAAGCGTTCCGGGGACAACAAAAGGAACGCTACTGCGCTAAATGACTGGAATTAAATGAAACTCAGTGACTTTTCCGGGATCCTGCCTGTCGACGGGGCGCAACTCGGCGGCATCGCTGTTTCCGGAATTTCCTCGGATTCGCGGAAAACCGAGGCGGGTGCGCTCTTTTTTGCTCTGCCCGGAAGCAAAATCGACGGTGCTGTTTTTGCAGCCGACGCCATCAAGCGCGGCGCCGCCGCGATTGTCGCTGCAAGAGGAGCCGTTGCCGGCAATTTGCCCGTTCCGCTGATCGAGATCGAAGACCCGCGCCGGGCTCTGGCGCTCGCGGCGGCGCGCTTCTTCGTCAACCAGCCCGAAACCATGGTCGCGGTGACCGGCACCAGCGGCAAGACGTCGGTTGCCTCCTTCGTGCGGCAGATCTGGGAGCAGGCGGGTTTCGCCGCCGCCAGCATCGGAACCACCGGGGTCATCGCGCCGGGCCGCAACGAATACGGTTCACTGACAACGCCCGACCCAGTTGCCCTGCATGGCCTGCTGGCCGACTTGGCCAAATCGGGCGTCACCCATGCCGCGATGGAGGCATCCAGCCACGGTCTCGACCAGCGTCGGCTCGACGGCGTGAGGCTAGCGGCGGGCGCCTTCACCAATCTCGGCCGCGATCACATGGATTACCATCCGACGGTCGAGCACTATCATCATTCGAAGCTGCGCCTGTTCGACATGCTTCTCGCCAAAGGTGCGCCTGCGATTGTTTTCGCGGACGATGCATGGTCGGAGCCGACCGTCGAGGCTGCCAAGGCAGCTGGATTGAATGTGCTGACCGTTGGCCGGCACGGCTCTTTCCTGCAATTGAAGCGCGTCGAGCATGAACGCTTCCGGCAGCGCGCCGAAATCATCGCCGATGGCATCATCCACGAGATCGACCTGCCGCTCGCCGGCGATTTCCAGATTTATAACGCGCTCGTCGCAGCAGGCCTCGCCATTGCCACAGGCACGCCTGCGGCAACCGCACTCAGGGCGCTGGAAAAGTTGAAGGGTGCATCCGGGCGGCTGGAACTGGTCGGCACAACGGCCAATGGAGCTCCGGTCTATGTCGACTATGCGCACAAGCCCGACGCGCTTGAAAACGTGCTCGCCTCGGTGCGTCCCTTCACCACCGGTCGCGTCGTCGTGGTGTTCGGCTGCGGCGGTGATCGCGACCGCGGCAAACGGCCTATCATGGGCGAGATCGCTACCCGGCTGGCCGATATCGCAATCGTCACCGACGACAATCCTCGCTCGGAAGTGCCGGCCGAAATTAGGGCCGCGATCATGGCGGCTGCACCGGGCGCCATCGAAATCGGCGACCGCCGCACGGCGATCCATCACGCGGTGTCGATGTTGCAGCCGGGCGATACGCTGATTGTGGCCGGCAAGGGCCATGAGGAAGGCCAGACAATCGGAGCCGAGACATTCCCGTTCTCGGATCATGACGAGGTGCGCAATGCGCTCAAGGAGCGTGCCGCATGAATCTATTGTGGACGTTCAACGATCTTGTCGAGGCCACTGGCGGCCGCCCCTTCGGACAGACCGTTGCCGGCGTTTCGGGAATTTCCATAGACAGCCGCACGCTGCGTCCCGGCGATGCTTTCTTCGCGATCAGGGGCGATCAGTTCGACGGCCATGATTTCGCGACCGCCGCGATCAAGGCAGGGGCGGCCCTGCTGGTCGTCGCGGAAGGCAAGCTGCCAGCGCTGGGCCGGCTGACGGTGCCGATGATCGTCGTGCCGGACGTTCTGGCGGCGCTCGAAAAGGCGGGCGCCGCGGCACGGGCGCGGACCCGGGCCAAGATCATCGCGGTGACCGGTTCGGCCGGCAAGACCAGCACGAAGGAGGCGCTGCGGCACGTGCTTTCGGCGGTCGGCAAGGTGCACGCCGCGGACAAATCATTCAACAATCACTGGGGAGTGCCGCTGACTTTGGCGCGTACCCCGGAAGACTGCGACTATGCCGTGTTCGAGATCGGCATGAACCACCCCGGCGAAATCCGCCCGCTGGCCAAGCTGGTGCGGCCGCACATAGCCATCATCACCGTGATCGCCGAGGCGCATCTCGGCTTTTTCAAGAACATGGACGAGATCGCCCGGGCAAAAGCCGAGATCTTCGAAGGTATAGAGCCGGGCGGCTATGCGATCCTCAACCGAGACGATCCGCGTTCCAAGCTGCTGGGCAAGCTGGCGCGCGACGCCGGCGTCGCGCATGTCGTCGGCTTCGGCGAGAATCCGCGCGCCCATTTCCGGCTGCTCGCCTGCACCTTGCATGGCGACAACTCCGCTATCGTCGCCAAGATCGGCGGCAACGAGATCAGCGCCAGGATCGGCGCTCCAGGCCGCCACGTCGTGCAGAACACGCTTGCGGTGCTGGGTGCGGCTTACATCGCGGGCGCCAATCTCGACAAGGTCACGCCGGCACTTGCCACGTTGACGGCAGAGCGGGGCCGCGGCAAGCGCCACTTGCTGCCGCACCCGGAAGGCGTCATCGCGCTTATCGATGAAAGCTATAACGCCAACCCGACCTCGATGCGCGCGGCGCTCGAACTTCTGGGCGCCACGCCCATCAACGGATCGGGCCGGCGCATCGCCGTTCTCGGCGACATGCTGGAACTCGGCGAACATTCGGCCGAGTTTCACGCCGGGCTGGCGGAAGTCGTCATTCGCACCGGAACCGACATGATTTTTCTGGCCGGGCCGGAAATGTCGGCGCTTGCCGACGCGCTGCCGGCTGGCTTTCCGGTGGAACACCGCGCAACGACCGAGGAACTTTCCGGTCTGCTGACTGATGCGGTGCGGCCGGGCGACGCCATCATGATCAAATCGTCCATGCGCATGGGTTTTTCACGGCTCGTCGACGCACTCGTCAATCATTTTCCGGCGCAAGCCAGAACGAAGCGCGTCTGACCGCGCCAGGGGACCCATCGCATGCTCATGCTGCTCGTTGATTTCGCCGACGAACTCTCGGTGTTCAACGTTTTCCGCTACATCACCTTCCGCACCGGCGGCGCTTTGATAACCTCGGCGCTGATCGTCTTTCTGTTCGGACCGATGATCATCGACTCCCTGCGGATCAGGCAGGGGCGCGGCCAGCCGATCCGGGCCGACGGCCCGCAGACGCACTTCAAGAAAGCCGGCACCCCGACAATGGGCGGACTGATGATGCTGTGCGGCATCATCGGCGCGACGCTTCTTTGGGCAAACCTGTCGAGCGTCTATGTCTGGGTCCTGATGCTGGTGACCTTGAGCTTCGGCGCGATCGGCTTCTATGACGACTACCTCAAGGTGACGAAGCAATCGCATCTGGGCGTTTCCGGCAAGGCGCGGCTTGCTCTCGAGTTCCTCGTCGCGGCTATCGCCTCCTGGATCATCATGCACAATGGCCAGGCACCGTTCTCGTCCTCGCTGACGTTTCCTTTCATCAAGGACTTTCTGCTCAATCTGGGCTGGTTCTTCGTGCCCTTCGCAGCCTTCGTCATCGTGGGGGCTGGCAATGCGGTGAATCTTACCGACGGCCTCGACGGCCTCGCCATCGTTCCGATCATGGTCGCCGCGGCCTCCTTCGGCGTCATCGCATATCTCTCCGGTAACGCGGTCTTTGCCGAATATCTGCAGATCCATTTCGTACCCGGCACGGGCGAATTGTCCGTGGTGCTGGGCGCCGTGATCGGCGCCGGCCTCGGCTTCCTCTGGTTCAATGCGCCGCCGGCGGCGATCTTCATGGGTGATACCGGCTCATTGGCGCTCGGTGGTCTCATCGGCGCGGTCGCTGTGGCGACCAAGCACGAGATCGTCATGGCGATCATCGGCGGCCTGTTCGTCGTCGAAGCGCTTTCGGTCATCATCCAGGTGGGCGTGTTCAAGATGACCGGGCGGCGCGTGTTTCTCATGGCGCCGATCCACCACCATTTCGAAAAACTGGGCTGGACCGAAAGTCAGGTGGTGATCCGCTTCTGGATCATCGCGGTGATCCTGGCGCTGATCGGCCTTTCCAGCCTGAAGCTGCGCTGAGGAGCGTTGATGATCCCGGCACAGACATTCGCCAACAAGAAAGTAGCGCTTTTCGGCCTAGGCGGTTCGGGGCGGGCGACGGCGCTCGCCTTGAAGGAAGGCGGCGCCGAGGTTCTGGCTTGGGACGACAATCCCGACAGCATCACAAAGGCTGCCGAAAGCGGCATTCCGGTGGGCGACCTGCGGGCCGCGGACTGGAGCGGGTTTGCTTCGTTCGTGCTGTCGCCCGGCGTGCCGTTGACGCATCCGAAACCGCACTGGACCGTCGAACTGGCGCGCGGCGCCGGCGTCGAGATCATCGGCGACATCGAGCTTTTCGCGCGCGAGCGCACGGCGCGCGCGCCGGACGCGCCGTTCGTCGCCATCACTGGCACCAACGGCAAGTCGACCACCACGGCGCTGACCTCGCATGTGCTGGCCGACGCCGGCCGCGACACCCAGATGGGCGGCAATATCGGCCGCGCCGTGATGACGCTCGATCCGCCGCGGGCGGATAAGCACTATGTGGTGGAGTGCTCGTCCTACCAGATTGAGCTTGCCCCGTCGGTCAATCCGAGCGCCGGCATCCTGCTCAACCTGACGCCCGATCATCTCGACCGCCATGGCACCATCCAGCACTATGCCTCCATCAAGGAACGCCTGGTGGCTGGCAGCGAGACGGCAATCATCGGCGTCGACGATGTGTTCTGCGTGCAGATCGCCGACCGCCTGGAACGGGCGGGCAAGGAAGTGGTCCGCATCTCGAAGCGGTTGCCGCTGACCGACGGGCTGTTCGCCGACGGCGCCAACCTGATGCAGGCCGAGAATGGTCGCTTCAGCCGTATCGCGACGCTCGAGGACATCGGCTCGCTGCGCGGCCAGCACAATGCGCAGAACGCGCTCGCGGCAATCGCCGCCTGCATGAAAGTCGGCTTGAGCCCGCGCGAGATACAGTCGGGCCTCGACAGCTTTCCAGGGCTCGCGCACCGGATGGAGCAGGTCGGCCACAAGGACCATGTGCTCTTCGTCAACGATTCCAAGGCGACCAACGCAGATGCGGCAGCACCCGCGCTGTCGAGTTTCGGTCGCATCTACTGGATCGCCGGCGGTCTGGCCAAGGAAGGCGGCATCGAGCCGCTGCGGAGCTTCTTCCCACGCATCGCCAAGGCCTATCTGATCGGTGAGGCGGCTCCCGCCTTTTCTGCGACGCTCGGTGAAACGGTTCCTTACGAAATCTCGGGCACGCTGGATGCGGCGGTGGAACACGCAGCGGCCGACGCGGCGCGCGATGGAAGCGGCGAGGCGGTGGTTCTGCTGTCGCCGGCGTGCGCGAGTTTCGACCAGTTCAAGAATTTCGAGGTGCGCGGCGATGCCTTCCGCACTGCGGTGAATGCGATCAAGGGCATGCAGGCGATCGGAGGAATACGCTGATGGTGAGCCGGGTTGATACGAGTCCTGTTGCCAACTGGTGGTGGACGATCGACCGCTGGTTCCTGGCCGCGTTCCTGTCGCTGATGGGGCTGGGTATCGTGCTGTCGTTTGCTGCCAGCCCGGCGGTCGCCGAACGCATCGGCCTCGACAGTTTCCATTTCGCGACGCGCCAGATCGTCTACACAGTCCCGGCGCTGATCGCCATGCTGTCGGTATCGTTCCTTGACCAGCGGCAGATCAGGCGAATGGCGCTGGTGATCCTGTGCATCTCGCTAGTGCTGATGGTTGCCGCGCTTTATGTCGGCGTCGAGGTCAAGGGAGCGCGGCGCTGGGTGTCGATGGCGGGTCTGTCGATCCAGCCCTCGGAGTTCCTGAAGCCGGCGTTCGTCATTGTATGCGCCTGGCTGTTTGCCGAACATGCCCGCCAGCCTGACATTCCGGGCAACCTGTTCGCCATGATCCTGCTTGGCCTGGTGGTGGCGCTGCTGGTCGCGCAGCCCGACCTTGGCCAGACTATGCTGGTGCTCGGCACCTGGGGCGTCATGTTCTTCATGGCCGGCATGCCGTGGCTGTGGATCATGGTGCTCGGCGCGCTCGGCGCCGGCGGCGCGGTCGCGGCCTATACGATCTTTCCGCACGTCGCCGGGCGCATCGACCGCTTCATGACCGGCGAGGGCGATACGTTCCAGGTCGACATGGGCCGCGAGGCGGTGGTCAATGGCGGCTGGTTCGGCGTCGGCCCGGGTGAGGGTACCGTGAAGCGGGTGATCCCCGACAGCCATGCGGACTTCGTCTTCGCCGTCGCCGGCGAGGAGTTCGGCATCGTTCTGTGCTTCGCCATCATGCTCCTGTTCGCCTTCATTGTGCTTCGCGGACTGAACATTGCGCTGAAGGAGCAGGACGATTTCACCCGCTACAGCGTCGCCGGCCTGGTCATCGTTTTCGGCTTCCAGTCGATCATCAACATGGGCGTGAACCTGCAGCTGATGCCCGCCAAGGGCATGACGCTGCCATTCATCTCCTACGGCGGCTCGTCGTTGATCGCCATCGCCATATCGATGGGCATGGTGCTGGCGCTGACGCGAAAGCGGCCGGAAAAGCGCAAGCAGCCGGGCGTCATGAATTTCGCCCGGCGAACGGTCGCCGCCGAATAAGATGGCTGATCGAACGATCCTGCTTGCCGCCGGCGGTACCGGCGGCCACTTGTTTCCTGCCGAGGCGCTGGCGCACGAACTGATTGCGCGTGGCTGGAACGTGCAGCTTGCCACCGACAGCCGCGCCGAACGTTTCGCCGTGAATTTCCCGGGTGCGAAGGTGCATCCGATTTCGGCCGCGACCATCGGCTCACGCAACCCGTTCGCGCTGCTCAAATCGTTCTGGACGATCTGGAAGGGTGTTCGCGAAGCATCCGTCGTGATCGGCAGGGAGAAGCCCGCCGCCGTTGTCGGCTTCGGTGGCTACCCGACGCTGCCGCCGCTGTTCGCAGCGACGAGGCGCAGCGTGCCGTCGCTGATCCACGAGCAGAACGCGGTGATGGGACGCGCCAATAAGGCGCTCGCCAACCGGGTGATTGCAATCGCCGGCGGGTTCCTCAGCGAAAAGACTGGCCGATATCAGGCAAAAACCGTGGTCACCGGCAATCCGGTGCGCCCGGCGGTGATCGAGGCGGCGAAGCGGCCGTTTGCTGCACCCTCGAGTGGCGAGCCGTTCCGACTGCTGGTGTTTGGCGGCAGCCAGGGTGCACAGTTCTTTTCCGATGCGATACCGCAGGCGGTCGCCACTTTGCCGGAAGCTGAACGGGTTCGGCTGAAGGTCACGCAGCAGGCGCGCTCCGACGATGAAGAGAAGGTGCGCGCGGCTTATGAAGCGCTCGGCGTCGAGGCGGAAGTATCGCCGTTTTTTAGCGACATGGCGGATCGCATAGCGGCAGCCCATCTTGTCATTTCGCGCTCGGGCGCTTCCACTGTCTCGGAGATCGCGGTGATCGGCCGGCCGGCGTTGCTGGTGCCCTATCCGCATGCGCTGGATCACGATCAGGCCGCGAACGCCGCAAAACTGGCGGAAGCCGGCGGTGCGGAACTGCATGCGCAGCCGACGCTGTCGCCTGCGCGGTTGACGGAACTGATCGGTGGCCTGATGAACGATCCGAAACGGCTGGCCAGCATGGCCGCCGCCGCAAGGTCGGCCGGCAAACCCGACGCCACGCGGTTGCTCGCGGACCTCACAGAGGCTATTGCGTCGGGCCAATCGGTGGCGGAATTCAAGAAGGGACAGCGCGCATGAAGATGCCGCAGACGATCGGCCTGGTGCATTTCATCGGTATCGGTGGCATCGGCATGAGCGGCATTGCCGAAGTGCTGCACAATCTCGGCTACCGGGTGCAGGGCTCCGACCAGGCAGACGGCGCCAATGTGCAGCGCCTGCGCGACAAGGGCATCGCATGCTTTGTCGGGCACAAGGCCGAAAACCTCGGTGATGCCGAAGTCGTCGTCGTCTCGACCGCGATCAAGAAAGGCAATCCGGAGCTGATGGCCGCGCGCGAGAAGCTTCTGCCGATCGTGCGGCGCGCCGAGATGCTGGCCGAATTGATGCGCTTCCGTCAGGCGGTCGCCATCGGCGGAACGCATGGCAAGACCACCACCACCTCGATGGTGGCGACGCTGCTGGAAGCCGGCGGGCTTGACCCGACGGTGATCAACGGCGGCATCATCAACGCCTATGGCACCAACGCGCGCATGGGCGAGGGCGAGTGGATGGTGGTGGAAGCCGACGAAAGCGACGGCACCTTCCTCAAACTGCCGGCCGATATTGCCGTGGTGACCAACATCGATCCCGAACATCTCGACCATTATGGCAGCTTCGAGAAGGTGCGCGAGGCGTTCCGGCAGTTCGTCGAGAATGTGCCGTTCTACGGTTTCGGCGTCATGTGTACCGATCATCCGGAAGTGCAGGCGCTGGTGTCGCGCATCGAGGACCGCCGTGTCATCACCTATGGCGAGAATGCGCAGGCGGACGTGCGGTTCGCCAGGCACCGTGTCGACGGCGCAAGCTCGCTGTTCGACGTGCTGATCCGCGACCGCAAGACCGGCAAGGAAACGACGATCAGCGATCTTCGCCTGCCGATGCCCGGCCGCCACAACGTCTCCAACGCAACGGCGGCAATCGCGGTCGCGCATGAGCTAGGGCTTTCTAACGAGGCGATCAAGAAAGGCCTTGGAGCGTTCGGCGGCGTCAAGCGACGCTTCACCCACACGGGTTCATGGAATGGCGTCGAGATATTCGACGATTACGGCCATCATCCCGTCGAGATCAAGGCCGTGCTCAAGGCCGCGCGCGACTCGACCACGGGACGCGTCATCGCCATCGCGCAGCCGCACCGCTTCACCCGCCTGCATGACCTGTTCGACGATTTTTCCGCCTGCTTCAACGACGCCGACACCGTGATGGTGACGCCGGTCTATTCAGCCGGCGAAGAGCCGATCGAAGGCGCGAATTCGCAAGCCCTGGCGGCGCGCATCCGGGCCGGCGGCCACCGCGACGCGCGTTACATCGAGGGTCAGCAGGCGATCGCTCCGGCGGTGCGCGAGCTCGCCAGGGCCGGCGACTTCGTTGTGTTTCTCGGCGCCGGCAACATCACCCAATGGGCATATGCTCTGCCGAAGGAGCTTGCCGAGGAAGCAGCATGATCCGCGGCGAAGCCCTGCTTGCGAGACTCGGCGACCGGCTTGGCGGATTGCGCGGGCGCATCACGCCCGGCGCCGAAATGGAAAAGATCACCTGGTTCCGCGCCGGCGGTGCCGCCGAGGCGCTGTTCCAGCCAGCCGACGAGGAAGACCTTGCGGCATTTCTGAAAGCCGTGCCGGAAGATGTCCCGCTGACGGTCGTCGGTATCGGTTCCAATCTTCTGGTGCGCGAGGGTGGCATCCCCGGCTTCGTTATTCGTCTGTCGGCAAAAGGCTTCGGCGAGGCCGAGGCGATCTCCGAGATACAGATACGCGCCGGCGCCGCGACGCCCGACAAACGGATTGCCGCCGTGGCGCTGGAGGCGGGCATTGGCGGCTTCCATTTCTATCACGGCATTCCGGGTGGTATCGGCGGCGCATTGAGGATGAATGCGGGCGCCAACGGTGTCGAAACCCGCGAGCGTGTTGTCGAAGTTCGGGCGCTGGATCGGCAGGGCAATGTTCACACACTTTCCAACGCCGACATGGGATATGCCTACAGGCATTCGTCGGCGCGGGCCGAGTTGATCTTCACGTCGGCCCTGTTCGAAGGCTATCCGGAAGACAAGGCGGCGATCAAGGCGGCGATGGACGCGGTGCAGCACCATCGCGAAACCGTGCAGCCGATCCGCGAAAAGACGGGCGGGTCGACCTTCAAGAATCCGCTGGGCACATCTGCCTGGAAGGAGATCGACAAGGCCGGCTGCCGCGGCCTGATGATCGGCGGCGCGCAGATGTCGCCGATGCACTGCAATTTCATGATAAACACCGGCACTGCGACCGGCTACGATCTCGAATATCTTGGCGAGACAGTGCGGGCACGTGTGCTGGAAAATTCCGGCATCCGGCTGCATTGGGAGATCAAGCGGATCGGCAATTTCAAGCCGGGCCACGAGGTGCAGGAATTCCTCGGGCAACTGCTCTGAACAGAAAAACGGAAAAAACAAAAAAAGTGATTCAACCTGAATCGTCAGGACTTGTCAGGGAATCAACTCTCTGATTCTTTGAGGTCAGTTGTTTCCTGATTTGAGTCGTTAAGACGCGTCTGCGGCATTCGGTCCGGTGGTCAGTCTGCCGCCGGAATGGTCGAACTCAACTCGTGGGGAATCAGGTACTTGAGCCCTGTTCGGAGGGGATGACAGGGAATGCATAAGAAGCACGTGGCCGTTTTGTTGGGAGGATTTTCGTCCGAGCGGCCAGTGTCACTTTCTTCGGGGAATGCCTGTGCCAATGCGCTTGAACAGGAAGGTTACCAGGTCACCCGCGTCGATGTCGGTCGCGATGTCGGTCGGGTGCTCGCCGAGCTCAAGCCGGATGTTGCGTTCAACGCCCTGCATGGGCCTTTCGGAGAGGATGGCACGATCCAGGGCATCCTCGAGTATCTTGCCATTCCCTACACGCATTCGGGCGTACTCGCCTCGGCGCTCGCCATGAACAAGGAACAGGCGAAGCGGGTCGCGAAAGCTGTCGGCATTCCGGTCGCCGAGGCCAAGGTGGTGAACCGCTTCACCATCCGCAACGAGCATCCGATGAAGCCGCCCTATGTGGTGAAGCCCGTCAATGAGGGTTCAAGCTTCGGCGTGGTCATCGTCAAGGAGGATCAGTCGCACCCGCCACAAATCATTTCGTCGACGGAGTGGAGGTATGGCGAGGTCGTGATGGTGGAGCGCTTCATTCATGGGCGCGAATTGACCTGCGCCGTGATGGGCGATGTGGCGCTCGGAGTGTGTGAGATTATCCCTGTTGGCCATTCGTTCTACGATTACGATTCAAAATATGTTGCCGGCGGATCAAAACACGAATGCCCGGCAAAAGTTTCACCGAATATTTACCAAAAAATACAGACACTGGCGCTTAAGGCACATCAGGCAATCGGCTGCCGGGGCGTCTCCCGGTCTGACTTTCGCTACGACGATCGCTACTCCGAGAACGGGGAGCTCGTGTGGCTTGAAGTCAACACGCAACCGGGCATGACGCCGACGTCGCTAGTGCCGGAAATCGCTGCCGAGGCTGGGCACTCTTTCGGCGATCTATTGAGTTGGATGGTGGAGGACGCTTCGTGTTTGCGTTGAGGTCGGGGCAGGGCGGAAGAGCCGGAGCGACGAAAGGCGGTCTGCGTGGCCTGTCTTTTTCCGTCGACGGGTTCGTTTTGCCACGGCTGCTTCGGCGGCCGGCGCGGTTGCTGGCGCGCGCGCAGGACGGCGAGTTTACGCCGCCACCGTTCGCTGCGGCCATGCTGACGGCGGCCTTCCTCGGTTCGTTCAGCCTCTACGGCGCCTATGTTGGCGGCCATTTCCCGGCCATGATCCAGAGCATCACGGCGCGGACCGGTTTTGCGGTCGACCAGATCCGGGTCGCGGGCCACAAGGAAACGTCGGAAATCGATATTCTCGGCCAGCTCGAACTCGACGGCTGGACCTCGCTGATCGGCTTCGACGCCGAAAAGGCCAGGGAGCGCATTGCGCAACTGCCGTGGGTGGAATCGGCCGCAGTGCGCAAGGTCTATCCGGACGAGATCGAGGTGCGCATCGAGGAGCGCAAGCCCTTCGCAATCTGGCAGCACGGGCGCGAGCTCGCCATCGTCGAGGAGAACGGCAATGTGATCGCGCCATTCTCCGGCGCGCGCCACGCGATGTTGCCGCTGGTCATCGGTCTTGGCGCGCCCGAAAAGGCTGCCGCCTTCATCAACACGGTGAAGAATTATCCACAGCTTGCCTCGCGGGTGAAGGGCTATATCCGCATCGGTGAGCGCCGCTGGGATCTGCGCCTTGAAAACGGCGTGACAATAAAGCTGCCGGAACACGGCGAAGTCCAGGCGATAGAAGACATTCTGGCCATGGACAAGGATAGCGGTGTGCTGTCGCGCGACATCGCCGCGGTCGACATGCGGCTCAGCGACCGGCTGGTAATCCAGTTGACGCCGGAAGCCGCGCTTCGCCGCAACGCGGCGCTCAACGAAAAGCCGAAGTCCGGCAAGAAGGCGGAGCGCAGGATATGAGCTGGCTCGGCGGCAACGGAGATACCGCATCTCGCCGTACCGGCGTCGTCACCGTGCTCGACGTCGGTTCGAGCAAGGTCTGCTGCATCGTGGCGCGGCTAAAGCCGGCTGAGCCCAGCCAGCTGTTGCGTGGCCGCACCCACAAGGCCCAGGTGATCGGCATCGGCCACCAGAAGTCGCATGGCGTGAAGTCTGGCGTGGTCGTCGAACTCGATCGCGCCGAGCAGGCGATCCGGCTGGCGGTGGATGCCGCGGAACGCATGGCCGGACTGACCGTGGATTCGCTGATCGTCAATGTCAGCGCCGGGCGGCTGAAGAGCGAGAATTTTTCGGCGACCATCAATCTGGGCGGTCACGAGGCCGACGAGGCGGATATCAAGCGCGTGCTCGGCGCCGGCGCCAAGCAGGCTTTGAAGGTCGAGCGCGAAGTCGTGCATTCGCTGCCAACCGGCTATTCGCTCGATGCCGAGCGCGGCGTGCGCGATCCGCGCGGCATGGTGGGCGACACGCTCGGCGTCGACATGCATGTCCTGACCGGAGATGCGGCGCCGCTGCGCAATCTCGAACTCTGCATCAACCGCTCGCATCTTTCGGTCGAGCGCATGGTGGCGACGCCCTATGCCAGCGGGCTGGCGGCGCTTGTCGACGACGAACTCGAAATGGGTGCGGCCTGCATCGACATGGGCGGCGGCACCACGACGATCTCGGTGTTTGCCGACGGCAAGTTCGTGCATGCCGACGCGATGCCTATAGGCGGCAGCCATGTGACGCTGGATATGGCCAAGGGCCTGTCGACGCGCCTGGAAGACGCCGAGCGGCTGAAGGTGATGCATGGCTCGGCGCTGCCCGGCAGCGCGGATGACCGGGACGTTGTGTCGATCCAGCCGATCGGCAACGACGACGGCGAGGTGCCGGTTCAGGTGCCGCGCTCGGTGATGACGCGCATCATCCGCGCCCGCATCGAAGAGACATTGGAAATCCTGCGCGACCGGCTGAACCAGTCCGGCTACGGCAACGCGGTCGGAAAGCGGGTCGTTCTGACCGGTGGAGCCAGCCAGCTGGCCGGCCTGCCGGAAGCGGCGCGGCGTATCCTTGGCCGCAATGTGCGGATCGGGCGCCCGCTGGGCGTAGCCGGCCTGCCGGAAGCGGCGAAGGGCCCGGCCTTTGCGACATCGGTCGGACTGTTGATCTATCCGCAGGTTGCCGGCCTGGAGAATATTCAGACGCGTGGGGGAATGCGGCTGAAGATGACTGGCACCGGGGGCACGTTCCACCGGATGGGCCAGTGGTTGAGGGACAGTTTTTAGTATTCGAGTTTGACGGGGACAGCCCCAAAGGCGGCCGCGCGGCGAGGCGGCAGGAAAGGCGAAAAGGACGACCAAGATGACCATCAATCTGCAAAAGCCGGACATTACCGAGCTCAAGCCCCGCATCACCGTGTTCGGTGTCGGCGGCGGCGGAGGCAATGCTGTCAACAACATGATCACGGCGGGACTGCGAGGGGTCGAGTTCGTCGTGGCCAACACCGATGCGCAGGCGCTGACCATGTCGAAGGCCGAGCGCATCATCCAGCTCGGCGCCCACGTCACCGAGGGTCTCGGCGCCGGCTCGCAGCCCGAGGTTGGGCGTGCCGCTGCCGAAGAGTGCATCGACGAGATCATCGACCACCTGTCGAACACGCATATGTGCTTCGTTACCGCCGGCATGGGCGGCGGCACAGGCACCGGTGCCGCGCCGGTGGTTGCCCGAGCCGCGCGCGAGAAGGGCATCCTGACCGTCGGTGTCGTGACCAAGCCGTTCCACTTCGAAGGCCAGCGCCGCATGAAGACGGCTGATGCCGGCATCGAGGAATTGATGAAAAGCGTCGACACGCTGATCGTCATCCCGAACCAGAACCTGTTCCGCATCGCCAACGACAAGACCACGTTCGCCGACGCCTTCGCGATGGCCGACCAGGTGCTTTACTCCGGTGTTGCCTGCATCACCGACCTGATGGTCAAGGAAGGCCTGATCAATCTCGACTTCGCCGACGTGCGTTCGGTGATGCGCGAGATGGGCAAGGCGATGATGGGCACCGGCGAAGCGTCGGGCGAGGGCCGCGCAATGGCTGCCGCCGAAGCGGCAATCGCCAATCCGCTGCTCGACGAGACCTCGATGAAGGGCGCCAAGGGCCTGCTGATCTCGATCACCGGCGGCCGCGATCTGACGCTGTTCGAAGTGGACGAAGCCGCGACCCGCATCCGCGAGGAGGTCGATCAGGAAGCCAATATCATCCTTGGCGCGACTTTTGACGAAAGTCTCGAAGGCGTCATTCGCGTGTCGGTCGTGGCGACCGGCATCGACAAGTCGGCCGAGATGTCGGCGCCGCCGCTCGCCATCCGCCAGCCAGCAAAGCCGCAGCCCCAGCAGCGCCCGGCCGCCGAGTTCCGCCCGGCTCCGGAGCCGGTACGCGCCGATCCGGTCGCCGATGCGATCCGCGCGGCCGAAGCGCACGCCGCCGAAGTGGCGCATGCCCGTCAAGCCCACGCACAGCCGGCGGAAGAGTTCCGGCCGGCAAGCAAGCTGTTCCAGCCGGCGCCGGGCACCCAGCCTGTTCAGCAGGCGCCGCAGTTCCAGCAGCCCGCTCAGCAGTTCCAGCAGCCGGCCCCGCAATTCCAGCAGCCGGCTCCACAGCCGGTCGCACAGGTGCAGCAGCGCGAGCCGCAGCCGGTGACGCAGGCGCCTCGCATGCCGCGGGTGGAGGATTTTCCGCCAGTGGTGAAGGCTGAAGTGGCTGCTGCCCGCCGGGCTCCCGAGCAGCAGGAGGACCGCGGTCCGCTTGGCCTCCTGAAGCGCCTGACCAACGGCCTGTCGTCGCGTCGCGAGGAAGAGCCTGCCCGTCTGCAGCCGGCACAGCCGCGCGAGCCGAAGCTGCGCCAGCCGGCGCCGGAGGCCCGCAGGCTGGCCAGCCAGGACCCGCAGGTCTATGCGCCGCGCCGTGGCCAGCTCGACGATCACGGCCGCCTGACGCCGCAGCCGCGCGCCACGCAGGAAGACGATCAGCTGGAGATTCCGGCGTTCCTTCGCCGGCAAGCCAACTGATCCGTTAACGGATCGTAACATTTGTTAACAGGCAGGAGTCCCAACTCCTGCCTGTTGTGTTTTTAAGTAAAGGAGAATCAGGACCTTACAGCGATATCCTCGCCTCTTTGAGCGGTTACACGGGGTAAAAAACCGTGATTTGGAGACTCGTCCACGCATGCTTATCTTCGCCGCTTATCGACAAATGCGTCCCGGACCCTGGGGAGGTGAGCCCGGACACCACGAGAAAAGAGCCGTGCGCCGAGGGTAGGCGAAGCGGTCGGAATCGGGCTTCAAGGGGATCGAATTGCAGGACTATCAGACGACGCTCAAATCACGAGTGACCTTGTCCGGCGTTGGCGTTCATAGCGGCAAACCGGTCACTGTCCAGTTTGGACCAGCGGACGCAGACACCGGCATCGTCTTCCATTGTCTCGGCGCTGAAACGGCCGACAATGAGATCAGGGCGCTGGTTTCGGAGGTCGGCGGCACGGATCTCAGCACCATTCTCGGCGATCCGACCAAGCACCATGTCGCAACCGTCGAACACCTGATGGCGACCGTTTTTGCGCTCGGCATCGACAATCTTTCCATTGACATCGACGGTAGCGAAGTGCCGATCCTGGATGGCAGCTCGGCGATGTTCGTCGAGGCATTTGACCAGGCCGGCATCGAGGTGTTGCAGGCGAAGCGGCGCTATATCCGTATCCTGAAGCCGGTGCGCATCGAAAGCGGCGCCTCTTGGGCCGAGTTCCGCCCCTATGAGGGCACACGTTTCGAGGTCGAGATCGATTTCGAAAGCCCGGCGATCGGCCGCCAGTTCTTCGCGGCCGACCTCAGCGCGGAAATGTTCCGCAGCGAGGTTTCGCGGGCGCGCACCTTCGGTTTCATGAAGGATGTCGAACGGCTTTGGGCGGCCGGCTATGCGCTCGGCTCCTCACTGGAGAACTCCGTGGTGATCGGCGATGACCACCGCATCATCAACATGGAAGGTCTGCGCTATCCTGACGAATTCGTGCGCCACAAGGTACTCGACGCGATGGGCGACCTGGCGTTGGCCGGGGCGCGCTTCATCGGCTGCTTCCGTTCCTATCGCGGCGGCCACAGGTTGAATGCAACGGCGCTGCGCAGCCTTCTCTCCGACCCTTCGGCGTTCGAGATTGTCGAGGCAAGGCGTCGCGAGCGGGGCCGGTCGGCCGAATTGACCGCCGTCAACGCGCCGGTCCACGCACCCTGGATGCTTTGATTCGCTGCATCCGCCGGATTTCTCAATTCGCCGACCGCGCGTGGCTTTCCCGCCGAAAAGCCTGTCGAAAGATCGGCTTGGCGGCGGCTTTGCCACAAAAATGCGCCATTGCCCGGCGATAGCGTTGCCGATGGGGGGCAGTTGTGATTAATGGCTCGCCCATGCCTTCTTTTACGTCGACGCCAGAGGGGCGGAATTGATCATGTTTTTTGAACGAGCAGCGCAGTCGGCGCGACGGATTCGGGTCGCAGCGGCGATGCTTCCGGTGCTGGCGGCGCCATTTTTCGTCTCTGCCTGCGCGTCGGACCAGGATATCGACCTCGCCACCTATGTCGAGCAGACCGACCCTGCGGACGTGCTCTACAACCAGGGTCTTGCCAACATGAACGCCGGCCGCCTCGGCGAGGCGAGCAAGAAATTCTCGGCGATCGACCGCCAGCATCCCTATTCCGAATATGGCCGCAAGGCGCTGGTGATGGGCGCTTTCGCCGACTATCGGCAAGGCAAATACGAAGAAGCCATCAACGACGGCAAGCGCTACGTCCAACTTTATCCCACCGATCCCGACGCGGCGTACGCGCAGTATATCGTCGGCCTCAGCTATTTCCGCCAGATCCGCGACGTGACGCAGGACCAGAAGGAATCGCGCCGCGCCATCGAGGCGATGGAAGAGGTGGTCCAGCGCTGGCCCGATTCTCAGTATGTTGAAGACGCCAAGGCAAAGATTCGTTTCGCTCGCGATCAGCTCGCCGGCAAGGAAATGCAGGTCGGGCGCTACTATCTCGAGCGCCGCGAATACATCGCCGGCATCAAGAGGTTCCGCTATGTGGTGGAGAACTACTCCAATACCCGCCACGTCGAAGAGGCGCTGGCGCGCCTGACCGAAAGCTACTACGCGATGGGGCTGACTTCGGAAGCGCAGACGGCCGCCGCCGTGCTCGGCCACAATTACCCGGACAGCCAGTGGTACAAGGATTCCTTCGCCCTGCTGCAGAAGGGCGGGCTTGAGCCGCGCGAGACCGGAACCTCCTGGATATCCAAGGCCGGGAAGCTGATCACCGGCGCCTGACAATAGCGGGCGTCGATGCTCTCCCAACTGTCGATCCGCGATATTGTTCTGATCGAGCGGCTGGATATCGATTTTTCCTCTGGCCTTTCGGTGCTGACCGGCGAAACCGGCGCCGGCAAGTCCATTCTGCTTGACGCATTGTCGCTGGCGCTCGGCGCCCGCGGTGACGCTTCCCTGGTGCGCCATGGCGCGACGCAAGGCCAGGTGACGGCGGTCTTCGACGTGCCGGTCAACCACGCCGCTCGCGCGCTGCTGGCCGAAAACGCCATCGACGACGATGGCGACGTCATCCTGCGCCGCGTCCAGACGGCTGACGGGCGCACCCGCGTCTTCGTCAACGACCAGCCGGCAAGCGTTTCGCTGATGCGCGATGTCGGTCGGGCGCTGGTGGAAATCCATGGCCAGCACGACGACCGTGCGCTGGTGGACGCTGCGGCGCATCGCGACGTGCTCGATGCGTTCGGCGGCCACGGCAGCGATGTCCGGGCCGTAGCCGAGGCATGGCGCCTTTGGCGCAACGCCGAGCAGGAGCTATCGCGGCATCGTGCCAAGGTGGAGGCTGCGGCGCGCGAGGCCGATTATCTGAGGGCTTCGGTTGCCGAACTGTCGCGGCTCGACCCGCAGCCCGGCGATGAAACCGACCTGTCCGAGCTTCGCGCGACAATGATGCGGGCGGAAAAGATCGCCAGCGATATTCATGACGCGCAAGAAGTGCTCTCCGGCTCCAACGCGCCGTCGCCGCAACTGGCCAGCCTGCTTAGGCGCCTGCAGCGAAAGGCAGCCGAAGTACCTGGGCTGTTGGACGACGTGGTGAAATCGCTGGATGAAGCGCTGCTGTCGCTCGATGCAGCGCAGTCCGGAGTGGAGGCAGCCCTGCGGGCGACAGAATACGATCCGCAAAAACTCGAGCGCACCGAAGAACGGCTTTTCGCCTTGCGGGCGGCGGGCCGCAAACATTCCGTCGCAGTCGACGACCTGGCGGAACTGCGCGACCGCATGGCGGCAGACCTTGCCGATCTCGATGCCGGCGAAGAACGCCTGCATGGACTGGAGAAACAGGCTGTTTCGACACGCGATCTTTACGATACCGCTGCTGCGCAGCTTTCGGAGATGCGCAAATCATCGGCGCTCAATCTCGCCCGGGTGGTTATGGCGGAACTGCCGGCTCTGAAGCTTGAACGCGCCGAATTCATCGTCGAGATGTCGAGCGAGCCGCAAAACCGCTTGCAGGAAGGCATCGACCAGATTGAATTCTGGGTAAGGACAAACCCCGGCACGCGCGCCGGCCCGATGATGAAGGTCGCGTCGGGCGGCGAACTGTCGCGTTTTCTGCTGGCGCTGAAGGTCGCGCTGGCGGACCGAGGTTCCGCACCGACCCTGGTCTTCGACGAGATCGACACCGGCGTCGGCGGCGCGGTCGCCGATGCGATCGGACAGCGGCTGTCGCGGCTCTCCCAGAGGGTGCAGGTTCTGTCGGTCACCCATGCACCGCAGGTCGCAGCGCGTGCCCACACCCACTACCTGATTTCCAAATCCGGCGGCGCCGACAGGGTTTCCACCGGCATCGCCTCGATGGACCGCAAGGCGAGGCAGGAAGAGATCGCCCGCATGCTGGCCGGCGCCACAATCACCGAAGAGGCCCGCGCGGCTGCCGAGCGGCTGCTCAGCGAGAACACCGCCGCCGCTGCGTCGTGAACTGTCGGGAGTGATCCGGCGGGCGATTGTCGGCGGTTTACTTTTTCGGCGAATTTGCCAATGACTCTGGCAATTCCACATTCAGCCGAAAAGCCTCGTCATGTCCGAAAGCCAAAAACCCGTCGACACCCTCACCGTCGAAGAGGCCACGCGGGAGCTTGCCCTGCTCGCGACCGAAATTGCCGAGCACGACCGCCGTTATCACATGGAGGATGCGCCGACGATAACGGACGCCGAGTATGATGCGCTCAGGATACGCAACGCAGAGATAGAAGCGCAGTTTCCGGAACTGGTGCGGCAGGACAGCCCGACCGGCTCGGTTGGTGCTCCGCCCGCGGAAGGTTTTGCCAAGGTGCGGCATGCGGTGCCGATGCTCAGCCTCGCCAAGGCCTACACCGACCAGGATGTGGTCGACTTCCTGGAGCGTGCGAAACGCTTCTTCGAGCGAGACAAGGAGCTCGACATCGCCTTCACCGCCGAGCCCAAGATCGACGGTCTGTCGGCGTCGCTCCGCTATGAGAACGGGATTTTCGTGCAGGGCGCCACGCGCGGCGACGGCACTGTGGGCGAGGATATCACGACGAACCTGAAGACGATCGCCGACATTCCCCACAAGCTGAAGGGCTCAGGCTGGCCGGAGGTGATCGAGATCCGCGGCGAAGTTTACATGACCTACGCCGAGTTCCAGGCATTGAAGGAACGCTCGGCTGCGATGGGCGGGCAGGACTACGTCAATCCACGCAACACCGCGGCCGGCTCGCTGCGCCAGAAGGACGCCTCGGTCACCGCCAGCCGCAACCTCAAATTCTTCGCCTATGCCTGGGGCTACACGACCGAGGACCCGGCGCCAACGCAGTTCGATTCGGTGCAGAAATTCGCCGAATGGGGCTTCAAGATCAGCCCGTTGATGGTGCGTGCGAAATCGGTCGACGACCTGATCGCGCAGTATAAACTGATCGAGGCGCAGCGCTCCTTGCTCGGCTACGACATTGACGGTGTCGTCTACAAGGTCGACCAGCTCGACCTGCAGCGCCGCTGGGGTTTCGTCACCGGCGAGCCGCGCTGGGCAGTCGCCCACAAGTTCCCGGCTGAACAGGCGACGACAACGGTGCGGCAGATCGATATCCAGGTCGGGCGGACCGGCACGCTGGCGCCGGTCGCACGCCTCGACCCCGTCAGTGTTGGCGGCGTCACCGTGGTCAACGTCACGCTACACAACGAGGATTACATCGCCGGCAAGGACAGCAACGGTTTGCCGATCCGCGACGGCAAGGATATCCGCATCGGCGACACAGTCATCATCCAGCGGGCGGGCGACGTCATTCCGCAGATCGTCGATGTCATCCTCGAAAAGCGGCCGGCCGACGCAAAACCGTATGAGATGCGGCACACCTGCCCAATCTGCGGTTCGCCTGCGACGCGCGAAATCAACGAGAAGACTGGCAAGGAAGATTCGCGGCGGCGCTGCACGGGAGAGCTGATCTGCCCGGCGCAGGCGGTCGAAGCGTTGCGTCACTTTGTGTCGCGGGGCGCGATGGACATCGAGGGCCTCGGCGCCGAGAACATCGACCTGTTCTTCAACGCAGGTCTTCTCAAGACGGCCGCCGATATCTTTACGCTGAGGGATCGGCGCGCCGAGGTGCAGCAGACGCTGTTCGAGAAACGAGAGGCGCAGGCGCAGGCGCGCGAGGCTGCCAAGGGCACGACGCGCAAGAAGGTGCTCTCCGCGGAGGAGCGGACTTACGAAGGTCTCGACAAGCTCTTCGCCGCGATCGACGCACGGCGCGAACCGGAACTCGACCGGTTCATCTTCGCCCTCGGCATCCGCCACATCGGCGAAACCACCGCCGCGGTGCTCGCCAAGACCTTCTCGACCGTCGAGGAGTTCATTCGCGTCGGCAATGAGACTGCTGCTGCGGACGATCCGCATACAGTCTTCCCCTCGATCAACGGCATCGGCGATACCGTGATCGGCGCGCTGCGCGATTTCTTCGGCAACGAGCGGAACGATGATGTGCTGGATGCGCTTCTCCAGCAGGTCAGCCCAAAGCCCTACATCGTCAGCGTGTCGGCCGACAGCCAGGTCGCAGGCAAGACCATCGTATTCACCGGATCGCTTGAGAAGATGTCGCGCGGTGAGGCTAAGGCGATGGCCGAACGGCTGGGCGCCAAGGTCGCGGGCTCGGTGTCTGCGAAGACTGACCTTGTCGTCGCCGGCCCCGGCGCGGGCTCGAAACTGAAGCTGGCGTCTGAACTCGGGATCGAGGTGATCGACGAGGATCAATGGTTCGAGAGGGTCGCCGGGTCGTCCTGATGAACAGCGAATTCAAGGGGTTCGGCAAGGATGCCCTCCCTTTCCTCAAAGCGCTTGGATTCCACCAGAGCCGGGAGTGGTTCCAGGAGAATCGTGGCCTTTTCGAGCGGGAGTTGCGGGAGCCGTTCGGCGATCTCGTGGAAACACTTGCCGAGCGTTTCAGTGCGCTTGGGCTCGGCCTCAAGGGGGACCGCAAGAAGTCGATGTTCCGGATCACACGGGACGTCCGCTTCGCCAAGGACAAGCGACCCTATAACCAGCACCTCTCGGCGATCCTTTCGCCCGATGGCACAAAGACGTCCGAAGGCGTTTTGTTCGTCTACATCGGCATCGACCGGTGTTTCGCGGGCCTCGCCTGGTGGCAGTCGCGACCGGAGCTCCTGCAGGCGATGCGCAATGCCGTCGTGGCGCGGCCCGAGGAATTCCGGGCGATGGTCGATGCGTTGCGGCGAAACGGTCTCGAGCTCGGGGACGACGAGCGCTTGAAGCGACTGCCGCGCGGTTTCGAGCGGGTGGCGGACGCAGACCTCGGCGAGGCTGTTCGCAACCGGCATTTCCTCGTTCGGCATGCGATCGATCCGGCAGACATACACAGCGCTGAACTTGTCGACGAGCTCGTCAATTTCACGCTGCGGGCAAAACCGCTGCTCGACTGGGGCAGGGCGATAGAAGGCCGGATTTAGGAGCCACCGCGACGAGGAGTTTTGCGGATAGGTTCACGATCTTTCATGGTCTGCTCAAGCGAATTCATGTGACAGATTGGCAGCGGCTCCCTACATAACCCTGCATTTCCCGGGAGATAAGATGTCTGTCAATGCCAACGTCGAAGCCGCCAGGGCCACTGGCGCGAGCGAATTCTGGGCTGGAGCGCGCGCCTGCGTACCGGTGCTCGTCGCTGTGCTTCCGTTCGGCCTTCTGTTCGGCGCGCTGGCGGTCGACAACGGGTTCACCGTCGCGGAAGCGGTGCTGATGAGTGCAACAGTCTATGGCGGCGCCAGCCAGATGGTCGGCATCGAACTGTTCGGCCAGAAGATCGCGCCCTGGCTGATCGTCGTTTCCATTTTTGCGGTGAACTTCCGCCACGTGCTTTATTCGGCAGCCTTCGGGCGCCGTATCGGCCATTGGTCCGGCTTGCAGCAGGCGCTCGGCTTCTTCCTGCTCAGCGATCCGCAATTCGCTGAGACCGAGCGCAAGGCGGAGGACGGGCGCCGCTTGAGTTTTGCCTGGTATATCGGCTTCGGCGCTCCGGTCTGGCTGGCATGGGTCGTCGAGACCGCCATTGGCGGCTATTTCGGCGGCCTGATTTCCGATCCGCATGCGATAGGCCTCGACTTCCTTCTGCCGATCTATTTCCTCGGCCTGGTCATGGGGTTCCGAAAACGGCCGTTCTGGCTGCCGGTGGTGCTGGCAAGTGCCGTCGCTTCGATGCTTGCCTACAAATTCGTCGGATCGCCGTGGCACGTCTCGATCGGCGCCGTGGCGGGCATCCTGCTCGCAGCGGTCGCGGCTCCTGTCGATGGCGAGAAGAGGAAAGCCTGATGAGCACCACCGTTTGGATCGTGCTTGCCGGCGCGGTCGTTACCTATCTGACGCGTGTCGGCGGCCATCTGGTGCTGTCGCGCTTCGAACGCATCCATCCGCGCGTCGAGGCGGGCCTCAATGCGGTTCCGGCGGCCGTCCTGACCACCCTGGTGGCTCCGGCAGTGCTTTCGGCCGGGCCGTCCGAACTGATCGCGTTGGCTGTCGCCGGCATCGTAGCGTTGCGCGGCGGCATGATGTCGATGTTCCTGTCGGGCGCCGCCGTGCTGATCGCTCTGCGCTACTTCATCGGATAGGCCCGTTGAGATTCAGGTGATGCCGGCCTGACCTGAACCTCAACCAACTGCTGAAAGATCAACCGATTGGCGCCGTCGCCGCCTCCAGCCATTTCAGTTCCTCGCCGCCGACCATCGGGGCGATTTCGTCCATGACGCGGGCGTGATAGGCGTTCAGCCATGCCAGTTCCTCGGGGCTGAGCAGATCCGACCTTACCAGCCGCCGGTCGATCGGCACCAGCGTCAGCGTCTCGAAGCCATGCATGGCGATGTCGCCGCCGGATATCTGCTGGGCGGGGGTAACGAGGATCAGGTTTTCGATACGGATGCCGTAGTGGCCTTCCTTGTAGTAGCCGGGCTCGTTGGAAAGCATCATGCCTTCGAGCAGCTTTTCGGTGCCGGTCTTGGCGATACGCTGCGGTCCTTCATGCACCGAAAGGTAGGAGCCGACGCCGTGGCCGGTGCCGTGGGCGAAGTCGAGGCCTGCCTTCCAGTGGGCGATACGGGCGAAGGCATCGATGTCCTGCCCGCGCGTACCGGCGGGAAACCGCAGGATGGAAATGGCGATCATGCCCTTGAGCACGATGGTGAAGCGTTCGCGCATTTCGTCGGTTGGCGTGCCGATCGCCATGGTGCGGGTGATGTCGGTGGTGCCGTCCTGATATTGCGCGCCTGAATCGAGCAGGAACAGCTCTCCTGCATTGATCTTGCGGTTGGACTGGCGCGACACCCGGTAGTGCATGATGGCGCCGTTCGGCCCGGCCCCGGAGATGGTGTCGAAAGAAACGTCGCGAAGCGGCATTTGGGTTTCCCGCCCGACCGTGGCGCGGCTTTCCTCCAGTTTCGTCACCACCGTGATCTCGTCCAGCGAGCCGGCCGGCTGGCGGTCGAGCCAGCATAGCAGCTTGATCACAGCCGCGGCGTCGCGCCGGTGCGCTGCGCGCGCGCCGGCGATCTCAGCCTGGTTCTTGGTGGCGCGGGGCAGGCGGGCCGGATCCGTCGCCGCGACGACGCTGCCGCCATTGTCTTCGATCAGCATGCGCAGGCGGTCGGCAGCGAGTGCAGAATCCAGCGCGATCCTGGCGCCGGACTTGGCCAGCCGCGTCAGTTCGGCCTCGAGCGCACCTGGCTGATAAAGGTCGGTCAACTGGGTGAGGTAGGCTTCGGTCTCGCGCGGCAGCTTGCGCTTGTCCATGAACAACAGATGCGGGCCTTCGGCTGCGAGGATGGCGAAGCCGAGGGCCAGCGGCGTGTGCGGCACGTCGTTGCCGCGGATGTTGAAGGTCCAGGCGACGGATGAGGGGTCGGTAAGCACGGCATGGGTCGCGCCTTCCTTCGATAGTCCGGCCGCGAGGCGAGCGAGCTTGTCCTTGGCGATTTCGCCCGCCAGCGCATTCGGGTGGATTTCGACTGGCGCCAGCGGCGGTTTCGGCTGATCGGTCCAAAGGATGTCGATGGGGTTGCGCTGAAGCGGCACCAGTGCGGCTCCGACCTTTTCAGCGGAAGCCTTCAAAGCCTTGACGTCGCCCACCGTGTGCAGCCAGGGGTCGAATCCGATCCGCGCGCCCTTGCCGAGATTGTCCCGCATCCAGACCGGCGGCGGCGTTTCAATCAGGTTTTCGACGGTGAAGATCGACATGTCGACCTCGCCGCGCACCTGCAATTGATAGCGGCCATCGACGAAGATGTAGGCGCGATCGCGCATGATCAGCGCGACGCCGGCCGAGCCGGTGAAGCCGGTCAGCCAGCGCAGCCGTTCGGAACGCGCGGCGACATATTCGCCCTGATGTTCGTCGGCGCGCGGCACCAGGAAGCCGTCGAGATTGTTTGCAGCCAGCCATTCGCGCAGCGCCGCGATACGCGGCGGGTTCAGCGTCGGATCGCTTTTGGCGTCAAAGGTCTGGAACATCGGTGTCGCGTCCTTCGGGATTCTTCTCAGGGCGCCGCGACGCTAAACGCCGCGCGGGCGGCTTGCAACGTCCCGCTGCTGGTCCAGTTGCAGCCATCCGCAAAAAGCGATGGGTGCCATGCAGCTTCGGGCCTGCTCATACGGGTCGGGCATACCTACCTATATTTGCGTGGAGGACATGCTGATTCCGAAAGGAGACAGACAATGGCTACCAGGACCAAAGGTTTTTTTGCCGGCGCGCTCAACAACCTCATTGCCTCGCGTGACCACCAGGCCCAGCGTTATGTCAACGGCGCACTGCTGATGCTCGACGACGCAACACTGAGAGTTCATGGCTACAAGCGTGATGAATTGAAGAAGTGGTCGAGCGCTTACATCATCTGATTGCCCGAAAGGCGGCTCCGGCTAGTGCCCCAATTCTGAAATTCGCTTGAGTTCGATATCAAGCACCGAGCGAATTTCAGAATCAAAGGGCACTAGCAACTTATTGATTCTAGTGTCGTTCCGATTTCGAAGTTCGCCTGGGAGATTGATATCGACAATGAAGCGAACTTCGAAATCACGACACTAGCCGCCTTTTGCAACCGGTCAGCGCTTCAGATGGAGCGTAACCCAGTCTTCGCGCGGCAGGGTGCGGACATGGCGGAATTTCTGCCCGGCATAGGCTGCGATCACTGCGTTACGCTGGCGGCCGAGAATTCCGGAGAGAATGAGTGAACCGCCGGGCGCGACGTGCCTGGCCATCTCCGGCGCCAGCTTCATCAGCGGCCTGGCGAGGATGTTGGCGACGATCAGATCGAACGGCGCCCATCTGGCGAACACCGGATGATGGAAGCCGGTGGCCGTCTCGGTCTCAACATAGGCGCTTACCTCGTTCAACCTGACATTTTGTGCGGCCACAGCCGTTGCCACCGGGTCGATATCGGTGGCAAGCACCGGGATATGCGCCATCTTGGCCAGTCCGATAGCCAGCACGGCGCTGCCGGTGCCGAGATCGAGCGCGTTGGTCGGGCGCTCCCGCCTGGCGACTTCCCAGATCATGTCGAGGCAACCGGATGTGGTGCCGTGATGCCCGGTGCCGAAGGCAAGCCCGGCCTCGATCTCGATCGACAGGTCGCCGATGCGGCGCTTGTCGCGGTCATGCGCGCCATGAACGAAGAAGCGGCCGGCGCGTACTGGTTTTAATCCTTCGAGCGACAGCGCCACCCAGTCGGTGTCGGGCAGCACCTCGCGTCCGAGCGCGATGCCCGGAGCGATGTCGCCGAGGACATCACGAATGCGCTCTTCGACAGCGTCGATATGGCCATCGGCATAAAGCGAGACTTCGTGGATATCCCTAGCCTCGTCGAGTTCCACCACGGCCAGCGGAAAACCATCTTCCTCGAAGGCGGTTTCGAGCGCGGCATAGATGCGGTTTGCCTCGGTACGCGACGCGACGAGGTGGAGACGGGTCTGGGTGGGCTGCTTTTCGGACATTAAAACCCCGGCATTTTCTAGTGTCCCGATTCTGAAATTCGCCATCGTTCGATATCAGAGGCAGTGCGAATTTCAGGATCGAAAGGACACTAGCAACTTATTGATTTCTAGTGTCGTTTTGATTTCGAAGTTCGCTCGGAGCGCTATATCGAAGTGATCCGAACTTCGAAATCACGACACTAGCCGCATCAACACGTTTCCGGACCGGAGCGCAACCCAGCCTCCGGTCCGGTGCGGCTTGGGGCTCAGCCTTCGGTGGCGAGGCGCTTCAGTTTGGCGAGCGCGGTGTCCGGATTTTCCTCGTAGGCAATGGTGCCGGCGAAATCGCCACCATTCGACAGGAGAAGCACAGATGCCGTGTGGTCCATCGTGTAATCGCCGCCATCGAGCGGCACTTTCTTCGAATAAATGCCGAAAGACTTGGTCATCGCGGCGATCTTTTCGGGGCTGCCGGTGATGCCAGTAATGCGGTCGGAAACATTGGAGACATAAGCGTCCAGGACTTCCGGCGTGTCGCGCTCGGGATCGACCGTGACGAAGTAAACCCTGATGTTCTTGCCTTCGTCGCCGAGCTTCTTCAGCAGGCCGTCGAGTTCGAAAAGCGTGGTCGGGCAGATTTCGGGGCAGTGCGTGAAGCCGAAGAACACTGCCGTGGGCTGGTCGCGGAAAGCTGCTTCGGTGATTTCCGCTCCCTTCTGGTCAACCAGGCTGAAGGCTGCGCCATAAGGCTCGCCGCCATTCATGGTGCGATACCACTGGAAGGTGATGAAGCCGACCCCGGCCGCCATGAGGACCAGTATGCCGATAAGGATGGAGCGCATCATAGGAATTGTCCGGGTTTGGGAATTGGGAAGGGGAAAGGCTCAGAAACACCAGGAAAGGCCGGTTTCGGCCATCGTCATCAGGATGGCGGCGCCGTTTTCGACCCACGCCGCGAAGGCAACGCCGGTCGCGGCGGCAACCGCGAGAACGGCCAGGCCGATCTTGACGGCCGGGGACAGCAACTTTCGAGGCGAAATTTTCATCGCCGAATAATAGCGCGTTTCGCCGATACGCGAAAAGGCGGTTTGTTGCCGCGGATGGGACGTCCGATTGAGCCAGTAGCGGGAGGATTTTCTTGCAACCGGCGACGCGCGGACCCATTTTCGCGATCCTGGAGCCTGTTCCATTCCGATCGAATCGGAATGGGCTCCAGTTTTATTGTTGGAGCATGATCTTTCCGAAAACTGGTTTCCACTTTTCGGGATCATGCTCTAGCGTCGAGCAGGGAGAACCGAAATGACCCGCACCTTTGCCGGAATCGCAGTGGCAGCCATCGTTGCCGGCATCCTGCCTGCGTCAGCCCAGCAGGTTGGCGAGGTCGGCGTCGACTGGCTCGGCAACGACATCATCATCGAGGCGGTAAAAGATCCGGGCGTCGAGGGCGTGACCTGCCACGTCTCCTATTTCGAGCGTGGTGTCGTCGATCGGCTGCAGAAGGGCAACTGGTTCGAAGACCCTTCGGATTCCGCCATCTCCTGTCAGCAGACGGGGCCGATCAAGATCGGCGACATCAACCTGGGCGAGGGGGGAGAAGAGGTCTTCAAGCAGGGCATCAGCCTGATCTGGAAGAAGCAGGTGGTGAACCGCATCTACGACAAGGCGAACGACACGCTCGTCTATCTCTCGCATTCGCGGCAGGTGCAGGACGGCTCCGCCAAGATGGCGATCTCGACAGTGCCCCTTTATGGCCAGCAGGTGGTCTGGGAAAAGGGCAAGCCCCAGTAGGCATTCCCGCCCTACATTTA
This sequence comes from Neomesorhizobium albiziae, assembly GCF_900114255.1. Classification (GTDB taxonomy): domain Bacteria; phylum Pseudomonadota; class Alphaproteobacteria; order Rhizobiales; family Rhizobiaceae; genus Neomesorhizobium; species Neomesorhizobium albiziae. The sequence continues at coordinate 375,523 of NZ_FOSL01000001.1, read as the reverse complement.
AGCCACTTCGCGGCCTTCGCTGGCCTCGAGAATGGCGAACCATTGCTGGCGGTCGAGCACGATGTCGAGCGCTCTCACCATGCCGGCCATGCGGTCGGGTTTGAGGCTGCCCAGCACCGGCACCAACCTTGCCGGATGGCGTAACAGCCAGGCCAGCGCGATGGCTGAAATATCCTTCTCGCCGATTTCATCTCCCACGGTTGACAGTGCGGTGCGGACCGCCTGTTCGCGGCTGCCGGAACCGGTGAACAGCCCGCCGCCGCCCAAGGGCGACCAGATCATGGGGGCGTAGCCAAGGCGTTGCGAATGGTCGAGGCTGCCATCGGCAAGCGGATCCGTATGGAGGACGGACATCTCGATTTGGTTGGTGACAATGGGAAAAGGCAGCCGGGAAGCGAGTAGATCGATCTGCGACGGCGTGAAATTCGATACGCCGACGGCGCGGATTTTCCCGGACTTGACGAGACGGGCAAGCGCTTCGGCGGTCTCGCCGGCATCCATCAACGGGTCAGGCCGGTGCAGCAGAAGGATGTCGATATAGTCGATGTTGAGGTTGAGTAGGGAGCGATCCACCGAAGCGGCGATATGGGCTGCGCTGGTGTCGTAGTGCTTCACCCGGTTTGCCGGGCGGTTCGCCGATTTCAACATGATATCGCATTTGGTGATCAGCTCGACCGATTCCCGCCGTCCGGCCCAGCGCCTGAACCCGGCGCCGAAGGCGGCCTCGACCTCGTAATTGCCGTAGATATCGGCATGGTCGAAGCTCGTCATCCCGAGGTCGAGCGCGGCGGCGATGAGGCGTGCGACGCTGTCGGCATCGGGTTTATCGTCGCCATCCAGAAGCCGCCAGATGCCGAGGACCAGCCTGGACAGTGACGGTCCGTCCTTGGCCAATGCGATGCGCCGGTCATATGCCATTTCTCATGCCTCATTTTCATTGCCTGGCGACCCTGCGCGATCGTTTTTGGCTTGGCAAGGTTCTCCGATCAGGCCGGTCATGGCCTTGCCGGTTTAGGCGGCGCGGCGTAAAGCCCGCGCATGGACGAGATGGCCGATCTTCGCTTCAAGGACCCCGAACCACGCATCCACCCCACGGCGGAGCTGAAATCCTGCCGTCTCGGGCGTTATGCGGCGATCGGCGAACGCGTGGTGCTGCGCGAGGTGAGCGTCGGCGATTTTTCCTATTTCGAGCGCCACGCCGAAGCGATCTACACGGTGATCGGCAAGTTCTGCTCCATTGCGGCGAACACCCGCATCAATGCGCTGGAACACCCGATCGAGCGGGTGACGGCGCACAAGCTCACCTACCGCCCGAACGAATATTTCCGCTATCTCGGCGTCGACAACGCGTTTCGCGACAGGCGGCGCGCCAAGCAGGTGAATATCGGCCACGATGTCTGGATCGGCCACGGCGCCGTCATCATGCCTGGTATTTCCATCGGCAATGGCGCGGTGATCGGCGCCAACGCTGTGGTGACGCGCGATGTCGGAGCTTATGAGATCGCTGCGGGCGCGCCTTCGCGCAAAATCAGGATGCGTTTCCCGCCCGAAATCGCCGAGCGCCTGCAGAGGCTGGCATGGTGGGACTGGCCGGTCGAGCGGCTGTTCGATGCCATACCGGACATGCAGACCTTGCCTGTCGAAGAGTTTCTCGACCGCTGGGAGAAACCGGCTTCCTGAGGCTCTCCCGCGAGGTGCCCCTTCCGCCGGCTGGGGGTGACAGGGGCGGAAGGGGTGAGGCCGCGTCTAAGCGGAAGCACGGGACGGAAGCCCGTAAGAACAGGATTTACAACATATCCGGAAAAGGAAGGATATCATGCAACTCTAGGTTTGGTTGTGTTGGGTTGCAGATAGGCCGATCACTTTTTCAGGAACGACGCAAACGCCTCCTTGTGGTCGGGATGCCAGCGTGAGAGCGCCGGGCGGTTTTCGATGATATCGCCGATCGCCCAGGCCATGCGGCGCTCGTCCATCTCGCGGGTCGCTTCGTTGTCTGGGCAGAGAATGTAGAAATCGCCGCGGGCCATGCTTTCCAGCATGAATTCGGCGACCTGGTCGCCAGTCCAGGCGCTGGCCGGCTTTTCGGTGGCGCCGGTGGTCAGCCCGGTGAAGGTGAAACCAGGGATCAGGAGATGCACCGCAATGTTGGCGTCTGGCGTGTTGCGCAACTCGTGCGCCAGGCCCTCGGTGTAGGTCTTCAGCGCCGCCTTCGAGACATTGTAGGCGAGGTTACCGGGGGGCGTGGTGATGCCCTGCTTGGAGCCGGTGTTGACAATAATGCCGGCCGAACCCTGCGCCAGCATTCTCGGCGCAAACGCCTCGACGCCATGGACAGCGCCCCAGAAGTTGGTGTCGATGAGCTTGCGCCAGGCGTCGCGATCCTCCCATGGCTTGCCGGGATTGTTGCCGACGCCGGCATTGTTCATCAGAAACGACACTTCGCCGAAGCGCGCATAGGCCGCTTCGGCAAGTCGGGCGAGATCCTCCGGTTCCGAGACATCGCAGACGACGGCCATGGCATCGCCATCCTCGCCGGAGTTGGCAAGCGCGATCGCCGCGACTTCGCCGGCGGCCAGGTCGAGCTGCGCCTTGTCGCGGTCGGCCAGCACAACTTTCATGTGCAGGGCAGCGAGTTGCCGGGCGACCGCGAGGCCGATGCCGCTGGCCGCACCAGTGATGACGGCGACATGGCCTGGGGCGAGTGCTGGCAGGGCATATCTTTCGGCTGTCATGGCAGGCTCCATTCCGCGAGTGAGGTTCCCAACAATCTAGCGGCACGACGCGAATTTGGCACGCGCCGATGACGGCTGGGAACCCAAAGTTCTCCTGGCGATTATCCCTGACGCGTCGACAGGACGATTGCCCACCATGATCCTGGAAAAACCGTTCACAAAGATCGCCAACCGGGTCGCCTATGCGACCGGCACCCCGATTGCCTTTGTAATCTGCTGTCTTGTGGTTGTGGTTTGGGCCGTGACCGGCCCGATCTTCGACTATTCCGACACCTGGCAACTGATCATCAACACCGGCACCACAATCGTCACCTTCCTGATGGTGTTTCTTATCCAGAACACCCAGAACCGCGACGGCGCCGCAATCCAGGCCAAGCTCGAACGAACTCATCCGGGTGAGCGAGGGGCACAATTACTTCATCGGCATCGAACATCTCACGGAGACCGAGGTCGAGGAATTCCGAGACAAATGCGAGAGGGCGGCACTGGAACATGACCGCAAGGGGCGGGCGACCGGCCGCAAGCAGGAGAAAGCCCGGGAGAGACGCGGGTGAAACGTTGCAACGCGCTGTAGCGCGGCTCTACGGGAGAAGTAAGCTATGAAATCGGGGGCTTGCTAGCTGCGTTTGCAGCGTTGCGCGTTCGCGTTGCTTATAGCGGATCGTGTCAATTACTTGGAATAATGAATAGAAATGGTTGCGGCGTCCAGAGCGATGGCGCTTCCACCAAGGGCCAGTTACCTCATCCAGTCATATCGCCCCAATTTCACAAGTGAGCCACTGGCTTCATTATAAGAGGAAGCCATCCTAATCTCAGTTTATGCTTCACCGGACCAGCGGTGTGAGAACAAACTTGCTGTTAAATCTTATTCGCCGTAATATTCACGCCGATGGCGAAGGTGATCAACCATGACTGACGAGCCAAAGCCTCAAGTCTGGTGGCAAAGCTTTCCCGTGATTTTGGGGGCAGTGACTGGCTTGATCACGGCAGTCGCAGGTCTCCTGGCTGCTTACACCGAGTTCCGCCGCCCAGACCCCCTAGATCCCCCTCCTTCAAAGCATGAAGATAGTAAGTCCGATCGATCAGAGACTGATCCGCCACCTTCGCCTCCTCCACCTCCACCTCCACCTCCACCTCCACCTCCTCCCCCACCTCCACCGCCGGAAATTGATCTGAGCGGGCATTGGCGGGATACCCGTGGGAATGAATATTTTGTGCAGCAACAGGGGAATTCACTCACTTTCACCGTGAGAGGAGTGTCATGTTTGCTTACGCACGTGACAGCTTCTGGAAGCGGCACAATTACAGGGACATCGATCGTAACCGAATTTACGACTAGTCTTCCATCAGAGGGGTACTGCAACGGCGCTATATACGGGAGTGGAACACGCACTGAATCTGATTGTTCCGATACTGTGTGTGGAAGCTACCATATCTCCTCAACTCGCCAGTAAGGGACCGCTAACGCTGGTCTACTCGGCCAGGGATGAGGCGCGAAACGAGGCGGTGGTGAGCAAAGCCGTCCTTGATGGGTGAGGGTGGTCGCCGGGCTCACAGCAAAGGTCGGTCTGGCGATGCAAGCCGGTTGGCACCGCCCTAGGATCACGGCGTCGCGTTTGCGGGGGAACCACGCCGCGGCGGCATCATCGATTTTCCGGATTTTTATATACGCATGCGCAAATCCCTGACGATCCTGCCCGGCAAGGCGGCTCTGTTGCTGGTCGACCTGCAGGAGGAGCATCGCCACGACAGGCGCTTCCTGGTCGACAATTTCAGCGCGGTGATCGCCAATGCTGTGCTGCTGCTCGAAGCGGCGCGCAAGGCCGCGCTGCCGACCTATCATTGCGCCTACATCGTCGACGTCGCGGCGGCGCGACCGTTTCACCCTGTCACGCCGGACGGGTTGTCTGCGTTCAGCGACAGAAACGATCCGCTGACGGCCATATGCCCTGAAGTGGCGCCAGCGGGTGCGGAGTGCACGTTGATCAAGGCCGAGGCCAGCGCCTTCGGCGACGGGGTGCTGGGGCCGGAACTGAAGGCGCGCGGCGTCGAATGGCTGTTCGTCGCCGGCGTGTGGACCGAGGCCTGCGTCGACGCTAGCGTCAAGGACGCGCAGAAGGCGGGCTTGCGCGTCGTGCTGGTGAAGGACGCCTGCGGCAGCGGGACAGCGGCGATGCATCGCATCGGCGTCCTCAACCTCGCCAACCGGCTCTACGGCGGCGCTGTGGCTGATACCGCCAACGCCTGCCGGCTGATCGAGGGGCAGGCGGGCGAAGCGTGGGTGACGCCGGGCGCGGTGCCGCTGCGCTATTCGCTGGCAAATGCGACGGAGATGTATGACGGGTTGTGACCCTTCGACAAGCTCAGGGTGGCTCCTAGTGCAGAGGCTGTTCAGCCGCGACCTTTCAAATCCGCTCTCTTGCAATTTCTAGCACTTCGCTTCGCGAAGATGGGCTTCGTCCGGCTCCGCCAAGGTGCTGAGATCGCTTTCTCCCCGCAAGGCGGGATATAGGGGGCCGCGCCTTACGCCCCTTCGCGCGGATCGCCGGTCCACCACGCCTGTTCGCTGTTATAAGGATACTGTACTTCTTTTGGCCGCGTGACTTTGAGCAGTCGGGGGTGCCGGCCCGGTTTCGTGCAGCCGTGGATAGTGTCATCCGGTGCTGATCTTGATGGAGATGTCAATGAGGTGGCGCCTGCTTGTAGGCCTCTTGGCCATCCTGGGCTTGCTGGTAGGTGGAGCGTTGTTTGCACGTCCGCCTTCGGTGCCCGAGGAAGCAATCCGCACCGCTGTGACGCGAACGCCGCTGCTGATGGAACAAGCCTTCGCGCTGCCTGTCGCCGCATCATTCGGTCCGGAGCTGACATGGCAATCGAACGCGTCGCGCTGCGGTCCGGCAAGTGTGGCCAATGTCTACCGCTCGCTCGGCGAGGAGGAGACTACCGAGGCCTCTGTGCTTGACGGCACCGGGCTTTGCTGGACGGGCTGGTGCATCATCGGCCTGACACTGGATGAATTGGCTGGCGTGGCGCAGTCTCACACCGAGCGGAAAGTGACAGTGCTGCGGGACCTAACGGAGGACGAGTTTCTCGATCATTTACGCCGCGCGAACGACCCATCGCGCCGCTATATAATCAATTTCAGACGGAAGGAAATCTTCGGGACCGGCGCCGGGCACCATTCACCCATCGGCGGATATCTCGAAAAGGAAGACCTGGTGCTGGTGCTTGACACCAGCGAGGCATTCAAACCTTGGCTGGTGCAGCGAAAGCGACTCTATGACGCCATGAACACACTGGACGGAGAGAAGAAGAGGGGGATGCTGGCGATTGAGTGAGCCCTCGTTGTCGCCAAGACATGGGTCAGCGAGACGAAGGATGGCTGTGCTATGGAACTTACGCCGAAACGGCAGTGATCAGAGATAAAAGACCGCAAACGTGCAGTGGAGCGGCAACTGCATGCTCTAAAGAGAATAACCTATGGCAGTTCAGATGAAATGAAATTGCCTCAAACCCCCGTCACGAACCCGTCCAGCACCTTCTTCTGCCCCGCCTTGTCGAAGTCGATGGTGAGCTTGTTGCCGTCGATCGCGGCGATGTTGCCGTTGCCAAATTTCTGGTGGAACACCCGGTCGCCGACATTGAACGGCGAGGGCTCGGTGGAGACGGATTTGGCGACCAGTTCGCCGTCGATGGTGCGGGCCTTGATCGAGCCGCGGCCTGCGCCATAGCCGGAGTCGGTCTCGCCGTAGCCGATGCGCTCGACCGCGTGGCCGGAGCGGGTGCCCCAGTTGCGGTCTGTCGCCTCGGTGCGATTCGCTTGAGCGCGCTGCCAGCCGGGCGTCGCGTAGGTGTTGGAGAACGAGCCGCCGCCTGATTTGTCGGCGCCGAGATTGTCGAAACGCGAGGCGCCGTAGGGATTCTGGCGGCCGCCCCGGCCTGAGGCGAATGAGCCGCCGCCGTAAGAATTGCCGTAGCCGCCGTATGAATTGCCGCCTTCCTGCACCTCGACGTGGGCCTCCGGCAACTCGTCGAGAAAGCGCGACGGGATGGTCGATTGCCAGAGACCGTGGATGCGGCGGTTGGAGACGAACCAGATGTGCAGGTTCTTCTTGGCGCGGGTGACGCCGACATAGGCCAGCCGGCGTTCCTCCTCCAGGCCGGAGCGGCCGCCCTCGTCGAGCGAGCGCTGGTGCGGGAACAGGCCTTCCTCCCAGCCGGGCAGGAAGACGGTCTGGAATTCGAGGCCCTTTGCCGAATGAAGCGTCATGATGTTGACAGCGTCGAGCTCGGCGTTCTGCTCGGCATCCATGACCAGCGCCACATGTTCGAGGAAGGAGCGCAGCGACTCGTATTCCTCCATGGAGCGAATGAGCTCCTTGAGGTTCTCCAGCCGACCCGGGGCTTCGGCCGAGCGGTCGTTCTTCCACATCTCCGTGTAGCCGCTTTCCTCGAGGATCATCTCGGCGAGTTCGGTGTGGGGCGTGTGGTCCAGCGCCTTCTGCCAGCGCTCGAAATTGGCGGCGACCTCGCGCAGCGCCGCACGCGGCTTTGGCTTCAGCTCGTCGCTCTCGGCAAGGGTGGCTGCGGCAGCAAGCATGGGGATGCGCAAGGCGCGCGCCGTGTCGTGGATCTGGCGGATGGTGGCTTCGCCGAGGCCGCGCTTGGGCACGTTGACGATGCGCTCGAAGGCGAGGTCGTCCGCGCCCTGCGCGACGACACGGAAGAAGGCCAGCGCATCGCGGATCTCCAGCCGCTCGTAGAAGCGCGGTCCGCCGATGACGCGGTAGTTGAGACCCAGCGTCACGAAGCGGTCTTCGAATTCTCGCATCTGGAAGGAGGCGCGCACCAGGATGGCCATGTCGTTGAGCAGGTGGCCGTTGCGCTGGTAGCGCTCGATCTCCTCGCCAACGGCGCGGGCTTCTTCCTCGGAATCCCAGGCAGCGTGGACGTTGACCTTGCCGTCGTCCTCGGCGACCTGTTCGGTGAACAGCGTCTTGCCGAAGCGACCCTCATTGTGAGCGATGAGATGCGAGGCGGCGCCCAGGATATGGGCGGTGGAGCGGTAATTGCGCTCGAGCCGGATAATGGTGGCGCCGGGAAAATCCTTGTCGAAACGCAGGATGTTGTCGACCTCAGCACCCCGCCAGCCGTAGATCGACTGGTCGTCGTCGCCGACGCAGCAAATATTGATGGCGCTTCCACTCTCCCCCCTTGAGGGGGAGATGTCGCCGGAGGCGACAGAGGGGGGTGAATGAGGTTGGCGCGAGGCACCCCCCTCTGCCCTGCCGGGCATCTCCCCCTCAAGGGGGGAGATCGGCTTGCCGCCCGGCCGCTGCGCCAGGAGCCGCAGCCACATGTATTGTGCGGTGTTGGTGTCCTGGTACTCGTCGACGAGGATGTATTTGAACTTGCGGTGGTATTCGGCGAGCACGTCGTGGTGCTGGCGGAAGATGCGGATGGGGTGCAGCAGTAGGTCGCCGAAGTCGCAGGCGTTGAGCGTCAGCAGGCGGTCCTGATAGGCCTGATAGAGCTGGCGGCCGCGGCCGTTGGCGAAGGAGCGGGCGTCGCCCTCGGGAATTTCGGAGGGGCCGAAGCCCTTGTTCTTCCACCCGTCGATCATCATGGCGAAGGTGCGCGGCGCCCAGCGCTTGTCGTCTAGTCCTTCCGCCTGGATGATCTGCTTGATGAGGCGGACGACGTCGTCGGTGTCAAGGATGGTGAAGCCGGATTTCAGGCCGGCGAGCTCGGCATGGCGGCGAAGCAGTTTGACGCCGATCGAGTGGAAGGTGCCGAGCCACGGCATGCCCTCGACCGCCTCGCCGACCAGCACGCCGACGCGCTCCTTCATCTCGCGCGCCGCCTTGTTGGTGAAGGTGACGGCGAGGATCTGGCTGGGGAAAGCCCTTCCGGTAGCGAGAATATGGGCGATGCGGGTGGTGAGCACGCGCGTCTTGCCGGTGCCGGCGCCGGCAAGCACAAGCACTGGTCCCTCGGTGGTCTCGACGGCCAGACGCTGCTCGGGGTTGAGGCCCTTGAGATAGTCCGGCGCCTGAGCCTGGCGGGCTGCCATAGCGCGCGCAGCAATTCCTCCGCCATGCGCGTGCATGGCCCCGCCGCCCTGCGGAGGAGGCGCGTGCTGGCGCGACGGGGGCGGAGCGTCCTCGTCGAAAAACGGCATGTCGTCCGGAAAACCTGACATCAGACCCCGAATGTAGTGATTCGGGGCAGAAAGGCCAGAAGTGTCTACGTTTTGTTCTTTTTATCCCTGTGTCTCTGTCTTCTATTGAAGGGTGCGGGACACGGGCTCGGCACGGCTCCGCGCTTCCTTGACCCTTCAGCCAAGCTCGACTAGCTTTTCCACGCGGCAGCGACGCAGCCGGCAGCCCGCGCCCGAAAGGGCATGGCGAATGCGTCGGATATTCTTCCCCTGGTCCTCTTCCGGCCGGCGAAGGCATCAGCAATGCGGGCACTGATCAGCATTCTTCGCCGTACCAGAAGGATCGGAAATCCATGCGTACATTCAGGGATGCCAAGGCGATGACGAAAGCCATGCGCGAGGCGCTTGCCGCAAGAAATGTCGAGATTTCGCACAGCGAGGCGCTCGAAATCGTGGCGAAGCAGTTCGGGCTCGCCACGTGGAACATCCTGTCCGCGAAAATCGAAGCGGCGGACGGCGAGGTCGCCAAAACCGGCGCGGGCGAGGGCGGCATCGCCTTCGAGCAGGCGGTGCCGATGGTGCGCATCTTCGATGTCGCCAAGGCGCATGAGTTCTATCTCGGGTTCCTCGGCTTCAAGGTGGACTGGGAACACCGCTACGGCGAGAACTTCCCGCTCTACACCCAGATATCGCGCGGCGGCCTGCGGCTGCATCTCACCGAACATGCCGGCGACGCCAGCCCCGGCGGCAACATGGTGGTCTATATGTCCGGCGTGCGGGCCTTCCAGCAGGAACTCGCCGACAAGCACTATCGCTACATGAAGCCTGGCATCGAGGTTGAGGACGGCCGCATCGAGACGGCGGTCGTCGATCCATTCGGCAACCGCATTCGCTTCATGGAACTTGAAAAGCCGCGCTGAAAATTCGCCGGCTTTTTTGCGGCGCCTACATATCACTGTCATTTGCAGCGGCTAACAACGGTCCGAGGCGCGGAGAACCCCTTCGCGCTCGGCCTTCCTTTCGACCGTCGGGGATGAACCATGAAGAGATTTACCAAGCTATTCTTGAGCGGCGCGTCGGTGGCGCTGATGGCACAGGCCGCAAATGCCCAGCAGGCACTGCCGCAGCAGACCGACAGCTATTTCGTTTCGGCACAGCAGGAGCTGTTTTCCAAGCTCGCAGAGCAGCCCAACACAGGCCGGGCGAAGAACGTCATCCTGTTCGTGCTCGACGGCTTCAGCATTCCGACGCTGACGGCGGCCCGCATCTACGAGGGCCAGAGCCGCGGGGTCGACGGCGAATCCAATGTGCTCTCCTTCGAGAAGCTGCTGCCTTACGTGGCGCTGTCGAAGACCTACACGCATGACTCGCAGGTGGCCGATTCCGCGCCGACCGCGACCGCGATGACCACCGGCGTCAAATCGCTGAACGGCACGATCGGCGTGACCCAGAAGGTTACACTGGAGAACTGCGCCAGCCAGAAGGGCGCCGAGGCCGAGTCTATCTTCGAACTGGCCGAGAAGGCCGGCCTTTCCACCGGCATCATCTCGACGGCCCGCATAACCCACGCCACGCCCGCCGCTGCATACGCGCACACCGCGTTCCGCGATTGGGAAAGCGACGCTACCCTTTCCGAAGAGGCCAAGCAGAACGGCTGCAAGGACATCGCCGCGCAACTTATCGACTGGAGCGCCGGCAACGGCTTCGAGGTGGTGCTCGGCGGCGGCCGCTCCAACTTCCTGCCCGAGAGCGCTGCCGATCCGGAAGCTGCCGACAAGACGGGTGCGCGCAAGGATGGCCGCAACCTCGTCGACGAGTGGAAGGCGAAGTACAATGACGGCGCCTATGTCTGGAACAAGACCGAATTCGATGCCGTCGATGCGGAAAAGACCGAGCACCTTTTCGGCCTGTTCGAGCGTTCGCACATGCAATACGAGGCCGACCGCGCCAAGGACAAGGGCGGCGAGCCGTCGCTTGCCGAAATGACCGGCAAGGCGATCGACGTCCTGTCGAAGAACAAGGAAGGCTTCGTGCTGATGGTCGAAGCCGGCCGCATCGACCACGCCCACCATGCCGGCAATGCCGCCCGCGCGCTGGCCGATACGGTGGCCGCCGCGCAGGCGTTGCAGGTGGCCTATGACAAGGTCAATCCGCAAGAGACGCTGATCGTGCTCACTGCCGATCACAGCCACACGATGACCATCAATGGCTATCCCAAGCGCAACAACCCGATCCTCGGCATCGCCGGCACCGGCGACGACAAGAAGCCCTACACCACGCTTTCCTACGCCAATGGCCCCGGCGCCAAGCTCGACGAGCCGCGCCCGGACCTGACCAATGTTGACACCACAGACCTCGACTTCCTGCAGCCGGCGCTGGTGCCGCTCGGCGAGAGCGAAACGCATGGCGGCGACGACGTTGCGATCTTCGCGGCCGGACCGTGGGCGCACCTGTTCCGCGGCGTGGTCGAGCAGAACCTTATCTACCACGTCATGGCCTATGCCTCGCAGCTGCCGTCGCGGGTGAAGGCCGAGACGACAGGAGCAGTGAAATAACACCGGCGCATGCCTCCCACCGGCCGCCGGGGAACCGGCGGCCGCTTTTTTTAGCAGTGGAATGCAGATGCCTCTTTTCAGGGCGATGATTTTGGCCGTGGCCGCCTCGGCAGTGCTTGTGCCGCCGCTCGTTGCGGCGGAGCACCAGCACGTCGCGACAACGGGCGATATCCGCATCGTGCATGCCTGGGCGCGTGCGGCGGCGGCAGGCAGCGATACGCTGGTGTTCATGGACATCGAGAACAAGGGCGCGGCCGACCGGCTGCTTGCGGCCGAGAGTGAAAAGGCCAGCCGGGCGGAGATCGTCGGCATCACGATGCAGGACGGCAACAGCGGCGCCATGCCGCTTGGCCCGGTCGACATCGCGGCAGGCGAGACCCTGCTCGATCCCGGCGGTATGGCGATCGCACTGCGCGGCTTGACCGGGGACCTGATGAAGGGCGAAGATTTTGGCCTGACGCTGCAATTCGAAAAGGCCGGCGCGGTCGAACTCGACGTGGAAATCGAAGCGTCCGATGCGATGCAGCACTCGCATGCCGGCCATGCACACTGAACGGTTTGGGGCGCACGGAGGCTGGCATGCAACGGCGCGATCTTCTGAAGTTGCTGTCATTTGGAACGGGTGCGTTGATGTTTCCCGGCACTTCGGCCAATGCCGCGGTGCCGGTGCTGAAATTCCGCGAACTCTACGTCAGGGGCGACGAGCTTTCCGACCTGACCAAATCGCTCGACGGCAAGATCGTGCAGATGACCGGCTACATGGCGCCGCCGCTGAAGCCTGAGGTGCGTTTCTTCGTGCTGACCAAGCTGCCGATGTCGGTGTGCCCGTTCTGCGAAAGCGAGGCACAGTGGCCGGATGATCTGGTTGTTGCCTATTGCGACGACCCTATCGACGTGGTGCGCTACACCGATCTGATCGATGTCGAGGGGAAGCTGGAACTCGGCTTCTGGAAAGACCCGGAAACCCAGTTCGTCAGCCTGATCCGTATCACTGGCGCGACCTACGTGAAGCGCTAGCCTGTGACCGGCCAGACCCTCGCCGCCTCCGGCCTTGTCCTGACCTACTCGGAAGCGGGCAGGGGCCGGATGACAGCTGTGAACGGCGCGGCGCTGGATGCGCGGCCCGGCTCCATGACTGCCTTGGCGGGGCCATCCGGCTCCGGAAAGTCGACGCTGCTTTATCTGCTGTCGGGGCTGCTGCGTCCCGACGCCGGCTCGATACGCTGGAACGATACGGACCTTGCCAATCTCAGCGAAGCGCGGCGCGACGCCTGGCGGCGGGAGAATGCCGGCTTCGTGTTCCAGAATTTCCACCTGATCGAAGAAATGAGCCCGGAAGACAATGTGCTGGTCGGAGGCTGGTTTGCGCAATGGTCGGTGCGCGGGCTGAGGCGCCGCGCCGGTGAATTGCTGGAGCAACTGGAAGTGCCGCGCGAACGCACGAAGGTGGCGCTGCTGTCGCGCGGCGAGCAGCAGCGGGTGGCGATCGCGCGTGCGCTTCTGTTCGACCCGCCGGTGATCTTCGCCGACGAGCCGACCGCAAGCCTGGATGTGGCCGCGGGGGGAAATGTCGTGTCGGTGCTGCGGCGGCTGGCCGGCGAGGCCGGCAAGACGGTCATCTGCGCCTCGCATGACGTCGATCTTCTCGACGTTTGCGATCATGTCGTGCGGATCGAGCATGGCAAAATCGTCGCGCCGCAGGTCGTGCAGAAAGCGGCAGCGGAGCGGGTGTCATGAATCCGCTGCCGCTGGTCGCCGCCATGCTCGCCCGCAACCGGCTGACCAGCCTTTTGTTCGTGGCGCTGATCGCGCTGGCGGTGGGGCTGGGCATCGCCATCTCGGCACAGGAGCGAGCGCTCAGGCAAGGCAGCGCGCGCGCCGCCGACCGCTTCGACCTCGTGGTGGCCGCGCCCGGCAGCCTGACCGACGTGCTGTTCAGCGTCGTTTATCTCCGGCCAAGCGCGGTAGAGCTTCTGCCGCCGACGGTCTTCACCAAGCTGCTCGGCGAGCCGAAGGCCGAATTCGTGGCGCCGGTCGGTTTCGGCGACAGTCTCGACGGTGACCCGGTGGTTGGCACCACCGCGACGTTTGCGCAACATCTGTCGGGCGGGTCGCTCGCCGAGGGCCGTGTTTTCGAGCGTTTCGACGAAGCGGTGCTGGGGGCGTTGTCGTCACATAAGGTCGGCGACGACCTGCAAGTGAGCCATGGCCATGGCGAGGCCTCGCCCGAGGCCGACGCTGGCGGACTACATGGGCAGAAGCTGCATGTGGTCGGGCGCCTCAAACCCACGGGCACGCCGTGGGACCGGGCGGTCGTGACGCCGATCGAGTTCAACTGGTATGTGCATGGGCTGGGCACCGGCCATGCCGAGGGCGACGCGCATATCGGGCCACCTTTTGCAGCGGATAAGCTTCCGGGGGTTCCTGCGGTCATCGTCAAGCCGGGCACCGTGCCCGCCGCCTACGGCCTGCGCAATGCCTATCGGACGACGGGTTCGACGGCATTTTTCCCGGCCGAAGTGCTGGTCGAACTCTATGCGCTGATGGGCGATGTCGGTCGCATCATGGGCGCGCTGACGCTGGCTACGCAGGTGCTGGTGGTGGCGGCGATCCTGGCCGGCATGCTGGCGCTGCTCGATTTGCAGCGGCAGCGTTTTGCGGTGCTGAGGGCGCTCGGCGCCTCTCGGCTGTTCATCTTCCTGACGGTGTGGAGCTACGTGACCTTGCTGATTGCGGCCGGCGCACTCGGCGGGCTGCTGCTCGGCTGGGGTGTCGCCGGCATCATCTCGCATTTTCTCACGCAGGCGAGCGGGGTGGCGATGCGTGCAACGGTCGGCGGGGCGGAATTCCGGCTGGTAGGGGCGCTGCTTTTCGTCGGCGCGTTGCTGGCTGCCGTTCCGGCGATACTGATCTACCGCCGCCCGGTGATCGACGCGCTGCGGCAGTGACAATCTTCAGATAGCGATTTTTTATCGGGGCCGGGCCGCAAGATAGCGACTCCGGCCACGGGTTACCGCAACCGGTCGCCGCTCAGGGTGCGTCGGGGGTGGTTCGCAGGTTGGAGACGACGCGACGGTTCTGCACCTTGCACGACCTTTCCTTGCAGTCGCGTACCTCACGGTCCTTGCCATAACCCTTGGCCCACATGCGGGTCTGATCGACGCCCTTGGAGGCGAGATAGGCCATCGTGGTATCAGCGCGTTTCTGGGAAAGCGCTTCCATGCTCGAGGCGGATCCTGAATCGTCGGCAAAGCCCTGCAGCTTGAGCAACCAGCTCGGATTCTTGTTCAGCCATACAGCCTGGTTGTCGAGCGTGGTCATGGCGACGGAATCGAGGGTTGCCGAATCCTGCGTGAAGTAGATGCGACGGCCGACATTGAGGATGAAGTCCTCCTCGCTGCCGGGCTTCACATTCTCGAAGCCGGGCGCGGGATCGTCGGTCTGGCCGGTCATCGGCGGCGGCGCCGGTTCCTCCAGCGATGCCATTTCGGGAGTGTTGCAGGCGGCGAGCGCCAGGAGCATGGCGGCAGCGATCAGGGGCCGCGCGTATCCGGTCACAGCAGGCATCAGGCGATATTCCTCACTCGACCGGGACGGTTTCGCTGACCTGCGTGGCCTGCTGGGCCCGGTCGGCGATATGCGGCAGCACCTGCACCGCGGTGCCGATCGGGCAACGCTGGTAGAGGTCGATGGCGTCCTCGTTGAACATGCGGATGCAACCGCTGGACACATCCTTGCCGATGCTCCACGGCTCCAGAGTGCCGTGGAAGCGGTAACCGGTGTCGACGCCGTCGCGATGGAGATACATGGCGCGGGGGCCGAGCGGGTTCTTCGGCGACCCGCCCGCAACAAACTCCGGCAGTTCGGGATGGCGCTTGCGCATTTCGGGGGGAGGGGTCCAGCGCGGCCATAGCGACTTGCGGTCGACGGTGGCGCGGCCAAACCACTGGAAGCCTTCGCGGCCGACGCCGACGCCGTAGCGGATGGCCGTCTTATTCTCCAGGATCAGGTAGAGAAAGTGGTGCCTGGTGTCGACGACGACCGTGCCCACCGGCTCGCTCGAGAAATACTTGACGACCTGGCGCTGCCACTTCTTGTCGATCTTGGCGAAATTGGTCTTGCGGTAGGTGACGTTGTTATCGACGGCCGTGCCGGCGAAATAGGAGGCGGCCTGGGCAAAGGCCGGCTTGTGCAGCGCGCCGGCGCCGAACAACGCCAGACCGCCGACCACGACATCCCTGCGGGTCAATACCATTGGCAACATCCCCTACAGCCAAACAGCATGCGGACCATAGATCAGAATTTTCGTTCGCCACAACAGAAAAGATCGTTGTCCGGCCTGTCGGCGAAGAAGTTGGCAAATCAAAAAACGTTGAGTGGACGGCGAAACCTGGCCGCATACTCTTGGCCAACAGCAGTATGGACATGGGAGCGAGAGATGACAGGACCAGCCATCACGCAGGCGATGATCGACGCCTATGACGAATATACCCATTTGACGCTCGACAGACGCGGTTTCATGGAGAAGCTATCGAAGCTTGCGGGTTCCGGCGCCGCGGCTGCCGCGATTGCGCCACTGCTCGCAGCGAATTCGGCGCGCGCGGCGATCGTTGCTGAGGATGATGCGCGCCTCAAGGCCGAGGACATCGCCTGGCCGGGCGATGGCGGCGACATGATGAAAGGCTATCTGGTGCGGCCCGCCGACCAGACCGGCAAGCTTAGCACCGTCATGGTGATCCACGAGAATCGTGGCCTCAACCCGCATATCAAGGACGTGGCGCGACGCATGGCGCTGGAAGGTTTCGTGGCGCTCGCTGTCGACTACCTGTCGCCGCTCGGCGGCACGCCGGCCGACGAGGAGAAGGCGCGCGAAATGTTCGGCAAGCTCGATCCGGCAAAGACGGTCGCCAATGGCGTCGCCACGGTGGCCTACCTCAAGGGATATGAGGGCGGCAACGGCAAGGTTGGCGCGGTCGGCTTCTGCTGGGGCGGCGGCACGGTGAACAATCTTGCCGCCAACGCACCCGACCTTGCCGCGGGCGTCGCCTATTATGGCGCGCAGCCGAAGGATCCGGCCGACATTGCCAGGATCAAGGCGGCGCTTCTGTTGCACTATGCCGGGCAGGATGAACGCATTAACGCTGGCATCGACGCCTACAAGGCCGCGCTCGAGGCGGCGGGCAAGGAGTTCACCGTCTATGTTTATGACGGCGCCCAGCATGCCTTCAACAACGACACCTCGGAGGCACGCTACAACAAGGCGGCGGCAGATCTCGCCTGGGGCCGGACGATCGCCTTCTTCAAGGAGAAACTGGCCTGAGCCGACGGCGCTGGAGTGGCGTGCGCCCGGTCATTTTCTAAGGAGGGGCGCGCATTTCAGTGCGCGGTCTCGGGCGCCGGCTTGTGGATGGCGACGCCTGAAACCACCAGCATGATGCCGAGGATGTCGGTCGGGCTGGGGAACTGCGCCAGAACGATGACGCCGATGACAGTCGCGGTGACCGGCAGCAGCGAGAGCAGCAGCGCGAAGCTGGCGCGGGGCAGCCGCGACATCGCCAGCTGATCGCAGATGTAGGGAATGACGGAGGAGCAGATGCCGACGCCGACGGCCGCCGCAAGAAGCAGCGGCGAGGAAAATGCGGCGATTGCCTCGCCAAAGCCGAACGGAAGCACGAACAGGAAGGCGATCGCCATGGCCGCGCCGAGATTGGTCACCCCGTCGGAGGCGCCGGCGCGGGCAAGGCGGTGGCCGAGCACGATATAGGTGACGAACAGCGCACCGTTGAGGAACGCCCAGCCAAGGCCGGCTGGATCGCTCGACCATTTGACGTCGATGAGCAGGAAGGTGCCGGCGACCGCGACGGCAAGGGCCGCGACATTGCGGCGGCTGCGCAAGCCGTACAGGGCGACGCCGATAGTGCCGACGAATTCGATGGCCGCTACCAGCGAAATCGGCAGCCTGTCGAGCGCCAAATAAAACGAGCAGTTCATCGCCGCCAGGCAGACGCCGAAGGCCAATAGCAGCCGGCGTGTATGGCGGTCGGCGCGGGCGAGGGTACGCCAGGGTCTGGTGACCGGCGCGAAGATTGCCGCGGCCGATGCGATGCGCAGCCAGGCGACGCCGAGCACGCCGACATGCGGGAAAAGCAACACCGCGAAGGCGGGGCCGAGATAATGAAAGACGGCACTGACCGCGAACCAGGCGTGCGGCGGAACCTTGTCGGCAATCCTTGAGAACGTCAGCGCTTGCGCCATCATCGCTTCCTCCCTACGGTGCATGATTGCAAGGAGAACGGACGTTTTATATGATCATGTGTTATACTTCAAATCTGAATGCCTTCAGAAAGAAGGGAAAAAATGATAAAACGCCTTCGATATGAAAATGGTGACCTCGATGCGGTCGACTTGCGTATTCTGCGCATGCTTGTCGACGATGCGCGGGCGAGCGTTGCCGAGATCGCGCGGTCGGTCGGCATGTCGGCGCCCAGCGTTTCCGAGCGCATCAGGCGGTTGCAGGAGGGCGGCATCATTGAGGGCTATACGATCCGCATCAATCCGGCGGCATTCGGACTGCCGTTGGCGGCGTGGCTGCGGATCAGGCCGGTGCCGGGCCAACTTGGAACGGTGAGCGAAATCCTCAGGGATATTCCCGAAATCGCGACCTGCGACCGGGTGACGGGTGAGGATTGTTTCATTGCCCGGGTGCATGTGGGCTCGGTGCCCGACCTGGAACGGGTGATCGACCGCATCATCCCCTATGCGATGACCAACACGTCGATCATCCAGTCGTCGCCCGTGACGGAGCGTCTGCCGATGCCGGCGGGAGCGAACGATTGAAGGAAGCAGGGATGGGCGGTGACGCGATCCTTCATGTTTTCCAGCCCAATGGTGGCATTCCGAACAGTGTTCTGCCGCTGGCGTTCTGGAAAGGCCGGCTGCCGATACAGGCGCGCAGCGGTGAAGCGGCGACGACGCTTTACCGCCAGAACGGCTGGCAAGGCACCTGGATCTACACGGTTTTTCCCTACTGGCATTTCCACACGCTCGGCCATGAGGCGCTGGCCTGCGTTTCCGGAAGCGCTCGGATCGGCTTCGGCGGTGACGACGGCATCGAGGCGGATATAGCTGTGGGTGATGTCTGCATCATCCCGGCTGGTGTAGGGCACAAACGGCTCGAAGCGTCACATGACTTCCTGATGGCCGGCGGCTATCCGCCGGGGCAGCAGGGCAACATCGTGCGTCCGGGCGATCTCGATGGAGCGCGGATTCTTCGCGAGATCAGCAACGTGACGCTGCCGGAGACCGACCCGGTCAGCGGCAGGCAAGACGGGATAGTAGCCATCTGGCGCGGCGTGAAGGCGCGTTGAGCGCCTGGAGAGGTTCCGGTTCTTTCAGAACCGATAATGCGCTCTAAGTATTTGTTTTGCCGCATTTATGCGGACGCCAAATGATTCCATTTGGCTGCAAAATGCTCTAGCCCCCCAGCGTCAGCCGCGCCCGCGTTTCGACTGTGCCCTGTCGAGCACGGCGCGCCAGCGGATCAGTTCCATCGGGATCGGGTCGTTGTTGTTTGCGATATGGAAAATTTCGTTGTTCAGGTTCTTCAAGGTTCTCCATACGTCGTAGTCGCTGATGGTCGGGTCTCGTGCCAGTTTTTCTGACATCTCGTTTATGTCGATTTTCATTTTTCTCGGTCCGGCCTTTTGCCTTGCCGCCACGATTCGCGTTCCGCCAGTGTGAAGGCGTTTAGGATGCCCGATTCCTCCAATCGACGCGGTATCGTTAATGGTCCACTAACGATTGGAGTTAAGGTTAACAGATTGCTAATGCGCGCTGTCCTCGATTTGCCGGAAGTGCGTCAGGCCGTCTTGCGCCGGATACCGATCGAGCGGCCGGCGCGTTCGGGCATCGGCAGGTGATTGTGCGCGTCGGCAAAGGCCTCGACCTTCTGCATGATGTCGGCCGGGAAGGGCGCAACCCTTGGTCCGGCCATGTCGACATGCAGCGACAGCAATTCCGATGTGGCCGCCAGCCAGCCGTCGACATGGCGGATTTCCTGATAGGCGCGAATGCGCTTGTCGTCGTGGTCGACGAGGTGGAAGGTGACGGTCACGCTGTGGCCGAGATGCAGCTCCTGCACGTAGCAGACATGGACTTCGGCAGTGTAGATGGTGAGCTTGCGCTCCTTGGCATAATTGGGCCCGAGGCCCATCAGTTCGCAGGCTTCGTCGGCGCAGCGGTCGAACAGGACGTTGTAATAGGCCATGTTGAGATGGCCGTTGTAGTCGATCCACTCCTTCTCGATCTCCATGACGCGGGAAACGAAGGGGGCGGGAATGGTCATGGCGTGTTCCTCATACGATTTGGGGATCGAATCCTGCGTCGAACTGTCCGGTAGGACAAAGCCGGTGGACCGGCAGATTACGCAAGCTTAGAAGGTTCACAAGAACACCGATGGTCCATTCGCGGAGGAAAACATGGCCCTGAGCGACCTGAAGCGGGTGGTACGCAACGAAGGCGGCATCGAAACGGCGCTCGGCATCCTGAAGCAGCGCTTCGGCGAACGCTTCCAGACGGGCCAGGCGATCCGCGAACAGCATGCCCACACCACCACCTATATCCCGACCCAGGCGCCGGACGGCGTGGTGTTTCCGCAGTCGGCCGGAGAAGTGCAGGAGATTGTCAAGGTTTGCGCCGAGCACCGGGTGCCGGTGATCGCCTTCGGCACGGGCACCTCGCTCGAAGGCCATGTGAATGCGCCGGGCGGCGGCATCTCGGTCGACCTGATGCAGATGAACCGCATCCTCGCGGTCAACCCGGAGGATCTGGACTGCACCATCGAGCCTGGCGTGACGCGCGAGGACCTGAACACATATCTGCGCGATACCGGGCTGTTTTTTCCTATAGATCCCGGCGCCAACGCGAGCCTCGGCGGCATGGCGGCAACGCGCGCTTCGGGCACCAATGCCGTGCGCTACGGCACGATGCGCGAGAACGTCCTGTCGCTGTCGGCGGTGATGGCGGACGGACGGCTTATAACCACCGCGCGCCGGGCCAAAAAATCGTCTGCCGGATACGACCTGACGCGGCTGTTGATCGGCTCGGAAGGCACGCTCGGCGTCATCACGTCGCTGACGTTGAAGCTCTACGGCATACCGCAGGCGATTTCGGGCGGGGTCTGCGCGTTTCCCAGCGTCGAGGCTGCCTGCAACGCGGTCATCGCGACCATCCAGGTGGGCATCCCTGTGGCTCGCATCGAACTGGTCAACGCGCTGCAGATGCGGGCGATGAAGAATTATTCGAAGCTCGACTATCCCGAAAGCCCGTGCCTTTTCGTCGAGTTCCACGGCAGCGATGCAGGCGTGAAGGAGCAGGCGGAAAGTTTTGGTGAAATCGCCGAGGAGTTCGGCGGCGGGCCGTTCCTGTGGACCAGCGTGGCGGAGGAGCGGGCGAAACTCTGGAAGGCGAGGCACGAGGCCTACTGGGCGTCGCTGACGCTGCGGCCCGGCGCCAAGGCGCTATCGACGGATGTCTGCGTGCCGATTTCGCGGCTTGCCGAGTGCATTGCCGAAACGGAGGCCGACATCGCCGAAATGGGCCTGATCGCGCCGATCGTCGGGCATGTCGGTGACGGCAATTTCCACGTACTGGTGCTGATGGACATCAACGATCCAGCGGAAATCGAGCGCGCCGAGGAGTTCGTGGCGCGGCTCAACCTGCGGGCCATAGGCATGGAAGGCACATGCACGGGCGAGCACGGCATCGGCCAGGGCAAGGTCGCATTTCTCGACCGCGAACTCGGGGACAGCGTCGATTTCATGCGCACCATCAAGAAGGCGCTCGATCCGCAGGATATCCTCAATCCCGGCAAGATTTTCAGCGCCGGCGCACGGCCGACTTAGGCGCGCAGTAGGCGCGGGCCTGGCCGCGTCGCTTTCGGGGAAAATCGCCGTTCCATCCGCAACCCGGCCCATGCAGCCCATGGGCGAGCGACATGGCAGTTTCGCGCAAGCGAGCAGCGCCATTTTATCGACACGCCGATTGGACTAAACTAGGTATTCATAAGACTCAGGGGTAAGCGTGAGGCGCTGGCGCGGCTTTTCGTCATTGTCGGTGGACTGATTGTTCTGGTGCTGACCGCAGCCCTGGTCGGCCCGTATTTCGTCAACTGGACCTCATACCGCGCCGATTTCGAGCGCGAGGCGACCGCCATCCTCGGGCGCCGGGTGACAGTCGAAGGCGGAGTCACGGCAAGGCTCCTGCCGTTCCCCTCGCTGACATTTTCCGACGTGGTGGTGGCCGGTACGACGCCCGACAAACCGGCAGTGACCGCCGAGACCTTTTCGATGGACGGCGAACTGGCACCGTTCCTGCGCGGCGAGGTGCTGATCTTCGATATGCGGCTGGTAAGGCCGAAGGTGACGATCGACGTGGCCGAGGACGGCACCGTCGACTGGGCGGTGCGTCCGAGCTCGCCGTTCAGCGCCTCGAACATTTCGCTGGAAAAGCTGACGGTCACGGAAGGGCAGGTCAGCATCAATCACGCAGCCGGTGGCCGCACGCACGCGTTGAGCGAAATCAACGCCCAGATTTCGGCGCGGTCGCTCGCCGGGCCGTGGCGCGCCGACGGAACGCTGCGTATCGACGACATGCCGACGGCGCTTTCGGTTTCCACCGGCAAGGCAGACGAGACCGGAGCCATGCGGCTGCGGATCAAGGCCAATCCGGAAAGCTATCCGCTGGCGATCGAGGCTGATGGCGACGCCCGTCTCGACAAGGGCAGGGTGCTTTATGCCGGCACTTTCAGGCTGGGCGCCGGAGCACCCGAACAAGCAGAATTGCGCAGCAGCGACGGTGGCACGTTCAACGTGGCGACGGAGAAGCCGGCGCGGGAGGCTTTGCGCCCCAACCGGATTGGCGGCAAGTTCAGTTTCGATCATCGCCGGCTTGGCATCGACGAATTCCGCTTCGAGACCGGGCCGGTGGACGACCCTTACACAGCAGACGGCAAGGCGTTCATCGAGCTCGGTGCCAATCCGCGGTTTTCGATCGAGGCGAGCGGCGCGCAAGTGCGTTTCGACGAAGCTGCCGGTGGTGAAAAGACGGCCGGCTTCACACTCAAGGAACGATTGGCAGCCGTGCAACGGGCTCTCGTCGACCTGCCGAAGCCAACCATTCCGGGCACTGTGGACGTGAATCTGCCTGCGGTGGTGGCCGGCGATACGACGATCCGCGACGTCCGGCTCTCGGCCGAGCCGGCTGAGGCGGGCTGGGACGTGAAATCGCTGGCGGCGACGCTGCCCGGCCGCACCAAGCTCGAAGGTTCAGGCCTGTTGCGGACGAGCGGCGAATTCGGCTTCGCCGGCTCGCTGCTGCTGGCCGTCGCGCAACCGTCAGGCTTTGCGGCCTGGGTAGCGAAGGACGTCGACGACGCGATTCGCCGGATGCCGGCCGCCGGCTTCCGCGCCGATGTCGACATGACGACGCAGCTGCAGCGCTTCAGCAATCTCGAGCTGATCCTTGGCGCAGCCAAATTCCGTGGCGAGGTCGTCAACCGGCAGCCGGACGATGCGCTGCCTTCGATGCAGGTGAAGCTCGCCGGCGAGGCGCTCGATGTCGACGGCATGGCGGCCTTTGCGTCACTGTTCGTCAGCGAAAAGGGCGCCAGCCGGCTGGCCGACCGCGACCTCGACCTCGATATCAAAGCCGGACCGGTGAGTGCTGCCGGACTGACTGCGGAAACGGTGGATACTGCGCTCAGGCTGCGCGGTGGCACGCTGGAAATCGACCGGCTGTCGATCGGCGGGCTGGAAGGCGCGACGATCAGCGCCACGGGCACAGTGAAGGAATTTCCCAACAAGCCGTCTGGAAAGCTCGACGCTTCGGTGATCGCGGTCGACCTGGAGCCGCTGATTTCGGCGCTTGCCGAAAATTATCCGGCCAACCCGCTGGTGCGGGAACTTCGGAAGCGCACCGCGGAATATCCGGGCCTGTTTGCCGACACGCAGATCGATGTGGTGGCAAGTGCCGCGTCGAACGGCGACGGCACCAGCAGCGTCGATGTGAGCGCCAGCGGCAACGCCGGCGGCAGCGATCTTTCGCTGCAGGTTTCCGCCAACGGCAACCCGACAACGCCGGAGGCGGCTGAGGTGACGCTGTCTTACACCGCGAAAAACGACAATGCGGAACCGCTGCTTGCGCTTTACGGATTGCCGACTTTGCCGCTCGGGGTAGCCGGAAACGGCGACACGACAGTGCGGGCGAAAGGCACGCTGGCCGGCGGGCTCGACACCACGGCCAGTTTCAGCGGCGCCGATGCGAAGGCCGAATTCGAGGGCCGGATTACCGCCTGGAACGACGCGCTGACCGTGAAGGGGAAGATCCAGGTCGACGCTTCCGATATCGAGCCGTGGCTGATGACGGCTGGCATTGGCCTGCCAGGCTTGGGTTTCGGCCTGCCATTGGCGCTGGCCGCCGACGCCGACTACAGCAACGGTGTGCTGTCGCTGGCCGGACTCACTGGTACGGTAGAGGAGGGAGCGGTCAGCGGCGATATCAAGGCCGAACTTAAGGATGGCTTGCCGCACATCAGTGGCGCGCTGGCGCTCGACGAGATCGACCTCGGCATCCCGACGGCGATGGTGGTCGGCGAAACCGCCCTGGACAGCGACGGCGAGGGTGGCTGGCCGCAGGCGGCGTTCCAGGAAAGGATCTCCGCGCCGTTCACAGCCGACCTCAACATTTCGGCGGGCACGCTTTCAGCCGGACCGGCGGGCAACGCCGGCGACGTGCGCATGACGGCACGGCTCGACCGCGAGGGTCTGCGGCTCGCCGACGTTTCGGGCAAAGCTTATGACGGCCAGGTGAGCGGGCTGTTCGAACTGAAGAACACCGACGGGACTGGGCTATTTTCCGCGCAGCTGAAATTTACCGGCGCCGACCTGGGCATGATGCTTGCCGACACCGGCCTCGCTGGCCGCGCCGATGTAACGGCAACCGTATCGACAACCGGCAAATCGGTCGACGCCATGGTGTCGGCACTTTCGGGTTCCGGCACGGCGGCGCTGCACGGGTTGACGATTGCCGGTGTCAACCCGGATGCGTTCAGCGCGATCATCGCGCAAGCCGATGCAGTCGGGCGCGATATCGATGCGGCGAAGACGGCTGAATTCGCTCCGCAGATTGCCGGCGCCGGCAGTTTTGCCGCGAAGGACAGCGAACTGGCATTCTCCATTGCCGGGGGCGTGTTGCGGGCGCCGCCTATGACGCTGGAAGCGTCGGCTTCCAGCCTGACGGCGGAGGTACGCGCCGACCTCAATTCCGGCACGATGGCGGCGGAAGGAACGATCGTCTACCAGCCGGGTGACGAGAAGCTGGTCGGGTCGGAGCCGGTGGTGCGTTTCACTGTCGAGGGGCCGTTCGGAGCGCTCGCGAAGCAATTCGACACCGACCCGCTGGCGCAATTCCTGACGCAGCGTGCGCTGGAGCTGGAACAAGCGCGTGTCGAGGCTATGCAGGCCGCGCTTCTCGAAAAGCAGCGGCTGCGCCGCGAGGTGCGCTATTACGCATCGCTGCAGGAAGAGCGCGACCGCGTCGCGGAAGAACTTCGCCGCGCCGACGAGGCATTGCGCCTGAAGGCCGAGGAAGAGGCGAAGCGCAAAGCAGAAGAAGCAGCAAGGGCGGCGGCAGAGGCTGAAGAAGCCGAGCGGCAGAAGGCGGCGGAAGAGGCGCTGGGCGCTGCGCAACGCCAGGCAGAAGAGGAGGCTGCGCAGCGCGCGGCCGAAGCGATAAGGCTTGTGGAAAGGGAGCGGGCGCGGCAGGAGGCCGAACGCAACGCAGCGAAGCCAGCGCGCGAGGTAGAGCAGGCGCCATTGCCTCCGATCGAGCCGCGCGACCTGCCGCAGCCGAATACCGGCAGCCCGAAACCGACGCGGCCGTTCATCTTCGAAAACATCCTGAGGTCGCTCGGCCAGTAGAGGCCCGGGCGTTAAAGAGACCCTCAAGCCTGAACGCGCAGGCTTGCCAATTTCCTGCGCTCGGGTACCGAACGTCGATCAAGGCGCCCGCCGCACCGTCGCTTCTATTGAGATATGGACCGAAAATGAGCCGTTTCTGGAGCAGCCTGACGCACGATCTGAGGCCTTACGTACCGGGCGAACAGCCGCGCATGGCGGAACTGGTCAAGCTCAACACCAATGAAAGTCCGTTTGGCCCTTCGCCCCGCGTGCTGGAAGCGATCCGCGGCGAGGCGGCCGACACGCTGCGTCTCTATCCGGACCCGCAGGCCACCGCGCTGCGGGCCGCCTTGGCCACCTATCACCAGGTGCTGCCAGAACAGGTGTTCGTCGGCAATGGCTCGGATGAGGTGCTGGCCCACGCATTCGCCGCTCTGCTCAAGCATGAGGCGCCGTTGCTTTTCCCGGACATCACCTACAGTTTCTACCCGGTCTATTGCCGCCTGTTCGGGATCGCCTGGGAAGCCGTGCCACTGGATGAGGCCATGCAAATCCGCATCGCCGACTATCGCCGGCGGGCCGGGCCGATCATCATAGCCAATCCGAATGCGCCAACGGGGATTGCGCTGTCACGCGCCGAGATCGTCACCCTGCTGGAGGCACATCCCGACGCTCCTGTGGTGATCGACGAGGCCTATGTCGATTTCGGCGCCGAGACCGCGATTCCGCTCGTTGCCTCACACTCGAACCTTCTGGTCGTCCAAACGATGTCCAAGTCCCGGGCCCTGGCCGGGTTGCGGGTTGGCTACGCAATCGGCGACGCCGATCTGATCGAGGCGATTACCAGGGTGAAGGACAGCTTCAACTCCTATCCGCTTGGCCGGCCCGTCCAGGCAGGCGCCATCGCCTCCCTGCAGGATGAAGCATATTTTCAGCAGGGCCGGGCTCGCGTGATCGCGGGCCGGGAGCGGCTGAACCGCGGGCTGATCCGGATTGGCTTCGATGTGCTGCCGTCCTTTGCCAACTTCGTCTTTGCGCGTCATCCGGCGCATGCGGGCGCTGCAATCACCGCCGCGCTGCGCCAGCGGGCGGTGATCGTCCGCCATTTTCAGGCTCCCCGCATCAGCGACTATCTGCGGATCACCGTGGGCACGGACGAGCAAATCGGCCGGCTGTTGTCGGCCCTGTCGGACATCTTGGGCAGCCGCTCCTGAAGCTGCCTGATCGCCTCGTTGTGCGCGAACGGTGGTCGGCGGTCGATTGCCTCCCGGAAGGGTATCAAGGCTGCTGGCCGGCCTGCCGCTTCGCCCATGCCAGAACATGAACTCTGATCGCCGAGGAAAGATTGGCTTCGCGCGGCCGCGCCGCATCGATCTCGGCAACAAGTGCTGCAAGCGCAATGCCACGCGCGGCGGCTATGGCGAGAAGATCCTCGAAAAAAGGCTGCTCGAGCGAGAAGCTGGTGCGGTGGCCGCGAATGGATACGGAATGCTTGGCGACGAGGCTCAAGTCCGGTCCTTGTCGAGGCGATGTCCATCAAGGAAGGTATTGGCGCTTTCGGCGGCGTGGCGGTCGCGCTGCTTTTCGGCCTTGGAGCGGCCATGCAGGACCCGATTCCGGTCAGCCGCCTGTTCCTTCGCTGCGCGCGCCTTTTGCTTGCGCACCTGACGAAGGTTGACGATCTCGGCCATAGCTATTTCTTGCGGAAGGCGTCGAGCGAAACGACCTCGGCGCCCTTGGCCGGCGCTTCTTCCGCGCCTGCGGTCTCCGGCGTCTTGGCCTCTGCCTTCTTGCGCGGTTCGGACTTTTTCGCAGCCGGGGCTTTTACCACGCGTTCAGGTTTTTCGGCTGGCGCCTCGGCCGGCAGTTCGATCACGTCCTGCTTGACCTCGAATTCCAGCTCGAAATTGACCGACGGGTCGTAGAAGCCGCGCACCGCCGAAAACGGGATCTCGAGCTTTTCCGGCACGTCCGAAAAGGAGAGGCCGACCTCGAAGCCGGTGTCGGTGACCTTCAGGTCCCAATACTGGAACTGCAGGACGATGGTCATCTGCTCCGGGTAACGCTCGCGAAGGCGGCTCGAAATGCGCACGCCGGGAGCTCCGGTGAGAAAGGTGATGAAGAAATGATGGTTGCCGGGAAGGCCGGTGCGCGCGACTTCGGCCAGAACCTTGCGCATGACGCCGCGCAATGCCTCCTGGGCCAGAATGTCGTAGCGGATATGGTCTTCAGCCATCAGGCGGGGGCCTCGTGAATCGACGCCCTACCTGTAATCAAGCTTTGGGCCGCCGTAAACCGGATATAGCGCGCTCAGCGCTTGGGCCAATGCCTTTGGGTAAGCTTCAGGCCGATACCTTGGCGGTCTCCGGCGCGGAGGTGTCAGCGCGGCGACCGAAGGCGCGCAGGAAGGTACGCACCGCGTTGGTCGCGGAAGCGTTGAGCTGCTCTTCGCTCAACTGTTCGCCGAGCATCATCGGCAGTTGCAGGTCGGCGTTGATCAGCGCCAGGAACTGGCGTGCCGCCGCGTCGGGGTCGTCGATATCGAGATGGCCGGAAAAGGCGAGGCGGGCAAAGCGGGCTGCCAGCGCCGACCAGATCTTGCCTGGCCCATCCTTGCGCCAGCCGGCGAAAAGCTGCGGGTTGCGTTCGCCTTCGGTCTGGATCAGCTTGCGCAGGAACTTGCCGTCGCGATCGCAGATGCAGCTCTTGTTGAGGCGGATGGCGAAGGCGACGAGATCGGCTTCGAGATTTTCCGGGTGGTCGGGAAAGGTGCCGAGCACGGCGAAGGAGCGGGCATTGCAACGCTCGGTAATTTCGGCGACGACCGCCGAAAGCAGGTTTTCCTTGTCGCCGTGGTGGTTGTAGACGGTCTGCCGCGAAACGCCCGCCTCGGCGGCGATCAGATCGATGTTGGCGCCACTGAAACCCTCGCGGCAGAAGACATTGGCTGCAGCGTCGATGATCGACTCGCGCTTGGCGGTATGTGTCCGCAAGGACTGGTCGAACTGTGGCCTCAGAATCTCTCTCATCTAAAAAAGAAGATAATGCTGCTTGACGAATTAGACAAGTGTGTCTAATTTTTTTGACCATACCGCTGCGGGAATCGACCGGGAGAGTCGGATTCCCAGGGGATGAAGCGTCCTTGGACCGAATGCCGCCACGCGGCCGAAACCGTTCCGAAAGAAATACATCATGACCACCAATTTCCTCCGCATCGCGGTCGTGCTCGGGCTGTTGTCCGCCATCGGCCCGTTCGCCATCGACATGTACCTTCCCGCGCTTCCCTCGATCGGCGCGGATCTGCAGGCCAGCACAGTGGCGGTGCAGATGAGCCTGCTGGTCTTTTTCCTTTCCATGGGATTCGGCCAAATCGTCATCGGCCCGCTTTCGGACATGTATGGCCGCAAGGCGCTGCTCTATGCCGGCCTTGTGCTGTTCGTCGCCGGCAGCATCGGTTCCGCACTTGCCCCCACCGTTGAGTGGCTGATCGCTTTCCGCGTGCTGCAGGGCTTCGGCGCCAGCCCCGGCATGGTGGTGCCGCGCGCCGTGGTGCGCGATCTGCACACCGGCAACGAGGCCGCCAAGCTGATGTCTATGCTCATGCTGGTGTTTTCGGTTTCGCCGATCCTGGCGCCGCTGGCTGGCAGCTTCATCATCGACGGCTTTGGCTGGCGGGCGGTGTTCTGGGCCGTCACCATCGCGGCGGTGCTGGCGGTTCTGCTTCTGGCGACCTCGTTGAAGGAAACTCGGCCGGCTGAACACCGCACCGGCAGTTCGCTCGGCGGCGCCATGGCCGGCTATCGCTATCTGATGAAGGACCGGAATTTCCTTGGCCTGACCTTCATCGGCGGTTTCGGTATCTCCAGCTTCTTCGTCTACCTGTCGAGTTCGTCCTTCGTGCTGATCGACCACTACGGCCTATCCCCGTCGGTCTATAGCGTGTTCTTCTCGATCAACGCGGTCGCTTTTTTCGCGATGTCGCAGATGACCGGCATGCTGGCCGAACGCTTCGGCCTGCGGCGCGTGGTGCGGGTTGCGGTCGTCAGCTACGCAACGGTGATGGTTGCGCTGCTGGCGGTGATGGCGTCCGGCATGCAGTCGCTGGCAGTGCTGGCCTCGCTTCTGTTCGTCGGCTACGGTTTCCTCGGCCTGGTCATTCCCACCACTTCGGTGTTGGCGATGGAAGAGCATGGCGAGATCGCCGGCACCGCTTCGGCCCTGATGGGCACGCTGCACTTTGCTACCGGCGCCGTGGCGATGGCCGTCTCCGGCATCTTCTTCGACGGCAAGCCGTTGCCGATGGTGGTCTCAATCGCGGCCTGCGCGGTGCTCGCCTTCGCCCTGACCCAGCTGACGCTCGGTCGTGGGCGCGAAGTGGCGGAAGCGCCTGCCGAATAAGGTCGACCTCCTCCAAAACAAAACCGGCCGCGAGTTCTCGCGGCCGGCTTTTTTGTTGGCATTGCCCGTCGGGATCATCTGGCGGGCAAGGGCACATCGCCGGCTATCGCCAGTACGAACCGCATTCTCACCTCGACGGGTGCGCGGGGAACCTCGACCAGTTCGTAACCGAGATCACGATAAACCGAAGTGACTGCCTCGAAGGTGCGCACGGCCTCGGCGAAATTCTGCTTTCGCTCGGCGTCTTGACCAAAAATCTCTGACCACGGCGGCAGCACGAGCACGCGGCGGTTGTAGCGAAGTTCGTCGGCGGCAGCGAACATGTGCGCCGGCACGGGCAGGCCGCTCAAGCGGAGATAGCCGACCGTGTCGGGCACGCCGCGGTCGAAGAATACCGGGCCGTTGCTGTCTGCGGCGAGGCGATGCGAATTCATGTCGAAGCCAATCATCAGCTCGGCGAAAGCCGGCGGATCGAGCCAGGGCAGGGCGCTGCCACCCACTGCCTGCTGCTGCCTGATTATTGCGCGGCCAGCTTCCGGCGTCGTCGAAAAGCCGGCTTCGACAAGGGCTGAGATTAGACTGGTTTTGCCGGCGCCCGGACCTCCGGTCAGCACGAAAAAGCGTTCGGAATCGACGGACATTACTGTCTGCTCCCTGAAATTGAACGGGTGATGGGAATTGGCGCTGAATTTTCGCGTGCAGACAAACGCGTGGCGTCTGAAACGCGACGATCGGCAAAACTGATGAGGGGAGAAGTGGAGGTTTCTGTTGCCAGGTACCTCCGAACCCCGCCTAGAAGTGCGAACCCCTAGGACTTGAATTGAAGCTATCGCACCGCATTAAGCGGCGAGACGTGCTTCCGCATAGTTGTCGTTTGCAACTACTAGGTTAGCCCGATAACGGTGGTACAATGCCGGGCAAAAGTCCGATCTTTACACCCTCGTCGATCCTATTTCGCCCCCATCAAAAACCGCCCTAAAAAGGAAGCGGCGATTTTTGGTGGAGGCGCCGGGTACCGCCCCCGGGTCCGAATGGCTTATTACATCGGCAGTTTATCGCCATAGTCAGTCGAGCTGACCCTCCGAATATAGGGAGGGGCGAGGCAAATTGGAAGGCCGAATTGTTTCGCCGGCGCGATGTCAAAAAGACGTTGCCGGGGTTGACTCGGCTTCCCACACCAATGAAGGTTTCCGCCCGGCGAGAAGACCGCAAACGTCAGGGTTGTGTCGATGTGGGACCTCACCGATTGAAATTAATGTTGTTTCGACGAGGGGAATTATCATGGCCGACTATCTTGCAGACGTGAAGAAGTATGACGCCAGCGCCAATGCGGACGTGGTCAACAAGATCGTGAAGCATCTTGGCATCGCGCTGCGCAACCGCGATTCCTCGCTGGTGTCCTGCCAGGATGCCAAGGAACTTGGCCGGGTGCGCGACAACTGGGCTGCCAAGAAACTCGGCGTCGAGGGCGCCAAGGCGGATTCGGCTATCGAGAAGGTCTGCCAGACGATGTCGGCCGACAACACCAAGAGCCGCGTGACCTTCTATTACCTGGTGGCGAAGCAGCTCGACAAGCTCGGCGCTCTCTGAAGCGTTTTCACGCGGCCGTCGGGTCGCGATTCCCCGGCGGGGAACGGGCGGCCGGATGGTTCCCGTTTCCCGATTCGGCTATGATTGGCGAAACTCCCGAATCGGCCGGACCACATGCGCCAGTATCTCGACCTTCTCAGCCACGTTCTTGAAAACGGCTCGGATCGCCCCGACCGCACCGGCACCGGAACGCGCGGCGTGTTCGGCTACCAGATGCGGTTCGATCTGGCCCGCGGCTTCCCGGTGACAACCACCAAGAAGCTGCACCTGAAGTCGATCATCCACGAGCTTCTGTGGTTTCTGGCTGGCGACACCAACATCAGATACCTGAACGACAATGGCGTCTCGATCTGGGACGAATGGGCCGACGAGAATGGCGATCTCGGTCCGGTCTATGGCAAGCAGTGGCGGTCGTGGCCGACGCAGGACGGCGGCGAGATCGACCAGATTGCAAACCTTCTCATCCAGTTGCGGAAGAATCCTCATTCAAGACGTTTGATCGTTTCAGCCTGGAATCCGGCCGAGGTCGACGCGATGGCGCTGCCACCCTGCCATTGCCTGTTCCAGTTCTACGTGGCCGACGGCAAACTGTCCTGCCAGCTCTACCAGCGCTCGGCCGACATTTTTCTCGGTGTGCCGTTCAACATCGCCTCCTATGCGCTGCTGACCATGATGGTGGCGCAGGTGGCCGGCCTGAAAGTCGGCGATTTCGTCCACACGCTGGGCGATGCGCATATCTATTCCAACCATTTCGAGCAGGCGCGCGAGCAGTTGCGGCGTACGCCCAAGCCGCTGCCCACTATGTGGATCAACCCCGAGGTCAAGGACCTGTTCGCCTTCCGCTATGAGGATTTCCGGCTGGAAAACTACGTGGCCGACGCGACGATCCGGGCGCCGATCGCGGTATAGAAATGGAAAGAGCTGTTCTCCAAGCGCTCGCTAAAGCAAAGTTGCGTGATGCTGAGCTGCTTTTTCAGAACGAACGATATTCGAATGCCTATTATCTGTTCGGGTACGCGGTTGAGATCGCAATCAAGTCGCGTATTTCCAGCGTTTTTCGTCCCGACACCATACCTGACCGGAAATTTGTTCAAGACATCTATAGTCACGATCTGAACAAACTAATCGCGTTGGCCGGGCTGTCTGCCGAACTGACCGAAAGTCGAGCAGCTTCGCCTGTGTTCGATGGGCACTGGTCAGCAGTCTCTGATTGGAATGAATCTTCGCGTTACGATATGATAGATGTGTTTGCTGCCACTGCGATGAGAAACGCGATGGTCGATGCAGATCAGGGAATATTCAGATGGCTTCAGGAGCGTTGGTAAGAGCAGATGTGGATGCAGGGATAAACCTCATTCAGGCTCTTGATAGCAAGAAATTTGAGGTCGCGGCCGCATTGTGGCTATACAACAGTGATATCGAAAGTTGGAGGATGGTGATTGCTTATCGGGGTGCCAGAAAAGATTTGGAAAAGAAATACCTGGATGCTGCTGTTATAGTATCGGAATGGCGTAAGTCACACCCTGATCGTCCGATACTTGATCTTAGCAAGGTGAGAATAACGTCAGCGGATGATCGCCTAATTGCCGGCCTAAAAGTGGCATTGCGTGTCGACGGCGTTGGTGAAGTTCGTTTCTCTCATAACACCGTGAATGGCATCTACGTTGAGGATGCTCTCATTCATAGGCTGGCGGCCTGATACCGACAAGAGTCTGCGGAAGTAGTTTCGCGTCGAAAGGCTTGTGGTGATCCGCTGTGGCGGCTAGCGTCCGCACCGCATTCATACGTTTGGTGACAGATGTTTCATTTCTTCCCGGCCACGAGATCGGCTGCCGGCGCATTTTGTTCCCCTCTGGCCTTCGCCGGCAAAAACAGAGCGGAGATACGCAAAGCTCCGGGAGCATCGGCCCGATGAAGATTGCGATCTATGTCGCCATTGCCGAAAACGGCATAATCGGACGCGACAACGGGCTGCCGTGGCGGCTGTCGACCGACATGCAGCGCTTCAAGGCCACGACGATGGGCAAGCCGATCATCATGGGCCGCAAGACCTGGGAGAGCTTTCCCAGAAAGCCGCTGCCGGGCCGGCTGAACATCGTGGTCACCCGCGACCTGGGTTTCCGAGCCGAGGGTGCGGAAGTTGTGCATTCGCTCAATGACGGCATCACGCTGGCCAATGTGCGCGGCCGCTGCACCGTGGGGGCCGATGAAATCTGCGTGATCGGCGGTGGCGAAATCTACCGGCAGGCGATGCCTATGGCGGACCGGCTCCACGTCACGCATGTGCTGGCCGAAGTCGATGGCGATACTCGTTTTCCGGCCATCGATCCGCAGATATGGAAGACGGTGAAAAGCGAGGCGTTTCCGGCCGGCGAGAAGGATACGCATGCGACACGCTATACCGTTTACGAGCGGCGGGTAGCTGTGCATTGAAAAAGCGGCCGCAGTTCCGGCTGTAAACCGGGCAATGGGACGGCTTTGCGTTGAAAGCAAAGGCCTGCATCCCTATAGATGGCAACAGGAGAATGTCCGCAGCGCCGCGAAGGCAGCCCGGATGTCCAGACCGAAAGGAATTTCATGCCTTGGAATAATCAGAGCGGCGGAGGCGGCGGTGGCGGCCCATGGGGTGGTGGCGGCGGCGGTGGCGGCGGCCCCTGGGGACAAGGCCCGCGTGGCCCCGGCGGCCCACAGGGATCGCCTCCCGACCTCGAGGACATCATCCGCCGCGGCCAGGATCGCCTGAAGCGGGCCCTGCCGAGCGGTGGCGGCGCCAGCCCGGCGTTGTTCGCTCTGATCGGCATCGCCCTGTTCATCGCCTGGATTTTCCAGGCAATCTATACGGTGCAGCCGGACGAACTGGCGGTGGAATTGCGCTTCGGCAAGCCAAAGCAGGAACTCGCCGAACCAGGCCTGCACTTCCACTGGTGGCCGATCGAGACGGTGGAGAAGGCAAATACCGCCGAAAAGCTGGTCAATATCGGCGAAACCCGGTCCGGCACCTCGTCCGGCCTGATGCTTTCGGGCGATCAGAACATCGTCGACGTGAAATTCTCCGTCGCCTATCAGGTTTCCGACCCGGAAGCCTATCTCTTCAACGTCTCTGGGCCTGACGAAATGGTACGGCAGGTCGCCGAAAGCGCGATGCGCGAAGCGGTCGGCCGCCGTCCCGCACAGGACATTTTCCGCGACGACCGCCAGGGCATTGCAGACGCCGTGCGCGGCATCATCCAGACGACGCTGGACCAGTATGGCGCCGGCCTGACCGTCAACGCGATCTCGATCGAGGATGCGGCGCCGCCGCGCGAAGTGGCCGATGCGTTCGACGAAGTGCAGCGTGCCGAGCAGGACGAAGACCGTTTCGTGGAAGAATCCAACCAGTACTCCAACCAGAAGCTCGGCCAGGCGCGCGGTGAAGCAGCGCAGATCCGCGAAGAGGCGGCCGCCTACAAGAACCGCGTCGTGCAGGAGGCGGAAGGTGAGGCGCAGCGCTTCATCTCCGTCTACGACGAATACGCCAAAGCTCCGGACGTGACGCGCAAGCGGCTCTTCATCGAAACCATGGAGAAGGTGCTGAAGGATTCCAACAAGGTGATCATGGAACAAGGCAGCGGGCCGGGTGTCGTGCCTTACCTGCCGCTGCCTGAATTGCAGAAGCGTGCCCCGGCGACGGAAGGAAACAAGTAATGGCCAACCGTCTCCCCGTCATCGGCGTCATCGCCGCCGTCATCCTGTTCCTGATCTATTCGTCGGTTTTCGTCGTTAACGAACGCGAGCAGGCGATCGTGCTGCGCTTCGGCGAGATCGTCGACGTGAAGACCGAGCCCGGCATCTACTTCAAAGCGCCGTTCGCCTTCTTCGAAGCCGACAATGTGCAGATCATCGAAGACCGCGTGATGCGCTTCGACCTCGACAACATCCGCGTCCAGGTTTCGGGCGGCAAGTTCTATGAGGTCGACGCGTTCGTTGCCTATCGCATCAACGATGCACGCCGCTTCCGCGCAGCGGTTTCCGGTCAGGTCGAACTGGCCGAACAGCGGCTGCGCACCCGTCTCGATGCGGCTTTGCGCCGTGTCTACGGTCTGCGCGGCTTCGAGGCGGCGCTTTCGGAAGAACGCGCTTCGATGATGCGCGAAGTCGCCGACCAACTGCGTCCTGATGCGACGTCGCTCGGCCTGGAAATCCAGGACGTGCGCATTCGCCGGACCGATCTCACCGCGGAAGTCTCGCAGCAAACCTACGACCGCATGAAGGCGGAACGCCTGGCCGAGGCCGAAAGGCTGAGGGCGCGCGGCCGCGAAGCCGCGCAGCGCATCCGCGCCCGCGCCGACCGCGAAGTGGTCGAGATTGTCGCCGAAGCGCAGAAGGAATCGGAAATCCTGCGTGGTGAAGGCGAAGCCCAGCGCAACGCCACCTTCGCAAACGCATTCCAGCGGGATCCGGAGTTCTTCGAATTTTACCGGTCGATGTCGGCTTACGGGCAGGCGCTGGAAGGTACGGGAACGACCATGGTGTTGACGCCCGATTCGGAATTCCTGCGTTTCTTCCGCGATTCGAGCGGTGCAGCGCCGGGCGCACCCGCGCCGGCTGCACCCGCGGCGCCGGCGGCAAGCACCGCCGGCCAATAGAAGGTGACTGACTTTCTGGCCGCAATGGGTCTGGTCCTCGTCATTGAGGGCCTGATCTATTGCGGCTTTCCCAATCTTGCCCGGAAGCTGGCGACCGAAGTTCTGGCGACGCCGGAAAACATGCTGAGGATGGGTGGCCTCGTGGCCGTGGCCGTCGGCGTTGGCGTGGTTTGGCTGGCACGCGGGTAACGGAGGGTTTATCCTCCGACGGTATGCAAGGCCGCAAACACGCCGTATTTGTTGCCAACATGACACTGCGCCCGACGCGGGCAGTGCGCCGACTTTCTCACAACGCCGGGAGGCACCGACAATGAAACCGACCCACACCCTGCCGGCAGTCCGAAAGACCTTGCTTGCCGCGACGGCGGCGCTGGTGACCGGCGCCATGGTCGTCCCAGCCTTCGTGTCACCGGCGTTCGCGCAGGCTGCAGCGCCGATTGCTCCGGCACCGGCAACTCCGGCACCGGCTGCTCCAAAGTCAGCGCAGCCGCTCTCCGAAGGGCCGGCCTCCGTCGCTGATCTCGCCGAAGGCCTACTCGATTCCGTCGTCAACATCTCGACCTCGCAGACCGTCAAGGGAACCGAAGGCCCGGGCGCTGTGCCGATGCCGCAACTGCCGGAAGGCTCGCCGTTCCAGGATTTCTTCGATGATTTCTTCAAGGACCGTGGCGGCCAGGGCGGACCCGGCGGCGGCGGCTCGCAGAAAGTTCAGTCGCTGGGCTCGGGTTTCGTGGTCGACGCCGAACAGGGCATCGTGGTCACCAACAACCACGTGATCGCCGACGCCGACGAGATCGAGGTCAATTTCGCCGACGGTTCGAAGTTGAAAGCGGAATTGGTCGGCAAGGACACCAAGACCGATATCGCGGTGCTGAAGGTCGACCCGAAGCTGAAAAAACTGAAGGCGGTGAAGTTCGGCGATTCCAATTCCATGCGCATCGGCGACTGGGTGATGGCGATCGGCAACCCGTTCGGCCTCGGCGGCACGGTGACCGTCGGCATCATCTCGGCGCGCAACCGCGACATCAATTCCGGCCCGTATGACGACTTCATCCAGACCGACGCCGCGATCAACCGCGGCAACTCCGGCGGACCGCTGTTCAACATGCATGGCGAGGTGGTTGGCATCAACACCGCTATCATCTCGCCGTCTGGGGGGTCGATCGGCATCGGCTTCTCCATACCCTCGCAGCTTGCCGCAGGGGTCGTCGACCAGTTGCGTCAGTTCGGCGAAACCCGCCGCGGCTGGCTCGGCGTGCGCATCCAGCCGGTGACCGATGAAATCGCGGAAAGCCTGGGCATGGCGACTGCCAAGGGCGCGCTGGTGGCCGGCGTCATCAAGGGCGGGCCGGTCGACAACGGTACGGTTCTGCCCGGCGATGTGATCATCAAGTTCGACGGCAAGGACGTGAAGGACATGCGCGACCTGCCCCGCGTCGTGGCGGAAAGCCCGGTCGGCAAGGCGGTCGACGTGGTCATCGTGCGCAAAGGTGTCGAGCAGACCGTGAAGGTGACGCTCGGTCGGCTGGAAGACGGCGAAAAGCTCGCCGAGACCGAGGAAGGCAAGCCGGATGCCGGCTCGCCGGACCAGAACGAGGCGGTGTCCACGGCCAGCGTGCTCGGGATGACGATCGCCGAGCTCAACGAGGAGGCGCGCAAGAAGTTCGAGATCGCCGCCGATGTCTCCGGCGTGGTGGTCACCGAAGTCGGCGACAATTCGGCTGCTGCCGAGCGCGGCATCCAGGCCGGCGAGGTGATTACCGAGATCGCCCAGGAATCGGTATCGTCACCGAAAGATGTGATGGATCGCATCGCGGCGCTGAAGGAGCAGGGTCGCAAGAATGCGCTTCTGATGCTGGCGTCGAAGACCGGCGAACTGCGCTTCGTGACGATCCGGATGGAGTGATCTCATCGCGTTTGAAACATCCTATGGGATGTATTATGCTGCCGCATGAAGCGCGTTGTGCTCGACACCAATGTTCTTGCGGCCGGCTTGCGAAGCAGTAGCGGAGCGTCTTTCGCCATCCTACGTCTCGTCGCGGAACGGCGGCTACGTCCGCTGGTTACCACAGCACTGTTTCTTGAGTACGAGGACGTGCTGAGCAGACCGGAACAACGGGAAGCCAACGGGCTTTCCGTCCAGCAAGTCGCCGAGTTGATGGCAGAGTTTGCCGCGCTGGCCGAACCTGTCGAAGTTCATTTTCTTTGGAGGCCTCAAGTGGCTGATCCAAAAGATGAAATGGTGCTTGAAGCGGCCGTTAATGGTCGGGCGGATGCTCTGGTGACGCACAATGTGCGCGATTTCTTGGGAGTCGCGGAGCGATTCGACATCAAAGCGCTCCGCCCTCGGGATTTCCTGAAAGGAATGAGATTATGAGCAAGGCAACATATCCGTTGAAACTGCCTGCATCGATCAAGGAGGCGGCCGCGCGGCTGGCAAAGGCCGATGGCGTCTCGCTCAATCAGTGGATTGCTTCGGCAGTTGCCCAGAAGGTCGGTACGATGGAAACTGCGGCGGATTTTCTCAAACGTCGTGCGGGCTCCGCAACGGGAGACGGTTTTTCCGCGTTTCTCGATCGCGTGCCCTCTGTCCCGGCGGAGAGTGACGACGAAACTGCATCGCATTGATCGCAGGGCGGCGGTCAGGTGGCCGCCCGTTTTCGTTGCTGCCAGGCTGTTCGGGACAGTCGATAAAGAGCGTGTCGCTTGAGCGCCGGATGGGTGTCGGGAACGTTCGGGTGGTCAAAATCGCCCGCTGGATCGGCGATCATGCCGATACGCTCCATGACCGCCGAGGAGCGGCGGTTGGCGACGACAGCGAAAGAAACGATCTCGTCGAGGCCGAGCCTTTCGAACCGAATTCGAGCCAGGCTTCAGCCGCTTCCGTCACATAGCCATGCCCCCAGAATTGCGGAGCCAGCCGCCAGCCTATCTCGACGGTTCCCTCTGGGAGGAAAGGTTCCAGGCTGGTATCGGCGAGGCCGACGAAACCGATGCATTCGCCGGTGGCGGTGATCTCGACCGGCGCAAATCCGTAACCGCGTTCGGCAATGCCGGCCTTGAGCCGGTCGAACATGGCGTCGGACTGAGCGCGGTCACGGCGGAACGGAAAGAACTCCATGACCTGGTCGTCGGAGTTGATGAGGAAGAAGAGATCGCGGTCGCGGTCTTCCCAGTCGCGGATGATCAGCCGTTTCGTGTGCAGCGGTGTCAACTGGCGAAGTCCTCCTGGCGATAGCCCTGTATGTAGAGGAGGGCGGTCAGGTCGCCGTGATCGATGCGGAACTGCGCTTCGGCAGCGACCGCTGGCTTGGCATGCAAGGCAACGCCGGTGCCGGCGAGGCGGATCATGTCGAGATCGTTGGCGCCGTCGCCGACCGCGATGGCGTCGGCAGGGGTGAGGCCGCGGCGCGCGGCAATTTCGTTCAGCGCATCGGCCTTGGCGGCGCGTCCGAGGATCGGCTCGGCGACAGCGCCCGCGAGCTTGCCGCCTGTTTCGACGAGGCGGTTGGCGCGGTTTTCGTCGAAGCCGAGCTTTGCGCCAATTCGGTTGGTGAAGACGTCGAAGCCGCCCGATACCAACGCGGTCCACGCGCCGTGTTTCTTCATGGTGGCTACGAGTTCGCGGCCTCCGGACGCGAGCGTAATGCGTTTGGCGATAATGATGTCGACCACGGTCGCATCGAGGCCTTTCAGCAGAGCGACGCGCTCGCGCAGCGCCGGCTCGAAGGCGATCTCGCCGTTCATCGAGCGCGCGGTGATTGCCGCCACATGCTCCTTGATGCCCACTTCGTCGGCCAGTTCGTCGATGCACTCCTGGTCGATCATGGTGGAATCCATGTCGGCGATGAGGATTTTCTTGCGGCGTCCCGCAGCTTTCTGGATCACGACGTCGACCGGTACGAGCGCGAGGCAATCGCGCAGCGCGGCAGCTGCCGATAAGGCATCGGCCTCGGCCGGCAGCCCCAGGTCGCAGGCGACATTGTGCGCCAGCCAGTCGATAGTTCTTGCGCCGACCGCTTGCGACGCACTATGCGCGATCTCGGGTGCGAGGATTTTCGCAGCCGGATGGGATATGAGCGTGGCGATGAAGGACATGTCGGAATCCGCTGGCGACGAGGCCGAAGGGCTGGTGAAGAACGCGATCCTGATAGCGGGACCAACCGCCAGCGGCAAGTCGGCACTGGCGCTGGAAATCGCCCGCCAGACGGGCGGCTGCATCGTCAACACCGATTCCATGCAGGTTTATTCGGTGTTGAACGTGCTGACGGCACGGCCGGGTGCCGATGAACTGGCAGCGGTTCCGCACCACCTCTATGGCCACGTAGACCCTGCGATCAACTATTCCGCCGGCCGCTGGCTCGCCGACGTGAAGCGGCTGCGCGATGAAGGGGTTTTTGAAGAGCGGCGGCCGATCTTCACCGGCGGCACCGGGCTTTATTTTCGCGGGCTCGCGGAGGGGCTTTCGGAAATGCCCGATATTCCGCAATCGGTACGCGACCGCTGGCGGTATCGCCTGCTGGAAGAGGGATCGAGCAGACTGCACGCGATCTTGATGCGTGAGGACCCGAAAGCCGCGGCCGTGCTGCGCGCCTCCGACGGCCAGAGGATCGCGCGGGCATTGGAAGTGCTGCAGGCTTCGGAACGTTCGATCCTCGACTGGCAGGCGGAGCGCGGTCACCCATTGATTGACAGGGGGACGGCGAAACAGCTTGTCGTCGAGGCGGATCGCGCCGCGCTGAACAGAAGGATAGACCGGCGCTTCGATCGCATGCTTGATCTCGGTGCGTTGCAGGAGGTGGAGGCGCTGCTGGCTCGCGAACTCGATCCGGAGCTGCCGGCGATGAAGGCGATCGGCGTTCGGGAGCTGCAATCCGCAATTGCGGGCGTCCTGCCCTTCGACGAGGCGATCGAGCGCGCCAAGATCGCCACGCGGCAATATGGCAAACGCCAGGCGACGTGGTTTCGGCATCAGCTCGGTCAGGATTGGCGTAGAATTCCACTTTCAGACGATGCAGAAGCAATAAAAATCGCCGCGAGCCAGGTGTCGTAAGATTGCATTGACCCTTATGCGAGTTTCGTCCGCAAGTTGCTGACAGTTAACTTACCGTAAGCCTCCTCATGCGATAAAAAATCGAAGGCGTTTCGACGGGCGGTGCATGCGTTTCCACAAATCGGAATCCGCGTTTTTTGTCTTTATCTGCGTGATCTTCGCCGCGGGTTTGCTGGTCTTGCACGCCTATAATCTGCTGCACACCAACCCGGCGGCGCTGTTTCGTGCCGATGAACTGGAGCAGGCAGCCTACCTGGCGCGGCTGCTCTTCGGCAGCGGCGTCCTTGTCGCGACAGCACTGTTTTTCGGGCTGTTCTTCATCTATCCGCTGATCCGCACCCAGGTGCGGGAAGAAGGCAAGCTCAGGGCGATGACGGAGACGCTCAGCGCACGCTCCGAAACGCTGGAGCAGGCGGCCCTAACCGACGCGCTGACCGGCATGCAGAACCGGCGCTATTTCGACGATGCACTGAAAGAATACATCGAAGAATTCCGGCGCATCGACAAGCCGGTCGGGCTGATGATCCTCGATCTCGACCACTTCAAGGAAGTGAACGATTCATACGGCCACGATGTCGGCGACGAGGTGCTGCGGGCAGTGGCGAGGTGCCTGCGCGACATGACGCGTTATCACGACGTGGTTGCTCGGTTGGGCGGCGAGGAGTTTGCCGTTGTCGCCCCGAACATGAGCGAGGACATGCTGGTGAAGTTCGCCGAGCGCATCCGCAGGGCCGTCGCCGGCATGGCGGTGCTTTCGGGCAATATGCGGCTGAAGGTCACTACAAGCGTGGGGTTGGCTGTATGGGACAAGCGGGAATCGGCGGAGGAATTCTACCGTCGCGCCGACCGCCTGCTCTACCAGGCCAAGCGTATGGGTCGGAACCGCGTCTGCGCCTGATTTTTTTTAAGGAAGCCGGCGGCGTGCGATCGCATGCGTCGCGTCTGCTTCTGCAAAATCGAGTCTCTTGGATTTACAACTGATCGTTGGCTAGCGCGTCAGTACAGACCGTCGCCGAGGCGGCGTCCACGCTGCTCGCCACCGAACTCTCCCTTGCGGTACTGAGGTTCGCCGGCCTGGGCGACCGGGCTCACCAACTCGCCAATCCCGGCTGCCTGCGCCTGAGGTTTCGGCACATTGCGCAGGCGGTCGACGATGGCGACCAGGTCGATGTCGTCGCCATTGCCGCCCTCGGCATTCTCGGTCTCCCGCTTCTGGATACCAGGGATTAGCTCGGGCGGCAGGCGCTCGAACTTCAGTCGCATCGTGGTGGCGACGCCCTCGCCGAAGGCGATCGCCTCGCGTTGGCCCATCGACGACAGGAATGACAGCGTCGAGGCCGATGAATCGGCAATCGCCGAGCGGATGATCGCCTGGTCCTGGTGGTTGGCTAGCCGCATCGAGAAGATGGTCGAGCATTGCGACAGGATGGTTGAATCGAGTTCGCCCGGCCGCTGTGTCACGACGCCGAGATAGCAGCCATATTTGCGGCCTTCCTTGGCGATGCGCGACAGCGCGTGCCTGGTTGGCGCGAAGCCGAGCCGGGAATCGGAAGGCATATAGCGGTGGGCCTCCTCGCAAAGCACCAGGAGCCGCAGCTTGCCATTGCTCCACAGAGCCAGATCGAAGGCCAGGCGCGCCAGCACCGAGCAGACCGCGTTGACAACTTCCG
Organism: Neomesorhizobium albiziae; assembly: GCF_900114255.1. Taxonomy (GTDB): domain Bacteria; phylum Pseudomonadota; class Alphaproteobacteria; order Rhizobiales; family Rhizobiaceae; genus Neomesorhizobium; species Neomesorhizobium albiziae. The sequence continues at coordinate 332,785 of NZ_FOSL01000001.1, read as the reverse complement.
CCGGCAGTCCCGCCATTTCAAAGCAGGTAACCGGACGCCCGTGATGCGGCACGCGGAAAATCTTGCCGATCGTCTCGTGGATGGTGTCCTCGATGAGGCGCGAATTGAACATGAAGCGGTAGCGAGGATCGGAAAGGGCAGCTTCGAGGCGCAGTCTCAGCGCACGGTAGACGGGCCGGTCGTTCTTCGATTCCAGGAGGCCCATGCGCTCGTCGATCTGCTTGATCAGATCCGCCATGCGATAAGGCACCGGCGTGTCGGCAGTGATCGCGTCGCCGCCGCGCCTGAGATACGCGCCGGTATTGGGATTGCGATAGAGGTTCTTGGCCTGCGGGATCAGGTCGCGGAGAAGGTCGATCTCCTCCGGCACCTGTTCGCGGCCGCGGAACAGCACTTCGGCGAATTCCTCGAGCTTGAACATCCAGAACGGCAGGTCGAGCGAATTGGTGTCGATGCGGATGCACTGGTCGGGAAACGCGCCCGCGAATTCGTTGTGCGGGTCGAGGATCAGCACGCGCAGATCCGGCTGCGCCTCGATCGCCTTGCGCAACAGAAGCGATACGGCACTCGACTTGCCGACACCGGTGGTGCCGACGACAGCGAAATGTCGGGTCAGCGTGTCGTCGATGGCGATGTTGGCGTTGATGGTCTCGTCCTGGGACAGTTGCCCGATGGTGACGGCATGACGGCCGGCAAGATCGTAGATCGCGGTCAGGTCGCGCGAACGGATGCGGTGGGCGACGGCGCCGACATAGGGATAGATGGTGATGCCACGGTCGAAGACAGGCTTGCCGCTGGCGCGGCCATCGCGAACCTCGCCGACCAGTTCGACGCTGACCTCGATGGCGTTGCGGCCGTCTTCGCTCCACAGGTGGTCGGATTTGCTGATCTCGTAGACGAGGCCGACGGTGCGGGCTTCCTGCAGGTTGATGGAGATCATCTTGCCGACCGTCCAGATGCCGGTCACGGTGCCGTCGAGCGTGTCGGCATATGCGGCGATCCTGGCGCGCGCGCCATCGCACTGGATGACGTGCCCGAGGATGCGCTTGTCGTTCTGCGCCGCGTCGCGGCGCTCCTGCACGGTCTGTTCTCCCTTGCTGGCTTCCCGCTCAACGAACATGCTGGTTCCCCGTTACCCCAACTGAAGACGCTAGCCGAAGCGGGTTAAGGCCGCGTGTGGCGGGATGGTTGAAACGGCGTTAAACGGGATGAGAAAATTGGAATGAACAAGGCGTGGCCGCTCCGCCCTGCGTCCTATTCAAACGTCGATCCCGGCGTCGCGGAGGCCGCCCACCAGCCGGTCGACGAGATTGGGGTCCCGGTAAGGCAAGATTTGTTTCATGCGTTCCACTGAGAAGCTGGGATTGACCTCCAGGGTCTCCCGCCAATAGCGGCGGGCTTCGTCGTGGCGTCCGGTGAGGCCATAGAGGCAGGCAAGATAGAAGCGGCTCATGTCCGAACGCGGCGTCAACGTTAGCCGCCGCTTGAAGGCGATCTCGGCTTCGTCGAACCGGCCGAGCGCCAGCAGGGCCCGCCCCAGAAAATGCAACGACATATCGAATTGCGGATCGAGCCGATAAGCCCGCGTGTGAAGTGCCACGGCGTCTTCGTGCCGGCCCTGGAAGTCGCGTATGTTGCCGAGCGCGGTATAAGCGTCGGCCAGATTTGGGGCGAGGGCGACTGCCCGCTCCGCCGCCGGCTCAGCCTCGTCGAGCCGTCGCATCCAGGAAAGGACGAGCGCGAGCGAGGAATGGCCCTGTGGCTCACTCTCGTCCAGTTCGATCGCCTTGCGCGCCAGTTCCAGCGCCCGCGTCAGGTTTTCGGGCGTCGCATCGTTCCACTGGTTGGCGTATTCGGCGAAGCTGATGATGGAGAGCCGCGCATAGGGAAGCGCCAATTCCGGGTCAATCTCGATTGCGCGCTCCAGCATCCGGCGCGCTTCCAGTGCTGCCTCCGGACGCAACTCCAGAGCAGTCTGGCGGGCGCGGACGATCAGATCGTAAGCCTCCGGATTGATCTTGCCGCGGTTTTCGCGCTGCGCCTCTTCGCCAGCGGTGAGGGTCACCTGCAGGGCGCTGACGATCGTGCGGGTGACTTCGTCCTGAACGGCGAAGACATCCTCAATGTCGCGGTCATACCGCTCCGCCCAGAGATGGCCGCCGGTCGTACCATCGATCATCTGGGCGTTGATGCGGACGCGGCTGGCGACTCTGCGCACACTCCCCTCCAGGACGTAGCGGACGCCGAGTTCCTTGCTCACCTTGCGGATATCCGGCGCCTGGCCCTTGTAAGCGAAGGAGGAATTCCGCGCGATGACGAAGAGCCCGGAAACCTTGGAAAGGTCGGTAATGATGTCTTCGGTGATGCCGTCGGCAAAATAACCCTGCTCAGGATCGCCTGACATATTGCTGAACGGCAGGACGGCGATCGACGGCTTGCTTCGGAGCGGTAGCGGCGCACCGCCAATCGCGGCAAGCGTCTCGGTGGAGACTGCGTCCGGCGACCAGGTCCAAATGTGCAGCGGTCGTTCGATGTTCTTGACCTCGTGATGGCCGCTGTCGACGAAATCGATGCTCACCCGGCCGTGCAGATGTTCGTGGACGGCATCCGAAATCGCCACCCCACCTGGATCGGCAAGGCCCTCGATGCGGGACGCGACATTGACGCCGTCTCCATAGAGATCGCTGCCGTCGACCATGACATCGCCGAGATTGACGCCGATGCGCAGCACAATCCGCCGATCGACAGGGTTATCTTCGTTCGCGGCCTCCATGGCTTTCTGCAATTCGACCGCGCATTCGACCGCATCGACGGCGCTGCTGAATTCGACAAGCATACCATCGCCGATTCGCTTGAAGACGCGGCCGGCGTGGCGGGCGACGAGCGGCTCCACGACCTCGCTCCACCGCACCTTCAGTTCCGTCAGCGTGGCTGTTTCGTCCCGCTCCATGAGCCGGCTGTAACCCACCACGTCCGCGGCCAGAATGGCGACGAGCCGGCGTTGAATGCGTTCGTTCTTCATATTTCCGAATGTTTCTCAAAAGTGCACTGCGTCTTGAGAGTGCACCATGCAAATGTAGTGACGCCTCGCCTGCAAGTCCATTCAGCTCGAACTCCGCGGTTGCTGAGATCTTCGGATCGCGACCGGATTGTCATGTTTCCCACGCACTTTGCCCATTGACAGCGCGGCTTTTCCGCAATTAGTCTCCGCGCCCATGAAGACGGCAATCATTCTCGTAGTAGGCAGGCGCGTGGGCAAGGCGGTGTAACCGCCGGGCGAAATCCTCCCATGCGCAAGACAGGCTCCCTCGGGGGCCTTTTTTATTGCCCGAAACAGGACTAAACGACCAGCAATCGCCAATGGCGGCAGAAAACGGAACAGACCGATGACCAACCGACAGGAAGAGACCGGACGGCGCGAAATGACGGGCGCCGAAATGGTGGTGCAGGCGCTGAAGGACAATGGCGTCAAGCATCTCTTCGGCTACCCCGGCGGCGCGGTCCTGCCGATCTACGACGAACTGTTCCAGCAGGACGACGTCGAGCACATCCTCGTGCGCCACGAGCAGGGCGCTGGCCACGCGGCGGAAGGCTATGCCCGCTCGACCGGCAAGGCAGGCGTCATGCTGGTGACTTCCGGTCCGGGCGCCACCAACGCGGTGACACCGCTGCAGGACGCGCTGATGGATTCGATCCCGCTGGTCTGCATCACCGGCCAGGTGCCGACACCGCTGATCGGCTCCGATGCCTTCCAGGAATGCGATACGGTTGGCATCACCAGGCCCTGTACCAAGCACAACTGGCTGGTGAAAGACGTCAACGAACTGGCGGCGATCATACACGAAGCCTTCCATGTTGCGACGACGGGCCGGCCGGGCCCGGTCGTGGTCGACATCCCGAAGGACGTGCAGTTCGCCAAGGGCATCTACACGCCGCCGCAGACAGCGCCGCGCACCAGCTACCAGCCAAAAGTCCAGGGCGATCTCGACAAGATCAAGGCGGCGGTTGCGCTGATGGCGGAAGCGAAGCGGCCGATCATCTATTCCGGCGGCGGCGTCATCAATTCCGGCGCCGAGGCCAGCCATCTGCTGCGCGAACTGGTCGACCTGACCGGCTTTCCGATCACCTCGACCCTGATGGGGCTCGGGGCCTATCCGGCGGGCGGCAAGAACTGGGTCGGCATGCTCGGCATGCACGGCACCTACGAAGCCAACATGGCCATGCACGACTGCGACGTGATGGTCTGCATCGGCGCGCGTTTCGACGACCGCATCACCGGGCGGCTGAATGCGTTTTCGCCGAACTCGAAGAAGATCCACATCGACATCGACCCCTCGTCGATCAACAAGAACGTGCGCGTGGATGTGCCGATCCTTGGCGATGTCGGGCATGTGCTCGAAGACATGGTGCGGCTGTGGCGGGCGACCGCGAAGGCCGACAAGAAGGCGCTCTATCCCTGGTGGGAGCAGATCGCCAAATGGCGTGCACGCGACTCGCTCGCCTACAAGAACAATGCCGACGTGATCATGCCGCAGTTCGCCATTCAGCGGCTCTACGAGGCATCGAAGGGCCACGATACCTACATCACGACGGAAGTCGGCCAGCACCAGATGTGGGCGGCGCAGCATTTCGGCTTCGAAAAGCCGAACCGCTGGATGACCTCCGGCGGGCTCGGCACCATGGGCTACGGCCTGCCGGCCGCACTTGGCGTGCAGATCGCGCATCCCGATGCGCTGGTCATCGACATTGCCGGCGACGCATCGGTGCAGATGACGATGCAGGAGATGTCGACGGCTGTTCAATACGGTGCGCCGATAAAGATCTTCATCCTCAACAACCAGTACATGGGCATGGTGCGGCAGTGGCAGCAACTGCTGCACGGCAATCGGCTGTCGCATTCCTATACCGAGGCGATGCCGGATTTCGTCAAGCTCGCCGAAGCCTATGGCGGCCACGGCATACGCTGCGAGAAGCCCGGCGACCTTGACGACGCCATCGCCGAAATGATTTCGGTGAAGAAGCCGGTGCTGTTCGACTGCCGTGTCGCCAATCTGGCCAATTGCTTCCCGATGATCCCGTCTGGCAAGGCGCACAACGAAATGCTGTTGCCGGACGAAGCGACCGACGAGGCTGTCGCCAACGCCATCGACGCCAAGGGCCGGGAACTGGTCTAACTGAGATTCCGGATCGAGGTGGAAGCCTCATTGTATCAGATAGTTATAACTGTGTTTTAAGATCGAGAATCAGACAATGAGCGCCCACCTTCAACCGACCGGCTCCGCCTACTTCATCGCCAAGGAAACGGCGCTGCCGGAAATCCATACTCTGTCGGTGCTGGTCGACAACGAGCCGGGCGTGCTTGCCCGCGTCATCGGCCTGTTCTCCGGCCGCGGCTACAACATCGAGAGCCTGACGGTTTCGGAGACCGAGCATGAAAAGCACCTGTCGCGCATAACCATCGTGACGCGCGGCACGCCGCATGTGCTGGAGCAGATCAAGCACCAGCTCGAACGCATCGTGCCGGTGCACCGGGTCGTCGATCTTTCGGTGCGCGCCGGCGAACTCGGGCAGGACAGGCCGTTGGAGCGCGAACTGGCGCTGGTCAAGGTGACCGGCACCGGCGACGCCCGCGTCGAGGCGCTTCGGCTCGCCGAGGCGTTCCGCGCCAATGTCATAGACGCCAACACCGAACATTTCATCTTCGAGATTACCGGCAAGGTGTCGAAGATCGAGCAGTTCATCTCGATCATGAAGCCGCTCGGATTGGCGGAAGTGTGCCGCACCGGCGTGGCGGCGATGAACCGCGGCCCGCAGGGGATGTAGGCCGGCCGACTGGCTGCCTGCCGGATTGTCACGGCAACAATGATCCGGATGACACCTGTCACGATTTAGGTCAATATTGCTGACATAAAATACCGAGTGGAAACGTCCTGCGATGTCGGCTGAACTTTTTTTCGCTTTGCTTGTGTATGCTTTCGTGACGTCGATCACGCCGGGGCCGAACAACTTCATGCTTCTGGCCTCGGGCGTCAATTTCGGCTTTGTGCGCACCATCCCGCATATGCTTGGCATTGGCAGCGGTTTTCTGACGCTGCTCCTCGGCGTGGGCTTCGGGCTGGGTGCATTGTTGAAGGCATTTCCGGCGTTGGAGCTGGGGCTGAAGATCGCGGGTGGGACCTATCTGCTCTACCTCGCCTGGAAAATCGCGATGTCGCGGACGCTCGGCAAGAACGGCGAGACGAAGGCGCGGCCAATGACCTTTTTCGAGGCGGCGTCGTTCCAATGGGTCAATCCGAAGGCCTGGGCGATGGCGGTAGGCGCGATGTCACTCTACACCAATCCCGAGCGGCCGTTCTTTTCTGTGTTGCTGATCTCCTTCGCCTTTGCCGTGGTCAACGTGCCTAGTGTGTCCACCTGGGCCGGCTTCGGCATGGCGCTTCGCGGCTTCCTGGCCGATCCGGTGCGGCTGAAATGGTTCAACATCGCGATGGGCGTGCTGCTCGCGGCGACACTCTGGCCGATGCTCAAATAGCCGCCGCGCTGCGGATTAAATCTTCTTAATGTATTGTTTGCGGCCCTATTTCGCCGCCGGTTGACATTATCTATCAACCGGCGCATCGGCGGGATGCGACGGAATACGACCACCGATCCCAAGCGGAGAGGTCAATCGGCGATGCGCAGAGCGCTTTTGTTTTCTGTCCTTGCGGTAGCCTGCCTTGCCGGCGCCGGCCTCTATCTTTCGCCCGTCGCTTCCGGAAAGATGCGGCAGATGCTGTTTTCCGCGCAAGCTGAGCGCCAGGCCAAGACGGCGCCTGCGGGCGGTGAGAGGCCTGCCGTTTCGGTGGTTGCGGCGAGCGCCTCGACCGCCGATTTTCCGATCCGGCGCTACGCCATCGGCTTCGTTTCTTCGCCCGCAGTGGTCGATGTCAGCGCGCGTATTTCCAGCGAAGTGGTGTCGATTGCCGTCAAGGACGGGCAGATGGTCAAGGCAGGCGACCTTTTGCTTTCCCTCGACGACCGCGCGCTCAAGGCGGCCGTGGAGCGGGACAAGGCAACGATCGCCAAGGACCAGGCCCAACTGGTGAGCCTGGATGCCGATCTGCAGCGCGCTAAGGACCTAGTTACGTCCAAAGCCGGCACGCAGCAGGCCTATGACCAGGCGCTCGCCGCGCAGAAGGCAGCGCAAGCGAACCTTCTGGCCGACCAGGCCACGCTCGATGCGGATACGGTGCAACTCGGCTATGCGACCATTACGGCGCCGATCTCAGGTCGACTGGGCGCAGTCAGCGTGACAGTCGGCGATCTGGTGGGGAACAACACCGGCAACGACGCTGCGGCAGCGCTCGTCACCATTACCCAGATTGATCCCCTTCGGGTTAGCTTCAACCTGCCGGAAAGCGATCTCGCGCTGTTGCAGAAGGCGCTGGCATCGCCACAGGCCGCCAACGTCACGCTGCGCAAGGACGGTAACCCGCAGCCGATCGGCAAGGGTACGCTCGATTTCGTCGATTCCAGCGTCGACGTGGCTTCGGGGACCATCGCAGCCAGGGCGAGCGTGCCGAACCCAGAGCTGACCTTGTGGTCGGGCCAGTACGTCGACGTGGTTCTGGATGCCGGGGTGATGCCGCAGATGATTTCGGTTCCGACGGTCGCCGTACAATCCGGCCAGAAAGGCCCCTTCGTCTTTGTCGTCAAGCCGGACCAAACCGTGGAATTGCGAGATGTTCACGTAGCGCTGACAGAGGGCGAGAACAGCGCCATCGTCAGTGGCCTGAAAAGCGGCGAGCGTGTCGTGACAGAGGGACAGACGCGGCTGACCGCAGGCGCGCATGTGCGCGAGGTTTCCGGAAGCGGCACGGGCATCCCCGCCGACACCGGCAAAGCTGCTCCCGCAAAGGTCGCCGAAGACGAAGCTGCGGCTGGGAAACGCCCATGATTTCCGAGTTCTGCATACGCCGGCCGGTCGCCACGTTGCTGATGTCGTTCGCTTTGGTGCTGGGCGGCCTGTTTGCCTACAAGTTCCTGCCCGTCGCCGCACTTCCGAGCGCCGAGTTTCCCGTGGTCAACGTGTCGGCCCAGTTGCCCGGCGCCTCGCCGCAGACGATGGCGACGGCGGTGGCGACGCCCTTGATCAAGCAGTTCGCCACCATCGCCGGCATCGATTCCATCTCGACGGTCAATTCGCTCGGCTCTACCTCGATCGCCATCCAGTTCGTGCTCAACCGGGATATTGATGCTGCGGCGGCCGATGTGCAGGCGGCGATCGCGCGAACGCAGCGCACCCTGCCGCCGGAAATGACCAGCCCGCCCAGCTACCGGAAGGTCAATCCGGCCGACGCGCCGATCCTTCTGATGGCGCTGACCAGCGAGGTGGTGCCGCTTACCGACCTCGATGCCTTTGCCCAGAATGTCATCTCGCCGTCGCTGTCGACCCTAGACGGCGTCGCGCAGGTGGCAATCTACGGCAGCCAGAAATACGCGGTGCGCATCCAGATCGACCCGACGGCACTTGCGGCGCGCGGCATTGCCATTGATCAGTTGCAGACCGCTGTCGCCAATGCCAACAGCAACACCCCGCTCGGCACGCTGTCGAACGACCGCCAGCAACTCACCATCACGGCCGACACCCAGCTCGACAATGCGGCGGCCTTCTCCGATCTCATCATCGCCACCCGCGACGGCCACCCGGTGCGGCTCGGCGACGTCACGCGGGTAATCGACTCCGTCGAAGTAACCCGCACGGCGAGCTGGTACAATGGCGCGCGCGCCATCCTGCTTGCGGTGCAGCGGCAGCCGGACGCCAACACGGTCGAGGTGGTCGACCGTGTAAAGGCGATGCTGCCGTCCTTCGACAGCCAGTTGCCCGCGTCGGCGACCATCAAGCTGCTCAACGACCGCTCGACTTCGATCCGCGCTGCCGTCAGCGACGTCGAATTCACGCTGGCGCTGACCATCGTGCTGGTTGTGCTTGTGATCTTCCTGTTCCTGCGCCGCGTCACCGCAACGGTCATCCCGGCGGTGGCGGTGCCGATCTCGCTGATCGCCACGCTTGGCGTAATGTATCTCGCCGGCTTTTCGGTCGACAACATCTCGCTGATGGGGCTGACGCTGGCGGTCGGTCTCGTCGTCGACGATGCGATCGTGATGCTGGAGAATATTTTCCGGCATATGGAGGAAGATGGCCTGTCGGCTTACGACGCGGCCCTGAAGGGCTCCCGCGAGATCGGCTTCACCATCATTTCCATCTCGATTTCGCTGGTGGCGGTTTTCATCCCGGTGCTTTTGATGGGCGGCGTGGTCGGCCGCATCTTCAACGACGTCGCGGTGGTGGTGACGGTCGCGATCCTGGCCTCGATGTTCGTCTCGCTGACGCTGACGCCAATGCTGTGTTCGCGGCTCTTATCGGCGCCCCATCGCGGGCAGTGGCCGCCGGTCGACGCGTCGGACACGGCCACCGAAGGCGGCGTTTTCCTGCGCGGCTACAACCATGCGCTGGTGTTCTGCCTCAAACACCGGCTGCTGGTTGTGCTGGTCTTCCTTGCCAGCTCGGCGCTCTCGGTGTGGCTGCTGCTGAATTCGCCGAAAGGGTTCTTCCCGCAGGAGGATATCGGCCAGCTCTCCGTTTCGACCGAAGCGCGTGAGGACATTTCTTTCGATGCGATGACCAAACTGCAAGCGCAGGTGGCGGACGTTTTCACCAAATCCCCCTATGTGGCGAATGTCGCGTCGTCGGTCGGCGCCGGCGGTAGTGGCGGCTCCAATGCACTCAATGCCGGCCGCCTGTTCGTCGAGCTGAAACCGAAAAGCGAGCGTCCACCGCTTGAAACGGTGCTGTCCGATCTGCGGCGGCAACTCGCAGAGGTGCCGGGCATCAACACCTACATGGTGCCGGTGCAGAACCTGAGAATCGGCGCGCGTTCCTCCAAGAGCCAGTACCAGCTCATCGTACAGGCGCTGGATACGGATACCACGGATGTGTGGGGGCAAAAGCTCGCCGATGCCATGAGCGCGGTGCACGGCACCTTTGTCGACGTCACCACCGATCTCAGCAACAACGCGTTACAGGCAACGCTGGTGGTCGACCGAGACAAGGCTGCGATGCTCGGAATCGATGCCGAGACATTGCGCTCGACGCTCTATTCCGGCTTCGGCACCGAGCAGATCTCGACCATCTTCGGTTCGGCCGACAGTTACCAGGTTATCCTGGAACTCGATCCGAAGATCGAATGGTCGCCCGAACGCGTGCTGTCGCTCAGGGTGCGAACCGCGAGCGGCAGCCTGGTGCCGCTCGGCGCCTTCGCGCGCGTTGATCGCACCGCCGGGCCGCTGACGGTCAACCAACTCGGCCAGCTTCCCGCGGTCACCATCTCCTACAATCTGCCGAAAGGCGTGGCGCTGGGCGACAGCGTGCGCGAGATCGATGCGCTGAAAGAAAGTATAGGCATGCCGAAGACGGTCGCCACGACGTTTGCCGGCACGGCCAAGACCTTTCAGGATTCACTTGCCAACCAGGGACTGCTGATCGGCGGCGCCATCCTGACGATCTATATCGTGCTTGGCATACTCTACGAGAGTTTCGTGCATCCGCTGACCATCCTCACCGGCCTGCCATCGGCGGTGGTTGGCGCGCTGGTAGCGTTGTGGCTGGCAGGCATGGACCTGTCCGTCATCGCCATCATCGGCATCCTGATGCTAATCGGCATCGTCAAGAAGAACGGCATCATGATGATCGACGTCGCGCTGGAACTCAGGCGCGAAGGCAAGACGGCGCTGGAATCGATCCACCGGGCCTGCCTGATGCGTTTCCGGCCGATCATGATGACGACGCTCGCGGCGCTTATGGGCACCATTCCAATCGCGCTGGGCACCGGCGCAAGTGCTGAACTGCGCCAACCGCTGGGCGTTGCGGTGGTTGGCGGCCTCGTTGCTTCGCAGGCGCTGACGCTGTTCATCACGCCGGTCATCTATCTCTATATGGAAAGCTTTTCCGGCTGGCTGCTCAGCCTGGCGCCGAAACGCGAGGCCGGGGCGCCACAAGACGAGGCGGCTGAGCAGCCGTTGGTGTCCGAGCCGAAGAAGCAGCCGCGCGCCGCCGCCGAATAGGCGAGGGCGTCTGGCCCAAGCCAAGGCGCTTGCCGGTGGCGAGCAGCGGGCTTAGTTTTCTGCCATGTCCCACGATCATCACGACCACGACAACGAGCTCGACCCGATGGCGGCGCGGGTACGGGCACTGGAGACGATCCTCACCCAGAAGGGTTTGATCGACCCGGCCGCGATCGACGCCATCGTCGAGACCTACGAAACCAAAGTCGGACCGCGCAACGGCGCCAGGGTCGTCGCCAAGGCCTGGAGCGATCCCGATTTCGCCGACTGGCTGAAGCGCGACGCGACCGCGGCGATCGCCTCGCTCGGGTTTACTGGACGGCAGGGCGAGCACATGCAGGCTGTGTTCAACGGCGACGGCGCGCACAACCTTGTCGTGTGCACCCTTTGCTCATGCTATCCGTGGTCGGTGCTCGGCCTGCCGCCGGTCTGGTACAAGTCGCCGCCCTATCGCTCACGGGCTGTGATCGATCCGCGCGCCGTGCTGGAAGAATTCGGCGTAAGCCTGCCGTCCGACACAAAAATCCGGGCCTGGGATTCCACCGCCGAACTGCGCTACCTCGTCGTGCCGGAGAGGCCGGAAGGCACGCAGGGCTGGAGCGAAGAAAAACTCGCCGACCTGGTGACGCGCGATTCCATGATCGGCACCGGCCTTGCCTTGCAGCCGGAGGCGGCATGAACGGACCGCAGGATCTCGGCGGACAGATGGGTTTCGGGCCGGTCGCGCCGGAAAAGAATGAGCTGCTGTTCCATGCCGAATGGGAAAAGCGCGCGCTCGGTACGACAATCGCCGCCGGCGCCATGGGCGCTTGGAACATCGACGAAAGCCGCCATGCCCGGGAAAGCCTGCGCCCGGCCGACTATTACAGCTCGACCTATTACGAGATCTGGATCAAGGCGCTGGAAGTGCTGTTGCAGCGGCACGGCTTCGTCAGCGCGGCCGACCTGGCCAATGGCAGGGCAGTCGACCCGGCCGCAACGCCGAAGCGGGTGTTGAGGGCGGAGAACGTGCCGACCGTGCTGGCCAAAGGCAGCCCGTGCGCCCGCCCGGTCGAGACACCGGCCCGCTACAAGGCAGGCGACCGGGTGCGGACCAGGAACATCAATCCCACCAACCATACGCGGCTGCCGCGCTATGCGCGCGGCAAGCAAGGCGTCGTCGAGGCGGTGCGGGAAGGCTTTGTCTTCCCTGACAGCAATGCGCATGGCAAGGGCGAGGCGCCGCAGTGGGTCTATACGGTCGTCTTCGATGGGTCGGAGATCTGGGGCAGGGACAGCGACCCGACACTCTCCGTTTCGATCGACGCCTGGGAGAGCTATCTTGAACCGGCGTGATCCGATGCGGGTTGGCGGACAGCTGCCCGGAATGGACGAGCCGGTGTTTTCCGAACCCTGGCAGGCCGAAGCCTTCGCCATGACGGTGGCGCTGCATGAGCGCGGGCTGTTTTCGTGGAGCGAATGGGCGGAAATGCTCTCCGCCGAGGTCAAGCGCGGGGATGTCGCGGCAGACGGCAGCGACTATTACGACTGCTGGCTGCGGGCGCTGGAGGCGTTGCTGGCGGCCAAGGGTGTTGCGCCGGCGGGAGATGTCGACGCGCTGGCCGAGGCCTGGCAGCGCGCCGCGCATGCGACGCCGCACGGTAAGCCGATCCTCCTGGAGAACGATCCCCAGCCAGCGAAACCTGTCTAGGCTGCTGTTCCTGCAGGTTTCAATCGGCAGCCCGACGGTTTGCCGACCGCGCATTTTCCGGGAACCTTTTCGTCAATGGCCCATCCAATGGTTCGACGCTGCCGCGACGCGCGGGGCGCCGAATCAAAGGAGGTCCATATGAAACGCGTTTCCGCCGTTCTGGCCGCCCTGCTTGCGCTTTCGCTGCCGGCCATGGCCCACGAGATTCCGGCCGAAGTGGCAAAGTCGCCGCCCGCCGGCGCGTTCAAGGCAGTCAGTGGTCTGGTCAAGCTGCCCGATTTCCTGCCGGGAATGGGACAGCTTTTCGTCGATCCGGCGAGCCTCCCCGCTGGACCCTTCCTGGCTTACGATCATGATGGCGCACTGGTCAGCACCATCTACATGCTGCCGATCAAGGACCTCAATCCGGACAAGCGCTTCGACGACCTGGCAGCGCCCGGCGGCAATGTCGACCATGTCGACGTCTACTACAACGCCGGCCACCCGGGCGTCGAGGAACCGCACGCTCATGTGGTTCTGTGGCATGTGTCGAAGGCTGACGAGAAGCGTGTCGCCGAATGATGGTGACGCGCAGGCGTATGATGGAAGCCGGCGGGGGTTTGCTCGCCGCCTTTGTTTTCACTCCGACGCATGGGCTTGCGGCCGGTCCTGTCGAGGTCACGATGAGGGGCAGGGCGAACGGTTCGCATGTCTGGTTCGATCCGTACGGCGTGCATGTCGAGCCCGGCCAGACAATCCGCTGGACCAATCGTGACCCCGGCAATTCGCATACCGTGACGGCGTATCATCCGAAGCTGTTCGAGCGGCCACTGCGCATCCCGGAAGCGGCCGAACCCTGGAATTCGGATTATCTTCTGCCGGGCGAGATGTTCTCGGTGACGCTCACCAAGGTTGGGGTGTACGATTACTACTGCGTGCCGCATGAACATGCCGGCATGGTTGGCCGGATCGTGGTGGGTTTGCCACCGGCAACGGAAACCGTTTCCGGGAAGACCGGGCCGGGCTTGATACCCTTGCCTCAGGTCGCGCTGGATGGATTTCCGCCGGTCGAAGAGATCATCGCCAAGGGCATCGTGCGCCGTCCGCCAACTGGGTCGTGAGGAACCTCGTCATGCAGCTTGCAGTGATGAAGCATCGGACCGGACTTGTCGGACACGCCGATGAAGAGCTGGTCGAACTGGCGCGCAAGGGTGGCGAAAATGCCGTTCGCGAGTTGATCCGGCGCAACAATCAGCGGCTGTTCCGGATCGCGCGTTCCGTCGTGCGCAATGACGCGGAAGCTGAAGACATCGTGCAGGAGGCCTATGTCCGCGCCTTTACCAGGCTCGATTCTTTCCAGGGCCATTCCAGTTTCTCGACCTGGCTGACCCGGATTGCCCTCAACGAGGCGCTGGGGCGTTTGCGCCGCCGCCGGCCGACCGCCGAGCTCGAGCAACTCGATGCCGGCAACTTCAACCGGGACAGCGTGATCATGTTTCCGACCTCATTGACGCCGCCGGGCGCGGATTCCGACCTGACCCGCAAGCAGATCCGGGATTTTCTCGAGAAGGCGGTGGACGATCTGCCGGGCGATTTCCGGATTGTCTTCGTGTTGCGCGACATAGAAGGCCTGAGCACCGACGAGACCGCCGATCAGCTTTCGCTGAAACCGGAAACGGTCAAGACGCGCCTTCACAGGGCGCGCCGGCTGATGCGCGCCGCAATAGAGGAACGGCTGTCGCCGACATTTTCCGGACTGTTTCCATTCGACGGCGCGCGCTGCGAAGCAATGGCGGACCGGGTCGTGGCGAGGCTCCGCGCTCCCGAAACGCGTTGACGCCTATTTTGCAGACAGGCTGGCTTCGATCAGCAGGTCCGCATTTTTTGCCACCGCGGCGGCCGGGCCACCCGAACCGAAAAGCTGGCCGCTGATATAGGCGCCTTCGATGAGCAGCAGCAGGCCATCGCCCAGCGTAGCGGGATCGGCGGCGCCCATTTCGGCAGCCATTCGGCGCAATCGGCCGCGCAGCTCGATCTTGTTGTTCTCGCCGACCAGGCGCGCCGGATGGTCCCTTTCCGGATATTCGACAGCAGCATTGGTCATGCCGCAGCCGCGGTAGCCGTCGACAGACGCGCGTTTGCCGACACCGCTGAGGAAAGCCACGATCTGGCGGCGCGGATCGCCGGGATGCGCCTCGACAGCTTCGTCGAAACGCGCCCAGAATTCAGCCTCGTAGGCCTTCAGATAGGAGGCCGCGAGTTCGTCCTTGGAAGAAAAACTGCGGTAGAGGCTGGGCTTGGTGACGCCGGCCTGGCGCACGATCTCGTCAACGCCAACGGCGCGGATGCCTTCGCGATAGAAGAGATCGCGCGCGACTTCAAGAATACGGTCGGCGGCGCGCGGCGGCGCGGGCGTTTCCACGCCGGCAGTCGCCGTTTCTGATTTTCGATCGTTCACAGAATGCCTCTTGACAATGTTACTGACCGGTACGTACAAGCGAGAACCAATAGATACGTACCGGTTTGTAACATGACAATAGCGAAAAATCGACCCTTTGGACAACGTTATGCATTCGTCGTTGTCGGCGTGATCTTCTTCTGCCTGCTGATCGCTGCCGGACTGCGCTCGTCGATGTCGGTGATGATGGTGCCGCTGGAGGACGCATTCGGCTGGCGCCGCGACGTGATCTCGCTCGCCGCCGCAGTCGGCATTTTCATCTACGGGCTCGCCGGGCCGTTTGCGGCCGCCCTGATGGAGCGCATCGGACTGCGGCGCACGCTGCTCGCGGCACTCCTTATCATGTCCGTGTCGACGGCACTCAGCTTGCTGATGACGGAGCCGTGGCAACTGATCGCCACCTGGGGCGTGATGTCCGGCGTCGGCTCGGGCGCTGTGGCGACCGTGCTCGGGGCCACGATCGTCAATCGCTGGTTCAAGACCAATCGCGGGCTGATGATGGGCCTGATGTCGGCGAGTGCGGCGACCGGGCTGCTGGTCTTCCTGCCGCTGCTTGCCATGCTGGCCGAGAGCGGCGGCTGGAAGCCGGTGGTGATCGCCGTCTCGGTTGCGACAGCCGCGCTTTTGCCGCTGGTCTGGCTGCTGGTGCCGGAACGGCCGTCCTCGATAGGCTTGACGCGCTACGGCGCCGAAGGACCGGAACCCGAGGCAACTGCCGTGCCCGGCAATTTCCTGACGGTCACGCTCACCACGTTGCGCGACGCGGCGAAAACACGGGTGTTCTGGTATCTTTTCGCCACCTTCTTCATCTGCGGCTTTACCACCAACGGCCTTGTCGGCACGCATCTCATCGCATTCTGCGGCGACATGGGCATCGCGGAAGTGCAAGCCGCCGGTCTGCTCGCCGTCATGGGCGTGTTCGACCTGATCGGCACCACGCTTTCCGGCTGGTTGACCGACCGTTTCGATCCTCGCAAGCTGCTCGGCGTCTATTATGCGGTGCGTGGCCTGTCGCTGATCTACCTGCCTTATTCCGGCTTCTCGATTACCGCCCTGACCATCTTTGCGGTGTTTTACGGCCTCGACTGGATTGCCACGGTGCCGCCGACCTTGCGTCTTTCCAACGAGGCCTTCGGCGACCGCAGCGGGCCGCTTGTGTTCGGCTGGATTGTCGCTGGCCACCAGGTGGGCGCTGCGACGGCGGCTTTCTTCGGGGGCTTCATGCGCGAATATCAGGGCAACTACGAACTCGCCTTCCAGATCGCCGGTATGACGGCGGTCGCGGCTGCCGCGCTGTCGATGCTGATTGCGCCGACAGCACCGGACAGAAGACAGGGATTGCAGCCGGCATAACCGGGCGAGCGTCAACCGGCTTTCACGCGGACCTTTCCGGCGTTGCCCTTCGGCGTGTCCACCGACCGCTTCGCGTTCAGCCGGTTCTTTAGTTCCAGGATCAGTGTTTCCTTCTCCGGTCGCGGTGCCTTGCCCTTCGGGGCGGGAGGTTCCTTGAGCGCGCAATTCATGGCGTGGAAACCGAGCGCGCGATAAGCCTCCATCTGCTCTTCGGAAAAGAATTGGTCGCCGGTCGATTCATGCGGGAAGAGCGGATAACGTCGTTCGTAGTCAAGAATGTAATCCGCCTCGTCGCCGGTGACGGAGGCTTTGACATAAACCAGGATGCCTTCGCTGCCTGACTGGTCGTAAAGGATCTTGCCGACAGCGAAATGCTGCCTGTGGATGTCATCGTCTTTCGGGGCCCGCTTCATCCGGTCGGCCGAGCGCTGCAGCATCGCCGCCCGCATCGGTTCCCAGTCGAGTGTGATGCGCACACCAAGATCGATGCGTGCAAAACGCTGCACGTCGACCAGAGCGCCAAAATTCATCGCCGGATCGGCTTCCCCATCGATGACAATGACAAATTGGCACTTTCGCTTCAGCAGCTGGTAAAGCCCGATATTGTCGATGTGGCCGCCGTCGGTGACGTAGATACGCGAACTGTCCGAGCCGAGAAGGCCGAAAGCTTCGGCTGCGAGGTAGAAGCGGAACAAGTCATACCAGTTGACCTTGGCGGAAGATGTTCCCGATATTGATGATGGCTCAAGGCTTTCTTCCGCATAGCGCGGATTGCGCAGCCAGTAGCCCAGGCGAAGGTTGAGCAGCGCGAGCGTCGGACCGAGAAAGCCGATGCCGACGCGGCCCATGCTGGAGGAGACCGCCGCGCCTGAAATCGCCACAGCGGTCGCCAGGTCGATCTGGCGGTCCTCTTCTGCCATCAGCGCCGCCGAGGCGTAACCGGTGGCGTCACTGCCGATGAAGCCTTTCGAGAACAGGAAAAACTCGGCATTGCGGCCACGCTTGGCGGGATCGGGATTGGGCAGGGTGTCGGCTTCGGCGCTGGCACTCGGCGAACTGCCCCCGGCAGCCGTGTCACCCGGCTGCTTGCCGGCGGCGCCCATACCGTTCATGGCGGTTTCATTGGACCGCGGCTTCCTGCTCGAGCGGCGAACGTTGAGCGTGCCGTTGACCAGCAGGTATGGCGCCTTGTCACCAAGTTCGTGCAGGGGGAGCGATCTCCTGCCGGACCGCCCTTTGCCGAGCCGAAATGCCGCGTTCAGACGGTCCCGATAGAGCCGGTGCAGCGCATTGGCGTTTTCCGTAAAGTTGAACGACAGGAAAGCCACGAGGCATGCGGCGGCGAGATAGGTGTTGAGCACGTACCATTGTGGCGAAACGGGCGGCCTCGTCACATTCGCAAACAAAGCGAAGGCGCAGATCAGCAAAAGCAAGGCAAGCGTCACTAGCGAGACCCGCAATGGCCGTCTGCTGCGTGTTTCCCTGATGCTGACGAGAAGCTGCTTTCGCGCATGCGCAACCGCGACAGCCAGCCACACCAGCAGGCACACACCAAGCGCACGGTAAAGCCAGGCTGCGGTTCGATAGGTTTCGTCGCTAAGAAAGGTCGGCGCCAGCGGATACTCGCCGTCAGCGGCGGCGATGCCCGGCACGACGATGACGAGATAGAGCAGGTAGATCAGCGCGGGCACGGCCATGGCAGCGGCATAAAGCGCCAGCTTGGCAATCGCGGACCGGATTAGCCCGCCGATGGTCGGATTGTTGAGCGCCTTCTGGATCCAACTGACCAGCCGTTTCTGAAACACCGCCGTGGCGGTGGCGATGGTCGCCAGGATGCCGCCGATGGTGAGCGCGCCACCGCCTGCGTCGGATGCCGTCACGCTTTTATCGTGCGGGGTCAGCGTGGCTATGATCGTGGCAAAGATCATGGACTGCACCTCGATCACCACGAAGATCGCGAGCAGAACGATCACAATCGCGCCGACCAGCGCCCAGCGGCTACGTGGTTCGGAAATGCGTTGAGCCGTTGCGGCGTCATAACGCTCGACATAGGAGCGCCGCAGGCCCCAGGCGAGCAGATACAGAAGGAGCGCAATACCCAGCGTTTTGGTAAGCAGGAACGGGTCGAGCAGAAATCCGCCGGGTGAAATGAAATTAGCTTCCTTCCAGCCGATCGGGGGTACGTAGTAGCGGACGACGTCATAGAGGACGTCATGCCCCAGATGATCGACCGTCGGATTGATCAGGATCGTGAGGGCTGCTAGCGGCAACACGACAGACAGCACCAGCAGCAGGTTGACCATCAGCCCGCGCAGCACGATCGCCGCCGACAGCAGCAAATCCCGGATACCCCGCGGCGCGAGATAGCGGCTGTTGTCGCGAATGTGGCTGACCGGCTCGTTGTCGCGCACGTCGCTGTCCTCCCCCTGCGCGACCGCAAAGGGAAACGTCCCGTCGCCGCGGCTCATGGCAGCAACCATGCTGGCGCCGGCGTAGCCGCCGCCCGAAACTGTCGACAAATAATCGATCCGCGGGATCAGATTGTAGCGGTCGAGCGCCTGCAGCGCACCGAGGCAGAAGGATGCCGAACGAAAGCCGCCGCCCGAGCACGCAACGCCGAAAATGTCGGTCGGGTCTTCGCTCTTGCCCTTGGGCTCGGACGCCGCTACCCCAACCTGTTCCCTGCGATCCCTGATTGCCGCAAGTTCGGCGCGTCGAATTTCTTCGAATGATTTTCCCTTGGGTTCGATCGACTCTGTCACGACGCCCCTCATTTGCGTATCATTTGCCGATGTCTTGCAAGTAACACTTTTATGCTTTGATCTCTATTCGAGATGAGCATTGATGTGTCATATAAAGCTATATTTTACACCTTTTCCTCTCTGTGTGCTTTAATGCGGGAAGTATCTATGCCTTGAGGGCAGGACGCAATACCTCCGGCAGGATCCACCGAAGCGGACGAGAACCGACAGGTCAGTTCGACACGATCCGAAGAATATCACCCAGCCTTGCGCTCGTTCTGCGAATCCTGTCTCACAAGCGCATGGAATTCTCTCCGCAACAGGATGACGTGCTGAAAGCCGTGGCGCGCTGGCTGAAAGCCGGCAGGCCGCAGATTTTCCGCCTGTTTGGTTATGCCGGCACCGGCAAGACGACGCTGGCGCGCTACTTCGCCGAACATGTCGACGGCCAGGTGCAGTTCGCCGCCTTCACCGGCAAGGCAGCACAGGTGCTTCGCTCGAAGGGCGCCATCAATGCCCGCACCATCCATTCGCTGATCTACCGGCCGAGGGGCGAAGAGTCCGTTGCCGACGAAGTGACCGGCAAGACGTCGATGTCGCCGACCTTCTCGCTCAACCGGCAAAGCCCCATCTCGCGGGCCAAACTGGTCATCATCGACGAGTGCTCGATGGTCGACGAGCAGCTTGGCCGCGATCTCCTGAGCTTCGGCACGCCGATCCTGGTGCTTGGCGATCCCGCCCAGTTGCCGCCGATTTCGGGTGGCGGTTTCTTCACCGAGCATGAGCCGGACTTCCTGCTCACCGAAATCCATCGCCAGGCGCGCGACAATCCGATCATCCGGCTGGCGCTCGACGTGCGTGAGGGCCGCGAGTTCATGCGTGGCGACTACGGCACCGCGCAGGTGATCGGCAAGGAAGAGGTAAACCAGGAACTGGTGCTGAAAGCGGACCAGGTGCTGGTCGGCACAAACCGCACACGGCGGCGTTACAATAAGCGCCTGCGCGAGTTGAAAGGGTTCACCGCCGACTATCCGCAGGCCGGCGACAAGCTGGTTTGCCTGAGAAACGATCCATCGAAGGGTTTGCTCAACGGCTCCTTGTGGAAGGTGATGACATCGTCGCGGGAGACGGTGAAGCCTGGCATCAACCTTCTCGTCTCGCCGGAGGAGGACGATCCCGACCGCGGTGTGGCCAAGATAAAGCTGCTGAAGGCCGCTTTCGAGGACCCGGACGCCGACATTCCGTGGAACCAGAAGAAACGCTTCGACGATTTCGACTATGGCTACGCGCTGACCGTGCACAAGGCGCAAGGTTCGCAGTGGAATGACATCGTGCTGTTCGACGAAAGCTGGGCCTTCAAGGAAACCCGCCAGCGCTGGCTTTATACGGCGATCACGCGCGCGGCCGAACGCCTGACCATCGTGCGCTGACGGGATTATGCCACGATTTCGAACAGCACCGCCGTCGCATCGTCGCTCACCTTGAAACGCGGATAGGCCTCGCCGTTAGGATCCTCGGTGCGTTCGATATGCCGCAATTCGCCGATCAGCGATTTCAATCCATCGGATTTCGCCTTGCCGATCAGGCCGGCCGGATCGTAGCGCCCGTACTGATCACACAAGGCAGCGAAGCCGTCGCTGCACAGAAGCCCGGTCGCCGGCAGGCGCGGTGAAATTGGCTCGCTGGAGAGATGTTTCGCGGCGGCGGGTTCGGTGCCGAGCGTCCAGACGTTTCCTTCCGGCCTGTTGTAGACGGAGCGGCGGCGGCGCAATTCCTCGCGCACCGCAGGGTCGTCGCTCAAGGCCTTGATGGCGGCAAGGCCGCCCGCATGGGCGATGGCGCGCCGGGCGCCCTCGCGCTCGGCCGCATGATTGCCTTTCATGGCGCTGGTTTCGAGGATCGTGCCGTCAGCGTCGGCCAGAAACAGGCGGCAGTCGCCCAGCCCGTGCGTGACGATTGCCGCGTCGTCGACTCGCACCATCTGGAAGCTGGCAACCGGCAGGCTCCATGCTGCGATCGGCAGCCCGGCCGAGGATTCCTGCACCACGGTGGCGGCCTGCTTGTTCAGCGTGCGGACCACGTCGCTCATCGGGCGGCCCGAAACCACTTCCTGTTCGAAGAATGTCTTGGCAAGGCGCGCGAGCCAGGCAGCATCCGAACCGTCCTGGCCGACGATGCTTTTGCCGCCGAGCCCGGTCGCGCCGTCGATGACGAAGGCGCAACTGCGGTTGCCGCCCGCCGCATCCTCATTGACGCGGGAGAGGTCGCCGGGATCGGACGCGATATCGATGATGCGCAGCGTGGGATGGTGGATCATGAAGTCGTTCGAAATGGCATGCGCGGCCTTTTTGACCAAATCCTGTGTCGGCGGTGTGACCGAAACGATGTTCTGAACGGCAGATCAGTTCTTGGGCTGCTTTTCGCTGCCGCCGATCCATACCCATGCCTTGGATTCGTCAGCCATGTCAAAGTGCCTGGTCCTGATCGAGGTCAGCGGACCGAAAACCGCAAGGACGGCGCGCATCCAGGTGGGACCGCCGACAACCGCGTAGTTGCGGATATGGCGCAATGCCTGGGCCTTTCCCCGGACCGTCGATTCGTCGAACACGGCGCCCCAGTCGAAGCCCTCGTAATGTCTGATGCGGACCAGGAGGTCGACCTTTTCGTGCTGGGCATAGGCGGCCTCGAGCAGCCCGTAGGCATTTTCGAGGTCGTTGGAGGTGAAATGCCCGACGATTTCAAGGCCGCACAGGTCGCCGCGATCGGTGTCGATACGGCGGATGGCCGGCAAGGGATCGGTTGCAGTCATCTTCATCTTGCATCTTGTGGTACGGTTCCTGGGGACTGGAACAATCAAATCCCGCTATCCGTTCCCGACAAAGCGATTATATCTTCGTTTCCCGCCCTTTGTCCTCAGGTCCGTTGCATGCCCGCGAAGCTTTCCGTCAATCTCAACGCCGTCGCAATGTTGCGTAACCGGCGCGACCTGCCTTGGCCGAGCGTTACCGGGATCGGGCGGCTGGCGCTTGCCGCCGGCGCGCACGGCCTGACGGTGCATCCCAGGCCCGATGAACGGCATACGCGAAACGCCGATCTGCCGGAAATCCGGGCGCTGATCGACGACGAATTTCCCCACGCGGAGTTCAATATCGAGGGTTACCCAACGGAAGAATTCCTACGCCTTGTGGAAAAGAACCAGCCGGAGCAGGTGACCCTGGTGCCGGACGATCCAGCCCAGGCGACGTCCGACCATGGCTGGAATTTCGCCGGCCAATCAAATTTTCTGACGCCCATCGTGAAGAGATTGAAGAAGGGCGGCTTCCGGGTGTCGCTATTTTCCGATGCCGATCCGGCGGGGATCGAAGCAGCGGCGAATACGGGCGCAGACCGGATTGAACTCTACACCGGTCCTTACGGGTCGTTCCACGACGATTTAGCGGGCGGCCGCAAAGAGCTGGAAAGGCTGGGGAAAACGGCGGAAGCCGCGGTTTCGGCAGGGCTTGCTGTCAACGCCGGTCACGATTTGACGGTTGCCAATCTGCCGGCGCTGGCCAGGCGAATTCCTCTGCTTGCCGAAGTATCGATCGGCCATGGCTTGACAGCGGACGCGCTCGAATATGGGATGCCGGAAACCGTCCGCCGGTTCCTGAAAGCCTGTGGCTGGTAGGCGAACTGCCAGTTCGATGCGCCGCGGCCGCGGTAACGAAACCATTGCTTTTGCGTTGCAACAGGACTATCGCAGCCCGCCAGTTCTGGATGGAGTAGTTTTATATGGCAAATGCCGATGCGGGCGGCCGTGCTGAACCCAGCGCGCAACCGGCAGTCCAGGATTCGCCCCGCCAGCATGGTTTGTCGGTTCTGATGCTTGGTGCACTCGGTGTCGTTTTCGGCGACATCGGCACCAGCCCGATCTATGCATTCCGCGAAGCGCTCCACACGACGGCGGAGGCCGGCGTTGCCTCGCGCGACGACGTGCTCGGTGTGCTATCGCTCATAGTCTGGGCGCTGACGGTTATCGTCACCATCAAATACGTTGTTTTCGTGCTGCGCGCCGACAATCGCGGCGAGGGTGGCACCTTGTCCCTGATGGCGCTGGCGCGCAGCGCCTATCCACGTGCTTCGACTGCGATCCTGATCACCGGTATCTGCGGTGCGGCGCTGTTCTTCGGCGACGCCATCATCACGCCGGCGATTTCGGTTCTGTCGGCGGTCGAGGGTTTGAAAGTGGTGACGCCCGCATTCGATCCGTATGTCGTTCCGATCACCCTGGTCATTCTGGCGGTTCTGTTTTCGGTACAGCGTTTCGGCACCGGCAAGGTGGCCAATGTCTTCGGACCGGTCACCGCGCTGTGGTTCCTGGCAATCGGCATTGCCGGCCTTTCCCATATCGCCGACGACCCGACGGTGCTGTTTGCCGTCAATCCCTATTATGCGATCGTTTATCTGGTGACGCAGACCGACGTTGCTTTCGTCACGATCGGCGCGGTCTTCCTCGCGGTGACGGGCGCGGAAGCGCTTTACGTCGACCTCGGCCACTTCGGCCGCCGGCCGATCGTGCTGGCCTGGCTGGCGATCGTTTTCCCGAGCCTTCTGCTCAATTATTTCGGGCAAGGAGCTTTCGTCCTGTCGCATGGCGGCACGCCGCAGAACCCGTTCTTCCAGATGCTGCCGGAATGGTCGCTGTTGCCGATGGTGATACTGGCGACGGCTGCCACCGTGATCGCCAGCCAGGCGGTGATTTCCGGCGCCTATTCGCTGACCCGGCAGGCCGTGCAACTGTCGATCCTGCCGCGCTTCGAGATACAGCACACGTCCGAGATGCAGTCCGGCCAGATCTACATGCCGCGAGTCAATCTTCTCTTGGCGCTCGGTGTCATGCTTCTCGTCGTCGGCTTCGGCGAATCCAGCGCCCTTGCGTCGGCATACGGCATCTCCGTCACCGGCGAGATGCTGGTCACCACCATCCTGCTCTTTGTCGTCATGCGCTGGCGGTGGAAGTGGACGCTGCTTGCGGCGATCTGCCTGGTGCTCCTGTTCGGCGTGATCGATACGGGCTTCTTCCTTGCCAACGCGGTGAAGGTCGCCGACGGCGGCTGGGTGTCGATCACTGTCGCGGCGATCACGGGCCTGATTATGATGACGTGGGTGCGCGGCAGCCGCATGCTGTTTGAGAAGACGCGGAAAAACGAGATTCCGCTCGATTTCCTGACCGCGCAGCTGATGAAAAAGCCGCCGCAGCTGGTGCCGGGCACGGCCGTGTTTTTGACCAGCGACCCCGCCAGCGCACCGACCGCGCTCATGCACAGCCTCAAACATTACAAGGTGCTGCATGAACAGAACGTCATCCTGTCGGTGGTGACTGCCCAGGAACCGACGGTTTCGGAGGCCGACCGCGTCAAGATGGAGCCGATCAACGACCTGTTCCTGCGGGTCACGATGACCTTCGGCTATATGGAGCAGCCCAACATTCCGAAGGCGATGGCGATCTGCCGCAAGCAGGGCTGGAAGTTCGATATCATGACGACATCGTTCTTCCTGTCGCGGCGTTCGCTCAAGGCGTCGCCCAATTCCGGCATGCCGCTGTGGCAGGACCGGCTGTTCATCGGGCTGGCACGAACCGCCGCCGACGCCACCGAGTATTTCCAGATTCCCACCGGACGGGTGGTCGAGGTCGGCACCCAGGTTACCGTCTGATCCCTACCGGGAGCCTCCGACGGTAATGCCGGCAATCGCTGCTTGCCCGGATCCGCCTGTCGGCTGATGGTCCGGAAGGCGTCGCTTTCGGCTGGTGGATAGACAAGAGAATTCCCGCCACAGGTATCGCCGGGGCGGCGATGGTGCCGGGACGCCGGCCGCTCCGCTCAGGCCGATCGGGCGAGAGGAAGCGGCATGGAGAGATCGTCCTGCTGACGGATGAGGGCAGCAAGATGTGACGGCTTTTGCGCCAGATGGGCACGCAGCTTTTCCGGATAGTCGGCGGAGACAGCGCTTTTCACTGACTGGCGCTGGTCAAGCGCCTGCCGCCAGGCGGCAACCCGCCGCTTGCCGGCGAGGATTTCGAAGTCGCCGATCCGGTCAAAAGTATCGAAATAGCGGAAGACCGGCCCGAAGACGGCGTCGACCAGCGAGAAACGCTCGCCGTCGAACCATGGTCCTTCGCCGTTGCGGGCCAATTCGGCATCGACGCGGTCGAACATCGTGGACAGCGTCTTCGCCTCGGCCTTGAAGGCGGTTTCGTCGGGCGCGGAGTAGAGCCGGCAGATGGCATTGAGGATTGCCGAGCCGAATTCGACCCAGGCGCGATGGCGGGCACGGGCGCGGGGATCGGCCGGATGCAGCGGGTTCGCTTCGGTCTCCTCGAGGAATTCGAGGATGACAGCGGATTCGAAGATGACTGTTTCTTCGCCGTCGTGGCGGACACGCAGCAGCGGCACCTTGCCAAGCGGCGAAATGGCTTTGAACCAGCCTGGCTTGTCGGCGAGGTCGATGTCGATCCGTTCGAACGGCACGTCCTTTTCACGCAGGGAGATGGCGGCGCGCTGCACATAGGGGCAGAGGTCGTGGCTGATCAGCGTAAGCATGTCGGGTTCTCCATATAGATGCAATTGCATGTATATGGAGGTGGATGAGATCTGTGTCAAGCTTGATGCAAATGCATCTATCTCTTATGGTTCACACATGAGAGAGAACGCACCATCCCCGAACCCCCAGGCGATCAAGGCCTGGGCGCGCCTGATGCGCGTGTCGCGCCAGTTGACGGAGAAAGCCGAGGAGGCGCTGAAAGAGGCCGGGCTGCCGCCGCTCAGTTGGTATGACGTTCTGCACGAACTTGCCGAAGCGGGCGAGGGAGGTCTGCGGCCCTTCCAACTCACGGAACGCACGCTGTTTGCGCAGTACAATGTTTCACGGCTGCTGGCGCGCCTGGAAATCGACGGACTGGTCGAAAAGCTCAAGGTGGCCGACGACGGCCGCGGCCAGACCATCCGCATCACGGGACAAGGACGCGACATGCGCCGGCGCATGTGGGCGGTTTACGGGCGTTCGATTGCCGGACTGGTTGGCGCGAAACTTCCGGCAGAGGATCTTGACGTGCTGGCACGGCTGCTCGGCCGGCTGCGCGACCCGCCCGCCGACTGAAGTCGCCGCATCTCCTCAACTAAAAAACTTCCGACATCAGCCTTGCGGAGCGCAACAAGTTGCGGCATAAGCCGAACCGTAACGTACGGTACGGCTCTCAAATGCTTGGAAAACAATCGAACCGTTGGGTACGGAAGCGGTTTTTTCGAACTGGATCGCCCTCGGGGCGGTCGATCGTAACGAAGCGTACACCTTCGGACAGGAACGCCATTGCTGACTGACCTCAACATCAACGACGAGCAGGAGCTTACGGCCCGCCAGCAGGCCGTGCTCGACGCCGTGCTTGGTCTGCTGGTGGAGGAGGGCGATGCGCTGACCATGACCGCGGTGGCGCGGCGCGCCAGTTGTTCCAAGGAAACGCTCTACAAATGGTTCGGCGACCGCGACGGCCTTTTGACCGCCACCGTGCAATGGCAGGCCTCGAAAGTGCGGGCAGGCAATTACGATCTGCAGCATCTCGATGCGGCGGCGCTGCGTGACAGCCTCGAAGGGTTTGGGGCCAACTGGCTGCAGGTGATCTCCAGTTCCACCTCGGTCGCGCTGAACCGCGTCGCCGTCTCGCATGCCGGCTCCGGCAAGAGCAGCCTCGGCCAGATCGTGCTGGCCAATGGCCGCTTCGCCATCGGCGAGCGGCTGAAGCCGCTGCTGGAGGCGGGGAGAGCCGCGGGTTTACTCGCATTCGAGGATACGGAAGCCGCGTTCCGCACTTTTTTCGGCCTGGTCGGGCGCGATGTGCAAATCCGCCTGCTGCTTGGCGATGCGCTGACCCTTGGCGCCGCCGAGATCGCCCGCGACGCCGCCCGCGCCACGCAACAATTTCTCAGCCTTTTCGGGACGGAGACATCCCGCCCCAAAGCCCGCTTCGTGTGAAGATCAAAACCAGGAAGGAAACCACTGAAAATGCGTGTCTATTACGATCGTGATGCCGATCTCAATCTGATCAAGGGCAAGAAGGTCGCCATCATCGGCTATGGCAGCCAGGGCCGGGCGCATGCGCTCAACCTGAAGGATTCCGGCGCCAAGGAACTGGCGGTTGGCCTCAAGGCCGGCTCGGCGACCGCCAAGAAGGTCGAGGCCGACGGCCTCAAGGTGATATCGGTGGCCGAGGCCGCCAAGTGGGCAGACCTGATGATGATGGCCACGCCCGACGAATTGCAGGCCGACATCTACCGCGACGAGATCGCGCCGAATATCCGCGACGGCGCCGCGATCGCGTTTGCCCACGGCCTCAACGTGCATTTCGGCCTGATCGAGCCGAAGAAGACCGTCGACGTGCTGATGGTCGCGCCGAAGGGTCCCGGTCACACCGTGCGCGGCGAATACCAGAAGGGCGGCGGCGTGCCGTGCCTGGTCGCGGTGCACCAGGACGCCTCTGGCAATGCGCTCGACCTTGGCCTCAGCTACGCCTGCGGCGTTGGCGGCGGACGTTCGGGCATCATCGAGACCAACTTCAAGGAAGAGTGCGAGACCGACCTGTTCGGCGAGCAGGTGGTTCTGTGCGGCGGCCTCGTGGAGCTCATCCGCGCCGGCTTCGAGACGCTGGTGGAAGCCGGCTACGCGCCGGAAATGGCCTATTTCGAGTGCCTGCACGAAGTGAAGCTGATCGTTGACTTGATCTACGAAGGCGGCATCGCCAACATGAACTACTCGATCTCGAACACCGCCGAATGGGGGGAATACGTTTCGGGTCCGCGCATCATCACCGCCGAGACCAAGGCCGAGATGAAGCGCGTGCTGAAGGACATCCAGACCGGCAAGTTCACTTCGGAATGGATGCAGGAATACCGTTCGGGCGCCGCCCGCTTCAAGGGCATCCGCCGCAACAACGACAGCCACCAGATCGAGGAAGTCGGCGCCAAGCTGCGCGGCATGATGCCGTGGATCTCCAAGAACAAGCTGGTGGACAAGGCCAAAAATTAAGGAAAATCCACGGTTTATCTCTCACCCCATCCCTCTCCCCGTGAAGAACGGGGAGAGGGGGACGGAGGCGCTGTCGAATCCCGGGGATGATCCCGCATTTTTGCCGGGGTGGATCAAAAAGTCTCCCGAGCGCGAGACGCGCTGAAATCATCCTCTGAAAACAAGGTGTTGCCTGGCAATACACCAATCGGCGGGCCGAAAACTGTTCACTGGGAGGCGCTGCGGCGAAAAAACGGTCGGCCTAAGACACGTTTTTTGCCGTTTCAGCAGGCATTTTGCGCCACCGCATACAGGCGGAATTCAATTCCCCATTTTCAGAATGCTGTCGTACCGACGGGTACGCTGTAAGCCGGGTCACCGACAGGCGTACCGGCGGGTACGGTTCGTTGATTTCAACCTGCGTTTGGGTGAGGAGATTGGCTGTCGCATTGATGCGCCGAGCCCGACCCACATCGTCCGCTCGCATGCCCCTCCAACGCCGTTCGATCCACCCCCTCCGAAACTTTGATAGACTAGCGATTCTCTGGCGGGGCACGTTGGAGGAACGACATGAGACTTGAATCCGCGCTCGAGCTACAGGCCCGCATTTTCCGGACGATCTTCGAATTCATCGAATTTCCCGGCCTTGCTGGAGCGGATACGGCGTTGCCTGGGCTGTTCGTCGACCCGGTGCTCCTGGAAACGAAATCGGCACGACCCAAGACGCAGAAGAAGCGCACCGTCGAGGATATCGCGCTCGGCGTGAGCGAGGACACCGACGGGGTAGACGCCAAGCTGGCGATCCTGGTGCAGGACCGCAAGAAGATGCACAGCGCCGTGGTCGAGGAGATCGTCGACGCGGCGAAGGGCGAGGCGGAGGTGGTTTATATCGGCCGCCAGAAGCCGCTGTGGACCGCCACCCGCAACGACCCCCTGCGGCTCGGCTGCTCGATCTCGCCGACCACCGTCAAATATGCCGGCACGTTCGGCTGCTTCTGCAAGGACAACCTGACCGGCCAGGAGGGCGTGCTTTCGAACAACCACGTGCTGGCAGACGTGAACAGCGTGCCTGTCGGCACCCGGATCATGCAGCCCGGCGCGCGCGACGGCGGCAAACCGGTCAATGACGACATCGCCGAACTGCTGCGCTTCGTGCCGATCCAATTTGGCGGCTTCCCGAACCGCGTGGACGCTGCCTTCGCGACGCTGGTCGAGGATGGCCGCAAGGAGGACCGCGTAACGATCTACAACAGCGACAATGAGCCGAAACCGGCGATGACGCTGCAGGCGGGATCTCCCGTGGATGCGCTTCCCGGCATGACGGTGTTCAAGACCGGCCGCACGACGCGCCACACGCGTGGCCGGGTGAGGGCCGTCAACGTCAACAACTTCCTGGTGGATGTCGGCGTCGGCATGGCGCGTTTCGACGGCCAGGTCGTCATCGAGACGGATGCCGCGCCGCAGCCTTTCGGCCGGCCGGGCGACAGCGGCTCGCTGATCGTCGACGAGGAGGGCAGGCCGGTCGCGCTGCTGTTTGCCGGCTCGGCCTCGGGCGGCGCCGGAAATGTTGGAATTACCGGCGCAAACCCTATATCATCGGTAACGGCGCAATTGGGAGTGACGCTGATCTGAGGAATGAATGGCTGATACGAAACACTCTATGAAGGAAGCCGTTGCAATACAGCGCGCTTTTGAGGAACGGTTTGGCGATGCCGGACTGGTGGGTGTGGGTATCGGCCTCAATCCCCGGCAGGACGACCTTGCGCTCAACGTTTTTGTCGCCCGCGAGAAGGAAGCGCAAAGGCTGCCCAAGACTTTCGACGGGCTGGATGTTGTCGTCGATGTGGTCGGCGTGATCCGGGCGTTTTAGGGCGCCGATATTCAGGTGATGCCTGCCTGAGAATGGCGGCTTTCTCCGCTTGCCGCGGCTCACCTACCCAAATCCGAGCGTATTAGATTCAAGTCCGGCCGGGAGCCGTTGCCCCTCACCCCGGCCCGTAACGGGGAGTGGGGGACTGAGGCGTTGCGGCCTGCCTCCTTCGCCTCACTTTGCGGGTGTACTATCCCGGGACACCGGCGTTGGCATGATCTTCGCTTCCTTTGCCACAAAGGCGAAGGGAGTGAACGATGCACGCAACCGAACAGGCGATCGGCCTCGAGGGCCGGATTCTCGCTGACCGCAGGAGCGAAATGCGCAGGCGGGTGCTGAAGGGAGCGACGCTCTCCTTCAACCGCGGCTTCAGCACGTTCGAAGGAACGCTGCGCAACCAGTCTGAACGCGGCGGCAGGCTGAGCTTCGGAGAGGCTCTGGCCGTGCCGCCGACACTCGAACTGGCGATTGCCGGCGAGGACAGACCGCGCACGGCGCGCGTGCGCTGGCGCTCGATGACGGCGCTGGGCGTGGAGTTTATCTGAACACAGATCGGTTCATGCGCCGAGTGCAAGAGTGACCTCCACCCCTAACCCTCCCCACAAGGGGGAGGGGGATGGTTGGCGCTGCGGTCAGCCGTAGTGCCAGGCGGGCTTGGGCTCGGTGCCGGTGAACATCACGCCGATACGGCCTTCCCGCCGCCAGCGCACCACCGCCTTGTAGGCGATGCCGTCGACGGGAACGTAAAGCAGGAACTCGTTGGGCACGCGCGCGTCGATGTCGATCTTCAACTCGGCGCCATTGGCATGCATGTTGCGCAGAACGCATCTGACTTCCGAGTTGGAAACGCCATTCAGAATGGAAGCGCCCTTGAGGACGCGCTGCCTGTGTTCGCGCTTGCGTTCGGGTTCCTGAAGGGCGGGCATGACGTATCTTTTCGCGAAAATCCTGCTGTCGGCACTCTGGGGGCCTGCCATGGCGGCGCGGCCTGACCCGGATCCCAGCACACCCTACCGGCAAGTTGCGTAGATTCGGTAAATCAACGCGCGGTAAAGGCGCGGAGCGGGCGGGGTCGACAAGAAAACGGCGCCGCGAGGGCGCCGTCAGTCATTTCTCAGCCGGTATCAGCTGTAGGGCGACCAGCACTGCCGGCGCGGCCCGCCATAAGGCTGATAGGTGTTGTCCCAGGCCCGGTAGGAGCGGTAGCGGTTGTAGCACCACTGGACATGGGCGCTGCCGCCGCCGCGATAGATGCGGCGCGGTGCGTAATAGCGCGGCTCGTAGTAGCGGGGATAGTAGTCCGGATAGAAGCCCGGCGAATAGAAGTCGAAATAGATGCCGGAACGCGGGCGGTAGTAGTTGCGCCGGTAGTAGCGGCGGTCATCCCAGCCCCTACGGTAGTAGCGGCGGTCGTCCCAGCCCCCGCGGTAATGGCGATTGCCGTTCCAGTTGCGATTGCCATCCCAGTTTCGGTTGCTACCGCTCCACCGGGGGCCGCCATCGAAGCCGCCACGGCGGCCGCGCCAGCAATCACCGCCGCGCATGCAATCGGAATACCTGCCGTCGCCCTGAACACGGATCAGACTGTTTTCGGCGCCGGCGGCGGGGTTGGCCGCCAGGCCGGCAGGCGCTGCGAAGGCGGGCATCGCCAAGCCGCCGATCATGCCCAAGGCAAGCAGGCTACTGCGCGCCAAGGAGCTCAGTTTCGCAAACATAGTCGTTCTCCAGAATAGAAGACATGACTGCCCAAGCCCGGCATCCGCGAAGATGGATACAGCATGGGCCTACGTCCATGAACGGGGGATGAACGGAAAAGGTTCCGATCCAGCGCAATGCCGGCCCGCAAATGGCGGCGTTCTGCGCTGCGGTGCCCGCGTACCCAAACTGCGCCGCGCTCAGGTTCTCGAAATCCGCCACCTCAGGCCCGGCCCGCCGCTTTTTGATTGAGACGCTCGGTTGTGCATGTCGCCGGAAAGCGCTGACACTTTCGGGCGACATGCATCTTGGTGATGCATGTCGTTTCTCCCGAAAGCGCCGACACTTTCGGGCGACATGCATTGGCAAAGGCCAGGCCGTGGCCCTTGTTTTTGCCGACGCTAGCGGGCAAAGCTCGCGGCCATGTCGCTTCGCATCGCCACCTTCAACGTCGAAAACCTGATGAACCGGTTCGATTTCTCCGGTTATCGGAACCAGCTCAACCAGGACCGCAGCCTGGCGCTTTTCGCCATCAAGGACGAGGCGGAGTACAAGTTTCTGGAGCAGGCGCGCGAAATCTCCCACACCGACGATACCCGCCAGTTGACCGCGCTGGCCATCGCCGCGACCCGGGCCGACATATTGTGCCTGCAGGAAGTCGACAATCTCGATGCCCTGAAGGCCTTCGAATACGGCTATTTGTTCAAGATGGTGGGCGAGGGCTACCGCAACAAATACACCTCGACGGGCAATGACAGCCGCGGCATCGATGTCGCGGTGATGATGCGCGAACAGACGCATCACGGCCAGCCGATCGAATTCGTGCGCATGACCAGCCACGCCCATGTGACCTACGAGGAGTTCGGCCTGCACACGCCGGAACTCGCAGCCCTCGGCAACGAAGCGTATGAGCGGATTTTCCGGCGCGACTGCCTGGAAATTGACGTGAAGATCGCCGGCAAGCCGCTGACCATCTATTCCGTGCATTTCAAGTCGATGGGCTCGCCGCGCAACGGGCTGCCCGGCCGCGATGCCTCGATGCCGGTCCGTGTCGCCGAAGCGCAGGCGGTGCGGCGCATCATCGAGGACCGCTTCGGCAAGGACCACGCGGCGAACAAGAACTGGATGATCTGCGGCGATTTCAACGATTACCGGCAGCGCATCATCATCAGCGGCGACGCCTATGCCGGCTATGGTTTCGAGGTTGCCGACGAAGCGCAATCCAGCCTCAACGTGCTTCTGGCCGGGGATTTCTGCGAAAACCTCGTCGAGCGGCGCGCCGAACTCGACCGCTGGACGCTCTATCACACGCGCGGCCCACAGGAGCGGCACCTGTGCCAGCTCGATTATATTCTGGTTTCGCAAGCGCTGGCGGGGAGGAATGCCGGCGCTGTGCCCGACATCATCCGCAACGGTCAGCCGTGGCGCACCATTTTCCCGCCGGGGCAGGAAGTGGAGCGCTACCCCCGCGCCGGCTGGGACCGGCCCAAGGCGTCGGACCATTGCCCGGTGGCGGTGACGCTGGACATCGGCTGAGGGGCCTCTGAGGACGGAAAAATGGCCTTCGACATACCGCGCAACGTCATCCTGCCGGTCGACGCCGTCGATGTGCGGCTCGACCCGGCGCCGCATCCGCTGGCGTTGGAACATGCCGACGAGATAGAGGCGAACTGGCAACGCGAAAAAGCCGCCAACCCGGCATTCTTCGACGGCACGATGGTGTTGCCCTCGGCTCTGGCCTATCGCGACCGGCAACTGGCCGGGGTCTGCCACGAAATCCGCTTCGCCACTTTCCTTTACTGGCGCAAGCACCGGAATTTCGGCCACGCCGAACATTATTACGCGCATGCAGCGCTCGTGACGGCCGACAACGCGCTGCTGGCGATCCGCATGGGCGCGCATACGGCAAGCCCGCGCGGCGTCTATTTCGCCGCCGGCTCGTTCGAGGCGATGGACTTTCGCGACGGGAGCGTCGATCTCGACTTCAACATGGCGCGCGAACTCGGCGAGGAAACGGGGCTGAGCCTCGACGGGCTGCGGCGCGACGCCGGCTACCAGGCCTATTCGGAGAATTCGGGCACCGCGATCTTCCGGCGCTATTATCTCGACGACGACGCCGAAACGGCGGCGGAAAAGGTGAGGGCGTTCGTGGCGGTCGAACCCGACCCGGAAATCGAGGGGCCGGTGATCATCCGCGGCGCCGGCGACATGCCGGATGGCATCAAGCCGCATATGGTGGCGTTCATGAACTGGCACTTCGGCGGGTGAGATTTGAGGTGATGCCGGCCTGCAAATGGCGGCTTTCTCCGCTTGCCGCGGCTCACGTACCCACATGTACGCTGCGCTCCGGTTCTCGAAATCCACCTGTCGCTAACGCGCCCGTCTTCGACCCTGGCTCGGTCTGACCAGAATCTGAACACCGCCCAGCTGGGCGCTGCTCCTCACCCCAGTGCTCACCCGTAACCCGTTCGACAAGCTCAGGACTGGGAGAGGAGGGCGCAGTCTACCTCGGTATTCAAGGGCCGAAACACATCAGAATGATTACCCCCTATTGCTGAGTTGATGGCCCGAGACCATCTCGATTACGACTGAGATGATACCCAATACCACGGCTCAGTTGCTTAGTGCCCGTTTGGAAACTCCACTGCGGCGGCCAATTGACGGCGTTTTCTGCGCTTCCGGTGCTCACGTACTATACGTACCGGTTCTCGAAACCACCGCCATTTGACTCACCGCAGCGAGTTATCAAACAGGCTCTTAGAAACTTCCGACTGGCGGCCGAGCGAACCAGGGAAGTCTCGATGCTACCGAAGATTGCCGGCTGGGCCGGGTGGGCTGCAATTGCTTTTGTGGTGTTCGCCACGCTGTCCCCGTTAAAACTCCGTCCCAGAATACCTGCGATTGATGACGCGGAATTCTTAGGTATCGCAATAGGGGACGGGCAAATTTTAGGTTTCGCCCTGTTGGGCATGTTGTTCTTGATTGCCTATCCCCGTCACATCGTCCTGATCGCGCTGATC
This sequence comes from Neomesorhizobium albiziae, assembly GCF_900114255.1. Lineage (GTDB taxonomy): Bacteria > Pseudomonadota > Alphaproteobacteria > Rhizobiales > Rhizobiaceae > Neomesorhizobium > Neomesorhizobium albiziae. Next base: position 297,840 of record NZ_FOSL01000001.1, on the reverse strand, counting down.
GCTGTCGCGACGCCCGTGCTCCTTGAACTGAGCCAGTTGTTCGTTCAATCCCGCCACGCCAGAATTTCGGACGCTGTCGTAAAAGTTGGGGGTGGGATCGGCGGAATAGCAATTGGTTGGCTGGTCACCAATCGAGGAAGGGTGAACTCACTCCCATTCTCCCGAAACCACGAACCGAAACTCCTGCTGCAGAGTATGCGGCAGCTCTTTGGAGCTGTTCAGCGGAAGAAACGAAACGACGGGATCCTCAGCTTTCTGCAGCGCCTGATTGCCTTGATCAAAAAAAGTGCCGGTTGGCGACCCGATGAGCGTTCAGCGTTTGATCACGAGGCCGGAGTGGAGACTGACGGCGTGGAGCCGCTTTGGGCTCTGGACGTCGAGAGTGAAAATATTGAACACGGGGTGCGCTACCAGCCATCTGACGCGAGCGAAGTCTCCAGAGATTTGGACGCACTGCCGATCCAATTCGAGCAATTTGATTTCATCGACCTCGGGGCCGGCAAAGGGCGGGCTCTCATCGTCGCCGCTGGATATCCATTCCGCCGCGTGATCGGCATAGAGTTTTCATGGCGACTCCAGGAGATCGCGGCCGCAAACATTGCCAGGCTCTCTCCTGAAGGTCGCCGGTGCGGAGAAATCGCATGCGTCTTCGGTGATGCGGCTGACTACGAGTTTGCAGCGCGCGATACCGTGCTGTTTCTCTACAATCCCTTCGACGACTTCGTGATGAAAAAAGTCATCCGGAATCTGCAGGCGACATTCGCGCAGTCAGAGTACCGCCTATACATCATCTATCACAATCCCAAGTTCCCCGAACTGTTCGACGATGCAGTGTTTCTCCAGAGCTTCAGCAGGCGCTCAGGCGGGGCTATCTATGCGATGAAACAATGAGCTGAAAATTCCGTCGCGTTGGCGCTTTTTCGCGCCCTCTCGCCCAGACTATTCGTGCCGGAGCGCGTCGATGGGATCGAGGCGGGCGCCGCGCAGCGCCGGGAAGAAGCCGAACACCATGCCGATCAGCGCCGAGAAGCCGACCGCCAGAAGGACGACGGCAAGGCTCGGCGCAAAAGGGATCGACAGGCTGTAGGACGCCGCGGCGGCGAGGCCGAGGCCAAACGCGATGCCGATCAGTCCGCCGAATAGCGACAGCACGGTCGCCTCGACCAGGAACTGGATGAGGATGTGCTTTTCATGCGCGCCGATAGCGAGCCGGATGCCGATCTCGCGGGTGCGCTCGGTGACCGAGACCAGCATGATGTTCATGATGCCGATGCCGCCGACCAGCAGGCTGACGCCGGCGACCGCACCCAGCATGCCGGTCATCGTAGTCGTGGCGCTGGCCATTGCGTCGGCGATCTGGGTCATGTCGCGAACCGAAAAATTGTCCTCGCCGTCGGGCGCGATGCGGCGCGTCTCGCGCATGATGGTCTCGATGTTTTCCTGGACCCTAGCGGTCGCGACACCGTCTCGCGCGGCGACATAGATGGTGTCGATGTCGCGGTCGCCGGCGATGCGCCGCTGATAGGCGGCCAGCGGCATGATGACGGTGTTGTCCTGGTCCTGGCCGAAGCCGGAAAATCCCTTGGTCTGCAGCACGCCGATGACCTTGCAGCTCATGCGGTTGACGCGGATCGACTGGCCGTCGGGATCGCCGGCGCCGAAGAACTGCTGGCGCACCGTCTCGCCGATGACGCAGACATTGGTGCCGCTGCGCACCTCGGATTCGGTGAACAGCCGGCCTTCGGCGACGCCCCAGTCACGCGCGGTGAAGTATTCGGTGTCGGTGCCGGTGACGTCGGCAGCGACATTTTCGGCGCCATAGACCACGCGCACCGTCTTTTGCGCAGCAGCCGAAACCGCTTTGGCGTCGTCGAGACCTTTGGCCAGCCCCGCCACATCCTTGTCGTCGAGCTGGCGCGCGGTGAAGGAGGTGGAGCCGGAACGGTCCGGCCGCGCGGCGCGCACTACCAGAAGGTTGCTGCCGAGCTTGGAAATGTCGGTCTTCACCTTCTCGGTGGTGCCCGAGCCGATTGTGATCATCGCAATGACGGCGGCAACGCCGATGACGATGCCGAGCAAGGTGAGGAACGAGCGCAAGACGTTGCGGCGCACCGAGCGGAGAGCGAGGCGGACGGTTTCCCAAATCATCGGAGAACCTCCGGATCGAAGCAATCGACCCCCACTCCGCCTCGCTTCGCTCGGCACCTTTCCCCCGATCGGCGGGCAGGGCTATCGCATGTAGGTTCTGCCTTCCCCCACTCCGGCCCTTCGGGCCACCTCTCCCCCCTCCGGAGGGAGAGGAATGGAGCCCGGCATAGCGGCCGGCGTTTCCTCTCCCCCAGGCAGGGGGAGAGGTGCCGAGCGAAGCGAGGCGGAGTGGGGGTGATTTTTCGCAACACCGACAATTGCGCCGGATGTTTGTTTTGCCGGTTCATCACGCCATCTCCAGATTGGACGTGTCGGAGGCGACGTGGCCGTCGAGGAAGCGGATGGTGCGCTGGGCGTAGGTAGCGATGTCGGCCTCGTGGGTGACCATGACGACGGTGAGGCCGAGCTCGCTGTTGAGGCCGGTCAGAAGCTCCATGATCTCGTGGCTGCGGGCGGTATCGAGATTGCCGGTCGGCTCGTCGGCGACCAGCAAAGAGGGCCTGGTGACGATGGCGCGGGCGATCGCTACGCGCTGCTGCTGGCCGCCGGAAAGCTCGCTCGGCGTGTGATGCTCGCGCCCGGCAAGCCCGACATCGGCAAGGGCGGCCATGGCGCGTTCGCGGCGCTCGCGCGCCGGCACGCCGCGATAGATCAGCGGCAGCTCGACATTTTCCGCCGCCGTGGTGCGGGCAAGCAGATTGTAGCCCTGGAAGACGAAGCCGACATAGAGGTTGCGCAGCACCGCTCGACGGTTGCGGTCGAGGCGGCCGGCATCGACGCCCTGGAAGCGATAGGAGCCGGCGGTCGGCGTATCGAGGCAGCCGATGATGTTCATCGCCGTCGACTTGCCGGAACCCGACGGGCCCATGATCGCCACGAATTCGCCCTTGCCGATGGCGAGGTCGACGCCGGCCAGCGCATGCACCTTGGCCTCGCCACGGCCATAGGTCTTCCAGACATCCTGGAAGGCGAGGAGGGGGCTGGCAAGCATGATGGCTACTCGGCCCGCGTGGCGGCGGTGATGACGAGATCGCCCTGCTTTAACCCGGAGAGCACCTCCACCTTTTCGCCGTCGGTCGAGCCGGGCTTGACCTGCACGGCCTTGGGCGCGCCGTTTTCCAGCACATAGAGCGTGCGGGTGCCATCCTGCGCGGCGGCGCGCTGCTGCCGCTGGCCGCCGCCACGCCCCATGCGCGGCATGAACAGGTTCTGCAGGCTCCAGCCGCTTCGTTCGCGCGCCACCGGCGGCTGGAAGCGGAAGGCAGCACTCGGGACGGTGAGAATGCCATCGGCCTCGCGGGTGATGACGGCAACCGTCGCGGTCATGCCCGGCCGCAGCAGGAGTTCCGCGTTGTCGACATCGAGCCGGGCGTCATAGGTGACGACGCCTTCGGTGGTGACCGAGGCGAAGGCGATGTCGCGGATCTTTGCGTCGAAGCGGCGGTCGGGGAAGGCATCGACGGTGAAGCGCGCGGTCTGGCCGGGCTTGACGCCGCCGATATCGGCCTCGTCGATGGCCGCCTTCAGCTCCATCTTCCTGAGGTCGGCGGCGATGACGAACAGCACCGGCGCCTGCAGCGAGGAGGCGACCGTCTGGCCGGGATCGACGGAGCGGGTCAGGACGATGCCGTCGATGGGGGCGTAGATGGTGCTCTTCTCGAGATCGGCCTGCTGCAATTTGAGTTCGGCGGCGGCGATGGCAAGGTTGGCCTCGGCCATGGCGACCGCACTTGCGGCGCGGTCGCGCGCGGCGGTCGCCGTTTCCAGCGCCTGATCGGCGACGAGGCGCTGGTTCGACAACTGCCGGGCGCGCGTCAGCGCCTGTTCGGTTTCCTTCAGCGTGGTCGCGGTGTCGGTGACCTTGGCCTCGGCGGCCTTGGCCGATGCCTCGGCGCGCTCGATCTGGGCGGAAAGCCGCGTCGTGTCGAGCACCGCCAGCACGTCGCCCTTGCCGACGTTCTGGTTTTCGTTGACCGCGACCGAGCGCACGACGCCGGACAGTTCGCTGGAAATGTCGACCTGGGTGAGCGGTTGCAAAGTGCCGGTCGCCGAAACCTCGACGGTGAGGTCGCCGCTCTCCACCGGAGCGGTGGTGTAGGTGACCTTCGGCGCCGACTGGCCGAACCAGAAATAGCCTGCTGCCACTATTGCCACAACCAGCAATGCCGCCAAGACATAGCGCCAGCGCAGCGATTGCCCACGCGCTGGGCCAAGCTTGTCCAACGCCAGTGCTGTTTCGACTGCTGCGGTTTCCTCGGCTTGTGGCTGTTTGACGATCTGGTCGATTGTAGACCCCTTAGGGAGTATTGATATTCAGGTGATGCCGGCCTGCAAATGTCGGCTTTCTCCGCTTCCGGTGCTCACTTACCCAAATGTACGCTGCGCTCCGGTTCTCGAAATCCGCCATTTTCGCCTCGGCCTGACCTGAATCTCAACATCCCGATGCAATAGAAATCCCGTCACCACAGAAATCATGCGTAACGGCGCGGAATTCAAATTAAATTTCGCTCATGTTCGCAATGCGGCAGCAAAGCAGTAGAGGAAGAAATCCATGAAAGGCCGGAACTATGTCGTCTACGACGTCTTCACAGACAGGGTTTTGACCGGCAACCCGCTGGCCGTGGTGTTCGACGCCGACGGGCTCGATACGCCCGCCATGCAGCGGATCGCGCGCGAATTCAACCTTTCCGAGACGGTGTTCGTGCTGCCGCCGGAAAACCAGAAGCATCGGGCCCGTATACGCATCTTCACGCCCGGCAACGAACTGCCGTTTGCCGGCCACCCGACCGTTGGAGCAGCAATCGCGCTCACCGAACGGGCCAGCGGATCCCGCGCTGCCGAGCCGGGCATCTTCGTGCTGGAGGAAAATGTCGGCCCGGTGCGTTGCGCGATCACCGGCGGCAGCAACCGGATCTTTGCCGAGTTCGACCTGCCGCGGCTGGCCAAACCCGTGGCATTTCCGGCGCTGCCGGAAGCGGTGGCGGCTGCCCTCAACCTGTCGCCCCACGAAATCGGCTTCGAGAACCACCGGGTCGGCGCGTGGTCGGCGGGCGTGCCCTACGCCATGGTTCCGGTGCATGGGCTGGAGGCGGCCGGCAGAGCGCGCATGAACGCCGACCTCTGGCTTGAACTTGCGCCGGTGATCGGCGGCATCGTCGCATCGCCCTATGTCTATTGCCGCGACACGGTGAACCACGGTTCGTCTTTCCACGCCCGCATGTTCGCACCCTATGACGGCATCGTCGAAGACCCGGCGACCGGCTCGGCGGTGGCAGCCTTCACCGGCGCCATCATGCAATTCGACCAACCGGTCGACGGCCCGTCGCAATTCTGGATCGAGCAGGGCGTCGAAATGGGTAGGCCGTCGTCGATCCGGCTGGAAATAGACGTGGCCGGCGGTGCGATCACCGCGGCACGTATCGGCGGCAACGCGGTCAAGGTCGCGGAAGGCACGCTGTTTGCTTAGTGTCCGATCCAAAAGTCGCCATGCTGGGCTGCAAATGGCGATTTCTGCGCTTCCGGTGCTCACGTACTCAAATGTACGCTGCGCGCCGGTTCTCGAAAATCACCATTTTCGCCTCAGCCTGCCGATTTTTGATTCAGACACTTAGAGACCATTTGCAAACGGCGGCCAACTGACGGCGGTTTCTGCGCTTCCGGTGCTCACGTACCCAATGTACGCTGCGCTCCGGTTCTCGAAACCTCCGCCATTTGACTCAACGCAGCAAGTTATCAAACAGGCTCTTAGCGGTAGCGGTGCTGTCGCACCAGATCATCTGGTGCAACGCAGAAACGCTTATGGTCAGCGCCACAATTTGCGGCGGATGCTCCAGAGGAGTATAGTTCTTCTCCCGGACGGTGGTGGCCATGAGAAGAGATATTGTTGGTACTCTGACATTCTTTCTGGTTCTTTTGTTGCCATTGGCTGCCGTTGTTTATTTCGATTTCCCCGACATTATCCCGAAACCTGCAATGAATGCGGGGGCGGATGCCGTCGATGTGGCCGAGCAGCCCCTGCAGCTGGGGCGACCGCCGGCCGTCCCGCTGGACGAGTTCGGCACTGAGGTTGCCGGACTGCCTCCGCTGGGGGCGCCATCGCCTTCACCCCCGGAGGAGGCGGCCGAGGCGCCGCGGCCAAAGCCGCAAAAGCTTTTCCCCAAGTCCCAACCGCTCTCGCCGGACACGAGCGGCGATGAGGTGGCCGAACTGCCTCGACCCTCGCCAGATCACAAATCCGCTCCCACGGTCGGGGAGGTCGATAAATTCCTGGCGGTTTTCGGCGACCAGCTGCGAAACCTGCCCGAAGGGCGCGTTGTGCTGTTGGCGCCGAAAACCATGCAGGTAAATGACAAGCGCGAGGTCGAAGCGCGGGTCGGCTACGAGGTGCCGATCGACGTGCTGAAGAAGGGCGCCTCCAGCGGAGAGGAGGCAGGCGAGGGACGGTTACGGGTTTCCGTGGAGATGGCGGCGGTGCTGACCGGGCCGGGGTTTGCGATCGAACCGGTGACGCCCGCGCAACAATCGGTAGCCAAGGGGTTTCCGACGGTGTGGAAATGGAACGTCGCGGCCAAGGAGAGCGGCAGCCAGGAACTGGAAGCGACCCTCTTCGCGATATTGCCGGACAGTGCGGGCGTTCGCCTGCGTATCGACAGCTATGTTCAAACCATCACCGTCAACGTGCGCGAGGAGACCTGGAACGAAACGTTCGGGGCATTTGGCGGGGCTGTCGAATCGGTCGGCAACGGCCTCGACCAGCTGAAGGGCATCCTGGTGACGCTGTTCGGAGCCGGGATCACCGTGTTTGGCTGGCTCAAGCTGCGCCGGCGCAAACAGCGCGCGCCATCGCCACGGGCGCGATACCGGTCGAAACCCGCCGCGCAACAGCTTCGCCAGGGATGAAGCGCAGGCTGAGGTGCAGGCGACAAGCCATCGCGAACGCTCTCATGAGCGGATCTCTAGCCAACCCCTTGACGCCACTGTGCGCGCCGATGGATCCCGTTCCAAAAGGCTAATGCGACTTTCGGGCCGCGGTCTGAAGCCCCAGACTTCATAAAGGCCCCCCACCCAAGCCTACCTGCTTCTCGGCCTGGATCCGCGAGCGCGCGAAGTCGCGTTCAACAGCTATCTGGCGCTCCCTTCTCGTATTTGGGGCTTCATCGGCCTGCTCGCTGAGGTGTTCACGCTCCTGGCGCATCCGATCAGCGCTCGCCTCTTTGCGCTCGCATAGCCGATCGTAGACCTGACGGATCTTGGCAAATATCCTCATTAGCCCAACTCCTTGTCCTCAGCCGGTATCCTGGAGATCTGGGAATGGACGCTCCTCACGTCGGTCAGCAGGTTGCTGTGGCTGTTGTCGAGGCGCTGCAGGATCGCCGCCAGTCGTCGCGCAGGCTGGCGACCTCGGTGGTCAGCCGCTCCAGGTGCATTCCGATGAATGCGCGGGTCACATTCTCTTCGGCCATGGCTCAGATATAGCACCGATTTTGACATTCCGCACGAATCGGCGTGCGCTTCTATCGGCCTGGTCTCGGCGTGGAAGGGAAACCCTTAGCTAAGCTGAACCTCAATGTGTCGGCCAATCGATTTCCGATGGATCGCGAAGACAGGCTGGATGTCGGCATGGCGCGTGTCCGCATCAAGCGTCGCGTCGGTGGCGCGGCCACGATGCCACAAACCGCAGCGCTGGTCTGTTTGGCCGAGTGGACCCCAAAATTGGACCCTTGCCGGCATTCTCAGAGCTTACTGCCTCTACCGACACCAAGCTAAGTATCCGTTTTATTGAGAGATTTTGGTGGGTGATGTAGGGATCGAACCTACGACCCGCTGATTAAGAGTCAGCTGCTCTACCAACTGAGCTAATCACCCACGGACCGCGCGAAGGCGGATGGCGCGCATATAGCCATACCTTTCCAGCCTGTCCACCCCCCTCGACGCGCATTCCGTCGCAGGGGCTGCTTTTCTTCAGCCGACGCACTTATCTCTGGACGGCGGCAGCCTCGATGGGTCGGGCCTAAGCGGTGTTGCACAAGGCTTCCGCCGGGTGAGGGCAACAGCGGTTCACTATTACCAGCGCGGGCGGAATGCTGTTTCGCCAAACACCGGAAAATTGGAAGCCGAGCACATGTGGCCGGCCTGCCGCCTGCGATAGGTTGCACCGACGTTATGCGGTTTCTCGAGAATCCGATTTGTGGCAACGCCGCGCGGATCAGGGTATTCAAGGACGGAAGCAATTTTGATGGACACAGTTTTGGCGGACAGCCCGCCGGTCCGACCGGTTTCGAGCAGGAATGCGACCATTCCCACGGGAACGAAGACGGCTGCCGCGGCAGCGCAGGGCGTTGCGGCCGGACAGGCCGCGGTGACGGCGGCCACTGAGGCGATCGTCTCGTTCGAGGCGGTATCGAAACGCTTTCCCGCAGGGCGCGGCAGTGCGGAAGTGGTGGCGCTCGATGCGATCGACCTTGCCGTGCCGCGCGGTTCGGTGACCGGCATCATCGGGCGCTCGGGAGCGGGCAAGTCGACGCTGATCCGGCTGGTCAACGGCCTGGAAAAGCCGAGTTCCGGCCGCGTCGTGGTGGACGGGCGCGATGTCGCAGCACTTGGCGAGGACAAATTGCGCGAGGTGCGCCGCTCGATCGGCATGGTGTTCCAGCACTTCAACCTTTTGTCGTCGCGCACCGCCTACCAGAATGTCGCCTTGCCGCTGGAGATCGCCGGCGCCGACCGCCGCACCATCGAGGCGCGGGTGACGCCGCTGCTGGAGCTGGTCGGCCTTTCCGACAAGCGCGACCGCTACCCCTCGGAACTATCGGGCGGCCAGAAGCAGCGCGTCGGCATCGCGCGTGCGCTGGCGACGCAACCGAAGCTGCTTTTGTCGGACGAGGCGACGTCGGCGCTCGATCCGGAAACGACGCGCTCGATCCTTGCGCTCTTGAAAAAGATCAACAGCGAGCTCGGCCTGAGTGTGCTTCTGATCACCCATGAGATGGAGGTGGTGAAGACGGTTGCCGACCACGTCGCGGTGATCGACCGGGGCGCCATCGTCGAGCGCGGCACAACCTTCGACCTGTTGAGCGCGCCCCGGCATGAAACGACGCGCGCGCTGCTCGCCGGCCTGCCGAGCCTCAGCCTGCCGGCCTTCCTGGCCGAACAGTTGCGGCCGGAACCAAGTGCCGGCAGCCGCGCGGTGCTGCGCATAAGCTTTGCCGGCGACAGCGCCACACAGCCGATCCTGTCGCGGCTGGGGCAGGCGACGGGTGTCGAAGTCAACATCCTGGCGGGCGCGATCGACGAAATCGGCGGCAGGCCGTTCGGCTCGCTCGTGGTTTCCATCGCCGGCGACGCCGCGACGCTGGCCAAGGCGCAAAACCATCTGGCGGCCCACGGCCTGCAAGCGGAGGTGCTCGGCCATGTCGCCTGAGATTTTCAAGCTCCTCCTGCAATCCACAGGCCAGACGCTCTACATGGTGGCGATCGCCGGACTGGTCGGCTCGCTGCTCGGCGTGCCGCTTGGCGTCTTCCTCGCCACCAGCGGGCGCGGCGAACTCTATGCCGCACCCGTCGCCAACAAGGTGCTCGGCGCCATCGTCAACGCCACCCGCTCGACGCCGTTCATCATTCTTGTCGTGGCGATCATTCCCTTCACGCGGCTGGTCGCCGGAACCTCGATCGGCACAAGTGCTGCCATCGTGCCGTTGACGGTGGCGACGGTGCCGTTCGTGGCGCGGCTGGTGGAGGCGGCGATCCGCGAGGTCGATCCCGGCCTGACCGAGGCGGCGCGCGCCATGGGCGCAACTCCGCTGCAGATCGTGACAAAGGTGCTTCTGGCCGAAGCGCGGCCCGGCATCACGCTGGCGCTGACGCTGACGGTGGTAAGCCTGATCGGCTATTCCGCGATGGTGGGCGCCGTCGGCGGCGGTGGGCTCGGCGATCTCGGCATCCGCTATGGCTACCAGCGCTTCATGCCCGACGTGATGGCGGCGGTGGTGATCGTGCTGATCGTCCTGGTGCAGGCCGTGCAGAGCGCCGGCGATGCGCTGGCAAGGCGCTTCGACAAGCGTTCGCGGCCAACCTGATTTTTATTCTTCCCAAGAGAAAACGGAGACTACCCCATGCTGAAAAAAACACTGATCGCCGCCGGGCTGGCGGTGTTGCTCGGCGCGCATGCCGCGTCGGCCGAGACCATCAAGATCGGCGCGACGCCTGGACCGCACGCGCAGATACTCGAGAAGGTGAAGGAGATCGCCAAAACCAAGGGCCTCGACATCGAGATCCTGGAGTTTTCCGATTATGTGGTGCCGAACCAGGCGCTGAACGACGGCGAGTTGCAGGCCAACTCTTTCCAGCACAAGCCCTATCTCGACAACCAGATCGCCGACCGCAATACGACATCGTCGATGTCGGCTACACCGTGAACTTCCCGATGGGCGTCTATTCGAAGAAGGTGAAGAGTTTTGAAGAACTGGCCGACGGGGCGACCATTGCGATCCCGAACGACCCGACCAATGGCGGCCGCGCGCTGCTGATCCTGGCCGACAAGGGTTTTATCAAGCTCGACGCGGCCAAGGGGCTGAAGGTCGGCCCGGCCGACGTGACCGAGAACAAGAAGAACTTCAAGTTCGTGGAACTGGATGCAGCCCAGCTGCCGCGCTCGCTGGACGATGTCGACGCCTCGGCGGTGAACGGCAACTACGCGGTGGAAGCCGGCCTGCAGCCTTCCGACGCGATCCTGACCGAAGGCGCCAAGGCGCCTTATGTCAACCTGATCGCGGTGCGCACCGCCGACAAGGATGCGCCGTGGGTCGCCACGCTGGTCAATTCCTACCACACGCCGGAAGTGAAGAAGTTCGTCGAGGAGACGTTCAAGGGCGCGGTCGTCACCAGCTGGTGATACTTTCGGCCCCTGGGCGATGACATTGAGGAGCGCGGGAGCCTGGCTTCCGCGCTTTTTGTTTGGGGAGGAGGGGCGGAGAGGGAATGGGTCGACCCCCACTCCGGTTCGCTGCGCGAACCACCTCTCCCCCGATCGACGGGGGAGAGTAAAGGCGGCGAGGTCCCCGCTCTTCCTCTCCCCCGGGCAGGGGGAGAGGTGCCGAGCGAAGCGAGGCGGAGTGGGGGTGCTGAGAGAGGACCTCAGCGTTTGTGTTTTTGACAAACTTTGCCAAAATGTGCCATGCTTCGATACTTGGAGGCCGATATGGCGACGATGAACGTATCTCTGCCCGATCCGATGAAAGAGTGGGTCGAAGCACAAGCCGAAACAGGACGCTACGCCAATGCAAGCGACTATGTGCGCGACCTGATCCGCAGGGACCAGGAGCGCAACGACAGGATTGCGGCCATGCGGCGTTTTGTCGATGACGGCCTGAGGAGCGGCATTGGCAACCGCTCCCGAGACGAACTGTTTGCGGCGGCGCTGGCGCGCACCGAAAAGGCGCACGGCAATTAGGAATGGGCTTCCGCCTTTCTGTTGCTGCGGAAGAAGACATTGTTCGGATTGCCGGCGAGGGCGTGATCCTGTTCGGGCCTGCGCAGGCCAGGCGCTATCACGATGAACTCTTTGCCATCTTTGATCTGATCGCCGCCAATCCTCGCATGGCGCGGGAACGCCATGAGCTTTCACCGCCTATGCGCATCCATCCTTTCAAGGCTCATCTCGTCGTCTATCGTATTGATGGGGATGGCGAGGTTTTCATTGTCCGTGTGCGGCACGGACACGACGATTGGGAAGCTTCCTGATTGCTGCGGACTGTCCGTCGGTGAGCAGGTCGACCCCCACTCCGGTTCGCTGCGCGAACCACCTCTCCCCCGATCGACGGGGGAGAGGAAAGGCGGCGAGGTTTCCGCTCTTCTTCCCCGTAAACGGGGAGAAGGAGGCTGATCCTCTAAGCTTTGAGCGCCTGGGTCAGGTCGGCGATGAGGTCGTCGGCGTCCTCGATGCCGGCCGAGAGCCGCACCAAAGAATCGGAAATGCCGATCTCGGAGCGCTTTTGCGCGGGGATGGAGCCGTGCGTCATCAGGGCGGGGTGCTCGATCAGGCTTTCGACGCCGCCCAGGCTTTCGGCCAGCGTGAACAGCTCAGTGTGCTCGAGGAAGCGCTTGGTGCCGGCGAGGTCGCGGTCGAGCTCCACCGTCACCATGCCGCCGAAGGCATGCATCTGCGCCTTGGCGATGGCATGCTGCGGGTGGCTCGCCAGGCCGGGATAGACGACGCGGCGGACATCGGAACAGCTCTCCAGCCATTCGGCGATCCTTGCGCCGTTGGCGGAATGGCGCTCCATGCGCAGCGCCAGGGTCTTGATGCCGCGCAGTGCCAGAAAACTGTCGAACGGACCGGAAATGGAGCCGATGGCGTTCTGCAGGAACTTCAGCCGGTCCTTGAGGTCGGCATTGTCACCGACGACGACGCAGCCGCCGACCATGTCGGAATGGCCGTTCAGATATTTGGTGGTGGAGTGGACGACGATGTCGATGCCAAGTTCCAGCGGCCGCTGCAGATAGGGGCTGCAAAAAGTGTTGTCGGCGACCGAGATGAGGTTGCGGCGCCGGGCAAGCGACGCCACGCCTTCAAGGTCGACGACACGCAGAAGCGGGTTGGTCGGGGTTTCGACCCACAGCATTTTTGTATCCGGCTGGATCGCCGCCTCGACGGCGGCAAGGTCAGTGAAGTCGACGAAGCTGACCGACAGACCGGCCGAGCGCTTGCGCACCCGCTCCAGCAGCCGGAAGGTGCCGCCATAGATGTCGTCGGTGGCGACGATGTGGGCGCCACTGTCGAGCAGTTCGAACACCGTTGCGATGCCGGCCAACCCCGAGGCGAAGGCAAAACCGGCGCTGCCGCTTTCGAGGTCGGCGATCGCCCGCTCGAAGGCCATGCGGGTGGGGTTCTGGCTGCGCGCATATTCGAAACCCTTGTGAACGCCTGGGCTCTGCTGCGCGTAGGTGGAGGTGGCGTAGATCGGCACCATGACCGCACCGGTGGTCGGGTCGTGGCTCTGCCCGCCATGGATGGTGCGGGTGGAAAAGGCGAGGCGGTTCTTTCGGATCGTATCCGTCATTTTCTGCGTCTCAGGTGGTTGATGAGGTCTACGCGGGTGATAAGGCCGACAAATTCGTCCTTGTCGAAGACGATGGCAACCTCGTTGCGTTCGAAGACAGGCAGCAGCGCGTCGAGCGTCTGCGTCGCCTGGAGCGTGTGCAGGTCGGAGGCCATGGCGGTGCTGACCGCTGCGCCGAAACGGTCCCAGCGGCTGTCATACGGGCCCTCGACGACCGACAGGATGTCGCTCTCGTCGATGATGCCGACCAGCTTTCCGTCGTCGAGCACTGGCAGCTGCGAGACGTCGCCGCGGCGCATGCGGCCATAGGCGGTGAGAAGCGTGTCGTCTGGGCCGACGAAGACGGTGCCGCCTTCGCGGTGCGAACGGGCGACGAGGTCGCGCAGGTCGCCGTGGTGCTCGACTTCCGACAGCCCCTGTTCGGCCAGCCAGAAATCGTCGAACACCTTGGACAGATATTTGTTGCCTGAGTCGCATACGAAGGTGACGACGCGCTTGGCTGTCTTCTGCTCGCGGCAGTAGCGCAAGGCGGCGGCAAGCAGCGTGCCCGACGACGAGCCGGCGAGGATGCCTTCGCGCGACAGGAGATCGCGCACCGCCAGCATGCTCTGCTTGTCGGGGATGGAGTAGGCTTTGCCGACCAGCGACAGGTCGGCGTTGGGCGGCACGAAATCCTCGCCGATGCCCTCGACCGTCCAGCTGCCGGCTTCTTCCATCTTGCCGGTCTTGATGAGCGGCGCCAGCACCGAGCCCACCGGGTCGGCAAGCACCATCTCGGTCTTCGGCGAGACTTTTTTGAAGTAGCGGCCAAGCCCGGTCAGCGTGCCGCCCGAACCGACGCCGACCACCACCGCATCGACATCGCCGCCGAGCTGTTCGTAGATTTCGGGACCGGTCGTGGTTTCATGGGCCAGCGGATTGGCAGGGTTTGCGAACTGGTTGACGTAGAAGGCGCCGGGGATTTCGGCGGCGAGCTTTTCGGCCATGTCCTGGTAGTACTCGGCGTGGCCCTTGCCGACATCCGAGCGGGTGAGGCGAACCTCGGCGCCGAGCGCGCGCAAATGCTGGATCTTCTCGCGGCTCATCTTGTCCGGCACCACGAGGATGATGCGGTAGCCCTTCGGGATGCCGACCTGCGCCAGGCCGAGGCCGGTGTTGCCAGCGGTCGCCTCGACAATGGCGCCGCCCGGCGCCAGCCGCCCGTAACGTTCCGCGTCGGCGATCATCGACAGCGCGATGCGGTCCTTGATCGAGCCGCCGGGGTTTTGGCTTTCGAGCTTGATGAACAGCCGGCATTTGCCGGTGTCGAATTTGGTGAGCTCCACGATCGGGGTTTCGCCGATCAGGTCCAGGACCGAGGAGTAGGGTGGGCGCAAGCGGTTCATTCTTCCTCCAGCGTATGTTGATATTCAGGTGATGCTGGCCTGAATCTCAACATACTGTAATCTCTTGTTGCGGCTCGCGGCGTTTCCCGTTGAACCGTATCATAGGTGATCCGCAGTCACCGGTGTGCGTCCATCCGGACGGCGAAATTTTCGCTGCCGCCGGTGCGGCGGTAGAATTTTTCCTTTCTAGCTGTGCCACTCGTTCGGCAAAGGAAGTCTGGACCAACAAAATGGGTCTCGTTGGAAAACCATTCCGCGTCTTGCTGAGGCCGTGTCGGCCTGACCGGAATCTCAACACTCCCTAGCGCCTCCACTCCTGTCAGGATGGCGCCAGCACGGCCATTGCCCGGTGGCGACGAGGCGATATATGGACGGGAGCCGATGACCGGAACGGTGGAATATTTTCTTGCACGATGCGGCGAATATGAAACCGGATGCCCCGACTGGCACGCGTTTTTCTGGTCAAACCACGTCGCAGTCTCAAGCAAAGGAAATCCCCCATGTCACTGAAAAACAACCTGATCGGCGCCGTGCTGGCGCTAGGGTTCAGCGCGGGTGCGGCCGATGCGCAGGTCGTCGTTTCGTCGAAGATCGATACGGAGGGCGGTGTGCTCGGCAACATCATCCTTTCCGTGCTGAACGCCAACGGCGTCCCCGCCACCGATCGCGTCCAGTTCGGTACTACGCCGGTGTTACGTACGGCGCTCATCGCCGGTGAGATCGACATCTATCCCGAATACACAGGCAATGCGGGCTTCTTCTTCGAGAAGGCCGACGACCCGGTATGGAAGGATGCGGCCAAGGGTTACGAGACCGCGAAGAAGCTCGACTACGACGCCAACAAGATCGTCTGGCTGCAGCCTTCGCCCGCCAACAACACCTGGGCGATCGCGCTGCGCAAGGACGTGACCGAAGCCAACAAGCTGGCGACGCTGTCGGACTTCGGCAAATATGTTTCCGGCGGCGGGCAAGTGGTGCTTGCGGCCTCGTCCGAGTTCGTAAATTCGGCCGCCGCCCTGCCGGCCTTCCAGACGGCCTACGGCTTTAGGCTGAAGCCAGAGCAACTGATCACGCTGTCTGGCGGCGATACGGCCGCGACGATTGCGGCTGCGGCCAACCAGACCAACGGCGCCAACGCCGCGATGGTCTATGGCACCGATGGCGGCATCGCGCCGTCAGGACTCGTCGTTCTGGAAGACGACAAGAGCGTGCAGCCGGTCTACCAGCCGGCGCCGATCATCCGCGAGGCGGTGCTGAAGGAGCATCCGCAGATCGAGACGCTGTTGAAGCCGGTGTTCGAAAAGCTCGACCTGGTCACGCTGCAGGAACTCAACGGCCGCGTGCAGGTGGGCGGCGAGCCGGCCAAGGCGGTGGCCGAGGACTTTTTGAAGAAGAACGGGTTTTTGAAGTAGGCGTGTCGACTTCTTCGATCATGGCAAGAAATGGGGTGGGCGCTTTACGGCGCCCCCCTCTGTCCTGCCGGACATCTCCCCCTCAAGGGGGGAGATTACGCCTTCATTTTCGCCCCCGCCAACTGCCAGCGTTGAAAGGTGAACGGCGAGGTTGCTGCCGTTTGATCTCCCCCCTTGAGGGGGAGATGTCCGGCAGGACAGAGGGGGGCGCGAAGGAATGGGGCGTATCTCGTAACCGCGAGACAACTCAATGACCCTGCGGCTCGACAAGCTGGGGGTCGTGATCGCCGCGATCGTCGCTTATGGCGCGCTGGCGGCGCCCTTTGCCACGTTCCGGGCCAACCGCATCATGTCCGGCGAAGCGCGTGGCATTCTTGAAGCCTTGCCCGGCTGGGCTGGCGTGCTGCTTCTCTTCATCCTCGCCATTGCCGGCATCGCCGCGTTGATCAAAACACCGGCGCTGGTGCGGCTGGGGGCTGCGGCGGCAGCGCTCGTCGCGCTGGCGGTGCTGATCGGGGTTGCCGCACTGCACCTGACGCCCGAGGGCAACAGTTTTGCGCGGGTGTCTCCGGCATCCGGTTTCTGGCTCATGCTTTTTGCCTTCGCGCTCGCCGCCGCCGATGCGCTGACCCGGCTGCAACTGACGCCGCTTGCCCGCATCGGCGCGCTGGCGATCGTTGTGGCCGCCATATGGCTTCTGCTCGCGTTGGGTGGCTGGGACGGGCTGTCGATCCTGAAGGAATACGCCAACCGCGCCGACAGTTTCTGGGCGGAGGCGGGCAAACATGTCACGCTGGCGCTCGGCTCGCTGGCGGCCGCCATCGTTGTCGGCATTCCGCTCGGTGTTCTCTGCCACCGTGTCGACGGATTGCGCGACGCGGTGCTGAACGTGCTCAACATGGTGCAGACCATCCCGTCGATCGCGCTGTTCGGGCTATTGATCGCGCCGCTCGGATGGATCGCCCTCAACGTGCCGGGGGCGGCGGCAATCGGCATCCGCGGCATCGGCACCGCACCCGCCTTCGTCGCGCTGTTCCTGTATTCGCTGCTGCCGGTGGTGGCCAACACCGTGGTTGGACTGGGTGGCGTTCCCCGCGCGGCCAACGACGCGGCGCGCGGCATGGGCATGACCGATGGCCAGCGGCTGTTCAAGGTCGAATTCCCGCTCGCCTTCCCGGTTATCCTGACCGGCATCCGCATCGTGCTGGTGCAGAATATAGGGCTCGCGACCATCGCCGTGCTGATCGGCGGCGGCGGGTTCGGCGTCTTCGTGTTCCAGGGCATTGGTCAGACGGCTATGGACCTGGTGCTGCTCGGCGCGGTGCCGACCGTGGCGCTGGCGTTCGCGGCTGCCGTCATTCTCGACGCGACAATCGAACTCGCAGAGAGAGCCAAAGGCGGGGTGGCATGATCGAGATCGAAAACCTCACCAAGCGCTACGCCGATACTGCGGTGGTGGACAATGTTTCGCTGACGATCGAGCCGCGTACGGTGGCGGCCATCGTCGGCACCTCGGGCTCCGGCAAGACGACGCTCCTCAGGATGATCAACCGGCTGGTCGAGCCGACCTCGGGCATCGTCAAGCTCGACGGTGTCGACAACCGCGCGCTGCCGGGCCATGAGCTGCGCCGCAGCATCGGCTACGCGATCCAGGGGCACGGGCTGTTTCCACACCGCACGGTGGCCGAAAACATCGCCACGGTGCCGGCGCTGCTGGGCTGGGACAAGGCGCGGATTTCTGCCCGTGTCGACGAGTTGCTGACGCTGTTCCAGCTCGACCCCGCCGATTTCGGGCCGCGTTATCCGCACGAACTGTCGGGCGGCCAGCAGCAGCGCGTCGGCGTGGCGCGGGCGCTTGCCGCCGAACCCAATGTGCTTCTGATGGACGAGCCGTTCGGCGCGCTCGACCCGATCATCCGCGCCAAGGCGCAGGAAGACCTGCTGGCAATCCAGAAACGTTTCGGCACGACGATCATCCTGGTGACCCATGACATGGAGGAGGCGATCCACCTTGGCGACAAAATCGCGGTGATGGACGCCGGCAAACTGGTGCAATACGCGGCGCCGGCGGAAATCCTGGCGCGGCCGGCGACCGAATTCGTCGAGACGCTGATCGGCACCGGCGAGCGGCCGTTCAAGCTTCTGTCGCTGGAGGCGGTCAGCGAGGCGGTGGAGCCGGGCAGGGCGCAAGGCGAGGCGATCCCCGCCACTGCGACACAGCGCGACGCGCTGGCCGAACTGCTGTGGTCGGGCAGGCAGGCACTGCCGGTGAAAGGCGAGGACGGCGCCGATCTTGGCAAGGTGACGGTGAAAGGCCTGGTCAAGCGCGCGGCGAGGCCGGCATGAGGCTTTGGCTGCCGACGCTGCTTCGGCTGGTTGCGCTGGTGCTGCTGGTGGCGTTCATCGTCGAGCCGCAATGGTTCGAGCCTATCTTCAAGCCGCTGACGGAGAACAACGCGCCGGCGATCTACAACCAGGGCAGCCTTTTGTCGCTGACGGTCCAGCATTTGCAGATCGTGGCGCTGGCGACGCTTGCCGCGATTGTCGTGGCGGTGGCTCTCGCCATCCTGGTGACGCGGCCGTTCGGGGCCGAGTTCCTGCCGCTGTCGCGCAGCCTGGTCAATATCGGCCAGACCTTTCCGCCGGTGGCGGTGCTGGCGCTGGCCGTGCCGGCGGTGGGTTTCGGCGAAAAGCCGACGCTGATCGCACTGTTTCTCTATGGCTTGCTGCCGATCTTCGAGAATTCACTGACCGGCCTGACGACGCTGCCGCAGCCGGTGGTCGAGGCGGCGAGGGGCGTCGGCATGACCGGCTGGCAGCGGCTCATGAAGGTGGAACTGCCGCTGGCGCTGCCGGTGATCCTGGCCGGCGTCAGGCTTTCGGTGGTGATCAGCCTCGCCACCGCAACCATCGGCTCGACAGTGGCGGCAAAGACGCTGGGCGAGGTGATCATCGCCGGGCTCTTTTCCAACAACCTGGCGTTCGTACTCCAAGGCGGCCTGATCGTGGCCGTGCTGGCGGTGCTGATCCACGATGCGCTCAGTGCGCTGGAGCGGTTCGCGGCGCGGCGGACGGGGCGGGCTGTGTAGTTTTGTAGTTCAGAGAATTGCCCCTCATCCCCCTGCCGGGACTTTCTCCCCGCACGCGGGGCGAAGGGGGCTGGCCGCAACGTCGGCGCCATCGAAAAAAATCGAAAATAATTTTGAGTTGTCGTGGAACCTTTCTTCGGACGGCGCATTCTTGTGGTCTACGGCGGGCGATCCCACCCCCCACCCCATGCCCGCCGTTCTCACTCAGCCGACCGCAAGGTCGGCTTTTTCTTTGCGCAAGGTCCAGGGAACCCGTTCTTGCAGCCGGCGTTACGCCCAGAGCGGTTCGCGATTTTCATGGAATCGTGAAGCCGTTCCAGTTTCGTCGCGTTTCCCTACCGGAAAACCGCCACGCACTTTTCCTGGAAACGCTCTCGTGTGCGAGGGGATGAAGGGATTTACCATGGCTTCGCGTCCCGCCTGGAAAGGCTATCTGAAACTGTCGCTGGTGACCTGCGCGGTCGAACTGTTCAACGCCACGACCCACACCGAAAAAGTCTCGTTCCGCATCCTCAACCGCGCCACCGGCCACACGGTGCGGCGCATCTATGTCGACGACACGACCGGCAAGCCGGTGGACGACGAGAACGAGGTGAAGGGCTACGAGATCGGCAAGGACGAATACCTGCTGGTCGAGGAAGACGAGATCGAGGCGGTGCAGATCGAGTCCTCGCACACGCTCAACGTCGAGGGTTTCGTCCAGAAATCCGAGATCGAGCAGATCTACCTCGATACGCCCTATTACCTGGCGCCGGCCGACGAGGTCGCGCAGGAGGCGTTCGCCGTCATCCGCAAGGCGCTGGCGGAGAAGAAGATGGCGGGACTGGCGCGCATCGTGCTTTACCGGCGCGAACGGCCGGTGGTGGTGGAGGCGCTGGGCAAGGGCATGCTTCTGACCACGCTGCGTTACGACAACACCGTGCGCCGGCCAGAAACCGTGTTCGACGACGTGAAGGACCCGAAGCTCGACGACGAGATGATCGAACTGGCGGCGCACGTCATCGACAAGAAGAAGAGCAAGTTCGATCCGTCGAAATTCGAGGATCGCTACGAGAACGCGCTGCTGGAACTGATCAAGGCCAAGCAGAAGGGCAAGAAACCGCCGGTCGCCACGCCGGAACCTAAGCCTTCGAACGTTGTCGACCTGTTCGATGCGCTGAAGAAGAGCCTCGCCTCAGAGGGCGGCAAGGCGCCGGCAAAAGGCGCGAAGGCGGCGGCAAAGCGCAGCATCGCAAAGAATGCGTCGTCGGACGCGCCCAAGAAACGCAAATCGGCGTAGGGCCGGCGCGCCATGGCCAACCTCGAACAATACCGCGCCAAGCGCGACTTCAAGGTGACCCGCGAACCGTCCGGCAAGGCGGCGAGAGCGAGGTCGAAAACGGCAGGCGGCATCTTTGTCATCCACAAGCATGACGCGACACGGCTGCACTACGATCTCAGGCTCGAACATGGCGGCGTGCTGTGGAGCTGGGCGGTGACGCGCGGCCCGAGCCTCGATCCTTCCGAAAAGCGGCTTGCCGTGCATGTCGAGGATCATCCGATCGACTATGGCTCGTTCGAGGGCAACATCCCCAAAGGCCAGTACGGCGCCGGCGCGGTGATCGTCTGGGACGAGGGGAGCTGGGAACCGGAAGGCGACCCGGCGGCCGGCATGAAGAAGGGGCATCTGAGCTTCACGCTCAAGGGCAACAAGCTGAACGGCGCCTGGCACCTGGTGCGCCTGAAACGCCGTCCCAAGGAAAAGCGGGACAACTGGCTGCTGATCAAATCCGACGACGCGTTCGCCAGCCGCAAGGGCGACATACTCGAAGACGCGCCGCAATCGGTGAAGTCGGGTTTGAGTATCGAGGATATCGCGGAAGGCAAGCGGCAGGCGAAGGCGAAGCCGGTCAAGGCGAGGGCGAAGCCGGGCGCCGGCACAAGGAAGCCGGCAAAATCGAAGGCAAAAATGCCGGGCTTTGTTGCGCCCTGCCTGGCGCGGCTGCAGGACAAACCGCCAGCCGGCAACGAATGGGTGCATGAGGTGAAGTTCGACGGCTACCGCATGCAGGCGCATGTGGACGGCGGCGCGGTGAAGCTCCACACCCGCACCGGGCTCGACTGGACGGCCAAATTCGGCAAGGCGATCGCAGACACGCTTGCCAGCCTCGATCTCGACCAGGCGATCATCGACGGCGAGATCGTGGTGCTGGGCGACAATGGCGTCTCGGCATTCTCCGAACTGCAGCTTGCGCTTTCCGAAAAGCGCACAGAGCGCATGACCTTCTACGTGTTCGACCTCCTTTTCCTCGATGGCGAGGATCTGCGCGCCGAACCGCTGGTCGACCGCAAGGAGCGGCTGCGCGACCTGCTGGAGGGCAGCGACGAGGAAGGGCCGGTTCGCTACAGCGAGCATTTTTCGGAGCCGGGCAAGACGATGCTTTCGCATGCCTGCCGGATGGGGCTGGAAGGCGTCGTCTCCAAACGCGCCGACGCATCCCATTCGAGTGGCCGCGGCCATGACTGGATCAAGTCCAAATGCACGCTGCGGCAGGAGTTCGTCATTGCCGGCTATCTGCCCTCGCAAGCGGCGGGCAGGGGGCTTCGCTCGCTGGTCGTCGCTTATCACGAGGACGGCGCGCTGAAATCGGCCGGGCGGGTCGGCACCGGCTTTGCCGGCAACGCCACCAGCGACCTCAGGAAGAAGCTCGACGCCATCCGCGCGGACGCCTCCGCGTTCGAAGGCACTGCGGCCAGGGAAAAGGGCGTGGTGTGGGTGAAGCCGCAACTCGTTGCCGAAATCGAGTTCCGTTCCTGGACAAGGGGCGGTAGCATCCGCCACGCTTCATTCCAGGGCTTGCGCGAAGACAAGCCGGCAGAGGAGGTCGTCGTGGAAAAACCGGAACCGGCAAGCAAGCCGAAAACCGCAGCCAAGACCGGCGCTGCCGCCAAGCCAAAGCCGGTGGCTGCCGCGGCGGAGACTTCGGTGCAGCTTTCCAGCCCTGACAAGAAGCTGTGGCCCGACGAGGGCGTGACCAAGCAGCAACTGCTCGATCATTATGCGGCGGTGTGGCCACGCATGCGCGACTATGTGGTCAACCGGCCGCTGGCGCTGGTGCGCGCGCCTGACGGCATCAAGGGGCAGCGCTTCTTCCAGAAGCACGCCATGCCCGGCATGCACAAATCGATCTTCAAATCGAACGATCCGGAGGACAATGAGGAGTTCCTGTTCGTCCGTGATTTCGACGGCATTGCCGGACTGGTGCAGCTCGGCGTTGTCGAGATCCACATCTGGGGGGCGACGGTCGACAAGATCGCCACGCCCGACCAGATCGTGTTCGACCTCGATCCGGACGAGGGGCTGGGCGTCGAGGAGGTGCGCGCCGCGACACTCGACGTGAAGGAACGGCTCGACGATCTTGGCCTGCCGAATTTCCTGAAGACATCCGGCGGCAAGGGTTTCCATGTCGTGGTGCCGCTGAAGCCCAAGGCCGACTGGGCGACGGTGAAAACCTTCTCGCATGATTTTGCCCGCGCCATGGAGCAGACCGATCCGAAGCGCTACACGGCCACACTTTCAAAGAAGGCGCGGCAGGGCCGGGTGTTCATCGACTATCTGCGCAATGGCCGCGGCTCGACCACGGTGGTGGCCTATTCCAGCCGCGCCAAGACGGGCGCTACGGTCTCCATGCCGGTACCGTGGGAGGCGCTCGACGGCCTATCGCCGGCGGCGTTCAAGATCGGCGACAAGGCGCTGGTAAAGGCTCTGGCGGCGGACGATCCGTGGAAGGATTATGAAAAGCGCCGCAAGCTTCTGGCGCTGAACGGCGGGTAGGGGTTTTTAAGGTGCAGGCGAAGCTGAGGTCTGCACCGTTCCCACATGGCGCAAACGTCACGGCATGGATCCCCGGGTCTGCGCGACGGCCTTCGGCCTGCTTCGCCCGAGGATGACGATGGAGGTCACGCTGCCCCTCTCCCGTAACCCTTCGACAAGCTCAGGACGGGGAGAGGGAGAGGCGTCGGGCCACAAAAAAACCGCCAGCGTTTCCGCCAGCGGTTTTTGCTTGAAGAGACAGGTGCGGCTCAGGCGGCTTCGACGGGAACTTCCAGCGGAACCGAGATGCGGCTGAGGCGGCGCACTTCCTCGTCGTTGAGCAGGCCGCCGGCGCGCAGCAGACCGGCAAAGCGGCCGTTGCTGACAGCCAGTTCATGGAACGCGCCGGATTCGATGATCTGGCCGTTGTCCATGAAGATGACACGGTCGGCGTCGCGCACCGTGGTCAGCCGGTGGGCGATGATGAAGGTGGTGCGGCCGCTGCGCAGGTGATCGATAGCCTCCTTGACGCGCGCCTCGGTCTCGACGTCGAGCGCGCTGGTCGCTTCGTCGAGCACCAGGATCGGGGCGTCCTTCAGCACGGCGCGGGCAATCGCGATGCGCTGGCGCTCGCCGCCGGAGAGCTGGCCACCGCGTTCGCCGACGACGGTGTCGTAGCCATCGCTCTTCGACAGGATGAAATCCTGCGCGGCGGCGGCAACGGCGGCGGCGTGGACGTCCTGGTAGCTCGCGGTTTCGCGGCCGACGCGGATGTTGTCCTCGATCGAGCGGTTGAACAGGCCGGCATCCTGGAACACGCTGGCGATCGACTGGCGCAGCGACTTGCGGCTGACCGTGCGGGTGTCGATGCCGTCGACGAGGATGCGGCCTTCGTCCGGATCGTAGACGCGCTGCAAGAGGTTGATCAGCGTCGTCTTGCCGGCGCCGGTCGGGCCAACGATGGCAATGGTCTCGCCGGCCTGCACCTCGAAGGAAACCTCACGAACGCCCTGGCCACAGTTAGGGAAAGTGAAGCCGACGTTCTCGAAACGCACGTGGCCGGTCACCTTCGACAGCTCGCGCAGGCCTTCCGGCTCGCGGCGAAGTGCGGACGCATCTTGCATCTCGTAGAAGTCCACAAGCTTGGCGCGGGCTTCGAACACCTGGTTGACGAAGGCGCTGACCTGGTCGAGGCGGCTGATCAGCAGCGTCGCAAAGCCGGTGAAGGCAATGATCTCGCCGATCCGCAGTTCGCCGCGGCTGACCAGCAGCGCGCCGATCAAGAGCACGATCATCATCGACAGGGTCGAGGCGAGGCGGTGCATGGCGCTGGCCAGCGCCCACCAGTCGAGCACCGGATACTGCGCCTTGATCAGCTGGTTGGTGTAATCCTGCAGGGCCTTCGTTTCCTGGCCCACGCGGTTGTAGCTCTGCAGCACCGACACGTTGCCGATGGCGTCGCTGACATGCGAGAAGACCTTGTGGTAGTGGCGCTCGACGGCGGCCTGGCCGTCCTTGGTCTTGCGCATCACCAGCCGGCCGATGGCGACATAGAGAACGCCGAGGCACAAAAGCACGGCCGACATGCGCAGGTCGAGCGAGAGCGCGGTGGGGACGAGCAGAACCAGCGCGACGGCCGTCGACAGGTGCTGGCGCATGAATTCGAGCCACAGGCTGAACATCGCCTCGACGGCGCGCAGCAGCGTGTGCAGGGCGTGCGAGGTGCCGCGGGTGTGATGCCAGGAGAGCGGCATGGTGATGATGCGCTCGAAGGATTCCGTCAGCACGGCGGCGCGGCGCTCATGCGCAAGGCGGTCGGCGCCGCGGGCGACGAGCACGAAAGCGACGATGTTGAACGCGCCGAGGCAGGCCCAGATGGCGAGACTGGAGAAGAGATCGCGCTTGTCCGATATCGCATCGATGATGTTGCCGAACATGATCGGCTCGGCGATCGACACCATCGCCAGCACAATGTTGGCGGCGCAAATGAAGAAAACCCGCCGCTTTGCCGGTGCAAGGTGACGGAGCGCTCTCAGATAGACTTGGAACAAGGACACTATGCTACCCCCACGGGGAAAAATGGTGCAGTGCGATTGGCGTGACAGGTATCGCTAGATGAAGAACTTTACAATGCTGCTGGATGACGCAGGTTCCCTTGTCTTGGACAACAATATGCAGGATCGTTAATTTGATGTGATCGCGTAACGAACTGAGAAATAAGGAAAAATGGCCACACTACGGCGAAAGCAAGGCCCCGGCTCTAGTGGCTAGATCAATTCCGGCCCTGCCATTAGGCCGGAATCGTCACAAGAACATCGCTGTCGCCACTGTCTGAAAGCTCAATTGTGGAGCCTTTTATCTTGCGGCCGTTGACTTCAATGGCGGGAGTTCTTTTGTCGGGGGCTCTTTTGACCTGAATCTTATAGACAGCGCCCGCGAGATTTACTGTGGCGGCGAAGCCTTCCCAGTGGCTGGGCAGCCTCGGCTCGATGCGCAAGCGGTCGCTTTCCCTGCGAATGCCCAGGATTCCCTCGACTGCGGCGCGGTAAAGCCAGCCCGCCGAGCCCGTGTACCAGGTCCAGCCGCCGCGTCCGCCCTTGTCGCCTACGGAGTAGATGTCGGCGGCCACGACATAGGGCTCGACCCGATAATGTTCGGCGGCGTCGGCATCCAGCGCGTGGTTGACCGGGTTCAGCATCTGGAAGCAGCGCCAGGCATCGTCGACCCGGCCCATCTCCGCCAGGGCGATGACGAACCAGGTGGCGGCGTGGGTGTATTGCCCGCCATTTTCGCGAACGCCCGCCGGGTAGCTCTTGATGTAGCCCGGCTCCTTCTCCGTTTTGGAGAAGGGCGGCGTGAACAGCTTGACGATCTTCAGGTCCTCGTCGACCAGCCGCTTCATCGCCGAATCCATGGCGGTTGCCGAGCGCGCGGGGTCGCCGTGACCCGACAGCACGCTCCACGACTGGGCGATGGAATCGATCTGGCATTCGTCGGAATTGCGCGAGCCGAGCGGCGAGCCGTCGTCATAGGTGCCGCGACGATACCATTCGCCATCCCAGCCAGCGCCTTCGAGCGCCTTCTTCACGGTCTTGGCGTGTTTCAGCCAGGCATGGGCGCGCTTGCCGTCGTTCTGGCTTTCGGCGATCGGCGCAAAATCCTCCAGCGTTTTCAAAAGGAACCAGCCCAGCCACACACTTTCGCCGCGGCCTTCGGCGCCGACGCGGTTCATGCCGTCGTTCCAGTCGCCGCCGAGGATCAGCGGCAACCCGTCCGGACCCGTGCGCTGGACCGCGAGGTCGAGAGCGCGGGCGCAATGCTCGTAGAGGGGTGCGTTCTGCTTCGACACTTCCGGCGTGAAGAACGCGTCGTGTTCGCCCTCGGCCAGCTTCTGGCCTTCGATGAACGGGACGCTCTCGGCGAGAATGGAGACATCGCCGGTGACGCGGACATAATGCGCGACGGCGTAACCCAGCCACACCACGTCGTCCGAGATCAGGGTGCGCACGCCGGCATTGGTGCGCGGCAGCCACCAGTGCTGCACGTCGCCTTCGGGGAACTGCCGGCGCGCCGCGTTGAGAATCTGGTCGTGCGCCAGCTTTGGGTCATGCAGAAGCAGCGCCAGCGTATCCTGCAGCTGGTCGCGGAAGCCGAACGCGCCGCTCGCCTGGTAGAAGGCCGAGCGGGCGCGGATGCGGCAGGCGAGGCTCTGGTAGGGCAGCCAGTGGTTGACCATGGCGTCGAAGGCCTTGTCCGGCGTCTCCACCTGCAGCGTGTCGAGGAAGCCGCGCCAGGCACCATCGATTTCGGCCAGTCGCGCGTCGAAATCGACGGCGCGGTGACGCGCTACCAGTTCGCTCGCCTCCTGCGGCGAGCCGGCGTCGCCGAGCAGCCACAGGAGCTTTACTTCGCCGCTCGGCGCAATTTCGATGTCGCGCGCCATCGCCGCGCACGGGTCGGTGCCGGCCTCGATGCGGTTCGAGAGCGCGGCACCGCTGGCCACCGTTTCCGGCAAGGCGACGGAGCCGCGCGCGCCGATGAATTCGTGACGGTCGGCGGTGACGCTGTCGGCGGCCCTGTCGCCGGCCAGGAACGCCACCCGGTCGCCGAAGTCGAGGCTGTAAGCGTTGCGGGCAAGCACGGCACCCGTCTTGTCGTCCTGCGTGGGGACGATGTAGGGCGCCGAGCGCGGGCGGTTGGCGCCGAGCACCCATTCGGCATAGGCGTAGACGCGAAGCCGCAGCGGCACCGAACCGGAGTTGCGCAATGTCAGCCGCGAGATCTTCACCGGGTCGGTGGCGTCGACAAGCTGCGTAACCTCCATCGTCAGCGGACCGCGCCGGGCGCTGAAGGTGGAGAAGCCCTGGCCATGGCGGGCTTCGTAGACCACCGAGGTGTCGCGGGCGATCGAGGCAAAGGGCGAGAACGCCTTGCCGCTGGCATGGTCATAGACATAGATCGCCTCGCCGGGCCGGTTGGTGACCGGATCGTTCGACCACGGCGTGAGCTGGAAATCGCGGCTGTTGCGGCTCCAGGTGAAGGAGGCGCCTTCGGCCGAGGTGTGGAAGCCGAACGAGGCGTTGGCGATGACGTTGACCCAGGGCTGCGGCGTGGCGCGTTCGTCCGATAGCCGCACGACATAATCGCGGCCGTTGCGGTCGAAGCCGCCGAAGCCGTTCCAGAACGCCAGTTCGTCCGACGGGGCCGGCGTCTTGCCGACGGCGCGCAGCTTCGGCGTCGGCGTGGGCCGCGGACGCTCCTCGGACGGCTCGGCAGTCGCCAACGCCGCCAGGTCCGCGTCGCGGCTGGCGAGCGCGGTCGCCTCGGCACGTTCGAGCTGGTCGAAGATGGTGCCGTTGCGGGTGTGGAAGGCGATGCGGGCAGCACCAAGCAGCGTGCGGTAGGACGCCTCGTCCATCAGGTCGCGGCGCACCGCGAAGATGTGCTGGCGGGGTCCGAGCTCACGGCCACGCAGGCGGCTGTTCTCGCAGTGCCATTCGATCGCCTGCTGCAGGTCCTGGACATAGGAGGACGACTGCTCGTTGAGGATGACCAGATCGGCGACGAGGCCGCGGGCGCGCATGTACTCCTGAAAGCGCAGCGTCTGCGCGACGATCTCCAGGTCGGCCTGGTCGTCGATCCTCAACAGGAAGATCGGATAGTCGCCGGAGATCGCCATCGGCCATAGCGCCGACTGGCGACCGAGGCCCGACGCGATCGCCTGCGCGGCGACCCGCACCGACGGATCGGGATAGAGCAGGTAGCGGGCGAGCTTCTGGACGTTGGCGGCCTGGGTGAGGGTGAGGCCGATATGCCTGGTCTGCACCTGCGAGGCGGTCCAGGACAGCATCGCCTGGCGCGAGAAGCTTTCCGTGTGGTCGAGGCGCGAAATCGTCGCCTCGACTTCCTTGCGGTCGGCGCCGACGACGCTCCAGAAGGTGAGCGAGACCTTCTTGCGGGCCGGGATCCTGACCCGGCGTCGGATCGCGGCGATGGGATCGAGCACGAAGCCATGGGCGCCGGTGAGCTTTGCGCCGGGGTCGAATGCGGCGGCGTTGCCGATCGAGCGGCCGCGCCCGAGGAAAGCGCGCCTGTCGGTTTCGGCTTCGATGTCGCGGCCGAAGCCAGAACCGCCGGTGACGAAATGGCCGAACGCGAAGTCCGGATCGTTGTTGTCGCGCTTGCGGCGGCTGGCGAAGATCGTGTGCTTGTCTTCGGAAATCTCCGTCTCGACGAACATCTTGGAGAAGGCGGGGTGGGCGCTATCGGAAACCTCCTGAGCCAGCGCCAGTTCGGCGAACGAGGTCACGTCGATCAGGCGGTCGGTGGTGCCGCCATTGGTGATGGCGATGCGCCGGCCTTCGCCGTTGCCTTCGGAAATGACGATGCATTCGACTTCCGAGCGCAAGGTGCCGACCGACTTCACGAAGGTCGCCTTGTCATCGGAGAAGAGCGTCTGCAGCGTTTCGTCCGGCGCCTGCTTGGGCTCGGCCGTGGCCGACCACCATTCGCCTGTCTCGGCATCGGAAATGAACAGATAGGTGCCGAGCCGGTCCTCTGTCGGGTCGGGCTGCCAGCGGGTCACCGCCAGTTCGTCCCATTTGCTGTAGCCGGAACCGGTCGCCGTCACCATCACCGAGTAATGGCCGTTCGACATCAGGTTGGTGGAGCGCAGCGCGTGCAACGGATTGAGCACGATGCGGGTGTCGGGGCTCACCTCGACGACTTCGGCCTTGAGGCGTTCTTCCGCCTCCGGCTTGATCACCGCGATCGGGATGTCGCGCGGCGCCTTCTCCTGGAGCAGGAGTTCGGCCGCCTCGATGACGGGATCGCTGTGGAAGCGGTCGCGCATGCGGCCCTCGAAGATCGCGTTGGCGATCGCGACGATCGACATGCCGGAATGGTGGGCCATGTAGTTGTAGACGACAGCGCGGTGGTCGCCCTCGGGCACCCGCTGCGGTGTGAAGTCGACCGCGTCGTAGAAGCCAAAACGGCCCATCGCGCCGATCAGCCGAAGCCGGCGCAGGTTGTCGGTGGCTTCACGCGGCATGAACTGCGCGGCAAGCACCGTCGCATAGGGCGCGATCACCGTGTTCTGCGCCAGGCCGCGCTTTAGGCCCAGGCCGGGAACGCCGAAATTGGTGTACTGGTAGGTCATCTCGCGGTCGCGGCCGTTGTAGGCGGCCTCCGAGATGCCCCACGGGATCTGCTTCGAGCGGGCGTACTGGATCTGCCGCTTGATGACGAGGTGGTTGGTCTGGTTGAGGATGCCGCCCTGCGGCTCCTTCATCACCAGCGGCGGCATCAGGTACTCGAACATGGAACCCGACCACGACATCAGCGCGCCGCGGAAGCCGATCTCGACGATCGGCCGGCCGAGCCTGAACCAGTGTTCGGTCTGGATGTCGCCCTTGGCGATGGCGAACAGGCTGGTCAGCCGCGCTTCGGACGCGAGCAGGTCGTAGCAGCTTTCGTCGAGCTGGTGCTCGGCGACCCGGTAGCCGATCGACAACAGCTTGCGGTCTTCGCGCAGCAGGAAAGAGAAGTTCATCTCGAAGGCATATTTGCGGGCGCGGTCGCGCAACTGCTCCAGCCGCTTGCGCAAGGCCGCCAGGTTGCTCTGGTCGCTGTGCGCGTCATGCACATGCGCCTCGCAGGTGGCTTCCAGCTTGGCTGCCCAGCCGGCCAGTTCCTCGCTCCTGGGCGAACCCGTTTCGAGATGGATGGTGTCGGCAAGCTTGCGCAACTCCGCCGCGATGACGGCGAGGTTGATGGTGCGGATCGACGCCATCTCCGGTTCGTTCTTGATGGTGTCGACAGCGCGCCGCATGCCGCCGATGCGGTCGCGCAGCCGCTGGCGCAGCGGCCGCAACTGGCGACGGTCGTCGGGCAGCGCGTCGAGGGTCTCCTCGAGGATCACAACGGTATCAAGCAGCCCGTCGAAATCACCCTGCAGGTGCACGGCAGGCGCCTCGGCCCATTCCTGGCAGGCAGCGGCGAGCGCCACCAGATGGCCGGCGAGGTTGCCGCTGTCGACGCTCGAAATGTAGAGAGGGTAGAGGGGATTGAGGGTGCGCGTGTCGTACCAGTTGTAGAGATGGCCGCGGTGCCGCTCCATGCGCTCGATGGTCGACAGCGTTGCGTCGATGCGGTCGACGGCGTTGGCGAGGCTGATCCAGCCAAAGTCGCGGGCCGAGACGATCGACAGGAAATAGACGCCGATGTTGGTGGGCGAGGTGCGGCCGGCGACGACCGGCGCGGGGTTCTCCTGGAAATTGTCCGGCGGCAGGTGGTTGTGTTCGGCCGTCACGAAGGTCTCGAAATAGAGCCAGGTGCGGCGCGCGATGGAGCGCAGCCGCAAGCGGTCGGGCTCGGATATCTCCAGCCGGTCCTCGGTTTCGGCCGAACGGCTGACCAGCCAGGCGAAGACCGGCGACAGGATCCAGAACAGCGAGAAGATCAGGGCGAGATAAAGACCGGAGGACTTGAACAGGAGAGGCAGCAGCGGTCCGGCGAGCCCGATCACGACTGCGCCGTACATCATGCGGTAGTGGGCGCGGATGTCATTGCCGCGCGACTGTCCGGCCTGCGAGGCGGTGCGCCATTCCAGGAGATAGCGCCGGCTGACGAACAGCCGGTAGAGGGTGCGCACGATGGCGTCGCCCATCATCCACGCGGTGTCGGCGATCAGCATGATCTTCATGGCAACCTGCGCGGTGCCGAAAGCGAAGTCGCGGGCGAGCGCATTGACGTGGCCGCGCACGGTGGCGTCGCGGCTGTCGGGCAGCAGGGAATCGACAACGTCGAAGGTCAGCGCGACGAACAGGCTGAGGATCAGCAGCGCCTGCCACTGGACCGCCGCACTGAAGGGCAAAAGGGTCCAGCCGGCGATCGAGGCCAGCACCCACGCGATCGGGGTCAGCGAGCGGCGAAGGTTGTCCACCATCTTCCAGCGCGATAGCGCAGGAACGCCGGAAGCGCCGAAGATGAAGGGCAGGAGCTGCCAGTCGCCGCGCGCCCAGCGATGATGGCGCGAGGCGTCGACGGCGTAGCGGGTCGGATAGTCCTCGACCACCTCGACATCGGTGACCAACGCGGCGCGCGCCATCGAGCCCTCGAGAAGGTCGTGGCTGAGCACAGTGTTCTCGTCGATACGACCGTCAAGCGCCGCCTCCATCGCGTCGACGTGGTAGAGGCCCTTGCCGGTGAAGGTGCCGTCGCCGAAGACATCCTGGTAGAGATCCGAAACCGCAAAGACATACGGGTCGAGACCGCGATTGGCGGAGAACACCCGCTGGAAGAACGAAGCGTCGTCGCCGGTGGTCAGCGAGGCGGTGACGCGCGGCTGCAGGATGCCATAGCCGGTCTTGACGCAGCGGGTCACGGGATCGAGGACGGGACGGTTGAGCGGGTGGCCGAGCTTGCCGACCAGCCGGGTTACCGCCTCACGCGTCGTGCGGGTGTCGGCATCGAGCGTCATGACATAGACCACGCCCTCGGGAAGCGGGTCGGGCGAGGGCAGGAAGGTCGTGTCCGGGTCGCCGCGCAGCAGGCGGTTCAGTTCATGCAGCTTGCCCCGCTTGCGCTCCCAACCCATCCAGCTGCCCTGCGCCTCGTTGAAGAGGCGGCGGCGGTGCAGGACGTGGAAACGCGGCGAGCCCTCCAGCGGGTAGCGCCGGTTCAGCTTGGCGATCTCCTCGCGCGCGAAATCGAGCAGCTGCAGGTCCGCCGGTTTCTGTTCCAGATCGCTGTCGGGCCAGTCCGACAAAAGGGCGAAGCGGATGTCCCCCTTGCTGTTTGCCAGATAATGAACTTCGAGGTTGCGGACGTTTTCCTCGATCTCGTCGCGGGAACCGATAAGCACCGGAACCACGACCAGCGTGCGCTGGTCCGCGGGAATGCCATCCTTGTGTTCGTAGCCGACCAGACGCGTCGGCTTGAGGAACAACAGTACGGCGGTGTTGAAGAAGCCGAGTGTCGCTTCGGCGGCTGGCAGCGCAAACAGCACCAGCATCACCGCCACCGCGCCAGCGCCCAGTCCGAGGGCGGCGAGTGCAGCACCCGTCACCCACAGGAACAGCGCGGTGAGCAGGGCGACAGGCACAGCGATGCCCGCCCAGCCGCTTTTCTCGAACGACCGGAGGAACCGCTTGCCGAAAGTCGGCCGGTAGCCGATCTCTTGTTCCAGTTCCTCGCGCCGTGGCCCCACCAGCCAGAAGCCGATGTCATCCCCGCTGGGCACCCTGGTCTCGACGTCATCAACGGGAATGTCGGCCGCCTCTTCCGCAAGCTGAAGCGCACGGTCGGTGACGTAATATTCGCTGAGATTGGAACGGCGTGCCAGCTCTTCGATCGCCTGGCGGTACTGGTCGCGCGAGGGGAAATCGAGTGCCGCGAAATCAGTGCGTTCGCGCAACAGCGCGTCGACCCGGCTGATTTCCTCGAACCACTCCGTCCACTCGATGTCGTTGATCTTGCGCAGGCCGCGGATGATGTTGCCGGTGGTGACGTTGCCGCTGGAGAGCGTGCGGTGTTCGCCGATGATGATTTCTTCGGCGTCGGAGCCGGACTTTTCCAGCTCGCTTTCCAGCCAGACCAACGCATTTCCGGCATTCTGCGAACCGTCGCGCAGCCGATAGAGAAGCTGGGTGGCGAAAGTGGTGTCGCGCGCGTGCTCGGCGTAGCCGGCCAGGATGGTTTCGCGGCTGTCGCCGTCACCGGCGGCCAGCACCGCGTCAGCAACGGTGTTGGCGATGTGCCTGAGTTCGCGCGAGCGGTTCACGCGCAGCGCCAGCCGGCGCAAGTTCTCGGTCAGAACGAAACGCAGGAGCGAGGGCAGGGCCCAGAGCTCGCCGATGCGCAGCGGATCGACGGACTGGTAGCCTTCGACGATGGCCTGGAACATGTTGGCCGAAACGGTGCTGTCGACATGGGCGACGTAAATCCAGGCCAGCGCCAGCGCGCGGGGCACTTCGCGGCCGTTGACGGTAAGCGTCGGCAGTTCCCGGTAAAAGCGCCGCGGCAAGTCGCGGCGGATCTGGTAGATGGTTTCCTCGACCAGATAGTGGTTGTCGAGCAGCCACTGCGCCGCCGGCGTGATGGCTTCGCCGCGCGCCTGGGCGTCGTTGGTCAGCCGGTAGACTTCAAGAATCTTGGCCGCGTTTTCGCGGTTGCGTTCCTGGAAGTCGAAAGTTTCGAGCCCATGGAAGAATTCCAGCTCTCCCTTGGCAAGACTCTCGCCCAGTTTTCGGAGTTTCTCTTCTGGAAGAAAAGTCGAACGGATCGGTAGTTCGGCGTTTGCCGGAAGCGGGTGAATACCCTTTTCCAAATGGGTGGGCTCAGTCCGGATATTCATTCAGTCCAATCCATACAACACAAATCGAGCCGCTCCGTTGCCGGGGCAGCCCCACCCCTAAACCGATTCAGGATACCTTGGTTGCAACCTATATCCTGACGCCAAGGCAATTTCTATTTCGCGGCGCAACAAAAAGATTGTTGCGACGCCTGGGAACCGTCGCCAAATAACCGGGTTATTGGAGCATTCTGCGGCAGACACGTTCCGCCCCGTCTCAAATAATATTTCAGGAAGCATCATGCACCGGAAAATTCGGAAGGCCGTTATCCCTGCAGCCGGTTTTGGCACCCGTATGTTGCCGGCAACCAAAAGCATCCCGAAAGAACTCCTCACCATCGTCGACCGTCCGATACTCGACTATATCGTATCCGAAGCGTTTGCATCAGGTATCGAGCATGTCGTGATCGTCACCGGCCGCATGAAATCGGCCATCGAAGATCATTTCGACCATGCGTTCGAACTCGACGTCTCGCTGCGCAAGAGCGGCAAGCATGCCATAGCCGACCGGCTGGCCGGCGACACGCCAGGCGTCGGCGCTGTTTCGTTCGTGCGCCAGCAGGAAGCGCGCGGCCTCGGCCACGCCATCTGGACCGCCCGCCACATCGTCGGCGACGAACCGTTCGCGGTGCTTTTGCCCGACATGCTGATGGTGGCGGACGAGCCTTGCCTGAAGACGATGACCGACATCCATGCACGCCATGGCGGCAATGTGATCGCCGTGGAGAAATGCCTTCCGGAAGACGCGCACAAATTCGGCATCGTGTCGCTGAAGCCGACCGCCGATGGACCGCTGGTCAACGGCCTGGTCGAAAAGCCGGCGCCGGGCACCGCACCGACCAACTTCTTCATTTCGGGCCGCTACATCCTGCAACCGGAAATTTTCGGACTGCTCGAAAACCAGGAGCCAGGCGCGGGCGGCGAAATCCAGCTCACCGATGCGCTGGTGTCGCTGATGGGCATGCAGGAAATCCGTCCTCTGGAGTTTTCCGGCCGCACCTTCGATTGCGGCTCGCCGGCAGGCTTCGTCGCCGCCAACCTGCACATGGCCATGCAGCGCGCCGACATCGCCGAGCTGATCGGCCCGGAGATCGACCGGCTTGTGCCGGAGCGCGCCGATGCGGGATCGAGGGCTGCCTGAAGGCTGTGTTGATATTCAGGTGATGCCGGTCTGCAAAGGGCGGCTTTCTCCGCTTCCGGTGCTCACGTACCCAAACGTACGCTGCGCTCCGGTTCTCGAAATCCACCCTTTTCGCCTCGGCCTGACCTGAATCTCAAACACATCCTGTGCCTGAGGCGCCCCTCGTGCGGCGCTTCTGCGTTTTTGGCAGGAGCCTTTCCGGCATCAGCATTTTCCAGTTGCGCCAGCCTTCGCCAGCCGCATGCTGTCAGAAGCGACGAGCTGGCGACGGGAGCATTGATGGAATGACAGAAAAGATCTCGCTGAAATCGGCGCGCCGTATCGTGCTTGCCGCGCAAGGGTTCGCCGACCGGAAAGCGGGCGGCACAGTCGACCGCCGCCACCTGAAGAAGGTGCTGGCGCGGCTCGGACTGTTCCAGATCGATTCCGTCAGCGTCATCGTGCGCGCCCACTACATGCCGCTGTTCTCGCGGCTCGGGCCGTATCCGCAATCGCTGCTCGACGGGGCGTCCGTCGGGCGCAAGCGGCTTCTGTTCGAATACTGGGCGCACGAAGCCTCGCTGCTGCCGGTGGAAAGCTACCCGTTGATGCGCTGGCGCATGGAACAGGCGGGACGCGGCGAGGGTATATGGAAAGGCGTCGCGCGCTTCATGAAGGAGCGCGGCGATTTCGTCGAGGCGGTTTACCGCGAGGTCGAGGCGCGCGGGCCGATTGCCGGTTCCGATTTCGATGGCAAGCGCGGCTCCGGCGGCTGGTGGGGCTGGAGCGAAACCAAACACGCGCTGGAATGCCTGTTCTGGACCGGCCGGATCACCACCGCCGAACGCAAGCCGAGCTTCGAGCGGCTCTACGACCTGCCCGAACGGGTGCTGCCGAAATCCGTGCTGGCGATGCCGACGCCGGAGACGGCGGACGCGCATCGCGAATTGCTGCGTATCGCGTCGCGTGCGCTGGGCGTGGCGACCGCCAGCGACCTGCGCGATTATTTCCGCATGTCGCCGGGCAGCGCCGACCGCCGCATCGCCGAACTGGTCGAGGCCGGCGAACTGATGCCGGTCAAGGTCGAGGGCTGGACCAGCAAGGCCTATCTCGACCCGAAGGCGCGCAAGCCGCGCAAGGTCGAGGCCAGGGCGCTGCTGGCGCCGTTCGACCCGCTGGTGTGGGAGCGGGGGCGCACCGAGCGGCTGTTCGATTTCCACTACAGGATCGAGATCTACACGCCGGCCGACAAGCGGGTGTACGGCTATTATGTGCTGCCGTTCCTGCTCGGCGAGAGGCTGGTCGGACGAGTTTCGCTGAAAGCCGACCGGTCGAGCGGCAAGCTTCTGGTGCACGCCGCCTACGCCGAAGAGCATGCGCCAGACCACACCGCCGAAGCGCTGCTTGGCGAGCTGAGGAGCATGGCGGCCTGGCTGGAGCTCGACGGCATCGAAATCACCGATGCCGGCAACCTGGCGCCGGCACTGATCGATGCGGCAGGTGGGGCGAGGATCGCTGCGTAGGGTGTGTCGATATTCAGGTGAGGCCGGCCTGCAAATGGCGGCTTTCTGCGCTTCCGGTGCTCACGTACCCAAATGTACGCTGCGCTCCGGTTCTCGAAATCCACCCTTTTCGCCTCGGCCTGACCTGAATCTCAACACATCCCGTCAGGGCAGCCAATCGGCGAGGCGCGCCTTGGTGATGTCGCGCAGCAGCCGGATGAAACCTTCGGCCTGGAACTCGGCGGTGAGGCGGCCCTTTTCAGCGGTGGCGATGCTGGCGTCGCCGACCACGCCATGCGGGTTCAGGTCGGTGGCGATCCAGGCGAAGGCATGGGTGCCGGTCTGCCGCAACAGCTCGAATTCCCGTTCGGCGCGGGCGACATTGGAGACGAAATTCTCCGCCTTGCCCATGTCGACCAGATCGGGCCGGAAATGCAGCATCAGCGAGGTCTCGACGTCGCCGCCATGGATGCCATGGCGGTCTTCCAGATCGGTGTACATGCCGGCCGGCCGGCCGAAGCGCTGCCAGCTCGTCTTCACCGACAGCATGGAAAAGCGCACCCGCAATTCACGTGACACGATGCCCATGATCTCTTCGTTGCCGCCATGCGAATTGACGAACACCAGCTTCCGCACGCCGGCGCGGGCGACCGAGGCGCCGAGCTCCGTCCAGGCATCGATGAGCGTGGCTGCCGGCAAGGTGAGCGTGCCCGGCGCATAGAGATGCTCGTTCGACTTGCCAACCGCCTGGACAGGCAGGAAGCGCACGTCGAGTTCGTCGGGGAGGCGGTCGATCACCGCTTCCAGCATGCCGTGCATGATCGTCGTGTCGGTCGAGACCGGCAGATGCGGGCCATGTTGTTCGATCGCCGCGACCGGAATGACGGCGACGGTCGTTTCCGGATCGATCGCGGCATATTCGGTGGTCCTGTAGTCGCCCCACCAAGCGCGTTTTTTTGACACCATGAACCGCCCTTCCGTAGTTCCGTCGTCGTCGGCGCCGCCCCTCATCCTTACCCTCTCCCCGTGAAGAACGGGGAGAGGGGGATCGCCGAGGTTGCCGCTTCTCCCTTCTCCCCGTTCTTACGGGGAGAAGGTGCCGGCAGGCGGATGAGGGGCGGCGTTTGTGAATGATCTAGCGGGATAGCCGCGACCTGTCGATTACCCCGCCGCGATCGCCTCGATCTCGACCTTGAATTCCGGGCGGGCAAAGCCCGAAACGATCATCAAGGTGGAAGCCGGGGCGGGATCGGAAAACAGCCGGTCGCGGACATCCATGTAGGCGCGGAGATAGGTGCGCTCGGTGACATAGGCGTTGATACGCACGATGTCCGACAGTTTCAGCCCGGCTTCGCCGAGGATCGCTGCGATGTTGGAAAAGCAGAGTTCGGCCTGCGCGCCGGCGTCTTCCGGAATGGTGTCATCAGGCCCGATGCCGACCTGGCCGGAGCACAGCACGAGCCGTTTTCCAGCGGGCACCTCGACGCCATGGCTGTAGCGCGCGAAGGGCGGCTTGATCGTCTTCGGGGTCAGGAAGCTGAACATTTCAATCTCCGGCTGGGGGCAGCACCCTAGAGCCACAGGGATAGGTGGTTCAAGCGTTTCCGGTGTTCCGGCCTGATGGACAGCCGCCCTGAAAATGGGCACGATGATGACGCAAGCAGCAAGCGCGGGTCCGAAGTTCCACCATAGGCGGGAAAATCCGGAAGAGGCTTTGTGGCACGTGTCTTGCGTGGGCGACCGTGGGTTTTCGAAATGCCCGCGCGCGAGGCGCGGGCCAGAAAAAAGGGTGGTCTCGATGACGATTAAGTTCAGGACGTCGGTTACGGCATTCGCGGTGCTGGCGGCTTCCGCGCCAGCGGCCTTTGCCGCCGAAAAAGTCACCTTCATGACCAACTGGCTGGCTCAGGCCGAACATGGCGGCTACTACCAGGCCGTCGCCGACGGCACCTATGCAGCCTGCGGCCTCGACGTGACGATCTCACCGGGCGGTCCGCAGGTCAGCGGGCGTCCGCTGCTTCTGGCCGGCAAAATCGACTTCTACATGGGCGGCAATCTTTTGCAGGCCTTCGACGCGGTGCAGCAGGACATTCCGCTGAGGATCGTCGCGGCTTCCTTCCAGAAGGAGCCGCAGGTGGTGATGTCGCATCCGGGGCAGGGCCTCGACAAATGGGAAGACCTGAAGAACGCCGAGCAGTACATTCTGGGTGACGAGGGAGCCCAGAGCTTCTTCCAGTGGATGATCACCGACTACGGCTTCGATCCGGCCAAGCGGGCGCCTTACACCTATAATACGGCGCCGTTCATCGCCGATCCCAAATCGATCCAGCAGGGCTATGTGACCTCCGAGCCCTTCGCGGTGGAGAAGGAGGGCGGCTTCAAGCCCAACACCTTCCTGCTCGCCGACTACGGTTTCACCACCTATGCGACGACAATCGAGGCCATGCAGGACACGATCGACAAGCGGCCGCAGGTCGTCCAGTGCTTCGTCGATGGCTCGGCCAAGGGCTGGTACAACTATCTCTATGGCGACAACGCCGCAGCCAACGCGATGATCAAGAAGGACAACCCGGACATCACCGACGAGCAGATCGCCTTCTCGATCAGGCAGATGAAGGATTTCGGCATCGTCGATTCCGGAGATGCCGAAAAGCTCGGCATCGGCGCCATGACCGACGAGCACATCGCCAAATTCTACGAGACCATGGTGAAGGCCAAGGTCGTGCCGGAAGGGCTGGACATCAAGAAGGCCTACACGCTCGACTTCGTGAACAAGGGCGTCGGGCTCGACCTGAAAAAGTGAGCCTGGCCGTTTCAAGCATGCTTCTACAGCCAGACGTACGAACGGAGTGGGGCGATGAGTGATGGCGCTCCACTCCTGGTGATGAACAATGTCGGCAAGACATTTTCCAACGGCGTCACCGCGCTCGACGGCGTCAACCTGACCATACGCGAAGGCGATTTCGTCAGCCTGCTAGGACCTTCCGGCTGCGGCAAGTCGACGGCGCTGCGCCTCATCGCCGGCCTGTCGATGCCGACGACCGGCCGGCTCGAGTGGCGCAAGGCAGTGGGCGACGACTGCGTCGGTTTCGTGTTCCAGGAACCGACGCTGCTGCCCTGGGCGAGCGTCTTCGACAATGTCTGGCTGCCGCTGCGGCTGCGCGGTGTGTCGCGCAAGGAGGCCGCCCCCGTGGTCGGCGAGTTGCTCGAACGCGTGCATCTGTCGGGTTTCGAGAACGCAGTGCCGCGGGAATTGTCGGGCGGCATGAAGATGCGGGTCTCCATCGCACGCGGGCTGGTGACGAAGCCACGCGTGCTGCTGATGGATGAGCCGTTTGCAGCACTCGACGAGATCACCCGCTTCAAGCTCAACAACGACCTGCTCGAACTCTGGCAGGACGAGCGGTTCACCGTCGTTTTCGTCACCCACAGCGTGTTCGAAAGCGTTTTCCTGTCCAACCGCATCGTCGTCATGGCGGCGAGGCCGGGCCGCGTGCATGACGAAATCGCCATCGATGCCGCCTATCCGCGAGACGACTCTTTCCGGACATCCCCCGACTACGCGGCACTGTGCCGGCAGGCATCGGACGTGCTGGTGGAAGCGATCAATTCAACGCGTGGAGCGGCGGCATGACGGCGGTCGAAAACCCCGTGGTAGCGCTCGATCCGGAGGAAGCACGGCGGCTGCGCAACGCGCGGCTGGAGC
The DNA here is from genome assembly GCF_900114255.1 of Neomesorhizobium albiziae. Taxonomy (GTDB): domain Bacteria; phylum Pseudomonadota; class Alphaproteobacteria; order Rhizobiales; family Rhizobiaceae; genus Neomesorhizobium; species Neomesorhizobium albiziae. The sequence continues at coordinate 257,776 of NZ_FOSL01000001.1, read as the reverse complement.
GCATCGGGCGCTGGCTGTTGCCGCTGATCATCATGGCGCTGGCGATCTTCCTGTGGGACCGCATCTGCGTCTGGAACGGCATCCCGCAATATATCCTGCCGCGGCCGGGCGTGGTTCTGAAAACACTCGTCAACGATGCCGGCCTGCTGTTCGGGTCGCTGCTGGTGACGCTGAAGATCACGTTTCTCGGCCTTGCGCTGGCGGTGATCGGCGGCGTCGGGCTGGCCGTGCTGTTCACCCAGTCGAAATGGGTGGAGATGTCGTTCTTTCCGTTCGCTGTGGTGCTGCAGGTAACGCCGATCGTGGCGATCTTTCCGCTGATCAACATCTACGTCGACAACCAGACCGCCAAGCTTCTGCTTTGCGCGTGGATCGTCGCCTTTTTCCCGATCCTGTCCAATACGACGCTCGGCCTGAATTCGGTGGACCGCAACCTGCTCGACCTGTTCCGGCTGAACGGCGCGACGCGCTGGCAAGAGCTGTGGCATCTGCGCCTGCCGGCGGCGATGCCGTATTTTCTCGGCGGCCTGAAGATCGCCGGCGGCCTGTCGCTGATCGGCGCTGTGGTGGCGGAGTTCGTCGCCGGCGCCTCCGGCCAGTCGTCGGGTCTTGCCTCGCGCATCATCGAGGCCGGCTACCGGCTCAACGCGCCGCGGCTTTTCGCGGCGCTGATCCTCATTTCGCTGACCGGCATCGTCATCTTCCTGGTGCTGTCGCTTGTTTCGCATCTCGCCTTGCGCCGTTGGCACGAGAGCGCATTGAAGCAGGAGCGGTAGGGTGTTTGAAGGTTTGGCGCTCGACGTTGCCCCCCTCTGTCCTGCCGGACATCTCCTCCTCAAGGGCAGGGCAATCGCATATATGTGGTCGACCCCCACTCCGGTTTGCTTTGCAAACCACCTCTCCCCCGATCGACGGGGGAGAGGAAGCGCTGGCCGCTATGCCGGGCTTCCCTTCCTCTCCCTCCGGAGGGGGGAGAGGTGGCCCGCAGGGCCGGAGTGGGGGAAGACAGAACCCATATGCGATAGCCCCGCCCTCAAGGGAGGAGATTGGCCGCTTCAGCGCAGGGCCAAACTCCCGGAATGCTCCCGATGATTCCCACATCCGGCGCATACATCCTCGCCAACGCCCGCGTGAATCAATCGCTGACGCCGGGTCTCGATACGGCGTTCGACAGCGACGGGTTCGCGCTTGCCGACATCGCGGTGGATGGCGGCAAGGTTGCGTCGATTGGAGCGGCGGGAGCGCCACCCGAGGGAGCCATCGATCTGGCCGGCCGCATCGTGCTGCCGGCTTTCGTCGACTGCCACACTCATATCGACAAGGGCCACATCTGGCCGCGCGCACCCAATCCGGACGGCTCCTTCATGGGCGCGCTCAACGCTAACGGCGCCGACCGCAGGGCGCGCTGGACGGCAAGGGATGTGGCGCGGCGCATGGATTTCTCGCTGCGCTCGGCCTATGCGCACGGCACCAAGGCACTGCGCACGCATATCGACAGCGAAGGGCCGCAAGGCGAAATCTCATGGCCGGTCTTCACCGAGATGCGCGAGCGCTGGCGCGGCCGCATCGACCTGCAGGGAGCCTGCCTGTTCGGCATCGAGGCGGCGCGCGACAAGAAATGGTTCGCAGGCCTCGTCAGCCAAGTCGCGGCGGCGGGCGGCGTGCTCGGCGCGGTCACCTACATGGTGCCCGACCTGGAGGAGCTGCTCGACCGCATCTTCGCAGCCGCAATGGAGCACGGGCTCGATCTCGATTTCCACGCCGACGAGACGGACGCGGTGTCGGCGATTTCGCTGAAGAAGATCGCCGAAGCGGCGTTGTGGAACAGTTTCGACGGAAAGATACTGGTCGGCCACTGCTGCTCGCTGTCGCGGCAGCCCGACCTCGATGTGCTGGATACGCTGGACAAGGTGGCGCACGCTGGCATCGCCGTCGTGTCCTTGCCGATGTGCAATCTCTATCTGCAGGACCGGCGCCACGACGCCACCACTCCGCGCTGGCGTGGCGTCACGCTGCTGCATGAAATGAAGGCGCGGGGCATCCCGGTCGCCGTCGCCTCCGACAACACGCGCGACCCGTTCTACGCTTATGGCGATCTCGACATGCTGGAGGTCTACCGCATGGCAACCCGTATCCTGCATTTCGACCACCCGGTCGGCGACTGGCCCAAGACAATCGCCGCCACGCCGGCAGCAGTGATGCGGCTCGACGGGACGGGCGTGCTGGCGAGCGGCGGGGCGGCCGATTTCATTGTCTTCAAGGGCCGGAGCTGGACCGAACTCCTGTCGCGGCCGGAACATGACCGCATCGTCGTGCGCGCTGGCCAGGCGATCGCGCGCGACATTCCCGACTATGCCGAACTCGACGACCTGATGGTGGAATGATGGATCTTTTGGCGCTGAAGCGTGAACTCGACGGCATGAAGATCGAGGACAACGAAAAGATCGTCCAGCAGAAGAGCCGCGACTTCTATTGGTACAGCCCTGTGCTGAAGCGCCAGCTCGACCATGTTACCGGCGACCTGATCGTTTCGCCGAAAAGCGAGGCCGAGGTGATCCGCGTGCTCGCCGCCTGCCACAGGCTCGGCATTCCGGTGACGCCGCGCGGCACCGGCACCGGCAATTACGGACAGGCGATGCCGCTTTCGGGCGGCGTCGTGCTGTCGCTGGCCGAGATGAACGAGATCAAGGCGATTTCGCCAGGCCGGGTCGTGACCGGCCCCGGCGCCATCCTCGCCGACATCGACCGGGCGACGCGGGCACATTCGAGCCAGGAACTGCGTATCCACCCCTCGACCTACAACACGGCCTCGATCGGCGGCTTCATCGCCGGCGGTTCGGGGGGCGTCGGTTCGATCAATTTCGGCGGGTTGCGCGATTTCGGCAATGTGCTGAGGCTGCGCGTCGTCACCATGGAGGCCCGACCCAAGGTGCTGGAACTCACCGGCGAGGATTTGCACAAGGTGACCCACGCCTACGGCACCAACGGCATCATCACAGAAGTGGAGATGCCGCTGACGGCGGCATACGACTGGGTCGACGTTATCGTGGGCTTCGACACATTCATGGGGGCAGCGCGCTATGGCAACGCGCTTGCCTGCCAGGACGGCCTGCTCACCAAGCTGATCACGCCGATCGCCGCACCCGTGCCGCAGCTCTACTTCAAGCGCCACAGCAAGTTTTTCGCCGAGGGGCAGAGCATCGTCGCCGTGATGGTGGCGCCGCATGCGCTCGATGCCTTCCTGGCCTTCACCCGCCGCGAGGGCGGCGCGGTCGCCTTCAACGCCGCGACGGCGAGCGATGACGACAGGAAGGGTCTGCCGCCGGCCTATGAACTAGCCTGGAACCACACGACGCTCCGGGCGCTGCGGGTCGATCCGTCGATCACCTACCTGCAGTCGCTCTACCCGTTCCCCAACCATCTTGCGCTGGTCGAAAAGATGGACGGGATGTTTCCCGGCGAGGTGTTTTCGCACCTCGAATTCGTGCGCTTCGACGGCAACATCACCTGCTTCGGCCTGAACCTGGTGCGCTTCACCACCGAGGAGCGCCTCGACGAGATCGTGAGGCTGTTCGAGGAGAATGGCTGCCCGATCTTCAACCCGCACCGCTACACGCTGGAGGAGGGCGGCATGAAGCAGACCGACGACATCCAGCTTGCCTTCAAACGCGAGGCGGACCCCCAAGGCCTGCTCAACCCCGGCAAGATGATCGCCTGGGAAAACCCGGACTACGATTATCGCAGCGGCAAGACGTTCCTGTTCAAGGGCCTGCAGAAGGCGAGCTGACGGGGCGACATGTGAATATCCTCGTCCTTCATGCGCATCCCGTCGAAACCAGTTTCTGCACGGCGCTGCGTGACCTCGCGGTCGAGCGTCTGACTGCCAGGGGCCATGCGGTCGATGTCTGCGATCTCTACGCCGAAAATTTCGATCCGCGCATGACCCGCGCCGAGCGGCTTGCCTATCACGATGTGCCGGCCAATGCCGCAGGCATCCACGCTTATGTCGAGCGGCTGCGCAGGGCGGAGGCGCTGGTGCTCGTGTTTCCGGTGTGGAATTACGGCTATCCGGCCATTCTGAAAGGTTTTTTCGACCGCGTCTTCCTGCCGGGAGTGTCGTTCAAGCTGGTGGACGGCGCGGTGGTTCCCTCGCTCCACGGCATCCGCAAGCTCGCGGCGGTGACGAGCTATGGCGGCAGCCGCTTTCGCGCCATGCTGATGGGCGATCCGCCGCGCAGGCTGGTGAAGCGTGCGCTGCGCGCCACGATCAAGCCCGGCGCGCCGGTCTCCTATCTCGCGCATTATTCGATGAACCTGTCGACCGACCGTTCGCGGCAGAAATTCATGGCGAAGGTGGCGGCAGCGATGGATGCATTCTGATGCGAGTGCTGATCGTCTATTGCCATCCCCTGCAGGACAGCTTTTGCGCCGCCTTGCGCGACACCGTGCTGGAGGCAGTTGCGGCGAAGGGATGCGAGGCGCGGCTGATCGACCTTTATGCGGAAAAGTTCGATCCGGTGATGTGGGGCGACGAGCGGCGGATCTACAATCTGGCGGCCCCTGCCGACCCGGCGCTGCAGACCCATATCGGCCACCTGAAATGGGCCGAGATGATCGTCTTCGTCTACCCGACCTGGTGGTATGGGTTACCGGCGATGCTGAAGGGCTGGCTCGACCGTGTGTGGGCGCCCGACGTGGCGTTCAAGCTGCGGGGCGACGGCTCGATCGAGCCGCTGATGACCCAAGTCTCGAAGATCGCCGTGGTCACCACCTGCGGCGCGCCGCTGTGGTGGTCGCATCTGGTCGGCCATCCCGGCCGCAAAACCATCCTGCGCGGCATTCGCGCGCTGTGCGCCAGGCGCTGCAAGACATTGTTTCTGGCGCACTACCTGATGGACGCCTCGACGCCGCAGACACGCGCGGCGTTTCTGGGCAAGGTGAAGCGGAAGCTGGAGCGGTTTTGAGGGTTTTCCTCTCCCCGCTTTATGGGGAGAGGATGCCGGCAGGCAGGTGAGGGGCTACCCAAGCCCTCAGACGTTCGCGCTGCCCCTCATCCGGCCCTTCGGGCCACCTTCTCCCCGTAAACGGGGAGAAGGAAAGGGCGCCGCTACATCCTGACCCGCTCGGCCTTGGGGTCGTACATCGGCTTCAACGAGACATGTGCTGCGAACCGTTCGCCGGCGATTTCGATTTCGTAGGAAGAGGCGAGCACGTCGGCTTCGGTCTGTCCCTCGCAGGGAACGTAGCCAAGCCCGATGGCGCCGCCGAGATGGTGGCCGTAATTGCCTGACGTGATCGTGCCGACGATTTTTCCATCGCGCACGATCGCCTCGTTGTGGAAGAGCAGCGGTTCGGGATCGGTGAGGCGGAATTGCACGAGGCGGCGGTCGAGGCCAGTTTCCTTCTTGCGCAGCACCGCGTCGCGACCGAGAAAGTCGCCCTTGCCGGTCTTCACGGCAAAGCCGAGACCGGCTTCCAGAACATGATCCTCGTCGGTGATGTCGTGGCCGAAATGGCGGAAAGCCTTTTCGATGCGGCAGGAGTCCAGCGTGTGCAGGCCGCAGAGCTTGAGGCCCAGTTCCTTGCCGGCTTCCTCCAGCGCCTCGAACACATGCGCCGTCTGGTCGGTCGACACATAAAGCTCCCAGCCGAGCTCGCCGACGTAGGTGACACGATGGGCGCGGGCGAGCCCCATGCCGATCTCGATCTCCTGCCAGGTGCCGAACGGATTTTTGACGTTGGAAAAATCGTTGGGACTGACTTTTTGCATCAGCTTCCGCGCGTTCGGCCCCATGAGGCAAAGCACGCTTTCGGCTGCCGTGACATCGGTGATGATGACGACGAATTCGTCGCCAAGATGCTTGTGCAGCCAGGCGAGGTCGCGCTGCAAGGTGGCGCCGGGCACGACGGCGAGGAAGGCCGTTTCCGACAAGCGCGAGACGGTGAGGTCGCTTTCGATGCCGCCCTTGCTGTTCAGCATCTGCGTGTAGACGATTTTTCCGGGCGCCACGTCCATGTCGTTGGCGCACAGGCGCTGCAGGAAGGATAGCGCGTCGCGGCCTTCGATCCTGATCTTGCCGAACGAGGTCATGTCGAACAGGCCGACGCCGTTGCGGACGGCGAGATGTTCGTCGCGCTGGTTGCCGAACCAGTTCTGCCGCTTCCAGGAATATTGGTACTCGCGCTCCTGGCCCTCTTTCGCGAACCAGTTGGCGCGCTCCCAGCCCGCGACTTCACCGAACACCGCGCCGCGCGCCTTCAGGTGCTCGTGCAAGGGGGATCGCCTGACATTGCGCGACGTCGCCATCTGGCGGTAGGGGAAATGGTCGGCGTAGAGCAGGCCGAGCGTTTCGGAAACGCGTTCCCTGAGATAGCGGCGATTCTTCTGGAAGGGCTGGGCGCGACGGATATCGACCTCCCACAGGTCGAACGGCGCCTCGCCGTCGTGGATCCACTGCGCCAGCGCCATGCCGGCGCCGCCGGATGAGACGATGCCGATCGAATTGTAGCCCGCCGCCACCCAGTAGCCGCCGAGTTCGGGCGCTTCGCCGAGGTAATAGCGGTCGTCGGGGGTAAAACTCTCCGGGCCGTTGAAGAAGGTGTGGATGCCGGCGGTGGCCAGCATCGGCATGCGGTTCACGCCCATTTCCAGGATCGGCTCGAAATGGTCCATGTCTTCCGGCAATTGGTCGAAGCAGAAGTCTTCGCGGATGCCGTCCATGCCCCACGGCTTGGCGACCGGCTCGAAGGCGCCGAGCATCATCTTGCCGGCGTCTTCCTTGTAATAGGCGCACTCGTCCGGCACCCGCAGCACGGGCAGGCGGGAGAGGCCGGGTATCGCCTCGGTGACAAGATAAAAATGCTCGCAGGCATGCAGCGGGATGGTGACGCCGTTCTGTCCGGCGAGTTCGCGCGCCCACATGCCGGCGCAGTTGACGACGATGTCGGTTTCGATGGTGCCCTGCTCGTCGCCCTGCGCCCAGGAAACGCCGCTGACGCGGCCATCCCTGGCGTGAACCTTCGTCACCTTCACGTTCTCGACGATCCTTGCGCCGCGCTGGCGCGCGCCCTTGGCGAGCGCCATCGCAATGTTGGCGGGATCGCACTGGCCATCGAGCGGCAGGTGAACGGCGCCGACCACGTCGGACACATTGAGATGCGGGTACATCTCCTTGACTTCGCTCGGAGAAACCTCGCGGACATCGACGTTGAAGGCGCGGGCGAGGGACGCTTGCCTATAGATCTCGTGCTTGCGCTCCTCGGTCAGCGCCACGGTGATCGAGCCGACCTGACGCATGCCGGTGGCGACGCCGGTTTCCTCCTCCAGCCTGACGTAGAGGTCGGCCGAATATTTGGCCAGCCGCGTCATGTTTTGCGAGGCGCGCAACTGGCCGATCAGCCCGGCCGCGTGCCAGGTGGTGCCGGAGGTGAGCTGCTTGCGCTCCAGAAGCACGATGTCGGTCCACCCGAGCCTGGCCAGGTGGTAGGCGACAGAGCAGCCGGAAACGCCGCCGCCGATGATGACGGCGCGGGCTTTTTGCGGCAGTGGGGTCATGCGGATTTGCTCTGGGTGATGGTTGCGTAATTCGCCACGAAACGCTTCAGGCGCGTCGCTGCTTCCTTCAGCACGTCCTCGGACTGGCAAAGGCTGACGCGGATATGGCCGGCTGCCGCTTCGCCAAAGCTTGAGCCCGGCATCACCGCGACGTTTTCGGTGTCGAGGAATGCCCAGGCGAATTTCTCGCAGTCCGGTTCGACGGCGCGGATGTCGAGCATGGCGTACATGCCGCCTTCGGAGCCGCGCACCACGACATTGTTCAGCCCGTGCATTTCGTCCAGCCAAAGTTTTCGGCGGCTGGCGTAACGTTCCGCGATCTCCTTGACGCCGTAGCCCTGTTCGAGAGCTTCGGCCGCCGCCCGCGAGACGAAATCGGTCAGGCCGTAGGTGGTCACCACATTGAGGCTTATCAAAAGTGCGACGATGTCTTCGGGTCCGGTCAGCCAGCCGATGCGCCAGCCGGTCATGCCGTGGCTCTTCGACATCGAGTTGATGACCAGCGTGCGCTCGGCCATGCCGGGCAGGGCGCGGGGCGACAGGTGTTCGCCACCGCCGAGCGTCCAGTAGACCTCGTCGGAAAGCAGCCAGAGATCGTTCTTGCGGCAGATATCGGCGATGCCTTCGAGCGACTTGCGGGTATACACCGCGCCCGTCGGATTGCTTGGCGTGTTGATGAGAATGGCGCGGGTGTTGGGCTGCAGCGCCTTGCGGATCGCCTCGGCGCGCGGCTGGAAGCCGTCTTCGGCAACCGTCTCCACGACGGTGAAGCCGGCGCCGGCGGCGCGGAAGGTTCCGGGGTAGGTGGCATAATAGGGCGCCACGACGATGGCATGGCCGCCGGGATCGAGCACGGCCTGCACCGCCGCATAGAGGGCGGCCTGGCCGCCGGGCGTGGCAATGATCTCATTGGCCGAGGTTGGTACGCCGGTGGCGCGGGTTGAAATTTTCGCCATCGCCTCGCGCAGCCGGGGAATGCCGGCAAGCTGGGTGTAGTGGTGGAAACCACCGCGCACGGCGGTGACGCAGGCCTCGACCGTTTCGGATGGCGTGTCGAAATCATGATCGCCGACCGACAGCATGATGATCTTCTCGCCGGCCTGGTGGCGGCTCATCGCGGCGAAATGCACCTCCCAGCCATCCTTGCCGGAAGGCGTGATGCCGGAAATGCGCGAAGAGGGACGGGGCATGGGTTCAGTCTTTCAATCGTTGAATTGGCATTTCCAGAGGTTGGCGCGGCCTCTTAGGAGCAGTGCCCAAGGTCCGGCTGTTCATGCTTACGCTCTCAATCTTGCATTCTGCGGGTCCCACAAAGGCCTGTCTTCCTGCACGACCGCCGGAAAATTCTCCCCGAAGATTTCGACATCGACCCTCGTGCCGGGCTCTGCCAGGTCCGCGCGGATCATGCCGAGCGCGATCGATTTGTCCACCCGGTAGCCGAAACCTCCTGACGTGGTTTCGCCGACGATCTTTCCGTCATGCCAGAGCGTCGACATATAGGGCGCATCATGTTCGCCGGCTTCGACCACCAGCGTGACGAAGCGTTTTTTCACGCCCTGCTGTTTTTCGCCGAGTAGTGCCGCCTTGCCGCGGAACTCCGGCTTGTCCCATTTGACGAAGCGTTCCAGCCCGCCTTGCAGGATGGTGTAGTCGGTGGAGAGGTCGCCCTTCCAGGCGCGGTAGCCCTTTTCCAGCCTGAGCGAATCCAGCGCCCACATGCCGAAAGGCTTGAGCCCATGCTTCTGGCCCGCCGCCCAGACGGCATCGAATATGGCGGCGGTGTCTCCCACCCTAGTGTGGATTTCCCAGCCGAGCTCGCCGGCGAAGGAGACGCGCACGAGATGGCACCAGCGTCCCTTTATCTCGGTCGACTGATGTGTCAGCCACGGCAGCGACAGATCGGCGCCACAGACTTCGGCCAGGATGTCGCGGGAATTTGGCCCGGCGAGTATCTGACATGAGAGTTCGTCGGTGGCGATGCTGAGATCGATCCGGGTGTCGTCCGGAAGGTGATTTCGCAACCATTCGAAGTCGTGCCATTCGGCAACGGCGGCCGTGATCAACACGAAAGTGTCTTCCTCATGCGCGATGATCGACATTTCGGTGACGATGCGGCCCTTGTCATCGGCGAAATAGCCGAGGCCGATCTTGCCCGGTTTCGGCACAATGCCGGTGACCATGGTCGACAGCCAGTCGCGCGCGCCCGGACCTCTCAATCGGAAGCGCGAGAAGCCGGGCAGATCCAGAATGCCGGCGGCGTCGCGCACCGCCAGGCATTCCTCGCGGATGCGTTTCTCCCACGGCCCTGACCGGGCGAAGGTCTGGGTGGACTGTTCCGACGTGTCGTCGCCGGCTTGCGCAAACCAGGTGGCGCGCTCCCAACCGTTGTAGGCGTTGAACTGAGCGCCCAGCGCCTTCATGCGCTCGTGGAGCGGCGAGAGCTTGCGGTCGCGGGCGGCCGGCCAGGCGTGGCGCGGAAACTGGATGGCGTATTCGTGGCCGTAGACTTCCATGCCCTTGGCGACGGCATAGTCGTGGTCGGCGGCGAATGTCGTGAAACGGCGCGGGTCGCAGGACCACATATCCCACTCGGTCTGGCCTTGGGTGACCCACTCGGCCAGCACCTTACCGGCGCCGCCAGCCTGGGCGATGCCGAAGGTGAAGACGCAGGCTTCGAAGGCGTTGGGCACGCCCGGCATCGGCCCGATCAGCGGGTTGCCGTCCGGCGCATAGGGGATCGGGCCGTTGATGACTTTCGACAGGCCCGCGGTGCCGAGGATTGGCACCCGGGCGGTGGCGTCGTTCAGATACCACTCCAGCCGGTCGAGATCGTCGGGGAAGAGCTGGAACGAAAAATCGTCCGGCATGGGGTCGTTATGGGTCGCCCAATGGGCGCGGCAATTCCTCTCGTAAGGCCCGAGATTCATGCCGTTCTTTTCCTGGCGCAGGTAGTAGGAGGTGTCGACATCTCGCAGAAGCGGCAGTTTTGCGCCCGCTTCCCGCGACCAGGCGGCGAGTTCCGGGATTTCGTCGAACAATATGTACTGATGGCTCATCACCATCATCGGGATGTCGCGGCCGAACAGCTTGCCGACTTCCCGGGCGCGGTAGCCGGCGGCGTTGACGACATACTCGCAGCGGATCTCGCCTTGCGGCGTCTCGACGATCCACTCGCCGTTTTCCCGGCGCACTCCGGTGACCGGGCAGAAGCGCACGATCTTCTGGCCCATGTCGCGGGCGCCCTTGGCCAATGCCTGGGTCAACTGCGCCGGGTCGATGTCACCGTCGCTCGGGTCGTAGAGCGCGCCTTCCAGGTCGTGAGTCTCGATGAAGGGATAACGCGCCTTGATCTCGTCGAGGCCGACCACGTCGATGTCCATGCCTTGGTAGCGGCCCATGCCTTTGGCGCGCTGGAATTCCTGCATGCGCTCCTTGCTGTGCGCCAGCCGCAGCGACCCGGTGACATGATAGTTCATCGGATAGTCGACTTCTTTCGCCAGGCCCCGGTAGAGCTCGGTCGAATAGCGCTGCATGTTCATCAGCGACCAGGACGACGAAAAGGTCGGCACGTTGCCGGCGGCATGCCAGGTCGAACCCGACGTGAGCTCGTTCTTTTCGAGAAGCACGCAGTCGGTCCAGCCGGCCTTGGCAAGATGGTAAAGCGAGGAGACGCCGACGGCGCCGCCGCCGATGATGACCACGCGTGCGGAAGAGGGGAGTTCAGCCATAAAAACCGGTTCCTATTTGAAGCACCCCAACTCCCGAAGCGACCCCCACCTCTAACCCCTCCCCACAAGGGGGAGGGGAACTTTGCGGTGTTGCCCTCTTGCTCCAAGCTTGGCGATCTCGAGCGAAACTGGCGGCAAAACTGTCTCCCTCCCCTTGTGGGGAGGGGTTGGGGGTGGGGGTAAAAGGTCGGGCAGATCCGTCAAGACTTGCATCAATCCCTCAATAAACCGGCGGTGAAACCACCCAGATGACGACGGCCGGTTCGCTGCCCGGGTTCTTCCATCGGAACGGCTTGTTGTCGAAGCGGAAGCTGTCGCCGGCCGACAGGCTGTGCCAGACGCCGTCGATCTCGATATCGAAGACACCAGAGACGAGATAGCCGGCTTCCTCGGTCGGCCGGTGCGCCACCGACTGCAATTCAGCGCCCGGCGCGAACTCCGAGCGCAGCACCTCGAAGCTGCCGCCGAGATCGGGCGACAGCAGTTCCTCGACCAGACCGGAATCGCTGGAGCCCAGCGAGCGGCGGCGGCCTGCCCGCACGATGACGCCGCGTTCATGCTCGTTGGGCACCTCGTGGCCGAAGAACAGGCTGATCGGCACCGCGAAAATGTCGGCGAAGGCCCGCAGGTCGGCGATCGAGGGGGTGGACAGGCCGCGCTCGACCTGGCTCATCCAGCCCACCGAGCGGCCGAGCCGCAGAGCAACTTCCGCAAGGGTGAGACCGCGCGATTTGCGCAAGGCACGGATGTCGCGCGCCAGCAGCTGGTCGCTTGAAGGCGTCTCGTCGGGCGCTCGTTCGGCAGGCAGGGGCACGGCTCTCTCATGAAAATTTCGTTTGGAATTTCACGGAAGCCGAGTCCGCCGGAAAATTCAAGCGAAATCCGGTCTGTGCCAAGATTTGCTTGCGGGAAACGGGCGGCTGGTGCAAAGCCAGAAAAAACCGAAGCGGCGCTTTGCGCCGGCTCTGGAGCCCCGGAAACCGGGAAGGACTTTTTGATGCTTTCACGCAATAAACAGACCGCGAGGTCGAACGAGGCGGCTATCGTCGACGAGGCGATCGTTTCGCGGCGTTCGGTGCGCGCCTTTCTGCCCGATCCGGTGGATGATGCGACGGTCCGCGAAATACTCGATGTAGCGGCGCGCGCTCCGTCCGGCACCAACATGCAGCCCTGGCGCGTCTATGTGACCAAGGGCGAGGTCAAGCAGCGCATCACCGACGCGGTGATGAACTCCGGCATCCGCGCCGAAAAGGCCAAGTGGGACGAATACAAATATTATCCCGACCAGTTCTTCGAGCCGTATTACGCGCGCCGCCGCAAGGTGGGGTTCGACCTCTATGGCGCGCTCGGCATCGGGCGGCGCGACGTCGACCAGATGCGTGAGCAGCATGACCGCAATTTCGTGTTCTTCGATGCGCCGGTGGGCATGATCTTCACCATCGACCGCCGGCTGAACCAGGGCTCGTGGATCGACTACGGCATGTTCCTGCAGAACATCATGGTGGCGGCGCGGGCGAGGGGACTGCATACCTGCCCGCAGGCGGCGTTCGCTCCCTATCACAACCAGATCCGCCCGGTGCTCGGCATTCCCGACGAGGAGATCGTGGTGTGCGGCATGGCGCTTGGCTACGAGGACACGTCGAAGCCGGAAAACAGCCTGCGCACCGAACGCGCCCCGCAGGATGAATGGGTCAAGTTCTGCGAGTAGGTGGATTTCGCGGGCAGTTTGCATCGGAGCGGACGCCCCCCTGTCCCGCCGAACCCTCCTCTTCTGCGGGCGGAGTGATCGCATATGGGTTCTGTCTTCCCCCACTCCGGCCCTTCGGGCCACCTCTCCCCCCTCCGGAGGGAGAGGAAGGGAGCCCGGCATAGCGGCCGGCGCTTCCTCTCCCCCGTCGAGCGGGGGAGAGGTGGTTTGCAAAGCAAACCGGAGTGGGGGTCGACCAACTATATGCGATGCTCTGCCGTAAGGACTGGGCGAAGGAACGTGGTCGCCTGACCTTCAGTCGCGGTTACGGCGGGCGGCGCGGTCCTCGCGGGAGCGACGGCGCGGCGTAGCATCTCCGGCGGCGCCGTCCTCGCCGGCCGACTTGCGCGGCGGCAATTTCACCTGTTCGGACAGTTTCGGGAACGGGTCGACCTTGTTGGGCATCGCCATGGCGTTGATGAAGAGCTGCTGGAAATTCGGCTCGAGCGCCGTCTCGATCTTCTCGATGCGGGCCACTTCCTTCTCGATCTCACGGCGATGGTCGCGGTTGAGCAGCGCCATCAGCGCACCGGTGCCGGCGGCATTGCCGACCGCCTTGACCTCGGCCAGATCGCAATCCGGGATCAGGCCGAGCACCATGGCGTATTTCGGATCGATGAAGGAGCCGAAGGCGCCGGCGAAGCGGATGGTGTCGACCGTCTCGACGCCCTGCTTTTCCATCAGGAGCTTGACGCCGGCATAAAGCGCCGCCTTGGCGAGTTGAATGGCGCGGATGTCGTTCTGGGTGACGGTGATGCGCGGCTCGCCCTGGCGCCCCTCGCGCAGCAGGTAGGAGAAGGTGCGGCCATTCTGGACGATGCGCGGGCTTTTGGCCATCAGCGAACCGTCGACGACGCCGTCCTCGGAGATGATCCCGGAAAGATACATTTCGGCGACCACCTCGATGATGGCGGAGCCGCAGATGCCGGTGACGCCCGTGGTCCAGGATTCCTCCTCGAAGCCTTCCTCGTCCGACCATTTGTCGACGCCGATGACGCGGTACTTGGGTTCCAGCGTTTGCGGATCGATGCGCACGCGCTCGATGGCGCCGGGCGCAGCGCGCTGGCCCGACGAAATCTCCGCGCCCTCGAAGGCCGGGCCGGTCGGCGAGGAGGCCGCCACTACACGGGTGCTGTTACCCAGGATGATCTCGGCGTTGGTGCCGACATCGACCAGCAGCATCATCTTGTCCTGCCGGTATGGGCCTTCGGAAAGCGTCGCGCCGGCGGCATCGGCGCCGACATGGCCGGCGATGCACGGCAGCGTGTAGAGCCGCGCGCCGCGATTGACGTCGATATCGATCTCATGCGCCCAGAACTGCAGCGAACCCGACACGGCGAGCGCGAACGGCGCCTGGCCGAGTTCGGTCGGGTCGATGCCGAGGAACAGGTGGTGCATGATCGGGTTGCCGACGAAGACGCAGTCGAAAATGTCGTGGCGGTCGACATTGCCTTCCTCGCAGACCTTGCCGATGAGCGTGTTGACGGCCTCGCGCACCGCCTTGGTCATCGCCTCGCGGCCGTCCGGGTTCATCATCACGTAGGAAACGCGGCTCATCAGATCCTCGCCGAAGCGGATCTGCGGGTTTGAGGTGCCGGACGAGGCGGCGATGCGGCCCGACAGCAGCGACACCAGATGCATGGCGATGGTGGTCGAGCCGATGTCGCAGGCGATGCCGTAGGCTTCGTTCTTCAGGCCGGGAAACAGGCCGATGATGAAGGGCCGCGAGGAATCCATGTCGCGGTGGATGGCGGCGGTGACGCCCCATTTGCCGGGCGACACGGGAGGCTGGTCCGGCAACGTGGTGCGCATGATCTTCTGGATCTGCGGGATGAGGTGCGGGGCGATCAGCAGGTCCTTCCAGCCCCAGTCAGTCTCAAGCGCCACCTTGAGCCGGTCGAGGTCGCCGAGCGGCTTGTGCATGTCGGGTTCCTCGACCTCGACATAGCAGAGCTGGACGGCGGCGTTGCGCTCGATGACGCGGTCGGTGGCCGCCTTGCGCACCACCTGCGCGTTGATGACGGTGTCTTGGGGCACGTCGATGACGAGGTCGCCCTGGACGGTGGCCGAGCAGGAAAGGCGGCGGCCATCCGGCAGGCCGCGCACGCGCTCGTAGCGCTCTTCCTTCGGGCCCTTGGGCGAGATGTGGTCGAGCGCCGAAATGATCTTGTGCTTGGCGAAATTGCCTTCCTGCACCTCGATCTGGCAGCGGCCGCAGGTGGCGCGCCCGCCGCAGACGCTCTCTACATAGACGCCGAGCGAACGCGCGGCGTCGAGCAGCGGCGTGCCCTTCGGAAAGCGCCCGCGCTTGCCCGATGGCATGAACAGGACGAGGGGGTCGGTGATGTTGGCGGGCGGATTCATGTTAGTTGTGCGTCCTTCGAGGCTCGCCCGTCCGATGTGCAGCCAATGTTTCTACGTATGTGCGGGCTCGCACCTCAGGATGAGGGAGACCGGTGCCAGACGTCACCCAAATTCTGCTGCGCCGGCATTTCAGAGCTTGGCGTGACGCGCTCAAACCTCGCTCATCCTGTGGTGCGAGCCTGAGCTTGTCGAAGGCGAGCCTCGAAGGGCGCGCCTCTGTATTTTGACGCCGCTTTGGATAGACTAACTCCCGGATGAGCGTTCGCTTTGGGGGAACACGTTCATGCAATTCGAGATGACCGTCTACATTCTTCGTTGCGCCGACGATTCCTACCACGTCGGATCGACAAAACAGGAGGTCGAAGCTCGGGTGTGGGAGCACAACAACCTTCCCATCGACAGTTACACCGCAAAACGCAGGCCGGTGGTTCTGGTGTTCACCGAATCCTACGACCGCATCCTCGATGCCATCGCACGGGAGCGCCAGATCAAGGGGTGGTCGCGGCGAAAGAAAGAGGCGCTCATCGCGCTTGCCTACGAAGCGCTGCCTGAGCTTTCTCGACGAAGCCACCTGATGCCGAAGTAGGGGTGCGTCCTTCGAGGCTCGCTTCGCTCGCACCTCAGGATGAGGACCGTTTTTGCTGCCTGTCCCAAGGATGGAGGCGTGGTGGCAGGACCTTGCATGCGAACGGCGCCAACCGTCCTCATCCTGAGGTGCGAGCCTGAGCTTGTCGAAGGCGAGCCTCGAAGGACGCACCACAATATTATCCCCTTGCCATCCGGGCCTCGCGGCCGCCCCGACGGCGACCGTTGTTGGCGGCTTCGCCAGGTGCGTTGACTGCAACCGGTGCGGCAACCGGGTGGCCGCCTTCGGCCGGCTTGTAGTCCTTGTATGTCTTGATCCAGGTGGTGCAGTTCTCGTCGGTGCCGTTCAGCACATTGGCGCCGCGCACGGCTTCCATTTCCTGCGGCCGCACCGGATTCATGATCGCCGAGGTCATGCCGGCGCCGATCACCATCGGGATGAAGGCGGCGTTGATGCCGTGGCGGTGCGGCAGGCCGAAGGAGATGTTGGAGAGGCCGCAGGTGGTGTTGACCTTCAACTCCTCGCGCAGGCGGCGCAGCAGCGCGAACACCTGGCGGCCGGCGTCGCCCAGCGCGCCGATCGGCATGACCAGCGGATCGACGACGACGTCATGCGCGGGGATGCCGTGGTCGGCGCAGCGCTCGACGATCTTCTTGGCGACCGCGAAACGCACGTCCGGGTCCATCGAAATGCCGGTCTCGTCGTTGGAAATGGCAACGACCGGCACATTGTATTTCTTGACCAGCGGCAGGATGGCTTCGAGCTTTTCCTCCTCGCCGGTGACGGAGTTGACCAGCGGCCGGCCCTTGGCGACCTTCAGCGCCGCCTCGATGGCCGCGGTGACGGAACTGTCGATCGACAGCGGCAGGTCGACGAGGTTCTGCACGATCTCCAGCGTCTGCACGAGCAATGCAGGCTCGGTGGCGTTGGGGTCGACAGCGGTGACGCCGGCGTTGACGTCGAGCATGGTGGCGCCGCAGGCGGCCTGTTCCAGCGCGTCCTTGATGACAGTTTCGAAATTGCCGGCAACCATCTCGGCCGCCAGCTTCTTGCGGCCGGTCGGGTTGATGCGTTCGCCGATCACGCAGAAGGGCTGGTCGAAACCGATGATGATCTCTCTGGTCGCCGAGGCGACAATCGTGCGGGTCATGAAGTTCTCCGTAAGATATAAAGACTTCTTTATATCGTTTCTGGTTTCGATCAAGCGGTGCGCTCAGAGCGGAATGCTCAGTGCGCGGTTTTCACCATGTCGACCTGGGTTTCGGTGACATTGTCATGCAGCAGATGGTCGAGGCGGTCGGCGACAAGCCGGTCGTCGGCGCGGACTTCGCGCTTCCAGGGCTGGCGGCCCTTCAGCACGCCCGATTCATCGACGATCTCGGCGACATATTCCTCCTGGCGGTAGGCCATCACATGGACGCCTGAAACGCCTGCGATTTCCTTCACCTCGTTGATGATGTCGATGCAAAGCCGCTTGCCTTCGGCCTTCTGGTCCTCAGCGCCTTCGAGCCGCTTGATGATCGCATCGGGAATATGAATGCCCGGCACGTTGGAGCGGATCCATTTTGCCGTCTTGGCGGAAGCAAGCGGCCCGACGCCGCACAGGATGAAGACCTTTTCGGTGTGGCCGAGATCGCGGGCGCGCTGCATGAAGGTGCGGAACATCGGCACGTCGAAGCAATATTGCGTCTGCACGAACTGCGCGCCGGCGGCGATCTTCTTGCCGAGATGGATTGGCCGGAAATCGAAAGGCGGCGCGAAAGGGTTCACCGCCGCTCCCAGGAACAATTGCGGCGGCGTCGTCAGCTTGCGCCCGGACAGGAACTTGCCGTTGTCGCGCATGATGCGGATGGTTTCGAGCAGCGACATGGAATCGAGGTCGAACACTGGCTTGGCGCCGGGCTGGTCGCCGGCCTGCACGCCGTCGCCGGTGAGGCAGAGCATGTTGGCCACGCCCATGGCCGCACCGCCGAGCACGTCGCCCTGGATGGCGATGCGGTTCTTGTCGCGGCAGGCGATCTGCATGATGGGCGCATAGCCCATGCGGGTGAGCAGTGCGCAGATGCCCACCGACGACATGTGGCAATTGGCGCCGGAAGCGTCGACCGCGTTGATAGCGTCGACCCAGCCGTCGAAGATTTTCGCGCGGTTGTAGACGTCTTCGGGATTGGCGCTGTCGGGCGGGTTGAGTTCGGTGGTCACGGCAAATTCGCCACGGCGCAGCACGCGCTCCAGGCGGCCGCGCGAGGTGTGGCCGGGCAGCGGCTCGAGCGGCAGGTCGATGCCGGCCGGATTTTCGTCGATTTGTGGAGGACGCGGCGGATTCACGCGGCGGCTCCGGTTCGATCTCTTTGCTGGAACATGATCTGTTCCGAAAACCGGTTTCCACTTTTCGGGATCATGTTCGTGCCGCTTCCTTCGCTGCCGCGGCCTGCGCAGTGACCCGCAGCCATGCCGAAGTTTCGCGCAGCGACTGATCGACGGGCTTCTGCACATTGAGGATGGCGTCACCATTGACCATCTGCCGGGAGCCTTCCCAGGCCTTCACCCAGACGCACGGCATGTCCGGCTCGACCTCGCAATTTCCGTTGGCGCGCACGCCGCCGCACGGGCCGTTGCGCAACTGCTTGGGGCAGTTCATGGGGCAGGACATGCCGGTGGAGGAGAGGACGCACTGGCCGCACATGCGGCAGTCGAACATGAAGCCCTTGACGTGCTTCTCGACGAATTTCACCGGCGCTTCGACGCGGCCGTAGCCGATGCCTTTCCACAAGGGATGGAGGAGCAGAAAGGCGTCGGCGAATTTTGCATAAAACCACTCCAGCGCGCGCGAATGGCGCACCGACCACAGCCTGACTGCAAACGAGCGCTGAACGCGCCGCTGCGGCGACACGTCCGCCGGCTTGTAGTCGCTCTTGGGCGCTGCCTTCTTGACCAGTGTGGCCTGGGTAACCGCCGGGACAGAGTCAGACATTGCCCTCTTTCCCGCCTGCCTTGACCAGAGCGACCAGCCGCTCACGGGTGTAACTGCCTTCGAAGTCGGCGAGCGCTTTCTCGGCCTCGGCTTCGAGGTCGTCGCCGACCGCGACCGGCTCGGCCTTGCGCCACTCCGCGAGGTAGGCATCGGTATCGCCGGCGCCGGTGCGCATCGCGCACATGTCGATCGCCTCGGTGAAGCGCAGCGACAATTCGCGCTTGGCGTTCTGCCGCCCCTTCTTGACGATGATTTGCGCGGGAATGTCGCGCCAGTAGACGACGATCAGATCGGCCATAAATTCGTGCTCCTCGTGAATTTCAGCATTGCCGGAACGGCGCCTGCCCCGCTTGTTATGAGACGACGCGCGGGCATTCAAAAGCGACGTGCCGCAAATGGGCAATGACAGGGAGCGGATGCGGCTGGCGAAGGTGGAATGCCGCCGGAGCGGCAATCAGATCGGCAAGAACTGCCAGAGGGTGCCGATCAGCGCGGTCGCCGAGCCGACCACGGCGGCGATGACGGCAAGTGCTGCGATGCCGACCACGGTTCCCACGGCAAACAGGATGCCGTCGCGCTCGATCAATGCCAGGCCGAGCAGGGCGCTCGAAAACGCCGGCAGCCAATTGCCAAGCGGTATCGGCAGGGTGACGACGACGGCAAGCAAGAAGATCATGATGCCGATGAAGCGGTCGCCCTGCTTGCGCCAGAACGGCCAGTAACGCGGCTTGATCATGCGTTCCAGGCTGATCAGGCGGGGAATCAGGCGATCCATCACCGTGCGGAAGCTTTCGGCGGAGATCGAATTGTCCATGACGAAACGCGGAAGCCAGGCGCGCTTGGAGCCGTACATCATCTGCGCCGCCACGATAACCAGCGGAAGGCCGAGGATAGCCGAGGAGGGCGGCGGCAGCGGGATCATGTTGAGCGCGGCGAAGAAGACGATCAGCGCCGCGAAGCTGCGGTCGCCGAGCGCGTCGCGAATGCTGGCCACCGAAACCGGGCCGTCGGCGTCACGCGCCATCTGGGCGAAGAGTTGCGAAAGCCGGCGCGGCCGGCGCCTAACTGGCGCGCCGTCGATCTGTCCGTCCTCGAAACCCCGCATTTCCTGTCTCATGCGCTCCCGCACCGCTCACACTTGTCCACCCCTGGCGCAGAACGACAATAGTGGCGGTAACCAGTTAATCGTTGATGACGCCAGCGCATAACGCCGGCCTGTGAAAACCGGATGACTCTCTCGGGACCTAACGGCGAAATTCCAGAATATCCAGCTTGGATTCGTAATGTGGGGCCGGAAATTCAATTCGCCACTCTTTCGGACCGGTCCGAAAGGCGTAGCCCACCTGATCGGTTTGCGGACCGCTGCCGTATTTCTTCGGCTTCTGCCCGGCGATGAAAG
The DNA here is from genome assembly GCF_900114255.1 of Neomesorhizobium albiziae. GTDB lineage: Bacteria > Pseudomonadota > Alphaproteobacteria > Rhizobiales > Rhizobiaceae > Neomesorhizobium > Neomesorhizobium albiziae. The sequence goes on along the minus strand of NZ_FOSL01000001.1, from coordinate 237,423 downwards.
ACGAACCGAGATAGGTCAGCCGCTTGTCATTGTCGGTGAAGAAGCGCCCCTTGGTGCGCTGCGAACCGGAAATCTTCTCCAGCATCCAGCCGGAGCCGTCGTCGGTGACCCGGCATTTGAACCAGTCGTAGACGATGAGGGGGCTGATGCCGCCGGCCTTGATGGTGCGGCATTGCCAGTTGCCGGTCATGTCGAAACCGCCGAAGGCGAGCACAGGCCTGGCGACGACCTCGTCGAGAACGGCAACCTCCCGCGCGTAGCCGGCCCTCGCTTCAGCGAGTGCTTCCTTACGCGTCTCGTTATATTTCTTCAGGCGGGCATCGTCGGCCGGGGTGATCAGGTTCTGGATCTCGCCGGTGGCCAGCGCCTGGGTGACGGGCGCCGCCAGAAAGGCAGCGAGAATCAGTTTGCGAAGGATCATGTTGCGGCTCTATCTCATTGTTTCAGCGTGGTCTTTGCCCGAAAACCAATGCGCATTTTTCGGGACCATGCCCCGGATGGGGCGAAGGAGCCTGCAGAATCAGGCTCTTTCATGAAGCGATGCGGAGCGCGCGGCAGCCTGGAGTGCGTCGGGAAGGTCGCCATAGCCGGTGAAGCGCCGCTCATAGACGAGGCCGAGCAAGCGCGCCGCGTCTTCGGCTACCTTGTCCAGTTCCGGGTCGTTGGTCTGGGCGAGGTAGACAAGCTTCTCGTAATTGCCGAAATAGTCGGCGATCAGCTCCGGGTGGCGGTCGAGCCCCAGCGGCTTGAGGAAGAACGCTTCGAACTGGCGGCACAGAAAATCGGTCATGTAGAAAGACATCATGTCGCCGTCGGCGATCTTCGCGTAGGCCTCCATGCCCTGATAGAAAGCGAAGCAGTGCGGCCCGGCCATCCGTTCGACGCCGTGTTTCTCGCATATCCCGTCCAGCAGGCCGCCGGTGCCGCAATCGGCGTAGCCGACGAAGATGTGGGCGAAACCTTCGGCCTTGGCCTTGACGATTGCCGCGTCCATGGCCGGCGCGATGCGGTCTGGATAGAAGTGGAACTCCGCCGGCAGGCAGGTCAGTTCGAGATGGTCGAGCCCCAGCTGCTGCTTGGCGGCCAGGATCTCGCGCGCGATCATGCCGCAGGCAATGACCAGCAGCTTTTCGCCTTGGGGATGAACGGCCTTGCGGGATTGCTTCATGGAACCACTTTGCCCAAAATCCGTTCTGGGTGGGCGATATTAGCGAACGAGGGAGTACCCGTCCATGAAACTGTCCAGGCTAGCACCAGTGGTACTGGTCATCAGCGCGGTTGCGCTGGCGGCATGCGCCAATACCGTCCGTGGCGTGGGAAGAGACGTGAAGGCGACCGCCAACGCGGTCGAGGACACCGTCGAGAACTGAGCCACGTTGTCCAACGAGGAGAGGGGCCGCGCATGACGCGGCCTTTTTCATGTCGCCGACATCACGCCGTGGCGCGAACGTTGTGCTTGCGCTTCATGAAGTCCTTGGCCGTCTCGACCGCGACAGCCGCGTCGCGACAATAGGCATCGGCGCCGACGGCCTTGCCGAATTCCTCGTTGAGCGGCGCGCCGCCGACCAGCACCACGTAGTCGTCGCGGATACCCTTTTCCTTCATCGTGTCGATGACGACCTTCATGTAGGGCATCGTCGTGGTCAAAAGCGCCGACATGCCGATGATGTCGGGATGATGCTCCTCGATCGCGGCCAGGTATTTTTCAACCGGGTTGTTGATGCCGAGGTCGATCACGTCGAATCCGGCGCCTTCCATCATCATGCCGACGAGGTTCTTGCCGATGTCGTGGATGTCGCCCTTGACAGTGCCGATCACCATCTTGCCCTGCTTCGGCGCGCCGGTGGCGGCAAGCAGCGGGCGCAGGATGAACATGCCGGCCTTCATCGCGTTTGCCGAAAGCAGCACTTCAGGGACGAACAGGATGCCGTCGCGGAAATCCTCGCCGACGATGCGCATGCCTTCGACCAGGGCTTCGGTCAGCACCTTGTAGGGCGCCCAGCCGCGCTCCAGCAGGATCTGCGTACCTTCCTCGATCTCTTCCTTCAGCCCGTCGTAAAGGTCGTCGTGCATCTGCTGCACGAGTTCGTCGTCGGAAAGCTCGGAGAGGATGATCTCGTCGTCTGACATTCTGAAGCTCCTGTGGCCGCCTTATGCGGGACTTTTACGGCGCGCGAATTCAGGTCAATATCTATTCTGCAAGCATTGCACTTCCATAGCTGATTTGCGACTTCCTGCAAAAGGAAAGCGACCGGGAATCCGTTGTTCTTCTTGTCGATTTTGCGACAGGCGTTGGCGCTCACTGGCCGTTTCGGATAGGGTGTATGGCTACGATCCGGCGAGGGACCGTTGGGCGGTCGAACGGATTTCAGGGAAAAAAGATCATGAGCGAGAACGCGGCAGTCGATCACGAAGCGGCGGCGGGCGGCAGGCGCGGACGCGGCGCCAGCGGGGGTGCTGCTGCACGGCGTGCGGCGCGTTCGGGCGGTGGCCCCGGCATCCAGCAGACCTACATCAACCGCAAGATCAAGGTCTACGAGGTGCTCGACGAGGAAGGCCTGGCGCTGATCGAGAAGAACGCCGACACAGTGCTTGAGGAGATCGGCATCGAATTCCGCGACGACGCCGAGGCGTTGGCGCTCTTCAAGCAGGCCGGCGCCGACATCAAGGGCGAACGGGTGCATTTCCCGCGCGGCCTGCCGCGCTCGCTGCTGAAGACCGCACCATCGCTCTACACCCAGCATGCGCGCAATGCCGATCGCTCCGTGCAGATCGGCGGCAACGCCACTGTGTTCGCGCCGGTCTACGGACCGCCATTCGTGCGCGACCTCGACGGAAAGCGCCGCTATGCGACGATCGAGGATTTCCGCAACTTCGTGAAGCTCGCCTACATGGCGCCGTCGATCCACCATTCGGGCGGCACGGTGTGCGAGCCGGTCGACGTGCCGGTGAACAAGCGCCACCTCGACATGGTGTATTCGCACATCAAATATTCCGACAAGCCGTTCATGGGCTCGGTGACGGCGCCCGAGCGCGCCGAAGATACGGTGGCGATGGCCAAGATCGTGTTCGGCGACGACTTCGTCGACAACAACACGGTGCTGACCAGCCTGATCAACGCCAATTCGCCGATGGTGTTCGACGAGACCATGCTCGGCGCGCTGAAGGTCTATGCCCGCAACAATCAGGCCTGCATCGTCACGCCGTTCATTCTGGCGGGCGCGATGAGCCCGGTGACCGTCGCCGGCACGCTGACCCAGGTGCTGGCCGAAGTGCTTGCCGGCGCTTCGCTGACGCAGCTGATCCGGCCCGGCGCGCCGGTGCTGTTCGGCACCTTCGCCTCCTCGATCTCCATGCAATCGGGGGCGCCGACCTTCGGTACGCCCGAGCCGTCGCTGGTTTCTTATGGCGCCGCACAGCTTGCCCGCCGGCTCGGCCTGCCGTTCCGCACCGGCGGTTCGCTCTGCGCGTCGAAAGTGCCGGACGCGCAGGCGGCTTATGAGAGCGCCAACACGCTGAACTCCACCCTGCTTGCGGGAACGAATTTCGTGCTGCATTCGGCGGGCTGGCTCGAGGGCGGCCTGGCCTCCTGCTACGAGAAGTTCATGATGGACATCGACCAGCTCGGCATGAGCCAAAAATTCGCCGAGGGCGTCGACCTGTCGGAAAACGGCCAGGCGATGGACGCCATCCGCCAGGTTGGGCCAGGCAGCCACTATCTCGGTTGCGACCACACGCAGGCCAATTTCCAGACTGCCTTCTACCGCTCCTCGATCGCCGACAACAATTCCTACGAGCAGTGGCTGGCGGAAGGCGAGAAGACCGCGCCGCAGCGCGCCAACGAACTCGCACGCCGCTGGCTGGAAAGCTACGAGGCGCCACATCTCGATCCGGGCATCGACGACGGGCTCAAGGATTTCATCGCCAGGAAAAAGGAATCGATGCCCGACGCCTTCACTTGAAGGGAGCCCGATTCAGGCGGGGCTAAAGTCGCCAGCATCATTCACAAGGAAGTCTGGCGCAGCGCATTCAAGCGGCCGGGCGAGGGGTGATAGCGTGCGCGTGATCGTGGTGAGGTTCGCGGGACAGCGCCCCCCCTCTGTCCTGCCGGACATCTCCCCCACAAGGGGGGAGATTGGCAGCTTTGGCCTTCCCGCTCGGGCTGGGAGGGGGGCAACGTAGAGTGCGGGCGTTTCCACAATGACGGACGGCGACGATGTGGCTCGACGCATCTCAGCCGCCCTGGCGCCCCACGGTCTCATCCTGCGCGGCGGCTTCGATTTTAATGACAGCGAGTTCGCGCCGCCCGGTCCTTCGGGCCTTCCCGCCAAATCCGTGGTGCTGGTCGGCAATGCCGGCGCTGGCTACTGGCGGCATTTTCAGGCTTGGCGGGAAAGCCGGCCCGGCGATCTCGAAAATCCGCTCGATACATGGTGCCGCGTGATCATCGGGACGGTTGCGGAAAAATTCGGCGCACGGGCGGTGTCGCCATCGGACAAGCCCTATCTGCCGTTCCAGCAATGGGCGATGAGGGCGGAGGGGCTGAAGCCGTCGCCGCTCGGCATCCTCATGCATCCGGAATATGGCCTCTGGCACGCCTATCGCGGGGCGCTTCTGTTCGACGCCGGGATTGCTATCCCCGCGCCTGACAAACAGAATCACCTTTGCGACGCATGTGTCGGAAAACCCTGCATGAAAGCCTGTCCGGTAGCTGCCTATTCCGAGGCCGGATTCGCCTATGACGATTGCCTCGGCCATGTGCGCGGTGAAAATGGCGCGCCATGCCGCGATCGCGGCTGCCTCGACCGCAACGCCTGTCCCTATGGCACGGCGTATCGCTATCCCGCCGAGATTCAGGCCTTTCACATGGCGGCATTTGCCAGAGTGTGTTGATATTCAGGTGATGCCGGCCTGCAAATGGCGGCTTTCTCCGCTTGCCGCGGCTCGCGGCTGGCGGAGTTCTTCGGCGAGACGCTGGGCTGATCTGAGGTACAAGCAAGTGGCTGACGATCCCTACGACCTCAACCGCTTCGTCGCGGCGCAAGCTTCCGTCATCGAGACCGTGCTCGGGGAGTTGCGGCGCGGGCAGAAGGCCAGTCATTGGATGTGGTTCGTCTTTCCGCAGATTGCCGGGCTGGGCTCCAGTGCGATGGCGCAGAAATACGCGATCGGCTCGATTGGCGAAGCGCGGGCTTATCTCATCCATCCAGTGCTGGGCGAACGGCTGCGGACATGCGTGGAACATGTCCTGGAAGTTCGGGAGCGCTCGGCACACCAGATCTTCGGCAGTCCCGACGACATGAAATTCCAGTCGTGCCTCACGCTTTTCGCCGAAGCTTCCGGCGAGGAGGTTTTCCTGCGCGCGCTCGACAAATATTACGACGGGGAGCCGGACCCCGGGACGGTCAGAATACTGGCCGGGCCGAAGGCGTGACGCGCGTTGGAGCGGTTCCGGTTCTTCCAGAACCGGTAATTCGCTCTAACTATTTGTTTTGCCGCATTTTTGCGGACACCAAATGAATTCATTTGGCTGCAAAATGCTCTAATACCCGCCGATGATCGGCAGGATTTCGCCGGTGATGTAGCTGGAACATTGCGGCGAGGCCAGGAACACATAGGCAGGCGCGATCTCCTCCGGCTGGGCTGGGCGTTTCATCGGTGTCTTGGCGCCGAATTTGGAGACGTCCTCGGCTTCCTTTTCCGAAGGGTTGAGCGGGGTCCACACCGGCCCCGGAGCCACCGCATTGACCCGAATGCCCTTGCCGACAAGGTTGCCCGAGAGTGCGCGGGTGAAGGCGTGGATGCCGCCCTTGGTCATCGAATAGTCGACCAGTTCCTTCGAGCCGTCGATGCCTGTGATGGAGCCGGTGTTGATGATCGCCGAACCCGGCTTCATGTGCGGCACGGCTTCCTGCGCCATGTGGAAATAACCGTAAAGATTGGTCTTCAGCGTGGTGTCGAAATGTTTTTCGGTGAGGTCGGCGAATTCGGCTGAATGGACCTGAAAGGCGGCGTTGTTGACTAGCACGTCGAGGCGGCCGAGCTTCTTCACGGTGTCGGCCACCGCTTTTCTGCAATAGCGGCGCTGGCTGACGTCGCCCGGCAGCAGGATGCAGCGCCCGCCTTCCTTCTCGACCGCCTGCTTCGTCGCCTCGGCATCCCGGTGTTCCGAAAGATATGAAATAGCCACATCGGCGCCCTCGCGGGCAAAAAGCACGGCGACTGCACGGCCAATGCCGGAATCGCCGCCGGTGATCAGCGCCACCTTGCCGTCGAGCTTTTTCGAGCCGATCCAGAACGGCGCCTCGTACATCGGCGCCGGTTCGATCTTCCATTCCTCGCCGGGCTTGGGGTGATGCTGCCTGGGGAAGGGCGGCGCGGGATATTTTCGGGCGCCAGCCTGCATGGCCTTCCCATCGGCCCGATCGGGCTTACGGCGATCGTCGGCATCGACCTTCTTCTGGATGATGCGCTGCTTGCGTTCCGCAGCCTTGGCCGAAGCTTGTGCGGGCATGGGTCATCTCCGGTTCCTGGAGAATGCCTAACGCGCGAGGCCACGAAAGGTTTTCACGAGCCGTGCTCGACAGCCCAGCGAAATTGCGAGACGCTGGGCAAATCACCGGAGACCTTACGACATTGACCGCACTGATCGACGCCGAGGGCGTTCGTGTCAGTCCGCCTTTGCGACGTGCCAGACGCCACCCTTGCCTTCGCCGGTGACGTCGCCGGCCTTCTTGTCGTCGATGTAGGTGTATAGCGGCTTGCCTTCATAGGCCCACATCTTGGTGCCGTCGGTGCGCTCGACGAGGCTCCATTCGCCTTCCGCCTTGGCGTCGGCGGCGGCCATGAAAGGCGGCCAGTTGGTGGCGCATTTGTCGTAGCAGTTGGACTTGCCGGCTTCGTCCTTGTCGAAGGTGTAAAGCGTCATGCCCTTGGCGTCGGTGTAGACCTTGCCGGCCGAGCTATCCATGGCCTTGGCGGGCTCCTCGGCGAATGCGGCGGCCGAGGTCAGCAGCAATGCGGCGAACCCTAAAGCGATCGTCTTCATGTCGTGTCTCCCTTGGAATGATGCGTTGCAGCCGGAGGGCTGGCGTCAATCACACCAACGCCGGGAGAGGCGCGATTATTCCGAGGAACAGTGTGTTGATATTCAGGTGATGCCGGCCTGCAAATGGCTCGGCCTGACCTCAATCTCGACACACCATAGGGCGAACCGCGCTATCTGATGACGAAGCCCTTGTAGACGAAGCCGCGGCGGTCGTTGAAGACGATTTCGCACCACGATTTGCATCCGACAAGACTGACGGTGGCGTTGCCCGGCACGACGGTGATGACGGATGCCTCGTCGGCGGGCCCCGAGCGCATTTTCACCGCGGTCCGGATCCTTACCTGACGGGACGTCTGTGCCTGCGCCTGCCTTTGGACGATTCCGGAGATCGGGTCGCTGGGCAGCGGCACCTGCACTGCCTTCGCCTTGCGAGCAACGGCGGCCGTGACGATCGGGTCGTCCACCGGTTTGGGCATCGGGATCGGGACGTTCCCGGCGCCGATCTGCGGCTCAGCCTCGGCGAAAGCCGCTGCGACCACATCGGTGGGAGCCGGCAGCGTCTCGCCGTCCACAGTGGTGGAATTGAGCGCCGCTATGGCCATCGCGTTGTTGGCCGCAACAACCGCCCAGCGTGGGTCGTCGGACGGGATTACCGCGATCTCGGGCTCAGGTGCGGCAACCGGCAGGGCAGCAGCCTGCGGCGGCTGTACCGGCTGGGATGCTGTCGCGGGCTCAGGTCTCGGCGCGGTCGCCGGTGCAATGGCTGTGGCCTCGACCGGAGCCGGGGCTTTCTCTTCGGACTGTGGCTCGGGTTTGCGGGCTTGCGCCGCCACCGGGGCCTCGACGGGTTGCGGCGCGGGCTCGGCCATTGCCTGAGGCCCGGCTTCCGCCTGGGAACTCGCGGTCTGGTCGACGACGAAGGCAGCCAGCAGACCGACACCAAGCAAGGCGATCAAACCCAAACCGGCCGTCATTGCGTCCGGTTTGCCACCCCGGCGAAACGGGTTGTTGTCGCCTCCAAGCTGCAGCGGCCGGCTTTCAGGCGCGCGCCATTGCGTGCGCGCACGAGGTTTTGCCGGACCCGCAGATTTTCGCCCGAACAGGCTTTGCAATACTGAACTCTCCACGCCTACCGACGTCTCGACCGGGCCAACTCCTGCCCCTCCGACCAGCCGACGGTGTGTTCAACGCAGAAACAAACGGGGTTGCCACCCATGTTTCCCTCAATCCATTAGCTTGAATGCGGATTATGGCTTTGGCAAGACTTTGTTTACTTTTGGGCTATCCGACTAAATATCGAGGGCGGCCGCAGGCGCAAAAATAAGTATCGGGCACCCCAAGGAACGCCACAATCGCCTCGTCTCACATGTCGATGATGGCAATGACGCTGGAAGTGGGGATGCTGGAAAAGGGCGATGCGTCCGACGGCCTGTTGATCGGACTGGCGCGCGACGGGGACGAGACGGCGTTCGGCAGGCTGGTCGAACGTCACTATGATTTCGTCTACCGGGTCGCCTACCGCTGGTGCGGTAGCCGGGCCGACGCCGAGGATATCGCGCAGGAGGTATGCATCAGGCTCGGCCGCGCCATACGCGGCTTCAAGGGCAATGCGGCGTTCACAAGCTGGCTCTACACACTGACCCTCAACGCGGCGCGCGATCTCGCCCGCAAGGCGAGGCGGGATGCGGTCAAGACCGAGGCCTACGGTGTCCATGCGCTGGTCTCCGGCGCAACGGGTCTGCTGCCCGACGATCCCGCAGAAGCGATGTGGAACGCGGTGCGGACGTTGCCGGACAAGCAATGCGAGGCCGTGGTTCTGGTCTATGGCGAGGGCTTCAGCCATGCCGCGGCGGCCGAAACGATGGGTTGCGCGGAAGCGACCGTTTCCTGGCACATCCATGAAGCGAAAAAGCGGCTCAAGGTGCTGATGCGCCGGGCCGGGGAAGTGTGACCATGGCTAACAAAGACGACGAATTCGACGTTTTAAGGAACAGCCCGGCGCCATCGCCGAGCGCGCAAGCCAAGGCGCGCGCCCTTGAAGCCGCGCGGGAGGCCTTCAATCTCGAAAAAACCTCCACCGCCGGCCAAGGAACCCGGCACGGCGTTCGTCTCACCGAACGAGCAACCAGGCTCTGGAGTGAGATCATGCAAAGGAAACTCATCGCAACGCCGGCACTTGCCGGGCTCGTCGCGCTGCCGGTCGCCGGCTACGCCACCTTCTACCTGCTTCAGGAAGCGCCGTTCGGGGCTGCGCCGCAAAAGTCCGTCAGCGAAACCGCAGCACCCGCCGAAAAACCGGCGGACGCGCTGGCCAAGGCCGAACGGGATGCGCTTTCGCGCGACAATGCATTGCCCGATGCGGCGGCGCAGCTTTCCGCCGAACCGCAATCGACGCCCAAGCAGGAGGCGCCGGCGGCGAGCGCGCCGGTGCTCCAAGAGAGCGCCGCAGCGGGCAGCACGGCCCTTGAGGCGGCACCTGCACCGGCCGATGCGGCGCGCAGCCGCGCATTTGAGCCAAGCGTTGCCAGCAAGCCGATGGCGGATCAGGCCATCGCATCGCTGCCGGCGCCGCCCGAACCCATGCAGCCGGAAGCCGAAAGCCGCGATCGCATCGAGGATTTCAAGACCAATCCGGTGCGATCGGCGCTGGAGGACCCGGTCTCGACCTTCTCAATCGATGTCGATACGGCCTCCTATTCCTTCGTGCGCCGCTCGCTAAAGGAGGGCCTGCTGCCGCAGCCCGACACCGTGCGTGTCGAGGAGATGATCAACTACTTCCCCTATGACTGGAAAGGCCCGGACGAGGCTTCGACGCCGTTCAATTCCACGATCACCGTGATGCCGACGCCGTGGAACGCCAACACCAGGCTGATGCATGTCGCCATCAAGGGCTACGACGTGAAGCCAGCGGAGAAGCCGAAGGCCAATCTGGTCTTCCTGCTCGACGTGTCGGGCTCGATGGACGAACCGGACAAGCTGCCGCTGCTGAAATCCGCGTTCCGCCTGCTGGTCAACAGGCTCGGCCCCGACGATACGGTCTCGATCGTCACCTATGCCGGCAATGCAGGCACGGTGCTCGAACCGACCAAGGCCTCCGAGCGCCAGAAAATCCTGAACGCGGTGGACACGCTTACCCCCGGCGGCTCGACGGCGGGCGAGGCGGGCATCCGGGAAGCCTACCGGCTGGCGGAAAAGTCCTTCGTCAAGGACGGCGTCAACCGGGTGATGCTGGCGACCGACGGGGATTTCAACGTCGGCCAGACCGATGATGACGACCTGAAGCGCATCATCGAGGAAAAGCGCAAGAGCGGCGTCTTCCTGTCGGTATTCGGCTTCGGCCGCGGCAACCTCAACGACCAGATGATGCAAACCATCGCCCAGAACGGCAACGGCACCGCCGCCTATATCGACACGCTGGCCGAAGCCGAGAAGGTGCTGGTGCAGGACGCTTCGTCGACGTTGTTCCCGATCGCCAAGGACGTGAAGATCCAGGTCGAGTTCAACCCGCAGAAAGTCTCAGAGTACCGGCTGATCGGCTACGAGACGCGGGCGCTCAACCGCGAGGACTTCAACAACGACCGCGTCGACGCGGGCGAGATCGGCGCCGGCCATGCGGTGACGGCGATCTACGAGATCACGCCGAAGGGCAGTCCGGCAACGGCGATCGACGACCTGCGCTACGGGCAGGCGAGAACCGACAATCCGACGGGTGTGGCCAATGCCGACGAATACGCCTTCGTGAAGATCCGCTACAAGGCGCCGGACGGCGACGTCTCCAAGCTGATCAGCACCCCGGTCACATCGGCCAACGAAGTCGCCAATTTCGACGCGGCGAGCGCCGACCAGCGCTTTTCCGTGGCTGTGGCGGCATTCGGGCAGAAGCTTCGCGGCACCGACCAGGTTGCCGGCATCAACTACGACCGCATCGCCGAGATCGCCACGGCGGCACGCGGCGCCGATCCGTTCGGCTATCGGGCGGAATTCCTGTCGCTGGTGCGGCTGGCCGCGGCGCTGGATGGCGGCAAGTAGCTTCCCCAAGCGTTGGCGCGACGTTGGGCGGCGGGCGAAGGATCATCCTCGCCTGCCGTTCGATTTCAAGCGGCGCTATCCGCCGACGTAACCGCCGACCAGCCCGAAAAACCTGCTGATCACGCCTTCGCGGGCAGCGTCGATCTCGTGCTGGCGTCGCTCGGCGTAGCTGTCCTGCTGTTGCATGAGGCCATCCACCCATGCGGGCTGAGGGAGACGCGTCGCGGGATCTCCGGTCCAGCGAAGATCTGCCTTCAGCGAGCGGACGGCGATCGGCTTGTTCATGGCGTCGAAGGCCGTGACCCGGATCTCGTCGGCTGCCGCCGCCGTCTCGAACTGGACCCAGACCAGCGCCGTATTGCTGCCGGATGGTTGGGGCAGGGGCAGGTTGATCACCTGGCCGGCATCGAGGAATTCGCCGGCGCTGAAGGCCCTGGCCTGGAACCGCATCTCGCGGTCTCCGGTATAGGCGACTTCGATGAAAACCGGCTGGCCGATGGCAAGGGTTGACGTCAGCTCCGACGAGGTGCGGGGCGTCGAAAACGACACTTCGACCGCTTGCGCGGTTTCGGCGAGCGCCGATGCAAGGAGAAAGCCGATCAGAAGGGAGAGGCGCATGCGATGTTCCAGAAGACGACTGCCGGCTTGCTCGCACAGCAGCCGGAAATATTTCCTTCGCGGGAATGATAAACTTGTCTCGGTCTGCCGGAGAAAACAGGCAACAATTTTAATCAATTGCCGCCATTTTTCAAAACAGGATGGCAGGAGCCGGCTGCTAGAAGCGGGGGGTCAATTCTGTCGGGGGATGAAATGCTGCTTGGAGGCCTGGGGGCGAGACTTGCCCTGACTGTTTCTACGACCGGCCAGCCTGCCGCATCCACCGAGGGGGAGAACCGGAGTCAGCCGCAGCAGGCGCCTGCCACCACGGAAGACGCGGCGCGCAGCCGTTATGTCTACGTGCCCTCCAGAACGGCGCCGCAGCCTGCAGATCGCGCAGACGACATCGCCTCCGACCTCGAAACACCGGCCCAGACGATGAAAAACGACGTAGCAGAAGCCCGCAGAACCGCCTTGTCCGCCCTGAACAACGAACGTTTTCGCCTGGTCCTGGAACAGGTTTCAGGAGCGGGCTCGTCCGATGCGGTGATGATGATGCGGCGCGATCCGCAAAGCGCGGGCACCGATTTCAAATCGGCGCGCTCGCTCTACGCGGAAAACAGCGAATAATCAGGCCGGCTTTCTCAGAGCGTTCCGGTTCTTCAGAACCAGAAACTCGCTCCAACTATTTGTTTTGCCTGCATTTATGCGGACGCCAAATGATTTCATTTGGCTGCAAAATGCTAGACGCGGGCGCGGCGACGTTCGCGGCGCGCGTCGCTCGTCTCGGCGGTGTTGGCGCTAGCCTGCTTGTTGCGCAGCGGGCCGATGCGGCTGACAATGGCTTCGACGGTCGGGCGTTCAGCCTTCTTGTGCGCATCGAGAGCCTGGCGCATGGCGGCGAGATGGGCAAATGACGTGCCGCAGCAGCCACCGATGATCCTGGCGCCGCCGTCGACCGCGAGGCGCACATAATCGGCCATCAGTTCCGGGGTGCCGGAATAGTGTATCTCGGCGCCGCGGAATTCCGGGATGCCGCAATTGCCTTTCACGATCACCGTCGCTTCGGGTTTCGCTTCAGTCATGTCGAGCAGCGAGGCCAGAATGTCGGATGCGCCGACACCGCAATTGGCGCCAACGCCAAGCGGCGCTTCGGCAAGGCCGTCGGCCACGCCGTGAATATCCTTCGGCAGCAGGCCCATCATGGTGCGGCCGGCAGTGTCGAAGGAACCGGTGTAAGTGTAGGGCAGGCCGACGCGGATGGCGGCTTCCGCCGCAGCGCGGATTTCGTCCGGCGCCGACATGGTCTCAATCCAGGCGACTTCGGCGCCACCAGCCTTCAGGCCCTCGATCTGGTCGGCGAAGGCATCGACCGCTTCCTCATAGGTCATGGCGCCGAGCGGCACCAGAAGCTCGCCGGTCGGGCCGACCGAACCGGCGACGATCACCTTGCGGCCGGCCTTGTCGGCAACGGCGCGGGCGATTTCGGCGGCGCGCTTGTTGAGCTCGTGCACGCGGTCCTGCGCATGATGCAGCTTCAGCCGGTGGCGGGTGCCGCCGAACGAATTGGTCAGGATGATGTCGGCGCCGGCATCGACGAAATTCTGGTGCAGCGCCGTGATCTTGTCGGGCGCGGTGTCGTTGAGCAACTCCGGCGCCTCGCCGGCTTCGAGGCCCATGGCGAAAAGATTGGTTCCGGTGGCGCCATCGGCCAGCAGAACGCCTTTTTCGGCCAGAAGGGCGTCGATCGGATTGGTCGTCATCGGGAACAGCTTTCAAATAAAGGAAGTGATAAGGATATAAAGAAGTCTTTATGTCTAGTCAATGACGCGTCGGGCTAACCGCGATTATTCCGGTCGCGTGACCTCGACCTCGATTTCGGTGCAGACGCCGCCATTGGTAGGGTAATAGTCGACCGAGCAGGCGGTGACGACCAGCAGCAGGTCCTGTTCGGCCCGCAGCGTGATGTAACCGCCGGGCGGATTGATGGACGCGTAGACATCGAGCCGGCCATCGGGCAGGGGCATGGAATTCTGGAACAGGTCGACCGGGTCCGGCGTGAAGGGGAGCGTGATGCCCTCGGCCGCCAGCGCCTTGTGAAGATTGTCCTGGCAGTTGGGATGGCCATGGAAGCCGGCGCGCTCGTAGAGGGCATTGCTGCAGGCGGGATAAAGCATGTCGTGCGGGCCGGGCGACCCATCCTCGACGAGTGTGAGCAGCGGCTTGCCGGCAGTGCTGTAAAAACGCTCGCCCATCGCCGGGAAAAGCCGCTCGCCGATATCGCGCGTGTGCGACGTGCTCAGCCAGTCGAGTGTTTCGCCGGTGGTGAAGGCCCACAGGTCGGCGACCTGCTGGCCCTGGGGATCGACGATGCGGATCAGATCGCCTCTCGACACGCGAATGGCGCGGCCGGATTGCGGCGGGATGACGGTTCGGTTTGGCATTTTTTCCTCAACGGGGCGCTGACGGCAAGCTAACATCAACAGGGTGCGTTGCGGTCAGGCCTCGGCTACCCCAACCGACAGGCCAGCGTGATCAGATGCCGTCGCCATCGAACGAGACGCCGGCAAGATTGCGGGCGAATGCCGCCGCCTCATGGGCGTTGATTTCGGCGGCGCGCACCAGGTTGTCGAAATGCCGGGTCAGGGTGCGAACCGGCTGGGTGGCGTTGAGCACCATATACATGTCGCCGACATAGATGGCGGCGCGTAGCGAGCCGAAGATCGTGTAGGGCACGGAATAACGCACCCGCCCGTCATAGAGAAAAAGCCGGAAGGTCGGATAGAGGTCGTCGAGCAGGTCGGCCATGTGGTTCAACTGGTCGCGGCGCGCATCCTGCGAAAATCCGCTCCACACGCCGAGCCCGCGCGCAAAGATTTCCAGCGTGTGCCGCGGCATGCAGACCTCCATGTCGGTCTCCGGCCGGCGGTTGTATTCGATGCGGTATTGCGTTTCGCCTGCCTGCTTTTCGCGGTTGCGGTGGGAAATGTCGGCTTCGTAGTCAATCAGCGCATCGGTGCGTAGGAGATCGGGGATGCCAGCCGGCACGTAACGGATTTTCGTGCCGGCCGCCTCGGCATGCCAGCGCGCGAGCAAAGTGTGGTTGCGGTCGTTCGACCCTTCCTCGATCTCCAGGCTTTCGCGGATTTCGCCGGTCAGTCCCTCGTCCTGGCTGAGGCCGAGAAGCCAGTCGAGCGACACCTTGTGCTCGGCAGCGATGTTGAGCAGCGTTTCGGCCCTCGGCAGGCGGGTCGAGGCGCCGGCCAGCAGCTGGGACAATGCGGAGCGGTCGATGCCGACCGAGGCAGCGAAGGCGGACTGGTTGGCGCCGGAGCGCGTGAGAAGGATTTTGAGCCGCTCGCGGAACAGGGTGGAAAGGTCTCGCTTGTCCATTCGTCGGCCTTCCTGAAAGCTGGTCGTGCAGCCGGTCTAAACCCGCCAAAAGCGGTCGAAGCCGGCAAAATGTTAATTTTTACCCAAATATGTTCACTAAGTATAACATTTGCGACTTAAGGTGCGCAATATCAACACTTCAAGCGCATTGTCGCGTTGAATCTCCGCTTGCTTACTGACAACGTCTTGTCAGGAGCTTGGGGAAGCTCCAGCGATTCGGAAGGTCGTTGAGGTATATGGGATCGAAAGCAGACACAAAAAGACGCGGCGCCACGCCAAAGATCGAGTGGCCCACAATACTTCTCATCATCGCATGTTATGTGGCCTGGGCGGCGGCCGGTTTCCTGATCTGGCCTCACTATCCGATCACCGCGCTCGCCTTGCTGATTCTGACAATCGCGCTGCAATCGTCGCTGATGCACGAAGTGCTTCACGGGCATCCGACGCGCGATGCCCGGGTCAACGAGGCTTTCGTATTCCTGCCGATCGGCATCGTCTGGCCATTCCGCCGCTTCAAGACCATCCACCTCAGGCATCATGCCGACGAACGGCTGACCGACCCGCTCGACGATCCCGAAAGCTATTATCAAGCGATGTGGCAGCATGAAGAGCTGCCTGCGACGATGAAATGGCTGCTGCGCATCAACAACACCATGGTCGGGCGCTTCTTCATCGGTCCCTGGCTCTCGGTCGTCGGCTTCATCATCGACGACGCCAAGCTGATTGCCGCCGGCGACCGCACCATCCGCCAGGCATGGCTCGTGCACGCAGCGGGCCTGGCCGTTGTCATTCCCGTCGTCACCTATGGGTTCGGCATGCCGCTCTGGCTCTACGTGCTGGCGCCTGTCTGGTTCGGGCAGTCAATCATCGCCATCCGCACCTTCGCCGAACATCAGTGGTCTGAGAACCCGGAAGGGCGCACGATCATCGTCGAGCGCACGCCGCTGTCATTGCTTTTCCTCAACAACAACCTGCACTTCGTTCACCACAAGAGCCCGACGGTTGCCTGGTACAAGCTGCCGAAGCTCTTCCGCGAGCGCCGCGACGAATGGGTGCGGATGAACAACGGCTATGTGTTCCCGAATTACTTCGCGCTGCTGAAGAGCTTCGCCTTCCGCGCCAAGGAGCCGGTGGTGCATCCCGTGCTGCGGCGCACCCAGGAAGCGGGCCGGGCATTCCGGCCGCGGGTGCGCGGACATGCCTCGACCTACGGCGCCGGCACCGTGCCGGTTCCCGCCGAGCCGCCCAAGGAGTGAGAGACTGTCTGAAACAGGTGATGGCGGGCTGCAAATGGCAATTCCTGCGCTTCCGGTGCTCACGTACCCGAATGTACACTCCGCTCCGGTTCTCGAAATCACCATTTTCGCCACGCCCTGACCTGTTTCAGACAATCTCTGCGCGCCGCTTGCATTCTTCCGCGCAATCTCCAGATGTGACGGCATGACCGAATTTATCGCAGCGCTTCCCATGTATGAATGGCCGGAGACCGGTGCGGAGACCGACGCCGAATGGGCGCGGCTTCGCGGCGCCCTGCGGGACCACGGCATAGACGCACCGGCGCGGATCGTGCGGCGCAACGCCGACCTGCCGGCTGTGCCGGGCGGCATCCGCGATGCGAACGGCCGGGTGATCGCAGCCGACCCGGCGACGCTTGCGCCCGACGAACTCGATTTCCATGCGCTGTGGCTGCATCCGCAACTGCTGTTCACACAGACCTGCTGGGGGCCGATGGAGCTCGGCCTTGCCCGGCACGTGCAGGTGATCGGCCAGCCGAGCTACGGCGCGTTCGAGGGCGGGCAGGGGGAGTTTTACTCGAGCGCGCTAGTAATGCGGCGCAGGAATAGCCCTCCTGCGGGGGATGTAGCAGCGCCTGCGAACGGCAAGGCCGCGATCCCGCTCGATCTCCTGCGTGGCAAGCGCCTGGCCTACAACAGCCTCGATTCCATGTCGGGCATCATCGCGCTGACGCGCGACCTGGGGGCTACTGGCGAGAGCCTCGATATCTTCTCCGGAAAAATCGAGAGCGGCGGCCACCGGCAGTCGATCATGTCGGTGGCCGAAGGCAAGGCGGACGTCGCGGCAATCGACTGCCGCAGCTTCGCGCTGGCGCAGCGTTTCGAGCCGGCGGCGGCAAGGGTCGATGTCGTCGGCTGGACCGCCCGCCGCAAGGGCCTCCCCTACATCACCGCCCGTACGACGCCGGACGCGCTGGTGGCGAAACTGCGCGCCGCGGTTGCCAGCATATCTGAGGCCGAGGCTCTGGTAGGTTAAGGCGGACGCCCCGATCCTGAAGCGCATGGCGCTCCAGCTATTGAGCTGATGTTTCCAAGCTACTGCGCCGGCACGCCCTTTTCCCATTCCGCCCAGCCTTCGATCACCGCGTCGGCGAATTTCGAGCCGACCCGGTAGGCGTTGGCGGTGGCCGGTCCGAAGCCACCCGATTTGGCGCTGAGCGACTCAGCGGCGGTCATGCCCTCGGGCTCGCGGTCGAAGTTCGATGCGGTGCGCAAAAGTGCGATGCGGTCGAACTGGAGCAGCCCGGCCTCGGCGCCGCGCTGCAGCGACGTCAGCGTGGCGTTGTCCTCCATCTGGGTCGTGCAGTAGTTGCCGGCGCCTTCGGTCAGCAGCGACACCCAGTCGCCCATGCTCTTGGCGGTCATCGAGCCGTGCCAGTAGGTGTCGGTCGACAGGGTATCGCAGATGCTGACCGCCGGAGCGGCGTTGCCGGGCGCGGTCTTGTAGGCGGCGCGATAGGCCTTTGCCTCGTCGCTGTCGGCGAGTTCGACCTTGGCGGTCAGCGCCAATGCCTTGTTCGCAAGCTTTTCGTTGAGCTTGTAGATTTCCGTTGCCGAGCCCCAGCCGGCCTTTTCGCCCGGACGCTTGGCGCCGAGCGCGACGACGCCGTCCGGCCAGTCAGCCGGAATCTGGCGCGGGTCGATCTCATGGCGCAGCCCCCCATCGACCGCGAAACGCGCCCAATGCGCGGAGCCCAGCGTGCCGTCGGCCGGGTCGACGCCGGCAATGCCGGCAATCAGGATGTAGCTGTTCTCCAAGTCGAAAAGGCCGCTGTGGAGAACAGCCGAGACTGAGCTTGCCGCGTTGGCGTAGCCCATCGCAGTCGTCATCACGCAAAGCCCGGCGTCATCGCAGGCGACCTCGGGATACTCCTTGGGCAGGCCGGGTATCTCCACCTTGGTGTCGAGCTTGCGGCCTTCGAGCCAGGGTTTCGTCTCGCCGCCGAACATGGTGATGACCAGCACTTTCGGGGCCAGGGTTTCTTGCGCGAAAGCGGCGGGCGCTGCGAGGCTGGCTGCAAGCGCCAGGGCGGAAAAACCGATGCGGGAAATCTGTGACATTGTGTGGCTCAATCCGGGAGAGGGAGGAAGGGGCGCTATAAAGCACGTCCACTATCCGTATCAGCGGCGCGGAGGGCTACCGGCCAAAG
The DNA here is from genome assembly GCF_900114255.1 of Neomesorhizobium albiziae. Lineage (GTDB taxonomy): Bacteria > Pseudomonadota > Alphaproteobacteria > Rhizobiales > Rhizobiaceae > Neomesorhizobium > Neomesorhizobium albiziae. The sequence goes on along the minus strand of NZ_FOSL01000001.1, from coordinate 218,911 downwards.
CGCCGTTTCTACATTAAACCGATATGCCAGACGGCGAAAAGGCCGGAGAAAGCTCAGTCGGCCAGCAGCCTCGCATCCAGCGGATAGGCCGAAAGCTGCCTGTTGCCGGTTTCGGTGATCAGCACCTGCTCCTCGATCTTCACGCCTTCGTGGCCGCCGAGCCGGCCGATATAGCTCTCCACGCAGAGCACCATGCCGGGTTCGAGCACGCCATCCGGCGTGTCGGCGGTCCAGTCGGCGGCGTGCGGCAGCGTCGGGTATTCGTCGGCCAGCCCGACCCCATGATAGAGAACGCCGTAGCGGGCGGGAAAACAGTCCTCCGGCGGGTTCTTCGAGCGCTCGGCGAGTTCGCGGAAGCCGATGCCGGGCTGCATCAGGTCGGTGTTGTGGGCGATCTGGTCGGCCGCGATGCGGTAGAGGTCTCGCTGCTCGTTGCTCGGCTTGCCGTCACCGCAGAGCCAGGTGCGCGACAGGTCGGCGCAGAAGCCGTAAGGGCCGATGAGGTCGGTGTCGAACGCGACGAGGTCGCCGGCCTCGATTTTTCGCGCTGAGCACTCCTGGAACCAGGGATTGGTGCGCGGACCCGACGACAGCAGCCGCGTCTCGATCCACTCGCCGCCGCGCGCGATGTTGCCGCGGTGCAGTTCGGCCCACAGTTCGTTTTCGGAAATGCCGGGCTTCAGCGCGGCTTCCATTTCTCCCATCGCGGCCTCGCAGGCGACGATGGAGCGACGCATGGCAAGGATTTCGTCGGGCGACTTGATCAGCCGCGCGTTCTCCATCACGGCATCGCCGTTGCCGATGGTGATGCCCAGTCGGGCGAGTTCCTCGACGCCTTCAGCGTCGAGGTGGTCGACGGCGATGCGCCGGTTGCCGCCGCCATGCTCGCGCACGAGATCGGCAATGCCACCCGCCCAGCGCTTGACGCGCTGTTCGCTTAACTCGCCGCCGTAGAGATACATCCAAGATACGGCCGGTCGCACCTCGTCGACGACACCGGAATGGTCCGACAGGTGCTCGCAGGAGAAATAATCGAACAGCACCACCGGGCCTTCCGCCGCAACGAAGCAGTGGCGGGTCGGGTTGTGGGCGACCCACAGCTGCATGTTGGTGGAATCCGTGGCGTAGCGGATGTTGACCGGGTCGTAGAGCAGCGCGCCGGCATAGCCGCGGCGCTTCAGTTGGGCGCGGATGCGCTGCAGACGGTATTTCCGCATCGCCGGCAGGTCAGGCGCAGGGATGCCGGCGGCGGCCCATTCGGCCTCTGCGGCTTGCCCGTAGCCCAGAACATGCTGGTTGAGGGAGGCTGCCTTGTCGCGGGCGCTCTCGCGCAACTGCTCGACCGAGCCCGGCTCGAAAGGCATGATCTTGCGATGGCGCCCGAAATTGGAAGTCAACGTCGTCCACCCGATCTGCGCTTTGACTCGGTTGCGCTCTTCAGCTTGATACGCGGCGCCTTGCCTTCGGCATGGTCGACGTCGAACGTGCCGATGTCCCTCACGAGGTCGATCAGCTTGCGAAAGCCGTATGTGCGGGAGTCGAAATCCGGCGCGAGGTTGGCGAGGCTCTTTCCGACCGAACCAAGAAGCACCCAGCCGTCGCCGGACTCCAACTGCTCCACGACCTGCTCGACCGCCTTGCGCAGGATCGGAATGGCTTCCTTCGGCTCGACAAGGGGCTTCTTCGCGGCATCGGGCCTTGGTTGACCACCGGAAGCCGCCTGCAGCAAGTTTTCCGTGTAGATAAACCGCCTGCAGGCTTGGCGGAAACTCTCCGGCGTTTTTTGCTCACCGAAGCCGAACACGTCTATGCCATGCTCGCGAATTCTCGACGCCAGCCGCGTGAAATCGCTATCGGAAGACACGAGGCAGAAACCATCAAACCGGCCGCTGTGAAGAAGGTCCATCGCATCAATCACAAGCGTGATGTCGGAAGCGTTCTTTCCGCTCGTGTAGGCAAACTGCTGCTGGGGGATAATCGCGTGCTTTGCGAGAATGTCAGCCCAGGACTTCATTCGCGTGCTGGAGAAGTCGCCATAGATGCGCCGAACACTCGCTTCGCCGATCTTGGCGATCTCCTCGAAGAGGCCGTCCGCGATCTTTGCTGACGTATTGTCAGCGTCGATCAGGACCGCGAGCCTCGGTGAGCGGCTTTCAATCGCCAACGACATCAACCCCGCATCTTTTCGCCAGCAGGGTCGAAGGGTGGGGCGACGTTGATGCGGGCGGGGCGGCGGCGGCCGAGGATTTCGATCTCGAACAGGCCTTCGGCCTCGTTCTCGGCAAGCGCTGCCGGCACGTAGCCCTGCGCCATCGATTTCTCGACGTAATGCGCAAAGCCGCCGGAGGTGACCCAGCCGACGACGCGCCAGTCGCCGTCGACGATGCCGCGGATGCCGGAGGAATCGCTGCCGTTGGCGGCCTTCGAGCCGCTGACTTCCTTGCCACTCTCGTCGAAGCGCGGCGCGCCATAGCCGTGCGGCTTTTCCACCGTGCCGTAATCGGTCGGCACTTTCGCCCAGATCGGCTCGTCGCCCATCACGTCGGCATCCCTGGCGTCGACCAGGAAGGAGACGCGGCGCAGCTTCGGCCCGGCCTCCAGCTCCCTGGCTGCGGCATCGCGGCCGATGAAGTCGTTCTTCTCCATCTTGATGAAACGGTCCATCGAACCTTCGAAGACGCCATAGATGGGCCTCAGCTCGCGGAACCAGGTCGGGAAGTTCTTCTCCAGCCGCATCGACAACAAGGCGCGCATGCCGAAATCGACGATGCCGAATTCCTCGCCGGCCTGCTTGATCGCCGCATAAACCAGACGCTGGTAAGCCGGCGCCATCCAGATCTCGTAGCCGAGATCGCCGGTGTAGGTGATGCGGTTGACCATGCAGGGGGCGCCGCCGACCGCCATTTCGCGGAAATCCATGAAGCGGAAGGCTTTGGTCGAAACGTCCTCATCGACCAGCTTGGCAAGCAGCGCCTGCGCTTTCGGGCCGGCGATCGACAGGCCGACCAGCGTCTGGTCGAAGCGGTGGAGCCTGACGGAACCATCCTTCGGCAGCTGCTTTTCGAACCAGCGCATGTGGTATTTCTGCGCCGCCGAAGAACCCCAGATCATGAACTTCTCGTCGGCGGTCTTGGCGATGGTGAAATCGCCGATCAGGCGGCCGAATTCGTTGAGCATCGGGGTGAGCACCAGCCGGCCCTTTTTCGGCATGCGGTTGGTCATCAGCCGGTTGAGGAAATCTTCGGCACCTGGACCCGACACTTCATATTTGGCGAAGTTGGCGATCTCGGTGACGCCGACGCGTTCGCGCGTCGTCCGCACCTCGTTGCCGATATGCTCGAAATCGTTGGAGCGGTGGAAAGAGACAATGTCCTTCGGCTCGCTGCCCTTCGGCGCAAACCACAAAGGTGTCTCCAGGCCCCACGAGTCGCCCATGACGGCGTTGTTGGCGACCATCGTGTCGTAGAGCGGCGTGGTCTGCGCGGGCCTTGCCGCGGGCAGTTCCTCGTTGGGGAAGCGGATGGAAAAACGCCTGGAATAGTTTTCGCGCACCTTGGCGTTGGTGTAGCGCAGCGAGGCCCACTCGCCGAAGCGGGCGACGTCCATGCCCCAGACGTCGAAGCCGGGGTCGCCGTTGACCATCCAGTTGGACAGCGCCAGCCCGACGCCGCCGCCTTGGCTGAAGCCGGCCATGACCGCGCAGGCGCACCAGAAATTGGTGAGGCCCTGCACCGGGCCGACCAGCGGGTTGCCGTCCGGCGCAAAGGTGAAGGGGCCGTTGATGATCTGCTTGATGCCGGCCTTTTCGATGCCGGGGAAGTGGCGGAAGCCGACTTCCAGCGACGGCGCGATGCGGTCGATATCGGGCTGCAGCAATTCGTGGCCGAAGTTCCATGGAGTGTTGACCGGCGACCACGGCTTGGCGGCCTTTTCATAGGTGCCGAGCAGGATGCCGTTGCGCTCCTGGCGGGTGTAAATCTCGCCCTTGAAGTCGATGACGCCGATCATCTCGCGGCCGGTTTCCTTGTTGAAGGCCTCGACCTCCGGCATCGGCTCGGTGAGCAGGTACATGTGCTCCATGGCAAGCAGGGGCAGCTCAACGCCCACCATCCGGCCGACCTCGCGCGCCCACAGGCCGCCGCAGTTGACCACGTGCTCGGCTTTCACCGTGCCTTGCTCGGTGATGACGTTCCACGTGCCATCCGGATCCTGCGTCAATTCGACGACGCGGTTGCGCAATACTATCTCGGCGCCGAGGTTCTTCGCCGCCTTGGCGTAGGCATGGGTTGTGCCGGACGGGTCGAGATGGCCCTCGACCGGGTCCCACATGGCGCCGACGAAGTTTTTCTCGTCCATCAGCGGGAACATCGCCTTGGCCTCGGACGGGGTGATCAGCTCGGTTTCCATGCCGAGATAGCGACCCTTGGCGTGGCTGAGACGCAGGAAATCCATGCGCTCGGGCGTATCGGCCATCATCACGCCGCCGGTGAGGTGCAGGCCGCAGGATTGGCCGGAAAGCTCCTCGATCTCCTTGTAGAGCTGCACGGTATAGGCCTGCAGCTTGGCGACGTTGGGATCGCCGTTCAGCGTGTGGAAGCCGCCGGCGGCATGCCAGGACGAGCCGGAGGTGAGCTCCGAGCGCTCGATCAGCATGACGTCGGTCCAGCCGGCGCGGGCGAGGTGGAACAGCACCGAACAGCCGACGACGCCGCCGCCGATGACAACCGCTTTAACGTGGGATTTCATATGGTTATTTCTCGTTTATCAGAAGTTGATTCAATGGCCCGAAGCCCGGTCCTGCGATCGGCGGCGGGTTGGCTTGTGGGCTGTAGACAAATCGCAGGTCCGCTGCGGTAACGTCTTCGGCCAATCGCCCATCGAGCGCGGCCAGGATGGTTTCGCAGACGGAGACGCGGTGTTTCAGGACGTCGTGATTCCAGAAGCGAAGGGTCGAATAGCCTGCCAAGCGCATGAATTCGTCTCGGCGTCGATCGTAGGCGTTGTCGGCGTGCTGGCTGCCGTCGATTTCGACGACGAGGGATTTCTCCCGGCAAGCGAAGTCAGCGAAATATGGTCCGATCGGGAACTGACGCGTGAATTTGTAACCACCGAGTTGGCGACGCTTCAACTCGAGCCACAGCATTGCCTCAGCTTGGTTATCGCGCTGCCTGAGATCGCGCGCCCGGCCGGTAATACCTGGTTTGCGGCGGCTTCTGCTTTTGGAAAGGCCTTCCCCCACTCCGTCGCCGCTGCGCGGCGCCACCTCTCCCCCCTCCGGAGGGAGAGGAAGGATGCCAGGCGTCGTGAGTTCGCGCATTTCCTCTCCCCCGTCGAACGGGGGAGAGGTGGTCCGCGTAGCGGACCGGAGTGGGGGTCGATCCTTATCTGACATGACGGTCGACAACGCTCAAAAATCCGTCGGCGCTCCGCCTTCGGCGATGCGCTTGTCGACAAAGGCGTTGAGTTCCTCGCGGATCGCCGGGTCGATGTACGGCTCCTCGTAGGTTGCAAGCCGCTCCTTCCAGACGCGGTTGGCGCGGTCGATTGCGGTTGGCGAACCGGCCTCGGCCCAGGTCTCGAAATTGCGCCAGTCGGAGATGATCGGCGAATAGAAGGCTGTCTTGTAGCGGTCCTGGGTGTGCTGGGTGCCGAAGAAATGGCCGCCCGGGCCGACCGACTGGATGGCGTCGAAGCCCAAAGCCTCGTCGGAAAGATCGAGCGGCGTCAGGAATTCCGCCACCATCTGCAGGAGATCGATGTCGAGGATGGTTTTCTCGAAGGAGCAGCGCAGGCCGCCCTCGAGCCAGCCGGCGGCGTGCATCATCAGGTTGCCACCGCCCTGCACGGCGCCCCATAGCGAGAAGACGCTTTCATAGGCGGCCTGGGCGTCGACCGTGTTGGCGGCGCAGGTGTTCGAGGTGCGGTAGGGGATGTTGTAGCGGCGCGCCAGCTGGCCGCCGACAAGCTGCGCCTTCATGTATTCCGGCGTGCCGAAGGCGGGCGCGCCCGACTTCATGTCGACATTCGAGGTGAAGCCGCCGTAGCCGACCGGCGCGCCCTTGCGCACCATCTGCGAAAAGGCGATTCCGGCCAGCGCTTCGGCATTCTGCTGGACCAGCGCCCCGGCGATCGTCACCGGCGCCATGGCGCCAGACAGCGTGAAGGGGGTGACGATGACCACCTGGCCCATCGACGACATCTGGATGATGCCTTCCATCATCGGCACGTCGAGCTTGAGCGGCGAGTTGGTGTTGATGATGGTGAAGACCGACGGTTCGTCCATCAATTGCTCGCGGGAAATGCCGCGGGCGATGCGGGTGATCTCGATGCCGTCGACATTGCGCTCCTTACCGAGCGAATAGATGTGGAACACCTTGTCGGTGAGCAGCGCGAGGTCGCGTATGCATTCGAGGTGGCGGATCGACGGATGGATGTCGATCGGCTCGACGGGGTAGCCGCCCGTGCAGTTGAGAATGTTGTGCATCTGCGCGAGCTTGAGGAAATTGCGGTAGTCGACTTGGTTGCCGGGCCGGCGGCCACGGTCGACGTCGGAGCAGTTGGGCGCCGACGCCATCATCGAAATGATCAAATTGTCGCCGCCGAAGCGCACATTGTGGGCCGGGTTGCGGGCATGGATGGTGAATTCCGACGGGCAATGCGAAATCAGCTCCAGAATCATGTCGCTGTCGAAACGCACGCGCTCGGAACCGGCGCGCACGTCGGCGCCATGTTCCTTCATGATCTGGCGGGCGCCGTCATGCAGCACATCCACCCCGATTTCCCTGAGCACGCGCAGCGAGGCGAGGTGGATCGATTCCAGTTCGTCGTCTGAAACCAGCCTGGTCGGCTGCAGCGGATTTTTCAGCTGCCGGAACGCCGGCTGTTCGAAAGCCGCCGAACCGCCGGCGCGCTTTCCTGCACGGCCGCCGCGGCGGGCGCGATCGGTTGCCAGAACCGGCTCGGCGGGGTGCAGTGCAGCGGTCATGATAAGCCTCATGGGTCATGCGGAATGTCGGCAGCATATTGGACCGGCGGCAAATCCGGCATTGCGGACGTGACGACCACTAGGGCGAGCAAAGCGACATGACGCGGCGTGACTGGACCTGCGGTTCGGCGTGGCTGAAACCTGCCCCTGCGTGTGGCTGCTTGCCGGACTGCTCAACCCCTTCTAAGAGCCGTTTGGAAACTCTACTGCGGCGGCCAACTAACGGCGTTTTCTGCGCTTCGGGTGCTCACGTACCTATCCGTACGCTCCGGTTCTCGAAACGACCGCCATTGGCTCATCGCAGCGAGTTATCAAACAGCCTCCAATGCCTAAAACACCGGCCTCCAGCCTCAAAGAGCCGCAATGACGCCTTCCGCACCTGCCGCCGAACCGCCCCTGCAATGGGCAGCGCTTGCCGGCGTTACCGCGGCACTCGCCATGTTCGGCGCTGCGCAGGGTCTGAGCTATCCGCTGTTTACCCTGCTCATGCAGAAACAGGGCATGTCGCCGGGGCTGATCGGGCTTTCGGCGGCGATGATGCCGTTCGGGCTCATCCTGTCGGCCTCGCTGGTGCCGGCCGCCGTGCGGATCTTCGGCGCCCGCCGGCTGGCGGTCGGCTGTTCGCTGATCGGCGCGCTTTGCTTCTTCGCGATCGGCTATCTGCAGGACTGGGTCGGCTGGTTCGTGGTGCGTTTCATGCTGGGCGTGGTGATCAACCCGCTCTACGTGCTTGGCGAGGTGTGGGCGTTGTCGCTGGCGCCGGCATCGCGCCGGGGCAGGGTGATGGGCATATTCAACACGGTGCTGGGCGCCGGCTACGCGATGGGACCGCTGGTGCTGACCGCTGTCGGTACGGCCGGCTGGACGCCCTTCCTGATCGGGATCGCCGGTTTCGTCATCTGCGCCGTGATCCTGCGCGCCGTCTCGTCGAGCCTTGCCGGCTTCGAGGATGACGGCCAGCCTTCGGGCGGCGTCGCGGGTTTCGCCAGGCAGGCGCCGGCGCTGCTGCTGGCGGTTCTGGTCGCGGCGGCGGTCCAGCAGAGCACCTATTCGCTGATGCCGGTGTTCGGTTCCGCCTACGGGCTGGCGGAGGCCACGCTGGCGGCGCTGGTGATGGCGCTGTCGGCCGGCAACATCCTGTTCCAGGTTCCGCTCGGCCTAATGGCGGAACGGTTCGGCGGCCGGCTGATGATCCTGTTTTGCGCGACGATGACGGCTTTATGCGCGTTGCTGCTGCCGGTTCTCATCACGACGCCTGCCATCTGGCTGGTGCTGGTGGTGATGGGCGCGGTCGGCTACGGCGTCTACACGATGGCGCTGGTCGAGCTGGGAAGCCGGTTCAGAGGAACCGCGCTGGTGGCCGGCAATGCCGCATTCGCGCTGATGTGGGGCGCGGGCGGTGTCGTGGGACCGCCCGGCTCGGGCCTCTTGATGCAGGCGCTCGGGCCGCTCGGCCTGCCCACGGTTATCATCAGCCTCGACGTGGCGCTGATCGCATTCGCGATCTATCGCTCGCTGCAGCGACGCACGGCCTGATAAGCGCTGGCGCAAACGGTTTCCGCCGCCGGCGCTTTCGCCGATCCCCACTGACCGCTAAGGATTTGCGCTTCAAACCGGTGCGGACCATGACCCTGGCGGAAACCAACGGCGAAACGACGGCGACCAACTGGGCGGCGCTTGCCGGCATCATCGCGACCGTTTCGGTCTTCGCCATCGCGCAGGGGCTGGGTTACCCGCTGCTCAGTTTCATCCTGCAGCGGCAGGGGATGTCGCCCTCGATGATCGGCCTGTCAGCGGCGATGACGCCGCTCGGCTTCATCCTGTCGGCGCCGCTCATTCCCTTGCTTTCACGGCGTTTCGGGGCAGGGCGCACCGCACTTTCCTGCGCCGGCATTGCTGCCCTGCTGCTCGCCCTGATCGGCTGGCAGCAGAATGTCTGGCTGTGGTTCCCGCTGCGCTTCCTGCTCGGCTTCACGGTCAATCCGCTCTATGTGATCAGCGAAACATGGCTGATCTCACTGACGCCGCCGGCAAAGCGCGGCCGCATCATGGGTGTCTACACCTCGATCATCTCGGCGGGCTTTGCGCTTGGCCCGGTTACGCTGGCCTTCGTCGGTACGACCGGCTGGCCGCCCTTCCTGGTCGGCATCGGGGCTTTCTTGCTGTGCGGCCTCTGCCTGCTCAAGGTGTTGCCGAAGCTGCCCGACCTCCACGACGGCCACACGCAACAGGCCTCGGTCGGACGTTTCATGCCGCAGGCGCGGCTGCTGCTCTTCGCGGTGTTCGCGGCGGCGGCGTTCGAGCAGGTGGCGCTGGCGCTAATGTCTGTCTACGGAAAGGGCTATGGCAGCTCCGAAGCGAAGATATCGATGCTGCTTGCGGTTTTCGTTGCGGGGAATATCGCCTTGCAGATTCCTCTCGGCATGCTCGCCGAACGGCAGGGTGCGCACCGCGCCTTGCTGCTTTGCGCGCTGGCAACTGTGTTCGGCTGTCTGCTCCTGCCGTTGTCGTTCAATTCAATGCTCGTCTGGCCTGTCGTGTTCGTCTGGGGCGCCGTGTCGTTCGGCATCTACACGATGGCGCTGATCCAGCTTGGCGAACGCTTCTCCGGTTCCATGCTGATGGCGGGCAATGCGGCGTTCGCCATGGTCTGGGGCATCGGCGGCATTGCCGGCCCGCCTGTCACCGGGCTGATGATGGATATCGTCGGAATCCAGGGTTTTCCGCTGGCGCTCGGACTGCTCTGCCTGGCCCTGTTTGCGGCGCAGGCGGCCCGCGGCAAAACCTGACACGACACCGGCGCTGGCATGCATGGGAGTGGCCTTTCCCGGCTCGCTCGCTTGGCGCTTGAACTGGCCGAACAGCGCGGCCTAAGATGCGTGCATGACCAGAAGCATTGCATTTCCCGCGATCGCCGATGTCGCGTCGACGCCATCGGCGCGCACGCGGCATACGGAGTTGCTGCGGCTTTGCGCTCGCATCGGCTATTCGCCACCCGCCTTCCGTTGATTTCGCCGCCCGGCGGTTGCCGGACCGATTCAACTGGAAGGACCAAATCCATGACTTATCAAAACTATTCGCTGAAGCAGCTGCAGGCGATCGACGCCGCGCACCATCTCCACCCATTCACCGACCACAAGGAATTGCGCGGCATCGGATCGCGCATGATCACCCGCGCCGACGGGCCGTTCATCTATGATAGCGAGGGGAAGGAGATCCTCGACGGCATGGCCGGGCTGTGGTGCGTCAACATCGGCTATGGCCGCAGCGAACTTGCCGACGCGGCTCACGCGCAGATGAAGGAACTGCCCTACTACAACAACTTCTTCAAATGCTCGACGCCGACGCCGACGCTGCTGGCCAAGAAGATCGCCGAACTGGCGCCGAAGAACATCAACCAGGTTTTCTTCGGCTCATCGGGTTCCGAGGCCAACGACACGGCTGTGCGGCTGGTGCGCCACTACTGGGCGCTGGAGGGCAAGCCGCAGAAGAACCGCATCATCTCGCGCCAGATGGCCTACCACGGCTCGACCATCGCCGGCACCTCGCTCGGCGGCATGGAGGGCATGCACGGCCAGCTTGGCGGCGCGGTGCCCAATATCGTGCACGTGATGATGCCTTACGCCTACGAACTGGGACTGCCGGGCGAAAGCGACCACGATTTCGGCTTGCGCGCCGCAAAAGCCGTCGAGGACGCCATTCTCGAAGCAGGCGCGGAAAATGTCGCGGCTTTCATCGGCGAGCCGATCCAGGGCGCGGGCGGCGTGAAAATACCGCCGGCAAGCTACTGGCCGGAAATCCAGCGCATCTGCCGCAAATACGATGTGCTCCTGATGCTCGACGAGGTCATCACTGGTTACGGCCGCACCGGCGAATGGTTCGCCGCGCAGTCGATGGGTATCGAGGCGGACACCATCACCACGGCAAAGGCGCTGACCTCGGGATATCAGCCGCTGTCGGCGCTGCTGGTCGGCGACCGCATCGCCTCGACGCTGGTCGAGAAGGGCGGCGAGTTCTATCATGGCTATACCTATTCAGGGCATCCGGTCGCCTGCGCCGTCGCCCTGAAGAACCTCGAGATCATCGAGCGCGAAGGCATGGTCGAGCGGGTGAAGAACGACACCGGCCCGTATTTCGCCGAAAAGCTTCAGGCGCGCATCGCACCACATGGCCTGGTCGGCGAAGTCCGCACCTTCGGGTTCCTGGCGGCAATCGAGATCGTCAAGGACAAGAAGACGCGAGAGCGTTTCATGGAGCCGGGTTCGGCCGCAGTGACAATACGCGATCATGCGATTGCCAATGGCATGATGCTGCGCGCCACCGGCGACACGATGATCATGTCGCCGCCGCTGATCTGGACACGCGACACCATCGACATGGCCTGCGACCGCCTGCTGATGGCGCTTGACCTTGCCGAGGCGGACTTGCGCCGCAAACCCTGATGGAACTGAAACGAACCGGGCAGGGCGGCCTTCGCCCTGTCAACAAGCGGAGTGCACCATGACCGGAAAAGCCATCGTTCCCTTGATCGAATATGAAATGGCGGACGATGCGGTACGCGCCGTCTATGACGACATCATGCAGACCCGAAAGGTCGACTGGATCAACAATTTCTGGAAGGTGCTGGCGCATGATCCGGCGCTGTTGAAACGCACCTGGGAAACGCTGCGCGACGTCATGGCGCCCGGCGCGCTCGATCCCCTGGTCAAGGAAATGATCTATATCGCGGTGTCGGCGACCAATGGCTGCGAATATTGCACCTATTCGCACACCGCCGCGGCGCGCTCGAAGGGCTTGAGCGAGGCGCAACTGATGGAACTGCTGGCGGTGGTCGGCATGGCCAACGAAACCAACCGCCTGGCCAACGGGCTGCGCCCGCCGATCGACGTGCAGTTCGAACCGCACGGTTGAACGCGCATCCTTCACGAGGATGTGCTATCGGGCGGTCGGAACGTTCGGTTGCGCGGGGCGTTGGGATTGGTCCGGGTCTATCGGATTTTGAGGGAAAATTTTCATGACAAAACGACGCAGCCGCAGAGCGACGCGCGAAACCGCGACGATCGCCGGCAATCTGATGCTGGCGCCGATGGTGGCCGCAATGCGGCTGCCGCTGATGGCCAGCGAAAGCCGCGGTGACAATCCGTTCGGCATCGAGACGCAGCGCGCCATCGCCGAGAAGAACGCGGCGATCGCCGAAGGCATTCTCGCCGCGCAGATGTCGATGATCCAGTCGGCGTGGCGGTTCTGGCCGGAAGTGCTTTCCGGCCGCACGCCCTCGGTGCTCAACGGCGTCGCCGCCGAACGCTCGATGAACGCCGCACTGAAGCCGGCAAGCCGCCGGGTGAAGGCGAATTTCAAGCGGCTGGCGCGCAGCCCTCAGGGCTGAACCTCCCCGACGCGGGAGCTGGCGGTCGATCATTTCGGCTGGTCCGGAGCGGTTCCGGTTCGTTCAGAACCGAAAACTCGCTCTTACAGCGCGTCGCGCCGAATGGGATTCGGCGACCGCGCCGTAAATTCTTGTTGTGCATGTCGTTTCTCCCGAAACCGAGGACACTTTCGGGCGACATGCATTTAATATTTGTTTTGCCGCATTTATCGGACGCCAAATGTTCCATTCGGCTGCAAATGCTCTCAACGCAAAAACCGCGCCCCAGAGGGAACGCGGCTTTGCCAGTATACGCATGGCCCATCGCCGACTGTACAAGGCGAAGGTAACAGCTCCGGTACGCGAGACCTGATCCGGAGCGGAAGGCGGTTGCGATGACCGCCTTGCAATCTGTTTTAGACGGACATCGTTACCGCGTGGTTATCGAGAGCTTAAGCAAATCTAAATTTGCCGATTTTTGGGCGTCGAGCCCATTCCATCCCTGTTGAACCGGAATGGAGCTTCATCCCTTGGTGGAGCCTGGAGCGGTTGCGGTTCTTTCAGAACCGGCACCTCGCTCTAACTAATTGTTTTGCCGCATTTATGCGGACGCCAAATGATTCCATTTGGCTGCAAAATGCTCTACGTCGCGTCACCGCGCAGGAAGTTGATGATGCCGGAAAAGTCGGTTCCGGCGCCGCCCTGCGCATTGAACAACTGATAAAGCTGGGTCGCTTCCGCGCCGAGCGGGGTTGCAGCGCCGGCGCCTTGCGCTGCTTCCTGGGCGAGCTTGAGGTCTTTCAGCATCAGGGCTGCGGCGAAGCCCGGCTTGTAGTCGCGGTTGGCCGGCGATGCCGGCACCGGCCCCGGAACCGGGCAATAGGTGGTGAGCGACCAACACTGGCCGGACGACGTGGATGCCACGTCGAACAGCGCCTGATGCGACAGGCCGAGCTTTTCGGCCAACACGAAAGCCTCACTGACGCCGATCATCGAAATGCCGAGGATCATGTTGTTGCAGATCTTCGCCGCCTGGCCCGCACCTGCCTCGCCGCAATGCACGATGCGGCCGGCCATCGGTTTCAGGATCGGCTCGGCCTTTGCGAAAGCCTCCCTGGCGCCGCCGGCCATGAAGGTGAGGGTGCCAGCCGTTGCACCGCCAGTGCCGCCGGAAACCGGCGCGTCGATCGAGCCCAGCCCGTGCTTTGCCGCTATGGCATGGGCCTTTCGCGCCGATTCCACGTCGATCGTCGAGGAATCGATGAAAAGCGCACCTTTTCCTGCCTTTGGCGCGATATCTTCATAGACCGAGAGCACATGCTTGCCGGCCGGTAGCATGGTGATCACCACCTCGGCGTCCTTGATGGCGGCGGGCGCATTGGCCATTACCACCACGCCATTGTCCTTGGCCACCGTCAGATTTTCTGGAACGAGATCGAACCCGTGCACCGTGTGACCCGCCTTGACGAGATTGGCAGCCATCGGGTTGCCCATATTGCCGAGGCCGATGAAGGCGATGGTGGTCATGTGGTAGTTCCTCCGGAATGTAGGGCGGTAGGCAGTAGGCAGTAGGCAGTGGGCAGTGGGCAGTGGGCAGTAGGCGAAGTTCCTTCTCGGCTTTTGCTTGGCTAGATCGCGCATTGCGACTGCCGACTGCCTAATACCGACTGCCCTATTCGCTACCTTCCAATCAAATGCCTAGCGATGATGACGCGCATGATCTCGTTGGTGCCTTCGAGAATCTGGTGGACGCGCAGGTCGCGCACCAGTTTTTCTACGCCGTAGTCGTGGAGATAGCCGTAGCCGCCGAAAATCTGCAACGCGTCGTTGGCGATGTCGAAGCCGGTGTCGGTGACAAAGCGCTTGGCCATCGCCGACCATTTGCCGGCATCGGGCGCCTTGCGGTCGAGCTTCGAGGCTGCCGTGTAGAGCAGCATGCGCGATGCCTGCAACTCGGTTTCCATGTCAGCCAGTTTGAACTGCAAGGCCTGGAACTGGTTGATCTTCTGGCCAAACGCCTTGCGCTCGTCGGCATAACCCAGCGCCTTGTCGAATGCCGACTGCGCGCCGCCCAGCGAACAGGCGGCGATGTTGAGGCGGCCCCCGTCGAGGCCGGCCATGGCGATGCGGAAGCCGGCGCCTTCGCCGGTCAAAAGGTTCTCTGCCGGCACCTTGCAATCCTCGAAGATGACCTGACGGGTCGATTGCATGTGCCAGCCCATCTTGTTTTCCACCGCGCCGAAGGACAGCCCCGGCGCGTCCTTGGGGATGACCAGGGTGGAAATGCCCTTCGGGCCGTCCTCGCCGGTGCGCACCATGGTGACGTAGACATCGCTGTCGCCGGCGCCGGAAATGAACTGCTTGGCGCCGTTCAGCACATAATCGCTGCCATTGCCGCCGGAACGCACGGCACGGGTCTTCAGCGCGGCGGCGTCGGAGCCGGAGCCGGGTTCGGTCAGGCAATAGCTGCCCAGCAGTTCCATCGAGGTCAGTTTCGGCAGGAAACGCTGGCGCTGTTCCTCATTGCCGAACACGTCGATCATCCACGACGCCATGTTGTGGATGGAAATGAAGGACGCGAAGGCCGGGCAGGCCTGCGACAGCGCCTCGAAAATGAGCACCGCATCGAGCCGGCCGAGGCCGGAGCCGCCGACATCGTCGCTGATATAGATGCCGCCGAGGCCGAGCGGGCCAGTCTCGCGGATCACATCGTCGGGAAAATGCCGTTTCTTGTCCCATTCCAGCGCGTTGGGAGCAACGCGATCGGCCGCGAAGGCGCGAGCCATGTCCTGGATGGCGCGCTGGTCTTCGTTGAGTTCGAATTGACCGGCGGTTCCGACAACGGCGTCCATGGCGTCCTCCCTGAAGGTACGTTGAGGTTCAGGTGATGCCGGCCTGCAAATGGCGGCTTTCTCCGCTTCCGGTGCTCACGTACTCGAATGTACGCTGCGCTCCGGTTCTCGAAATCCACCCTTTTCGGCTCGGCCTGACCTGAATCTCGACGTACCCTAACAAATGTATGGTTCCAGTGGAGCTTTGAATTTGACATTCGCACCGTGCGCGTGATGTCAAATGGGATGCGAATATCAAATTCGCTCCACTAGGCGCGAGCCTCAATCTAGACCAATGATGCCGCCGCGCAACCCGATGCTGGACAGAGCGGTTGTGCGCCAATGCATGCGCGGGACACGACGTGGCGACAATTTTTGACGAACTGCTGCAGGCTTTCCGCATCTATCTGATGCGGGCGGATGCACCGCCCGTGCGCGATTTTCTCGGCGGCATCGATTGGGAGATGCCGGAGCGCAAGCTGCACGCAAACGGGCTGGACTGCTTGAAACATCTGCGCCAAGCGGTTGAACTCACGGCACCGGGCGAACGCGAGCTTGCGATGCGTTTAATGCAGCAGGCAAATGCGCTGCGCTGGGGCCAGACCTACACCGCGGCGGATTTCGGCCACCATTTCATCGATAATTACGGCTGGGTCGAACTGTTCGGCACGCGCGGCCACTTCCGCAACGAACGGGTTGCGGCGGGCTTTCTGATCCTCGGCCCCGGCGTGGTCTATCCTGATCATCATCACGTTGCCGAGGAGGTCTACATTCCGCTGACCGGCACTGCCGAGTGGCGCATGGGCGACGGAGGTTTCCGCCGCAGGCGCGGCGGCGAAGTCATCCACCATGCTTCCAACGTCAGCCACGCAATGCGCACCGGCGGCGAACCGCTTCTGGCTCTCTATCTGTGGCGCGGCGGCGACCTGGCGCAAAAGTCGACGATTGCCGCTGCCGGACAGGGAGCCGGCTGATCATGGCCAAAGCGATCATGCTGCAGGGCACCGGCTCGGATGTCGGCAAGACGGTGCTGGTGGCAGGGCTTTGCCGTGCCGCCAGAAACCGCGGCATGGCGGTGCGCCCGTTCAAGCCGCAGAACATGTCGAACAATGCAGCCGTCGCCGACATTCCGGGTGACGCCTCGGGTGGCGAGATCGGCCGCGCGCAATGGTTGCAGGCGATCGCCTGCGGCGTGCCGCCGTCGATCCACATGAACCCGGTTCTGCTGAAGCCGCAGAGCGACATCGGCGCGCAAGTCGTCGTGCAGGGAAAGGTGTTCGGGCAAGCCAAGGCGCGCGACTATCAGGCGCTGAAGCCGAAGCTCGCCGAAGCGGTGATGGATTCGTGGCGCAAGCTCGGGGAGGGCGCCGATCTGGTCGTCGTGGAAGGTGCGGGCTCGCCGGCCGAGATCAATCTCAGGCCGCGCGACATCGCCAACATGGGCTTTGCCACCCGCGCCGACGTGCCGGTGATCCTCGTCGGCGACATCGACCGCGGCGGCGTCATCGCCTCGATCGCCGGCACCCACCTGATCCTGCCGGAGGAGGACCGGCGCATGATCGCCGGCTACCTCATCAACAAATTCCGCGGCGATATCTCGCTGTTCGACGACGGCATCGCCGCGATCCACCGCTTCACCGGCTGGCGCTGCTTCGGCGTGGTGCCGTGGCTCAGGGAAGCCGCACTTCTGCCCTCGGAGGATTCGGTCATCCTCGAGCGGCTGGCATCGGGCGAGAAGAAGGCGCTGAAGGTTGCGGTGCCGATGCTCGGCCGCATCGCGAATTTCGACGATCTCGACCCGCTGCGGGCTGAACCGCAAGTCGAGGTGGTGTTCGTGCCACCCGGAAAGCAACTGCCAGCGGATGCCGGGCTGGTGGTCATCCCCGGTTCGAAATCGACCATCGGCGACCTTCTGAAATTCCGCGAAAACGGCTGGCACCGGGACCTTGCCGACCACCGGCGGCGGGGCGGGCATGTGGTGGGCATCTGCGGCGGCTACCAGATGCTCGGCCGCACGGTGCGCGACCCGGACGGCATCGAAGGAACCGTGACAGAGGCCGAAGGGCTCGGACTGCTCGACATCGAGACGGTCATGGAGCCGGAAAAGACGGTGAGGAATGTATCGGCGCATTCGGTGCCGTTCGGGACGCCGCTTTCCGGCTACGAAATCCATCTCGGCCGTACATCCGGGCCGGATTGCCTGCGTCCCTCGGCGGTTATCAACGGCGTCGACGACGGAGCGACCTCGGCCGATGGAAAAGTGTTCGGCACCTACCTGCACGGCCTGTTCGGTGCCGACACGTTTCGCGCGCGCTTCCTCGAATCGCTGGGCATAACCGGCGGCGGCGTCGACTATCGCGCCGAGGTGGAGCGGGCGCTCGATGCTATTGCCGCCCATCTTGAAAAGCATCTCGACTGCGATGCGATTTTTGGCCTGGCGCGTTAGGGCGTGCTGATATTCAGGTGATGCCGGCCTGCAAATGGCGGCTTTCTCCGCTTCCGGTGCTTACGTACACAAATGTGCGCTGCGCTGCGGTTCCCGAAATCCGCCGTGACGCCGCTCTATCTGCTCCGCTTCGCCTGCCGGAACCAGTCGACAATGGCCGGCATGTTCTGTTCGAAGCCGCCGGGGATGAAGACGTTGAGCAGGCCCGCCCGTTCGCCGCTGCGGTTCTCGAAATCATGGGTGACGCCAGCCGGAATGCGGAAGAAGGCACCGCGCGACGCTGTGATCCATTCATCGCCGACACGCAGGCTGGGCGTGCCTTCGATGACGTAGAAGATCTCGTCGTTGGCGTCGTGGTGGTGCGCGCCCGGTCCGGCCGTGTGCGGCTCCAGCCACCATTCCGAAACGGAATAGCGGTTGCCGGTCTCGTCGCCGTCGGCCTTGAAGACGGCACTCATACTACCGAGATCGTAGGTTCGGCCGGCTTCCGGGGCGAGCAGGATCACGCCGGGTTCAACTGGCGAGCGGGGCATTTCACTCGGCTTTTTCATGGGCTTTCGGCCAGTAGGTTCCAAATGACCAGATGTTGCCTTCGGGGTCGCGGCAGATGAAGTCGCGGCTGCCGTAGTCGCGGTTCGTCGGCTCCTCTTCGACGACCGCGCCGGCGGCTTTGGCGCGTGCGAAGAGCGCGTCGGCGTCGTCGCACACCACGTATGTGGACTTGCCGCCATCGGCCGGTCCGCCGACCATCTTGCCGTAGTCGTCGTCGCGCACCGAGCCCAGCATGATCATCGAGGAGCCGAACGCCAGCTGGGCGTGGGAAACGAAGGCGCCGTCCATGTATTTGGCGTGGACGGTGAAGCCGAATGCGTCGCACAGGAAGTCGATCATCTTAGGGGCGTCGCGGTAGCGGAAGGTGGGATAGATGCGCGGCGCTTCCATGGGTGCGTTGGCGGCCATTTTCGCTCTCCGGGATTGTTTCGATAGCCGCGAGGATGGCAGCTGCCGGCGCCGGCGTCTTGAAGAAATGTTACCGAGGGAGATTCAGGTGATGCCGGCCTGCAAATGGCGGCTTTCTCCGCTTCCGGTGCTCACGTACCCAAATGTACGCTGCGCTCCGGTTCTCGAAATCCACCATTTTCGGCTCGGCCTGACCTGAATCTCAACCCCCTAGGCCAGTCGTGCGGCCCAGGCGGTCGGGGGTTCGCCGGCGAATTCTGAGAATTCGCGGACGAGATGCGCCTGGTCGGCGTAGCCGCATTCGGCGGCGATGTCCGCCCAGCCGCCGGCGGTGCGAGTTCGCGCCAGCCCGAGCGCCCGGTTGAAGCGCGCCATCCGGCCGACCGCCTTGGGCGCCAGGCCGATTTCGGCCCGGAATTTCTCCACCAGATGCTTGCGGCTCCAGTCGAGTTTTTCGGCGATTGTCTCGATGCGCCTGGTGCCCCCGCTGCGCAAAAGCTCGGCATAGGCCCAGGCGGTCGCGGATGACGGCTTTTCGTGGCCGGCCAGGCGGTCTTCGACGAAAGCCTCGATCAGGTCGAAGCGCCGGTCCCAGTCCGGCTCTTCGCCAAGCCGGTCGCGCAGCACAATAGCTTCGCTGCCATAGAGGTCGTCCAGCGCCACCATGCGGTCGGCCAGTTCGTGCATGGGCAGGCCGAAGAAGCGGTAGGCGCCGGGCGGTGAAAAATTCACCTGGATGCAGCAGGACGAGCCGAAGGAATCGATGATGACCGGACCGCCATAGAGCCCGGCTGCGAAACTGCCGAAGAAATCGTTGCGGCCGGGCAAGCGCCCGAGCCCGATGGCGAAGGGGTCACCGAAACTGACGATCAGCGGCACGATGAGCGAGGCCAGTTCGATCTGGCGGAAATGTCCAGGCAGCTGTTCATGGTAGCCGATGATGTCGATGACGGCATCGCGCAGCGCGGGTTTCGGCTCCCGGCGCACCATCATGAACCCGCCCTCGACAGGCGGGAGCGGCCCAGCCGCTGTCTCGACCCAAGGCGTCATCGCGGGGTCATCATAGGCGATGTGACGGCTGCCTCAAAGATGCAAGCGTGGAGGGCTGGAGCCTGTTCCATTCCGATTGGGTCGGAATGGGGCTCCATTTCTTGTTGGAGCATGATCTTTCCGAAAACCGGTTTCCACTTTTCGGGATCATGCTCAGGATCAGATGCCGATCATGACGCGCAGCGGATGCGCGGGGTCGATCAGCAGGCGCGCAGCCAGTGCGAGGCAGACGATTACCAGCAGAGGCTTGATCAACCTTGCGCCGATCTTCATCGCCAGGCCCGCTCCGGCGCGGGCGCCGAGGAACTGAGCCACGCCCATGACAAGGCCGACTTTCCAGGACACCGCGCCAACCGCTGCAAAAAGGGCGAGTCCGCCGATGTTGGAGCCGAAGTTCAGGAATTTCGTGTGGGCAGTCGCCTTGAGGACGCCGTAGCCTGCGAGCGTGACGAAAGCCAGCATGAAGAACGAACCGGCGCCGGGACCGAACATGCCGTCATAAAAGCCGATCAGCGGCACGATCGTCAGTCCGAACAGAAAAGGCGACAAGCGCTCCGCGCGATCGACATCGTTCATGTTGGGCTTAAAGGCGAAGTAGAGCCCGATGGCGATGAGCAGGAAGGGCAGGGCAATGCGCAACAGCTCGCCGGGCAGGACGGTTGCCACGAATGCGCCGATCACCGAGCCGGCGCAGGAAAGGGCTGCCGCAGGCAATTGCCGGCGGATATCGACAAGCCCCTTCGAGGCATAGGCGAGGGTCGCCGAACCGGAGCCGAACAGGCCTTGCAGCTTGTTGGTGCCAAGCGCCTCGACCGGGGCGTAGCCTGCCAGCAGCAAGGCAGGGATGGTGATCAGCCCGCCGCCACCGGCAATGGAATCGATGAACCCGGCGCAAAATGCGGCCAGGCCGAGCAACAGCAGAACATCGGTTGCGGGATCGATCATCGGGAGGCGGTAGGGTACCTGTGGCGGGCGGGTTGCTTCGACCACAGCCAGGCCGCTGGCGCAAGCCGGATTTCCGTTTGTCCGTCCGCATTTGTGTGACACGAGGCGATTCCACCTGGCTGCAAAATGCTTTACGGTCCCTGCGACCGAGTCAGGGGATTGCCGATGCTTGATAGTGTTCTTGCCAAGGTGCGCATGATGATCGAGGGCGATCCAGGTGTGCGCAAGGTCGCCGACGATCCGTTGCTTTCGGCCGAGTTGCTGCTGCTGTTCCGGATGATCCTTGCCGACGGCAAGGTGGACGACAACGAGATGGCGACGTTCCGGCGTATCTGCCGGGACGCCTTCGGCATCGAGGGCGAAAGCGTCGACGCCGTCATCGAATATCTCGACGACTTCGGCTACGAGACCAGCGGCACGCAGGCGGTCGACCTTTTCCGAGGGCTCGACCTCGAACGCCGCAAGACGCTGGCGCGGCGCATGGCAGCGATCGCCAAGGCGGACACCCAGCTCGCCGAGCAGGAAATCCAGCTGTTGAAGCGTACGCTCGAACTGTTGGGTGTCGATCCGAACGATCTGGTGCAGGCAAAGCACTAGGATATGGCAGGTCACCACCGGATCGCCGAAGGAGAGGCGAGGCAGCGCTACATGCGATCGACGAAAGCAGCTCCCTCAACTTGATCGCGCATCTTGAATGAACTCGCACATGAGCGCCGCGCACTCTTGATGGTGCGTCTCGAGCAGGAGGTGCGCCGCGTCGTATATGTGCATGTCGAGCCGGTCGAGTTCGCGGGCATAGGCGAGCACCTCTTCGATCTCGAAATAGGGGTCGTGCCGCCCCCAAAGCATTAGCGAGGGTGGCTGATGATCGCGATGATAGGCCGAAATCTCGGGGAAACGGGCGACGTAGCGGCCGTAGTCTTCGAAGATGCGGAACTGGATCTCGACAAGCCCCGGCCGGCTCATCCGCTCCCAGTCGAGATGCCAGCCGTCGGGCGCGAACAGCGGCTTGAGCCGATCCGGGATGTCGCCGACATAGGTGTGTCGTACCCCCTCGAAGTTCAGCCACTGCGGAAGTCTGGCGCGGTTCTCCGGGGTGGGGTCGGCCCAGTAGGCCTTGTTGGGTTCCCAATCCGGGCCGAGGCCCTCTTCATGGGCATTGCCGTTCTGGATGATAAGCCCTAGCACACGATCGGGACGCGCCAGCGCCAGATAGTAGGCGACGGGCGCCCCAAAATCGTGGACATATAGGAAGAACCGTTCCAGCCCGATCTCCCGCGTTAAAGCGTCAACCGTCCGCGCCATAGCCTCGAACGTATACTCGTAGTCTTCGGACGCCTCCGTGAAGCCGAACCCGGGAAGATCGGGCGCAACGACCCACGCCACCTCGGCCAAGGGGCTCATGACGTCACGGAAGCTATACGATGAACTGGGCTGGCCATGGAGAAGCAGCACGCCGGACGCGGCGCGCCGTCCCGCCTCGCGATAGAACAGCTTCACCCCATCTACTTCGACCGTGCGGTGCTTGGCTTTATGAACGTTCAGCATGCTGCTTTCCTTCTTCGCTTTTGTCGGCGAAGGAACCTGATAAATTGAGTGGTCCGGTACGCGCCGTAACTGTCCAACGACCTCTTAGAGATTACGTTCCCTATCGCGCGATCACACGGGATGGGATGCCGGCGCACTTCATAGGCAGTAACCCCGCCCTCAGCACGTCGCGCCGAATGGGATTCGGCCGTCGCACCGCAGCTTCTTGTTTATGCATGTCGCTTGTCCCGAAACCGGGGACACTTTCGGGCGACATGCATTAGCTCAACCCTGCTCCTGCAGCCGCCGCGCGATGGCGCGGTGGAGGTCTGGTGCGGCCGCGACCAGGGCTTTCGCCGCATCCGACTGCGGGTGGTCGAGCACTTCGGCCGTCGGTCCGCGCTCCACGATCCTGCCCTCATGCATCACCATCACGTCGTCGGTGATGGCGCGCGCCACCGTCAAATCGTGGGTGATGAAGAGATAGGCGACGCCGAGCCGGCTGTTCAGATCGGCGAAGAGATCGAGGATCTGGGCGCGGATGGAAACGTCGAGCGCCGACACCGGTTCGTCGGCGACGACGAGTTTGGGCCTGGTGATGATGGCGCGCGCGATCGACAGGCGCTGGCGCTGGCCGCCGGAGAATTCGTGCGGATATTTATCCATGTCGCGAGGGCTGAGACCCACTTCGTGCAGGGCGGCGGCGACCTTGTCGCGTCGTTCTTTCGCGGACGGTTTTTCTTCCATGAGATGCAACGGCTCGGCGATGAGGCGCTCTACCTTGTGGCGCGGGTCGAACGAGCCGTAGGGATCCTGGAACACCACCTGCATGTTGCGGCGGGCGGATTTCAGCGCGGCTTCGTCCTTGCCGGTCAGCGCTTCGCCGATGAAGCGGATTTCCCCGTCCGTCGGCCGGTCGAGCGCCAGGATCATGCGGGCAAGCGTCGATTTTCCGCAGCCGGAGCGGCCGACGAGCGCGGTCGACTGGCCGGGCTGCATCGAGAAGGAAACGCCGTCGACGGCGCGGACCGGCTCGGGCTTGCGGAACAGCGAAGTGCGGCGGCCGGGATAGTCGCGGACGATGTTTTCCACGGAGAGGAGAGCGGACTGATTTTTCCCCCAATCCGCCTTCCCTTCGACAAGCTCAGGGTCGGCATCTCTCCCCCGTTCCGGGGTAGCGGATGGGCGTCCAGCTTGGGTTCGATCGCTACCCCCACCCGCGCCTGCAGCGCGGTCTCCCCACGACGGGGAGGCAAATGGCTTGCGCTGCGGCACATGCATCGATGCCTGCGCCAGTTGCCTGGTGTAGGGGTGCAGCTGTCGCGACAGGGTGCGCGCGGTCTCGCCGCCTTCCATCACCTCGCCGTGGCGCATCACCGTGATGCGGTCGGACATGTCGGTCACCACGGCCAGGTCGTGCGAGATCAACAGCAGGCCCATGCGGTTCTCGTCGACGAGGTCGCGCAGCAGTTCGAGTATCTGCTTCTGCAGCACCACGTCTAGCGCCGTCGTCGGCTCGTCGGCGATCAGCAGCTTCGGCTTCAGCGCGCAGGCGATGGCGATGACGACACGCTGGCGCTGGCCGCCCGACAGTTGGTGCGGGTAGACCGACAGCGGAAATTTCGCTTCGGGCAGGCCGACACGGTCGAGGATTTTGCGCGCATGGGCTTCGGCATCGGCCCTGGTGGCGCGGGTGTGCCAGCGGATACCTTCCGCGACCTGTTCGCCGATTGTCTTGACCGGGTTGAGCGCCGTCATCGGCTCCTGGAAAACCATACCGATGTCGTCGCCGCGCAGCGCACACATCTGGTCCTCCGTGGCGGCAAGGATATCGATGCCGCCGAAGGAAACCCGGCCGGCGGCGCGGGCGGCAAACGGCAGCAACCCCATGACGGCGAGCGCTGTCATCGACTTGCCCGAGCCGCTTTCGCCGACCAGCCCCATCACCTCGCCCTGGTCGATGGTCAGGTCGACGCCCTTGAGGATCGGTGTGCCGTCGATCTCGACCGACAGGTTTTCTATTTCAAGCAGGCTCAACGCTGGCGCCTCAGTTTCGGATCGAGCACGTCGGAGAGGCCATCGCCGAGCAGGTTGAGGCCGAGCACGGTGAAGACGATGGCAAAGCCCGGGAAGATGGCGAGGTAGGGCGCCACGATCATGCGGGTCTGCGCGTCGAACAGCATGCGGCCCCAGCTCGGCATCGGCGGCTGGGCGCCGAGCCCGACATAGGAGAGCCCGGCTTCGGCCAGAATGCCCAGCGCGAACTGGATGGTGCCTTGCACCAGAAGCAGGTTGGCGATGTTGGGCAGGATGTGCTCGACGGTGATCAGCGCCTTGCCCTTGCCGGCGGCGCGGGCGGCGAGAATGAACTCGCGCGGCCATAGCGCCAGCGATCCGGCGCGGGCGACGCGGGCAAACACCGGGATGTTGAAGATGCCGATGGCGATGATGGCATTGATCGCCCCCGGTCCGAAAATCGCGGTGATCATGATTGCCGACAAAAGGGCGGGGAAGGCGAAGACGAGATCGTTGAAACGCATCAGGATTTCGTCGGCAAGGCCGCCGCGCGCCGCGGCCCAGCAGCCAAGCGGCACGCCAAGCCCCATGCCGATGCCGACGGCGACCAGCGCCACGGCAATCGAATTGCGCGCCCCGACCATGATCATGGAGAGCACGTCGCGGCCGAAATGGTCGGTGCCGAACAGATGCGCGGCCGATGGCGCCTGCATGCGGTCGGCGACGATCAGTTTCGTCACGTCGTACGGCGTCCAAAGGAAGGACACCAGCGCCATCACCGCAATCAGCGTGGTGATGATGAAGCCGGCCAGAAACGAGCGGTTGGCGAAGGCTTTGGCGGCAAAACTGGCGGCCGTTTCGCCGTGGATGTCGGCGCTGTCGCTCATCGGTTCGCCCTCAGGCGGGGGTCGACCAGCGCGTAGGAGAGATCGACCAGCAGGTTGACGACGATCACCGCCGCCACCAGCAGCATGACGACGCCCTCGACGACGATGAGGTCGCGCTGGGTGATCGCCTGGAACACCAGCCGGCCGAGGCCCGGCAGGTAGAAGACGTTCTCGATGATGATGGTGCCGGCAAGCAGGAAGGCGAATTGCAGGCCGAGAATGGTGACCACTGGGATCAACGCGTTTCGCAAGGCGTGGCGCCACAGCACATGGCGATATGGTATGCCCTTGGCGCGCGCCGTGCGGATATAGTCCTCGCCAAGCACTTCGAGCAGCGACGACCGGGTGACGCGGGCGAGGATGGCGGCCTGCGGCAGCGCCAGCGCCACCGCCGGCAGGATCAGCGCCGTCAGCGCCGGCCAGACGCCGGCGCTCCAGCCGGGAAAGCCGCCCGCCGGCACCAGGCGCAGCCACACCGCGAAGATGTAGATCAAGAGCAGCGCGAACCAGAAGTTGGGCACAGCGACGCCGAACTGTGTTGCCCCCATCGAGATGGTGTCGGCGGGGCGGCCGCGCCGCGATGCCGAGAAGACGCCAACCGGAATGGCGATTGCCGTGGACATCACGAGCGCGATGACAGCAAGCGGCAGCGATACGACGATGCGCTCGGCGATGAGGTCGATGACCGGCACCGAATAGGTGTAGGAGCGGCCGAAATCGAGGGTGAGCAGCCCGCTGGCCCATTCGAGGTAGCGCCAGACGAGTGGCTGGTCGAGGCCCATCTGCTGGCGCAGCGCCTGCAGCGCGTCGTCGGTGGCGTTAATGCCGAGCATCAGGCGCGCCGGGTCGCCGGGCACGATCTCCAGCATGGAAAAGACGACGACCGAGGCGACGACAAGTGTCGCGATGCCGATGAGCAAGCGTTTGAGGATGTAGGCGGTCATGGACGCATGACGTGCGAAATAGGCAGGCTAATGCAGCGCTCGACGTTGCTCACTCCGCCCATTTCACCTTGGTCAGGTCGGTGGCCTGGATCGGCGCGTTTTCCCACATTCCCTCGAGCTTGGCGTCCCACACTCCGATCTTGGGCAGTTCGAACAGGAAGACCGCCGGCACGTCGTGGGCGAGAATCTTCTGCGCGGCGGCCAGGATTTCCTTGCGCTTGGCGTCGTCATTGGTGACGCCGAGCTCTTCGATCAGCTTGTTGAATTCCGGGTTCTCGTACTGGAAGTAGTAGCCGGGGCGCGAAAAGATATCGATGTCGTTCGGCTCGGTATGCGAGACGATGGTGAGATCGTAATCCTTGTCGGTGAACACCTTGCTCAGCCAGTCAGCCCATTCGACCGGGATGATTTCCAGGTTGACGCCGATCTCGCGCAGCTGCGCGGCGATCACCTCGCCGCCAAGCCGCGCATAGGCCGGCGGCGGTAGCTTGATGGTGGCGTTGAAGCCGTTTTCCAGCCCCGCCGCCTTTAGATATTCCTTGGCCTTGGCGACATCCTGCGGGTAGGTCCCGGTCAGGTCGACATAGGCCGGATTGGCGGGCGACATGAAGGAGCCGATCGGCTGGCCGAGGCCGTTGGAGGCGGCGTCGATAACGGCCTTGCGGTCGATCGCCGAAGCGATGGCCTGCCGCACCTCCAGCTTGTCGAAGGGCGGCTTCTTGTTGTTGATCGACAGCACCGTTTCGCCTTCGGTCGAACCGATAACCACTTTCAGACGCGGATCGGACTGCAACTGCGCCAGCGCATCGCCGACCGGGGCGTTCGGAAACGCCTGCACGTCACCGGAAAGCAGCGCCGGTATAGATGCGGCGGCGTCGGGAATGATCCGGAACTCGACCTTTTCGAGTGCTACCGGATCGCCCCAATAACCTTGCGCCTTGGAAAGCTTGATCGAGGAGCCCTTGGCCCAGCTGTCGAATTTGAACGGGCCGGTGCCGATCGGCTTTTCCTTGTTGCCGTCAGCCGATTCCGGCGCGACGATCACGGCGTCGCCGACGCCCATATTGTAGAGAAACAGGCCTTGCGGGTTTTTCAGCGTCACCTTCACGGTGGCGGGATCGACGACCTCAACCGTGTCGATCGCGGCGAACAGGCCCTTCTGCGCGTTGGTGGAACCTTCGGCGCGGGCCCGGTCGAGCGAGAACTTCACGTCGTCGGCGGTGAAATCGGTACCGTCGTGAAACTTCACGCCGGTATGGAGCTTGAACGTATAGGACTTGCCGTCGTCCGATACGGTCCAGCTTTCAGCCAGATCCGGCAGCACCTCGCCTTGCGCGCTGATGCGGGTCAGGCCCTCGAAGACGTTGGCGTAGAGAACTTCGTCGATCGCGGCTGCAGCACCTGCGGTCGGGTCGAGATGTGGCGGTTCCAAAACCACGCCCACAACGAGATCGGTTCTCGCCGCCATCGCCCCCGTGCTTGAAGCCAGTGCGAGCGCGGTCGCTGCGAGAATTTTCGTCCACATCTGCATGGTTTTCCTCCGCTGTCTCGAAATCATCGGGATAGAAGCGGGAATTCGCACCAAAGGCAATTCCGTTTGTTGCGTTTATGGGGGAGGCGAGGAAATGTCCGGTTCGTGTCCTGGCAGATCGCAAAAAACACGTCAAAGCGCGGATCCCTGGGGCGGCACGATCGGCGCACTGGCCTTGACGGCTTGCAAGCCGTCGAGCGATCTCACCCACTCATAGTAGACGCCCTTGGCATGAGCGAGTTCCGCACCAAACCCTGCCGCGCGTCGCAAGCCGAGTTCATGCTCTTCTCCCGGCGCCGCCGTGGCATCGCTGACAACTGCAACCCGAAAGCCGTTCTGAAGAAGTCCAACCGCGCTGTGCAGTACGCAGACGTCGGTCTCCAGGCCGACGAGCACCGCCGTTCGTCGGCGATGGGCAAGGATCGCCTCGCGCAGGTCGTCCTGTCCGCAGAGGCCGAACACGTTCTTTTCCCAATCGGGGACACCCGGCCCGAGCAAGGCACGCAGGACCGGTATTGTCGGCCCGTTCACATCGGGCTCCTCCACGGTCACGAAAATCGGGATTGTCATACACAGCGCCGCCTCGATCAGAAAACGGCATCGGTCCACCATTGGATCGCGTCGGGCGGGCTCCAGCTTCTTTAGAAAGCCCTCCTGCACGTCGATGACGACAAGGATGGAATCATCGGGCTCGATCATGCCGGCCGAGGCAAGTGGAAGGCCTTCGCCGCTCATCGGGCTGCGCCCAGCAACAGCGCCTCCAGCCCGATCGCCATCACCTTCGCCGATTCGACCATGTCGGATATGCCGACCCATTCGTCAGGGCGGTGCGCCAGGTCGAGAATGCCTGGGCCATAGGCGATGCAGTCATGCAGATGGCCGATGCGCGAAATGTGCTTCTGGTCGTAAGTGCCGGGGGAAATGACGTAGTCCGGTTCCTTGCCGAAGATTTCGCGGATGCCCTGGGCCACAGCGGTCACCACGGGCGCGTCGCGCTCGGTCATCAGCGGCAAAACTTCCATCAGGTCGCGGATCTCGTAGTCGAATTTCGGGCGATCGCGTTTCAGCCGGTCGAGGATTTTCGTCACCTCGCCCTTCACGTCATCCAGATTCTCTTCCAGCAGGAAGCGGCGGTCGATCACCATCTTCGCCGAATCCGGCACGTTGGGAGAGGGCAGGCCGGGAAAGAAATCGTCGGTCTGGCCGCCATGGATCGAATTGATGTTCATGGTCGAGCGCTTGGCACCTTCCGGCACTACCGGCATTTTCGTCCGCTTGCGGTCAAGTGCCGGAAACAACTCGTTCTCGAAGGCGTTCAGCACCGCGCCCATGTGGCGCACCGCGCAATCGCCGAGGAACGGCATCGAGCCGTGCGCGATCTCGCCCTTGGTCTCGATCTCGGCCCACCACACGCCGCGATGGCCGAGGCAGATGCGGTCCTTGTTCAGCGGTTCGGGGATGATCACATGGTCGACGCGCGGCTTGGAGAAGAAACCCTTGCGAGCAAGATAGGCGACGCCGCCGAAGCCGCCGGATTCCTCGTCGACGGTGCCGGAAATCTCGATCGCACCGGGGAAATCCGGGTAGACGTCCATGAACGCCTCCGCAGCAATGATCGAGGCGGCTAGACCGCCCTTCATGTCGCAGGCGCCGCGCCCGAAAACCTTGCCGTCCCTCACCACGCCGGCAAACGGGTCGACGCTCCAGCCATCGCCGGCCTCAACCACGTCGATGTGCGAATTGAAGTGCACGGTGGCGCCGCTGGAGCGGCCGTCGAATCGCGCCACCACGTTGACGCGCGGATAGCGGTCGGTGTCGCCGGGTGCGCCCTCGGCGCGGATGAACTGGGTTTCGAAGCGCCGCTTCTTCAGCCGCGCGGCTATGTATTCGGCACAGGGCGCATAAGCTTCGCCGGGCGGGTTGATCGTGGGGAAGCGGATCAGCTCCGCCGTCAGCGCGACCAGGTCTTCGACGCGCTCGTCGATCGTCGTCATCAGTTTTTCGTTCATCGGCGGATTGAGCAGGCAAGCAGGGCGTTTGGCAAGACGGCACAGTTGGGCCAAAGGGCGTCGTACCGAAGCCGGGAACAGTTTCGGGCACCCGGGGCCAGTCGCGCCGTTGCGCGCCGGCAACATTCACAAACAAGTGTTCTGTAAACGATGGCCATAATCAGAGAATTTTTAAGAAACTAATGTAACGTCGTTGCATCTGCATTGAAGAAGGCCAAGTCTAGTTGGTCGAAATTTGCAGGTCTTGGGTCGCTTTCATGAGAATATTAGTCCTTGCTACAATAACTTTCGTCACAATGCTGCTTGGTGCGACTGGACAGGGGTGGGCGGCAGGCCTCGTCGCCCGCATCGACATCAGCAACCAGACGATGACCGTCAGCAAGCAGGGGCGGGTGATTTACACCTGGCGGGTTTCGACGGCACGCAAAGGATATTGGACGCCGCGCGGCACCTACAGGCCAACCCGCCTCCACAGGATGTGGTACTCGCGCAAATACGACATGTCGCCGATGCCGTATTCGGTGTTCTTCCGCGGCGGTTACGCCATCCACGGCACCGGCTATGTGAAGCAACTGGGACGCCCCGCATCGCATGGCTGCGTGCGGCTGGCGACCGGCAATGCCGCGCTTTTCTATTCGCTGGTCAAGCAGGTCGGGCGGAAGAACACGCGGATCGTGCTCGTCAACTAGGGTGTGCTGATATTCAGGTGATGCCGGCCTGTAAATGGCGGCTTTCTGCGCTTCCGGTGCTCACGTACCCAAATGTACGCTGCGCTCCGGTTCTCGAAATCCGTCATTCTCGGCTCGGCCTGACCTGAATCTCAACACACCCTGATCACACCGCAGTGGACCGATGGCCGAGGGAGGCTCGGCTATAAGTCTATGCAGGATTAGAACAAATTGCCCTGAAAAGAGGATGGAAGGCATTTCTTTTCCCACGGCTGCCCGATAGGACTCCGCGTAGGGAGCCCAATCGATGAAGTCCTCGCCGCGAGTCGCGCTGTCGAAGCCGGTAGCCGACGAAGTCCGCAAGACCACATGCTACATGTGCGCCTGCCGGTGCGGCATCAACGTCCACATCAAGGACGGCAAGATCCGCTACATCGAGGGCAACCGCGACCACCCGGTCAACAAGGGTGTTCTGTGCGCCAAGGGATCCGCCGGCATCATGCAGCACTACGCCCCGGCGCGGCTTCGCGCGCCGCTGCTGCGTACCGGGCCGCGGGGTTCGGGCGAGTTCAGGGAAATCTCCTGGGACGAGGCGCTGGAGCTTGCAGCAGGTTGGCTCGGCCATGTCCGCGAAACCGATCCGAAGAAGCTTGCCTTCTTCACCGGCCGCGACCAGTCGCAGTCGCTTACCGGCTTCTGGGCGCAGCAGTTCGGCACGCCCAATTATGCCGCGCATGGCGGCTTCTGCTCGGTCAACATGGCGGCTGCCGGCATCATGACCATCGGCGGCGCTTTCTGGGAGTTCGGCGCGCCGGATTGGGAGCGCACGAAGCTCTTCGTCATGTTCGGCGTGGCGGAAGACCACGATTCCAACCCGCTGAAGATGGGCATCGCCAAGGTCAAGAAAAACGGCGCCCGCTTCGTTTCGGTCAATCCCGTCCGCACCGGTTATTCGGCGGTGGCCGACAACTGGATCGGCATCAGGCCGGGCACCGACGGGCTGCTTATCCTGGCCGTGGTGCACGAGCTGCTGAAAGCGCGGAAGATCGACGTCGATTACCTCATGCGCTATTCCAACGCGCCCTGGCTGGTCATCGATGCGCCGGGCACCGCCGAGCACGGGCTGTTCGCCCGCGACGCGGAAGGCAAGGCGATGGTGTTCGAGACGGTCACCGAGCGACCGGTGCCGGAGGGCACCAAGGGCGCTCGGCCGGCGCTTTCAGGCCGCTTCCAGCTCGACGATGGTCGCTTCGCCGTGCCGTCCTTCCAGCTTCTTGCCGAAAAGTACCTCGACCCGAAATACGCGCCGGAGGCGGCAGCCCGGGAGACCGGCGTTGCGCCCGACATCATTCGCGGCCTCGCTTCGGAGATTGCCCGTGTCGCCTTCGACGAGGCGATCAGCATCGACCAGCCATGGACCGACATGCATGGCGAGCGTCACGAGAGTTTCGTCGGCCGGCCGGTTTCGTTCCACGCGATGCGCGGGCTTTCGGCCCATTCCAACGGCTTCCAGACGGCGCGCGCGCTGCACATGCTGCAGGTGCTGATCGGCGCGGTCGATTGCCCCGGCGCCTTCCGCTACGAGCCGCCTTATCCCAAGCCAGTCGAGGCGCATCCGACACCGCATGGCCGCGCCGAACATTTCGGCTCCAACAAGCCGCTGTCGGGCCCGCATCTCGGTTTTCCGCGCGGGCCGGAAGACATGCTGATCGACGCAGACGGCAGGCCGAACCGCATCGACAAGGCGTTTTCGTGGGACGCGCCGTTTGCCGTGCATGGCGCCATGCACATGGTGATCGCCAACGCGCATGCCGGCGATCCCTATCCCGTCGACGTGCTGTTCCTCTACATGGCCAACATGGCATGGAATTCGTCGATGAACACTGCCGGCGTCATCAAGATGCTGGAAGACAAGGACCCGGCCACTGGCGACTACAAGATCCCCAAAATCATCTATTCCGACGCCTATGCCTCGGAAATGGTGGCTTATGCCGACCTCGTGCTGCCCGACACCACCTATCTCGAACGCCACGACTGCATCTCGCTGCTCGACAGGCCGATCTCTGAACCCGACGCCGTGCAGGATGCGATCCGCTGGCCGGTGGTCGAGCCCGACCGCGACGTGCGCGGCTTCCAGACCGTGCTGCTCGATCTTGCCGCGCGGCTGAAGCTCAACGGTTTCGTCGACCATCGCGGCAAGGCGCTCTACAAGGACTATGCCGACTATATCGTGCGCCACGAGCGGCGGCCGGGCATCGGGCCGCTGGCCGGATTCCGCGGCGTCGACGGCGACCGCACGGGCAGGGGAGCGGTCAATCCCGACCAGCTGAAACGCTACATCGAAAACGGGTCGTTCTTCTCGGCCCACATCCCCATGGAGGCGCAGTTCTTCAAGCACGCCAACAAGGCGTATCAGGATTTCGCCGTGCGCATGGGCTTCTTCGACCAGCCGAAGCCGGTGACCTTCCAGCTCTATCAGGAATCGCTGCAGAAGTTCCGCCTTTCCGCTGAAGGTTTGCGCGAACCGAAGGCGCCTGAAACCCACCGCCAGCGCATTCTCGACACGTTCTGGCCGTTGCCCGACTGGTACCGGCCGTTCGAGGAAGCCGCTGTCGAGCGCCAGGAGTTTCCCTATCACGCGATCACCCAGCGGCCGGCGGCGATGTATCATTCCTGGGGTTCGATGAATGCCTGGCTGCGGCAAATCCACACCCGGAACCCGCTCTATGTGCCGGGGCCTATCTGCGATGAAATGGGGCTGTCGGACGGGGACTGGATCTGGGTGATTTCCAGCCATGGCCGCATCAAGGTGGAAATCGCGCGCAGCGAGGCGGTCAACCGCGATACCATTTGGACCTGGAACGCTATCGGCAAGCGCGCCGGCGCCTGGGGCCTGGACAGCGATGTTCCGGAAGCCAAAAAAGGCTTCCTGATGAACCACTTGATCAACGAACTTCTACCGCCGAAGGGCGACGGCATGCGCTGGTCGAACTCCGATCCGATCACCGGACAGGCGGCCTGGTACGATTTGCGCGTGCGCATCGAGAAAGCGGAGCGGGCGGAGATGAGCGAGCCGCATTTCGCGGCGGTGGTGGAGCCGGGCAGGGCGCATGCCGAGGTGGAGCAGCTTCGTTACGGGCAGGAGTGGGCGAAGTGAGGGCGATGATGCCGCTGAGGCTGCCACCAGATTTCCTCTCCCCGTTCACGGGGAGAGGATGCCGGCAGGCAGGTGAGGGGCGGCGCGAAGCTTCGACATCGGCGCTGCCCCTCATCCGGCCCTACGGGCCACCTTCTCCCCGTCAACGGGGAGAAGGAAGGGAGCGGCGATGACCAGCCTCCCCACACAGCCGACCGCAAAAAAGCTCGGGCTGGTCATCGATCTCGACGTCTGCGTCGGCTGCCACGCCTGCGTCGTCAACTGCA
Organism: Neomesorhizobium albiziae; assembly: GCF_900114255.1. Taxonomy (GTDB): domain Bacteria; phylum Pseudomonadota; class Alphaproteobacteria; order Rhizobiales; family Rhizobiaceae; genus Neomesorhizobium; species Neomesorhizobium albiziae. The sequence continues at coordinate 185,324 of NZ_FOSL01000001.1, read as the reverse complement.
AGGAATGGAACACCGGCGGCTACGGCTCGGCGCTGTCGGACCAGGACCCGTACGGCGCCGATGTTTCCGGCGCCTGGCTGAACCGCGTCCACACATTCGAGGTGATGCCGCAGGGTGGGGAGATTGTCGGCGAGGCCGGCGAAGCGCGCATCGTGCATTTCCCCAAATCATGTTTGCACTGCGAGGACGCGCCCTGCGTCACCGTCTGCCCGACCGGCGCCTCCTACAAGCGCGCCGAGGATGGCATCGTGCTGGTCGACGAGGACAAGTGCATCGGCTGCGGGCTATGCGCCTGGGCCTGTCCCTATGGCGCGCGGGAGATGGATCTTGCTGCCGGCGTCATGAAAAAATGCACGCTGTGCATCGACCGCATCTACAACGAGACCATGGAAGAGGTCGATCGCCAGCCGGCCTGCGTGCGCACCTGCCCGGCGAATGCGCGGCATTTCGGCGATTTTTCCGACCCGCAATCGGCGGTGTCGATCATGGTCATGGAACGCGGCGGCATGGACCTGATGCCGGAGCAGGGCACGCGGCCGGTCAACAAATACCTGCCGCCGCGTCCGCGCAAAAGCCTGGCCGCCAGTGCTGCGGCGTCGCCCCTGGCCGAGGATACGGAAGGGGCGAAAGGGTTCTTCGCCTGGCTCGACGGGGTGCTGGACCGGATTTGATGTTGCTATCGATGCTGGCGCCCTACGTTGCCCCCCTCTGTGCTGCCGGAAATCTCCCCCTCAAGGGGGGAGATTGGCCGGCCGCTTTCCCATCGCTAACCTTCAACGTTGCCGAAAGAGCGGCAATGCCGAAGCCATCGATCTCCCCCCTTGTGGGGGAGATGTCCGGCAGGACAGAGGGGGGCGCGACAAAATGCGATGCTCTTTCCTTTGCCACCCATGCCGGCGTTGAGCGTCGACCCTCCCTACACGGGGAAGGTTAAGCCTCCATGCATCCCGCGCCTTCCATCATCGTCTTCACCACGCTGTCCGGTCTCGGCTATGGGCTTGCCGCGCTGCTTGGGCTCGGCGTGCTCGACCCGTCGCTTGTGGCCACCAAGATCGCGCATGTGCTGGCGCTGCTGCTGATCGCCGCCGGCCTCGCCTCGTCGACGTTGCACCTCGGCAACCCGCAGCGCGCCTGGCGGGCATTGTCGCAATGGCGTTCCAGCTGGCTGTCGCGCGAAGGCGTGATGGCGATACTGACGTTCGTGCCACTTTTGTGGTCAGCCTGGGCAGCGGTGATCGAAAGCCGGTACCTGATGCTGCCCGGACTGCTCGGAACCCTGTTTGCCGGCATCACCGTCTACTGCACGGCGATGATCTATGCCTCGCTGAAATCGGTGCAGGCCTGGCACACACCGCTGACGCCGCTTTGCTATTTGCTCTTTGCAGCCTCCGGCGGCGCGTTGCTCGGCCTGTTTTTTGCCGCGTCTAGCGGGGGTCCGCTGCTTTTATTGTCCGTGATGGCCGTTGTCTTCACCGCCGCCGCCTGGACGGCGAAGCTCGCATGGCGCCGCAACATGGACGCGATGGCGCCGCTGTCGACACCCGAAAGCGCCACCGGCCTTGGCGACATCGGCAAGGTGCGCCTGTTCGAACGGCCGCATATGACCGAAAACTACCTCACCCGCGAAATGGGCTTTCGCATCGCCCGCAAGCATGCAGGCAAGCTGCGCCAACTCTCATTGCTGTCGGGAGGCGTCGTGCCGGCGGTTATCGCGCTCGTCCTGCCGATCGCGGGTTCCGATGGTGGGTTGATTGCAGCGCTGGCAATGGCGCTAGCGGTTGCCGCGCATGTCCTTGGCATGCTCGCTGAACGCTGGCTGTTCTTCGCCGAGGCGCGGCACGCGGTGATGAACTATTACGGGGGTTAGTGTCTGATCCAAAAGTCGCCATGCCGGGCTGCAAATTACGGCTTTCTGCGCTTCCGGTGCTCACATACCCAAATGTACGCTGCGCTCCGGTTCTCGAAATCCGCCACTTTCGCCACGGCATGCCGCATTTTTGATTCAGACACTTACGCCGTTCGTATCGCCCGGTTGGCCTTCGGCGGCATGATGTTCCAGCGCTTGTGGAACCACATCCACTGGCCGGGATCCTCGCGCACCCAGCGCTCGACCACGTCGGTCAGGAGCTGCGCGGTCGCCGCCACGTCGATCTGGCCGTCTTCCGCAAGCGGCAGTTCAAGCTTGTCTTCAAGAATCAGGCGGAACTTGTTGCCAGGCAGGCGAATGCAGCGGGCGGGATAGACATCGCAGCCATATTGCTTGGCGAGTTTCGGCACCAGGGGGCTCGTCTCGCATTCGCGGTTGAAGAACTTCGTGCGGATGCCGTACTGGAATTTCTGGTCGACCAGCACGCCGATGTTGCCGCCAGCCTCAAGGATGCGGGCGAGAGCGAAGGCAGCGCCCGCGCGCGAGGCCAGCAACCCGCCCATCTTCGATTGCCGCGTCGAGAACACGTATTTCGCGATGTAGGGGTTGTTCGGCGGTCGGAACATCGCGGTGACATGCAGCCCGAAGGCCGCACCCGCCACCGGCAGCAGTTCGAAATTGCCGAGATGGCCGGTGAAGATGATGTGCGGCGTGTCTTTTTCCGCCGCCAACTTGAGGAACGTCTCCTTGCCGGAAACGTCGATGCGGCCGTCGGTGCGGACGTCCGGCACATAGTCGAACAGCCGGTCGAGGAAGATGTATTCGGCGCCGAGCCTTGCCATGTTGCCCCACATGTCGAGGGCGATCGCTTCGATCTCGGCTTCCGTCTTTTCCGGATAAGCCTTGCGCAGATTGTCGAGCGCGACGCGATGGCGGCCGATCCATGGGCCAACCTTGCGGGCTGCGCGGTCGGCGAAATTCAGCGCCTTGTCCGGCGGCAACAGGCGCAGCACCGTCAGCATGGCCAGAACGAGCTGCGCGATCAGCCAGTAATTGAGCTGTTTCAGGCCCTGCAGCAGGCGCGCGATAACCTGCCGCATAAAGCTCCGAGCCTCGATCATGGTTTCAGTCGACCTGCAGGATGATCTTGCCGAAGACGTCGCGGCCTTCCATGCGCTTGAGCGCCGTGTCGATGTCGTCGAAACCGGCTTGCGTATCGATCACCGGGCTGACGATGCCGGCAGCCATCTTCTGCATGGCGTCGGCCATGTTCTCCATGCGGCAGCCGAACGAACCGAGGATCTTCAGCTGCTGCTGGAAAAGCTGCATCAGGTTCATCTGGGTGGAAACGCCGGAGGTGGAACCGCAGGTAACCAGCCGTCCGCCGCGCTTCATGCACAGCATGGAACCGGCCCAGGTGTCGGCGCCGACATGCTCGAAGACGACATCGACGCCCTTCTTCTTCGTCAACTTGCGCACGACACCCTCGAAGCGGTCCTCGCGGTAGTTGATGACGTGGTCGGCCCCCAGCGCCTTGGCTTTCTCGATCTTGGCGTCGGAGCCGACCGTGGTGATGACCGTGCAGCCCATGCGCTTGGCGAGCTGGATCGCGGCCGAGCCGATACCCGAGCCGCCGGCATGGACGAGGATCGTTTCGCCGGGCTGGAGCTTGGCATTGTCGAACAGCATGTGCTCGACGGTGCCGAAGGTCACGGGTGCTACCGCCGCGCCCACGGCGTCGACGCCGGGCGGTGCGGGGACCAGCAAGCGCGCCGGAAGGTTTATCTTCTCCTGCGCAAACCCGTCGAGGTGGAAGCCGTGTACGCCCGAAACATGTTCGCACAGATTGTCACGGCCTTCGCGGCACGGGCGGCAGAGGCCGCAGGTGCGCGCACCGTAGATCGAAACCAGTTGCCCGGGCATCAGATTGGAGACGCCGGCGCCGACCGCGTCGACTTCGCCCGACGCCTCCGCGCCGATCACCAGTGGCATCTTGCGCTTGGCGAACGCCATGCCGCGCCAGCCCCACACGTCGATGTGGTTGAGCGCCACCGCCTTGATGCGCAGCGTGACCTCGCCGCGTGCGGGCGGCGGTGGCGGGGCCAGGTCGACGATCTCGAGCTTGCGGTCGTCGACGAGTTGCAGTGCGCGCATCGTTATTCCCTGTCAGTAAGGCATTGTTTTCCGCAATTCCGGACGGAAAACCGGTATCCACTTTTCCTGGAATTGCTCTGGAGCCGGTCGCTTAGACCGGTTCTCGCGCCATGACAAGGCAGGTGTTCTGGCCGCCAAAGCCGAAGGAATTGGAAAGCACGGTGCGAACCTCAGCTTCCCGTTTCACATTCGGCACCACGTCGAGCTCGATCGCGGGATCGGGATTGTCGTAGTTGATGGTCGGCGGAATGACGCCTTCACGCATGGTCATCAGCGAAAAGGCGGCTTCGATCGCGCCGGCGGCAGACAGTGTGTGGCCGATCATCGACTTGTTCGACGACACGGGCATGGAGCGGATGCGGTCGCCGAACACGGTCGACAGCGACAGATGTTCCATCTTGTCGTTTTCAGGCGTCGAGGTGCCGTGCGCGTTGACGTAGTCGATCTCGTCGTCGCGCAACCCAGCGTCGGCGAGGGCTGCCTTCACCGCCGCGATCGCCGGCGAACCATCGGGCTTGGAGCGGGTACGATGGAAATCGTCGGCCTTTTCGCCACAGCCGCTGAGGACGCCAAGAATTGTCGCGCCGCGCGCCATCGCGCTTTCCAGCGATTCCAGCACAAGGGCTGCCGAACCTTCGGCCAGAACGAAGCCGTCGCGGTCCTTGGAGAACGGCTTGGACGCCTTTTCGGGATTGTCGTTGCTGGTCGACAGCGCCGACAGCAGCGAAAAACGAATCAGCGCCTCGGCGGTCGCCGAACCATCGGCGCCGATGGCGACGGCGCGCTCGGCTTCGCCGCGCTGGATCGCCTCGACGCCGAGCTGGATCGCGGTGGCGCCGGAGGCGCAGGCCGTGGAAAGCGTCACCGGCAGGCCCTGCGTGCCGAAACGGTCGGCCAGCCGGTCGGCGATGGAGCCAAATTGCGCCGTCTCGAAAATGTCCTGCGTCTTCAGGCTGCGGCCGACGGTCAGGAGGCGCTGATAGCCTTCCGGTTCCTTCACCGAATTGTAGAGCGAGAAGCGGTCATGCCAGTCCATTTCGACCGGCGGCGAGGCGAGGAACAGGGGGCCGGAGAAATGGCCGTTGGTGAAACCTGCCTCGTCGAGCGCTTCACGCGCCGCGGTTTCGGCCAGCTCGTAGGTGAGGGCGGCAGCCCCCTTGTCGCTAGAGCCAAGGAAATCGACGGTGCCGGCGATGCGGGTGTTCAGGTGATCGACCGGGAATCGGGTGATCGGATGGATGCCGGAGCGCCCCGAGGTAAGGGCTGCCCAATTGTCCTTCTTGCCGACGCCGAGCGAGGTGACGACACCGATGCCGGTGACCGCGACGACCGGCCTGCCGAGATGGTCTTTGGTTCCTGCCATGACCCTTTTCCCTTTGCGCCTACGCCCGGGTGACGAGCGCCGCGCCTTCGAAGCGATGATAGCCGATGGCGGTGGCGAGCGCAGCCTCCGGCACGCCTTCATATGACGGCTCGTTGGCCGCATCGAAGGCCGGATATCCCGCACCGTTCTTCACCGCGAGCGCTGCCAGCGCGATGGCGAACGGAAACTGCGCCTCCTTCAGATGGCCGGTGATAGTCGAAACACCCCGCACTGCGAGATCGCCGGCCTCGGCGAGTGCTGTCTTTTCCGCCGCTGTCGCGGCGTGCGCCCCGGAAGCGCCTGACAGCGCCAGCAGCCGGCCAGCTGGAATGCCCGTCGCCTTGACGAGTTCCGTCACAGCCGCAGCAAGTCCGTTGCCGGAACGATTGTTGCGGGCGCCGGCGACCGGGCCGAGTGCGGCATAGACAGTGCGGCCGCGCTTCTCGGCATGTTCGCGCGATTCCAGCACCAGGAACGCTGCACCAGAGCCGGTGACGACGCCGCCACCTGCCGCGCCCTGGCGATCCCAAACGGATTTCCACGCGCCGCGATGCAGGTAGCCGGCGAGTTCGTAGGCAAGCAGCATGTCGGAATGTTCGGTCTGGAAAGCTCCGCCCACCAAGGCGTGGGTCGACTGGCCGGAGCGGATGCGCGCTGCCGCTGTCTCGACCGCCGAGATGCCGGCGCCTTCTTCACCCATGAAGGTGCGCGAGGAGCCGGTGACCTTGTGGACGATGGAGATGTTGCCGGCGAGCAGATTGGAAAGCTGCGCCAGGAAAAGGGTCGGACGAAGCTCGGTGGTGAGTTTTTCGTTGAGCAGCACTTCGCGGTCGTTGCGGGTCGCCGAGGCGTCGAGAATCGTCTGATCCACCGCCTCGTCACGCTCGCCGCCCCCCGCCGCCACGATCATGTCCATGGTCGAGCAGAGCGCTTCATCACCCTTCATGCCGGCGTCGTCGAGCGCCAGACCGGCCGTATAGGTGCCTAGCCGCTGCCAGTTTTCCATCTGGCGCTGGTCGCCGCGCTTGGCGATCTGCAGGCTCCAGTCGATCTCCGGAAGCGGATGCACGCAATAGGGCGCATAGCGCGCCTCGTCGACCACCGGCTTGATGCCCGGCGCCGACAGTTTCTGCCAGTGCGCCTCGGCACCTTCGCCCAGCGAGGAGACGAGGCCGATGCCGGTGATGACGACGTCGCGAGCGCTCATGGGTGTCCGATTGCTGCCGGCCGGATCAGGCGGCGTTCTTGGCCGCGACGAGGTCGTCGATCTTGGCGCAGAGGTTCTTCATGACGAAGTATTCTTCCGTCGAAACCTTGCCGTCATTGACTTCCTGCGTCCACTTCTCAAGCGGCACCTTGATGCCGAATTCCTTGTCGATGGCGAACACGATGTCGAGGAAATCCAGGCTGTCGATGCCGAGGTCGTCGATCGTATGGCTTTCCGGCGTGATCGAATCGATGTCGATTTCACTGGTGTCGGCAATGATTTTCGCAACTTTTTCAAATGTGGTCGGCACGGGTAATTCCCTCGGTCGGGTCAGATTCAGTGGCGGAGTTTGTCGGGCTCTCTAATCGGTTTTGCCTTGCAGGAAAAGGGCTAAACCGTTCGCCATGGCTGCTGCGGCGTTTCCGGGACCCTCGATATCCGGCCTTCAGTTGAAGATGATGCGGCCGAGCACGCGCAGTTTTTCGCCGTCGACGCCGACGATCACCGCTTCGCCTTCGCGAGCGCCGGCGCCGGTGAGCGCCATAATGTTCTCGAGATGGGTGACCAGAACGAGGTTGCCATCGCCGGTGAAATCGCTGATTTCCTTCACCACCGCGGCGTTCTGCCCGGCTGCGACGGCGGGGTCCTTGGAGAGCAGGTCGAGCGGTTCGAATTTCTCGGCCTCGTTGTACTCGAAAGCGATTGTCGCGGTATCGAATGCCCGGCAATAGCGGCTGGACAGCACGCGGTCGATGGGTGCGGCGCGGGCCGCGAACAGCGCGCCGATCTTGCGCGCCTGCTGTTTGCCGCGCTCCGAAAGCTTCTGCTGGGTGGCGCATTTTTCGATGTTGAACCCGGCGGGATCGCCACCTCCGGTGACCATGGCGTGGCGGATCAGCACGGCCCGGCCGCCATCGCGCAACAAGGCCCAGCCCAACTCGGTGGCCTGCGCGGGGCTCAGGAGAAGTAGCGCGAACAGGGCCGCGGCCAGTCGAAGCATCAAATTCCTCCGGTTCCAGGATATAGGGATGGGAAAGCGCGGGGAAAAACAACCCGCCTGCGAAACGGCGGTTTCCACTTTTCGGGATCATGCATCTAGAGCCCGTTCCATTCCGATGCATCGGAATGGGGCTCTATCTCTTTGTTGGAGCGTGATCTTTTCCGAAAACCGGTTTCCACTTTTCGGGATCATGCTCTAAGAGCGCAGCATGTCTCCGCTCATCGAAACAGTGCTGTTCGTCTTCGGCCTCGTCGCGCTCGGCTATCTCGCCGGACTGACCGGCTATCTCAAGACCGAGGTTGGCGATGCGCTCTCGGCTTTCGCGGTCGGGGTGGCGCTGCCGCTGCTGCTCTTCCGCACGATGGTCAACGCCGACTTCCATGGCACGGCGCCCTGGGCGCTGTGGGCGACCTATTTCACCGCCGTCATCGTCGCCTGGACGGCTGGGCACCTCACTATTACTCGCATTTTCGGCAGGGACGGGCAGGCGGGCGTGGTCGGCGGCGTGGCAACTTCGTTCTCCAACCTGGTGCTGCTCGGTGCGCCGTTCATGCTCGGCGTCTTCGGTCCGCAAGGTTTCGAGATCTTGTCACTGATCATCGCGGTGCACCTGCCGACAATGCTGATGGCGTCGATCATCCTGTTCGAGGTGTTCGGGCGGCGGAAAAACGGCGGCGTGCACCTGTCGGCCATGATCCGCGACTTCCTGCGCAAGATCGGCGCCAACCCGCTGGTCATCGGCATTGTGTGCGGCTGGCTGTGGCGGGCGACCGGCATTGCCTTGCCGAACCTGGCCGAGCATTTTGTCGATGCGCTGGCCGACATCGCGGCGCCGCTGGCGCTGTTCGCCATGGGGCTGGGCTTGAGGAAATTTGGCATTTCCGGGCATGTCGCGCCGGCTGTGGTGCTGTCTTTCATGAAACTCTTCCTGATGCCGGCCGTGGCGCTCGGGATGGCCTGGCTGCTCGGCCTGCCGCCGCTGCCGGCCAAGGTGGCGGTCGCGGCCGCCGCACTGCCGTCCGGCGTCAACTCCTACCTGATCGCCACGCAGTTCGGCACCGGCCAGGCATTGGCATCGAACCAGATGACGATCGCCACCGCGTTCGCGGTGGTCTCCACCGCGTTCTGGCTGGCGGTTGGACAAGCGGTATTTGGTTAGAGCCTCTCGCTGGCCCATTCACAATCCCATGATCGCGGTTGCTTGAACGGCGCATCGTAAGGTAAGAGCTTGCGCGTGGCGCGCGGGAGGCTTTCCCTGCCTGTGAGCGCGTTTGTCGATCAAAATTCACGCGCCCTCGCGGCGCCCGCCAGGAGGCAGAAAAATGCTCCAGAAAACCAGCCATTTCATGAAACAGGCCAACCTCATCAACGGTGAGTGGGTGCAGGCCGATACCGGCGCGACGATCGACGTCATCAATCCCGCCACGGGCCTTAAGATCGGTACGGTGCCGAAATCGGGCGCTGCCGAGACCCGCCGCGCCATCGAAGCCGCCGACAAGGCGTTCCTGACCTGGAGGAAGACGTCGGCGCTCGAGCGCTCGAAGCTTCTGCGCAAGCTGCACGACGCCATCATGGACAACCAGGATGTGCTCGCCGAACTCTTGACCACCGAGCAGGGCAAGTCGCTGTTCGAGGCGCGCGGCGAGGTCGGCATGTCGGCCGCATATGTTCTGTGGTTTGCCGAGGAAGGCCGCCGCACCTATGGCGACGTGGTGCCGTCTCCGTGGGCCGACCGCCGCATCATCGTGACCAAGGAGCCGGTGGGCGTCATCGCGGCGATAACGCCTTGGAATTTCCCGTCCTCCATGCTCGCCCGCAAGCTCGGGCCGGCACTTGCCGCCGGCTGCACCTCGGTCGTGAAGCCGGCGACGCAGACGCCTTATTCGGCACTCGCCTGGGGCGTGCTGGCCGAGGAGGTGGGCATCCCGAAAGGCGTCATCAACATCGTGACCGGTTCTCCCGGCGAGATCGGCGACGAAATCTGCGCCAACCCGCTGGTCAAGAAGATCACGTTCACCGGCTCGACGCCGGTCGGAAAGATGCTGATCCAGAAGTCGGCCACGACGGTGAAGAAGGTTTCGATGGAGCTTGGCGGTAACGCGCCCTTCATCGTGTTCGACGACGCCGATCTGGACCGCGCGGTGGAAGGCGCCATGGTCGCGAAGTTCCGCAATTCCGGCCAGACCTGCGTGTGCACCAACCGCTTCTTCGTGCAGGCCGGCATCCATGACAAGTTCGTGGAGCGGCTGGCGGAAGCGACCGAGAAGCTGAAGGTCGGCTCCGGGCTGGAGGAAGGCACCCAGCAGGGCCCGCTGATCGACGAGAAGGCGGCACAGAAGACGGAAGAATTCGTCGCCGACGCCAAGGCGAAAGGCGCGACTGTCGTCACCGGCGGCAAGCGGCACGCGCTCGGCGGCTCGTTCTTCGAGCCGACGGTGATTTCCGGCGCCAAGCCGGACATGATGTTCATGAAGGAAGAAATTTTCGGGCCGGTCGCCCCGGTGTTCGAGTTCAAGAGCGAAGAAGAGGCGGTGCGGCTGGCAAACGACACCGAGTTCGGCCTCGCCTGCTATTTCTACACCGGCGACCTCGGCCGCGCCTTCCGGGTCATGGAAGGGCTGAAATATGGCATGGTGGGCGTCAACGAAGGGCTGATCACCACGCCGGAAGCTCCGTTTGGCGGCGTCAAGGAATCCGGTCTCGGCAAGGAAGGCGGGCATCAGGGCATCGAGGATTATCTCGATACCAAATATGTCTGCCTCGGCGGCCTGGGCCTCTAGGACGCCGACTTTCAGATGAGGCCGGCCTGAAAGGGCCGGTCCCGACCTGTAGTTCGAGATGTCTTGAGGGGCGGTTGCGATGCGCATGGGCGGGGAGATCTTCGGCAGCACCACGGGGGAAGGCGAGGCCGTCGAACGCTTCACGATAGCGGGCGGCGGGCTTACCGCAGAGGTGATGACCTGGGGCGCGGTGCTCCAGGATCTACGGCTCGCCGGCCACGAGCCGCCGCTGGTGCTAGGCTACGATCGCTTCGAGGACTATCCCGCGCATTCACCCTATTTTGGCGCGACGGTCGGGCGTTACGCCAACCGCATCCGTGGCGGCCGCTTCACCATCGCGGGAAAACGCTACCAGGCCGATACCAATTTCCTCGGAAAGCATGCGCTCCATGGCGGTGCGAAGGGATTCGGCAAGCGGGTTTGGGACGTGGCGCTGCACGGCAGCGATTATGTGACGTTTTCGCTGCGTTCGGCCGATGGCGACATGGGTTTTCCCGGCACGATCGATGTGACCTGCACCTACCGGCTCAAAATTCCCGGCACGCTTTCGATCGAATACACGGCGACGACCGACGAGCCGACACTGTGCAACCTGGCGCACCATTCCTATTTCAATCTCGATGATGGGGGCAGCGGCGATATCCTTGATCACCGGCTGATGCTGAATACTGCCGCCTATCTGCCGGTCGACGACGAGTTGATCCCGACCGGCGTCGTGCAGCCGGTGGACGGCACGCCGTTCGATTTCCGTCTGGCGCGCCAGATCCGCATGGAGACCGAGGGCGAACAACTGCTTTACGATCACAATTTCTGCCTCGCCGCGGCGCGCGGGCCGCTGCACCAGGCGGCGTGGGCGCAGGGTGCTGCCTCTGGCGTCGAGATGGAAGTGTGGACGACCGAGCCCGGGGTGCAGTTTTACGCCGGCCACAAGCTGGGCGGACGAGACGCGCTGGGACATGGCGGAAGGCGTTACCAGGCGCATGCTGGTTTTGCACTGGAGCCGCAGGTGTGGCCGGATTCGCCGAACCGGCCGTATTTTCCGCAAGCCGTGCTGTGGCCCGGCGAAATCTACCGCCAGACGACCGAATATCGGTTCAAGCTGCCCTGAGGGGGAAACTCAGCGGTCGAACGCGGTGCGAAGAAAGTCGAACGGAGCCAGAGCGCCGCGCACCTGGACGACGGCGCCGGCGACCCGGTGAGCGCGCCGCACAGCCTCGGCAGGTGGAATGCCAAGCAGCCTTGCGGACAGATAGGCGCCGTTGAAGGAATCGCCGGCCCCGGTGGTATCGAGCGGTGCGGCGATATGGGTTGCCGGCACGCTCTCCAGCTTTTCGTAGTGCGAAATCAGCGCCGGCTGGTCGCCGTTCTTGACAACGATTTCGGCGACGCCGGCGCGCTCCAGCCGCCGCGCCGTGTCTTCGGGAGAGGCGTCGCCATAGAGCATTTCTTCGTCGGGGAAGGTGGGCAGCGCTATGTCGGTGACTTCCAGCGCCTCGGCGATTACGCCACGGGCGGCGGCCGCATCCGCCCACAAGCGCGGCCGGTAATTGGGATCGAAAGCGATGTGGCAGCCTTTTGCACGCTCGGCGGCGATGGCGTTGAGCAAGGTCAGGCGGGCTTGCGTAGAGAGAATTGCCAAAGTGATTCCGGAAAAGTAGACAAGCGCCCTGTTTTCAAGGCTTTTTTCCAGTTTGGCAGGGTCGCTGGCAAGCTGGCGGGCTGCCGCGTCGGAACGCCAGTAGGTAAAGGAGCGTTCGGCGCCGGTCAGGGTGATGGCGTAGAGGCCGGGGCGGGCGCCGGGAATGACCGGGCTTTGCGCTGTGCCGATGTTATGGTCGCGGAAAAAGGCGATCTGAGCTTGCGAAAAAGGGTCATCGCCGAACGCCGAGACGTAATCGACGTGGTGGCCGGGCGACAGCGCACGCATCGCCCACAGCGTGTTGAAGGTATCGCCGGCATAGCCCATTCGCCAGCTCGATCCGGCCTGGCCGGAGAGTTCCAGCATGCATTCGCCGATCGCGGCTATTCCCTCAGCCATCCCGCCGCTCCTCCTCTGTCGGACACTTCGTCTATAGTGTACGGCGCTATCGCGCCATGGCAAAGCTTCGGGAAGCTGTGGGTTAATGGCGGCGTTTATGGTTGAACCGGGTGGCCGTCCTCAGGCCGCTCGCAAATGGACGGCAGAGAAGAGAGCCAACGGTGGGGAACCCGCTTTAGGCAATGACGGACGAGGCTGCATTCGCATGAAAAGAACACACTGGATCCTGATCGCGGCAGCAGCCGTGGTCGTCGCGATCGCCGCGGTTGCGGTCCACATGATGATGGCGCCGCCCGACGATCTCGACATGGCTCGCTCAAAGCTTAGCGAACAGAAGTTCTATCTGGCGACGGTGGCGCCGGAACAGGAACCGCTGCGGCAAGGCGAACTGCACGCATGGGTGCTGACGCTGGCGACGCCGGACAACAAGCCGGTCGAAGGCGCGACGATCGCGGTCGACGGCGGCATGCCGCAGCACGGGCATGGATTGCCGACCAGCCCGCAGATGACCTCCTATCTGGGCGAGGGCCGCTACAGGATCGAAGGGGTAAAATTCAACATGGCCGGCTGGTGGGAGCTGAAATTCGCGATTTCGGCGCCGCCCGGCGACGACCGCGTCACCTTCAACCTGGTGCTGTGAGGCGGCGATGCGCGCCGCCTCAACCCGCTTTCGGCTAGGCGCATTCGTTGCGGTGTCGATGCTGGTGACCGGCTGCCAGCCGACAGAGTTCAGCGACGCCGAAAAACAGACGATCGCCTCGCTGGCGCTGAGCGCCTTGCCGCCGTTGCCGGACGATCCGACCAACAAGGTGGCCAACGATCCGGCGGCGGCGGCACTTGGCGCCACGCTATTCTTCGACACACGCATGAGCGCCAACGGCGCCGTTTCCTGCTCGACCTGCCACCTGATCGACCGGCAGTTCCAGGACGACCTGCCGCTGGCAAAGGGTATCGGCACCACCAATCGCCGCACCATGCCACTCGCCGGCGTCGCCTGGAGCCCGTGGTTCTTCTGGGACGGACGCCGCGACAGCCTTTGGGCGCAGGCGCTGGTGCCGATGGAGAACCCGGTCGAGCATGGCGGAAACCGCGCGGCTTTCGCGCATTTCATCGCGGCCAATTTCCATGACCGTTACGAGCGGATTTTCGGGCCGCTGCCCGATCTTTCCGGCGTGCCGGCAAATGCCGGCCCGCTCGGCGACGCTGCCGAAAAGGCCGCGTGGGATACCATGACCGATGCCCAGCGCGGCGACGTCGACCGGATTTTTTCCAACATCGGCAAGATGATCGCCACGTTCGAACGCTCGATCGCGCCAAAGGAAACGCGGTTCGACCGTTTTGCAGCGGCACTCGCGGCAGGCAAGGAGCCGCAAGGCGACGCCGCGTTCTCCAATGAAGAAATGCTCGGGCTGAAACTCTTCATCGGCAAGGCCAACTGCGTGACCTGCCACAACGGCGCGCGCTTCACCGACAACCATTTCCACAACACCGGCGTGCCCGTGGTTGCCGGATTACCCGAGGATCTCGGCCGCGAGACGGCGGTGAAAGAGGTCGCCGCCGATCCGTTCAACTGCCTGGGAAAATTCAGCGATGCCGGACCTGCCGCCTGCGGGGAACTGCGCTTCATGGTGACGGCTGGCGAGGCGCTGACACGCGCCTACAAGACGCCTTCGCTCAGGGGCGCCGCGGATCGCCCGCCTTACATGCATGCCGGGCAGATCGAGACGCTGGAAGCGGTGCTCGACCATTATGCCACGGCGCCGGCCGCGCCCAGCGGCACGTCTGAAGTGCACCCGGTGACGCTTTCGGAGCGGGAACGGGGTGCGCTGATCGCGTTCTTGAGGGCGCTGTCGGGTTAAACCCGTTGTCCTGCGGAAGGACGGATCGGACATAGGGTTTTTGGGGCGCAGGTTCGGCAATGCATGGATGCGGCGCGACGCTACTGGGGTCTGCGTAGGGTAGGGAACACTGGAGCAATTTCAGTACTAGACCCGATACCTTCTCGGGAAAATTTTGGGCAAACTCGCCCCGGATGGTGGCCCTCAAGGACGTAACCGATATTATCCCCATCGCGTCCCCAAGGCCGCTTTCGCATGCAGGAGGCTGGACGACCATGATGCCGTCGACACGCGCAGCCGCTCTGGCGGGCGCTTTTTTCCTCTCCGGGTCTCTTTTCGATACTGCAGTGGCGCAGGATACCGAACACCTGGCGAAGCAACTGTCCAACCCGGTTGCCTCGCTGATCAGCGTGCCCTTCCAGTTCAACTATGACAGCGGCTTTGGGCCGAACGACGGCGACAAGTCCTACGTGAACATCCAGCCGGTTATCCCGTTTTCGCTGAACGAAAACTGGAACGTCATTTCTCGAACCATCCTCCCGGTGATCTGGCAAAACGACATTGCCGGCTCGTCTGGCTACCAGTTCGGCCTCGGCGACATCACCCAGAGCTTCTTCTTCTCTCCGAAGAATCCAGGGCCAGGTGGCATCATCTGGGGTGCAGGCCCGGTCTTCCTGGTTCCAACCGCGACGGATGATCTGCTCGGCGGCGAGAAATGGGGCGCCGGGCCGACCGGCGTGGCGCTGAAGCAGGCCGGGCCGTGGACTGTCGGCATCCTGGCCAATCACATCTGGTCGTTTGCCGGCGACGACAATCGTTCCGATATCAGCTCGACCTTCCTGCAGCCCTTCGTTTCCTACACCACCAAGGACGCCTGGACCTTCGGGATCAATACCGAGAGCACCTACAATTGGGAAACTGAGGAATGGTCGGTGCCGATCAACTTCACCGTGGCGAAGTTGGTCACCCTCGGCAAGCAACCTGTAAGCTTCACGGTTGGCGCGCGCTACTGGGCGGAAAGCCCTGAGAGCGGCCCTGACGGTTGGGGCTTTCGCGGCGTCGTGACTTTCCTGTTTCCAAAATAAGGGTGGGTCGGACTCCCCAACACATTCAACAGCCGAGGAAACTCTCATGATTATCAATCGAGGAAAGTTTCTGCTCCCCGCGCTCGTGCTGGCCCTTGGCGCGACAACGGCGGCTTTCGCCCAGTCCAGCCGCTACGACGAGCTGGCCGCCATGCCCTACGAGCGGGGCTATCTCTCGGACGCCGACAGCAAGACCCTGCTCGATGAACTGACGTTCCAGCGCGCCGTGCAGACCTATCTGTGGGCGCTGCCCGCGCTCAACATGTACGGCATGAAGGAAGGGTCGGAAGCCAAGTTCGGCAAGGGATACAACGTGCTGCCGATCTTCAAGAAGCGGCTCAACGCCAAGACGCTGATCACCACGCCGAATTCAGACGTGATCTATGCGCTGGGTTATCTCGACCTCAAGGAAGACGGCCCGATGGTGATCGAGGTGCCGCCTGGCCTGCAGGGCATCATCGACGATTTCTGGCAGCGGCCGATTCCGTCCGAGGGCGAGATCGACGGCAAGCGCTGGGCCGGCGATGTCGGCCTTCCCGGCCCGGATGCGGGTAAGGGCGGCAAGTACCTGGTGCTGCCGCCTGATTATACCGGCGATGTGCCGGAAGGCTACTTCCCCTATCGTTCGGGCACCTACGGAGTGTTCGTGTTCTGGCGCGGTTTCTTCAAGGATCCCAACGCGCTGGAAGAGCCGGTCAAGGTGATGGAGCAGACGAAGATCTATCCACTCGGCAAACAGGATTCCGCCAAGCCGATGGAATTCCCGGATGCGTCCGACGTGCCGGTCAACATGCTGTTCCCGCAGGACGGTACGGCGTTCGATATGTTCGCGCGGTTTATCGACCACGAATACGTCGACCCGAGGGACTTCGAGATGCGCGGCATCGCCGCCTCTCTTGGTATCGTGAAGGGAAAACCGTTCACGCCGGACGAGGCAACCAAGAAGCTGCTGGATGCTGCTGCCAAGACCGCCGCGCGCATGGGACACATATTGCCGGCCATGAACCCGAAGTATTACGAGGACCGGCAGTGGCTTAATCCTTTCCCCGGCGGCAGCGCCGAGTTCCGAAGCGACACCTACAACGAAGTCGATCGCCGAACCGGGTTTTTCACCAGCGCCTATTCGACCAGCCCCGGCATGGCCGTGAACATGGAGAATGTCGGGGCCAAATATCCCAACTCATTCAAGGATGCCGATGGGGATTTCCTGTCGGGCGACCGCAACTACAAACTTACCCTGCCGCCGAATATTCCTGCCGCGATCTTCTGGTCGCTGACGCTCTACGACCCGGTGACCGCGTCTGGCCTCGACAACGGGCAGCCGTTCCCGTCGCTCAACACCATGGACAAGCCTGTCACCAACGCAGATGGCTCGGTCGACATTTATGTCGGGCCGACGTCGCCCGGAGAAGGCAAGAACTGGTTGGCCACCGTGCCGGGCAAAGGCTTTTTCACGGCTCTGCGCCTCTATGGCCCGAAGAAGGCGTTCTTCGACCAGACATGGAAGCCGGGGGATTTGGAAAAGGTGAATTGAAGCCGGCAGCGCTAGACGGCCAGGTACAGGGATGAACGTCCGCAATGTGTTGAGGCATTCCGACCGCTCTCGGCGATGAGCCGCTATCGGTCCTTTACCGTTTCCATGGCCACGAAGGTCGAGGTCTGGGCGACGTGGGGCAGGGCGGAAATGCGCTCGCCGAGCACGCGGCGATAGGCGGCGATATCGCGGGTGCGCACCTTCAGGAGATAGTCGAAGCTCGCCGCCATCATGTGACACTGCTCGATCTCCGGCACGGCCTGGACGGCTCGGTTGAATTCGCCGAGCGCCAGCGAGCGGGTGTCGGAGAGTTTCACCTGCACGAAGGCGACATGGCCTTCGCCCATGCGCTCGCGGTCGATGACGGCGGAGTAGCCCCTGATGTAGCCTTCCTTCTCCAGCCGGCGCACGCGCGCCTGCACCGGCGTCTTCGACAGGCCGACTTTTGCGCCGAGTTCAGCCATCGACAACCGCCCGTCGCTCGCCAGGGCAGCAAGCACGTTGCGGTCGATGCGGTCCAATTGGTCTGTATTCATTCGGTTTGCAGCCCGAAGCACTTGATAGATGGCATCATCATAGATCGAACGGTCCATGATTTCCAGTTTTTCGGTGCTTCGCGAAAATGCGTCCATGCTATAGGCACGGCAACGGTCCGGCTTGCCGCGCGGCGGATTCAGGACCACTCTCACTTCGATCAACGGGGGCAAGAATGCCAGCGCAGAAACTCGACAGCATCCGCCAGCAGCTCCGCGCCAATTACCTGCCCGATGAGGCGGAAGCGCTGAAGCGGCTGGCCAAGGCGGCCGGACTTTCCGCCGGCGACCGCAAGGCGATCTCGAAACGCGCCGCAGACCTGGTGCGCGCCGTGCGTTCCTCGTCCGACCCGCGCCTGATGGAGGTGTTTCTCTCCGCCTACGGCCTGTCGACCAAGGAGGGCGTGGCGCTGATGTGCCTTGCCGAGGCGCTGCTGCGCGTGCCCGACGCGGGAACGATGGACGAGCTCATCCGCGACAAGATCGCGCCGCATGACTGGTCGGCGCATTCGGGCGGTTCGTCGTCGATCTTCGTCAACGCATCGACCTGGGCGTTGATGCTGACCGGCAAGGTTCTGGACGAGGGCGAAGGCGGCATCGAAGGCACGTTGCGCGCCATGGTGCGGCGGCTCGGCGAACCGGTGATCCGCACGGCGGTGGCAGCCGCGATGCGCGAAATGGGCGAGCAGTTCGTGCTTGGCCGCAGCATCGACGAGGCGGTGAAGCGCGGCAAGCCGTTCACCCAAAAGGGCTATCTCTATTCCTACGACATGCTGGGCGAGGCGGCGCGCACGGAAGCCGACGCGCTGCGGTATCTGCGGGCCTACGCCGAGGCCATCGCAGCTCTGAAGCGTTTTTCCAAGGGCGACGACATCCGCCGCAACCCCGGCATCTCGGTGAAGCTGTCGGCGATCCATCCACGCTACGAGGTGGCGCAGAAGGAGACCATGCTGCCGGTGATGGCCGAGCGGCTGCTCGGCCTGTGCATCGCGGCGCGCGACGCCCGCATGGGGCTCAACATCGACGCGGAGGAAGCGGACCGGCTCGACCTTTCGCTCGACGTCATCGAAAGGGTGCTCGCCAGCTCCGAACTTGAGGGCTGGGATGGGTTCGGCGTCGTCGTCCAGGCCTATGGGCCGCGCGCGGCCTTTGCCATCGACTGGCTCCATGCGCTGGCCGAAAAGCTCGACCGCAGGATCATGGTGCGCCTCGTCAAGGGCGCGTATTGGGATACGGAGATCAAGCGCGCCCAGACGATGGGGCTTGCTGGCTATCCCGTCTTCACCCGCAAGGCCAATACCGACGTTTCCTACATCGCCAATGCCAGGAAGCTGCTGGGGATGACCGACCGCATCTATCCGCAGTTCGCCACGCACAACGCGCATACGGTGGCGGCGGTGCTGGCGATGGCGCCGGACCGCGACTGCTTCGAATTCCAGCGCCTGCACGGCATGGGCGAAGCGCTGCACGAGACGGTGCGCAAGGCGGAAGGTTCGCGCTGCCGCATCTATGCGCCGGTCGGCGCGCATTCCGACCTCTTGGCCTATCTGGTGCGCCGACTGCTGGAAAACGGCGCCAATTCCTCTTTCGTGCACCAGATTACCGACGAGGAGGTGCAGGCGGAGGACATCGCGCGCGACCCGCTGGAAGCGATCGAGGTGCAGGGCCCGGCCGCCAATCCCAATATCGCGAAGCCTCTAGCGATCTTCGGCGCCGGGCGGCCGAATTCGCAGGGCTGGGACATCACCGACGTCAACACGCTGGAGAAGATCGAGAAGGCGCGGGCGGCTTTTGCGGGCCAAGATTTCTGGACGGCGAAGCCGATGACGCGCGCTGCCGGCTACGGCTCGGCGCGCAAGATCGCCAATCCGTCCAAGCCCGGGGATATCGTCGGCACCGTGCATGAGGCGAAAGCCAGCCAGGTGGCGGTGGCGGTGAAAGCCGCGGTCGCGGCACAGCCGGCCTGGGCCGCCAAACCCGTCGCGCAGCGCGCCGCGATGCTCAGCCGCGCCGCCGATCTCTACGAGGCGAACGCCGTCGAGTTCTTCGCGCTGGCGACCCGCGAGGCCGGCAAGACGCTGGCCGACGGTGTCGCCGAGGTACGCGAGGCGGTCGACTTCCTGCGTTACTATGCGTCCGAGGCCGAGAAGGCGGAGGCGGGCACGCAGGCTCGCGGCGTCATCGTCTGCATCTCACCGTGGAATTTCCCGCTGGCGATCTTTACCGGCCAGATCGCGGCAGCACTCGTCACCGGCAATACGGTGATTGCCAAGCCGGCCGAACAGACGCCACTGATTGCGGCGCGCGCAGTAACGTTGCTGCGCGAGGCGGGCATTCCCGACGACGTACTGCAGCTTCTGCCGGGCGACGGGCCGTCGGTCGGCGGTCCGCTGACGGCCGACCAGCGCATCGCCGGCGTGTGTTTCACCGGCTCGACCGAAGTCGCGAAGCTGATCGAGAAGCAACTGGCCGAGACGGCGGCGCCCGACGCCATGCTGATTGCCGAAACCGGTGGCCTCAACGCCATGATCGTGGATTCCACCGCGCTGCCTGAACAGGCGGTGCGCGACATCCTCGCCTCGTCGTTCCAGAGTGCCGGCCAGCGCTGCTCGGCGCTGCGCCTGCTCTACGTACAGAAGGACGTGGAAAAGAAGATGCTGGAGATGCTGGAAGGGGCGATGGGCGCGCTGAGCATCGGCGACCCATGGGCGCTGTCGACCGATGTCGGCCCGGTGATCGACGATGAAGCGAAAAAATCCATCGACGCGTACAGCACCGCGCTCGCGGCCAAGGGCAGGCTGATCGCCAAGCGCGAGGCGCCCAACAGCGGGCGTTTCGTGGCGCCGCAGGTGTTTCGCGTCAACGGCATCGAGGACATGGAGAAGGAGGTCTTCGGGCCGGTTCTGCATGTCGCGACGTTCGAGGCGGACGACATCGGCAAGGTGATTTCCTCAATCAACCGCAAGGGTTACGGCCTGACCTTCGGGTTGCACACCCGCATCGAGGCGCGCGTGCAGGATATTGTCGACGGCGTGCATGCCGGCAATATCTACGTCAACCGCAACCAGATCGGCGCGGTCGTCGGCTCGCAGCCATTCGGCGGCGAGGGGCTGTCGGGCACCGGGCCGAAGGCCGGCGGACCGCATTATCTCAGACGCTTCCGCAAGGCGGTGGGTGGCATACCAAGCGCCGAGAAGGCGAATCCCTCCACCCCTAACCCCGCCCCACAAGGGGCAGGAGAACTCTCCGCGCAAACGCTCGCCGAGCATCTGCCGGACCCGGCGCTCGGCGGATGGGCGACGCGGCCCGACCGCATCGCGATCCTGCGCAAGCATCTACGCGGCAAGGGCGCCGGGCCGATCGCGGCGGCGGCGGGCGTCGATTTCGGGCCGGTCGACCTGCCCGGGCCGACGGGCGAGGCGAACACGCTGATGCTGAACCCGCGCGGCCGCGTGCTTTGCCTGGGGCCGGATGCGGAGACGCTGCTGGCGCAAGCGATACAGGCTCTGGCCGCCGGCAATGGCGTGCTGGCGGTGGCGCCGGGTGCGAGCGCCGCCCTTTCGGCGCTGGCCGGAAAAGGACTGCCGGTTGCCGCGCTCGACGGCTGGGTTGGAGCCGAAACGCTGAAAGAGCTGGCGGTCGACGTGGTGGCGTGTTCGGCGGACGAGCAGACGTTGCGCGCGCTGCGCAAGGCGCTGGCATCGCGAAAAGGCCCGATCGTGCCGCTGGTGACGGAAGTCATCAACCCGGCGGCCTATGCGCATGAACGCGCCGTCTGCGTGGACACCACGGCGGCGGGTGGCAATGCCAGTCTGCTTGCTGCGGCTTAGATTACAAGTGGCGTAGGGTCAGGCGACCTTCGGCCGCCTGACAGTCTGGTCGCCGAACCCGGCGAGCAACCCATCTATCGAAATGTCTTCGTCAAGCTTTTCCCAGTGAAGGCCGAACGGGCTGATTTCTACGTCGCGAAGCGCTGCCGGCGCAGCATTCAACAGACGCGGAAACCACGCGAGTGGCACGCCGATCGTGCGGCCGTCATCCAGGCTGACCCACATGGATGCGTCGTCGAATCGTACTTCAGTTGCCGAAATGCTCATCCCACGCATCCATTAAAACAGCTCGATTGAGCTCAACGTGAGCCATAATAAGCTTTAGATGCTTCGAATGAAAGCCGTGGTTGTCAGCCAATGCCACGTGCGGTTCGAGCCAGACCTTTGCTTCGCTGCCGCTACTCCGGACATGAACATGCCTCGGCTCGCGCGGGCGACCTTCATTGGAGTAGAAAAAGAAGATGTAACCCCCGTGCCTGAATATTATCGGCATCGTCTGTACCCCCTGGATACAGACTGACAACGGGAGCGGTAGAAGTAAACCGCTCCCGTTGTCATCTGCGATTAGGCAACGACCGGCCTCACGCCCCTTCGACGACGGAAAAGCCCTCGAATTGCGGATGGCCGAGATAGAGAACCTTGTTCTGGCCGGCGTTCTTGTGCGCGGCGCGGAAGTTTTCCGACTTCGTCCAGGCGATGAAGTCTTCGTAGGACGCCCAGACCGTGTGCGAAGCGAACAAAGTGTAGCCCTCGGCCTCGTTGATAGGACCGCGCAAGAGATGGAACTGCTGGAAACCCTTCATCTCCGAGAGGCTGGAATCGCGGCCTTTCCAGACGTCTTCGAAAGCCTGTTCCGAGCCGTTCTGCACCTTGAAGCGGTTCATGGCGATGTACATGTCGTTCCTTTCAGATCTTGCGTTTTGCTGGCTTATCGAAATTGGTTCGGGCCGGGAAGGCAAGAACGCCGGCGGGCAGCGCCGTCATGCCGGCGCCGGATGGACCAGGGCCTGCGCATTGGTGTTCGAGCGGCAACGCGACGACGTTAGACGACAGGGCAATGCCATGTCGCCGTTCGAGCAGCGCGAGCAGTTCCGGCTTCAGCCCGTCGCCACGTGCAGCTGCGATTGCGTGCAGGTTCATGTATCCGAACATGTCGGCTCCTGTCGTGTATCTACTGATCCAGTGTGCATGCCGTCGAAAGCCTCGCCATCCGATTTCCGTCAGGCTTGGGATGACCTTGGGCTTCTCTCAGGCTTTGATGGGTGACGCCGGCTGGCGTGCTACAGCCCGAACGTTACACCGGTCTTCGTCGACGCTTTCAACTGCCGCATGCATGCCGCAGGCTCTATTCCGGCGCCGCTGCATTCGGTGGCGTGGTTGATCAGCACCCGGCTAACCTTGGCGCAGTCGATGCCGGCAAGATCGAAGCGGCTGACCTTGGTCTTGCCGACCGGCAACTCCTTGAAATCCAGCACGGTCAGCCGGTCGACCACGCCCCGCGCGTCGAAAAGCGCAATCTCGAAAGCCGCCTTGGCGAGCTCGACACCAAGGCCGTTGTTGACCACGAAGGTGAAGCGGCAGCCCTTTTCGGAGGGCTGCAGCGCGTTGAGCTCGAGGTTGAGGACCGGTGCCGGCGCGGTCGCCTGCGCCAGCACCGGTGCCGGCGACATCGCCACCGTCGCGGTCAGAACACGGAGGAATGCCACCGGCTTCAACATCGCATCAGCCTCCAAAACGCATGGTTGCGGCGAGCTTCAGCGTGACGCCCGGCTCGTAGATCACCGTCGTGGTCGAGGCGTTGAGCGGGTTGGTGTAGTTCACGTCGAAGATGTTGTCGGCGCGGAAGTCGACCTTGAAGTTCTCGGTCGCCTGGTAGGTCGCGAAGGCGTTGACCAGCGTGTAGTCTTCGGCGTTGGCATTGCCTTCCGGCGCGCCGTTGTATTGAACCTCGCCGCCGATGGTGAGCTTGTCCTCCAGGAAGCGGAAGCCGAGCTGGCCGGTCACCTGCGATGACGGGATAGTGGCGAGGTCTTCGGTCACGCCGGTGTAGGAAAGCGTATGGCCGTCGATGACTGAGACCGAAAGGCCGGCAAACCCCCAGCCGGCATCATAGACACCCTCGAACTCGAAGCCCCTGATCTCGGCGTTGGCGTAGTTCTGGTACTGGTAGCAGACCGGAATGACGCCGGGGCCAGGCCGGAAGACGCAGTTGTCGCCTGGGATGAAGGCCGAGATGGTGGTGCCGGCGATGTAGTCGTCGACATCGTTGTTGTAGTAGGCGGCCTTGAGCCGCAGGCTGTCATCGGCGGCGAAAATGCCATCGCGGCTGTAATTGACGCCGAATTCCCAGGTTTTGGCGGTCTCGGGCCTGAGATTGGGATTGGGCAGGAACGGGAATACGACGCCGTTCGGGTGCAGGCCGCTGACCAGCGTTTCCGACAGTGTCGGCGAACGGTAGCCCTCGGCATAGGTGCTGTAGAGCTGCAGTCCGTCGAGGCCCATCTGCTCGATCGGCGACACGCCGACGGTGATGCGCGGCGACAGCCGGTCTCCCGAGACGTCGCCCGTGGTGTTGTCGAGCTTGTAGCTGTCGTAGCGGAGAGCGCCGATCACCTCCAGCCATTCCCAGGTCAGCTTTTCCTGGACGTAGGCGCCGGAAACGCGACGGTCGCCTGACGGGGTGAAGAGGTCGCTGCCGCCTTCGGGGCTGGTGGTGTCGACATTGTCGGTCAGCCAGTCGCCGCCATAGGTGAGTTCGTGCGAAACCGCGCCGGTATCGAAGCGCGAGGTGTTCCAAAGGTCGATGCCGTAGGTGTCGAGATCGTAGGTGGTCTGCGAGCCGGCAGGAAGCGTGATCCGCCGACCAGTCACCGAGCTGAAGCGGCTCACGGCGGTGCGGTAGGTCTGGTCGAGGTCGGCCTGGTTGTAGGCAAGGTTGACGTGCAGGTCGAGCCAGCTCTTGTCCTCGTCAGTGACGTTGTAGCGCGCCGTGAAGGTGTTCTGCTTCACGTCCATGTCGTAGGTATTGCCGCCTTCGGTCCAGCTGTCATTGGCGCCGACCCAACCGAGCTTCAGTTCGCTGTTTTCGGTCGGGCGGATGGTCGATTTCAGCATGCCGCTCAGGACATCGAAGCCGGAGCCTGCAACTTCGTTGCCGTCACCGTCCTTGTAGTTGTCGAAGTCGCGCCAGACGATGTTGCCAAGAATGTCGGCCACGTCGTTGAACTTGTAGGCGCCGGTCGCGCTGGTCGTCCAACCCTGGCCATTGGTGTCGTAGCGGCCGGTGACCGAGGTGCCCCAGGTTTCGCCCGGACGCAGGAATTCGCTGGCATCCTTGGTCTCGAAGAAGACAACGCCGCCAATTGCGCCGGAGCCGTAGGTGTTGGCAACCGGGCCGCGTATCACGTCAACCTGCTGGACCAGTTCGGGATCGATCCACAGCAGCGACTGCGTGCCGTGGCCGGTGCGCTGGAAATTCTGACGGGCGCCATCGACGATGACGGCGACGCGGCCGAAATCCTGCAGGCCGCGGATGTTGACGCTGGTGGCCGCGCGGTTGGCGTCAGACTGCGTGGCGACGCCCGGAATGCCAAACAGGAGCTGCTCTGGCGTGGAGGCCATGCGCCGGTCGATCTGCTCCTGGTCGACCTGGCTGGTCGAGGCCAGGCTTTCGATCGACGTCTCACCCGTGCGGCTGACCACCAGAATGCGGTCCAGCGTGGTGGTCGACTGATCTTTTGCAGCTTCGTTTTGCGCCTGTTCGTCCCGCTGCCCTGCTGTGGCCGGCTGTGCGCCAGCGGGCTGCGGTGTAGCCTGTTGCGCCTGCGCCGGTGCGGCCAGTACGCCAAGCGCGGCAACGCCGGCCAGCAGGATAGATTTTTTCAGAAGCGCTGGCGATTGCCCGATTTCAGCCCGCGCGATACCCCAAGCCCTCTGCCTCAAAGCGACAGACCCCATTTCCCATCTCCACAAGAATTCTCGTTGTTCGATGCGGGCTGGCGATTTCGCTGGCTGGCATTTCCGTCGCTCGGTGTCTAAAATGTTGACTCGATTACTCCGGTATTGCACTCCCTATTAAACCTGATAATTAGTGTCAAGAATTTCAGTTCAAGATTCACTAATATGCCCAGCAAGCCGATGCCAGCTCCGCGAAAAGAGGGAATAGTCACGTGAACAGCCACAACCCATTCCAATTTCCGCAGAACCCGCGCCGCCCGGCCCCGACGCTCGAAAACCGCAGGCCGCCGATGCGTGAGCCGATGCGTGTCCTGACCAGCCAGTCGCTGTTCGTCGGGGAGCACGAAATCGGCATCGAACACCACGGCGCGCTCTACCGGCTGAAGATCACCCGGCAGGGCAAGCTGATCCTGAACAAGTAGGGGACCAAAATGGATGCACAGGTGAAACCCGCGCCGCAGGCGATCAAGCAGGCGCGCGCCGACAATCCGAAAATGCGGGAGCGCGACCTTGCCGCGCAACTCGGCATTTCGGAAGCGGAGTTTGTCGCTGCGTTTGTCGGCGAGGGGGTCACCCGCATCGAACCGCGCGTCAACGATGTGCTGACCGGCCTCGAGGCCGTCGGAGAGGTGATGGCGCTGACCCGCAACGAAAGCGCCGTTCACGAAAAGATCGGCGTCTACGACAAGGTGGTGACCGGCAACCACAACGCCATGGTGCTGGGCGAACAGATCGACCTGCGGATCTTCCCGAAAGCCTGGACGCATGGCTTCGCGGTCGAAAAGCGCGACGGCGAAGGAGTGCGTCACAGCCTGCAGTTTTTCGACGAAACGGGCGAAGCCGTGCACAAGGTGCATCTGCGGCCGGCCTCCAACCTCTACGCCTATCAGCAGCTGGTCGAACGGTTGGTCTCGTCCGATCAGTCGCAGGAGGTGCGCACAGCAGTTGCCGATACGGCGAACGACGATCTCGCGGCCGAGGGTGCGGCCAGCGTCGAGGACCTGCGCGACCGCTGGAGCCGGCTGACCGACGTGCACCAGTTCTTCGGCATGCTGAAGGCGCTGAAGCTCAGCCGCCACGATGCCGTGCGCATGGTCGGGCAGGACTATGCCTGGCCGCTGGATGGCGATGCGATGGCGGCGATGCTGAGCCACGCAGTGCAGGACCAGATCCCGATCATGTGTTTCGTCGGCAACCGGGGTTGCATCCAGATCCATTCCGGGCCGATCCAGAACGTCAAGGCGATGGGACCGTGGATCAATATTTTCGACGAGACGTTCCACCTGCATCTGAGGCTCGACCACATCCGCGAACTGTGGGCGGTGCGCAAGCCGACCAAGGACGGGCATATCACCTCGCTTGAAGCCTACGACGCAGACCGTAAGATGATCATCCAGTTCTTCGGCAAGCGGCACGAAGGTCAGGGCGAGCGGGACGACTGGCGTTTCCTGGCGGAAAACCTGCCGCGCGTTCCTCGTTCGACGGCAGCCTAAGGAAAGACGATGCGCTTTTATTCCTCGCTCAAAGTGCTCGTGGCGAGCGCCGCTCTTTCTTTTGCCTACGCCGTTTCGCCAGCGCTCTCGGAAGAGACGACGGCCACGTTGCCGCAAGCCGCGCGCATCGTTTCCATCGGCGGTTCGGTGACCGAGATCGTCTATGCGCTCGGCCAGGAAAAACGGCTGGTTGCCCGCGATTCGACCAGCGTCTATCCGCGCGCGGCGTTTGAGCTGCCGGATGTCGGCTACATGCGGCAACTTTCGCCGGAAGGCGTCATGTCGGTTAACCCCGGCGCGATCATCGCGCTGGAGGGCAGCGGCCCGCGTGAAGCGATCGACGTCTTGAAGAAGGCGAGCGTGCCTTTCGTCATGGTGCCGGAAAAATTCAACCGCGACGGCATCGTCCAGAAGATTAGGATTGTAGGCCATGCGCTCGGCGAGGAAGCCAAGGCTGCGGAGCTGGCGAAAAGCGTCGAGACCGACATCGATGCCGCCGAAGCACTGACCGCCAAGGTGGGCGAGCGCAAGCGGGTGCTGTTCATCCTGAGCACGCAAGGCGGAAAGGTCCTCGCTGCGGGCAGCGCAACCGCCGCCGACGGCATCATCGCCATGGCAGGCGCGCAGAATGTGGTGAGCGATTTCTCCGGCTATAAGCAGCTTTCTGACGAGGCGATAGTGACCGCCCAACCGGATTTCATCCTGATGATGGACCGGGGAGGAGGCGACCACGCCGCGGTTGAGCGCGACGTGTTCGCCAATCCGGCGATCGCCTCGACGCCAGCCGGGCAGGCAAAAAGGCTGATCCGCATGGACGGCGCCTACCTGTTGGGCTTCGGCCCGCGCACCGCAGGCGCCATCCGCGACCTTTCCGTTGCCCTTTATGGCGACACGGTGCAGAACTGACACGTCATGGTAGAACGATCTGCCGACGGCGTGCTGACAATGACCGCTGCCCGAAACCCTGACGGCGACCGCAGCGGCCGGGCACGGCTGGCGATTCTATCGCTATGCGTCGTGCTGGCGGTGACCGTGCTGTTCAGCCTGGCTTCCGGTGCGTCGGACGCTTCGGCGGTCGCGGTGCTGCGGGACTGGCTGTTCCAGTCGGGCCTGCAGGCCGATGCTCTTTCGGCGCGCGACCGCATCATCGTCTACGACATCCGGCTGCCGCGCGTCGTGCTCGGCGTGCTGATCGGCGCCGCACTTGCCGTTTCCGGCGCGGTCATGCAGGGGCTGTTCCGCAACCCGCTGGCCGACCCCGGCATCGTCGGCGTATCGAGCGGCGCCAGCCTGGGGGCCGTGGCGATTATCGTGCTGGGAGGAACAGCGCTTGCGCCGTTCACCGCCGCACTCGGCATCTATGCGCTGCCGCTCGCGGCTTTTGGCGGCGGCCTGGCAGTGACGTTGCTGCTCTACCGGGTGTCGACGCGTCGCGGCCAGACTTCGATCGCCACGATGCTGCTTGCCGGCATCGCGCTGGGTGCCATGGCCATGGCCTTCACCGGCATGCTGATCTTCATAGCCGACGACCGGCAGTTGCGTGATCTGACATTCTGGTCTCTGGGCTCGCTCGCCGGCGCGACATGGGGCAAGATCGCCGCCGCCGGGCCGATCATCGCGGCAGCCCTTGCGGCTGCACCGTTTCTAGCGCGAGGCCTTAACGCGCTGGCGCTCGGCGAAGCAGCCGCCAGCCATCTCGGCGTACCTGTGCAGCGCTTCAAATATGCGGCGATCGTCGCGGTTTCGGCTTCGGTCGGAGCGTCGGTTGCGATGAGCGGCGGCATTGGCTTCGTCGGTATCGTGGTGCCGCACCTGCTGCGGCTGGTGATCGGACCCGACAACCGCTATCTACTGCCGGCTTCGGCGCTGCTCGGCGCCAGCCTGCTGCTGCTGGCGGATGCGGTGAGCCGCACGATCGTGGCGCCGGCCGAATTGCCGATAGGCATCGTCACCGCGGCGGTCGGCGCGCCGTTCTTCCTGTGGATACTGCTGCGCAAGCGCGGTCTGATCGATCTTTAGAGTCGCATGATCTCGTCCGAAAAGGCTGCAACTTTTCGGGATCATGTTCGTGAGGTAAAAATGATCGAAGCGCGCGACGTCTCGGTTTCCATCGGCGGCAGAACAATCATCCGGAATGTCGATTTCGACGTCCGGCCGGGCGAACTGGCGGCGATCGTCGGTCCCAACGGATCGGGCAAGACAACATTTCTCAAGGCGCTTGCCGGCGATCTGGCGCATGACGGCTCCATCCGCCTCAATGGCCGCGATATCTCCCGCATGAGGCCGTGGGAGGCAGCGGCGCTGCGTGCCGTGCTACCGCAGCAGACGGCGCTGTCGTTTCCGTTCACGGTGCGCGAGATTGTCAAGCTCGGCCTGCTCGGCGGCCGTTCCGGTGCGCTGGCCGGCGAGGCGGAACGGCTGCCCGAGCGGGCGCTGGCGCGCGTCGACCTCGACGGATTTGCCGGGCGCTTCTACCAGGAGCTTTCGGGAGGCGAACAGCAGCGTGTGCAGCTTGCCCGCGTGCTCTGCCAGGTGTGGGCGCCGGTGCTGGAGGCCGCGCCGCGCTATCTCTTCCTCGACGAGCCGGTGTCCAGCCTCGACATCAAGCACCAGCTCATCATCATGAACATCGCCCGCGATTTCGCCAGGCGGGGCGGAGGCGTCATTGCCATCCTGCACGATCTCAACCTGACCGCCATGTATGCCGACCGCGTGCATGTGATACACCGCGGACAGCTCGCCGCCGCCGGCTCGCCTCAGGAAGTGCTGAGCGACGATCTGATCGCGCGCGTGTTCGAATGCAAGCTCAAGGTGGGCGTGCTGCCGGCGGGCAACGTGCCCTTCGTGCTGCCGCAGTCGGCTGGGATGTAGAGTCCGTCGCGTAGCCGGCAGGCTGCGATACCTTCACATATCAGCTTGTACGTCCGGTCCGGGATCGCCGCCGGTGGCGGCTGTCGCCAGCCTGCGCAGATAATGGTTCCAGCCTTTTTCGTGGGCTACGCGTTCTTCCTCGTTGGGCAGCCCGCTGTGGGTGAAGCGCACCAGGGTACCGCCGTCCTTTTCGAGAAGGTCGATTTCGACCAGGCTCGATCCGGGCGGTACTTCCTCGCGTCCTTCCCAGCCGAAGCTGTAGGCTAGGCGGTGGACCGGGATCACTTCCGTGAACTCGCCGCGGGCGGCGTATTTGTCGCCAACGCTGACGAGATAGATGCCGCCAGGACGGGCCTCGGTGGTTGCCGTACCGAGCCAGCGGAGGATCTTGTCGGGATCGGTGAGGAAGGCGAAGACGGTTGCTTGCGGGGCCGCGACCTGGATTTCGGTACGAAGCGTTTCGGGCATCGGCAAATCTCCTCCGGCCAGGGGCGCGGTTCATCCCGGCGCTGACGGCAATGTAAGCCAATACCCGCCGAGGGCAAGAAAGCTGCCGCCATCCTCATGACAGTTGGCCGATAGCATTGCATGATCAAGGCCATGCACCAGCCCCTCGCTCTCTCCTTCCTGCTCGACGAAGCGATCGGCCTGTCTGGCGCCGACGCCTTCCTGGCGGCGCTCGGTGCGCGGCTGGTCGCCGACGGCGTACCGCTGGCAGGCGGTGCGCTCACCCAGGCGTTCCCTCATCCGATCGTCGCGCGGCGCACCTTCTTGTGGCGCGCCGAAACCGCGGCAGTGGTCGAGGCGCTCGGCCTGGGCGTTGCCCCGCCTGCCGATCCCGGACACGGCAATGTCGGCCGCGAGTGGCTGACAGGGCTCGGAACCGGCGTCGTCCGGGAGGATCTTGTCGGCGCGGCGGCTGTCGGCGGGGCGTCTGATGCGGCAGTGCTCGGCTGGGCGACAACCCGCGCCCTCAGCGAGCCTGAAGCGAAGCTGCTGGGCGACGTGGCGCGCTTTGCCGCCGCGCCGCTTGCCGTGCTGGCGTCGCGCGCGACGCTCTCGGCGCTGCTCGAAACCTATCTCGGCCGGCGCAGCGCCGCGCAGGTACTGGCCGGCCGGCTGCGTCGCGAATCCAGCGAGACCATCAGGGCCGTCCTGCTCTATGCCGACCTCAGAGGTTTCACCGAACTGTCGGAGGCGGACGCACCCAAGGACGTGGTTGCCGCACTCGATGCCTGGTTCGATCGAATCGCCGGCGCCGTCCATGCCTTCGGCGGCGAAGTGCTGAAGTTCATCGGCGACGGGGTGCTGGCGATTTTTCCGATCGGCGAACGTGACGCCGCGGCCGCGTGCGACGCCGCCTTGCGCGCGGTCGCCGGCGCGCGCGCCGGCATGGATCACCTCGACCGGCAGCGCGTCTCGCAAGGCCTGTCGCCGTTGCCGTTCGGCATGGCGCTGCATGTGGGCGACATGCTGTGGGGCAATATCGGCACCGCCGACCGGCTGGATTTCACCGCGATCGGCCGCGCGGTGAACCTGGTGAGCCGGCTGGAAGGCCTGTGCCGGTCACTCGGCTACCCCGTGCTGCTATCCGGCGCCTTCGCGGCGGAAACAAAGCTGCCCCTTGTCCCGCTCGGCGAGCACGCGCTGCGCGGCATCGCGGCCCCGTGCGCGGTGTTTACGCTGCAGTGATGAAGACGAGCGGGCGCACACCCGGTCATCGATCGGCGACGCGGAATGCATCATTCAGGGCGGTCAGGCATTTCGCTTCTGCGAGAGCACCATCAGATTGGTGCGCATTGCGGGAGGCGTGAACCATTGAAGCAGCGAGACGAAGGCGAAGCCAATCGCTGTCCCGCCGTGATATTTCGGGGTGCCGTTGGAAATATAGCCGTGGTGCGACCAGTCTTCTTCTTCGAAAGCCTGCCGGATGCTGCTCAAGGAGTTCATGCGGTAGAAGGTCGGAAACGCATCTTCCTTTGGCCGCTCGGGCCACACCTGGCGCATCAGGCGATCCTTTACCGCTGCCGGCACGAACCTATTGCCTATCCCGACATAGCCGAGGCGATTCGGCGTCAGGGCGCAGAGCCAACCGCCAGGCTTCAGAACGCGATGGATCTCCCGCGCGAACTCGTCGGGGTGTTCGACATGCTCTATGACCCATTCGCAGATGACGATATCGACGCTGCTGTCGCCAAGCGGCAGTCGACCACCTGGCTCAATGACATGCACCTCGTCGAGATGGGGATGGCTGAGCACAACCGGGTCGACGTCGAGACCGATCACCCGTTTCACGCGGCCTTGGAAACTGCAGAACCGCTTGCGGAACTCAGCACTGTCACTGTCGTGGCGGGATCCGCGTCCGGCGCCCAGATCGACAACGACCATATCCGGCCTCACCAGCGCGTTGATGCGCGTGTAGAATTCTATCGCCTCATCGTCCCGCGTATATCCCCCGGCCGCCGTCTCGGGCCGCCACCGGTCCACCACTGTCATTGTATCCACCCACCCGCTGCGTATTTAAACGAACCCGCCGAACATAGTCGGCGGGTTCGAAAAACGTCATAAAATTCGCAGGTTAGGGTTAATCCAGCCCGGTGTTCAGGCCTCAAATGGAGCGTGGTCAGCCCGCCAAAGCTGGCCGCTGGATCAGGTCGATGCCGAGCAGCGCGCGTACATTGGGCCGTGCCTTGACGAGATCGGCGATGGTGTAGCGCTCAAGCACGCCGAAAAAGGCGTTGAGCGCCTCGCGCAGGGCCGCATTCAGAGCGCAGCTGTCGACGAGCGGGCACTCGGTCGCGTCGTTCTCGAAACACTCCGCCATGGCGAAGTTTTCCTCGGTGACGCGAACAACGTCGAACAGGTTGATGTCAGCCGCTGCCCTGCCGAGCTTGACGCCGCCATTGCGGCCGCGCACCGTCTCGACAAGGCCGTTCTCGACAAGCGGCTGCAGGATCTTGAATAAAAAGAGTTCGGAAACGGTGTAGGCGGCGGCGATTTCGGGGATGCGGCTCAGCCGTCCCTCATTCGCTGCGCAATACATCAGGATCCGGATCGCGTAGTTGGTCTGGCGCGTAAGCCGCATCGCTCATCCTCGGGAATCGTTTGCTTGGTCCCAATATTGGGACCAAGCTTGGTCCCAATATGGACCACAGTTTAGAATTATTCCAGAACGGAATTACATAAGTTGAAGAAAAAAATCAACTTATTTGCGACGGGAATGGCATTGCGAGCAGCCGGGGTGGCTGGCCGCATGTCACATCGGCGGCATCTTGTCGAATTTCGGCAGGGCCGGATCGATATGGTCCCAGCCGTAACCGCGCACTGTGTACGTCACCGCCTGCGGCTTGTATCGGCTGGGGTCATCAAGGCTGGCGGCGTGCACGGTGAACACGTCCGGACTTCCTGGGTACGTCATGTACACCGGTGAGCCGCAGGCGGGGCAGAAGGCGCGCGTCTTGACGCTGCCGCTATCGCCAACGATGTTCCAATGCGTCGCTTCGCCTGCGAGTTTCACGCCCTTCCTGCTTGGGAAGGTCAGGTAGGAGCCGTGCCCTGTGCCGCTCTTGCGCTGACAGTCGCGGCACTGGCAGTCGTTCGAGAACACTGGCTCGCCAGAGATTTCGTAACGGATCGCGCCGCATGCGCATCCGCCGGTGTAAGCCTCGCTCATGTCTTTCTCCCGTCAGTCCTGCTCGTCGGCGATGGCGCCGAGATTGTGGACAATCTTGTTCCAGCCGTCGCTCATGTTCCGGAAAGCAATGTCGTTCTTCGGCAGCATGAAGCCGGAATGGACCAGGCGAAGGCGGGTGCCGTTTTCAACCCTGGAAAGGATGAACGTGACCACCGTGTCCAGCCGCGAGCCATAGCCGACGTTTTCCTCGTGTCCGCCTTTCCAGGCAAACACGAAGCGCTCGTTCGGCATCACCTCCAGGACCTGGCAGTGAATAGTCCCGTCCCACGCGCCGCCCGGCTTCGTCTTGAACGTGAACTTTTTGCCCTCCACGGGCTCGAAGCCGGTCGGCTGCATCAGCCAGCGGGCGATCAGTTGGCCGGTCGTCAGCGTTTTCCAGATCGTCTCCGGCGCATGCGGGAAGACCTCGTCGACGACGATGTCTCGCGTACTGGACTTCAATGCGGTGTCATTCATCGATCGATCTCCTTCAGGAGGGTTCTGAGGTCGGCGAAGCGTTCGCGCCAGAAGACGCCGTAGTGGCTCATCCAGTCGACAAGCGGCGCGAGCCCCTTCGGCTCGGCGCGATAGTAGACGTTGCGGCCTTCGGGGCGTTCGGCGACCAGGCCGGCCTGCTTAAGCGATTTGAGGTGCTGGGATATGGCGCCCTGCGTCACGCCGCTGCCCCGCGTCAGTTCGACCACGGTAATCTCGCTGGACGAGACGATCCGCTCGAACACGGCCCGCCTGGTGGGATCGGCAAGCGTGCGCATGACGGCGTTGATGGTGTCGGCTTCAGTCATGGCCAATCAAGTAGTGAATACTAATCAATTAGTCAAGACTAATTACTCGTAGTGTGCTGACCTGACATCAGGACGGGCGGAAGTCCGCGCTATCGTGTGCGTAGCGGGCAAACAGAAAATCACGCGTGCCGACGTTCAAACCGCGGGCGGCGATCAATTTATGTCGCGGAATTTTCCGACATAGATCATCGGCCAGCGCTTGCCGGTGATGTAGAACAGGCCGGTAGCGGGATCGCGGGCGATGCCGTTCAGCACGTTTTCCGCACTGGCAGAGATGGCCGCGGCTTCGTCGGGCGTGATGATCTCGTTCAGAGGCGACATGTCGGCCACAGCCTCGACGCAGCCGCTATCTGGATCGACGCGGACAATCCACGGCGTCGTGTAGATGTTGCCGTAGAGCTTGCCGTCGACATATTCGAGCTCGTTGAGCCAGTCCGGCTCAACCTCGCCAACGCTGCGCAAGGGCAACTCCCGGGTGATCCTGAAGGTTTTGGGGTCGGCGTAGCGCAACATGCCCTCTCCATCGGTGAAGAGAAGGTTCCTGCCGTCATTGGCGAGGCCCCAGCCGAGATGCGGGTTCTTCATGCGGCGCAATTGCTTGCCGTGGAGATCGTAGACGAAAACCAGGTTTTCCTGCCAGGTGAGCTGGAAGATCTGGCCGTCGAGGATGGTCAGGCCTTCCCCGAAGACGGAGGTGCCGAGATCGGCCAAGGTGGTGACCTTGCCGTCGAGATCGATGAGATTGAGGCGCGTCTGGCCGCCGGTACGGCCGGTGCTCTCGTAGAGTTTGCCGTTGCGGAATTCGAGGCCCTGCGTGTAGCCGGAGAGACTGCGGGTAATTTTCTTCTCGACGACAAAGTCGAGCTGTTTGGGGGCAGGACATTCTTTTGCGGCCAAAGCGGCCGTCGCGGAGACAAGGGCGAAACCGAGCGCCAGGACGGCGCGTCGCGCGAAGCAGGTGAACATGGTCATGCCCGTTCTTGGCATGGGAACGTGGTGCCTTCAACCAAACAGGCTCGGCCGGCCTGTTTTGGCTCGTCGAAGAAACTTCCGTTACGTCATCGATATGGTCCGGACCAACCGGCCGGCACTTCTTGCCTTTCCCGTAAATCTCACGATTAATCGGTAAAATACCGGCTTTGCCGGATAAAGTGGGGAGCATGCTCATGGCGCCTGCAAACGCGCTTCATCCCATTCCCAACCCGGCCGGCAAGCCGCTGATCGGCAACATGCTCACCGTCGACAGCGACGCGCCGCTGCAAAGCCTGATGCAACTGACGCGCGAGCATGGCCCGATCTACTGGTTGAACATGATGGGCACGCCCCTGGTGGTGGTCTCCGGCGCCAGTCTGGTGGAGGAAATCTGCGACGAGACCCGGTTCGACAAAGCGGTGCGCGGGCCGCTGCGGCGTATCCGCGCGCTGGCCGGCGACGGGCTTTTCACCGGCGACACACAGGAGCCGAACTGGGGCAAGGCGCACAACATCCTGTTACCCACTTTCGCGCAGCGCGCCATGGCCGGCTATCTGCCGCTGATGTACGACATTGCCGAGCAGCTCTGCACCAAATGGGAGCGGCTCAATGCCGACGACGAAGTCGATGTCGTGCACGACATGACGGCGCTGGCGCTCGACACGATCGGCATCTGCGGTTTCGACTACCGCTTCAACTCGTTCTACCGGCGCGACTATCACCCGTTCATCGATGCGCTGACCCGCACGCTTGAAACCTGCATGGTGCAGCGCGGACTGCCGTTCGAGAAAGTGATCCTGACGAAGCGCTTGAACCAGCTGAAGGAAGATGTCGCCTTCATGAACAAGCTGGTCGACGACATCATCCGTGAGCGGCGGCGGGGCGGCGACCAGAGCCAGAAGGACCTGCTCAACTTCATGCTGGCCGGTGTCGACAAGGTAACCGGCGAAAGCCTGTCGGACGAAAACATACGCTACCAGATCAACACTTTTCTCATCGCCGGCCACGAGACGACGTCGGGGCTGCTTTCCTTCACGCTGTACTTCCTCGTCAACAATGCGGATGTGCTTGCCAGGGCCTACGAGGAGGTCGACCGCGTGCTCGGCAACGATCTCGCGATGCAGCCGACCATCGGCCAGGTCAACCAGCTTACCTACGTCCAGCAGATTTTGAACGAGGCGCTGCGGCTCTATCCGACGGCGCCGGCGATCGGGCTCTATCCCTACAAGGACGAGGTGATCGGCGGGCAGTACAAGATCAAAAAAGGCACCTTCATCACGCTGCTGACGCTGATGCTGCACCGGGACCCATCGGTGTGGGGACCGAACCCGGAGGTTTTCAACCCCGACAATTTTTCGCGCGAGGCAGAGGCTTCGCGGCCGCCCAACGCCTTCAAGCCGTGGGGCAACGGGCAGCGCGCCTGTATCGGCCGGCAGTTCGCCATGCAGGAAGCGACGATGGTGCTGGGCATGATCCTGCAGCGTTTCCAGCTGTTCGACCACAAGAAATACCAGCTGAAGATCAAGGAGACGCTGTCGATCAAGCCCGACGGCTTCACCATCAAGGTGAAGCCGCGGCCGGGCCGCACGCGCAGCGCCGTGGTGCTAGGTGCGGCACTCGCCAGCCAGAACGACAACCGCACACAGGTGGAGACAGCGCGCCGCCCGAGCCACGGCACGAAGGCGACGGTGCTTTTCGGCTCCAACCTCGGCACCACCGAGGAACTGGCGCGCGCAATCGCCAACTCGGCCGAACTCAACGGTTTCGACACCAGGTTTGCCGATCTCGATTCCTGTGCCGGCAACCTGCCGACAGAGGGCGCCGTCATCATCGCCAGCGCTTCCTACAACGGCGCGCCGCCGGACAACGCGGCAAAGTTCGTCAAATGGCTGAACGAGGCGCAGCCAGGGGCTGCCGCGGGCGTCAACTATCTGGTGTTCGGCTGCGGCAACCGCGACTGGGCGTCGACCTTCCAGGCGACGCCGCGCCATCTCGACGAGCGGCTCGAGGCGCTCGGCGGCAGCCGCATTGTGGCGCGCGGCGAGGGCGATGCACGCGAGGACCTCGACGGGCAGTTCCAGGACTGGTTCAAGAAGCTGTGGCCGCAGGTCGGTGCGGCGCTGAAGCTCGACATCGATTTTTCAGAGGAGGCCAAGGCCGAGCCGCTATACGCGGTGGAGGTCGTTTCCGGCGCTCCACTCAACCCGGCGATCGGGCAGGCGGGTGCTGTGGCGATGAAAATTGCCGCTAACCGCGAATTGCAGGATGTGACGGCTTCCGGGCGCTCGACGCGGCATATCGAAGTGGCGTTGCCGGAGGGCCAGAGCTACCAGCCGGGCGATCATCTGTGCGTCGTGCCGGTCAACAGCCCAGCGCTTGTGGAGCGCGTCGAAAAACGCTTCGGCTTCGCGCCGGACACGCAAATCAGGCTCACGACGACGGGCGGACGGCACGCGCCGTTTCCGGTCGACGGGCCGCTTTCGGTGCGCGGCATCCTTTCCAGCTATGTCGAGCTGCAGCACGTGGCAACCCGCAAGCAGATCCGCACGATGGCCGAGCAGACGCGCTGCCCGGTGACCAAGCCGGAACTGGAGCGGCTGGCGAG
Source organism: Neomesorhizobium albiziae (assembly GCF_900114255.1). GTDB lineage: Bacteria > Pseudomonadota > Alphaproteobacteria > Rhizobiales > Rhizobiaceae > Neomesorhizobium > Neomesorhizobium albiziae. The sequence goes on along the minus strand of NZ_FOSL01000001.1, from coordinate 147,721 downwards.
CGAGGCATCTGATGGCGTGGACGCCTACAAAAGCGAGGTTTTCGCCAGGCGCAAATCGGTGCTCGACCTTTTGGAGGAGTTTCCGGCCTGCGAACTGCCGTTCGGGCTCTATCTCGAAATGCTGCCTGTGCTTAGCCCCCGCTACTATTCGATCTCGTCGTCGCCGAACGCCGAACCCGACCGCTGCGCCATAACAGTCGGCGTGGTGGAGGGCGAGGCGCGCGCCGGTAACGGCATTTACAAGGGCGTCTGCTCCACGCACCTGGTCGACTGCGGGGAGGGCAGCACCATCCATGCCTCGATCAAGGAAACCAAGGCCGGATTCCGGTTGCCGGAAAATCCGCAGACGCCGCTGATCATGATCGGCCCCGGCACCGGGCTGGCGCCGTTTCGCGCCTTCCTGCAGGAGAGGCAGTTGCAGGCGGCTCAGGCCAAAAAACTCGGGCCGGCGATGCTGTTTTTCGGCTGCCGCCACCCCGACCAGGACTTCTTGTACCGCCCGGAATTGGAGGAAATGGCGGGCAAGGGACTGGTCGAACTGCATGTCGCGTTCTCCAGGCATGGCGGTGAAAAAACCTATGTGCAGGACCTGCTGCGCAAAAACCGCAGCAGAGTGTGGGAGCTGATCGAAGCCGGCGCGCATATTTATGTCTGCGGCGACGGTTCGCGCATGGAGCCTGATGTCAAGCGCGCGCTGGCGATGCTCTACGCTGAAGCAAAGGATACCGGCTCGTCAGCGGCCGACGCCTGGATGGAGCAAATGAGCCGCGACAACCGCTATGTGCTGGACGTGTGGGCGGGGAATTGAACCTTTCCGACGCGAGGCTGCCCCGCCATGTGGTGCTTGCCTATCTCAACGAGCCGCCGTTCTGCTGGAAAGACGCAGCGGGCGAGGTGGTCGGACTGGATATCGAGGTTGCCTTCACGGTTCTGAAGGCGCTCGGCATTGAAAGTGTCGAAACAAGGCTGGCGGCCTTCGCGGATTTCATTCCCGGTGTGGCGGCTGGCGCGTGGACGATCAACGTGCCGATGTTCGTAACGCCAGAGCGGGCGAAGCGCGTCGCGTTCAGCAGGCCGGTGTGGTCCCTGGCGGACGGGCTGATGATGCGGGCGCATGACCCACGAACTTTCGCAAGTTACGAGGCTGTCGGCCGCCAAGAAACGGCTGTCATTGGCGTGATTGCAGGCCAGATCCAGCATGACGCGGCGCTGCGGGCAGGCATTCCCGTCAACCGGTTGAAGGTGTTTTCCGCGCCGGAGGATGCCATCGAAGCGCTGCTCGCCGGTGGCATTGACGCTTATGCAAGTGCTGCCATGGTGCATCGTGGCCTGCTAAGGGAACGGCGTGACGAGCGGCTTCGCGTGGCCGATTTCGATGACACGGCCGGGGAACCAGCGCTTGGCGCCTATTCCTTTGCCTTATCGAACGTGGAACTCCTGACGGCGTTCAACCGGCAATTGGCAAGCTTTCTCGGATCGCCACAACATCTTGAAATCGCTGCGCGATATGGTTTCACAGGAGCCGAGATGGCCTGCGTCAATCCGATCAACCTTACGTTGACGTAAAGGTCTTGCATTTGATGCTGCAGCGCACCATATTTGCATGGACAGGAGTCGAGCGACTCGGGGAGGAACCCACGAGGAGTGCGACATGCAGAACACTGCATTCCATGCCGTTCCCCCTACGGGCATGATACGGCAACTCAGACCATCGGATCTGCCGCTGTTTCGCGAACACCTTCTGAGGCTCGACGCGGAAAGCCGCCGGGATCGTTTCAACGGATTCACTGACGATACATTCGTCAGCACCTATGCCGACCGCTGCTTTGCCGACGGCACCACCGTCATCGGCTATGTCGAGGACGGTGCGGTGTTGGGTGCTGCCGAACTGCACGAGCGCCCGGAAGAGGACATCCCGACCGGCGAGATCGCTTTCAGTGTCGAACGCGCGCTGCAGCACCGCGGCATCGGCCGCATGCTGTTCAAGCGGCTGATTCTCAATGCGCTGGGCCTTGGCTACTATCGGCTGCTGGTCACCACCCACCCGGAAAACGAGGCGATGAAGGCGCTGGCGCGCAAGTTCGGCGCGGAGCTGACTTTCGAGGCGGGAGAAGCTGTTGGCGTGATCAAGCTGGACGCTGCGATGGCGGCGCCGCTGCTGCAACATGCTCAGGCGGCCGCGATGGAACAGCCGCGGCTTTAACGTTGACGTTCGCCGCTGAGACTGGCTGCTGCTCTTTACCGAAGCCGGTGCAGCCTGAGTGGCGTGGTCTTCGTCCTGCCGACGATGCCTTTCGCTTCCAGGTCGAGCTGTAACGCCTTGGTCCACCAGCCGGCCTTGGCGCCGCCGGGATAAAGATCTTCCGGCAAATGGGCGAGGACGCGGTGCTGGAGCTCGGCCACCGTGAGCCCCGGCGCCTGCCGGGGCAGGACGGCCAACAACGCCCGCTTCATTGCCTCGTACATCGCTGCGTCGACAAGCCGGCTCGTTCCCGGATGATTGACGTTTTCCAGTTCGGCCTTGGCGGCTTCGCTATTTGCCATATCCACCTCCTGCATCATTGGCCGCGACGCACCGATATGATGCGTGCTGCTGCAAGGACGGCTGCCGATGGCGGCAGCCGACAGGCGCTGGCAGAAAAAGAAAGGGCCCGCTTGGAGCGGGCCTTTTGCGTCGTACCGGTTCCGAAGAAAGCTTAGGCGGCCTTCTGGCCGTAGAGCTTCGAAAACTCAACCTGAGCGGTCTTGGCGCCTTCGGTTACGACGGACTTGGCGGTGTCGGCCGCGTTGCGGACGCGGTCGAAATTGGCGCGGGCGTTCTCGCGAACGAAATCGGCCTGGATCTGGACGGCTTCATTGAGCGACTGCGCGCCGGCAACCTTCTCGACGGTGGAGAGGGCGTGCTGGACATTGGCGAGCGTCGCATCGAGCAGGCCGCGGGTGAAGTTGGCGTAGCCGCCGACAAACGAGGTGGCGAACTTCTCGACGGTCGTGGTGGCGTTGGCGGCGCCGGTGTGAACCGTCTCGGCGCGGTCCTTGGCGGACGAAGCGGTGCGCTTCACGAAATCGCGAGCGGCAGCGGGCACTTCGATCTTGCCCTGGACGTTTTCGATGGCCTTCTGGACCGAAGCGAAATAGGTCGATTCAGCGGCGGGGGTCTTTGCGGTCTTGGTCATTTTTCCATCCTCATTGAGCTATGGTTGGCCCCGTTCGTCATCGACCCGGGGAATGGATGTCATATAGTCAGGTCGATTGTGCAGTGCAATATGGATTTTTGTTGCAACGCAATATTTTTGTTAAAGCATTGAAATTATTATTCGAAAAGTTACATCTGGCTGACGAAACCGCGGCAGAAGGCGGCATTCTCGACGTAACGGCAGGGGCGCGGCGGTTTCCAATCGCCGCCTGAAACGGTTATTGGGGGAACTGCACCGCCTCGAACAAGACAGGCTGTCTATGTCGTCAAGCGATCGTCTCCCGACTGCCACTCCCATGAGGAACCATGCCGCTGCAGATGCCGAAAAGCTCGCAGCGCTGAAACGCACCAAGGCGATCGCCACCGCCATGCTGGCGCTCTGCGTTGCGATCTTTGCCGCCGCGAAGTCGCTGGAGTACCACTGGCCGCTGCTCGGGTTTGTCGCGGCCTTTGCAGAAGCCGCGGCCATCGGCGGCATCGCCGACTGGTACGCCGTGGTGGCGCTGTTCAAGCGGCCGCTCGGCCTGCCGATCCCGCACACCGCGATCATTCCCGAAAACCAGAACCGCATCGCCGACAATCTCGGCCGCTTCATCGAGGTGAACTTCCTTGCCGAAACACCCGTCCGCAAGAAGCTGAACGAGGTCGACTTCGCCTCGCTGGTGGCCGACTGGCTGTCCGACCCCCAGCGCGCCGCCGGCCTGTCACGTTTCGTGGCGCAACTGGTGCCGCAGACGTTGTCGGCGATCGAGCAGTCCGGCCTGCGCGGTTTTATCACCAGCCGCATGCTCGAACAGGTGGAGAAAGTGCCGGTGGCGCCGCTCGCCGCCGAACTGCTCTCGGCCTTCACCGACGACCGCCGCCACCAGAAGCTGTTCGACGAATTCACCAAAGTGGTCGGCAAATTCCTGAACGACGAGGATGCCCTTGCCGTGATGCGCGACAAGATCAGGGATGAGTTGCCGTCCCTGTTCAACCTTTTCCGCGCCGACGCCTATCTCTTGAAGAAGATCGTCGCCTCGGCGGGATCGCTGCTGGAAGAAGTGAGGAAGGATCCCGAGCATCCGATGCGGGCGGAATTCGACCGTTTCGTCGTCAAGTTCATCGACCGGCTGCGCAATTCGCGCGATTACGCCAAGCGCGCCGAGAAGATGAAGCGCGACCTGCTCTCCCGCCCGGAAGTGCGCGAACTCGCACAGGACATGTGGGAAAGCATGCGCAGTTTTCTCGAACACGACGCCCGCGCGGAAAAATCGATGATTCGCGAACATCTCGCCGGCATGTTCGTCGAGGTCGGCCGGCACCTGGCGACCGATCCGCAGGTGAGAGCCGACATGAACCAGGGCTTTGTGGTGGCACTGTCCTCTTTCGTCGAAAGCCAGAAGAGCGGCGTCTCGAAATTCATTGCCGACCAGGTCAAGGGCTGGGATTTCGGCCAGCTGACACGGCTGATCGAGATCAATGTCGGGCGCGACCTGCAATACATCCGCTTCAACGGCATGATCATCGGCGGGCTGGCGGGACTTCTGCTTTATATCGCCGAGCTTTTTTTCACCGCGAATTGACCGGCTCCGCCAAACACCTATTCTTGATTGCATCGGTCGGCCAGGGCGCCGGCGTTGCAAGGGAGGAAGGCATGGTGAAGAAACCGGAATCCGAGTCCTTCATGGACATATTTGCGAAGCTCGGCCACGATCTGAAACTGCCCAATATCGACATCGACAGGGTGCTGGAGCACCACCGCAAGAACCTCGAGGCGCTGCAGAAATCGGCATCGGCGACGGCGAGCGGCGCTTCCACGCTGATGGCGCGCCAGCGCGAGATGTTGCAGGAGAACCTCAGCGAGATCACCGATATGGTGCAAAGCTACAGGGTGCCGGGCAACCCGCAAGACATGATGGCGAAACAAGCGGATTTTGCCCGCAAGTCGTTTGAGACGACGGTGAAAAACGCCGGCGAAGTGGCTGAAATCGTCAAGAAATCGGGAGCCGAGTCGCTCGAGATATTGCGCCAGCGCATCAAGGACGCGATGGAGGAAATCCGCGAAGGCTACGAGAAGCGCAAGTAGCGGCCGGAAAGCTCGAGGGGGGACGATGGACGAAAAGGCCGGCAATGCAGCGGCGTCGCCCGGCCGCATGCGCCAGATGGAGGTCTATGTCACCGGCGTCGGCGGCGCTCGGCCGTTGGTGCCGGTGGCGCCTGACGCGCTGGAGGCGAGGGCGGCGCGCGCCATGAGCCCGGAGGCGGCCGCCTACATCATCGGCGGCGCCGGCTCCGAAGCCACGATGAGGGCGAACCGCGCCGCCTTCGAGCGCCACCAGTTCGTGCCGCGCGTGCTGCGCGATGTCTCACAGCGCGACCTTTCCGTCACCCTGCTCGGCCGGAAGCACCGAGCGCCGGTGCTTCTGGCGCCAGTCGGCGTGCTGGAGATGGTGCATTCCGAGGCAGATCTGGCGGTTGCCCGGGCTGCGGCGGCGGAAGGCATCGGCTATGTCTTCTCCAACCAGGCCTCGGTGCCGATGGAAAAATGCGCGGCCGTTATGGGCGACACGCCGCGCTGGTTCCAGCTCTACTGGTCGAGCGACGACGATTTTGTCCGCTCGCTCGTCAGCCGCGCCGAAAAATCCGGCTGCGAGGCGATCGTGGTGACGCTCGATACGACGCTGCTTGGCTGGCGTCCGCGCGATCTCGACCTTGCCTATCTGCCGTTTCTGCGCGGGCTCGGGTTGGCGCAATATCTCAGCGACCCGGTGTTCCGGGCGAAAATTCCGGCAAAGCCACCGCAAACCGCCGTCAGGCCGCGTGGCCTTGGCGTCGTCGATACGCTGCTCAGCCTGCGCCGCAAGGGCAAAACTTTCGATCTGCCGGTCGGGCGCATGCGCGCGGCCGTGGCACATTTCACCGCCACCTATTCGCGGCCCGACTTGAACTGGAGCGACATCGCCCGGCTGCGGGCCATGACGAAGCTGCCGATCCTGCTAAAGGGCATTCGCCATGCCGACGACGCGAAACTGGCGAAACAACATGGTGCCGACGGCATCGTCGTCTCCAACCATGGCGGCCGCCAGGTGGACGGTGAGACCGCGACGCTGGATGCGCTGCCCGGCGTCGTTGCGGCCGCCGGCAAAATGCCGGTGCTCTTCGATTCCGGCATCCGCTCCGGCAGCGACGTCGCCAAGGCGCTGGCGCTCGGGGCAACCGCCGTGCTGGTTGGGCGGCCCTATGTATACGGCCTGGCGATCGCCGGCGAGGCCGGGGTGCGCGAGGTCATACGCAACATCGTCGCCGAATTCGACCTGACGCTGGCGCTGTCCGGACTGACCAAGATGAGCGAACTCAACGGCAAGTGTCTGGCTGGGTGAGGAACTGCTTTCCTCTCCCTGTTTACGAGGAGAGGATGTCGGCAGGCAGGTGAGGGGCGAAGATAGCGTTGCAGAACAAGCGCTGCCCCTCATCCGGCCCTACGAGCCACCTTCTCCCCGTAAACCGGGAGAAGGAAAAAGACTACTTTCGCCTGGGATCGGGATAAAACAGCGCCTTGAAGCCGCCGCGGTCGAACTTTTTCCACTGGCCTTCCGGCTGCGCCAGGCGGTCGGCGATCGCGTAGACCACGGCGGGGTGATGGCCAAGGCCGCAATGGCTCGCTTCCACCTCGATGCTCTCGGTGTGCGGCAGGTCGTTCTCGACGCAAGTCTGCCAGGCGCAGATGCCGTCGGAGCGGCTGTAGATCGCCGTGGTCGGCACCGGCGGCGAATCCGAGATGGCGCCGCCCATATGGCGCTCGCGGTCGTCGACCCTGTGTCCGGAAGTGAATTCGTAGAGCTTCCAGGCGTTGGTGGAGCGCGGGTCGCCGTTGAACGGGCTGCCAAGCGTGATCACCGTACGCACTTCGTCCGGAAGCATTTTGGCCAGCTGACGCGCATAGATGCCGCCGAGGCTCCAGCCGACGATGCTGACCTTGCGGCCATGCTTGTCGGCAAGTTCTTTCACGCGGTCGAGCATCTTGTTCTCGATGCCGGGCAAGGGGCCGTAGTTGCGGCCGAGGTTCCAGCCATAGGTGGGATAGCCCCGGCCCTTGAGGAAGTTGCGCAGCGGTGCAGTCGAGCGGTCGCTGGTGACCAGTCCGGGCAGCACGAGCACCGGGTGGCCGTCGCCGCGCGGGGCAAGGGCGGTGAGCAGCGGCAGCGAAGCGACGAAGCCGCCAAGCTCGGGCAGGCTCCTGAGCTCAAGCGCGAAAAGCAGCCGGGATGGCGGTTTCATGGCGTGCGGTTGTGCAGTCATTCCAACTCCTGTTGGCGACGCTCCGGCTCTGACGGAGCTTTTTCTACTCGTCGGCACGCAACTCTTGTCCCGGCGAGATTAACAGTACATTCCAAAATATAATAGCGCGGCTAACAGTTAAGCAGATCACGCAACGTCAGCCGGATTTCGTAATCCGTTGTTTTTGCAATGCAAAAAATCTTGTGCGCCGCACAATCAGGCGCTTGGCTGGTTCTTGCCGGCTGTTCTCGCCGGCCCGGCCAGGCTCGCTACCGCCAGGGTCAATTCCTCCAGCGCCGGTTCGAAAAGGTCGGCGAGCTTTTGCGGATCGGGAACGGCGCGGCGGTCGGCGGTTATGGCGAAGTTGAGCTTGTCCTGGTAGCTCTGCACGGTGATGTTGAGCGCGATGCCGTGGACGGGAATCGATACCGGATACATCGCGAGGATCTTCGCCCCGGCACAGTAGAGCGGGAAGGGCGGCCCCGGCACATTGGAAATGGTCAGATTGGTCGTCGACGGCATCAGGTCGGCGAGGCCGGTGCGGCCGTAGAGCTGCGCCAGGCCGGGCAAAAGGATCGGCGCGCCAAGCAGGGTGAAATCCTTGGGCGACACATCCTTGACCGTGCCGGCCAGCGACTTCGAGTCGTTGGTGGTCTTCTGGATCGACTTCAGCCGTTCCAGCGGCTCCTCGATCTGCGTGGCGATGGGGCAAAGCATGCCGAACACCTGGTTGGAGGCGTCCGCATTGCCGGGCTCGCGCAAGGAGATCGGCACGAAAGCGACAAGCGGCTTTTTCGGCAGCGCCTTGCGGCCCTGGAGATAGGGCCGCAGCGCGCCGGCGCAGACGGCCATCACGACATCGTTGATCTTGGTGCCGGTTGCCTTGCTCACCGTCTTTGCGTCGGTCAGTGACAAAGCGCGCGCGGCGTAGGAGCGCTGGCTGGTGATGGTAACGTTGAAAGGCGTTTTGGGCGCCAGCACGTCCGGGATTGCGGGAATGCCGGAACCGCCCGACGGCTTGCCGTCGGCGCTTTTCGGCGGGGCGAGCATGTCGGTCAGGGTGCCCAGCACCTGCGGGATCGCCTGCATGACGTTGAGCTGCTGGCGGATGACGTTCTGCACCGCGTCGTTGATGCCGAGGATTGCCCGCTCCTCGATCGACGGCTTGCGCACCGGCTTTTTCGCCAGGGGCGGTTTCACTTTGCGCGGCACCGGCGACATGTCGTAGAGGGCGGCGGCGATCGCCATGCCGGCGCCGCCGTCGATGGCGGCGTGATGCACCTTCGAGTAGATGGCGACATTGCCGTCGTCCAGGCCCTCGATGATGGTGAACTGCCAGAGCGGCTGCGTGCGGTCGAGCGGCACCGAATGGAGATCGCCGACCAGTTCCTCGAGCTGCCGCCAGCTGCCGGGCGACGGCAGCGTGGCGCGGCGCAAATGGTAATCGAGATCGAGTTCGCCGGCGTCGACCCACAGAGGGTGGTCCAGCTCGAGAACGGTGCGCGCGAGCTTCTTCTCGAAGATCGGCGCCAGGTGAATGCGGGTGAGGAAGAATTCCTTGAAGTGCTCGAAGAACGACCCGGAGAAATTTTCCGGCGGCTCGTAGAGTGTCAGCCCGGCCACGTGCATCGGCGTCTCCGGCGTTTCCATATAGAGAAACGTCGCATCGATGCCGCCGAGCTGTTTCATGCTTGTTCCTCCCTCGACCGTTTCGGCCGGCGGGCTTGCCTGAGTGGAGTCCGTCTTTTCGCGATCATTCGCCGAATTGCCTGCAAAGGCAAGGCGGCGAGCGAACCGGCTGGAGCTTCGGCTTTTCGACCGCTTCACGCTTCCGCAACGTAAACACCTGACGCTCAGGTTTGGCCGCTTTGCCGGCTTCTGCCCGCTTTCCAAGTGCTTGACGCGCGTCTAGATTGAAAAAAAACGTGGCCAACGGGAGAGAGACGCTATGCAGCGTTCGTGGCTTGCGCATTATCCGGCTGGTGTCCCGGCCGAGGTCGACATCGGCCAATACCCATCCGTGGTCGCGCTGATCGAGGAAAGTTTTCAGAAATACAGGAACGACAAGGCCTATATCCTGATGGACAAGGCTTTGACATATGGCGAGATCGACCGGCTGTCGCGCGACCTTGCCGCCTATCTGCAAGGGCTCGGCCTGAAGAAGGGCGACCGAGTCGCCATCATGATGCCCAATGTGCTGCAATATCCGGTGGCGGTTGCGGCGGTGATGCGGCCAGGGTTCATCGTGGTCAACGTCAACCCGCTTTACACGCCGCGCGAACTCGAGCACCAGCTCAAGGATTCCGGCGCGCAGGCGATCATCATCCTGGAAAACTTCGCCACGACGCTTGAGCAGGTGATCCGGCAAACACCTCTCAAGCATGTCGTCGTCGCCAGCATCGGCGACCTCCTGGGCTTTCCCAAGGGTGCGATGGTCAACCTGGTGCTGCGGCGCGTCAGGAAAGCGGTGCCGGCCTGGTCGCTGCCGGGCGCGGTGAAATTCAACGCTGCGGTCGCCGCCGGCCGCCACAAGCCGCTCGACCGACCGGAAATCGGGCCGGACGACGTGGCGGTGCTGCAATATACAGGCGGCACAACCGGCGTCTCCAAGGGCGCGACGCTGCTCCACCGCACCATCATTTCCAACCTGCTCGCTTCGGAAGCCTGGATGCGGCCCGGGATGACCCGCAAGCCGACCGAGGGACAGCTCACCTTCATCTGCGCGCTGCCGCTCTACCATGTCTTCGCCTTCATCACCTGTGGGCTGCTTGCCATGCGAACCGGCGGCGTCAACGTGCTGATCCCCAACCCGCGCGACATTCCCGGCACCGTGAAGGAGATCGCCAAGTACAAGTTCCACATCATGCCGGGCGTCAACACACTGTTCAACGCGCTCGCCAACAATGCCGAATTCGCCAAGCTCGACTTCTCGCAACTGCGGATCGCCAATGGCGGCGGCACGGCGGTGCAGGAGGCGGTGGCCAGGAAATGGCTGGCCGTGACAGGCTGCCCGATTGTCGAGGGCTATGGGCTTTCCGAGACGTCTTCGGGCATCGCCTGCAATCCTACGGACAACGATGCCTATACCGGCACAATCGGCCTGCCGCTGCCGAATGTCGATATCCGCTTGCTCGACGACGACGGCAATGACGTGCCGCTGGGCCAGCCCGGCGAAATCGCCATCAAGGGGCCGCAGGTGATGTCCGGCTACTGGCAGCGCCCCGACGAGACCGAGAAGGTGATGACGCCCGACGGCTACTTCAAATCGGGCGATGTCGGCATCATGGACGCGCGCGGCTTCGTCAAGATCGTAGACCGCAAGAAGGACATGATCCTGGTCTCCGGCTTCAACGTCTATCCCACCGAGATCGAGGACGTGGCGATGAATCATCCGGGGGTCGCCGAATGCGCCGTGGTCGGCGTGCCGGACAAGAACTCCGGCGAGGCGGTGATGATGTTCGTGGTGAAGAAGGACCCGACGCTGACCAAGGAAGCGCTGGCCGATTTCTGCCTGAAGAACCTCACCGGTTACAAGAAGCCGAAATACATCGAGTTCCGGACCGACCTGCCGCGCACCAATGTCGGCAAGGTGCTGCGCCGCGAACTGCGCGACGAGGTGCTAAAAACCATGGACAAGCCCGCCGCCTGACCTTCTCTGGAACCCACAAGGATTTGTTGAATGGCCGATGCACTGACTTTCGAAACAATGGGCGGCATGGCGGGCAAGGAACTCGGCGTCTCCGGCTGGGTGACCGTCGACCAGGAGATGATCAACCAGTTCGCCGAATGCACCCGCGACAGGCAGTGGATCCATATCGATGTCGAGCGGGCCAAACGCGAAAGCCCGTTCAAGGCGCCCGTGGCGCACGGCTATCTCACCCTCTCGCTGATCGCCGCGATGAGCTACGAACTGGGAGCACTGCCGAAAGGTACGGCCGCGGCCTTCAATTACGGGCTCGACAAGGTGCGCTTCCTCGCGCCCGTGCGGGTCGGTTCCAGGGTGCGGTTGCGTTCGACGCTGATGTCGTTCGACGACAAGGGCGGCGGCCAGTATCTGATGAAATCCAACAATGTCATTGAGATCGACGGCGAGGACAAGCCGGCGCTGATCGCCGAGACACTGGCGATGCTGGTCAAGGGCAAGTAGAGCGGAAGCGAGAACCAGATGGCAAAGAAGCCCGAAGCGGAAAAGACGCTTGCCGATGAGATTGCCGAGGACGCGGCACAGAACACGCTGGCGCTGAACCCGCTGGTCGGCATGCGCACCGAAGACCTGATGAAAGCCGCCGGCACCGTGATGAAGGCGCTGGCCAGCCAGCCGCAAGCGCTTGCCCAGCAATGGATGGGTTTCGCCACCGAGTTCGGCAAGATCGTCACCGGACAATCCGACATCGAGGCCGATCCCAAGGACCGGCGTTTCGCCGACCCGGCCTGGAAGACCAGCGGCCTCCACAAGGGGTTGATGCAATCCTATGTCGCCTGGGGCAAGGCGGTGACCGATCTCGTCGCCAAGACCGACCTTCCCGACACCGACGCGGCGCGGGCGCGGCTGGTCACGTCGATCTTCGTCGACGCGATGGCGCCGTCCAACAACCCGCTGCTCAACCCGACAGCGCTGAAGACCATGGTCGACAGTGGCGGCAAAAGCACGGTGGCCGGGCTGAAGAACTTCTTCGACGATATGACCCGCAACGGCGGGCTGCCGTCCTCGGTCGACGTTTCGAAGTTCAAGGTCGGCGAAAACCTCGCCAACACGCCGGGCACCGTGGTTTTCCGCAACGAGGTGCTGGAACTGATCCACTACACGGCCAACACAGACAAGGTATTCCAGCGGCCGCTGCTGGTGGTGCCGCCGCAGATCAACAAATACTATTCGGTCGACCTGGCGCCGGAAAAAAGCATGGTCCGCTTCCTGCTTGCCAACGGCATCCAGCCTTATTGCGTGTCGTGGCGCAACCCGACGCCGGAACAGCGCGATTGGGGGCTCGACACCTATATCGCCGCGCTCGACGAAGCCTGCGACGCAGCACGCGACATCACCGGAAGCGACACCGTCAACATCATGGGCTCCTGCTCGGGCGGCATCACGCTGTCGACCTATGTTGCCTGGCTTGCCGGCCAGAACCTGAAGAAGATCAACGCCGTCATCCTCGCGGTCTGCGTGCTGGATACGATGGCTGCCACCGACAATGATTTTGCGGCACTTGTGACGCCAGAAACGATCATGGCAGCCAAGCAGATGTCGAAGGCGCGCGGCATTCTGGACGGCCACGAAATGGCGAAGATGTTTGCCTGGATGCGGCCGAACGACCTGATCTGGAACTACTGGGTGAACAACTACCTGCTCGGCAACAAGCCGCCGGCATTCGACGTGCTCTACTGGAACGCCGATACGACGCGGTTGCCGGCACGGCTGCACGGCGACTTTCTGGACCTGATTTTCACCAACCCGTTCATGAACGCCGGGAAGATGTCGATCCACGGCGTACCGATCGACATGAAAAAGGTGAAGCACGAGACCTATGTGATCGCCGGCACCACCGATCACATCACGCCGTGGAAGGCAGTCTATCAGACCGCCCGCATCTATGGCGACAAGACCACCTTCATTCTTTCCAATTCCGGCCATCTGCAGAGCCTGCTGAATCCGCCCGGCAATCCCAAGGCGTGGTACGTCAAGGGCACGACCAAGGAAAAGGACGCCGACGCCTGGACGGCGACCGGCACCAAACACGAGGGCAGCTGGTGGCTGGACTGGGCGGACTTCCTCAAAAAACGCTCGGGCGACGAGATCGACGCGCCCGCCAAGGCCGGCAACGCCAAATACAAACCGCTCGGCCCGGCTCCGGGAACCTATATTTTCGAGGCGTAAATCAGTTTGGCTCGGCGCCACTTCCTCCCCAGGATCGGGAGGGTGGCCCCGGGTGGGGTGATGCGCCCCTCCGCCTCGCTTCGCTCGGTGATCGAGGAGCGAGGAAACCGAGAGCTTGGGAACGTCTTCATTCGCGGAAGGGTAGGGGTGGCATAGTGGCGGCAACAACGAAAAAGCAGAAAAATCCGGCAAACGGCTCGATGGACATCAAGGTCTACGATGTCGACGGCCAGCTTTTGCGCGTCGGCGTGAAGCACGGTTCGCCCGAACATCCGCCGCTGATGATGTTCAATGGCATCGGCGCCAATCTGGAACTCGCCGAGCCATTCATGGCCGAGCTGAATGACACCGGCGGCATTATTTTCGACGTGCCGGGCGTCGGCGGCTCGCCGGCTCCCGCTTTTCCCTATCGTCCCTCGACGCTGGCGCGGCTTGCCAAGCGGCTTGCCGAAATGCTCGGCCATGACAGGATCGACGTTTCCGGCGTCTCGTGGGGCGGCGGGCTGGCGCAGCAGTTTGCCTATCAATATCCCGGCTTCTGCCGAAAGCTGGTTCTGGCCGCCACCGCGCCCGGCATCACGATGGTGCCTGGCGCGCCGAACGTGCTGGCCAAGATGGCGAGCCCGCGCCGCTATACCGATCCCGGCTACATGCGCTCGATCGCCGCCGAGATCTATGGCGGCGAGTTCCGCAAGGACCCGACGCTGATCAACCGTCACGCCGCGGCCATGAAAGGCGCGACGCAAGTTGGCTACATGCTGCAACTCTTCGCCATGACCGGCTGGACAAGTCTGCCGTGGCTGTGGCTGCTGCGCCAGCCGACGCTCATCATGGCCGGCACCGACGATCCGCTGGTGCCCGTCATCAACGCCCGTCTGCTTAACAAGATGATTCCCAATTCACGCCTCGAACTGATCGACGACGGCCACATGTTCCTGGTGACCAAGCCCAAACTGTGCGCCGAGATGATCGAGGGATTTTTGCGGGAAGGGGAGTAGGGGCGGGCCTGCCGCAGCCAGCCCTTCGCCGGCCACGCTTGAGCCCGATCCATTTCGATTGGTTCGAAATGGATCTCTATCTCTTTATTGAAGCATGATCTTTTCCGAAAACCGGCGTCCACTTTTCGGGATCATGCTCTCATCGCAAGCTCGACAGACCGGCTCTCATATGCCAGTTGGCAGGCAACAGGAGGTGGGGCATTCATGCGGTTTTCTGGCAGTGCGGCGGCGTTTGCAATCACCACATGCTTGGCGGCCGTGCTCGCTTCACCAGCTCTTGCCGCCGAGGCGCATGAACTGCCGGGCGCTGCCATGGGGCTGATCTGGGCGCTGCCGTTTGCCGGGCTGCTCCTGTCGATCGCCACCGGGCCGCTGCTTTATCCGCATTTCTGGGAACACCACTACGGCAAGATCGCCGCTTTCTGGGCTGCGCTCGTGGTGGTGCCGATGGCGTTTTTCTTCGGTTTCGACACCGCGCTGGTTTCCGTGCTGCATACCGTGCTGCTGGAATATCTCTCCTTCATCATCCTTCTGTTCGCGCTGTTCACCATCTCGGGCGGCATCCTGGTCGCCGGCAACATCCACGGCACGCCGGCGACGAACGCGCTGCTGCTCCTGATCGGCGCCTTGCTGGCCTCGGTGGTCGGCACCACCGGCGCCTCGATGATCATGATCCGCCCGATGATCCGCGCCAACGACAACCGGCCGTTCAACGCCCATGTCGTGGTCTTCTTCATCTTCCTGGTTTCCAATATCGGCGGCTCGCTCACACCGCTCGGCGATCCGCCGCTGTTTGTCGGCTTCCTGCGCGGCGTCGACTTCTTCTGGACGACGCAACATCTGCTGACCGAGACGCTGTTTGTCGGCGCGGTGGTGCTCGCCGTCTTCTTTGCACTAGACCTCTGGTTCCATCGCCGCGAGGAAGGCCAGCCGAAGATCAAGGATCCGACCCCGGATTCGAAAATCCGCATCCGCGGCTTGCCGAACCTGCCGCTGCTTGCCGGCGTCATTGGCGCCATCCTGCTTTCCGCGACGTGGAGACCTGGCATCTCGCTCGACGTCTTCGGGGTTCATGTCGAGCTGCAGAATCTGGTGCGCGACGCCATCATCGTCGTCCTGGCGCTGGTCTCGCTTGCCATCTCACGCAAGGAATACCGGCAGGCCAACGGTTTCAACTGGGGCCCGATACTGGAAGTGGCGAAACTGTTCGCGGCGATCTTTGTCTGCATCATCCCGGTTATCGCCATCCTGAAGGCCGGCATGGACGGCGCGCTGGCGCCGCTGGTGGCGCTGGTCAGTGGGCCGGACGGCGCACCCAACGATCTCGCCTATTTCTGGATGACCGGCGCGCTGTCGTCGTTCCTCGACAATGCGCCGACCTATCTGGTGTTTTTCGAACTCGCCGGCGGCAACCCACAGCACCTGATGACAACCCTTGCCACGACGCTGACGGCGATCTCGACGGGCGCGGTGTTCATGGGCGCCAACACCTATATCGGCAACGCACCGAACTTCATGGTCTATGCCATCGCCCGCGAGCGCGGCGTCGCGATGCCGAGCTTCTTCGGCTACATGCTGTGGTCGGGGGCGGTGCTGATCCCGACTTTCCTGATCGCAGGGTGGCTGTTTTTCTAACATGCCAATCCCGGAAGTTGAATGTAAGGCATTTATGCATTACATTCCTGCCATGGAACGAATGGGTGTGTGCGCGTCATGACGATACTGACCGTTACAGCGAAAGGGCAGGTCACTCTACGCAAGGACTTGTTGCAGCATCTGGGTGTCGGACCCGGGCAGAAGATCGAAATCGATAAATTGCCGGACGGACGAATTTCGGTTCAAGCCGCGCGGCCTACAGGCACAATCGATGATTTTGTCGGTTTGCTCGCCGGCAAATCCAGGAAGGTCGCTACGCTCGAAGAGATCAACGAAGCTATTGCAGGCGGCTGGGCCGGCGAAAAGTGAAGATTATCGTCGACACCAACGTTCTCGTTCGCAGTGTCATGCGTGATGACGAGCAGCAGGCAAGGGCGGCCGAGGAGATATTGAAGCAGGCTGAGCTGATAGCGGTGGCACTGGCGAGCCTATGCGAGTTCGTCTGGGTGCTCGCCAAGGTCTATCGTCTGCCCCGCACCGATATTGCCACC
Source organism: Neomesorhizobium albiziae (assembly GCF_900114255.1). Classification (GTDB taxonomy): domain Bacteria; phylum Pseudomonadota; class Alphaproteobacteria; order Rhizobiales; family Rhizobiaceae; genus Neomesorhizobium; species Neomesorhizobium albiziae. The sequence goes on along the minus strand of NZ_FOSL01000001.1, from coordinate 131,248 downwards.
GCTTTGCGGGCTCTGCTCAACATTGGAAATCTCGTGGTCAACCGGCCTGCGGTGGAAGCAGGCCTGTCGATACTCGAGGCAGGCGGCGACTTTGCCGATGGCGTCATTGCTTATGAGGGAAATTGGCTTGGCGGGGAAACCTTTGTGTCCTTCGACAAACAAGCCGTGGCCCTGCTTTCCGAGAAAGGGCTGTCAGCATGGTTGCTGGCAGACCGCAGTCTCTAAGCCACCCGGTTCTGCAGGTCGTCGTCCAGCCAGCGGCCCATGAAATACACCAGCTGCTTGTGCCACCACGGCCAGTCGTGGTCGACGTCGCCGCCCCAATAGTCGACCCAGGCCGGGATCTTTTTGTCGCGGAGAATCTGCTCCAGGGCATGCGTGTCTTCGAGCATGCGTTCTTCCCAGCGGCCCTGGCCGCAGCAGAAGATCAGCCGCAACGCCTTCAGCCGGGTGAGCGCCTTTCTGTCGGTGAGGCCCGGAAGATAGTCGAGCGGCGAATTGAAGAAGATCTGGCCGTCGAGCGCCTCGCCGAAAAAATCCCTGGTCGAGTAAACCCCGGACAATGCGATCACGCCGGAGACGAGGTCGGGCTGGCGGAAGACGAAGTTGGAGGCGTGGAAGGCGCCCATCGAGCAGCCGGCGAAGAGCGGCTTCAGCTTGCGGCGGCTGTTGGACTTTTCCGAAACACGCAGCAATTGGGGCAGGGCCTCCTCGCTGATGTAGCGGAAATAGGCTTCATGGCGTTCAATGCGCGCGTCAAGGCTGCCGCCTTTGTCGAAAAAGGTCTCGCTGTCGATGCCGTCGAGAGTCCACAACTGGATACGGCCGGTGTCGATGAACTCGCCAAGCGCGGCAACCGCCCCGGAATCCTCGAACTGGTAGAAACGCCCCTGCGAGGTCGGAAACACCACGACCGGGCGTCCGGCATAGCCGTAGCGCTTGAATTCCATGTCGCGGCCGAGATGGCTGCTCGGCTCCTTATGGTAGGAAATCTCCATCGCGCTCAGGCCTCTTCGGCGTGGATGAAGCGCACTGCCGCGCGCAAGGCGTCCGGGTCGGTCGACCGCATCTGGTAGGCGTAATGTCCCATGGCCTTGCTGAATACCTCTTCGATCGCCTGATGGTGCACGATCTTGTCGCCGTGGGCCGCTAGCACGGCATCATGGTCATGGGAATAGCGGATGTGGCGCTTGCGGCTGGCGTAGGCCGTGAAATATTTGCCCTCGTAGGGGCCGCCGTTGGCATCCTTGACCACCATGTTGGCCCATTCGGCATAGATGTCGACGTCGTAGGTGTAGTTGATGGCGTCCGTCATCCAGGCGCCAGGCGGCCGCATGTTCACCTCCAGCGCGATGATGCGGTTTTTCTTCGTCTGGAACAATTCGATGTGGAAGAAGCGCTCGCGCACATCGAAGGCCTTCAGGATCTTTCGCCCGGCTTCCTCTATCGCTGGCTCCACGGTTGGCCGGCACACGTAGCTCATGTGATGGTCGCGGTTGACCACATCCATGACGCTCTGATCGTAGCGATGACTGGCGGCGAAGATCACTTCGCCGTCACGGTTGACCAGCCCGTCATAGGTGACCACCAGCCCGTCGACGAACTGCTCCATGACGAAGGTGACGCCTGGCTCGCGCTCGGTGAGATAGGTGTCGAGTTCCTTGCGGTTGGAGATCTTGTAGGTGTTGCTGGCGCCGGAGCCGGTATCCGGTTTGACGACGACGGGAAAGCCGACGCGGCGGATGAAAGTCAGGGCGCCGGCGCGGTCGGAACATTTCCGCTGCGGGATGGTCTCGACGCCGCTCTTACGGAAGAAGGCCCGCATGCGCGATTTGCGCTTCAGATTCTTCACAAAATCGAGCTTGGTGCCATAGATGTTGAAGTCGGTACGGATGTTGGCCTCAAGCTCCAGCCAATGCTCGTTGAGCGATTCGAAGCGGTCGATGCGGCCCCATTTGTGGATGAAATGTCCGATAGCGCGGTAGACCGGCTCGTATTCCTCCATGTCGGCCACCCGGTAGTATTCCGACAGCGCCTCTTTCAGCTTGGGGTCGAGCGCGTCATAGGGCGCGTCGCCGATGCCCAGCACTGTGGCGCCGGCCTTTTTCAGCCTGTCGCAGAAATCAGCGCCATAGGCGGGAAAATGCGGGGAGAAGAACACGAAATTCATCACTGGCGCCCCTCGGAGCCTGTTTGGCCGGCTCAGAGTTTGGCTGATTTGGGGAGAACAGGGAAGGGGAGCGGCCCGAGGCGGCGCTTCATCGCCTCGATGGGTCTATCGTCCTGCTGCCGGATAGCAATGAGGGGAACCTTGCTGCGGTGTTGCCGTTGTCTCTCTGAAGCTTTTATCATCGAGGACAAAAAAATGTTCGAGCTGCTGAATGGAATGCTCGGTCATCGGTCCGGACATGACTGGGAACGTTCCGCCACCGGAGAATTGGTGCGCGTGACCGAGAACAAGCGCCTGATCGTCTACAGGCACCGTTTCGACGGCGATTACCGGTACTGCATCCAGGACAATCGCTACGACTTTGGCGATTCATTCTATTCGGAGCGCGGCTTCGTCAGCGAAACGGCAGCGATGGATGCATGCGAGCGGGCGTTTTACGGTACGCGGGCATACAGTTTCGCCTGATTTCTCGCGCCCAAAGCCGCACAGGAGGAACGCCGGATGAGCGATCCGATGCAACCCAAGCCGGTGCCGCCGAAGCCGCAGCCCTTTCCGCGACCGGCACCGCAGCCCGTGCCTGACCAGCAGCCGCCGGCTCCGCCCGGCCCCAATCCGAATCCTCAGCCGATTATCTGAACTCGAGCTTCGTCATCTAGCGCCGCTATTCGGCATCCGGCTGGTTGGCGGGTGCGGCTTTCCGGAAAGCCGGCAATTCCATGCAAGCGACGTTGATGCGGGCAATCACAGGATAAGGCCTCATATCCACGTGGAAGCGCTGGTTGTTGGCGACTTGCGCGACCAGGCAGATATCGGCAATGCCGGGATTATCGCCATGGCAGAACGTGCCTGTTTGCGGGCTCGACGCCAGAATTTTTTCAAGCGGTTCGAAAGTTTCGTTGACCCAATGGCGGAACCAGTTGGCGATGTCGTCGTCACCGGCGCCGTAAAGCGCGCGCAGCGAGGTGAGCACCCTCAGATTGTTCACCGGGTGGATGTCGCAGGCGATCATCTGCGACAACATGCGCACGCGGGCGCGGCCGAGCGGATCGGCTGGCAGCAGCGGCGGCTCCGGCACCGTTTCGTCGAGAAATTCCATGATCGCCAGCGATTGCAGGAGCAGCGTGCCGTCCGTCCAGACCAGCGCCGGCACCAGCCCTTGCGGATTGACGGCAAGATAGGCCGGCTCGCGGTGCTCGCCATGGCGCAGGTGGTGGGCGACGTATTTGTAGTCCAGTCCCTTCATCTCCAGCGCGATGCGGACGCGGTAGGAGGTCGAGGAACGGAAATAGTTGTGGAGCGCGATTTCGGTCATTTGGCCTTTCCAGAGTTTGCCGCCGGGCGGGCAGAGCTACTGCATATTTCCTTAAATCGGAATCGATTTGAGGCCGGCTGAGACTTGTCAGCCTTGCGGGTCGTCGCCGATCCAATAACGCGGGCCGGTGCCCTTTGCGGCGGCGCGGTCTTGCGGGTTGGAGAGTTTGCAGCGGTCCAGCGACAGGCAGCCGCAGCCGATGCATTCGCTGAGACCGGCTTTCAGCCGCAGCAGTTCGGCTATGCGTTCGTCTATCCGCGAGGACCAGGTGGCCGATAGTTTTTCCCAGTCGCGGCCGGTCGGGGCCCGGTCAGGCGGCAGTTTGGCGAGTTCGACGCCGATCTCGTCGAGCGAGAGGCCGACCCTCTGTGCAAAGACGATGAAGGCGACGCGTCGGAGGGCCGCGCGCGGGAAGCGGCGATGGCCGGATCCGGCGCGCTCGGAGGTGATCAGTCCGCGTTCCTCATAGAAACGCAGGGCGGATGCGGCGATGCCGCTGCGGCGGGCCACGTCGCCGATGGTGAGCATGGTTGTCATGCCGGCGAGAAAATCAGAATTCGCACTTGACTTCAAGTTCGCTTGAACTTGTAGACAGGGAATCGCAACCGGACGCACCGGCTGGTCCCCTTCAACGCTCCCAAAGCAAGGACTGGCGCGGCACGGTCCGCAAGCCTCGCGGCGGCGAAACTCTCGATGCCGCTGCGAGGCTGTTGCCTTGCTTCAGCCCATCTCAGCCGCCGGGCGGCACCAACCGGAAATCCGGCAGTTCGCGCAACGCCAGTTCCGGACCAGCCGGCGAATAGACGACAAAAAGCTGCATCGGCCCGTCGCCGGTGTTGGTCGTCGAGTGGAACCGGCTTTCCGGCACGTAGATTGTGCAGCCCGGTCCGACCTTTTCGACCACCGGGTTGCCGTTCTCGTCCTCGACCATCTGCTCACCATTGCCGGAGATCACGAAGATGATTTCTTCCGCACCCGGATGGTTATGACGAGTATGGCCCTGGCCCGTGCCCAGATCGACGACGCCGCCGGAAAAGCGATGCGCGCCGTTTACCTCCGGCGCCACCGTCAGCGCCAGCTTGCCCCAGTCGAAAGCGAAGGTGTTAACCTCCCTGGGATAGACGAAATTGCGTTCCCTGCTCATCTTTCCTCCTCTTCGCAGTCGTCGATTGCCAATCTGGCCGTTTTCAGTTCCGGTTGGCCGCCGGCATCAGGGTCAGGCTCTTGAAATGCGCTGTCTGGTCGCGGATCGCCGCTTCGGCTGGCAGCCGCTCCATGCTCGACGCGCCGTAGAAACCATGCAGGCCTGAGCTGCGGGCAAGAATGTATTCCGCGTCGCCGGGCATCGAGATCGGCCCGCCGTGGCAAAGCAGGATCACGTCCTTGCGCACCGAACGCGCGGCGTCGGCGATGGCGTCGATCTCCTTCACGCAATCGTCCAGCGATTTGGCTGAGGTGGCGCCAATGGAGCCGCCGGTGGTGACGCCCATATGGGCGACTATGATATCGGCGCCGGCCTTGGTCATGGCGCGGGCCTCGTCAGGATTGAAAACGTAGGGCGTGGTCAGAAGGTCGAGCCTGTTGGCTTCGGCGATCATGTCGACCTCCAGTCCGTATCCCATGCCCGTTTCTTCGAAGCTTTGCCGCATATGGCCGTCGAACAGGCCGATGGTGGGGAAATTCTGCACGCCGGAAAAGCCGATATCCTTCAGTTCGGCCAGGAAATGCGGCATCAGGATAAACGGATCGGTGCCGTTGACCCCGGCCAGCACCGGCGTTTTCTTCACCACGGGCAGCACCTCCACCGCCATCTCGCGGACGATCTCGTTGGCGTTGCCATAGGCGAGCAGCCCGGCCGCCGAGCCGCGCCCGGCCATGCGGTAGCGGCCGGAATTGTAGATGATGATCAGGTCGATGCCGCCGGCTTCCTCGGCCTTGGCGGAAAGGCCGGTGCCGGCGCCGCCGCCGATTATCGGCACGCCCTGGGAAATCATGGCGTGGAATTTTTCCAAAATGTCCTTGCGCGGAATTGCAGGCATTTTCCGTCCTTTACCTTGCGATCTCATGGAACGCCGCGACCGCTGCCTTGGCGAATTGCGGGTCGTTGATGTGGAGCGGCAGCCGCTCGATGCGGCGGTTGGGCGCCGGCTCGAGCGTCGTTTCGATTGCTGCAAACAGTGCGGCGTCGGCTTCCGGGTCGAAGAAGGCGCTGCCCTCGATATCGAGCGCGGAAACGCCCTTTTCCGGGATGAGGAAACGCAGCGGTCCCTGGCAGGCATTCAGCCGGTTGCCGATCCATTCGCCGATGGCGCGGCATTCCACGGTGGTCGTGCGCATCAGCGTGACATTCGGATTGTGCCGGTAGAACAGACGCTCCCTGTACTTTTCCGGAATCGTTTCGGGCGCCCAGAAATTGACCATGTCGAGCGCGCCGACCGAGCCGACATAGGGAATTTTCGTGCGCGCAATGGCGCCGAAACGGTCCTCCGTGGCAGGCAGCACACCGCCGAAGAGCAGGTCGCAGACTTCTGTCGTGGTGATGTCGATGATGCCGGAGATGAGACGGCTGTCGGCGAGCTTTTCCATCGAGCGCCCGCCGGTGCCAGTGGCGTGGAACACCAGGCAGTCGTAGTCGGCGCGCAATTCGTCGGCGATGGCCGTCACACAGGGCGTGGTGACGCCGAACATGGTAAGCCCGAGCGCCGGCTTGCCGGCAGCCGCCGGGGCAGGGGTTCCGGCCATGCCGGCGATTGCCTGGGCCGCATTGTGAAGGACGACACGGGAGAGCCGGTTGAGGCCGGCCATGTCCGTCACCGACGGCATCATGACGATGTCGGAAACATCGACATACGGAGCCACATCGCCCGACGCCAGCGTCGACACCATGATTTTCGGCACACCCAGCGGCAGTCGCCGCATGCCGGCTGTGATGATCGAGGTGCCGCCGCCGCCGCCGATGCCGATGATGCCGGCAATATCGTCGCGGCTTTCGATGAAACCGGCAAATGCCTCGCCCATTGCAGTGACGGCGGCGCCGCGATCGTTGGTGACGAGCACCGCCGACGTCCCCTGCGGACGGTACGCGGCGACTTCCCTCGCGGCGATATCGACCGGCACGACGGCGCCGCGCGTGCCGACATCGACGCGTACGACGGCCGCGCCCGTGGCGGCGATCGTGTCGGCCAGGAAAGCCAGTTCCTCGCCCTTGGTGTCGGCGGTGCCGGCCACATAGATCCGTTTCATGGCGTCCTCCCGCCGTATCTTTCTGCCCCGCCGGAGATCAGCGGCGACCCAGCCGAAAATTGATGCTGAAGGGCATTGCAGTTTTTTGAGACGAGCGTATCATATTGATATGGCCGTCTCAAATCAAGAGCAAACACCAGTCGAAGCCGAAGAGCGCGGCGCGCGGGCACGCACCGCGCGGCTGATGCTTGATACGGCAGTGCAGCTCATGCAGGGCGGCATCGTGCCGTCGGTCAGCGACGTGGCGGAGGCCGCCGGAGTGTCGCGCGCCACGGCCTACCGCTATTTCCCTAGCCAGGCGGCGCTCGTTCAGGCGGTGGTCGACGAGGCGCTCGGGCCCATCCTCGACTGGAAGTCCGCTTCGGTGGAGGCGACGGAGCGCGTCGGTGACCTTCTCAGCAGTTCGCTGCCGCGTATCGACGCTTTCGAGGCGACTTTCCGCGCCGCTTTGAAGCTGTCGCTCGACCAATGGGCGCAGCGCCAGGCAGGCACGCAGGGCAGTGAGCCGCAGTTTACCCGAGGCCACCGCATCGATTTGCTGCGCGACGCCGTGGCCCCACTGCGCGGAAGGATCCCGGAGGCCGGGCTCGACCGCCTCGGCAAGGCGCTGTCGCTGCTTTTCGGCATCGAAGCGCTGATCGTGATCAAGGATATCTGGGGCGGTAGCGCCGAGGAGGCGCGAGAGGTCGTGCTGTGGGCGGCCAACGCCCTGATGGCGGCGGCGGAGGCGGAGGCGGACAAAAGCTGATGCGATCTGCTGCCGGCAAACTGGTAGGACCAAAACATGGCAGTCGGATGGGCTTCGTAGGGTCGAAAAGGGTCTTGCAAACGATTACAGAAGAGTCAATTCTGTGGTTGGGTTCATTGGTGGCGGATTGCGGCGGGAACGCGGCCAAGTTTGTCCTTGACCGGAATTGCAGATTGGTACTACCAGATTGAAACGCGCTGAATTGCGGCGAGGACCGGCGGCAAAGCCGCCCGGTTCATGAAAAATCGCCCCGGAATGCAGGGAGGAGACCGGCACCCGGGACGATCGGAAGACCTGCGCAAGCAGGGTCATCAAGGCGGAAAGCTTGGTCCGCGCGATGAACGGGAATGACGCGCAAACAGGGAGGAACTGATAATGCGCAAGAAACTTACCGGCATCCTCGCCGGCATTGGCCTGTCGCTTGCCTATTCGACGTCGGCTTTCGCGCAGGAACTCACCATCTTCTGGGCGGAATGGGATCCGGCCAACTATCTGCAGGAACTCGTCAACCAGTACGAGGCCGAGACCGGCGTCAAGGTTACCGTCGAGACGACGCCATGGTCAGATTTCCAGACCAAGGCCTTCACCGAATTCAACGCCAAGGGCAGCGCCTACGACATGGTCGTCGGCGATTCCCAATGGCTTGGCGCGGCCTCTGAAGCCGGCCACTATGTCGACCTCACCCAGTTCGTGAAGGACAACAAGGTACTCGATACGATGGCTCCGGCCACCGTGAAGTTCTATTCTGAATACCCTGGCAACAGCGGCAAATACTGGTCGATACCGACCGAGGGCGACGCCGTCGGCTGGTCCTACCGCAAGGACTGGTTTGAGGACCCCAAGGAGATGGAGGCGTTCAAGGCCAAATATGGCTATGACCTCGCTCCGCCAAAGACCTGGAAGGAACTCACCGACATCGCCGAGTTCTTCCACCGCCCCGACCAGAAGCGCTACGGCATCGCGGTCTACACCCAGAACCAGTATGACGGCATGGCGATGGGGGTCGAGAACGCGCTGTTCTCTTACGGCGCGGAACTCGGCGATTTCTCGACATACCAGGTCGAGGGTATCGTGAATTCCGACAAGGCGGTTGCGGCGCTGGAAAACTACCGCAAGCTGGTCGAGTTCACCCCGCCCGGCTGGACCAACGCCTTCTTCGTCGAAAATAACCAGGCGATCACCGAAAACCTGGCGGCGATGAGCATGAACTACTTCGCCTTCTTCCCGGCGCTGGTCAATGAAGCGTCCAATCCCAACGCCAAGAGCACCGGCTTCTTCGCCAACCCGGCAGGTCCCGGCGGCGACCAGTTCGCCGCGCTCGGCGGCCAGGGCATCTCGATCGTCTCCTATTCGCAGAACCAGGAGGAGGCCTTCAAGTTCCTGCAGTGGTTCATCAAGGACGAGACGCAGAAGAAGTGGGCCGAGCTCGGCGGCTACACCTGCAACAAGGCGGTGCTTGAATCGGCCGAATTCCAGAATGCCACCCCCTACAACAAGGCCTTCTACGAGACGATGTTCAAGGTGAAGGATTTCTGGGCGGTACCGGAGTACGCCGAGTTGCTGACGCAGCTCAACCAGCGGGTCTATCCGTACATCGTCAACGGCGAGGGAACGGCCAAGGAAACGCTTGATGCGTTGGCTGCGGACTGGACGGGCACTTTCAAGAAGTACGGCCGGCTGAAATAGCAGGGCCTGCCCATGGAGGGGGCGTGAATGCCCCCTCCTTTTGTTTTCGGAGACAAGGAACGACGTTTTGGCGACCGCGGCGCTCACCACCCTCGACCCACGATCGCGCGCCGCAGCGCGAGGATGGAGCGACATCACCATCCGAAATCTTTTCATCATCCCGACGATCCTGTTCCTGATCGTCTTCAACATCTTTCCGCTGATCTATTCGCTCGGTTACTCCTTCACCGACTTCCGCGCCTCGACCAACGCCGCTGCGAACTTCGTCGGGCTGCAGAACTACCGCGAGCTGCTCAACGACCCCTATATCTGGAACAACTTCGCGGTCACGGCGAAGTACGTGATCGTGTCGGTCGTTGGGCAGGTCGTGGTCGGTTTCGGCACGGCGATGCTGCTGAACCGCGACATCCCGTTCAAGGGGCTGCTCACCACGCTGCTGCTCCTGCCGATGATGCTGTCCATGGCCGTCGTCGGCCTGTTCTGGAAGCTGCTCTACGATCCGTCGTTCGGCATCATCAACTATGTGCTGGGCCTGGGCAATTTCGAGTGGGTCGGCAACGCCGACATGGCACTCTACGCCGTGGCGCTGACAGATATCTGGATGTGGTCGCCTTTCGTGATGCTGCTGTCGCTCGCCGGCCTGTCGGCGGTGCCGAAGCACCTTTACGAAGCCGCCGCGATCGACCGCGCCGGATCGTTCTACACTTTCTTCCGCATCACACTGCCGCTGGTCGCGCCGATCCTGATGATCGCGATCATCTTCCGCACCATGGAGGCGTTCAAGACGTTTGACCTGGCCTACGTGCTGTCGACGCAACCCACCACCGAGGTCATCTCGATCCGGCTCTACAAGATGGCGTTCCAGGAATGGCAGACCGGCCGGTCCTGCGCGCTGGCCTACATCGTGCTGATCATGGTGTTGGCCATCACCAACATCTACGTCAAATACCTGAACAAGGTGAAGGAGCGCTAGGATGGCAGCCGTCACCACCACCACCGAGCGTTCGCTCAACAAGCTCGCCATCGTCGCCGTGCTGATCGTCACAGTGATCTTCCTGGCGCCGATCTACTGGATCGCCTCGACGGCGTTCAAGCCGCGCAACCTGGCCACCACGGTGCCGCCGACCGTGGTGTTCACGCCCGAAATTTCGCCCTTCGTCAAACTCTTCACCAAGCGCTCGCAACTGCGCACCGCACCGACGCCCGAGGAATATGCAGCCGCGCCGTGGTGGGAACGCCTGGTGTTCGACGGCGGCGAAAAGGTGGTGCGCTCGGGCAGGGGCGAGGTGCAGTGGTCGGGTTACCCTAACCGCTTCATGAACTCGCTGATCGTGGCGATCAGCTCGACCATCCTCGCCGTCGGCATGGGCACCTTCACCGCCTACGGCTTTTCGCGCTTCAAGGTGAAGGGGGAGCAGGACCTGCTCTTCTTCATCCTGTCGACACGCATGCTGCCGCCCGTGGTGGTGGCGATCCCGATGTTCCTGATGTACCGCGCCGTCGGCCTCAACGACACGCATTGGGGCCTGATCATCCTCTACACCGCCTTCAACCTGTCGTTCTCGGTGTGGCTGATGAAGGGGTTCATGGACGAGATTCCCAAGGAATACGAGGAGGCGGCGCTGGTCGACGGCTACACGCGCATCCAGGCCTTCTTCAAGGTGGTGCTGCCGGAGGCCGCAACCGGCATCGCTGCGACGGCGGTGTTCTGCTTCATTACCGCGTGGAACGAATACGCCTTCGCGCTGATCATGACCAACCGCCGCGCCCAGACCGCGCCGCCGTTCATCCCGAGCCAGGTCGGTTCGGGCCTGCCGGACTGGACGGTCATCGCCGCAGGCACCTTCCTGTTCCTGCTGCCGGTCGCCATCTTCACATTCCTGCTGCGTAACCACCTGCTGCGCGGCATGTCGTTCGGAGCGATCCGCAAATGATCCGCCACGCCACCGTCCAGCGCACGGCCGAAATCGTCATGGTGCTCGGCATCATCGCGCTCTGCCAGCCGTGGAATTTCTTCCTGCACCGCTATGGGCTGACGATCATCATTGCCGGCCTTTTGACGTTCATGATCACTGGCTGGGTGGGACCGCGGCCAAACCAGAAGGCGACCGGCGCAACCGAAAGAGACGGTCACTCATGACCCAGATCGAGCTTCGGGGCGTCCAGAAATTCTTCGGCGCCGTCCAGGTCATCAAGGACCTCAATCTCAAAATAGATGACAACGAGTTCATCGTCCTGCTCGGTCAGTCGGGCTGCGGCAAGACGACGACCCTGCGCGCCATCGCCGGGCTGGAGACGATCGACGAAGGCGACATCCTGATTGACGGCCAGCCGGTGCAGCACCTGAAGGCGGCCGACCGCGACATCGCCATGGTGTTCCAGTCGTTCTCGCTCTATCCGCACATGACGGTCTACGAGAACATCGCCTTTCCGCTGCGGGCCATGCGCAAGAGCAGGGCGGAAATCGACGCCGAAGTGCGTTCGGTCGCCAAGGTGCTGCAGATCACCGACCTCGTCGACAAGAAGCCGTCGGCGCTGTCGGGTGGCGACATGCAGCGTGTGGCGATCGGCCGTGCGCTGGTACGCCGGCCGAAGGCGATGCTGATGGACGAGCCGATCGGAGCGCTCGACGCCAAGCTGCGCGAAGAGATGCGCGCCGAGATCAAGCGGCTGCATGTCAAGCAGGGCTCGACCACCATCTACGTCACCCACGACCAGATCGAGGCGATGAGCCTCGCCGACCGCATCGTCATCATGCACGAAGGCGTGTTGCAGCAGGTGGGAAGCCCCTCGGAGGTCTACACCCACCCGGCCAACCTCTTCGTCGCGCAATTCGTCGGTTCGCCGGTGATGAACGTCGCCAGCGCGTCGGTCGCCATGAATGGCTCCGGCGCCAAGGTCACCGTCGACGGAGCCGCCGACGGCTTCCGCTTTCCGGGTGCGCTGGTCGGCCAGCTCGACGCCGCGAACGCCGCGCGGGGACGGCTGGCGCTCGGCATCCGGCCTGAAGGCGTACTGGTTTCGCGCGAGGCCGCCGACGGCTACCTGCCGGTGGAGGCGCATATCATAGAGCCGCTCGGCTCCTACGATATCGTCGACCTCAAGGTCGGCCAGCAGATGCTTCGCGCGCGCACACGTTCCGGTTTCGTCGGCAAGGCCGGCGACCGCGTCTTTGCCCGGCTCGACCCGGCACAGGCGCATTTCTTCGACACGGAAAGCGGCAATTCGCTGGGGGTTCGACTTTAACAATGGCCCATATCCAGCTGAAAAACATCACCAAGAAATTCGGCGCCCATACAGCGCTGAGGAATCTCGACCTCGACATCGCCGACGGCGAGTTTTTTGTCCTTCTGGGCGAAACGGGTGCGGGCAAGACGACGACGCTGCGCCTTATCGCGGGGCTGGAAAAACCGGACGAGGGACAGATCTTCATCGACGGCGCCGATGTCGCCGACTGGAGTGCGGCCGAGCGCGATGTGGCGCTGGTGCTGCAGCAATATTCGCTCTACCCGCGCTATACAGTGCGCGAGAATCTCGAATTCCCGCTGAAGCCAAAAATCCGCCGCATCGAACCGGCCGAGATCAAGACGCGCGTCGACCGGGTGGCGAAAACCTTGCGCATCGAGCATCTGCTCGACCGCAAGACCGACCGGCTCTCGGGCGGCGAGATGCAGCGCGTCTCGATCGGCCGTGCGATCGTGCGCAAGCCGCGTGTGTTCCTGATGGACGAGCCGCTGTCGGCGCTCGACGCCAAGCTGCGGGAGGCGCTGAGAACCGAGCTCAAAAACATCCAGATGACGCTCGGCCAGACCTTCCTGTTCGTCACCCACGACCAGATCGAGGCCATGTCAATGGGCGACAAGGTGGGAGTGCTGAACCACGGCCGGCTGGTGCAGACGGGTACGCCGCAGGAGATATACAACAACCCGCGCGACACCTTCGTCGCGAGTTTCGTCGGCTCGCCGCCGATGAACCTGCTCGACGGCAAGCTGGTCTCCGGCCGCGCCGTGATGAACCCGATTAACTTCGAGCTGCCCTATGCGGCGGCGGCCAGGAACACCGATGGCCGCGCGCTGACCTTCGGCATACGGCCGGAGGACGTCTTTCTGCAGGCCGGCGCGCCGGTCGAGGCACGCGTCCACGACGTGGAAAACCACGGCGTCGAGAAAATACTGACCTTGCGCGTCGGCGATGCCACGCTGCGCGCCACCGTGCCGGCGCAGACTTCCGTCGCCATCGAGGATGCCGTGCGCTTCGCCTGGAACGAGAACAAGGTGGTGCTGTTCGACAAGAGCACCGGCGTGAGCCTCAGGCACAGCGCCTGAGGCCAGCGGCGTCGGACCGCCGGTCGCGGCGACGCTGTACCATCACGAGGGTCGGTCGGTTGGCCGAGGTCAACGAGTTGTTCCGAAGCCTGTTTTTGCGTTGAACCTGGCGTGGAATATCGTCCGGTCGGGCGCGCGCCGGAGTTCGGCGGCGACTTTCGGATCGCGAAGCGTGCGGGCGTCGTGCATTTCGGTACAAAGTCGGGGCGCAACATTGGCGACGACGGAAAATCGTATGCCATGGGCCGGAGCGCAATCGAGGAATAACCCCCTTAAGATCTTGTTTGTAGTGCCCTTCTGGCGCCGAACTGTGGTGTCCAACAATCGCCGGGCTTACCCTGCTCCCCCGCCTCCAATCCGTCCACGGTTGCAGATGTTGGTGCCAAGGAGAACAAGATGCTTAAAGCGTATTTCAACGATGACAACAGGTTGCTCGAAAGGCCGTTGACGGCTGGCGCGCATCCAATCTGGATCGACCTGCTCAACCCAACCAAACAGGAAGAGGCGGTCACTGAGGACCTCTTCCACATTGCCATTCCGACCCGCGAGGAGATGCAGGAAATAGAGATTTCATCGCGTCTATATACGGAAAATGGCTGCTTCTACATGACCGCCACGCTTCCGGAAAACGCTGACGGCGACCACCCAATCATGATGCCGGTGACCTTTGTCCTGGCGCACGACCGGTTAGTGACCGTACGCTACCACGAACCAAGTGCGTTCAAGAATTTTCCGGAACGAGCCGAACAAGCAGACCTCGATTGCAAGAACGCCGAGTCCATCCTAGCCGGTTTGCTTGAAAACATCGTGGATCGCCTTGCGGACGTCCTTGAACGCGCCGGTCATGAAATCGTGGATATCGGCAAGGATATCTTCCACCCCTCTGAAAAGCGTGTGCGACGGCGAGAGCGGGGCTTTCAAATTATTCTACGGCGCATCGGCCGCAAGGAATCGCTGATTTCCAACATCCAAGAAAGTCTGCAGACCATGCACAGGGTAAGTCTGTTTCTTGAGCAAGCTGCTCGTGCGGAAGGGGAAGACGAGGTCCGCCGCCGAGTAAAGACGCTCGGCCAAGATATTCAGTCGCTTGGGGATCACGCCACTGCACTGTCGCAGAAGATCATCTTTATGCTTGACGCAACGCTTGGCATGATCGGCATCGAGCAAAGCAACATCATCAAGATCGTTTCGGTAGCTGCGGTCATCTTCCTTCCGCCGACACTGATTGCCTCGAACTATGGGATGAATTTCGAGCATATGCCGGAATTGAAGTGGTTCTTCGGCTATCCATTCGCGGTTGGTCTAATGATCATGTCGGCCGTATTGCCAGCATGGATTTTCCGGCGGATGGGATGGATCTAAGGTTGAAAGAACGACGCTATGGTGAAGACAGCCGAAAAGGCTATCAACACAACCAGCCAACTGACGAGAGGAGACTTGATGGGAGGCTTGCTTTCATATGGCTCGTTCACGAGACCCTTCTCCCTTCAGCCGCTCGAGGAATGCAGCCCTGTCCGGTGCCCGCCGCAACTGCGACGCGATAACTGGGTCGCGCAGGGTTCGCGCCACTCGTGAGAGAATCGTCAGGTGCTCAGAGTTCATGGTCGGTGGGACCAGGAGAAGGACAACCAGATCGACCGGCTCACCGTCCATTGCTTCGAAATCGCATGGCTCCTTGAGCCGGATAGCCAGGCCGAACGGCCTCTGCAGCCCGGCAAGCCGTGCGTGGGGAATGGCGATGCCATCCCCCAACCCGGTCGAACCGAGTTTCTCGCGGGCGGCGAGCGCGGTGAGAACCGTGGCGGCAGGGAGGCTGGTTCTTTCGGCGGCGTGCCTGGCCAAGTGACGCAAAAGGTTCGGCTTTGTCAGCGCTTCGACGCCGAGGCGGATGTCGTCGCGAGCGAATACGGCATGAATGTCCATGCGAGGCGATCCCGGCGGCACTACCACCGTCCGCCCGCTGCGGCACGTTTTGCCTGAGCGGCATCGCTCTCGTCTTGCGACAGCGCCAGCAACGCCACCTGCACCGCCTGTTGGGTGGCGGTTGTTGCCGGGACCAGTGGCAAGCGGACGTCCGGCGAGAGGCCGAGCAGCAGATGCAGCGCATACTTCACCGGGACCGGATTGCTTTCCAGTTCCAGCGCCGCGATCAGCGGCCTCAAGTGATGCTGGATGGCGCGCGCCGTATGATGATCGCCCCTGCGGCAGGCATTGTGCATGTCGGCGCACAGCCGCGGCGCGACATTGGCGACGACGGAAATCGTACCAACGCCGCCCATGGTGTTGAAGCCGAAGGCGGTGGCGTCATGCCCCGAGAACTGCAGAAAGTCGTTGCCGGCCTGCCGGGAGATCGCGGACGGCCGGTCGAGATCGCCGGTGGCGTCCTTGATCCCGACAATCGTCGGGATCTGTGCCAGCCGCGCGACGGTTTCGGGCAAGAGGTCGACGCCGGTTCGCGACGGAACATTGTAGACGACAATTGGGATATTCACCTTGCTGGCGATCGCTTCGTAGTGGCGGAAAATGCCCTCCTGGCTGGGCTTGTTATAGTAGGGCGTGACGATCAGGGCCGCGTCGGCGCCGAACGCCTCGGCCGCGGCGGTGAAGGCGATGGTGGCTTCGGTGTTGTTGGTTCCCGTGCCGGCGATGACCGGCACCTTGCCGCGGACGATCCCGATGCAGCATCGCAGGATCGCCAAACGTTCTTCCCAGGATAGCGTCGGCGCTTCGCCCGTGGTGCCGCAGGGCACGATGCCGTCGACGCCTTGCTCCAGCTGCCAGCGGACAAGCCTGGCCAGTCCTTCGAGGTCCACTTCGCCGCCGCGAAAAGGGGTGGGCAGGGCGGCCATCGCGCCCCTGAGGCGCGTTGCGGCTTGCTTCGGGGTCATGAGGCTAGTCTCCAGTTTGTCTTGCGCGCCGGGATTTCGGGTCCCGCGCAGCGTCGGGATGGCAGATGGGAGAGGATCAACGAAAGCACGATGGCGGCTGCCTGATCGGCGTGCTTGGCGGAAGTCGCTCTCGCGGGTGCTTGCTTGCCCGCGGCCGGGCGGCCGATGCTGCAGGTCCAGCACCCGCCAGCATGGCCGATGCCGTCTATGGTGCGTTCTTGCACCGATAGCATGACCAGAAGCATGGCGGCGTCGAGCAGGGCGTCCGCCTCCATTCGTTCGACGAAACGCCGTGCGGTGCCGGAGCGGCGGTCCCGCGTGTCGATCGACAGACAGCGCACCGCCTCCCAGACATGGTGCTCGCGCAAAATGCGGGCATGCACGATACGCTCGGCAAGCGTCGCGATTTCGCTCTCGTCGGGTCTTTGCATGGCCGGCATCGCCTCGCCCGGCGCGTCGCGGAAGCGCGGCGAGCCAGGCGTGATGCGTACGGTTTCGCGATGACGGTTCAATTGAACAGCGAAAGCCGGGCGTTGGCGGGCGCCAACCGGATAGCGCCTTCCCGGTGATTGCATTGTGTCTCGGCGAAATGGATTGCCGCGGACCGGTCGGCAAAGACGCCGCCGGTCAGGCCGGTTTCGTCGCGGGCAATCCAATGACCTTCTCCGTCAAGTCCCACCAC
The DNA here is from genome assembly GCF_900114255.1 of Neomesorhizobium albiziae. Classification (GTDB taxonomy): domain Bacteria; phylum Pseudomonadota; class Alphaproteobacteria; order Rhizobiales; family Rhizobiaceae; genus Neomesorhizobium; species Neomesorhizobium albiziae. Next base: position 114,194 of record NZ_FOSL01000001.1, on the reverse strand, counting down.
GAAACGGTGGACGGGGGACGGGGCTTCACTAATCAGGGACGAAGTGCGCATGTTCATTCTCCTTCGCGAAATCGTAATCAGCCCAAGATCAGGGTGACCACGACCATCGCGGCAAGCAGAACGCCAGTAACGGAAAACAAGCGGCTGAACATGAATGGCGGGGTCATGCCTGGCACCTGCCGGTCGGCGGACCTTGCCTCCGATGCGTCGGAAGCGGCCCGAACCGAAGCGTGGCTGGACATGTCGAACCCGGGATTGCGGTACATTTCAGTTTCCTTTCGTTGAGCGTCGGACTGAGCCGACGACCAGGCAATCGGCGTAAGGCCGGCTGCGGGAAGGAAAATAGAAGTCCGTAAATCAGGATTCGAGGCGGGCGGAATCGCCAAGAAGTAAAAATCTCATAAGGAGACGCTGACTGCGGCGGGCCGTGAAACGACTTGCCGACCGGGATGGATTGGGAGGGACTTTCACAGCCGCCGGGCGGCGGCGGCTAGTGTCCCGATTTTGAAATTCGCATGAATTCGATATCAGGTGGCTGTACGAATTTCAGAATGGAAAGGACACTAGCAACTTATTGATTTCTAGTGTCGTTTTGATTTCGAAGTTCGCTTGGAGCGCGATATTGAAGTCATGCGAACTTCGAAATCACGACACTGGGACTCCCCGCTCCCACAATCAGAGACCGCAATGCTGAAACCCGCCCGCGACCGCCTCGAAGAAATCCTCGCGCGCCTTGATTCCCGTGCCGATGACGAGCGCGTCTTCACCAAACTTTACGCCGAGAGTGCGCGGGCGGCTGCCGATGCCGCCGATGCACGCGTCAAGGCAGGCGGATCGCTCGGGCCGCTCGACGGAAAGATCGTCTCCATCAAGGATTTGTTCGACGTTGCCGGCGAGCCCACGCTGGCCGGCTCGATCATCCGCCGCGATGCGGCGCCGGCAGCCGAAGATGCTGTGATTGTCCAACGCCTGCGCCGCGCTGGCGCCGTCATCGTCGGCAAGACGGCGATGACCGAATTCGCCTTCTCGGCGGTCGGCACCAACCCGCACTACGGTACGCCGCCGAATGCCGTCGATGCGCAGCGCATTCCCGGCGGTTCTTCGTCGGGGGCAGGGGTCTCGGCTGCCGAAGGCACCTCGGACATCGCCATCGGCTCAGACACCGGCGGCTCGGTGCGCATTCCCGCCGCGCTGAACGGCGTCCTCGGTTTCAAGCCGACGGCGCGCCGGGTTCCACTGGCCGGCTGCTTCCCGCTCTCCGCGACGCTCGATTCGATCGGTCCGCTGGCGCGCACGGTCGCCGACTGCGCTGCCGCCGATGCGGTGATGGCCGGCGAGGATTTCGCGCCGCTGGCGCCGCGGCCGATTGCCGGGCTCAGGATCGGGATCCCACAAGGGCGGCTACTTCAGGAACTCGAACCGGCCGTCGCCGAAGCATTCGAGCGCAGCCTGAAAACACTAGAAGCTGCCGGAGCGCGGCTTGCCGACCATGTGATCGACGATCTCGTCGGCGAAATGAACGCTGCGACGAAGGCTGGTTCGCTGGCCGGCATCGAGGCGGCGGAAATCCATTCCGGCTGGCTCGCCGATGCGCAAAAGGTGGCGGCCGTCGATCCGCACGTTTCCGGTCCGCTGACGCGCCGGCTGGCTGCCACGGCGGCACATTATATCGGGCTGATGCGCACACGCACTGCGCTCGCCGCACGCATGGACGAGCGGCTGCAGGCTGTCGACGTGCTGGCGCTGCCGACCGTGCCGATGCTGGCGCCGCCGATCGCACCGCTGCTTGCCGACGACGCGCTTTGGAACCGAACCGACGGGATGCTGCTGCGCAACCCGCAGGTGGCCAACCAGTTCGATCTGACGTCGATCTCGCTGCCGATACCGGGAACCCCGCTGCCGTCCGGGTTGATGCTGTTTGGCCGCAATGGCTGGGATCGCCGGCTGCTCGAAATCGCGGCCGCGGTCGAGGTGGTGCTCGCCAGCTAGAAAAACCGCGCCCGGTAGCGCTCGACCACCTCGGGGTTGCGCAGGTTCACCGGCAATTCTCCCGCAAGCACGCGCAGCGTTTCCGCGGCCGCACCCGTGCCCATGCGCATCATGCTTTCTTCGGTGATGCCGGCCATGTGGGGGGTGACGACGACGTTGTCAAAGCCGAAATAGGGGTGGTCCGGCGGCAAGGGCTGGGTGGCGAAGACATCAAGCGCCGCGCCGCCGATCCTGTCGTCGCGCAACGCCGCGATCAGTGCGTCGTCGACGATGATCGGGCCGCGCGCGACATTGACGATCACCGCCGCCGGCTTCATCAGAGCGATACGACGAGCATCGATCATGCCGCTGGTTTGCGGCGTCAGCGGACAGCATATGGCGACGATGTCGCTCTCGGCCATCAGTGCGTCGAGTGTGCGGAACGCAATGCCGGCCGGCAGGCTTTCGGGCGTGCGGCTGTTGGCGATGACGGTCATGCCAAAACCGTCGCGGGCGATGGATACGAGGTGACGCCCGATATTGCCCATGCCGACGATGCCGATGGTCTTGCCGCCCAGCTCTCCGGCGCGAACGGAATGTTCACGGCCGGCCAGCCAGCCGTGCTGCCGCAAGTCACGGTCGACCTGGCGGAAGCGGCGCAGCACCGCCATCGCGCCGAACAACACGTGCTCGGCAACCGTGCGCGCATTGACGCCCGGCACGTTGGCAACCAGCACGCCGGCTTCGGTCGCCGCCTCCATCGGTATCCAGTCGAGCCCGGCGCCATGGCGGACGGCCATCTTCAGCCGGCGCTGCGCGGAAAACAGTTCGGGCGGCATCGGCGCCCGCACGATGACGATATCGGCGTCCCCGGCCTCCCGCGTCAGCGTCGCGGCATCGAGGGCGGACGCGACGGCAAGTTCGCCGACGCCGGCAAGCATGGCTTCGGCGGCGGGGTGCAGCACATGCGTCGACAGGATTTTCGGCTGGTCAGGCATTTTCGAAGTCGGCTGCCGCTTCGCCCGCTGTCTCGATAAGGCCCTTCCAGTAGCTTTCCGCCCCCTGGAGGTGGGCGCTCATCAGCGCCTGGGCGAGATTGCCGTCACGGCGCAGCAGCGCATCGAAAATCTGCAGGTGCTCGGCATGCGATTTCCGCCCGCGTTCAGGGTCGGAAAAATACACCGGCAGGCGACCTTCGCCGAGCACGTAGTAGGCGGTGCAAATCTGGTGGAACATCGTGTTCTTGGTCGCCCGCACGATCTCAAGGTGGAATTCCCGATCCTCCTCGGCGATAGGCTTGCTGGCTGCCACCTTCTTTTCCGATTCGGCCAGGATTTCGCGCAGCCGCTCGTAGTTTTCTTCGGTGGCGCGGCTGCAGGCGAGTTCGGCTGCCTTGATCTCGTGGATCTTTCTGATCTCGACGATCTCGTAGATGCGCACCGGGTCGAGCGGCAGCCCGGCCCTGGCGAACAGCGCCAACGCCTCGACGCTCGCTTCGCGGGTAGTGAGGTAGATGCCGGATTTCGCACGTCGCTCGACGATGTGCATGGCTTCCAGGATCGCCAGCGCCTCGCGGATCTGGCCGCGGCTCACGGCGAAATGTTCGGCCAGCTCACGCTCCGACGGCGTGCGTCCCGTCTGCGAATCCGAGAAGGAGAACAGATAGGATGCGAGTTCGGCAAGAAGGTTCTTTTCTGTCATCTATCGTTCAGTGCGTACGCCGCGAGGAACTTTTCCGAGACGGTGATGCCAAGGCCCGGGCCGTCGGGAATCGCTATCATACCGTCTTTCGGATCGATCGTCTCTTCGATGAGGTCGTGCAGCATCGGGTTGGCGCCGAGCGAATATTCGATGATGAAGCTCGAAGGCGAGGCCGCCGCGACATGCAGGCCGGCAAAGAAAGCCGGCGCGCCTGCCCAAAGATGCGGGGCAAGCCGAAGGTTGAAGGCCGAGGCGAGGGCGGCGATTTTCATCGCTTCGCTGATGCCGCCGCAGAACCCGAGATCTGGCTGGAAAATGTCAGCGGCCTTGAGCAGCGCCAGGTCGCGGAAGGCAAACCGCGTCGCCTCGCTTTCGCCGGCGGCGATCGGAATGCTGCAGGCGGCGCGCAGTTCCGCCATACCCTGCTTGTCGTCGGCTATCACCGGCTCCTCGAACCAGGCGAGGTCGCAATCGGCGACGAGGTGGGCAAAGCGCTTGGCATCGGCCACGGTGTAGGTGCCGTGCGCGTCGACCATCAGGCCGACCTCGGGCCCGAGGGCCTCGCGCGCCGCCCTGACACGGGCAGCTGACATTTGCGGCGCGCCGTCCATTGCGCCGATCCGCATCTTCACAGCCGTGAAGCCGCCCCGGTCGATGTAGGACTGCAACTGTTCGCCGATCTCTTCCGCCGGCGCCCAGCCGCCCGATGCATAGGCGGGCATGCGTTCGGCCTTGCGTCCGCCGAGCAATTGCCACACCGGCACGCCCAGCGACTTGCCGAAAATGTCCCACAGCGCGATGTCGACGGCGCTGATTGCCGCCACCGTGAGGCCGCGGCGCGCAAGTTGCGGGAGGGCGTGGCCAGCGGCGGCGGCGCGCTTGTGCCGTACGCCGTTATAGAGCATTTCCCAGATGCCATTGATGTCGCGCGCATCACGGCCGATCAGCAGGGGAGCGATCTCCCGATTAAGGAGATGCACCAGCGCGCCGTAGGTGCCGGCGCTGCCGGCGGCGTTCTTTCCCTCGCCCCAGCCAACGATGCCATCTGCCGTCTCGATACGCAGGATTGCCGCGTCGAAGGTGGTTACCTGGCCGAAATCGCTTCTGTGCTGTTGGCCGGTCTCGATGGGGACACGTACCCACCAGGCTTCAACCCGGCTGATGCGCATCGGCAAGTCCGACCTTTCCGCCAGCTCCGGCGCGAGGGGGTGCTGTTCCGACAAAAGCAACGGCCACCTATTTGATCAGTGGCAGGATGGTTTGCGCCGTAATGCGCATCTGGTCGGCGTAGAAACTTTCTGTCAGCAGGCTGGAGCCGTGGTCCTGGATGAATTTCAGCTGCTCAGGCGGGATGTCGACCGGATTGCGCTCGACCATGGTCGGGTACTTGTTGGCCGGCGTGCGGTCTACGGGTGCGACGAATTCGTTGGTGACAGCGCCGTCGTAGCCGATTTCCTTGAGCGTGCCGATGATTTTGGGCCAGTCGAGCTGGCCGAGGCCAGCAGCGAAGCGGTTGTTGTCGGCGACGTGGAAGTCGAACAGGCGCTTTCCCGCGAGCCGGATCGCCTCATACATGTCTTCCTCCTCGATATTGAGGTGGAAGGCATCCAGGCAGACGCCGCATTCGGGGCTGACCGCGTCGGCGAGCGCCAGGGCCTGGGCGGCGCGGTTGAAGAAATAGGTCTCGAAACGGTTTAGAGGTTCGATGGCGATGCGTACGCCCTTTTTCCGCGCATGGGCGAAGCACTCCCGGGTGGCGTCGACCACCCATTTCCACTCTTCTTCCTCGGTGCCGTCCGGCACCACCTTGCCGACGGTCGCCGGCACCAGCGTGACGATCTCGCCGTCGAGTTCGGAAACCATGGTGATGACGTTCTTGACGTAGTCGACGGAACGGGCGCGCTGGCCCTCGTCCCTGGCGGCGAGATTGCGCTCGCCGAGCGTCAGCGTCACCGCGCCCCAGCAGCGGATGCCGTGCTCCTTGAGCAGGGCGCGGGTTTCCTTGACGTCGTACTGGGTCGGTTCGCCCGAAATCTCGATGCTTTCGTAGCCGTACTTCTTGATCCGGGCGAGCGTCTTCGCCAGCGGTTCAGCACGCATCCAGTTGTGCGTCGAAAGGTGCATGTGTTTGGTCTCCAGAATTCGCCTGCATTCGCGCCGTCGATATAGCCAGCGCCTTCTCCTCCCTAACAGGCGATTCCCGGTCGCTGGATGCAATCTGGTTCTACCAATTAGGCTCTGTTTCGGTTCTAACGCATTTCCGCTACGTCAGCAAGAAGGTGGCAGGAGAGTGGCAGACGAAACAGTATCTATCTGTATTTATTGAATTAATTTCTCGGTCAGTCGAATTTTTTCTAGCGTCGGTTGTTTTACGCCAGTGTTGACTATTGCAGGAAAATTGGTATTACCAAAAAAGCCGGCTTGGCCCCATGCTGGCGTGAGTCCAGCCGCCCGGGAGACTTGGCGGCGTGATGGCAAGCCGATGGCGTCGGGGGGCGCCGTCGGCTTTGCTGTTTTCGGATGCGCGGCCGATCGCCCGGAAACCTCTGGACAAACTCCTTGCGCGCTGGCGCCGTCATCAGTCCGGTATACTATTTGCCAATAATGGACGACCGGACGCTTCGGTATTCTGGGCTGTGTGGCGTGGAGCGTTGCAACCAGCCGGCGGCGCAGAACCGCCACTGAGAAGAAACGGCAGGGCTACAAAATGAGCGCAACGAGTGAAGCCGCCCGGTTTCTGATCATCGACGACCACCCGCTGTTTCGCGAGGCGCTGCACAGCGCCGTGCAGATGACCTATCCCGATGCCGATACGGTCGAGGCGCGCACTGTCACCGAAGCGCTGGAGCTGCTCGAGGGCCCAAGGCCGTTCGATCTCGCGCTGCTCGATCTCAACATTCCCGGCGTTCAGGGGTTCGAAGGGCTGCTGCAACTGCGCACCCGGTATCCACGCCTGCCGATCGTCGTGGTTTCCGGCCATGAAGAGCCGAAGATCATTTCCGAGGCCCTGTCCTACGGGGCCGCCGGCTTCATTCCGAAATCAGTGCGCAAGGCCGATCTTGCCGACGCGATACGCTCGGTCATGGAAGGCGCCATCCACGTGCCGGAAAATTATGGCGGGCAGGCGCCCGACGCCGAGAGCGCGGACCGCGCCGAAATGGTGCGGCGGCTGGCGACGCTGACGCCCCAGCAATTGCGCGTTCTGCAAATGCTGCGCCAGGGCCTGCTCAACAAGCAGATCGCCTATGAGCTGCAGGTCGGCGAAACAACGGTCAAGGCGCACGTCTCGGAGATCCTGCGCAAGCTCAACGTCTACAGCCGGACCCAGGCCGTGATCGAGGTGTCGAAGCTCGACAATGCGGAGCTGTTTCGGGAGCAGGCAGGATTCTAGGGAATAGGGCAGTAGGCAGTAGGCAGTCGGAACTTTCGCAGTTTTCTGCTTTGCGGCAGGACGAGCGGGGGGTTCCGTTTCTACTGCCTACTGCCTACTGCCTACTGCCTACTGCCTACTGCCTACGCCAGCAAATGCGCCAGCAGCGCGCGCAGTTGCGCCGGCTTCACCGGTTTGCGCATCAGTTCGATGCCGCTGCTGCGCGCTAGGCGCGCCAGCGGGTCCGACGCGTCGGCCGTGATAAGAAGCGCCGGCACCTGGCGCTGAAGGTAATCACGCGCCTCGGCGATGGTGCTGGTTCCAAGGTCGCCATGGTCCAGATGCTGGTCGGCGATGATGATGTCGGGCACCCAGCCGGTATCGCCAAGCGCGTCGAGGGCCTCTTCGGTCGCGGTTGCCGCGCGCACATCGCAGCGCCAGCGCTCGAGCAGCACCTTCATCGCCTCGAGCACCGCGGCGTCGTTTTCAATCAGCAGGACCTTGGTGCCGAAAAGGCCATAACCGCGCGGCTTTTCAACTTCGTTCGCAACTGCTGCATGTTCGGAGTGCGGGCCGATGGCCAGCGGCACATCGACGTGGAAGACGGTGCCGCGGCCGAGTTGCGAGGAGAAGTCGACGCGGTGGCCGAGCGCGTCGACCATGCGGCGCACGATGGCAAGGCCGAGGCCAAGGCCGCCGGCGAGGTCGGTGTCGGCGGCGGCGCCGCCGCGGTTGAATTCCTCGAAAACGGCGTGGCGCTGATCGTTGGAGATGCCGCGGCCGGTGTCGACGATGTCGATCCTGAGGATCGGACCGCGATAGCGCATGCCCACCAGCACGCCGCCGGTCCTGGTGTAACGGATGGCGTTGGAGATGATGTTCTGCAAGATACGCCGCAGCAAGGTGCGGTCGGAGCGAACGACGGCGTGGGTCGGCCGGAAGCGCAGCTTCAGCCCCTTGTTTGCCGCCCACGGCTGGAAGTCCGATTTCAGCGAGGAAAACAACGGTTCCAGCGGAACGTCGCCGATCTCGGGCTGCACCACGCCGGCATCCAGCTTGGAAATGTCGAGCAAGGTGCGCAGCAGGTCTTCCATCGTTTCCAGCGACCGCTCGACCTGACGCACAAGTTTGCGGCCTTCCTCGCCGGTCTGCAGTTCGGCAAGCGCCGAGATCGAAAGATGCGCGGCGTTGAGAGGCTGCAAGACGTCGTGGCTCGCGGCGGCGAGAAATCTGGTCTTTGAAAGGTTCGCCTGTTCAGCACTTTCCTTGGCGGCTACAAGCTCGAGGTTTGACTGTTCGAGATGGCGCAGCGTGGCGCGCAATTCCTCGGTGCGGGTGCGGACGCGGGTTTCCAGGTTGATCGCCGTCTGAAACAGCGAAAAGGCATTGCCCTGCTGTTCCATCGAGCGCTCGACACGCGAAACCAGCGCCTCGTTGATGCGCCGGAGCTTGTCGATATCCTCGATCGCGCGGATGGGCATGAAAGCCGCCGCTATTCGGCCGCGGCGGGCAGGACCGCCTCTTTGGGCTGCCGGCCGAAGGCGATGCCCGTCAGGGTCTGGTTGAGATGCATGGACTGGTACTGTTCGCCGAAGGTGCCGAACCCGATAACGTGGTTTTGCTGGTAGAGTTCCGACATCTTGCGGATCACCTGCCGGTTCTCGGCGTCAACGCGGCGGTAGGCGCAGTCGAAGCCGAATACCATGTCGATGCCGCCCAACCGCTTCTCTATCTCCTCGAATTTGGCGCGGGTCGTTTCGACCATGCCGCGCGCCTCCGCGAGTGTCAGAACGACGCCGTCGTCGATGGCGCAGGCAAACACCAGCGAGCCGTCATCGAGGATGCCGCGCACCGCGCGGCAATAGAATTCGCCGCCGACCTTGACCACCACCGGATGCGAGGCGAAGCCGCTCTGGGTCAGCTCGGCGATGTCCTTGCCGACCGCGGATGCGTATTCCTTCGCGGCCGCGCTGGCGTTGAGCTCCAGCACGGTGCGGCGTTCGGGATCGGATGCGGTGACGACGAACTTGGCGTCGGTCGGGATGAAGTTGTCGGTCTTGAAGATGCTGAACGGAACGTCGGTGGACACCAGCATGACGATGGCGCTGCCGTCGGAAACCCTGCCATCCGACAGGAGCACGGTGTGCTCGAATTTCAGATCGTCGCCGGCCGAGCCGCCGATCAGCGGAATGTCGTCGAGCGCCCAGTGCAGCGCCGCTGTGATCTTCTCCTCGGCAAACGACATGCCGTCGATCAGGCACATTGCGAACCGGTCCTGGCCAGTTTTGCCGCGAGTCTTGTCGGCAAGCGTCCGCCGCAGCCGGTCGACCTCCTCGACAATGGTGTCCATGCCCGAGCTCGCGATGTTTTCGATCGTGGCGGAGGCAACGGTGAAATTCTTTGCAGGCAGCAGGATGGCGAGCGCGTGGCCTTCGCCGATGCCGTCAGGCGTGATCTCTCCAGATGTCGAGCAACCCACCACCTCAAGACCAGGCGCATGCTTCAGCATGGCCGCGTTAAGGTGGTGCGGATCGAAAGTCCGCATCGAGAAAAACAGATAGGCAAAGCCCGCGCCGCAGCGCCGCGCCTCCTCGGCGATACCGCTGGCAAACGCCTCGGCATCGGCCTCCGACGACGTCAGCACGGTGATTCCGCAGGCATATTCGGCACGCGAATACACGGGCTTCTCGGCGCTCCTCTATGGTTATCCGTCCGGCGCTCGATGTCGCCGGTTGGCGCGCATCATCTGCGGCAATTTCGGTTTTTGCAATCTTGATGTCGGACAGCGTTCGGTCGAAAGTACAATATACCGGGAAATGGGGCGGCAGCATTCTCACCGACATTCTAGGGGAGGCGTCCCGCGGGGTCCTGACAGGCCGCCCGGACCGAGGCTACAAGAACCAGCCGGCAGAGCTCCGGCACATGGTGGGAGGAGGGATCATGTCCGACGTATCTTTGACGGTGAATGGACGGAACGTAAAAGCGTCCGTCGAGGACCGCACACTCCTGGTGCATTTCCTGCGCGAGCATGTCGGCCTGACCGGCACGCATGTGGGCTGCGACACTTCGCAATGCGGCGCCTGCATCGTGCATGTCGACGGCAAGGCGGTGAAATCCTGCACGATGCTTGCAGCACAGGCATCCGGCTCCACGGTCGTCACCATCGAGGGTCTCGCCAACGGCGCGGAACTGCACCCGGTGCAGGCGGCGTTCAAGGAAAATCATGGCCTGCAATGCGGCTTCTGTACGCCCGGCATGATCATGTCGGCGACCGACATGATCCGCCGCTACCCGGAAGGCCTCGACGAGGCGACGGTGCGCGCCGAGCTGGAAGGCAATATCTGCCGCTGCACCGGCTACCACAATATCGTCAAGGCGATCCTTGCCGCGTCGCAGGCGATGTCGAAAGCCGGCAAGGGGAAGGCGAAGAAAGCTGCCTGAGGATCCGTCGATCGGGTTTGGGCGGTCAGGAAAGATGTTCCAATCCGCCCGGTGACGATCGCGCCCGCTACATGAGCCGCCGATCGTTTCCGCCCGCCACCCACTATTCTTACAGTTCTGGAGGAGAACTCTGATGGGAATGGAAGGCATTGGGGCACGGGTTGCCCGCAAAGAGGACAAACGCTTCATCACCGGCGGCGGCCGCTACGTCGACGACATGGTGGTGCCGGGCATGAAGCACGCCGCTTTCGTCAGAAGCCCATATGCGCATGCCGATATCAAGAAGATCGACGTCAAGAAGGCTCAAGGCATGCCGGGCGTCATCGGCGTGCTTACCGGCAAGGAATTGAAGGCCGACGGCATCGGCAACCTGATCTGCGGCTGGATGATCCATTCCAAGGACGGCAGCCCGATGAAAATGGGCGCCTGGTCGCCGCTTGCGGTCGACCGCGTGCGCTATGTGGGTGACGCCGTCGTCATCGTTGTCGCCGACACCAAAGGCGAGGCGCGCGACGCCGCCGAGGCGGTCGAGATCACCTACAAGGAAAGGAAGGCGGTGACCGACGCCGCCGAAGCGCTGAAGAGCGGTGCGCCGCAGCTCCACCCCGAAGCCGAGGGCAACCTGATCTTCGACTGGGAGATCGGCGACGCCAAAGCCACCGACGAGGCGATCAGACAAGCCGCTCATGTCACCCGCATGTCGATCGTCAACAACCGGCTGGTGCCCAACGCAATGGAGCCGCGCGCGGCACTCGGCCATTACGACAACGGCGAGGATCACTTCACCTGCTGGACAACCTCGCAGAACCCGCATGTGGCGCGGCTGGTGATGAGCGCTTTCTACAATGTCGCTCCTGAGAACAAGCTGCGTGTCATCGCGCCGGATGTCGGCGGCGGCTTCGGCTCCAAGATCTTCATCTATCCGGAAGAGATCATCTGCCTGTGGGCCTCGAAGAGGACCGGCGTGCCGGTCAAGTGGGTGGCCGACCGCACCGAGAGCTTCCTGACCGACGCGCATGGCCGCGACCACCACACGACCGTCGAGATGGCGTTCGACAAGGATAACCGGATCACCGGCTTCAAGGTCGATACGATCGCCAATCTCGGCGCCTACATGTCGCTGTTCTCGTCGTCGGTGCCGACCTATCTCTATGCGACGCTGCTGTCGGGCCAGTACAACATCCCGGCGATCCACGCCAATGTGCGCACCGTCTACACCAACACCGCGCCCGTCGATGCGTATCGCGGGGCAGGGCGGCCGGAAGCCACCTACGTGGTCGAGCGCACCATGGAAACGGCGGCCCGCGAGCTTGGCATTTCGCCGGCCGAGTTGAGGCGCAAGAACTTCATCACGCAGTTCCCGCACCAGACGCCGGTCATCATGTGCTACGACGCCGGCGACTATTCAGCTTCGCTCGACGCCGCGATGAAGGCGGCCGACTATGCAGGCTTCGCCAAACGCAAGGCTGCCGCCGCCAAGAAGGGGCTGCTGCGCGGCATCGGCATGAGCTGCTATATCGAAGCTTGCGGCATCGCACCGTCGGCGGCGGTGGGCAGTCTCGGCGCGGGCGTCGGGCTGTGGGAAAGTGCCGAGGTGCGGGTCAACGCTGTCGGCACCATAGAGGTGCTGACTGGCTCGCACAGCCACGGCCAGGGCCACGAGACGACGTTCGCCCAGCTTGTCTCCGAACGCTTCGGCCTGCCGATCGATCAGATCTCGATCGTGCATGGCGACACCGACAAGGTGCAGATGGGCATGGGCACCTATGGCTCGCGCTCGGGTGCTGTGGGCATGTCGGCCATCGTCAAGGCACTCGACAAGGTCGAAGCCAAGGCCAAGAAGATCGCCGCACACCTGCTCGAAGCCGACGAGGGCGATATCGTGATCGAGAACGGCGCGCTGAAGGTCGCCGGCACCGACAAGAACGTGCCGTGGTTCCAGATGGCGCTGGCTTCCTACACCGCCCACAACCTGCCGGGCGGCATGGAGCCGGGACTGAAGGAAACCGCTTTCTATGACCCGACCAACTTCACCTTCCCGGCCGGCTGTTACATCTGCGAGGTCGAGGTGGACCCGGACACCGGCAAGACACAGATAGTGCAGTTCGTCGCCGCAGACGATTTCGGCAACATCATCAACCCGATGATCGTCGAGGGGCAGGTGCATGGCGGTATCGCGCAAGGCGTAGGCCAGGCGCTGCTCGAAGGGGCGCATTACGACGCGGCGAGCGGCCAGCTTTTGACAGCCAGCTTCATGGATTACACCATGCCGCGCGCCGACGACCTGCCGTCATTCCAGGTGTCGACGTCGAACACGCCATGCCCGGGCAATCCGCTCGGCATGAAGGGCTGCGGCGAGGCAGGGGCCATCGGTTCGCCGCCGGCCGTCATCAATGCCATTACCGACGCCATCGGCAACAACAAGCTGACCATGCCGGCAACGCCGCAGACGGTGTGGGCGGCGATCCAGGCGAAGCACTAAGCGAGGTGAATGGTGAATAGCGAATGGTGAGTGGAAATCGGGGCTTCGGCCCGTTCCCTTACACCGATAACTTTTCACCATTCACTATTCACCATTCACTCCTTGAAGGAGCCAACGCACATGTATTCCGTCAATTACCATCGCGCTTCGTCGGTCGCGGATGCCGCCAAATTGCTGAAATCCGGTGACGCCAAGCTGCTTTCCGGCGGCATGACGCTGATCCCGGCAATGAAGACACGGCTTGCCGCACCTTCAGACCTTGTCGACATCAGCCGGATCGCAGCGCTTGCCGGCGTGACTGTATCGGGCAAGACCGTCACCATCGGTGCTGCCACCACGCATCACGACGTGGCGACAAATGCCAAGCTCGCGAAAGCCTGCCCGGCGCTGACGCATCTGGCCAGCCACATCGGCGACCCTCAGGTGCGCCACAAGGGCACCATCGGCGGCTCGATCGCCAACAACGACCCGGCGGCCGACTATCCCGCCGCGATGCTGGCGCTCGACGCCACCATCATCACCAACAAGCGCAAGGTGCAGGCGTCTAAGTTCTTCACCGGCCTGTTCGAGACGGCGCTGAAGGATGGCGAGATCGTCACCGGCGTCTCCTTCACCGCGCCGGCCAAGGCGGGTTATGCCAAATTTCCGAACCCGGCCTCGCGCTATGCGATCGCCGGCGTTTTCGCCGCCAAAGGCAAGGACGGGGTGCGCGTCGCGGTCACCGGCGCCGGCGAGAATGGCGTCTTCCGCTCCAAGGAAATGGAGGCGGCGCTGGCGAAGAAATTCGAGGCGCCCGCGCTGGACGGCATCAAACTGTCGGCTTCCGACATGATGGGCGACCTGCACGCCTCGCCGGAATATCGCGCCAATCTGGTCGCGGTGATGGCGAAACGCGCGGTAGCTGCGGCCAACGGCTGATCGCCAACTTGAAGCATGACGTGAAAAAGGGCCTGCAAAGGCCCTTTTTTCTTGGGCGACTGGCGGTTTTCATCGCTCAGTTCAAATCCATGATCGAACCGCAGGTGAGGTTGGCAATAGTGCCGGTCATCGCGCTGGCGCGGTCCGACGCCATCAGCACGGCAGCGTCGGCAATTTCGCGCAGCTTGGGCAAACGTCCCAAAGCCGTGCCCTTTTCCATGTAGATCTTGGTTTCGGCGGCTTGCTCATAGATTTTGGTCTCGACTGGATGGTCCGGAAACTCGGGCGGCCAAGTTTCGGGGATAGCGTCGGAGCGCAGGCAAACGACACGGATGCCCTGCGGCCCGAGTTCACCGGCCAGCGTGCGCGACAGCGCCTCGATCGCCGTGCAAGCGGTGGCGAAACCGCCAGCGCGATGGAAGACACGGTCGCGGCCGGAAAGGCCGGCGGCGGTCGAGGAGAGGGTGAGGATGACGCCCGAACCCTTCTTCGCCATATGGCGTGCGGCTGCAGTCGCGGTAAGAAAGTGAGTCTTGATACCGATTTCGACCGGGAGCGTAAAATCCTCCAAGGTCATTTCCACCAGCGGCGTGCCCTGCAGATCGCCGCGAATGCCGATTGCATTGAAAGAGATGTCGACGGCTCCGGCCATTTCGACGACCGCGCCGAGATGGTCTTCGACGGCCTGTTTGTTCAGCGCGTCGACTTCGGCCGCCTCGGCTCGGCCGCCGGCGGCGTTGATCTCGGTAGTGAGGCGACGCACCTTCTCCAAAGTGCGGCCGGCGAGGAAAACCCTGGCGCCGTCTGCGGCAAAGGCCCGAGCCACCGCGCCGCCGATATGGCCGGCGGCGCCATAGACGACGGCGGTCTTGTCTTGAAGCAGCATTTTCCTCTCCCTTCCACAGTGATGAGCGGCCGATACGTTTGGACTGGTCGGTTAGGGCTTGGGAATCCGCGCGATGCGGTCGCCGCGCGATGTGCCGATCCAGTATTCGTCGCCGACTTCCAGAGCGGTGGTGCCGGAACCGAATTCCTTGGGCTCCCCTTCGCTAACCAGTGTTTCGCTCGCCAGCGTGGTGGGATCGACGCGCAGGACCTTGAACGGAAAGGCGCAGACCGGCGCCTCGCTCATGTGGCAGGAGCGATAGGCCATTGGATCGTCGAAGAACTGGCCGGCGACCAGAAGCCTGCCTTCTGCGTCCCATTGCAGATTGTCGGCATGCATGCCGGTGTCGATGGACTGGCGCTCGCCGGTTTTGCGCGAAACCTTGTGCAGTTTGCCGCCGCCCCATTCGGCGATGAAATAGGCGCCGGCGTCGGGTGACAACGCGATGCCATTGGGTCCGGACATTTTGGTGCCTGGAACCGGGCTCCAGCCGTCTTTCGGCGACCACTCCAGCACTTCGCCGGTTTCCTTGCCGGCGAACAGGTCTTCACCCCAATTTTTGTTAGTCGTATCGAAGAATTTGGTGACGGCGAAGCCGCCTTCCGGCAGCGCGGCGACGCTGTTCAGCATTGCGCCTTGCGGCGCAACCACGCAGCCGGCCCAGGCGAGGGAAGGTTCCGCGCCCTCGTTTTTCGTCACGGTGAAAATCTCCACGGATTCACGGCCGCCATGGTTGATGGCCAGAAGCTTCAGGGCGCCGTTGCGCGCGTCCAGCGCGATGCCGTGGCCGCGCTGCAAGGCCGAAGTCGGCTTGCCCGGGCAATCCGGATAAAGGGTCTTGTCCCGAGCCTCCGCAATGGCGTCGATGTCGAGCTTGCGCCAGGAATGATCGCTCGCGTCGAGCAGGTAGAACATGCCTTCCCTGTCGGCGGAGTTGGCCATGCGGCTGGCCAGGATCCAGTTCGTGCCGGGAATGACGACGAGATCTTCGGCATTGGCCGGCCCGCAGATGTATTTTTCATCTGCTGTTCCGCCGCAGCGCCCGTCCTGCACTTCGCCTGCTACTGCTCCCAGTATCGGGGACTGAAGGGCGAGCAGCGCCAGCGCCGTTTTGCGCATAGCCATGATCCACTCCCGGAGTTACGCGGTGCGGGCCAGTTGTTCGACGTAGGTCTGCTCGCGGTTGAAGCAGGAGTTCCAGCCGCCGACATGGCTGTCGCGTTCCTCGACCGAGATGAATGGCGTCTGGTGGAACGTCTGGACAGTCTTGCCGTCGCGCTCCTCGAACGTGACGGTGATCAGCGTGTCCATCCCGGGGCGATCCTTGTCTTCCCAGGCAAAGGAGGTGACGATGCGTTTGTTTCGCTCGATCTCCCGGAAGCGGCCGCCCATCCAGCTCTCGCCGTACGCGTCGGCCACGATACAGGCGCGCCAGGCGCCGCCGGGACGAAAGTCGTGTTCGAGCGCGGTGCAGGTGAAATCTTCCGGCCCAAGCCAGCGAACCATGTGTTCGGGCAGTTCCCAGATGCGGAACACCAGCGACGCCGGCGCATCGAAGGTGCGAACGATCAACAATTCGTCGTCTGCCAGCGGTTTTGTCCTAGCTTGGGCGTTCATTGCCTTTTCCTTTCGTCAGTTCGGCGAGATAGGCGTCCATCTTGTCGAAGCTCTGTTCCCAGAGTTTTCGGTAGCGCTGCAGCCACCCGTCGACATCCCTGAGCGGCAGCGCTTCCAGCCGGCAAGGCCGCCACTGCGCCTCGCGGCCGCGTGAGATCAAGCCGGCGCCTTCCAGCACTTTCAGGTGCCGCGACACCGCCTGGAGGCTGATGTCGAAAGGCTTCGCCAGTTCGTTGACCGTGGCTTCGCCGAGCGACAGGCGCGCCAGGATGGCGCGGCGGGTGGGATCGGCGAGCGCGGAAAAAGTCGTGGTGAGGGGATCGGTCGTCATTATATTCAATCAATCTGTTGATTAACAGTTTGGTTGAATACGCCTTCGCGAGCTGGCTGTCAATTGTGGGTGGTGCGCGCTCCTGACAGAAGTGGCCGCCTGGCAGCCGTTTGCACTGCAGCATTTAATTTCTTGCCTTTTGCGGCGAATTCCCCCATATGCGGCGGCATAGGCGCTTGGGCCGGGATTCACCGGCTTTCCTGATCAATAGGACTGGTTGCGTCTGTTTTCTCCCTTTCCGGATTCGGCAAGTGGCGGAAATAGTCCTGCGGGCAAGAGGCTTGCGGGCACGACAGCGCAGCCGCGTGGGCCATAAAAGCCCGCCGCCTTGTCGTTTCAAAAAAATCAAAGGTGGCAGGTTGCGCCCTGCCGCGACACCGCGTGCGGCCAAAGTGCCGCTTGAAAGAAGAACAAATTGAATAACGAAATCAATGCGGAGCAGAATGGCTTCGCGAAACTTGGCATTACCGGTCCGCTGCTGAAGACGACGGTTGCCGCCGGCTTTGTCGAGCCGAAGCCGATCCAGATCCAGGCCATCCCGGCGCAACTCCAGGGTCGCGACATCCTCGGCGTCGCCCAGACCGGCTCCGGCAAGACGGCGGCTTTCAGCCTGCCGATCCTGATGAAGATCGTGGGCCTCGGCACCAAGCGCCTGCCGAAGACGGCACGCGCTCTGATCCTTGCGCCGACCCGCGAACTTGCGGTGCAGATCGAAGACACCATCCGCGTTCTGGCCAAGGGCCTGCATGTTTCGACGGCGCTGGTGCTCGGCGGCGTGTCCCGCTTCAGCCAGGTCAAGCGCATCCAGCAGGGCGTTGACATTCTCGTCGCCACGCCCGGCCGCCTGACCGACCTGGTGCGCGAGGGCGATGTCAGCCTTGCCGAAACCCGCTGGCTGGTGCTCGACGAGGCCGACCGCATGCTCGACATGGGCTTCATCAACGATGTCCGGCGCATCGCCAAGGCGACGCACCGGGAGCGCCAGACGGCGCTTTTCTCGGCAACGATGCCGGCCGAAATCGAGCAACTGGCGCAGAGCCTGCTGAAGGAGCCGGTGCGCGTCGAGGTTTCGCCGCAGGGCACCACGGCAGTCGAAATCAAGCAGAGCCTGATCATGGCCCGCACCAAGCAGAAGCGGCAGATCTTGTCGACCATGCTTGCCGACGAGGCGATGAGCTCGGTGCTGGTGTTTGCCCGCACCAAGCACGGCGCCGACCGCGTCGTGCGCGACCTGGAGCGCGACGGCTTCAACGCCGCCGTCATTCACGGCAACAAGTCGCAGAATGCCCGCCAGAAGGCGCTGAACGGTTTCCGCGACGGTTCCGTCCGCATCCTCGTGGCGACCGATATCGCGGCGCGTGGCATCGACGTTCCCGGCATCAGCCACGTGGTGAATTTCGACCTGCCGGACGAGGCTGAAAGCTACGTACACCGCGTCGGACGCACGGGCCGCAACGGCGCCGACGGCATTGCCGTCACGCTGTGCGACCCGACCGAAGCGGCGAAGCTGCGTCAGGTCGAGCGCATCATCCGCATGAAGCTGCCGGTTGCCGCCGACCATACCGGCCAGCCGGACCCGCAGCGCGATCCGCGCGAGCGCGCCGAGCAGGTTCGTGAGGCCGCCAACGACCGCGAGCAGCGCCGCCCGCATGGCCACAAGCCGCACGGGCACAAGCCGCGCGGCAGCAAGCCGGCCTTCGGCGCCAAGCCGGAAGGCGGCAAGCCGCAGGGCCAGAAGCCTTTCAGGAACGGCAACAAGCGCCGCTTCGGCGGTCGCCGTCCGGCGGCGCGCGCCGCCTGATAAAAACTTGGGCCGAGCGCCACGGCGCCTGGTCCATTGCATTCCCTGTCGAAGAGCCGTAGGGCGGTCGAGGCGAAGCTTCGGCCGCCTTGCTTTTTGGGGGAGACATGGCCGGCATCGCGGTACTTGCCATCGCTTATGTGCTGTCGCAATTCTACCGCTCGTTTATGGCGGTGCTGACGCCGGCGCTCATCGTCGAGCTTGGCGCGACCAACGCCGATCTTTCCCTCGCGTCCGGCGCTTTCTTCATATCCTTCGCGCTGTCGCAATTTGCCATCGGCGTATCGCTCGACCGTTACGGACCACGGCGCACCGCGGCGATCCTGCTTGCGGCCGGTGGCGGCGGTGGCGCGTTCCTGTTCGCGGCGGCAGAGCAACCCTGGATGATCACCGCGGCTATGGTGCTGATCGGCATCGGCTGCGCGCCGGTGCTGATGGCAGCCCTGTTCATCTTCGCGCGCATCTTTTCGAAGGCGCGGTTTGCCGTGCTGACATCATGGCTGGTTGCATTCGGTGCGGCCGGCAATGTCATTGGCGCATCGCCGCTCGCCAACGCCGCCGAGGCTTTCGGCTGGCGTCCAGTGATGGCCGGGCTCGGTCTTTTCACGCTGCTGACGGCTGCCGCGGTGCTTGCGCTGGTGCGCGATCCGGCCCGCCCCGAAGGCATGCCGACCGGCAGCGCCGGCTTCTCCGGTTTTGTCGAACTTTTGCGCATGCGGGTTCTGTGGCCGATCATTCCGCTGATTGCGATCAACTACGCGCCGCCTGCCGGCATCCGTGGCCTGTGGGCCGGCCCCTACCTCTCCGAGGTCTACGGCGCTGGCACGCTCGTCATAGGCGAGGTTACGCTGCTCATGGCGCTTGCCATGGTCGTGGGCTCCTTCGTCTACGGCCCGCTCGATACATTCTTGAAGACCCGCAAATGGGTTGGTTTGATAGGTAATTCGATCAGTCTTGCAGCAATCTGTTTTCTGGCTGTTTTCACCGTCTCGAGCATTTCGGCAACGACTGCTGCGTTGGTGGTGATCGGTCTGTGCGGCATGAGCTATGGCCTGATGATGGCGCATGCGCGCGCCTTCTTCCCCCCGCATCTGGTCGGCCGCGGCGTAACGCTGATGAATTTTTTCACCATTGGCGGCGTCGGCGCCATGCAGTTCGCTACCGGTGCGGTGGTTACCGCCAATGCGGTGCCAGGCGAGCCAGCCGCCGCCTATACCGCGTTGTTCACATTCTACGCGGTGATGCTTGGCATCGCGCTGGCGATCTATCTCTTCTCGCGCGACGCGAAACCCGAGAGAACATAGACTATCGAACGGTGGCTCGGATCCACACGACGATACGCTCGGCCAGCGCGTCGGTGGTCGACGGCGACAGCGCGTCGCCGGCGAGTACATGGCTCGAGGGGTCGTCGTTTCGCTCGACCGGGAAAATCTCGTGCGGCGCACCCCAGCGCGCCGCAATCGCGCGGGTCAGGTCGGGCCGCACCACCTTGTCGGCGTCCGAAAAGATGAACAGCGCGGGAATCGCGATCTTTTCAACCGGGGTGTCGCGGGCGAGGTTGGTGAGTGCTGCCATCGGCAACGTCGCGCTGGTTGGATAGCGGCTCGTCCAGAATTTCCCGTGCAATTCGTTCTCGACGGGAAAGCTGCGCTCCTTGCCGACGATCAGTTCGGCGATCTGCTTGCCCCACGGCATGGTCAGGATAAAGGCGCCGGAAGCCTGGACGCCGTAGTTCGGCGAGATGAACGTCATGGCGGCCACGCCGTTGCTCAAATCCGGCTGCGTGGCGGCCCATGTGGCGAGCGCTGCCCCGGTGGAGGTGGCGATCACCACCACGCGGTCGCCGATGGTGCGGCCGATGGCGATCGCCTCGGCATAGTCGTTCACCCATGCGTTGACAGAGCCCTCGGCCATAGCGGCGCTATCCCCGCCATGGCCGGTGAAACGGGTAAAGAACAGGTTTGCGCCAAGTGCCGCCGCCACCTCGTCGGGCAGGGGCCGGACCTCGCCTTTGGAAGCGGAAAAGCCATGGACATAAACGATCGCCAGCGGCGTCTTTGCCTTCGTGGCGGGATCGGCCCAGACGATTTCCTTTTGCAGCCCGTCACGGATGCCGGGCACGGCGACCTCTGTCCTCGCCAGATAGGCGTCCGGATCTCTGCCGATCGCGGTGGCATCGAAATGCAAGGACGTGTCGACGGCGACACGCGGACCCAGAGCGAAAGCAACCAGCAGAAGCGCGAGAACGATCAGAATGCCGGTCACGATCTTGCGCCCCATGGCTACCTCCCGCGCGCAATCGCGCCTGGAAGCTGTAGCGCCGCGGCAAAGACGGCGCAACGGGCCGGCCGTGCAAGCGTGGATGCCGCAAGGTCAGGTTGGAGCCGGCTTCCGTCGTATCAGAATGCAGCTCTATCTCTTTGTTTTGGCGCGACCTTTATCTGAAAACAGCCGGATCTTTTTCGAGGTCAAGCTTATTTTTCGGGACCGGCGTGCAGGCCCAAGCGGTCGCTTGCGCCAACCCATCGCCCAGTTCAGGAACCAGAAATAGGCCGGGTGCGGGAACAGGTTGACGAATTTCAGGAACCAGGCGAAGCGGCGCGGGAAGGCGACTTCGAAGCCGCCGGTCCTGAGCCCCTCGACGATGCGCGCCGAGGCTTTTTCCACGGATATGAGGGCCGGCATGGCAAAATTGTTCTTGTTCGTCAGCGGCGTCTCGACGAAGCCCGGATTGATCACCTGCAGGCGAATGTTCATCTTGTCGAGGTCGAATTTCAGCGCCTCGGCCATGTTGTTCAGTGCTGCCTTGCTGGCGCCGTAGGCGGCGGCCATCGGCAGGCCGCCATAGGCCGAAACGGAACCCATGAGCGCGATCTGGCCGCGCTCGCGCTCGCGCATGCGGTCGATCAGCGGCACCAGGCCGTGCAGCACGCCGAACAGGTTGATCTGGTAGGTCTTGACGAAATTGGCGACCTCCAGCGCATCGCCCCGCGCCGGATAATAGGCGCCCGCGTTCAGCACGGCGAGCACCACGGCGCCCAACCTTTCCTCGATCGCGGCGACGGTCTCGAGCATTGCCTTCTCGTCGGTGACATCGCCGGGAAAGGCAACGATGCGGCCCTTCAGGCCGCTGACCTCATCTGCGAGTGCGGCAAGCCTTTCAGCGTTGCGGGCGGTCGCGGCGACTGTGTAACCCTGGCGGGCGAGATCCAGCGCCACCTGCCGGCCGATGCCCTTGCTTGCCCCGGTCACCCAAGCCACGCCATCCTCCGGCAACGCCCGGTACAGCCCCATGAAATCTCGTCCCTCTCGTTTTGGCTTATACCTAGAGGCGTGCTGGCTCGTTGGAAAGAGCGCCACGAATGGGGGCGAATTTTTCCGAAAGGCCAAGCGATCCGCCAAAATTTGCAGATGGCGGCTTTTTGCCAAAAAATGTGTCTGTTTTCGGAAGCAGTGCGGCCAATTCGACAAATGTGGCTGGACCACGCAAATTCGTGCCTTGAAAGCGGGTCGCACGGTTTTTAGGGTCGTTTCGCATTTCAATGAAGGAATCCCCATGCACCGTTCGGTGATCGACGCAATCGGCAACACGCCGCTGATTCGGCTGAAACGCGTCTCGGAAGAGACCGGCTGTGAAATCCTCGGCAAGGCAGAGTTCATGAATCCCGGCCAGTCGGTGAAAGACCGGGCTGGGCTGTTCATCATTCGCGACGCGGAGCGAAGGGGCCTGCTGAGGCCAGGCGGGGTGATCGTCGAGGGTACCGCTGGCAACACCGGCATCGGCCTGACGCTGGTCGCCAAGGCGCTGGGCTACCGCACGGTGATCGTCATCCCCGACACCCAGAGCCAGGAGAAGAAGGACACGCTGCGGGTGATGGGCGCCGAACTCATCGAAGTGCCCGCGGTTCCCTACAAGAACCCCAACAACTACGTCAAAGTTTCCGGGCGGCTCGCCGAACAGCTAGCCAGAAGCGACCCGAACGGCGCCATCTGGGCGAACCAGTTCGACAATGTCGCCAATCGCGAGGGCCATATCCGCACCACCGCCGAGGAAATCTGGACGCAGACCGGCGGAAAGGTCGACGGCTTCGTGTCAGCGGTAGGCACAGGCGGCACGCTTGCGGGCGTCGCCTTCGGGCTGAAGGAGAAGAGCAGGAACGTGAAGATCGCGCTGGCCGACCCGCTGGGCGCGGCGCTGTTCAGCTTCTACACCGAAGGCGTGCTGAAGGCCGAAGGCTCGTCCATCACCGAAGGCATCGGGCAGGGGCGCATCACCGCCAATCTGGAAGATTTCACGCCGGACTTTTCCTACCAGGTGCCGGACGAGGAGGCGCTGCCTTACGTCTTCGACCTGATCCAAGAAGAGGGAATCTGCCTTGGCGGCTCTTCCGGCATCAACATCGCCGGTGCGATCCGGCTGGCGCGTGAGCTCGGCCCGGGCCACACCATCGTGACCATTCTCGCCGATTATGGCACCCGCTACCAGTCGAAGCTGTTCAATCCGGAGTTTCTGCGGTCCAAGAACCTGCCGGTGCCCGGCTGGATGGAGGAGGGACCGCAGTTTTCCGTGCCGTTCGAGGCGGTGGCGTGATGGCGCTTTCGACCGAAGCGCTGTTTCGCGACGACGCTTATCTCCGCGAGGCGGACGCAATGGTCGTCGCAATCAACGATCGTGGCGGCATCATTCTCGACCGGACGATCTTTTATGCCACGTCGGGCGGGCAGCCGGGCGACACCGGCAGCTTAGGCCGCGCCAATGGCAGTGCGGCGATAACAATTGCCGCGACCATCACCGGAGAGACCAAGGACGAGATCATCCATGTGCCGGCCACGGGGCAGGAACTGCCGTCCATCGGCGAAAGGCTTAAGCTGGCGATCGATTGGGAACGCCGCTACCGGTTGATGCGCATGCATGCCGCCTGCCACCTGCTGACGGTCGTCTGTCCCTATCCGATCACCGGCGCCTCCGTTGGCGAGGACGAGTCGCGCGTTGACTTTGACATTCCCGACGCCGGTTTCTCCAAGGAGGACGTGACGGTCAAACTGATGGAATTGGTGGCGGCGAACCATCCGATTTTCACGCGGTTGATCACGGATGCCGATCTGGCGGCCAATCCTGGACTGGTGAAATCGAAGAACGTGCGGCCGCCGGCCGGCACCGGAAAAATCCGCCTGGTCTGCATCGGCGAGGATGCTTCAGTCGACAGCCAGCCTTGTGGCGGGACCCATGTGAAGGCCACTGGCGAGATCGGCGAAATTCATGTCGGAAAGATCGAGAAGAAGGGCCGCGAGAACCGCCGCTTCAGGCTGCGGTTCGGGCCGATGGCCGCTCAGTAGGGATTGTTGCGCAGCGGGCTTATCCCCGCGGTCGGCTTTGCCGCATGTCGTAGTAGGTGGCGCGCTCGTCCCAGCGGATCAGCAGCTTCTGAGCGGCGCGGGGAACTGAAACCGGATCGTTGCCTTCTGCCCGCAACGGGCTGAGATCCTTGGTAGAATCGAAATTGATCACCCAGACGAATTCGATTTCCCCGTCGTCGGTATCCCTTCTCAGCAGCTCCATGCTCTTGTAGCCAGGCAGGCGCATGCCCTCGACGGCGGGGAACATCAGGCTGTCCAGCAGGTGCTCGTAAGCATCGGCATTTTCGGGCCGAGTGTAGCCGCGCCAAATCCGTCTGATCATTCGCAACCCCTTGAGCTTTGCCCCCCGGCGAAGCTTCGGAAGTGGTTATGTCAGTCGGCCGATGCAAGATGCAAGCACCAAGAAAGCTTCAACACTGCGGGTTTTCATTGGTAGCTTTTGCTGATCCTCAGTTCGTGGTGTGACGATTTCGCATCCCAGCGCCGCAGGATTTTCTGCGCGGCGGCGGGAACATAGGCTGTTTCGTAATCCTCGCCCTGGAAAGCGACGACGTTGTCGAGAGACGCGAAGCTCATCACGGTTGTGAACTCGACTTCGGCCCCGAGATCGCGCCGATAGAGTTCGATGCTCAGATAACCCGGAATGTTTTTGGCCTCGATGCCCGGGAAAACTTCCGTCTCCAGCAGTTTCTCGTAAGCGTCGGCATTTTCGGGGCTGGTGTAGCCATGCCAGATGCGTTTGATCATGTTCGTTGTCCGGTTTCGCTGCTTTCTTTTCGCATGGTTGGCCGGGGCATGTCCTTGCTATCTGTTGCTCGGATTGCTTCGAATAAGCTATATTCTACCGATTTTGCGTTACTGATAGGCAGAAAATGGCTGAAGTTGCAGTGGACGAGACCGATCTACGTATTCTCAAGGCTTTGCAGCGGGACGGGCGGCTAAGCAATGTGGAACTTGCGGAGGCGGTCAATCTGTCGCCGTCGCCATGCCTGCGGCGCACCAAGCGCATGCAGGAGGAGGGCGTCATCCGGGGCTATCGTGTCGATATCGACCGCAATGCTGTCGAACTTGGGCTGACTGTTTTCGTTGGCTTCAAGGTGCTGCAGCATACTCGCGAAAATGCCGACCGGCTGAGTGCCGCGCTCGATGAAATTCCGGAAGTGGTTTCCTGCTTCATGGTGTCGGGTGAGGATGATTTCCTGGCGGAGGTGGTGGTAAAAGATCTGGCCGCCTACGAAAGGCTGCTGTCGGAGCGGCTGCTGACCTTGCCGATGGTGGCCGGCATCCGCTCCAACTTCGCGTTGCGCTCGATCAAGACCGCCGCACCGCTGCCACTGTAGTTGCGCTTCGTTGGCGGCTTGCGGTTTTGCCGGGGCCGCGATTATGCAACATGATCGCCAGCGATCTTTCCAGGAGTGGTAGAAGAAATGCCGAACGAAAGCCCTTTCACGGTCGATGCCGACTGGTTGCAGGAGCATCTGTCCGATCCCGGCCTATCGATCGTCGATGCGTCCTGGTATTTGCCGGCCCAGAAGCGCGATCCGCGCGTCGAATATCAGGCGGCACACATTCCAGGCGCCAAGTTTTTCGACCAGGACGAGATCGTCGAGCCGGATTCCGACCTGCCGCATACGTTGCCAAGCCCGGAAGTCTTTGCCCGGCATGTCGGTTCGATGGGCATTTCGGCCGACGACACGATCATCGTCTATGACGGGCCGGGCGTGTACTCGGCGCCGCGGGTCTGGTGGATGTTCCGTGTCATGGGCGTCTACCAGGTTTATCTGCTCGACGGCGGCTTTGACCGCTGGAAAGCCGAAGGGCGCCCGGTGACCGCCGATGTGACGAAGATCGCGCCCAGTGTGTTCCATGCCGATTTCGACGCCACGCAGCTCGCCACGCTTTCCGACATGCGGGAAATCGTCGGCGGCAACAAAGTACAGATCGCCGACGCGCGTTCGCCCGGGCGGTTCGCTGGAATTGAGCCGGAACCGCGGGCCGGCGTGCGCTCCGGCCACATGCCCGGCGCCAGGAACGTGCCTTCGCCGACCCTGTCGGAGAACGGCAAGCTTTTGCCACCTGAACGCCTGAAGGAAGTGCTGGAGGAGGCAGGTCTCGACCTGTCGAAACCGATCGTCACCTCTTGCGGTTCGGGTATTACCGCGGCGATCATCACGCTGGCGCTGCGTACCATTGGCCATACCGCCAACAGGCTCTACGACGGCTCGTGGAGCGAGTGGGGAAAGCGTTCGGACACGCCGGTTTCGACGGGCAAGGATCGACCATGAGCGCGGAAAAGAAGATCGAAGCGATCCCTGTCACCGTAACCTTCCTCGAGATGAGCGCGCCGCCGTCGCACTATCCGCCGCTGCCCTACAACCGGCAGGTCGCGCTGATGCGCACCCGCAACATGCAGCTGCATTACTACCGCTACCTGATCGACCGGGTGGGGCGGAAATGGCATTGGGTCAATGTGCTGAGGATGAGCGACGAGGAACTCGCCGGAAAGATCCACGACCCCGACCGTGATATCCGTGTTCTTTATCTGGACGGCGCGCCAGCAGGCTTCTTCGATCTCAAGACGCATCTGCCGGGCGAAGTGGAGCTTTCCTATTTCGGCATGATGGAGCATGCGATCGGTCAGGGTATCGGCCGCTGGTTCCTCGGCGCGGCGGTCGAGGCGGCGTGGTCCTACACGCCCAAGGTCGTTACCGTGCAGACCTGTACCCTCGACCATCCTGCGGCCCTTCCGCTTTACCAGCGGCTCGGGTTCTCGCCGGTAGGGCAGAAAAAGGAAGCCGTGCTGCCGATGAGTTTTTCCGACCGCTCGGCCAGCGTCATGCGGGGTTAGAACGGCAGTTTTTGCCGTACCGGACATTCGTGCCTGACCAAATGGCCTTGCGCCAGCCGTCTTCGCCTCTCGCGGCATTGCCAGAAGTCCATGCGCATCGATTTGTTTCGGCCGCATTTGTGCGACGCCAGGTGATTCCACCTGGCTGCAAAATGCTCTATCGCGAATGCATGGATTTCTTCGACGTATGGAGCGCGAGATGACGATACGGGTGGTGATGAGCGGCGCGACCGGTTGGGTAGGCAAGGCACTGATCCCGGCGATCGTCGCCGAGCCTGACATGCAGCTGGCTGGCGCCGTGGCGCGAGGGGCCGCGGGCTGGGATGCCGGTTCGGCGATCGGCCTGGCGCCGATCGGCGTCGACGTGACCGCGACTCTGGAAGAGGCGCTGAAGGGCACCTCCGACGTGGTGGTCGACTACACCAAGCCGGTGGCCGTGAAGGAACATGCGCTGACAGCGATTTCCAACGGCCGCCATGTGATGATCGGTACCTCCGGCCTCGGGGCTGCCGACTATGCCGAGATCGACGCTGCAGCGCGCGGAAATGGCGTCGGCGTCATCGCCGCTGGCAATTTCTCGATCACCGCCACGCTGATGAAACGCTTCGCGCTGATGGCCGCGAAATATGTGCCGGATGTCGAGGTGATCGACTACGCCAGCGCCAAGAAGCCCGACGCGCCGTCGGGCACGGCACGCGAACTGGCCGAGGCGCTGGCCGATATCCGCGGCGCGTCGACGGCGAAGCCGCAATCCGAGGTTTCCGGCATTCCGGCGACGCGTGGCGGCGCTGTTGGCGAAGCGCCAGGCGTGCAGGTGCATGCGCTGCGGCTGCCGTCCTACATTCTCTCCTGCGAGGCTTTGTTCGGCCTGCCGGACGAGCGCCTGACCATCCGCCACGATGCCGGGTCCTCGGCAGCGCCATACGTCGGCGGCACCCTGCTGGCGATCCGCCACGTGGTAAAGATCAAGGGGCTGGTGAGGGGACTGGATTCACTCATCGAGATGTGATGCCGTCCCGCGTCCGGATCATGCTCCGATAGGCACTTTCAACCGCTGGCCGACGAATATCTGGTTGGGATCGCTGATCTCGACCGGATTGGCACGCGAGATGCGCGTATGCAGGCTCGGGTCGCCATAATTGTCGCGCGCGATCTTCGACAGCGTGTCGCCGCTCACCACCTGGTGGATGCGAAATCCGATATAGCCCGGCACAATGCGCGGACCGTAGATGACCGGCACGATGACCTTGTTGATTTCGGACCCGTCCTTGGCGCTTTCCTCGAACACTTCAACGAACAGCCGGTCAAGCTGGAAGGCGGCCGCACCGATTTGCGCGGCGATCTGGAATTGGCCGTGTTCACCGGTGCCGCCGCCGACATTGAAGAAGCCGGTGCGCTCGTCGTGGCCGTCATGAACGCGCCAGTTGAGCGTCGCCTCGAAGCCCTGGCCAATGCCGCCAATGAGGATGGGGTCGCCGACGAGATCGAATGGTTTGGGCTGCTGGATCTGATTGGTCATGGCTGATGTTCCCTCACGCCACCGCCGCCAGCATGCAGAATGCGCGCTGGCGTCGGTGTTGTCGATGAACTGGCTCACACTTTCATCAGCCTGGCGGGCGGGCAGCGGATAATCCACCGCGACGGCAGATCGTCAGCAGACCGTTGCCGCGAGCGGTTCTAGAGCCGCAGCGCCTTGGCGATCTTCGTCCGAACGTAGGTGGGGGTCCAGCGCTCCTTCCAGGAGCCCGAACCATGGTGCAGACCGTATGTGACACCGGAGTTGAGCAGGATCTTGCGCTCCAGCGAGCTGTGCAGGCGGGTCGGGCTCAACGCCGGTTTCGGCGTCACCGTCACGCCTTCGTAGCGGTCGCGGTTGGTGAAGAAGACTCGGCTCAGGAAGCCCGGACCAGTCGCATCGATCACATCCGTGTAGTCTCCGACGCCGGGCGGATTGTCGATCAGGTCGGTGATGACGTCCTTCCAGAACGGGTGGCCGGGCCGCGACGCAAACACGTAGTTCGCGATCTGGTCGAGGCTGTCGCCGAAGCTCAGCGAGAATTCTTCCGAGAGCAGGAGTTGCGTGCTGCCATAGGGGAAGGGGCGCAGAAATTCGTAATCGAGGTCCGCATAGAGACCGCCGATATCGTGCATCGCCACGTAGCGGAAGACGTCGGCGCGCATGATGTTCTTGTCGAAATCGCGATAGACCGGCCAGAGTTCCGGCTGATGTGCCTCGACATGGGCGTCCATTTCGGCGTCGGTCCACAGCCGGTATTCCCAGCCTGGATGGTGTTGCCGCACGCTCGCGACCGCCCCCTGCCAGCGCACGGGCACTGTCTTGGACTTCCATGTCTGGTGGACGATTTTCGGAATTTTCATGGGGTTTCCGCGATGGTGTCAGCGACATAGCGTCAATTGTCGGTGGGTGTCGAGTGGTTAATGAATTCTTGTCGGCAGGAAACGGGTGGCTGTGGCCGCGCCAGCGCCGTATCTCCACGGCATTCGATTGCCGAGGAGATTGTCATGCTGATCCGCTATGTGGCGCTGCCGACCGACCGCGTCCGTGCCTTGCAGGCCGGTGGCCCGGATGCCTACGGAATGACGCCTGAGCGCCGCGTTTCCGACGGCGACGGCGTGCCTTGCCGCCATTGCCTCAACAATGTCAGGGCGGGAGAGGAATATCTGATCCTGGCCTACCGGCCGTTTCCACAATTGCAGCCCTATGCCGAGACCGGGCCGATTTTTCTGCATGCTCGGGAATGCGAGCGGGCGCCGGAAACGGATGTGATGCCGGATATGTACCGGCCGACTGCCGAGCATATCGTGCGCGGCTACAGCCATGACGACCGCATCGTCTACGGCACTGGGGCGGTCGTGCCCACGCACAAGATTTGCGAACGGGCTCATGAATTGCTGGAGCGGGAAGACATAGCCTACCTGCACATGCGCTCGGCCAGGAACAATTGCTACGCTTGCCGTATCGAGCGCGGGTGAGGAATGTCGGCCAGCGCCTTGGTTAACCGTTTCTTAACCGGCGGGAATCACAATCGGAGGGATTGTCGCACTGCCGTTACATTTCTTCGGTATAAGGCAGATGTCGATTGATTTGGCCGACCGCGGATGGACCGGCGGCGAAATCTCGGCAGACGGGGAAGCGGGGTAAAAACCCCGCTTTTTTGTTGCCCGTTTTCCCGCGTCACCGAAACAAAAACGCCCCCCGGAACGGTCAGGATCCGGCGGGTTAGAGCGCCGCGCGTCCATTTGGACGCGCAAAGGACGCTCTAAAATGCATCGGCCCGAAAATCGATTCCGATTTTCGGGCCGATGCATTTGGGCAGGGAGGTTGGTTGCCTGGAAAATCAGGCGGCGAGCACAGCCTTCGGTTCGGCCATTTCATAGCCGAGTGCTTCGGCAACGGCCGAGTTGGTGATGCGGCCCTTGTGCACGTTGAGGCCGTTCCTGAGATGATGATCGTCGATGATCGCCTTCAGGCCCTTGTCGGCGAGTTGCAGGCCATAATGCAGCGTCGCATTGTTCAGCGCATGGGCAGATGTGACCGGCACGGCGCCCGGCATGTTTGCCACGCAATAGTGGATGATGCCGTCGACCTCATAAGTCGGATCGGCGTGGGTAGTGGCATGCGAGGTCTCGAAACAGCCGCCCTGGTCGATGGCGACGTCGACCAGCACCGCGCCCTTCTTCATGCCCGAAAGCATTTCGCGTGATACCAGCTTGGGCGCCGCCGCACCTGGGATCAGAACGGCGCCAACGACGATATCGGCTGAGAAGCACTCATCCTCCAGCGCCTCGACGGTCGAATAGCGGGTGTGGACGCGGCCGTTGAAGATATCGTCGAGCTGGCGCAGCCGCGGGATCGAACGATCGATGATGGTGACGTCGGCGCCGAGGCCAACCGCCATTTTGGCCGCATGCAGGCCGACGACACCGCCGCCGAGAACCGTCACCTTGCCAGGCAAGACGCCCGGAACGCCACCGAGCAGCACGCCGCGGCCGCCATTGGCCTTCTGCAGCGCCGTGGCGCCTGCCTGGATCGACAGGCGACCGGCGACTTCCGACATCGGCGCGAGCAGGGGCAGGCCGCCACGGTCGTCGGTGACAGTCTCGTAGGCAACCGCGGTGACGCCGGAGGCCAGAAGACCCCTGGTCTGTTCCGGATCCGGGGCGAGGTGGAGGTAGGTGTAGAGGATCTGGCCTTCGCGCAGTTGCGCCCATTCGCCGGGCTGCGGTTCCTTGACCTTGACGATCATGTCCGATTTTTCGAAGACCTCTTGCGCCGTCTTTGCAATTGCGGCGCCCGCGGCGCGATAGGCATTGTCGTCAGCGCCGATGCCGGCTCCGGCGCCGGTCTCCACCAGCACCTCGTGACCGTGCGCCACATATTCACGCACCGAGCCGGGGGTCAGGCCGACGCGGTATTCATGGTTCTTGATTTCCTTGGGGCATCCGACGCGCATTTTTTGTTCTCCTCCCATGCTTTGCAGTCATCTTCCTGCTTTCAACGATTGAAGCACGGAAGGGTTCGCATGTGTTTGCGAATGCGATTGCCAGGAACGGGCGAAGCGGGTATTCCTTGCGTCAATCTTTAGCTTTTTCGAAGGAAGTTCGAAGAATGTCCCTGGACAGGATCGATATCGCGATTCTCGACACTTTGCAGAAGGATGGGCGCATCTCCAACGCGGCGCTTGCCGAGAAGGTCGGCCTGTCGCAATCGGCCTGTTCGCGACGGCTCGACAATCTGGAAAAGACCGGGGTCGTTCGCGGTTATCACGCAAGGCTTTCCAACGCAGCACTTGGGCACCAGATGACCGCGATCGTCCACATATCGCTGTCTGGCCAGTTCGAAAAGACGCTTTCGGACTTCGAGGCGGCGGTAAAGCGTTGTCCCAACATCCTGTCGTGCCATCTGATGTCGGGCGAATACGACTATATTCTGCGGATTGCGGCGCGCGATCTGGCTGACTACGAGCGCATCCACAAGGAATGGCTGTCGGCGATGCCGCACGTGACCAAGATCAACTCTTCCTTTGCGTTGCGCGAAGTGATCGACCGCACGGCGATGGGCATGAAGCCGGAGATGGCGTAGGTCGCGGCACCACAGGTTGCCGGCGGTCGAGCTTTCCCATAAATCCTGACCATCCGTCTCGACATAGGCTGGGATCGATGGCCGAAAATCCCCATCACGTGGTTATCGTCGGCGCCGGCTTCGGCGGGCTGGAAGCGACGCGTTGCCTTGCGCGCGCCGGGGTGCAGGTGACGCTCATCGACCGGCGCAACCATCATCTCTTCCAGCCGCTGCTCTACCAGGTCGCCACCACGTCGCTGGCGACCTCCGAAATCGCCTGGCCAATCCGTCACTTGCTGCGCAGCCGCAAGGATGTGACCACATTGCTCGGCACGGTTGCCGGCGTCGATGCGGCTGCGAAAAAGGTTCTCCTGGAAGATGGCGCGGCCGTCTCCTACGACACGCTGGTGCTGGCTACCGGCGCGCGGCACGCCTATTTCGGCCATGACGAGTGGGAGCCCTACGCGCCCGGCCTGAAGACGCTGGAGGACGCGACCACCATACGCCGGCGCCTGCTGCTCGCCTTCGAGCAGGCGGAGCGCGAAACGGACCTGCAAAAGCGGCGGGCGCTGCTGACCTTCGTGATCATCGGCGCTGGTCCGACCGGGGTGGAACTCGCCGGCACCATCGCCGAACTGGCGCGCGATACCCTACGCGGTGATTTCCGGCATATCGATACGAGCCAGGCCAGGGTCGTGCTGATCGAAGCTGGCGAACGCGTGCTCGCCGGCTTCGTGCCGGAGCTTTCGGACTATGCGCGCAACGCGCTGGAGCGTCTTGGCGTCGAGGTCGAACTTGGGCAGCCGGTGTCGCAATGCGATGCCGACGGGGTGATCTACGGCGACCGGCGTCTGCCTGCGAAGACCATCATCTGGGCTGCGGGCGTGGCCGCTTCGCCGGCGGCGGAGTGGCTTGGCGCGCCGGCCGACCGGGCAGGACGCGTCATGGTGGAGCCCGACCTGACGGCGCCTGGCCATGAGGATATTTTCGTGGTCGGCGACACCGCGCATGTGGCGCTTCCCGACGGCAAGCTGGTTCCCGGCGTCGCCCCCGCCGCCAAGCAGCAGGGCCGCTACGCCGCCTCCGTCATTCGCGCGCGACTTCGCGGCGATGCCATTCCGGGGCCGTTCAGCTACAGGAACGACGGAAACCTGGCGACAATCGGCAAGCGCGCCGCGGCGATCGACTTCGGCTGGATCAAGCTCAGGGGCCGGCTCGCCTGGTGGATATGGGGCATTGCCCACATCTATTTCCTGATCGGCCTGCGCAACCGGCTGACCGTCGCGCTGAGCTGGCTGTGGATTTACACGACCGGCCAGCGCAGCGCCCGGCTCATCACGCAAGGCGGGCCTCGCAAGGATTAGGCGTATCCTTCGCCGGCAAACATTCACGCTGTCGTCACGCTCTCCTGCTGGACTTGCAAAAATTTCGGCGCGAAACTCATGGTTCGGTGTCGATTTTTCAGCGCTCAGCCAACGAGGAGAAAACCATGTCCCACTTGCTTCATGCGGTATCGCGCCGCTCTTTTCTGGCGGGAACCGCCGCCGCGGGGGCGCTGGTGATGCTGCATCCGTTTTCGGCGCGCGCGCAGGCGAACCAGGCGCATCTCAGGATCATGGAGACGACGGATATCCACGTGAACGTGCTGCCCTACGATTACTACGCCGACAAACCAAACGACACGATGGGCCTGTCGCGCACGGCGTCGCTGATCGACGCGGTGCGCAAGGAAGCCACGAACGCGATGCTGGTGGACAATGGCGACCTTTTGCAGGGCAACCCGATGGGCGATTACATCGCCTATGAGAAGGGCCTGAAGGAAGGTGATGTCCATCCCGTGATGAAGGGCATGAACCTGCTCGGTTACGAGGTCTCGACGCTCGGCAACCACGAGTTCAATTACGGCCTGTCATTCCTCGACAAGGTGGTGGCCGGCGCAAATTTCCCATTCGTCTGCGCCAACCTGATCCGCGGTACCGAAATGGCTGCAAACCCGCGCGACGACAAGCTCTACCTGAAGCCGTACCTGATCGTCGAAAAGAAGATCAAGGATGGCGCGGGAGCGGAGCATCCGATCAAGATCGGCGTCATCGGCTTCGTGCCGCCGCAGATCATGACGTGGGATGCCAAGAACCTCGAGGGCAACGTGAAGACGCGCGACATCGTGGAGGCGGCGAAAGCCTGGGTGCCGCAGATGAAGGAAGAGGGGGCCGACATCGTGATCGCGCTGTCGCACTCCGGTATCGATATCAAGCAGGGCGACATGATGGAGAACGCCTCGTTCTTCCTCGCCGGTGTCGAAGGCATCGACGCCGTGTTCACCGGCCACCAGCACTTGGTGTTCCCCGGCAAGAAGGACTTCCAGGAACTCGCGGGCGTCGACGCGGCAAAGGGCACCCTGCAAGGCAAGCCGGCGGTCATGGGCGGCTTCTGGGGCTCGCATATGGGCCTGATCGACTTGCTTCTGGAGCGCGACGGCTCGAAATGGCGCGTCGTGTCGGCGACCTCCGAAGCGCGGCCGATCTACGAGCGTGTCGACAACAAGAACAAGGCGACGGTGGAGGACGACAAGAAGATGGTCGATGCGCTGAAGGAGGACCACGAGGCGACGCTCGCCTATGTGCGCCGGCCGGTCGGCAAGACATCGGCGCCGCTCTATTCCTATTTCGCGCTGGTGGCCGACGACCCATCGGTGCAGATCGTTTCGCAGGCGCAGACCTGGTATATCAAGGACCTGCTGAAGGCGACGCAGTGGAAGGACCTGCCGGTGCTTTCGGCGGCAGCCCCCTTCAAATCGGGTGGCCGCGGCGGCGCCGACTACTACACAGACGTACCGGCCGGCGACATCGCCATCAAGAACGTCGCCGACCTCTACCTTTATCCGAACACCGTGCGTGCGGTGGAAATCAACGGCGCGCAGGTCAAGGAATGGCTGGAGATGTCGGCCGGCATCTTCAGGCAGGTGGAGAAGGGCAAGGCCGACCAGCCGCTGATCAACGCCGACTTCCCGTCGTACAATTTCGACGTCATCGACGGCGTGACCTACAGAATAGATCTCTCGCAGCCGCCTAAATACGATCCTAAGGGTGTTGTGCTCAACGCTTCCTCCAGCCGCATCGTCGACCTGATGTTCGACGGCAAGCCGATTGATCCGGCGGCGAAATTCGTCGTGGCGTCAAACAACTATCGCGCCGGCGGCGGCGGCAATTTCCCGGAGATCAACGCATCGAAAATCATCTTCGAGGCGCCGGACACCA
Organism: Neomesorhizobium albiziae; assembly: GCF_900114255.1. Taxonomy (GTDB): domain Bacteria; phylum Pseudomonadota; class Alphaproteobacteria; order Rhizobiales; family Rhizobiaceae; genus Neomesorhizobium; species Neomesorhizobium albiziae. Next base: position 79,133 of record NZ_FOSL01000001.1, on the reverse strand, counting down.
ACCGCGACGTCATCGTGCGCTACATTATCGACCAGGGCACCATCAACCCGTCGGCCGACGCCAACTGGTCGTTCGTGCCGCTGGAGGGAACCAGCGTGATTTTCGAGACAGGACCGAAAGCGAAGAATTTCATCGCCGATGTGAAAGGCGTGAAGATCGAAGCGGCAGGCGAGGGCGCGGAAGGCTTTGCCAAATACCGCATCACGCTCTGATCGGGCGCGTCATTATGGGCGGCTTCCAGCCGCCCATTAACGCATGTCGCGCAAAAAGTGTGCAGCGGTTTTGCGATAACGACATGCGTGATCAAGAAGCTACAGCGCGTCGCGCTGCAGAGGCTGTTCACGCCTTGTAGATCACCTGGCGCACGTCGATGTACTCGGCGCGGAAGCCGGCTTCGCAATAGTGGAGATAGAACTCCCAGAGCTTCTTGAAGCGGTCGTCGAAGCCGAGCGGGACGATCCTTTCCCATGACGCCCAGAAACGGGTGCGCCACTCGGCAAGCGTTCGCGCGTAATCCTGCGGGAAGGTGCGTTCGCGGAGGAACGAAAGGCCCTGCTCGGCGCCCAGCGAACGCAGGATGGCCGGCGTCGGCAGCATGCCGCCGGGAAAGACGTAGCGCTGGATGAAGTCCGGGCGCTTGCGGTAGGTCGGGTAAGCCTCCTCGTTGATGGTGATGATCTGCAAGCCGGCCATGCCGCCGGCTTTCAGGCACTCCTTCACCTTGGCGAAGAACACCGGCCAGTATTTTTCGCCAACGGCCTCGAACATCTCGATCGAGGCGATGCGATCGTATTTTCCGGTCTCGTCGCGATAGTCCTGCAGCTTGATCTCGACCTTTTCGTTGAGGCCTGCCCTGGCGATGCGCTCCCTGGCGAAATCATGCTGCTCGCGGCTGATGGTGAGGCCGGTGACCTTGCAGCCGACCTCGCGGGCGACAAATTCGGCGAACCCGCCCCAGCCGCAGCCGATCTCCAGCACATGGTGGCCGGAGCCGATGCCGGCATCACGCGCCAGCGCCCGGTACTTGGCGTTCTGCGCGCTTTCCAAGTCATTGGCGCCAGCCGAAAACAGCGCCGACGAATAGGTCATCGTCGGATCGAGCCACTGTTTGTAGAACTGGTTGCCGAGGTCGTAGTGGGCCGAGATGTTGCGCTTCGAGCCGCTGTGGGTGTTCTGGTTGAGCCAGTGGCGGACGCGCTGGATAGTCAGGAGCACCCAGTTGGCGCCACCGGCGACCTTTTCGCCGGCTTCGTTGTTGACAACGAACAGTTCGAGGAAACTGGTGACGTCCGGGCTTTCCCAGTCGCCGTCCATGTAGGATTCGGCGACACCGATGGTGCCGCTGGCAAACGCACGGCTGGGCAGGTTCCAGTTTTTGAGGATGAGTTCGGCTTCGGGGCCAGGGGCGTTGCCGCCGACAATAACCGAACGTCCGTCCGGCATGCGGATGGTGAGGGCGCCGCGCGGCAGGCTCAGGCCTGCCGAAAGCACCATCCTGGCCTTGGCGGGCAGGCCCCTCGAAAACTCCGCCAGATTTGCCGCGGTGAGCCGCACGGGTTCGCTCAGCGCCACGTCAGTCCGATCCTTCGTCATCCTCGCAACCCCGACTTTCCGGGCGCAAAGCCGCCCGGTCTTGCTGGCCTGCAGCAAAACACTTCCCGAAAGCGGCGGCCTTCGGGAAGATTTGCAAGAGGGGCGCTCACCGGGTTCGAACACCACCCTCATCGTGATAGCTGGCCGACTTGGGCGGTGGCGGGTTCCGATGGAACCGGGCACCTTCAGCCAGAGCCTCAACGTCTCCCAGTGAATTCCCGCCATGATTTTCCACGCCATGAAGGGAAACTTCAAGAGGCAAGCTGAAACGGCTGCTGTGCCAAGGCTTTTGCGCCGCAACAGAAGGAGGAGGCAGGCAACACCTCGCAGTGCGACGAGTTTCATGTTGGCTGCGAACCTACCCTGGCTGCGGTTGTGGATGCAGGCATATGAATCTGCTACCGATGGTGCGGAAGTTGTGGGCGGGGCAGGCCTTTCCATCGTGTTGCGTCGGAATGTTCGCCGCGCGTGCCGCTGAATTCGGGCAACCGCCCAGAGCACGGAATGGAGCTGCGCATGCGCTATGTCATCGGGATCTGCCTGGTCACCGGCTTCCTGATCTGGGACGGCTACAGCAACAACGGCCATTACCTTGATCTGGCCTTTCGCCAACTCAGGTATGTGCTGAACTGGATCGGCGTGTAGCGGCGCCCGCGCATGGCGGGTGCGCGCCGCCGCGCCGTCTCGACGCATTGACGTGATGGCCGTCCCGGCGGAGAAGGTGCCTTGCTTGTTTGAAGGAGGCCACCTTGATCCGCCACATCGTGTTTTTCAGCGCGCGGGCGCAAGAGGATGTCGCAGCGGTCAAATCCGGACTGGAGATGCTCGGGAAAATCCCGCATTCCAGCGTCTTCGAAGTATCGCTGAACACCAAGGTCGATCCGCTCTGCGACGCAGTCGACGTGGTCGTCTATGCCGAGTTTCCCGATGAAGGGGCGCTGGCGGCATACAAAGCCGACCCGATCTATGCCGAAGCGACGCGCATGGTGAGGCCGTTGCGCGAAATACGTTATTCGGCCGACGTGGTCGCCGGTTGAACGCGGCCTGCCTCAGTCGTCGTTTGCTGCGTTAAGCTCCTCGGGGCGCAGGCCTCCCGCCTGCCTGGACTTGCGCAGGCGCACCCCGGCTCCCTCGGCGTCCTCGGCGATGAAAATGACACCGGCATTCTCCAATGCGTTGCGGATCGCATCGACTGCGGCGCGCGACACAGGCGCGTCCTTTTCCGATTCGGCCCGCTTGACTGTCGGGATTGAGAGGCCCGTGGTCTGCGCCACCTGGCCTTGCGAAAGGCCGATCAAGCTGCGTGCGGCGCGAATCTGAGCCGAAGTGATCATGGTGCCTGCATCGTCTCCATTGATCCAAAAGTATCAATGACGGCGCCGAGTCGCAAGCAGCGCCACCGCCGGCGGACCGGAATTTCGGGGCTGCAACTTTTCCGTGAAACTTTTCGTTAGCGGCTTACGTGCTCTTTGCGCCGTGCCCCTGCCGCCGTCGATGCCGGCCGATCAGCATTCCACCGGGAGAGAAATTTGCCTCGACGCTTCGAACGCTTTGCCGACCCATGCGGCAACTGGACGGTGTGGGACAAAATGGCGGATGTTCCCGCCACTTATCAGGGATATGCGCTTGCTGGCTTGGCGCCGGAGGATGCAAAGAAGCTCGCGACCCTGCTGAACCTCATATATGAAGCCGAATGCGCCGCCGAGGTGGAAACCGGCAACCGCAAATCGCAGGGCGGACGCGAGGGTGCCGCCTGAACGGCTGACAGGTCGACAGGAAGTAGTGACCTGAACGGCAAGCGGTGCAGGATTTCCGAGACCTCAGCTCACCTCGTAGCCGACTTCTTCGCTGGCGTGGCCGAGCGCCATCCAGAAGGAACGAGCAAAAGACCGGAAAATATAGAGGTCGAACTGGTCTGCGCCGCTGCGCTGGATCTGCGCGAAGACGTCGTGGTGGACGCTCGATATGCCCGATCCCACCGGGAAGGCCGGCAGCGAAAAGTCGATGGCGAAGAACTTCGATAGCACCCATTCGGCCTTCGGGCCGGAAATCCTCAACGCGGTTCTCCCATGCGAAAGGTCGGTCACTGTCCCGATATCGGCCGTCATGATGCCTGAAAGGATTGCCGCAAACCCTTCATTCTGATCGACGATCAGGAATTTGCCTGGCGCAATGCCGAAGGCCGCCTTGCTGTCGCTGGCGACGCCGCCGCCGGCACCATCCGGCAGCGCAAGCCGGGTCACCGTCTTGATCGCGGCGATCAGTTTTTTCTCCTGACCGGGCCATGCCGCGACCTGAACGATGGAGCCTGGTTGCGTCTCGGTGAGCACGACACCGACACCGCTCGTTGTGTTGCCATGCGTGCCGGGCTTCCACACCGGCTTCAGCGGGGAGAGGACGTCAACCATGCATGCGCTTCCCTTCGGGGTCGAAGAAATGGTGGCTGACGATCTCGACCGGCCCGAAACGGTTGCGCAGCGGATCGGACGTAAACGCGCGTTTGCCGTGGCGCGACTTGCCGCCCTTGACCAGAGCCAGCCCGATAAATTTGCCGAGCGCCGGTGAATAACAGGCTGCCGTGATGTGACCCAGCGAGTTGGCCGGATCTTCGGGGTTTGCCTGTTCGACGATATGTCCGCCACCGTTCAGTGGCCGGTTGTCGAGCGAGACGATACCGACAAGCTGTAGCCGATCCTCTGCGGTCATCCCCTCGCGATCCATCATGGCCGAGCCGATGAACGGCTTCTTCTTCGACAACATCCAGTCCAGATGCAGGTCGCGGCCGGTCGTGCGGCCATCGATCTCGGCGCCGGTGACGTGGCCCTTTTCGATGCGCAAGGTGCCTAGCGCCTCCAGGCCGTAAGGCACAAGGCCGAACGGTTTGCCGGCCTCGAGCAATGCCTTCCAGACATGGGTGCCGTGGCCGGCGCCGCAATACACCTCGAAGGCCATCTCGCCGGAAAAGGAGAGCCGGCAGATCATCACCGCCACGCCGGCGATCTCGCCGTGAACGATACCCATGAACGGCATCGCCTCGTTGTCGACCGCGGTTCCGGTGACGCAGGCGGCGAGGATTTCCCGCGCCTTGGGTCCGCCGATCGCCGCGCCCGCCCACTGGTCCGTGACGGAAGTCAGGTGCACCTTCAGGTCCGGCCAGACGACATCCAGGAAATATTCCAGATGCTGCATGACCTTGCCGGCATTGGCGGTGGTGGTGGTCATCAGGAAGTCGTTCTCGCCCAGCCGCCAGGTGGTGCCGTCGTCCATGACGAAGCCATCCTCGCGCAGCATCAGGCCGTAGCGCGCCTTGCCGACGGCGAGGGTGGAGAACATGTTGGTGTAGACGCGGTCGAGGAATTCGGCCGCGTCGGGACCCTGGACGGCGATCTTTCCGAGCGTCGAGACATCGACGATGCCGGCTTTTTCGCGCACCGCCTTCGCCTCGCGGACATAGGCCTGCTCGATCGTCTCGCCGGAATGGCCGTAGATCATCGGGCGGTACCAGAGGCCGGCCGAATACATCGTGGCGCCGTGCTCGATGTGCCAGTCATGCATCGGCGTCAGCCGCTCCGGCTTCAGGTCGCCATAGCGTTCGGCGGCGAGGCTGCCGATCGAGACCGGCGCGAAGGGGGCGCGGAACCGCGTCGTGCCAACGTCGGGGATCGGTTTGCCCAGCGCCTCGGCCATGATGGCGAGGCCGGGCACGTTGGAGGTCTTGCCCTGGTCGGTCGCCATGCCGAGCGTGGTGTAGCGCTTCAGGTGCTCGACGGAGACGAAACCCTCGCGATGGGCGAGACGGACATCCTCGGCGGTCACGTCGTGCTGGTAGTCGACGAAGGCTTTTCCGCTGGTCCGGATCTCGAAGACCGGGGCAGGATTGGATTGGAGCGCGGGGGCGTCGACATTCGGCAATTCTTCGGCCGGGCCGTCGGTTTCGCCGGCGGCCTGGCGCCCTGCCGCGTCGCCTTCGGAGAGTGCTGCTGCGGTCGAGAAGCTGCCGTTGAAGGCGCCGGCGCCGATCCAGTTCTGCGTCGGTTTCGGCGGCAGGAAGGCCTGGCGGTCGTCATCCCATTGCGGGCTGACGCCGGCCTGGCTGGCAAGATGGATGACCGGCGACCAGCCGCCCGAGACGATCAGGCAGTCGGCGTCGATGCTGCGCGGATCGCCGGATAGCGCACCTGTCGCCGCGTCGAAGATCTGTACCTTGACGCCTGAGAGCTTTGTGCCGCCCTCGGTCGCGACGACGGCATGGCCTGCCAGAAACTCGCCGCCGGTCGAAAGGGCCGCGGCGTGAGCGGCCTCCGAAACCTGTCGGCGCACATCGACGATCGCCACGATTTCGGCGCCGGATTTTTTCAGCGCAAGGGCAGTACCATAAGCGCCGTCATTGTTGGCGAATACCGCAATCTTGCGGCCGGGCAGCACGCCGAATTCAGCGGCGTAACGCTCGGCGGCGCCCGCCAGCATGACGCCGGGACGGTCGTTGCCGGGGAAAACCAGCGGGCGCTCGAAGGCGCCGGTGGCAAGAACCACGGCGCCCGGGCGGATCGACCAGTAGCGGTGCCGCGGCTCGCCCTTGGCTGCATCGCGCTTGTGGTCGCTCACGCGCTCCAGCGCGGCAAGCATGTTGTCGTCGTAGTATCCCCAGACCGTGGTGCGGGGGAGCAGCCGGACATTTTTGCGTTCGCGAAGTTCGGCAATCGTGGCTTGCGCCCAGTCTGCGGCGGGCATGCCGTCGATGGTCTCGCTCGACCAGTTGGCCGAACCGCCGAAACGCGGCTCCAGTTCGGCAAGGATGACGCGCTTTCCGCTTTGAGCGGCGGCCTTCGCCGCCATCAGGCCGGCTGGGCCTGAGCCGACCACCAGCACATCGCAAAAGGCGTTGGTGCGCTCGTAGCGCGCCGAATCCTTGTCATAGCCGGCGCGGCCGAGGCCGGCAGCGCGGCGGATGAAATATTCGCAGAACATCCAGAACCGGGTGCCTTTCAGCGGCCCGACCACCGGTCCCATGAACGTCTTGTAGTAGAAGCCGGCGCCAAGCAGCTTGCCGCCGAGCTGGTTTGCCGCGCCGATGTCGAAGGAGAGCGACGGGAAACGGTTCTGGCTGACGACCGTCAGCCCGTCATAGATTTCGAGCTGGGTCGCCGGGATGTTGGGCTCGCGGATGTTGCCCTTCAGCACCGTCACCAGGGCATTGGGCTCGTCGACGCCTGCCGTCAATACGCCACGCGGGCGATGGTATTTGAATGAGCGGCCAAACAGGGTAACGCCGTTGGCAAGCAGGGCCGAGGCAAGCGTGTCGCCGGGATGGCCGCTGTAGGGTTTGCCGTCGAACGTGAAGCGGATGCCGCGGTCACGGTCGACGCGGCGGCCACCGGTATCGATGCGGCGCGGGCTCATGCAGCGCCCCCGCTCTTGCGGTGACGGTCGGATTTGCGGTGGCCGGCATCGCGCGCGAAAGCGACTGCCGAAACCTTGTGGGTCAGCGTGTTGCGGCTGACGGCGAGATGCGCCCGGCAGCCGCCGGAATGCTGCCAGATCTCGTGGTGTTCGCCGGCGATGTTCAGGCGGTCGTAGACATAGGAATTCCAGGCTTGGTTGTCGGTCGACCCGGCGTCTGGGCGGGCGCGGTTGCCGTCGCCCTGATAGGTATATTCGGAAACGTCGCGCGGGCCGCAATAAGGACAGGTGATCAACATTCGTTTGGTCCTAATGCAGCCTTGGGGTCGCGCCCTGGCCCTTGTCGTCGATGACCGCGCCGCGATGGAAACGGTCGAGCGTGAAGGGCGCATTGAAATGGTGCGGCTGGTCCTTGGCAATGGTGTGGGCGAAACACCAGCCGGAAGCCGGGGTAGCCTTGAAGCCGCCGTAACACCAGCCGCAATTCAGGTACATGCCGGGCAGCGGGCCGGTCGTGATGATCGGCGAGCCGTCCATCGACATGTCGCAGACGCCGCCCCAGGAACGCAGCACGCGCACCGGCGCGAGGCTCGGGAACAGCGCCAGCATCTCGCTCATCACTTCTTCTACGATGGGAAGATTGCCGCGTTGCGCATAGCTGTTGTAGCCCTCGATGTCGCCGCCATAGACGAGGCCGCCCTTGTCGGACTGCGACATGTAGAAGTGCCCCATGCCGAAGGTAACCACGGTGTCGAGGAAGGGTTTCAGCGATTCCGACACGAAGGCCTGGAGTGTGTGGCTCTCGATCGGCATGCGCTCGACGCCGGCCATGCGCATGACGTGCCCGGTCGAGCCGGCAACCGCGACCGCGACTTTCTTGGCGCGGATCTCGCCGCGCGAGGTGTTGACGCCGACGACCCGGTCGCCGTCCTTGATAAAACCCTGGACCTCGCAATTTTCCAGGAGATCGACGCCGCGCCGGTCTGCGCCGCGTGCATAACCCCACGCTACCGCGTCATGGCGTGCCGTGCCGGCGCGTTCCTGCATCAGGCCGCCATAGATGGGGAAGCGGGCCGATTTCGACACATCGAGGCCGGGGACGCGGCGGGCCATCTCGGCGGGCGTCATCAGATGCGCGTCGGCGCCGAGGTGGCGCATGGCATTGCCTCGCCGCGCGAAGTCGTCGAGCTGCGCCGGCGTATGGGCGATGTTCAGCACGCCGCGCTGCGAAAACATGACGTTGTAGTTGAGGTCGTGGGAGAGGTTTTCCCACATCTTCATGGAGTGTTCGTAGAACCGGATATTCTGCGGCAGCAGATAGTTGGAGCGCACCGCCGTGGTGTTGCGGCCAACGTTGCCGGAACCCAGCCAGCCCTTTTCAAGCACTGCGACGTTGGTGATTCCGTGCTCCTTGGCCAGGTAATAGGCCGTCGATAGCCCGTGCCCGCCGCCGCCGACAATAATCACATCGTAGCTCGGCTTGGGGTCCGGCTTGCGCCAGGCCGGTTTCCAGTCGCGGTTCCCGGAGAACGCGTTTTTCAGCAGCGAAAGGGCCGAATATTCCGCCATTTATGATTCATCCATGTGGGGGCGATGCGGCAGACTATAGATCACGCCGACGCACCAAAGCCAATATTGCGCCATCGCCTTTCGACTGGCCGACTCCTGCCGCGGCGGCGACGCGGCTTGCCCCCGGCGGCAGGCGTCTTTATCAAGGGCTGACTTTTCGCCCTGCTTCGATTTGGCCATGAGCCGTACCGACATCATGCTCCCAACCGTTTTCCGGCGCCTCGCCGCTCTTCTCATTCTGCTCGTTGCGGCGGCGATGCCGTTGGTTGCGGCGGCGCAGGCGGTCGGCCAGCTCGGCAGCCAGGTCGTCGGCGAACAACAGAACGTCATCGATCAACTGACGCTGAAGACGGACGGCCTCGAAAAGCAGATCACGGCGGAGGCCGAGGACGACGCCGAACTGGTCGAGATCAGGCTTCAGCTCGAGGATATCGGGCGGCAGCTCTTGATTAGCGGCCAGGCGTTCCGGCCGCGGCTGACGGAAATCAACGCGCGGCTGGAGCAGCTCGGACCGCCGCCTGCCAAGGACGATGCGATAGAGCCGGAGGTGGTGACGCAGGAACGTCAGCGCCTCGCCGCTGAAAAGGCCGAGATCAACGGATTGCTCGGGGTCGCCGAGAACCTGTCGATTCGTATCAACAACCTGGTCAACCAGATCGCTGAAATGCGGCGAGATCTGTTCGCCAACCTTCTGACCAAGCGCACCGACATCAACTTCGAACTCGCCGGCGAGGTCGTCGACGCATTCGGCACCGCGACGGACGACCTCTACCGCAGGATAGCGTCGTGGATTCGGTTCGTGGTGCAATTCAAGCTGAGCTCGATGCTGGCGGCGACCTTCTTCGGGCTGCTCGCGGCGATGGTGCTTCTGGTCGGCGGAAGGCGCTTTTTCGGCCGGCTTTTCGTCGCCGATCCGGCCAACGAGAACCCGTCCTATCTCAGCCGCCTGTCGGTGGCATTCTGGTCGACGTTGCTGCCCACGGCGGCAGTGGGTGTCTTCCTCACGACCGTCTATCTGCTCTACGATTATTTTGCCGTGCTGCGCGCCGATATCGGCGAGGTAATGACGGCGCTGTTCATCGTTATCGGCATCTTCTTCTTTGTTCATCGTCTCGCCAGCGCGGTGCTGTCGCCGCGCCTGCCTAATTGGCGGCTGATCGCGGTGGAGACGCCCGCCGCGAGGCTGCTGCTGTGGCTGGTCTCGGCGACGGCGTTTTTCACAGGCGCCGATTTCTTCCTGAGCAAGGTCTACCAGGTGCTGGGGTCGCCGCTGTCGCTGACGGTCGGCGAAAGCCTCGCGGCAACCGTCCTGACCGGCATTCCGATGATCCTGATCGGCCTTGTGCGGCCGTTCGTCGACGAAAACGGCAAGCCGAAACGCTGGCATCCCCTGTTGCGCTTTGCGCTCTATTTCCTGGGCAGTTTGACCATCGTTGCGGCATTGCTCGGCTATATCGGCTTTGCCCGCTTCCTGTCGGCGCAGGTCGTGCTCACCGGCGCCGTCCTGGCGACGATGTATATCGGTTTCCTGTCGGCGCGGGCGATCTCCGACGAGGGAGCCTTCGCCAACACCGCGCTCGGTCAGCGGGTGGCGCGCGTCTTCGGCCTCGACGAGACGACAATCGATCAGCTTGGCCTGGTGGTCAGCGTCGCCATCAACCTGATCGTGGTGGTGCTCGGCCTGCCGCTGATCCTGTTCATGTGGGGTTTCCAGCCGGGCGATATCACGGCGTGGGCCTACAAACTGGCGACGGAAATCAAGATCGGCTCGGTCTCCTTCTCGCTGATCGGCGTGCTGACCGGGCTGCTCGTCTTCGTCTTCGGCTATTTCCTGACGCGCTGGTTCCAGGGCTGGCTGGATGGTTCGGTGATGGCGCGCGGCAAGGTCGATGCCGGTGTGCGCAACTCGATCCGCACTGTCGTCGGCTATGCCGGCCTGGCGCTGGCCGCTCTGGTCGGCGTCTCCGCTGCCGGCATCAACCTTTCGAACCTGGCGCTGATTGCCGGCGGTCTCTCGCTCGGTATCGGTTTCGGCCTGCAGAACGTCGTGTCCAACTTCGTTTCGGGGCTGATCCTGCTGGCCGAGCGGCCGTTCAAGGTCGGCGACTGGATCGTTGCCGGCGATGTCTCGGGCACGGTCAAGAAGATTAGCGTGCGCGCCACCGAGATCGAGACGTTCCAGCGCCAGACGATGATCCTGCCGAACTCGCAGCTGATCAACGCCGCTGTCGGCAACTGGACGCACAAGAACAAGCTTGGCCGCGTCGACATCAAGGTCAATGTCGCCTACGGCTTCGACGCCAGGCAAGCGCACGCGATCCTGCTCGACGTTGCCAAGAGCCACCCTTTGGTTCTGAAAAACCCCGAGCCTTTCGTGCTGTTCGTGAATCTGGGTCTGGCCGCACAGGAGTTCGAAATCCGCGTATTCCTGGCCGACATCCTCAACGGCGCCGTCGTGCAGAACGATATCCGCTTTGCCGTGCTCGACGCGTTGGGCACGGCCGGCATCGACATCCCGTCGACGCCGCGGGCGGAGGTTAAGCCGTCAACACGCGTCGCCGAGGAGGGGGACGGCGCGGACGAGCCGGCGAAACCGGTTTCGCGCCGCAAAAAAAAGGTCCCCGATCCGGACTAGCCTGAAATCCGACCCACGGCAGGCTGAACGCAGCATTCAGTTGCCGTTCAGCTACGCTCTCCTATAAGGTTGCACAGGAGAAAGGCAGTGGCTTTCTCTGGGCAACAGAGGCGGTGGAGACACCGATAGTGCAATGAAGAGATTCTGTGTCGCGATTGCTGCGCTGCTTGCCCTCAGTGGGCAGGGGATCACGGCGAGCGCCGTCAACAAGGATGCCGAGCCACGCACGCTGATCGTGACCGAGGGCGGCAGCAAGAACGAGCTTGCGCTGGCTGCGGGCGAGACGGTGGAATTCTGCCAGTCCGGCTGCTTTGTGACGATGCCGAACGGCGACCGCGAAGCGCTGACCGGCTCCGAAACCATCGAGATCTCCGGCGGCGTCGCCAAGATCAAGTAAGCCGCACCTGCAAGTATTAGACAGGCCGGGCAGAATTGCTCGGCCTTTTTACGCGCTCTGGTAGCAGCCGGTTAACTCTGTACTATGAATTTCGCGCCAGTTTACCCGCGGGGCCGGCCGGTTTAACGGTCGTTTTCGTCTTCGCGGCTATATCGCCCGAGGGAGCGCCCGAAGGCGTTGGCGGGAGCATGGGCGGAAGAAATGGATACGCTATCTGACAATCAGGCGATACCTCTGGCAGTCGACCTCGATGGCACGCTGATCGCGACCGACCTTTTGTGGGAAGGCCTCTTCCTGCTACTGCGGAAAAACCCGCTGTTCCTGTTCCTGGTGCCTGTGTGGCTGTCTTCGGGGCCGGCCCGGCTTAAGCGCGAGATCGCGGCGCGGGTCGACATCGACGCCGGCGGGCTCCCTTATCGCGCGGAAGTTCTTTCGCGGTTGCGCGACGAGCGCGCCGCCGGCCGTGAGATCGTCCTTGCCACCGGCACCCCGCGCAAGTTCGCCGAAGCGATTGCCGCGCATCTCGGCATATTCGACAAGGTGCTGGCGACGGACGAGGCCCACAACTTGACGTCGGGTCGCAAACAAGCAGCGCTGGTCGAAGCCTATGGCGACTGCGGGTTCGACTATGCCGGCAACAGCCGCCACGACCTCAAGGTCTTCGATTCGGCGCGCGAGGCGATCGTCGTTGCGCCGGACCGCCATGCCGCGCGCTGGCAATCGACGCGTGGCGGCGAATTACTGGAAACGCCGAAGCCGACGATCAAGACCGTCGTCAAGATGCTGCGGGCGCATCAATGGCTGAAGAACGGGCTCATCGCCGTGCCGATGGTGCTCAGCCACGAATATTTCAACGTCGGCATGATGCTGTCATGCGTGCTGGCCTTCATCTCCTTCAGCGCTGCCGCGTCGGCGATCTACATCGTCAACGATTTCTTCGACTTGGCCCTCGACCGCCGTCACCCGACCAAGCGTAACCGGCCGTTCGCCAGTGGGCTGTTGTCGATGCCGTTCGGCTTTGCCTCGGTCGCCGTGCTTTTGACTGTTAGCCTCTCCACGGCGCTCTTCCTGCCGATCGAATTCATGGGCGTTCTGGTGGCCTATCTCGTCATCACCACCGCCTATTCTTTCTCGATCAAACGCATGCTCCTGATCGACGTGCTGACGCTTGCCGGCCTCTACACGATGCGCATTCTTGCCGGTGCTGCCGCGACCGGCGTCGATGTGTCGTTCTGGCTGCTCGCCTTCTCGATCTTCTTCTTCCTGTCGCTGGCGCTGGTGAAGCGTTACGTTGAACTGCGTTCGACGCCGCTGCCGGTCGGCGAACGGATCGCCGGCCGGGGTTACCGCGCCGAGGATCAGGAGATTGTCGCGCAGGCCGGCATGGCCTCCGCCTTCTCGTCGGCGCTGGTGCTGGCGCTCTATATCGACAGCGACGCGGTGCGCGAACTCTATGCCAAACCGTGGCTGGTGTGGCCGCTGGCGCCGATCGTGCTCTACCTGACGATGCGCGTGTGGATTCTGGCGCGCCGCGACGAGATGCATGACGATCCCGTCGTTTTCATCATCCGCGACTGGCGCAGCCAGGTGGTGGTGGCGATTGGCGCCGTCCTCATGCTGATGGCAGGCATCTGAGCGATGACGCCGTATGAAAGCTTCGGCCGAACCGTTGCGCCGACGCGCCGGGCAATCGGCGCCGATGAGGCGATCGCCCGTCTGGAGTCTGGCGAGGCCAGCGCGGGCTCGCTGCTTGCCTACGGCAATGGCCGCTCTTATGGCGATTCCTGCCAGAACACGGCTGGCTCCATCGTCGATATGCGGCCAAAGAGCCGTATCCTGGGCTTCGACGCAGGGACAGGCGTCATCGTGGCCGAGGCCGGCGCGCTGCTTTGCGACATCATTGCGCATGCCGCGCCGTTCGGGTTCTTTCCGGCGGTCGTTCCCGGTACACAGTTCGTGACGCTCGGCGGCGCCATCGCCAACGACGTTCACGGCAAGAACCATCATCGCCGCGGTACGTTCGGCCGCCATGTCGAAGCCTTGACGCTGCTGCGTTCCGATGGCCAGCTTCACCATTGCTCGCCGGAATACAATCCGGAGCTGTTTTCGGCGACGATCGGCGGCATGGGCCTGACAGGCATCATCCTGAACGCCTCGATCCGGCTGATGCGGGTTGCCTCCCTCGATGTCGAGGAGACAGTGACGCCGTTCGGCAGCCTTGCCGAATTCTTCGACATGGCCGAGGCGGCGGATGCCGCCAACGAATATGCGGTCGCCTGGATCGACCAGCTCGCTTCGGGAAAAGGCGCCGGCCGCGGCCTGCTGATGACTGGCAATCATTCCGGCTACGGCGCGCGCAGCGCGGCAGCGGTCGGCTCCAGGCTTTCGGTGCCATTCCAGCCACCACTCAACGTGCTCAACCGCCCCTTCCTCAAGGCCTTCAACGCCGCCTACCGCTGGAAGAAAGGCAAGGCGCGAGCTCCGCATGCGAGCGGCTACCAGGGTTTCTTCTTTCCGCTCGACGGCGTGCGCGACTGGAACCGGCTTTACGGGCCGAACGGGCTGTTCCAGCACCAGAGCGTGGTACCCGAAGGGGCAGCACGGCAGGCGGTGCCGGACCTGCTGGCCGCCGCGCAGGGGGCCGGGCAGGGTTCTTTCCTGACTGTGCTGAAACGGTTCGGCGCGATGCGCTCGCCCGGGCTTTTGTCGTTTCCGCGTCCGGGCTACACGCTGACGCTCGACTTTCCGAACCGCGGTGTTACCACCCTGAAGCTGCTGGAACGGCTCGATGCCATCACGGTGGGCGCTGGCGGCGCGGTCAACCCCTACAAGGATGCGCGCATGGGCGCCGAAGTCTTTGCCGCATCCTTCCCGAATTGGCAGAAGCTGGAGGCCGCGCGCGATCCCGCCTTCATGTCGGACCTCTGGTCGCGCACCGCGATGCGGCTGGCATCGCCAGGTGCGGGCGCGGGACAGGCGGCGGCTTGATATGCCTTTGAATTATTGTTGGTAAACAAAGAGATAAACGTGATCTTATTCGAATTTTAGAGGTTGTTTCACGAATTATTTTTGTGTTTGTGTAGAAGTGTCGTCGGCAGGTGGAAAGCATGAAATATCTCGGATTCATACTCTTTACAGTGATGACCAACGCCGCAGCGCAGCTGATGCTGAAGCACGGCATGATGTCGCTCGGATCGATCAGCTTCGAGGGCGCCAACCCGGTGCTGAAGCTTTTGCAGATCGTGTTCAGCCCGTGGGTTTTCCTCGGCCTTTGCACCTTCGTGATCTCGATGGCATCGCATCTCTACGTCTTGTCCAAGGTCGAGCTCTCCTTTGCCTATCCGTTCCTCAGCCTTGCCTATGTGGCGGTCGCGGTGTTCGCCTACTTCGTCTTCCACGAAGATCTGAACGCCTGGCGCATCGCCGGCATCGCCTTCATCTGCATTGGCACCGTGCTGATCGCCCAGGGCGGCAGTGGCCATGCAGAGGCAAGCACCCCAGAACAGAGCGTCAGTACAAGCGAGTTGACACGATGAGACACATCATTTTCGGAGGCGACGGCTTCGTCGGCCGCCATCTTGCGCCAAAGCTGATCGCCGATGGCGAGGAGGTCGTCGTCGCCGACATCGTCAAGAGCGACCTGACGCATTACCGCAAGGGGACGTTCGTGGAGTGCGATGTCACCGACCCCGCGTCGGTGGCCAAGGTGGGTATCCGCGCCGACGACATGGTCTACAATCTGTCGGCAAAAATGCTGTCGCCGATCCAGGTGCGCGCCAAGCGGCATGACTTCTTCTGGCCGGTGAACGTGCACGGCACCGAAAACATCATCAAGGCGATGGACCGGGTCGATGCGCCGAGGCTGGTGCACTTCACTACCGACATGATCTACGGCCACACCGTCACCTATCCGATGACCGAAGAACATCCGGTGGCGCCGCTCGGCGAATACGGCTGGTCGAAGCTGAAGACCGAGGAGCTTGCCGCCGAATGGCGCAAGCGCGGCATGAACATTTCGCTGTTCCGCCCGCGGCTGATCATCGGTCCCGGCCGTCTCGGCATTCTGGAAAAGTTGTTCAAGCTGATCGACATGAACCTGCCGGTGCCGATGATTGGCTCCGGCAGGAATCCGTACCAATTCATCTCGGTGTTCGACTGCGCCGAAGCGGCGCGGCTTGCTTGGAAGGCAGGCGTGCCCAACGAAGCCTACAATCTGGGCTCGCTCAACCCGCCGCCGGTGCGCAAGCTGCTCGGCGACCTGATCCGGCACGCCGGTTCGAAGTCCCTGCTGATCCCGACACCCGGCTGGGCGGTGAAGCGGACGCTCGATCTGCTCGATCTGATCAACATGCCGATCATGGATCCGGAACAGTATCTGATCGCCGATGAGGAATGCGTGCTCGACGTTTCGAAGGGGGAGCGCCAGCTCGGCTGGGTTCCGCAATACCGCGACGAGGACATGCTGATCGCCGCCTACAAGGAATATCGCGCCAAGAAAGACGGTCATACAGTGGCCGCCAACCACGTACCGGCCGAATAGATCGGGCTGCGAGGGAGACAAAGATGACCGCCATGACCAAACCCAAGACAGACGACGCCCGCGCCGTCGTCAACGCTCCGGCATTGTCGCCGGCGGCGATCGTCAAGCCGGCGATGATCAGCGTCGAGGAATCCAAGGCGATGGACGTCGCCCGCATGACCGACCTGTTCAAGGCGCATCTCAATCCCGGCCAGCTGCACTTCATGAAGCTGCTCGGCTTCCACAAGATCAAGATCGAGACGGCGGAAGGCATGTTCTATGTCGACCAGAACGGCCGCCGCATCCTCGATTTCTTCGGCGGATTCGGATCGCTGGCGCTTGGGCACAACCACAAGCGCATCATCGCGGCGCGCGAAAAGTTCCAGGACGAAAAACGCCACGAGATCGCCATCGCCTTCATGTCGCAATATGCGGCCGCACTCGCGCACAATCTTGCGCAGATCGCGCCGGGCGACCTCGACATGGTGTTCCTCGGCTCGTCCGGCTCGGAAGCCATGGAAGCGGCGATCAAGATCGCCGAGCGCGCCGCCGGGCCAAAGCGCCCGAAGGTTGTTTATGCCGAGAACTCATTCCACGGAAAAACCAAGGGCGTGCTGGCGATTACCGACGGCCAGCTTTACCGCGGCGAGTTCAAGCTGACCGACAATACGGTGCGGGTGCCGTTCGGCGATATCGACGCCATCGAGCGGGCATTCAAGTCCGATCCTGAAATCGGCGCCATCGTTCTGGAAACCATCCAGGGCGGCGGCGGCATCGTGCAGGCGCCCGCCGAATTCTGGCAGAAGCTCCGGGCGTTGTGCGACCAGTATGGCGTGCTGTGGGTCGCCGACGAGGTGCAGTGCGGCGTCGGCCGTTCGGGCCGTTTCTTCGCCTTCGAGCATTACGGCGTCGTGCCGGACGTGACGGCGGTCGCCAAGTCGCTCGGCGGCGGCAAGTCGGCCATGGCGGCCATGATCGCCAAACGCGACGTCTATATGAAGGCATACGGTACACCGAAAACGGCGATGATCCACGCCGCCGCCACCTTTGGCGGCATCGGCGAGGCTTCGATCACCGCCATCGAGACGCTGCATGTGCTTTATGACGAAGGGCTGATCGAAAATGCCGCCGTCACCGGCGACTATCTGCTCAACAGGCTTCAGGCGCTGCAGGCAAAATATCCGAAGATCATCAAGGACGTGCGTGGCAAGGGCTTCATGATCGGCCTGGAGTTCCACGACTTTTCGCAGACGCTGCCGATGGTGCTGCGCCCGGTGGTCTCGATGCTGGACGACAAGCTGAAGGGCTCGTTGTCCGGCTTCGTCGGCGCGCTTCTGCTGCGCGATTACGACGTGCTGGTCGCCTTCACCGAATACAACCGCAATGTCATCCGGCTGCTGCCGCCGCTGATCTGCCAGCGCGAACATGCCGACCGGCTCGTCGATGCGATGGACAGCCTCTTGGGGCGCGGCATCGTGGCCATCGTCAAGGATTTTGTGAAAAGCCAGGTGAAGTAAAGACGGCATAACGTTGAATATAGAAAGGCCGGGGCTGGACCCCGGCCTTTTTCTTGGCCGTACGTAGCGGCCCTTCGGGCTGGTCGCAGCCTCGGTTCCCCGCCGTCGCTCAGGGTTACTGCGAGAACAGTGCCGCAAACCGGGGATGGACATAAGCGTCGTAGCAGGCGTCGAGTTTCATCCGGATGTGCTTGGTGAGCGCGGGGGCATACATCTCGTGAAGCATCGCGTTGGCGGTGGTCGGCGGGCAGGTTGGATAAAGCACGAGATCGGCGTCCGCGGTGGCTTGCTCTTCATCCGAGCCAGGGTCCGGCACCGCGCGCATCGGGTCGGCGCCGATGGCGATATGCAGGGGTGCCGAACGATCCATCAGCCACGGGAACGGGTTGACGAAGTTGAGCGACATGATCGTTTCGAAACGGATGCCCTTGGCCGCCTCCAACGCCTTGATCGAATCGATCGCCCGGTCGACGGCGGTGAGGTAGACGACCTGGAAGTCGAAATCGGAATAGAGCATCGGGGTCGGCAATTCGCCGACGTTGATCATATCGTCGTAGAGCGCCCGATGCTCCGGATAGAATCTGAGCATGTGCTCGGCGCGCATCGCCACTTCGCTTCGCATGTTGATGGCGCCCAGCGACTTCAGGTTGGCATTTTCGAGCGGCAGGTTCTTGGTGCTGCCTATATAGGCCCTCGCGGCGCGCTCGATCAGCACGACCGCCGGCGGGAAGGCGACGGCGGCCGCCAGGCCCGCGACCACCACCAGCTGGATGGGGCGTGCCAGGAGAAAGCGCGAATCCATGAGGACGGCAAGGACCACCGGCCAGAGGAAGATCATCGCCTGGCTACCGGTGTTCTGGGTCTCGAACAGGATACCGGCAAACAGAACCGCACCCAGCCAGAACAAGCGATGGTCGAGCAGCTTGTTGAAGCTTGCAATTCCGAACGATTGGAAAAGGTTTGCCACGCGCTGTTTGAGGCCAGCCCAGTCGCTCCATGCAAGGGCTGCGATCAGCGCCGAAGTCGTCAGCACGATGCCGAAATTCAGCGATGTCGCCTGCAGGAAGCGAGGCAGAAGGGTGCCGCTGTTCATCTGCACGAGGCTGATGATGTTGGCGACGTATTCGCTCACCAGGCCGCTGGAAAGTTCCGCCAGCACCAATGTTGCCGCAAACAATGCGAGCGATGCAAGCGCGACGCGCAGCGGCACGCGTCCGGCCAGGAAGGCGAACGCGCAGATGATGCCGCCGGCGACGAAGCCGGTGATCTTCAGCAGGAACAGGGCCGTCATGATGATCGCGATCATCAGGCCAAGGCTGAGCCGATCCTTCACGAACAGCAGGGCAGCCACGAGGATGTAGAGGACCTGGCAGATCTGGCGGTTGTAGATGCCGAAACCATCCGAACCCGGGAACGGGTAAAAGGCGCGCGTGTTGAAGGGCAGCAGCGCAAACAGCAGAAACGGCAGCAGCAGCGCCAGGGCGATGCCGCGCGATTTGCGGTCGACATGCCACAGCAGCATCGCCATCAGCGGCGCGGTAATCAGCAGCAGGGACCAGTGCGCGAGCAGGGTGGGCTGCGCGTTCGGGAACACCCACAAAAGGCCGGCAAAGAGATAGTAGCCCAGCGGCCCCACCGGCGTGAAGAAGTCGATGACCGGCGCCTGGCCACTGAAAATGCGGTTGGCAGCATCGTAGTAGATGATGACGTCCCAATACATGGGGCCGACGGGCAGCCGTATCGGAAGCGAGAGGAGAATGGCCACGGTCGCCACGGCGAGCGCCAGGATCGTCCACGGCGATGACAGGGAGAATCGAGAGATGCCCGCGCCGCCTTTCTTGTTGACCGCAATGCTCATATGTCGCGTTTCCGCATCCTGCGTGCCTCGCACGCTCCACGAGATCCGGCCGGCGGTGCCGCCAGTAGATTCCGTCCCATCGCCCCGGACGGTATTTACCATTTGCAGCGATGCCAAAACGTTAATGGCCGTTACAAATCTAGCTTGAAGTGCAATCGAGGTCGCGCGGTTTTGGGGCGATGTCGCAAACAGGCTGCAATCGCTCGAGGCCGGCCTATAGTCTGCCGAAAATTTGATGTCGGAGTCGTGGGCAATGGCAGAGTTTCCGAAACGGGCGAAGGTCGTCATCATCGGGCTGGGCGGTATCGTGGGCGCGTCGGTGGCCCATCACCTGATCGAGCGGGGATGGGATGACATCGTCGGCATCGACAAGTCCGGCATCCCGACCGACATCGGGTCGACGGCGCACGCGTCGGACTTCTGCTACACCACCAGCCACGACTTCCTGTCCTGCTGGACGACGCTCTACTCCATCGATTTCTACGAGAAGATGGGCCACTACGCGCGGGTCGGCGGCCTCGAGGTCGCCCGCGTCGGCGACGATGACCGCATGGAGGAGATCAAGCGCAAGGTGGCCTCCGCCAAGGCTTTCGGGACCCGCGCACGCCTCATCGAACCCGCCGAGATCAAGGAAAAATTCCCGCTGATCGAAGAGCATCTGGTGCAGGGCGGCATGTGGGATCCCGATGCCGGTCTTGTCATCCCGCGCTCGCAGACGGTCGCGGGCAAGCTTGTCGATCAGGGCGAAGCTTCCGGAAAGCTCAGGGCCTTCGCCAACACTCCGGCCAAATCGCTGGTCATCGAGAACGGGCGGATCAAGGGCGTGGTGACGGACCGCGGCACCATTCATGCCGACCATGTGGTGGTGTGCGCCGGCATCTGGGGCCGGCTGATCGCGGAAATGGCGGGCGAGGACCTGCCGGTCATGCCGGTCGACCATCCCTTGACCTTCTTCGGCCCGTACACCGAATTTGCCGGCACAGGCAAGGAGATCGGCTGGCCGCTGCTGCGCGATCAGGGCAACTCTGCCTACATGCGTGACACCGGCGACCCCAGGACCGCCGAAGGCGGGCAGATCGAGTGGGGCTACTACGAGGAAAAGAACCCGCGCCTGTGCCACCCGCGCGACCTTCTGGAAAAGCACGAGTCGCGGCTTTCGCCGTCGCAGCGCGACCTGGAGATGGACCAGATCATCGAACCGCTGGAACGCGCGATGGAGCTGACGCCTATACTGGGCGAACTCGGCTACAATGAAAGCCACTCCTTCAACGGGCTCCTGCAGGTGACCACCGACGGCGGCCCCTCCATGGGCGAGAGCCAGAAGGTGAGGGGGCTGTGGTATGCGGTTGCGGTATGGGTCAAGGACGGCCCGGGCATGGGCAAGCTCATCGCCGACTGGATGACAGACGGCCGCACGCCGATCGACCATAACAGGCTCGACTATTCCCGCTTCTATCCACACCAGATGGAAGAAAAATTCATCGAGGGCCGCTGCGGCGAGGCTGCCCAGAAAGTCTACAATCCGGCCGTGCATCCGCGCGAGCCCTATGCGACCGGCCGCAATGTGCGCCACTCGCCGTTCTACGAACGCGAGAAGGAGCTCGGCGGCTATTTCATGGAACTCGGCGGCTGGGAGCGCGCCCACGGTTACGCCGCCAACGAGCACCTGCTGGAGAAATACGGCAATCGCGTTCCTGTACGCGAAAATGAATGGGACAGCCGCCACTTCTGGCGCGTTTCCAATGCCGAGCATCTCGCCATGAGTGAGGATTGCGGTATCGTGAACCTGTCGCATTTCGCCATCATCGATGTCGAAGGCCCCGATCATGTCGCGCTGATGGAATGGCTGTGCGCGGCCAAGATCGGCGGCGACGCCAATATCGGCAAGGGCATCTACACGCACTTTCTCGACGACGAGGGCATGGTGCGCGCCGACCTCACCGTCATCCGCTTGGCCGACCGCTGCCGCATCATCGACGGCGCCGATGCCGGACCGCGCGACTTTCACTACGTCAGGAGGGTGGCAGAGGACAAAGGCTTCGATGTCACCGTCACCGACGTGACCGAGAAATACGTTACCGTCGGCATCTGGGGGCCCAACGCGCGCGCGACGCTACAGAAGGTCGTCGAGGATCCAGCGGGTCTCACGCCCGAAAACTTCCCGTTTGCCGCGATCAAGCCCGTGAAGATCGCCGGCAAGGAGGTCACCGCATTCCGCATCTCCTATGTCGGCGAGCAGGGGTGGGAACTGCACATGCGCTACGAGGACGGCCTTGCCGTGTGGGACGCGCTGCGCGCGACGGGAGTCATGCCGTTCGGCGTCGAAACCTACGCCAACTCGCGCCGCATGGAAAAAAGCCTTCGCCTGCAGAACGCGGATCTTCTGACCGAGTACAATTTGCTTGAGGCCGATCTTGCCCGGCCGAAGGTCAAGGAGGCGGATTTCCGTGGCAAGGCCAAGCACGAAGAATACCGCGCGCGGAAAAATCAGCCGGCGATGCTGTGCACGCTGGTCATGACCGACAATCTCGATTCCAAGGGGGTTGCGCGTTATCCCGTTGGCATGATGCCGGTGATGGACCCGGAGACGGGCGAGACGCTGGTCGACGAGCTCGGTCGCCGCTCCTTCACCACTTCGGTCGCTTATGGGCCGACGATCGGCAAAAACATCGCGCTTGCCTATCTGCCGTGGGCCTATTGCACGGAAGGCCGTAAGCTCTCCGTCGAATATTTCGGCCAGACCTTTCCGGCCGAGGTGACGGCAATAGGCTACAAGCCGCTCTACGATCCGGAGAATTTGAAGCCGCGTAGTTAACGGGTTTTGCCCGTGGTCGCGAAATCGTGAAGAGAAAAGGCCCGGGTTCTTCCCTGCCTTTTCTTTTCAAGCGGTGGTTTTCGCGTAACCTTGCGTCATGTCTCGTCTGTTTCGCGCCAGACATGCACTCGCAGCCGGCGTCTCTTTGGCGCTGACCGTTATTGCTGCCTCGGCAGGCCGGGCCGCCGAAGCGGTCGACATCGAACTGGTGCTGGCCGTCGATGTTTCCTTGTCCATGTCGCCGGACGAGCTCGACATCCAGAGGCGGGGTTACGCAGCGGCGCTTACCCACGACAAGGTTTTGCAGGCGATTGCCGACGGCGTGCATGGCAAGATCGCGATCACCTATTTCGAATGGGCCGGCAGCACGTCGCACCACGTCATCGTGCCGTGGACGACGATTGCTTCGCCTGCCGATGCCGAGCGGGTGGCGTCGCAGCTTTCGGCCCAGCCGCCCAACAGCGCGCGGCGGACCTCGATCTCCAGCGCGCTGGAGTTCGGCGCGGATTTGTTCGCCGAGAGCCAGTTTCAGGGCTTGAAACGAGTGATCGACGTTTCGGGGGACGGGCCGAACAATCAGGGGCCGCCGGTCGATATCGTCCGCAACGACGTGATCCGGCAGGGAATCACCATCAACGGCTTGCCGTTGATGACCAATGGCGGGCTGACAAGCGCCTATGATGTCGACGATCTCGACCAGTACTACACTGATTGCGTGATCGGCGGGCCGGGCGCCTTCATGGTGCCGGTCAATGACTGGTCGCAGTTCCCCGAAGCCGTGCGCCGCAAGCTGGTGCTCGAACTCGCCGGGCCTACGTCCAGGCAATGGGCCGAGGAGGAAGCGCTTCACCCGCCGATCGTAAAGGCGCAGGCTACACCGGTTTATGACTGTCTGATCGGCGAAAAGCTGTGGCAGGACCGTTCCTGGATGTGGGACAACCGCTGACGGTTTACGCACAAGCGGCATCCTTTTTTCACCACGATCTTTTGCTGCTTTTCCGGACGCTGGCTTTCGGCTGGAATCGTGCCATCTGCTTACTTGCAGGGCCCGACCACTACCGCCGATTTCCGGCATGCGGCTGCGGGACGGCGGCTGCAAACATGCAATTTCATGCTGATGAGGGAATGACTGGAATGAAGAAAACCGCAATTCTGGCCATGGTGGTTTCGGGGCTGGCTGTCGGCAGCGCCAGTGCGCAGGATTATGGCGATGCCTGCCTGATGTTCGAGCATGCCGGCTTTCGCGGCGAGGTCATCGCCATGGCCCCGGACCAGCGCGTCAGCTTCCGGGCCGGCCAGTTCTGGAATGACGCGGTGTCCTCGGTGAGGGTGGCGCGCGGCTGCACGCTGGTGATCTTCGAGCACGCGCGCATGCAGGGGGCATCCGCCGAAATTTCGCGGCGCGTGCCCAATCTGGGCCGGCGCTGGAACGACCGTATCTCGTCGGCCGAATGTTATTGCGACGACTACGACAACTATTGAGCCTCAGTGTATCGCATAACGCGTCCACGCGGGGGCGCGTTGTGCCCCGGTACTTCTAACGCGAACTCGGTCCGCCGGTGCGCGGCGAGAACAGCAGGATCGCCACCCCCAGCAAGCCTGATACCAGCGAGCCGCTGAGGATACCCACTTTCAGCGCGCCCTGCATGGCAACTGCGTCCGGGAAGGCCAGCAGGCCGATGAACAGGCTCATGGTGAAGCCGATGCCGCACAGGAAGGCGACGCCGAGCAGGTGACGCATCGAGGCATTCGCCGGCATGTCGGCAAGACCGAAGCGGATAGCCAGCCAGGCCGTGCCGAACACGCCGATCAGCTTTCCTAGGACCAGGCCGAGGGTGATGCCGAGTGTCAGCGGCTGGAGAAAGTAAGCCGCCGAGATGCTGCCGAGCGGCACGCCGGCATTGGCGAAGCCGAAGACCGGGATGACAAAGAACGAAACCGGCTTGTGCAGCGCATGCTCCAGCGTGTGCAGCGGCGAATCCGCGGGATGGTCCTGCACGCCCGGCGTGCGGCCGAGCGGGATGGTCAGCGCCAGGGCAACGCCGGCCAGCGTGGCGTGGACGCCGGATTTCAGCACGACCACCCACAGAAGCAGGCCGAGCACGAGATAGGGCGCAAGCCGCATGACGCCGAAACGGTTGAGGGCGACGAGCGCGGCAAGGATGGCGG
Source organism: Neomesorhizobium albiziae (assembly GCF_900114255.1). Taxonomy (GTDB): domain Bacteria; phylum Pseudomonadota; class Alphaproteobacteria; order Rhizobiales; family Rhizobiaceae; genus Neomesorhizobium; species Neomesorhizobium albiziae. The sequence goes on along the minus strand of NZ_FOSL01000001.1, from coordinate 54,661 downwards.
CGGCCGCCGCCATCCAGGCGAGCGAAAGGCCCGAGGTGTAAAACAGCGCGATGATGATAACGGCGCCGAGATCGTCGATGATGGCAAGCGCTGTAAGGAAAACCTTCAGCGAGGCAGGCACGCGGTTGCCGAGCAGCGACAGCACGCCCAGCGCAAACGCGATGTCGGTGGCGGTGGGAATGGCCCAGCCGCGCAGCGTTTCAGGACTGTCGCTGTTCAAGGCGACGAAGATCAGCGCGGGAGCCGCCATGCCGCCGGCAGCCGCAATGCCGGGCAGAATGCGCCGCGGCCAGGTGGAAAGCTGGCCGTCGAGGAATTCGCGTTTGATCTCCAGGCCGACCAGCAGGAAAAACACCGCCATCAAGCCGTCGTTGATCCAGTGCGCGACGTTGAGCGGGCCGAGATAGGCCGACAGGGCGGAAAAATAGGATGGCGCCAGCGGCGAATTCGCAACCACCAGGGCAAGTGTCGCCGCCACCATCAGCACGATGCCGCCGGCGCTTTCGCTGGTGATGAATTCGCGAAACGCGGATTGGGGGTGTTTGGCGTGTGGGCTCATGCGCCGGCCTTTCCGTCGGGTCGGCCGCTGCGGCCATTCGCGTCGAACCTAGCAGCCCCTCCGGCCCGCTACCACCGGCAGCATCGTCGCAGTTCCGAAACGGCGGGGTTGCGCCGAGCCTCTAAGCGCTGGGATCTCAAGGGTTCACTCCCCGCACTTCAAGTCTTTGATATTTACGCGTGTCGTTTATCGCAAAATCGCTGCGCCTTTTTGCGTGACATGCTTATGCGGCGAGAAGCTGCTTGCGGTCGACGCGCTCCTGCTGCGGCGAGCGGGCGTAGAGTTCGCGGTAGCATTTCGAAAAATGCGACGCGGAGACGAAACCGCAGGCAACGGCGACCTCGACCACCGGCATCGACGACTGGATCAGCAGGTGACGGGCACGGTCGAGCCGGATTTCCAGGTAGTAGCGGGCCGGCGACCGCCCCATCTCTGTGCGGAACAGGCGCTCGATCTGGCGGCGCGAGAGGCCAACCTCGTCGGCGATCTCGATCAGCGACAGCGGCTCGGAGAGATTTGCCTCCATCAGTTCGATGATGGTCAGCACTTTCGCGTTTTGCACGCCCAGACGCGCGCGCAACGGCAGCCGCTGGCGGTCTGTCGGGCTGCGCACCCGGTCGGTCAGCACCTGCTCGCAGACGCGGTTGACGAGATTCTCGTCGAAATCGTCGCCGATCAGCTTCAGCATCATGTCGAGGGCGGCGGTGCCGCCGGCGCAGGTGTAGATGTTCTGGTCGACCTCGAAGAGATCGGCAAAGACATTGGCCTTGGGGAAGGCTTCGGAGAAGCCTGGCAGGTTCTCCCAGTGGATGGCGCAGCGCTTGTTGGAAAGCAGCCCGGCCGAGGCGAGCACATAGGCTCCGGTGCACAGGCCGCCGATGGCGACGCCGCGATTATATTCCTCGCGCAGCCAGGCGAAGGTCGACTTGTTCTGGTAGGTCTCGACATTGATGCCGCTGCAGACGACCACCATCGAGGGGCGGTCGGAGCCGGACATCTTCTTGCGTTCGTCTTCAAGCGAAGTGTTGACCGCGCATTCGACGCCATTCGAGGCCTGCACCGGTTTGCCGTCGAGGCTGGCGAGGCGCCATTTGTAAGCCTCATAGCCGAGCATCCGGTTGGCGATCCGCAGGGGATCGAGCGCCGTCGCAAAGGCGACCATGGTGAAATCGGGGACGAGGAAGAAAACAAGCGATCTTTTGATCGGATGCCTGATGACGTTCAAGGGGTCCTCACACGGCGGCAATGTCGCTGACAGGATGTCGCGATCAGCAAAGCGTCATCAGGAAAGATGTTTGCTGTCAATGGGGTGGGTGACGTTGCGGCATCAATATTTGCGACATTGCCTGGTTTGCCGCACTGCGGCTGCCGACCTGCGAGCAGGCCATGGCGGCACGATGCGGACGACAAAACGCCGCGCCGTGGCAAGGCCAGGGCGCGGCGTTCATGCAGTCGGCCGGCAGGGAAGCGGCCGGAAACGGGATGTCAGTTGACGAGGACGCCGAGACGCGCGCCCGCCATGGCAGCCGTCTGGCCGGGCATGGTCTTGCCGAGGCGCTGGCGCTCAAGGGCGGTGGTCAGGTTGGAGTCGCGGCGGCCGAAAAAGCGAGAGAAAAGTTTCATGACACGTTATCCATGCAGCTGAGTTACACGGGGTGCCTTCGCATAGTCGCCTAAGGAGTGGGGCAGCTCGTTTGATGACGCTGATATAGTGGTTGTGCGGCGCACACAAAGTGGAAAAAGCGAAGCGCTTGATATGAAAAGCGACACGAAAAACGACACTTTTTCGCCAATTCCGCCGAAATGCTGTTTATTTACAAGGCAGTAGGCTGATTTTTAAGGCGCTATGCGCCTATTTCATGTGCGTCATGCGTGCAGTGCATGACTGGGTCGGCGATGCTGCACCGCAGGAAGAGCAAATCCTGCGGTGCAGGCGAGATCGCGACCATCGGCGATCACCGGTAGTCGGACCGGGTCGAATTCCTGGTGAACTGGCGGCCTTCATTGCTGTCGGGCCAGCCGATGTCCTTCTGGATTTCGATCGGCAGCGAGCCGACGATGCGGCGGGTGCGGGCTTCGTCGCGGGCTGAACGCCACTCGGCGGCGATTGTGCTCAATGTTGAATAAACAGACATGTTCCTTCTCCTCTCTGTTGCGGCGGGCATTTCCCAACTCGCATCTTGACTATCTCCCGGTATTGATGTTCAATCAATCGAAATGAAGTGATCGTCCTGTTCAGAAAAATTGAAGAGCAAAGCCGATGACCGCACCACTCAATCACCCGCTGCCATTGCTCGATCTCGACGTGCTGCGCACCTTTGTGGCGATTGCCGAGACGGGCAGCTTCACCACCGCCGCGAATGCCGTGTTCCGCACGCCCTCGGCGGTCTCGATGCAGATCAAGAAGCTTGAAGATATCCTTGGCCGTTCGGTGTTCGCGCGCGACGCGCGCTCGGTGACACTGACGACGGATGGCGAGATGCTGCTCGGCTATGCCCGCCGCATGCTGGCGGTGAACCGGGAGGCGGTGTCGAAATTCATCATTCCCGACATCACCGGCGTGGTAAGGCTGGGGTCGCCGGACGACTACGGCGAGCGTGTGCTGCCCAACGTTCTCAAGCGTTTTGCGCAATCGCATCCCTCGATCGCCGTCGACGTCATCATCGACCAGAGCAGCAATCTGCGCCGCCGCATGGACGACAGGGCCCTGGACATCACGCTGCTCACCAATTCCAGCAAGATCGATGCCGCGGGCGCCGAAGTGCTGCTTACCGAACCGATTGTCTGGGCGGGCGCCAAGGGCGGCTGCGCACATATGCGCGAACCGCTGCCGGTCTCGGTTTGGGAGGAGGGGTGCGCCTGGCGGGCAGGGGCGCTCGAGGCGCTGGGTCGCGACGGACGCAATTATCGCATCGCATATATGAGTGCGCATACGGCGGGCCAGCGCGCCGCGATCATGGCCGACCTTGCGGTCGCGCCGCTGCCGAAATCCTTTATCACCAACGATATGGTGGAACTCGGCCCCAAGGCAGGCCTGCCGACGATCGGCAACTACAGCCTGGCGATGCTGGTGGCACCCGACGCGCAGGCGCCGGTAAGGGCTGCGGCCGACCATATCCGCGCTACCTTCGAGACGTTCAAGGAAACGGGGAAGTTCTGACCATGGACGCGGGGGGCGGAGCACGCCGCCTCCGCCTCGCGAATCGGCGGCGGGATGGATCGCTGTCCTGAAGAGGGGATGGTGGGCGATGACAGGCTCGAACTGCCGACATCTTCGGTGTAAACGAAGCGCTCTACCAACTGAGCTAATCGCCCTATCCGCGCGGACGTTTAAGCGGTTCCAATCGCGACCGCAAGGATAAATCGAAGTGCCGCAGGGTGAGCTTCATGCGGCTTTGCCGACTTCTCAAAAAAGCGTGATAGAGATGTCGGAAAGCGTGTTTGGCACGCTTGACACTCCACATCGAACCCCTTAATCCACCGCTCACCGACGCAACGCCTTGTTGCCGCCGGTAATGCGCGGGTGTAGCTCAGTCGGTTAGAGTGCCGGCCTGTCACGCCGGAGGTCGCGGGTTCGAGCCCCGTCACTCGCGCCATTTCTCCTCAAGGGTTTTGGACCCTTGCCTCCAGTAAGCTTCAGCTTTTAGCCGTCCTGGTACGACATTGGTTCGCCGGTCGCGGGTTTGTTTCGGTCCGCCTGCCGGCGTGTCCGTGCATCTGCTTTGCAGCGGAACCGCGTTCGCAAGTCGTTGATTTGGCCAATAAAGTTGAGTGAAAAAGTCCATATTTATTTGGGTCATGGTTCGGCCATGATGGACTTGCGCTGCCATGTCGCCTGCGCTAACCCTCGCCGCACTGCAGCAAGGCCGACGCGCGAAGGGCTGTTCCAGCCAAACTGTCGCGGTTCCGAAATCCGGTCCGATGCTGTAGTTATGGCGGATCGACCGCCAACGGAAAGTTGGACCATGAACGAACTCCTCAGTTCATATCTGCCCATCGTGATCTTCATCGGCGTCGCGCTCGCCGTGGGTCTGGCGCTTATTGTGGCGCCGTTCCTGGTCGCCTACCGCAACCCGGATCCGGAAAAGCTTTCGGCCTACGAATGCGGCTTCAACGCCTTCGACGACGCGCGCATGAAATTCGACGTGCGCTTCTATCTCGTGTCGATCCTGTTCATCATCTTCGACCTCGAAGTGGCGTTCCTGTTCCCGTGGGCGGTGTCGTTCGGCCAGATCGGCATGCTCGGCTTCTGGTCGATGATGGTGTTCCTCGCCGTGCTGACCATCGGCTTCATCTACGAATGGAAAAAAGGAGCGTTGGAATGGGATTGAACGACGCTTCCAGCACGCTTGTCGCACCGCGGCCGAAGGGCATCATCGACCCCAATACCGGCAAACCGATCGGTGCGGACGACCGCTTCTTCGGCGACCTCAACAACGAACTGTCCGACAAGGGTTTCATCGTCACCTCGTCTGAGGCGCTGATCACCTGGGCGCGCACCGGCTCGCTGATGTGGATGACCTTCGGACTGGCCTGCTGCGCCGTCGAGATGATGCATATCTCGATGCCGCGCTACGATGCCGAGCGCTTCGGCATCGCGCCGCGCGCCTCACCGCGCCAGTCCGACGTGATGATCGTCGCCGGCACGCTGACCAACAAGATGGCGCCGGCGCTGCGCAAGGTCTATGACCAGATGCCGGAGCCGCGCTACGTCATCTCGATGGGCTCCTGCGCCAATGGCGGCGGCTACTATCATTATTCCTATTCGGTGGTGCGCGGCTGCGACCGCGTCGTGCCGGTCGACATCTATGTGCCCGGCTGCCCGCCGACCGCGGAAGCGCTGCTCTACGGCATCCTGATGCTGCAGAAGAAGATCCGCCGCACCGGCACGATCGAGCGCTGAGAGACGATCATGAGCGAAGCCCTCGACACTCTCGCGGCCCACCTCAAGGCTAAGCTGGATGGCAAGATCCGCGATGCGGTGATGGCTTATGGCGAGCTGACCGTTTCGGTCGATGCCGCCGACATCGTCGCGATGCTCACTTTCCTGCGCGACGACAAGCAGTGCCAGTTCGTGTCGTTCATCGATGTCAGCGGCGCCGACTATCCGTCGCGGCCGAACCGCTTCGATGTCGTCTATCATCTGCTTTCGCCGCGCCAGAATGTGCGCGTCCGCGTCAAGCTGACGACCGACGAGGTGACGCCCGTGCCTTCGGTTACCGGCGTCTATCCCGGCGCCGACTGGTTCGAGCGCGAGGCCTACGATCTCTACGGCATCCTGTTCTCCGGCCATCCGGACCTGCGCCGGCTTTTGACGGATTACGGTTTTGAAGGCCATCCGCTGCGCAAGGATTTTCCGCTCACCGGCTTTGTCGAAGTGCGCTTCGACGACGAGATGAAGCGCGTCGTCTACGAGCCGGTCGAGTTGAAGCAGGAATTCCGCAATTTCGATTTTCTCAGCCCCTGGGAAGGCACCGATTATGTGCTGCCGGGGGATGAGAAGGCGAAACAGTGAATAGTGAGTGGTGAATGGTGAATGGACGAAAGGGCGGACCAGATACGCGACTACCGCGATCTGATCGTCTGGAAAGAGGCGATGGAAATCGCCGAACTGGTCTATTCGCTCACTCGCGCCTTCCCGCGCGAGGAGATGTTCGGCATGTCGTCTCAAATGCGTCGCGCCGCCGTCTCTATCCCATCCAACATCGCGGAGGGTTTCGGTCGGGCGCAACGCAGGTCGTTTGTGCATTTCTTGCGGATTGCGCAGGGTTCATTGAAGGAACTCGAAACGCAAACATTGCTATCCGGCCGTGTGGGTCTTCTGTCGGCGGAGCAAACTGCCGATCTGATGACGCGCTCGGAAAGGTTGGGGAAGCGATTCGTGCAGTTCGTCCGATCACTCAGTCAGACGGAGAATGGAGAATGACCATTCACCATTCACCATTCACCATTCACGGCGGATCGATCCATGGCTGAAACCTCTGTCCGTAACTTCAACATCAACTTCGGCCCGCAACATCCGGCCGCGCATGGCGTTTTGCGCCTTGTGCTGGAGCTCGACGGCGAGGTTGTCGACCGTGTCGACCCGCATATCGGGCTTCTGCATCGCGGCACCGAAAAGCTGATCGAAGCGAAGACCTATTTGCAGGCGATCCCGTATTTCGATCGCCTCGACTATGTCGCGCCGATGAACCAGGAACATGCGTTTTCGCTGGCTGTCGAGCGGCTGCTCGGCATCGATGTGCCGAAGCGCGGCCAGATCATCCGCGTGCTCTATTCCGAGATCGGCCGCATCCTGTCGCATCTGCTCAACGTCACCACGCAGGCGATGGACGTCGGCGCTCTCACCCCGCCGCTGTGGGGCTTCGAAGAGCGCGAAAAGCTGATGGTGTTTTACGAGCGGGCCTGCGGCGCGCGCATGCATGCGGCCTATTTCCGGCCGGGCGGCGTGCACCAGGACCTGCCGGATCAACTGGTCGAGGATATCGGCAAGTGGATCGACCCGTTCCTGCAGACGGTGAAGAACCTCGATGACCTGTTGACGCCGAATCGCATCTTCAAGCAGCGCAACGTCGACATCGGCGTCGTGTCGCTGGACGATGCATGGGCCTGGGGTTTTTCGGGCGTCATGGTGCGCGGTTCGGGCGCTGCCTGGGACTTGCGCAAGTCGCAGCCCTACGAATGCTATTCGGAGATGGATTTCGACATCCCGATCGGCAAGAACGGCGATTGCTACGACCGCTATCTCATCCGCATGGAAGAGATGCGTCAGTCGGCGAAGATCATGCGGCAGTGCGTCGATCTCCTGCTTGGCAAGGAGAAGGTCGGGCCTGTGTCCAACACAGACGGCAAGGTGGTGCCGCCGAAGCGTCCGGCGATGAAGCGTTCGATGGAAGCGCTGATCCATCACTTCAAGCTTTACACCGAAGGCTATCGCGTGCCGGCCGGCGAGGTCTATGCGGCGGTCGAGGCGCCGAAGGGCGAGTTCGGCGTCTACCTCGTCTCCGATGGCACCAACAAGCCGTACCGCTGCAAGCTGCGGGCGCCCGGCTTCGCGCATCTGCAGGCGATGGACTTCCTGTGCCGCGGCCACATGCTGGCCGACATCTCCGCCGTCCTCGGCTCCCTCGACATCGTGTTTGGTGAGGTCGACCGTTAAATGAGTGTCCGCCGTCTCGCAGAAGCCAGCGTCCAGCCAGCGTCATTCACCTTCAACAAGGCGATGACCGCGCAGGCGAAAACCTGGATCAAGAAATACCCCAAGGGGCGTGAACAGTCGGCCGTGATCCCGCTGCTCATGCTGGCGCAGGAGCAGGAAGGCTGGGTCACCAAGGCGGCGATCGAAAGCATCGCCGACATGCTGGAGATGCCTTATATCCGCGCGCTTGAAGTGGCGACCTTCTACACGCAGTTCCAGTTGAAGCCGGTGGGCACGCGCGCCCATGTTCAGGTGTGCGGCACCACGCCCTGCATGCTGCGCGGCTCGGAAGCGCTGATGGACGTCTGCCGCTCGAAAATCCATCACGACCAGTTCCACACCAATGAGGCCGGTACGCTGTCGTGGGAAGAGGTCGAGTGCCTCGGCGCCTGCGTCAACGCACCGATGGTGATGATCTTCAAGGACACGTTCGAGGACCTGACGCCGGAGCGCCTGGCCGAGATCATCGATACGTTCGAGGCCGGCAAGGGCGGTTCGGTGACGCCCGGCCCGCAGAACGGCCGCATCTATTCTGCGCCGGAATCGGGCCTCACGTCGCTTAAGAGCGAGAAGCCGATCCTGAAGGCAACGCGCGCGAGGGAGAGCAAGGCGGCCGTCAGGGCAGAGGCACAGGTCCCGCCTTCGAATGCGGCAAAGCCGAAGACCGACGCGCCCGAGACCGATCCGGCCCTGAAGGCGCCAGCCAAGTCGGCCAAGAGGCCCGCACCATCTGCCGAGACGGCGTCGCCGGCACCTAAATTCAGCGCCGTCCAGGCAAACAAGGCCGAACCCGCCGTGGAAGCCGTCGAAAACAGGCAGCGCAAGGGCGCTTCGCGCAAGGCGGCTCCCGAAGGCGCATACACGTCTCCGGAAATGCTGAAGGGCGAGCCGATCGGCGCTGGCGGCAAGAAGGCCACGGCCAAGCCGGCGAAGCCCTCGCTGGAGGACAAGAACCGTCCCGCCGGCATTGCGCGGCCGTCTGCCGTCGATGACCTGAAAATGATCTCCGGCGTCGGTCCGAAGATTGAAAAAACGCTGCATGATCTCGGCATCTTCACCTATGCGCAGGTGGCTTCGTGGAAGAAGGCCGAGCGCGAATGGGTCGACGGCTATCTGAGCTTCCATGGCCGCATCGAGCGCGAGGACTGGGTGAAGCAGGCCAAGGCGCTCGCCAAGGGCGGGGTCGCCGAGTACATCCGGGTTTTCGGCAAGAAGCCGGTCTGAGGGACGAACAATGCTTCAGGACAAGGACCGCATCTTCAACAATATCTACGGCCAGTTCGACAAGTCGCTGGCCGGCGCGATGTCGCGCGGCCATTGGGACGGCACCAAGGGTCTGATCGACAAGGGCCGCGAGTGGATCGTCAACGAGATGAAGGCGTCGGGCCTGCGCGGGCGCGGCGGCGCCGGCTTCCCGACCGGCCTGAAATGGTCGTTCATGCCCAAGCAGAGCGACGGTCGGCCGAGCTATCTCGTCGTCAATGCCGACGAATCCGAACCCGGCACCTGCAAGGACCGCGATATCCTGCGCCACGACCCGCATACGCTGGTCGAGGGCTGCCTTATCGCCGGTTTCGCTATGGGCGCGGTTGCCGCCTACATCTATGTGCGTGGCGAGTTCATCCGCGAGCGCGAAGCGCTGCAGCGCGCCATCGACGAGGCCTATGACGCCAAGCTGATCGGCAAGGGCAACAAGAACGGCTACGATTTCGATATCTACGTCCATCACGGCGCCGGCGCCTATATCTGCGGCGAAGAGACGGCACTTTTGGAAAGCCTCGAGGGCAAGAAGGGCCAGCCGCGCCTGAAGCCGCCATTCCCGGCCAATGTCGGCCTTTATGGCTGCCCGACGACGGTCAACAATGTCGAGTCGATCGCGGTGGCGCCGACCATTCTGCGCCGTGGCGCTGCCTGGTTCTCGTCCTTCGGCCGGCCCAACAATGTCGGCACCAAGCTGTTCTGCATCTCCGGCCACGTCAACAATCCGTGCACCGTCGAAGAGGCGATGTCGATCCCGTTCCGCGAACTGATCGAGACGCATTGCGGTGGCATTCGCGGCGGTTGGGACAATCTTCTGGCGGTCATTCCGGGCGGAGCTTCGGTACCGCTGGTGCCGGCCGAGCAGATCATCGATGCGCCGATGGATTTCGACGCGCTGCGCGACTTGAAATCCGGTCTCGGCACGGCGGCGGTCATCGTCATGGACAAGTCGACCGACATCGTGAAGGCGATCGCCCGGCTTTCCTACTTCTACAAGCACGAGAGCTGCGGCCAGTGCACGCCGTGCCGCGAGGGCACCGGCTGGATGTGGCGGGTGATGGAGCGGCTGGTGCGCGGTGAAGCGCAAAAGCGCGAAATCGACATGCTGCTCGACGTGACCAAGCAGGTGGAGGGCCACACGATCTGCGCATTGGGCGATGCGGCCGCGTGGCCGATCCAGGGCCTGATCCGGCATTTCCGCCCGGAGATCGAGCGCCGCATTGACGAGTTCACCCGCAACGCGCATCGCGCCGAGCCGGTCATGGTGGCGGCCGAATAGACGAAGAACGAAAGTGCGGACCGAAGGTCCGAAAGGAAACGGCAGGAAGAGGGTACCCGGAACGGCAAGGAGGCGAACACCAATGTCGATATTTCCAACTCCCGATGAACTGTTGCCCGATTTGAAAAAACTGGAAGCGATGAACAAGGAAATTTCCGCACTGATGCCGAAGGAGTTCACCGGCGCCGTCAATCTGATGGTGCATCCGGTGGCCAGCGTTGCTGCGGTTTCAGCGCTGGGGCTAGGCGTTGCCAGCCAGGTGTTCGGCGTCTGGATGGGCACTGTCGCCGGCGCCGTCGAAGTGTCGCAGCGCATGTTCCAGCCGTTCCTCGACGAGGCGACGGCCGACGATTTCCGCGACCGCACGAAAACGCCGGCAAAGCGCGCGCGTGACGCAGCGGACACGCTGATCGCCGAAGCGAAGACGGTGACGCGCGATGCGGTGGAGACAGTCGCCAAGGCGGCTGAAGCAAGCGTCAGTGATGTCGAAAAGGCTGGCACGCCCGAAGTCGTGGCGAAGGTTGACGCGCCCGAAGTCGCGGCGAAGCCTGTCAAAGAGCCGAAAATACCGGCTGCTCCCATCGCGAAATCCGTGAGCCAGGCGCCGCAAACCATTGAAAAAATTGCCGAAGAGCCCGCTGCACAAGTCAGCGTCGAAGCCGCTGCCGACCTGATGCCGGAGGATTTCCGGCAGCCGCAGGCGGTGGAGAAGCCGAGGAAGCCAGACGACCTGAAGCTGATTTCCGGCGTCGGCCCCAAGCTTGAAACCGTGCTGAACGGTCTTGGCATCTGGACTTATGGACAGGTGGCCGCGCTCAGCCGCGAGGAAACCGCCTGGCTGGACGACTATCTCGGCTTTAAGGGCCGTATCGGCCGCGACGGCTGGATCGAACAGGCCACCGCGCTGGCCAAGACGACGAAGCGTGCCGGCAAGCCGGCCAAGAACGTGCACTAGGAGGCGGCGAGGCCGCTTCGGGGAAAGACAATGGCGAAACTCAAGGTCGATGGCAAAGAGATCGAGGTACCCGACCACTATACGTTGCTGCAGGCGGCGGAAGAGGCGGGCGCCGAGGTGCCGCGTTTCTGCTTTCACGAGCGGCTGTCGATCGCCGGCAATTGCCGCATGTGCCTGGTCGAGGTGAAGGGCGGACCGCCGAAGCCGGCGGCCTCCTGCGCCATGGGCGTGCGCGACCTGCGTCCCGGTCCCAACGGCGAGGCGCCGGAAATCTTCACCAACACGCCGATGGTGAAGAAGGCCCGCGAGGGAGTCATGGAATTCCTGCTGATCAACCATCCGCTGGATTGCCCGATCTGCGACCAGGGCGGCGAATGCGACCTGCAGGACCAGGCGATGGCCTTCGGCGTCGACGCCTCGCGCTATCACGAGAACAAGCGCGCTGTCGAAGACAAGTATATCGGCCCGCTGGTGAAGACGATCATGAACCGCTGCATCCACTGCACGCGGTGCGTACGCTTCACCACCGAGGTTGCCGGCATTTCCGAACTTGGCCTGATCGGCCGCGGCGAGGATGCCGAGATCACCACCTATCTCGAACAGGCGATGACCTCGGAACTGCAGGGCAACGTCATCGACCTCTGCCCGGTCGGCGCGCTGACCTCCAAGCCCTACGCCTTCCAGGCGCGGCCGTGGGAACTGACCAAGACGGAGTCGATCGACGTCATGGATGCGGTCGGGTCGGCGATCCGCGTCGATAGCCGGGGCCGCGAGGTGATGCGCATCATGCCGCGCGTCAACGAAGAGGTGAACGAGGAGTGGATCTCCGACAAGACCCGCTTCATCTGGGACGGGTTGCGCACCCAGCGTCTCGACCGCCCCTATGTCCGCTCGGGCGGCAAGCTGAAGCCGGCGACCTGGCCGGAAGCCTTCGCGGCGGTGAAAAAGGCCGTCGACAAGGCCAGTGTTGAAAGGATCGGCGCGATTGCCGGCGATCTTGCGACCGTCGAGGAAATGTATGCGCTCAAGCTTTTGATGCTGTCGCTCGGCTCCGCCAACATCGACTGCCGCCAGGATGGCGCCGCGCTCGACCCGACGCTCGGCCGCGCCAGCTATGTCTTCAACCCGACCATCGAAGGCATCGAGCAGGCGGACGCCGTGCTCATCATCGGCGCCAATCCCCGCTTCGAGGCGTCGGTGCTTAATGCCCGTATCCGCAAGCGCTGGCGCATCGGCAACCTGCCGGTCGGCGTGATCGGCGATGTCGGCGACCTCAGATACGATTACGAGCAGCTTGGCGCGGGACCGGAGACGCTGAAGGAACTGGCCGATGGCGCCGGCAAATTCTTCCAGGTGCTGAAGCAGGCGTCGCACCCGCTGATCATCGTCGGGCAGGGGGCTCTGGCCCGCGCCGACGGCAAGGCGGTGCTCGGCCTTGCGGCGAAACTCGCCGCGGCGGTCGGTGCGGCAACGCCGGAGTGGAACGGCTTTGCCGTGTTGCATACGGCAGCTGCCCGCGTCGGTGGCCTCGATCTCGGCTTCGTGCCGGGCCAAGGCGGCAAGGACGCTGCCGAGATGCTCGGATCGTCCGACGTGCTGTTCCTGCTTGGCGCCGACGAGATCGATCTCAAGAAGGCGGTCGAAACCTTTGTCGTCTATATCGGCTCGCACGGTGATGCCGGCGCGCACCGCGCCGACGTCGTGTTGCCGGGGGCTGCCTACACCGAAAAGTCCGGCACCTACGTCAACACCGAAGGCCGCGTACAGCAGACCAACCGTGCCGGGTTCGCGCCTGGCGAGGCCAAGGAAGACTGGGCTATACTCAGGGCGCTTTCCGACGTGCTCGGCAAGAAGCTGCCGTTCGATTCGCTGGCGCAGTTGCGCACCCGGCTGCATGCCGAGTTCCCGCATTTCGCAGGCGTCGACAGAATCGCCCCGGCGGATGCGGGTGCGGTTTCGGCGGCAGCCAAGCTTGGCGGGCGTCTTGGCAAGACAGCATTTGCCTCGCCGGTGAAAGACTTCTATCTGACGAACCCGATCGCGCGGGCCTCCGCCGTCATGGCCGAATGTTCGGCCCTGGCGAAGGGCGGCTTCAAGCAGGCAGCCGAGTAAGGGCGGGGCATGGAAGACACATTTTTCTCCTTCTACGTGCTGCCGGCGCTGATCATCCTGTTGAAGTCGGTCGTGCTGATCGTCGTCCTGCTGATCTTCGTGGCCTACATCCTTTATGCCGACCGCAAGATCTGGGCGGCGGTGCAGCTGCGCCGCGGTCCCAACGTCGTCGGGCCATGGGGCCTCCTGCAGGCATTCGCCGACCTTCTGAAGTTCGTCTTCAAGGAGCCGGTCATTCCGTCCGGTGCCAACAAGGGCGTCTTCCTGCTGGCCCCGGTGGTTTCGGCGGTGCTGGCGCTGGCCGCCTGGGCGGTCATTCCCGTTGCTGACGGCTGGGCCATCGCCAACGTCAATGTCGGCATTCTCTACGTCTTCGCCATCTCGTCGCTGGAAGTCTACGGCGTCATCATGGGCGGCTGGGCGTCGAACTCGAAATATCCGTTCCTCGGCGCGCTGCGCTCCGCCGCGCAGATGGTGTCCTACGAAGTCTCGATCGGCTTCGTCATCGTCTGCGTTCTTTTGACCGTCGGCTCGCTGAACCTCACCGACATCGTGCTTTCGCAAGGCGACGGCCTCGGCACCCGTCTCGGCCTGCCCAACACGTTCCTCGACTGGAACTGGCTGGTGCTGTTCCCGATGTTCATCGTCTTCTTCATCTCGGCGCTGGCCGAGACGAACCGCCCGCCTTTCGATCTGGTCGAGGCCGAGTCGGAACTCGTGGCCGGCCACATGATCGAATATTCGTCGACGCCGTTCCTGCTGTTCTTCCTCGGCGAATATGTCGCGATCGTCCTGATGTGCGCGCTCACCACGATCCTGTTCCTCGGCGGATGGTTGCCGCCGTTCGACTTCGCGCCGTTCACCTGGGTGCCGGGTGTCATCTGGTTCGTGCTGAAAGTGTGCATGGTGTTCTTCATGTTCGCCATGGTGAAGTCCTTCGTGCCGCGCTACCGCTACGACCAGCTGATGCGCCTGGGCTGGAAGGTATTCCTGCCGATCTCGCTGGCGATGGTGGTCATCACGGCGGTAGTCCTCAAACTCGCGGGGGCGGCGTGATGTCGGCTTCGCTGGTCGGCGCATTGGTGGGTTTGGTGATAGCGGCTGTCGATTTCGCGCTGCTTCGCCTGCTCGCCAGCCGCGTCGATCTGCCTGAGACCAAACGCGTCCTCAATATTACCGGCCTCAGCCAGTTCGTGCTGATGCCGCTCGTGGGCTGGTTCGTCGGCCCGCTATTTGCTGGAGAATGACATGTCAGCGCTAGCCCAAGCCGCCAAGTCGCTGCTTTTGAAGGATTTCGTCGGCGCCTTCTTCCTGTCGATGCGGCAGTTCTTCGCGCCCAAGGCGACGCTGAACTATCCGCACGAGAAGGGGCCGATCTCTCCGCGCTTCCGCGGCGAGCATGCGCTGCGCCGCTATCCCAACGGCGAAGAGCGTTGCATTGCCTGCAAGCTGTGCGAAGCCATCTGCCCGGCGCAGGCCATCACCATCGAGGCTGGCCCGCGTCGCAATGACGGCACCCGCCGCACCGTGCGCTACGACATCGATATGGTGAAGTGCATCTATTGCGGCTTCTGCCAGGAGGCCTGCCCGGTCGACGCGATCGTCGAGGGGCCGAATTTCGAATTCGCGACGGAAACGCGCGAAGAGCTCTATTACGACAAGGACAAGCTGCTGGCGAACGGCGACCGGTGGGAGCGCGAGATCGCGCGCAACATCGCTTTGGATGCGCCGTACCGGTGAACTTTGAACGATGGACGGGCGCGGGATGCTCGTCTAAGGAACACGCGGCTCGGCAACCGGAGGCGGGGTGCAGGGCCAGAGAGGAGCAGGGTGCTTCGGCATCCTTCTCAGGAAGATCGGGAAACCCATGCTGAACGGACTAGAGGCGGCATTTTTCTACCTCTTTGCCTTCATTCTGATCGGAGCGGCCTTCATGGTCATCTCCGCGCGCAACCCCGTGCATTCGGTGCTCTACCTCATCCTCACCTTCTTCAATGCGGCGGGCCTGTTCCTTCTGATGGGGGCCGAATTCCTGGCGATGATTTTGCTCGTCGTCTACGTCGGCGCGGTCGCCGTGCTCTTCCTCTTCGTGGTGATGATGCTCGATGTCGATTTCGCCGAACTGAAGAGCGGCGCGCTGCAATATGCGCCGGTAGGCGCGCTGGTCGGGCTCATCCTGGCGGCTGAATTGATCGTCGTGCTCGGCGGTTACGCGTTCGCGCCGCAGCTTGCCGGCGGCGTCGCCGCGCCAACCCCGGATATCGCAGTGAGGCACAACACGGCAGCCCTCGGCGACATCCTCTACACGGACTACATCTTCTTCTTCCAGATCGCCGGCCTCGTGCTCCTGGTCGCCATGATCGGCGCCATCGTGTTGACGCTGCGCCACAAGGAAGGGGTCAAGCGCCAGTCGATCCCGGCGCAGGTGGCGCGCACGCCGGCCACCGCGATCGAGGTCAAGAAGGTCGAAACGGGCAAGGGAATCTAACGATGGTCGTCGGCATCGCACACTATCTGACCGTTTCGGCCGTGCTGTTCACGCTTGGCGTGTTCGGCATCTTCCTGAACCGCAAGAACATCATCATCATCCTGATGTCGATCGAGCTCATCCTGCTTGCCGTGAACATCAATTTCGTGGCGTTTTCGGCCGCGCTCGGCGATCTCGTCGGGCAGGTCTTCGCGCTGTTCGTACTGACGGTCGCCGCCGCCGAAGCGGCGATCGGGCTTGCCATTCTCGTCGTCTTCTTCCGCAACCGCGGCTCCATCGCGGTCGAAGACGTCAACATGATGAAGGGCTGACGGGGTCAAGATGCTTTACAACGCCATCGTCTTCCTTCCGCTTCTCGGCTTCCTGATCGCCGGCCTGTTCGGCAATCAGATCGGCGCCAAGGCCTCGGAATACATCACCTCGGGTTTCCTGGTGGTGTCGGCCGTGCTGTCCTGGGTCGCCTTCTTCTCGGTCGGCTTTTCCGAGACCGAAACCTTCACCGTGCCGGTGCTGCGCTTCATCCAGTCGGGCTCGTTCGAAGCCGACTGGGCGCTGCGCATCGACACGCTGACGGTAGTCATGCTGGTGGTGGTCAACACCGTCTCGGCGCTGGTGCACATCTATTCGATCGGCTACATGCACCACGATCCGGACCGGCCGCGCTTCTTCGCCTATCTGTCGCTGTTCACCTTCGCC
Source organism: Neomesorhizobium albiziae (assembly GCF_900114255.1). GTDB lineage: Bacteria > Pseudomonadota > Alphaproteobacteria > Rhizobiales > Rhizobiaceae > Neomesorhizobium > Neomesorhizobium albiziae. The sequence goes on along the minus strand of NZ_FOSL01000001.1, from coordinate 38,114 downwards.
ATGCTGATGCTGGTGACGGCCGGAAATCTCGTCCAGATGTTCTTCGGATGGGAAGGTGTCGGCCTTGCCTCCTATCTGCTGATCGGCTTCTGGTACAAGAAGCCGTCTGCCAATGCCGCCGCAATCAAGGCGTTCGTCGTCAACCGCATCGGCGATTTCGGCTTCATCCTTGGCATTTTCGGCGTCTTCGTCCTGTTCGGCTCGGTCAATCTGGACACGATCTTCGCCAACGCGGCGTCGTTCATTCCGGCTGCCCCGCATGGCGCGGAAGCCGGTGCGGCGGCGGCCGAACATGGCGAGACGGTGCTGAATTTCCTCGGCTATGCGCTGGACAAGCAGTCCGCACTCACCGTCGTCTGCCTGCTGCTCTTCATGGGCGCGATGGGCAAGTCGGCGCAGGTGCCGCTGCACACCTGGCTGCCGGACGCCATGGAAGGCCCGACGCCCGTGTCGGCGCTGATCCATGCCGCCACCATGGTGACCGCCGGCGTTTTCATGCTGGCGCGCCTGTCGCCGCTGTTCGAGCTGTCGCACACCGCGCTGGTGGTGGTGACGTTCATCGGCGCCTTCACGGCTTTCTTCGCGGCGACCGTTGGCCTCGTGCAGAACGACATCAAGCGGGTGATCGCCTATTCGACCTGCTCGCAGCTCGGCTACATGTTCGTGGCGTTGGGCATGGGCTTCTATTCGGCCGCGATCTTCCACCTGTTCACCCACGCCTTCTTCAAGGCGCTGCTGTTCCTCGGTTCCGGCTCGGTCATCCACGCGGTTTCCGACGAACAGGACATGCGCAACATGGGCGGGTTGAGGAAGCTGATCCCCTATACCTACTGGATGATGATCATCGGCACGCTGGCGCTGACCGGTGTCGGCCTCCCGCTCACCATCATCGGCACCGCGGGCTTCTTCTCCAAGGACGCCATCATCGAAGGCGCCTTCATCGCCCACAGCCCGATCGCCGGCTTCGCTTTCATCATGCTGACGATCGCCGCCTGCTTCACCAGCTTCTATTCGTGGCGCCTGATCTTCATGACCTTCCATGGCAAGCCGCGCGCCAGCCACGAGGTCATGCACCACGTGCATGAATCGCCGCCGGTCATGCTGGTGCCGCTGGTCATCCTGGCCGCCGGCGCGCTGTTTGCGGGCGTGCTCTTCCACGGCGCCTTCATCGGCGAAGGTTATGAGGATTTCTGGAAGACCGCGCTGTTCACGCTACCTGACAACCATATCCTGCACGATTTCCACGATGTGCCGGTGTGGGTGAAGCTGGCGCCCTTCGTCGCCATGCTCGCCGGCTTCTTCGTCGCCTATCAGTTCTACATCCGCTCGCCGGAAACGCCGAAGCAGCTCGCCGCCCAGCATCGCGGGCTCTATGCCTTCCTGCTCAACAAGTGGTACTTCGACGAGCTCTACGACTTCCTGTTCGTCAGGCCGGCCAAGCGGCTCGGCACCTTCCTGTGGAAGAAGGGCGATGGCTGGTTCATCGACGGCCTGGGGCCGGATGGTGTATCGGCGCGCGTCATCGACGTCACCCGCAATGTCGTCAGGCTGCAGAGCGGCTATCTCTACCACTATGCCTTTGCAATGCTGATCGGGGTCGCGGCGCTGGTCACCTGGATGATGCTCGGGAGCTCGTTCTAGATCATGACCGACTGGCCAATCCTTTCCGCGGTCACATTCCTGCCCCTGGTCGGCGTGCTGCTGATCCTGTTCGTGCGCGACGACAATGAAAGCGCGCGCCGCAATGTGCGCATGATCGCGCTGTGGACGACGATCGTCACCTTCGTGCTGTCGCTCTTCATCTGGACGGGCTTCGATAATGCCGATCCGGGCTTCCAGTTCGTCGAAAAGCGCGAATGGCTGGATTCGGGCATCTCCTACCACATGGGCGTCGACGGCATTTCGATGCTGTTCGTCATTCTGACGACGTTCCTTATGCCGCTCTGCATCCTGGCCAGCTGGGAAGCGGTACAGAAGCGCGTCAAGGCGTACATGATCGCCTTCCTGCTTCTGGAAACGCTGATGATCGGCGTCTTCTGCGCGCTCGACATCGTGCTCTTCTACGTGTTCTTCGAAGCCGGCCTGATCCCGATGTTCATCATCATCGGCGTCTGGGGCGGCAAGCGCCGCGTCTATGCGAGCTTCAAGTTTTTCCTCTACACGCTGCTCGGCTCGGTGCTGATGCTGCTCGCCATCATGGCGATGTTCTGGCAGGCCGGCACCACGGACATCCCGACGCTGTTGACGCACGACTTCCCCGCCAACATGCAGACATGGCTATGGCTCGCCTTCTTCGCCTCGTTCGCGGTGAAGATGCCGATGTGGCCGGTGCATACCTGGCTGCCCGACGCACACGTCGAGGCGCCGACGGCGGGCTCGGTGATTCTGGCTGCGATCCTGTTGAAGATGGGCGGTTACGGCTTCCTGCGCTTCTCGCTGCCGATGTTCCCGCTTGCCTCGGAATATTTCGCACCGTTCGTGTTCACGCTGTCGATCGTCGCCATCATCTACACCTCGCTGGTGGCGTTGATGCAGGAGGACATGAAGAAGCTGATCGCCTATTCGTCGGTAGCCCATATGGGCTACGTGACCATGGGCATCTTCGCGATGAACCAGGAGGGCATCCAGGGTTCGATCTTCCAGATGCTGTCGCACGGCCTGGTCTCGGGCGCGCTGTTCCTGTGCGTCGGCGTCGTCTACGACCGCATGCACACCCGCGAGATCGCCGCCTATGGCGGGCTGGTCAACAACATGCCGAAATACGCCGTGGTGTTCATGATCTTCACCATGGCCAATGTCGGCCTGCCGGGCACCTCGGGCTTCATCGGCGAATTCCTGACGCTGCTCGGCATCTTCAAGGTGAACACCTGGGTGGCGCTGTTCGCCGCCAGCGGCGTCATCCTGTCGGCGGCCTACGCACTCTGGCTCTACCGCAAGGTGATCTTCGGCGCGCTGACCAAGGAAAGCCTGAAGGGACTGCTCGATCTGTCCGTGCGCGAGAAGGCGATCATCTATCCGCTGGCGGTCCTCGTCATTTTCTTCGGCGTCTATCCGGCTCCGGTGTTCGATGCGACATCGGAATCGGTCAAGTCGCTGGTCAACAACATCACCGTATCGCTGGGTGCTGCGCAGAGCGCGGCGGCGAACTGACAAGGCCGGACCATGGATCTTTCAACGAGCCTTTCGCTGGCGACACCGGAACTGATCATCGCGGTCGGCGCGATGGTGCTCTTGATGCTCGGCGTCTATTCCAGCGAGCGCATGAACACGACGATCAGCGTGCTTGCAGCCGTGCTGCTGCTCGTCGCCGCCGGCTGGATGCTGCTTAATCCGCAGGACGGCTCCGCTTTCAACGATGCCTTCGTCAGCGATCCGTTCTCGCGCTTCATGAAGCTCCTGGCGCTGGTCGGCTCGGCAATCACGCTGATCATGTCGCTCTCCTTCGCCCGGCAGGAAAAGTTCGACAAGTTCGAATTCCCGGTGCTCATCCTTTTGTCGACGCTTGGCATGATGCTGATGATCTCGGCCAACGACATGCTGACGCTCTATCTCGGCGTTGAGCTGCAGTCGCTGGCGATCTATGTGCTGGCCGCCATCAACCGCGACAGCCTGCGCTCCACCGAAGCGGGCCTCAAATATTTCGTGCTGGGCGCGCTGTCGTCGGGCATGCTGCTCTACGGCATCAGCCTCGTCTACGGCTACACCGGCAATACCGGCTTCGAAGCCATCGCCGAGGCGCTGACCGGCGCGGAGCGGCAGCTCGGCCTGGTGTTCGGCCTGGTCTTCGTGCTCGCCGGCCTGGCGTTCAAGATCTCGGCCGTGCCGTTCCACATGTGGACGCCCGACGTCTATGAGGGCGCGCCGACGCCGGTGACAGCCTTCATGGCCGCGGCTCCCAAGATGGCGGCGATGGCGCTGACCGTGCGCGCCACGATGGGGGCGTTCGAGCCGATCGCCGCCGACTGGCAGCAGATCGTCGTCTTCATCGCCATCGCCTCGATGGCGCTCGGCTCCTTTGCCGCGATTGGCCAGACCAACATCAAGCGGCTGATGGCCTATTCGTCCATCGGCCATGTCGGTTTCGCGCTCGTGGGCCTGGCTGCGAATTCCGAGGCCGGCGTGCGCGGCGTCGCCATCTACATGCTGATCTACCTGGCGATGACGCTCGGCACCTTCGCCTTCATCCTGGCCATGCGCCGCAACGACCGGAATGTCGAGCAGATCAACGAACTGGCCGGCCTTGCTGCCACCAACCCGGCGATGGCGACGGTCCTCACCATTTTGATGTTCTCGCTGGCTGGCATCCCGCCGCTCGCGGGCTTTTGGGGGAAATGGTACGTGTTCCTGGCCGCCATCGACGCCAAGCTCTACGCGCTGGCTGTGATCGGCGTGCTGACGTCGGTGGTTGGCGCTTATTATTATCTGCGCATCATCAAGATCATGTGGTTCGACGAGCCGGTCGGCGCTTTCCAGCCGATGGCCGGCGAACTCAGGGTGGTGCTCGGCCTCTCCGGCGCCTTCGTGCTGTTCTATGTGCTGATCGGCGGCCCGATCGGCGCCATGGCGGGCGCGGCCGCCAAGACCTTCTTCTGATGGCGAAGCTGCCCTTTATCCCTTCTCCCCGTTCACGGGGAGAAGGTGACCCGAAGGGTCGGATGAGGGGCAGCGCCGGCCTTGGGGAGTTAACGCAGCCCCTCATCTGCCTGCCGGCATCTTCTCCCCGTAAACGGGGAGAAGAGAGCTGATCCGATGACCTTCGCGCTCGCTCCCACGGCCGAAAACTATCGCCTCGAAGCCTTCGACACGATCGGCTCGACCAACGCGGTCGCCCTGCAGCGTGCGCAGGCGGGCGATCCGGGCAAGCTCTGGATCGTCTCGAAGAAGCAGGAAGCGGGCAGGGGACGGCGCGGTCGGCCGTGGCAGACGCCGGAGGGGAATCTCGCCGCAACGGTGCTGGTCGTCGGCCGCTACGAGCCGAAGATTGCAGCGACCCTTGGCTTCGTCGCGGGTCTGGCGCTTGCCGATGCGCTCAACGCGGTCGTGCCGCAAAAAAAGCTTTCCGTTGGCATCGACGGCGGCGGGGCAGGGCGAAATCGCTTCGAGCTGAAGTGGCCGAACGACGTTCTGGCGCATGGGGCGAAGCTCTCCGGCATATTGCTGGAATCGATGCTTTTGCCCGATGGGCGTTTTGCCATCGCGGTCGGCATCGGGGTGAATGTCGTGGCCTACCCCGATGATGTGCCTTATCCGGCGACCTCGCTGCGGGCGCTCGGCGCGGATTGCGACGCCGAGACCCTGTTCCTGGCGCTGTCGGACGCTTGGGTGGACAACCATGCGCGCTGGGCGGAAGGGCGTGGCCTGGACGACATCAGGCGGCGCTGGCTGGACCAGGCGGCCGGGCTCGGCAGCGAAGTGGCGGTGAGGCAGGATGGCCGCATCGTCCGGGGAATTTTTGAAACGATCGACAGCGATTGCCAGTTCGTGATCCGCGACAGGCAAGGCGTTGAATTGCGGATTGCCGTTGGCGACGTCCATTTTGGCGCCGTCGCCTCCGCGGACGCGGATTGAAAGGCTGAACATGGCAAAAGGCGACAACAACGAGCTGGTGTTTGTCCCGTTGGGCGGTGTCGGCGAGATCGGCATGAATTTCGCGCTGTATGGCTACGGTCCGGCATCGAAACGCGAATGGATCATCGTCGATGTCGGCGTGACGTTCCCCGGACCCGAACTGCCGGGCGTCGATCTGGTGCTGCCCGACATCCGCTATATCGAGGAGCAGCTCGGCAGCCTCAAAGGCATCGTCATCACCCACGCGCATGAAGATCACTACGGCGCGCTGCACGATCTGTGGCCCAAGCTCAAGGCGCCATGCTGGATGACGCCGTTCACGGCCGGCCTGCTCGAAGCGAAGCGGCAATCGGAGCAGGGGGCGCCGCAAATTCCGGTGAACATCTACCGGGCCGGCGAAACGTTCACGGTCGGACCGTTCGAGATAGAAGCGGTGGCGGTCACCCACTCCATTCCGGAGCCGGTGTCGCTGGCGATCACCACGCCCGCCGGCACCGTCGTCCATACCGGCGACTGGAAGATCGATCCGGCGCCCGAAATTGGCCCGATGACCGACGAGGCGCGTTTCCGCGCGCTCGGCGACAAAGGCGTGCTGGCGCTTGTCTGCGATTCCACCAACGCCATGCGCGAAGGAGATTCGCCGGCCGAACAGGAGGTGGGCAAAGGCCTGCGCAAGGTGATCGAGGAGGCCAAGGGCCGCGTGGCCGTCACCACCTTCTCCTCCAATGTCGGGCGCATCCGTTCGATCGCCGAAGCCGCGCGTGATTGTGGGCGGCAGGTTCTGATACTTGGCCGTTCGCTGAAACGCGTCATCAGCGTTTCGGACGAGCTCGGCTACATGGACGGCCTGCCGGAATTCATCGCCGAGGAGGATTATGGTTTCATCCCGCGCGAGAACCTGGTGATCATCTGCACCGGCAGCCAGGGCGAGCAGCGCGCGGCGCTCGCCAAGCTCGCCCGCGACGAAATGAAGACGGTCGCGCTGTCGCCGGGCGACACGGTGGTGTTTTCCTCGCGCACCATTCCCGGCAACGAGAAGGCGATCCTCGAAATCAAGAACGGCCTGATCGACCAGGGCGTTAAGATCATCGAAGACGGCGACGCTCTGGTGCATGTGTCCGGCCACCCGCGCCGCAACGAACTGAAGCGCATGTACGAATGGGTGCGGCCCAGGATCGGCGTGCCGGTTCACGGTGAAGCCGCCCATCTGGTGGCGCAGGGTTCTCTGATGGCCATGTCGGGCATCAAGGAGGTGGCCCAGGTGCGCAATGGCGACATGCTGCGGCTTTCACCGGGAGCGGCCGAGATCATCGACCAGGTGCCGTTCGGCCGCATCTACAAGGACGGCAAGTTGATCGGTTCCGACGAGGCCGTCGGCATTCGCGACCGGCGCAAGCTGTCGTTTGCCGGGCATGTCGCGGTGAATGTCGTGCTCGACGAGAAATACGAGCTCGCCGGAGACCCGGATCTGGTCGCCATCGGCGTCGCGCTTGAAGATGCGCGGGGCGAGGATCTCGAAGACCTGATGCTCGATGCGGCAATCGGCGCGGTGGACTCCATACCGCGCCAGCGCCGAAAAGACCTGGACCTCGTTTCGGAGGCTGTGCGCCGCGCCGTTCGTGGCGCCGCAAACGAAGCGTGGGGCAAGAAGCCGCTGGTGACGGTGTTTGTCACAAGGTGAATGGAAAAATGGTGAATGGTGAATGGTCTAAACGACCGCTCACAGTGGATCGTAGATATGGATTACGTTGCCTGGCTAAGGCTGCGACAGTCCAATCCATTCACCATTCACCATTCACCATTCATGGTAACGGAACCCACTGATGCTCGGACGCCTCAACCATGTCGCCATTGCCGTGCCTGACATCGCCGCGGCAAGTGCTGTCTATCGCGACACGCTGGGTGCCAGTGTGACTGCGCCGCAGGCGTTGCCGGAACATGGCGTCACCGTTGTCTTCATCGACCTCGGCAACACCAAGATCGAGTTGCTGGAACCGCTGGGCGATTCGCCGATCGCGGCGTTCCTGGCCAAGAATCCGGCTGGCGGCATGCACCATGTCTGCTACGAAGTAGATGACATCATCGCCGCGCGCGATCGTCTCACCGCCGCCGGCGCCCGCGTTCTGGGCGACGGCAACCCGAAGATCGGCGCACACGGAAAGCCGGTGCTTTTCCTGCATCCCAAGGATTTTATGGGTACGCTCGTCGAACTGGAGCAAGCTTGACCTTCGCTCGCAGGAAAAAGATCAGGACGAACCGATGACCTGGGTATCGTTTCTCGCGGTTTTCTTCATCATCTGGTGGACGGTCCTGTTTGCCATGCTGCCGTTCGGCCTGCGCACGCAGGATGACGAGAAGGACGTGACGCTGGGCACTGTGTCCAGCGCGCCGCGCGGCGCCCATATGCTGAAGGCGGTTATCCGCACGACCATCGTTTCCGTGCTGATCGTCGCGGTTTTTTACGGGCTGACCAAAGGTCTGGGTTACAGCTTCGACGATATTCCGCGTTTTGTGCCGAAGGGCAACTGAGCGGATGCATTGTTACTTGCCAGCATAAGGCAAGTAACCAAAGCCGGCAAAGCAACGAACAGCCCAAAAAAAATGCAAGGCACAAGGCCTTGCAGTTAAACGCGTCCGATCCGATTTCCGGTGATCCGGCGGCTGCGAGTTACCGCGCCAGGATCGCATCCTCCCAAGACTTTGACCGCGCAGGAGAGTAGATTTGCCTCTACTCTCTCAGTTATCGGGGCACATTAGCCTAACGCAAAACAAAATGTCACGCAGAATTTTGCTTCGAAACGGGCAATCATGTGCTGCAATGCACAATGGAAAGGCAGCGAATGCCCGCACTTTAGGCCGCAGCCGCGTTGCGCGGGATCGGGTTTCCATTCCGCCACGAAATGGCTATGAAGCGCTTGCATTCATGTTCTGACATGAGACCGCCGATTCCGGCGGTTTTATCCCACTTTCGACGGAATTCCTCATGCGGCTTTCGCGCTATTTCCTGCCTATTCTGAAAGAGAACCCGCGCGAAGCGGAGATTGTTTCGCATCGGCTGATGCTGCGGGCCGGCATGATCCGTCAGCAGGGGCAGGGATCCTTCACCATGCTGCCGCTCGGCAAACGGGTGCTGGACAAGGTCTGCCAGATCATCCGCGAGGAGCAGAACCGGGCAGGGGCGCTGGAGATCCTGATGCCGACGATCCAGTCCGCCGAACTGTGGCGCGAAAGCGGCCGCTACGACGACTACGGCAAGGAAATGCTGCGCATCAAGGACCGGCAGGACCGGGACATGCTGTACGGCCCGACCAATGAGGAGATGGTGACGGAAATCTTCCGCTCCTACGTCAAGTCCTACAAGGACCTGCCGCTCAATCTCTACCATATCCAGTGGAAGTTCCGCGACGAGGTGCGGCCGCGCTTCGGCGTGATGCGCGGCCGCGAGTTCCTGATGAAGGACGCTTATTCCTTCGACCTGAACTTCGAGGGCGCCAAGGCGGCCTACAACCGCATGTTCGTGTCCTATCTCCGCACCTTCACCCGGATGGGCCTGAAGGCGATCCCGATGCGCGCCGACACCGGCCCGATCGGCGGCGATCTCAGCCACGAATTCATCATCCTGGCCGAGACTGGTGAAAGCCAGGTCTATTGCCACAAGGACTATCTCGACCTGCCGGTGCCGGGCGAAGCGACCGACTTCGCCAACGACGGCGAGATTGCCGGCATCGTCAAGGAGTGGACCACGCCCTACGCGGCGACCGACGAGATGCATGACGAGGCGGCCTGGACGGCAGTGCCCGCGGACAAGCAGCTTTCGGCGCGCGGCATTGAGGTCGGCCACATCTTCCACTTCGGCGAAAAATATTCGAAGCCGATGAACGCGAAGGTGCAGGGGCCGGACGGCAAGGAGCATTTTGTGTCCATGGGCTCCTACGGCATCGGCCCGACGCGCCTGATCGCCGCGATCATCGAGGCAAGCCATGACGACAACGGCATCATCTGGCCGGAAAGCGTGGCGCCCTTCGACGTCGTCATCAATAACATGAAGCCGGGCGATGCCGATTGCGATCGCATCAGCGAGCATCTTTATGCTGCGCATCAAGCTGCAGGGCTGGACGTGCTCCTCGACGATACCGACGAGCGCGCCGGCGCAAAATTCGCCAAAGCCGACCTGATCGGCATTCCGTGGCAGGTCATCGTCGGACCGCGCGGCGTCGCTGCCGGCGAAATCGAGGTCAAGCGCCGCGCAACCGGAGAGCGCGACACCAAGAAAATCGAGACGCTGCTGGCGTCGCTCGGACCGACGCCATGAGCGCGGCATCCGCAGGAACCGCGTCGGTGCAGGCCAAAAGCCCCAAGGGCGCCGGGCCGTTCTCGTATTTCGAGCGCATGGTCGCCTGGCGCTATCTGCGCTCGAAGCGCAAGGAAACGGTGATCTCGGTGATCGCCTCGATTTCCTTCATAGGCATAATGCTGGGCGTCGCCACGCTGATCATCGTGATGGCGGTGATGAACGGCTTTCGCGCCGAGCTTTTGACCCGCATTCTCGGCATCAACGGCCACCTCATCATGCAGCCGGTCGATACGCCGCTCGAGGATTACGAGGCGGTCGCGGCACGCATTGCCGGCGTTCCCGGCGTCAAGCTCGCGATGCCGCTGATCGAAGGGCAGATTTTTGCCAGCGGCCAGATCGGCCCGGGCACCGGCGCGCTGGTAAAGGGCATTCGCGGCGACGATCTCGCTAAGATCAAATTGGTCGCCGACAACATCAAGTATGGTTCGATCGTCGGCTTCGACGGCAGCGAAGGCGTGGCGATCGGCACCCGCATGGCCGACAATCTGGGGCTTTCGCTGGGCGATACCATTTCGTTGATTTCGCCCGACGGCGACGTCACGCCGCTTGGCACGACGCCGCGCGTGAAAGCTTATCCCGTTGTGGCGATCTTCGAGATCGGCATGTCGGAATACGACGCGTCGATCATCTTCATGCCGTTTGCCGAGGCGCAGCTCTACTTCAATCAGGAGGGCAAGGCGCAAACCATCGAAATCTACGCGGACAATCCCGACGGCATCGACACGCTCAAGCCTCTGGTCGAAGCGGCGGCGCAGCGGCCGCTCTATCTGGCCGACTGGCGGCAACGCAACCAGACCTTCTTCTCGGCCCTGCAGGTCGAGCGCAACGTGATGTTCATGATCCTGACGCTGATCGTGCTGGTGGCGGCGCTCAACATCATTTCCGGCCTGATCATGCTGGTGAAGGACAAGGGCGGCGACATCGCGATCCTGCGAACGATGGGCGCCTCGAGCGGCTCGGTGATGCGTATCTTCCTGATGACGGGAGCCGCGATCGGCGTCACCGGCACGCTTGCCGGCGTGCTGCTCGGCGTCGTCGTATGCCTCAACGTCGAATCGATCCGGCAGTTCTTCTCGTGGCTGTCGGGCACGACCATCTTCAACCCGGAACTCTATTTCCTGAGCCAGTTGCCCGCGATCATGGATTTCCGTGAGACGGTTTCGGTGATCCTGATGGCGCTGGTACTGTCCTTCCTCGCTACCCTGTTTCCTGCCTGGCGCGCCGCCAAGCTCGATCCGGTCGAAGCGCTGAGGTACGAGTGACGTGACCGACGCCATCATCGAACTCAAGGGCGTCGAACGCCATTACGTTCAGGGGTCGCGCAAGCTGACCATCCTGAACAATGCCGACTTTTCGCTGAAGCGCGGTGAGATGGTCGCCCTGGTTGCGCCGTCGGGTGCGGGCAAGTCGACGCTGCTGCACACGGCGGGCCTCCTGGAAAAGCCGGACGCCGGCGACGTCCTCCTGGCGGGCAGGGCGTGCGGCCGGCTCTCCGACGACGAACGCACGGCGATCCGCCGCAACGACATCGGCTTCGTCTATCAGTTCCACCATCTGCTGCCGGAGTTTTCGGCGCTGGAAAACATCATGATGCCGCAGCTGGTGCGCGGCCTCTCCGTCGCCGAAGCGCAGGGCAGGGCGGCCCAGTTGCTCGACTACATGAAGATCGGCAAGCGGGCGCATCATCGCCCGTCCGAGCTTTCCGGCGGCGAACAGCAGCGGGTGGCCATCGCGCGCGCAGTCGCCAATGCGCCGCTGGTGCTTCTGGCCGACGAGCCGACCGGCAACCTCGACCCGGTGACGGCATCCTATGTGTTCGAGGCGCTGGAGGCGCTGGTGCGCCAGTCCGGCCTTTCGGCTCTCATCGCCACCCACAACCACGAACTCGCCGGCCGCATGGACCGGCGGGTGACGCTTGCCGAGGGCAAGGTCGTCACGCTGTAGCCGGCGCGTCACCGTGCCGGGTTACGCTCTTATTCTCAACCGTTCGCGCGCAGCCAGTCGGCAAGCGAGGGCCGCAATCGCCGATCACGCCCGCGCATCGCCTCGGCGGCGCACATCGAATTGAGCACAGCCTCCTGCGTGGCTTCGGTCGCGGCGCGGAACACGGAGTCGATGCGGTTTTCGTTCAGCACTTTCATCGTAACGAAGTCGTTCGGCTCGTCGTGGTCGAAGCGCACGCCGGTGCTGAAACCGATGGCGATATCGCCGCTGCCGTGGCCCCAATAAGCGCCAAGGCGTGCGAGGCCTGCCCCGCAGCGGCGCGTCACGCGCCTCAGCTGGCGGTGCTCCATTGGAATGTCGGTCGCCAGCACGGCAATCACCGAGCCTTTCTCGGCGGCGGCCGTTGCCTTCGGGTGAGGGCGGCGCCCGTCCGGCAGCACAAGATCGCCCGCCCTGCCGAAATTGGAAAGAACGAGCACGCCAAGATGAAAGGTCCCGCCATCCAGCGTCAGCCGGCGCGACGCAGTCCCGATGCCGCCCTTGAAGCCGAAGCAGCTCATGCCTGTTCCCGCGCCGACATTGCCTTCCGCGACCTCGGCGCTCGCGGCAGCGAGCGCCATGCGGGCGTGCTCCTCGCCGACGGCCATCGCCTGGATGTCGCTCAGCGCGCCGTCGTTGCATTCGCAGACCACGGGATTGACGGTCGCGGTCTCGCGGCCAATGTCCGGGTTCGCCGCGATCGCCGCTCTTATCAGCGCGTTGGCGCAGGCGCCGACGCCAAAGGTGTTGGTGAGCAGGATCGGCGTTTCCAGCGTGCCCAGTTCGTCGACCTGCACCAGGCCGGTGCTCTTGCCGAAGCCGTTGAACACCTCGCTCGCGGCAAGCACCTTGCTGCGGTAGAGGTTTCCGCCATGCGGCAGGATGGCGGTGACGCCGGTGTTGATCTCGCCATCGCGGATCGTGTGGTGTCCGACCAGCGCGCCCGGAACATCGGTGATGGCATTGTCGGCGCCGGTGGGCAGGGTGCCGCAGACGATCCCGAATTCGCGTGCAAACATCGACATGGCGAATTTCCCCCGTTGCGTCCGCTCGGCGTCGCCCAGCTGCCTCGATTAGCTCCTGAGGCCCGGCGCTTCCTGGCCGGTGCGTTCCACATATTCGGTGTAGCCGCCGCCATAGGTGTGGATGCCGTCGGGCGTCAGTTCCAGAACGCGGTTCGACAGCGCCGCCAGGAAGTGGCGATCGTGCGAGACGAACAGCATCGTGCCCTCATACTGCGACAGCGCAGTAATAAGCATCTCCTTGGTCGCGATGTCCAAATGGTTGGTCGGCTCGTCCAGAACCAGAAGGTTCGGGGGATCGAACAGCATCATCGCCATCACCAGCCGCGCCTTTTCGCCGCCCGAAAGCACCCGGCATTTCTTCTCGATCTCGTCGCCGGAAAAGCCGAAGCAGCCGGCGAGCGCCCGCAGCGGCGCTTGGCCTGCCTGCGGGAATGCATCTTCCAGCTCTTGGAACACGGTGCGGTCGCCGTCGAGCAGATCCATGGCATGCTGGGCGAAATAGCCCATCTTGACGCTCGGGCCGCGTGCGACCGAGCCGTCGTCGGGCTCCGAGGCGCCGGCAACCAGCTTCAGCAGTGTCGACTTGCCGGCGCCGTTGACACCCATGATGCACCAGCGTTCCCGGCGGCGAACCTGGAAATCCAGCCCTTCATAGATGGTCCGGCTGCCATAACGCTTGTGCACGTTCTTCAGCGTCACCACGTCCTCGCCAGAACGCGGGGCCGGCTGGAACTCGAATGAGACGGTCTGGCGGCGCTTCGGCGGCTCGACCTTGTCGATCTTCTCCAGTTTCTTGACGCGGCTCTGCACCTGCGCTGCATGCGAGGCGCGCGCCTTGAAGCGTTCGATGAAGCTGATTTCCTTGGCCAGCATCGCCTGCTGGCGCTCGAACTGGGCCTGCTGCTGCTTGTCCGCGATGGCGCGCTGCTGCTGGTAGAATTCGTAGTTGCCGGAATAGGCGGTCAGCGAGCCGCCGTCGATCTCCACCACCTTGTTGACGATGCGGTTCATGAACTCGCGGTCGTGCGAGGTCATCAACAGCGCGCCGTCGTAACCCTTGAGGAAGTCTTCAAGCCAGATCAGGCTTTCCAGATCGAGGTGGTTGCTCGGTTCGTCGAGCAAAAGCGCGTCGGGACGCATCAGCAGGATCCTGGCGAGCGCCACGCGCATCTTCCAGCCGCCGGACAGCGCGCCGACGTCGCCGTCCATCATCTCCTGCGAGAAGCCGAGACCGTCGAGCACCTCGCGCGCCCGGCCGTCGAGCGAATAGCCATCCAGCTCCTCGAACCGTCCCTGCACCTCGCTGTAGCGTGCAATGATGTCGTCCATTTCGCCGGCGCGCGCCGGATCGCACATCGCGGCTTCGAGCTCGGTCATCTCCGCGAGCAGGGCGCTCACCGGGCCGGCGCCGTCCATGGTTTCGGAAACCACGCTGCGGCCGGACATTTCGCCGACATCCTGGCTGAAATAGCCGATGGTGACGCCGCGATCGACGGCGACCTGTCCCTCGTCGGGCAGTTCCTGCCCGGTGATCATGCGAAAAAGCGTTGTCTTGCCCGCACCGTTGGGGCCGACAAGTCCGACTTTCTCGCCTTTCTGGAGCGCGGCTGAGGCCTCGATAAAGACGATCTGCCGGCCGTTCTGCTTGCCGATATTTTCGAGACGAATCATGATTTCTTGGGGACCCAGGGCATTGCGGGGCGGTTATTTCTGAGAGCCCTGCGGAGAAGCTTGCCCGTAAATCATTCAACGCTTTTCGACGCAAGCGTCCTTGTTGCCGCAACGCTGGCGACTGGCGGCGACATCCCTCCTTTCGTCATCCACGGCGGAGCAGGCCGAAGCTCTGTCGCTGAAACTGCCAATCTCCCCACCCGTGGGGGAGATGGCCGGCAGGCCAGAGGGGGGCGCGAGGGAACTCGAGTTCTCCGGAAACCGGCCTCTCTTTCGCGCCTCCACCAGCCCCATTGGTCAGCATCTGTCAGCAGTCTTTGTTTTCCTTTTATCCACATCCCTTTCGGGCTGCCGCATAGTTGTCGGCAGTTTCTCCTGCGGGAACGCCGATCATGACGGTGGTTTGCGGGGAGGAACCGGCGCTTCGGGCAAGCGGCTAACGTGGCCGTGGAGACGAAGGGCTGTCCCAGAGTCTCTACGATTTCCCGCGTTGACGGGAACCAGGCGCGGTATGATCTGGCGCTGACACGTAGAAACCACCGGTGCATACCGGAAGGTCCGATGTTGGGAGATGGGATGGCCGAAAAACGCCGGCGGGGCGCTGGGAAGGCGCCAGATTACTTACTTACGAGGTGCTGACCCAGCGCCCCGCTTCCCGACTATCTTTCATGCAATGGCCAGACGCGAAAGCGGGCGTGGCAACGGAGAGGCTTGTGCTGATGAAAAGACCCCCTCTCCGTCTCGGCTTCGCCTCGACACCTCTCCCCCGCTTCGCAGGGGCGAGGAACCGCTGCCGCGATGCCAGCGCCCTTCCAGCTTGGGTTCCTCGCCCCTGCGAAGCGGGGGAGAGGTGGTTTGCGCAGCAAACCGGAGAGGGGGCCTGAAGCCTATCAGCAAACCCCCCAGGCCGGAGCGCGTGCGAAGGAATGCCTCCCGAAAAACCGTCATCCCCGCTCACCCCGCCTTGCATCGTTCAGAGATGCGGTTTACGCCCTTTCCGCCTTGTTTGAGGAACAGACCATGCTTGACATCAAATGGATTCGCGAAAACCCGAAAGCTCTCACCGAAGCGCTCACCAAGCGCTCGTGGTCGTCGGATGACGCGCAGTCCACGGTCGACGATCTGATCGCCAAAGACGAGGCGCGCCGCGCTCACGTGGCGAAGCTCCAGGAGGCGCAGGAACGCCGCAACGCCGCCTCGAAGGAGATCGGCAAGGCGATGGGCGCCAAGGACACCGCGCTTGCCGAAAGGCTGAAGGTCGAAGTCGCGGAGATCAAGGGTTTCATCCAGTCGGGCGAAGCGACCGAGCGCGAGCTCGACAAGGCGCTGAACCACGCGCTGGCCGTGCTGCCCAACGTGCCGCTGGATGAAGTTCCTGTCGGCAAGGACGAGCACGACAACGTCGAGGTCCGCCGCTTCGGCGAGGAGTTGATCGCCAGGCGGCAGCCGCGCATGGGCAACAAACCCAAGGAGCATTTCGAGATCGGCGAAAAACTCGGCCAGATGGATTTCGAGCGCGCCGCCAAACTATCCGGATCGCGCTTCACAGTGCTCAGCGGCCAGATCGCGCGCCTCGAACGCGCGCTCGGCCAGTTCATGCTCGACCTCCACACCACCGAGCACGGCTACACCGAAGTGCAGCCGCCGCTGCTGGTGCGCGATGACATTATGTACGGCACGGGGCAGCTGCCGAAGTTCGAAGAGGATCTGTTCTTCGTGCCGCATGGCGAAAGCCGGCTTGGCCTCATCCCCACCGCCGAAGTCTCGCTCACCAATCTCGTGCGTGAGGAAATCACGGCGCATGAAAAACTGCCGCTGCGCTTCACTGCACTGACGCCGTGCTTCCGCTCGGAAGCAGGCTCGGCTGGGCGTGATACGCGCGGCATGCTGCGCCAGCACCAGTTCTACAAGGTGGAGTTGGTCTCGATCACCGACCAGGAATCGTCGCTCGAAGAACACGAGCGCATGACCGAATGCGCCGAGGCCGTGCTGAAAAAGCTCGAGCTGCCGTTCCGCACCGTGACGCTGTGCACCGGCGACATGGGGTTCGGCGCGCGCAAGACCTACGACATCGAGGTTTGGCTTCCGGGGCAGAACGCCTACCGCGAAATCTCGTCCTGCTCGGTCTGCGGCGATTTCCAGGCGCGCCGCATGGACGCCCGCTACAAGGACAGGGATGGCAAGGGCAACCGCTTCGTCCACACGCTGAACGGGTCGGGCACCGCCGTCGGCCGCGCGCTGATTGCCGTCATCGAAAATTACCAGAACGAGGACGGCAGCGTAACCATTCCTGAAGTGCTGCGGCCTTACATGGGCGGTCTGGAAAAAATCGAATCGAAGTAGAACGATGCGCATCCTGCTCACCAACGATGACGGCATTCACGCGGAAGGTCTGGCGGTGCTGGAGCGCATCGCCAGGCAGTTTTCCGACGATGTCTGGGTCGTGGCGCCGGAAACCGACCAGTCCGGCTTTGCCCATTCGCTGTCGATTTCGGAGCCGCTGCGGCTGAGGAAGATCGGCGACCAGCATTATGCGGTGCGCGGCACGCCGACCGACTGCGTCATCATGGGCGTGCGCAAGATCATGCCGGAGCCGCCGGATCTCATCCTTTCCGGCGTCAATTCCGGCGCCAACCTCGCCGACGACGTCACCTATTCGGGCACCGTCGCCGGCGCCATGGAAGGCACCATGCTCGGCATCCGTTCGATTGCGCTGAGCCAGGCATACAATGTCCAGGACGGCGCCCGGCTGGTGCCGTGGGATACGGTGGAGGCGCTGGCGCCCGCGCTCCTGCAAAAACTGATCGGCGCCGAACTGCCCGCCGGCACCTTCCTCAATGTGAATTTTCCGAACTGCCCGCCGGACGAGGTCGAGGCCACCCTGGTCACCACCCAGGGCAAGCTGGTTCACAGCCTGTGGATAGACGAGCGGGCCGACGGCCGCGGCTTTCCCTATTTCTGGCTGCGCTTCGGTCGCGAGCCGCCGGAATTGAAGGAGGGCACCGACGTGCATGCGGTCAGGAGCAAATCGGTGTCGGTGACGCCGCTGAAGCTCGATCTGACCGCCCATGAGGTCAGGGACAGTCTGGCGAAGGCGCTCGCATGAATACCATGCTCGACGACCGCGAAGGTTTTGCTGCTTTCCTGCTCCGCCTGCGGGCGCTGGGCACCCCGCCGCGCGATCTGGTCGCGGCGATGGAGGCGACGCCGCGCAAGACATTCGTGCCGGGGGCCTGGCAGTCGGTCGCCTGGTCGGACCGCATGGTGCCGATCGAGTGCGGCGAGACCCTGGAGGGCGCCGACCTGCAGGCGGCGGTGATCGCGGCCCTTCAGCTTGAACCCGGCCATCGTGTTCTGGAAGTCGGCACCGGTTCCGGATTTACCGCCGCGGTGATGGCGCGGCTGGCCGCCCGGGTGGTCACCGTCGACCGCTACAAGACGCTTGCCGAGCAGGCCAAGCAACGCTTCGAGGCGCTCGGCATCACCAACGCTTTCGCTCGCCAGGCCGACGGCTCCAACGGGCTGCCGGGCGAAGGGCCCTTCGACCGCATCGTGGTGTGGGCGGCGTTCGACAACCTGCCGCGCGCCTTCGTCGATCAGCTTTCCACCAACGGAATCATGATCGCGCCGATCGGTGCTGCCGAGGACACTCAGCTTCTCGCCAAGCTCACCAAGATAGGCAGCCGCTTCGAGCGCGAGGACATCGCCAAGGTTCGGCTTCAGCCAGTCATCAAGGGCGTTGCCGCGGTAATCTGAGCAGACATTTGGATTCACAAAGAAATTTCTATCCGTGATCGGCGTCTTAACCGACCAGTAACATTAACGCGCTTTAATCATACCAGTTGTGTTGGGTACGCGCGGGTTAAAGCGATGCGGTTGAGTGATTTGAATAAGAGCCAGCGCACTTTGATGCGGAGTGCAGCCGTCCTTCTGATAGGCGGTCTGGCGACAGGTTGCAGTTCCAGCGTGGCGCGCTTCGGCGGCGTCGACGACATTTTCACCGCCACCACGAATCAGCGCCAGATCATTCCGCCGGCCAGCCAGCCTTATCCGGCGGAACAGACGGCCCAGGTCGACACTTCGGCCGCCAATCGCGGCGCGGTGCAACCGGCCAACGTCTCAAGCGGTCCGATCGGGCGCTCCGCACTTGCACCGGTCGCTGGAACGCAGGTCGCGAGCGCCGATCAGCGCCCGGCCATGGCGCCGGTTCTGGAGCCGGCGCGCAACGCCGCCCCGGCTCTCGCTCCTGCGGCTTCCGCCCGGATCGACAGCACCGCCACTGGCGCTGTCATGCAGGCGGAACCCGCCGTTCATGCGGCCGGCGAAGAGATCAAGGGATGGTCGCGGGCAGGCGGCAGCCAGATCACCGCCAAGGAAGGCGAGACGGTCTACAATCTGTCGCGGCGCTTCGGCGTTCCTGCCGACGTCATCATGAAGGCCAACGGCCTCAACCAGCAGGCCGGCCTGCAGGCCGGCCAGAAGATCATCATCCCGACCTACGTCTACTCCGACAAGGCCGGCGTTTCGGCGCCTGACAACAATCCGAAGGTCGCCGAAGCCAAGTCATCGCGCGGCACCAAGAGCGATGTGCCGGCAAACCAGGTACCTGCCGGAGCGCCGGGCGAAAAGGTAGCCATGCTGCCACAGCCGCCGAAGGTCAGGGAAGCCGAGGCGACACAGCCGTCCACCGCTGCCACGCCCAATGCCAAGACCGCCGGTGCGCCGGGCACCTACAAGGTCCAGGAAGGCGACACGCTTTCCCGCATCGCCAAGAAGACTGGCGCCAGCGTCGGCGCCCTGAAGCAGGCCAACAATCTGCAGGACGGGTTGATCCGTGTCGGCCAGACGCTGACCGTTCCGGCCGCAGGCGCCACGCAGGTAGCAGCTGCGGCACCCGCCAAGGTCGACAAGACGACCACCGGTGCGACGAACCCGACCGCGAAAGTCGAGCCCGTCTCAGCCTACACGCCGCCCAAGAAGGCGGAAAAAGTGATCGAGCAGGCCGAGCAGGATACGGCTGCCGCACCCGACGCTACGGGCATCAGCCGCATGCGCTGGCCGGTGCGCGGACGCGTCATCTCCGGCTATGGCGCAGGCAGCGGCAAGAATGGCGACGGCATCGACATCGCCGTGCCGGAGGGCACGCCGGTCAAGGCCGCCGAAAACGGCGTCGTCATCTATGCCGGCGACGGGCTGAAGGAATTCGGCAACACCGTTCTCGTCCGCCACGAGAACGGCCTGGTTACCGTCTACGGCCATGCCAGCCAGCTGAAAGTGACGCGCGGCGAGAAGGTGAAGCGCGGCCAGGAGATCGCCACCTCAGGCATGAGCGGCACCACGGACATGCCGAAGCTGCATTTCGAGGTGCGCAAGAACTCGGCGCCGGTCGATCCGTCGACCTTCCTCGAATAATCCGTACAAGGACATCGCTATTGAAATCAGGCCGGCCAAGTCCGGCCTGATTTCGTTAGAGTTTGGCGGGAATTGCTCGGTCAGTCCTTCAATGTCTGGCCGAGGCGCCCGGCGAGATCCTGGGTGAACTGCCAGGCAACGCGGCCGGAACGGCTGCCGCGCGTCGTCGCCCACTCCAGCGCATCGGCGCGCAGAACGTCCGGCTCGATCTGCAGTCCGTGATAGCGGATGTAGCCATCGATCATGTCTAGATATTCGTCCTGCGAGCATTTGTGGAAGCCGAGCCACAGGCCAAAACGGTCCGACAGCGAGACCTTCTCCTCCACGGCTTCCGACGGATTGATGGCGGTGGAGCGCTCGTTGTCGATCATGTCGCGCGGCAACAGATGCCGCCGGTTCGACGTGGCGTAGAAGATGACGTTTGCCGGCCGGCCTTCGACCCCGCCTTCAAGTGCCGCCTTCAGTGATTTGTAGGACGTGTCGTCATGGTCGAACGAAAGATCGTCGCAGAACAGGATGAAACGGTGCGGCGCCGTCTTGAGGATGCCCATCAGCTTTGGCAGCGTGTCGATGTCCTCCCGATGAATCTCGATCAGCTTGAGCGCTTCGCTGCCCTTGCGCTCCACATTGATGGTGGAATGCACTGCCTTCACCAGCGACGACTTGCCCATGCCGCGTGCGCCCCACAGGAGGACGTTGTTGGCCGGCAGGCCGGCGGCGAACCTCTCGGTGTTGTCGACCAGGATATCGCGCACCCGGTCGACGCCGCGGATCAGGCCGATATCGACGCGATTGACGCGGTGAACAGGCTCGAGAAAGCCGGGATCGGCGGCCCAGACGAAGCAGTCGGCTGCCTCGAAATCCGTCGGCGGAGCCTCGCGCGGCGCCAGCCGCGATACGGCGGCGATCAGCCGGTCGAGTTTCTCTTCAAGGGATTCGCTCTGCTTTTTGGGCATCAATCTAAATGCGTCCTGGTCGAATGCTGTGACTAATCCGCTCTAACATGCTCAAACCAGCCGGAAAAGCGCCGCCGAATAGGCCAGCCGCAGTTGCAAAGGTGGCTTTAGCGACTATATTCCGGCCACATTTCAAGGGGGGTCGTGCGCGGCCCGCAAAATCACGTCTCAGGAGTTTTCGATGTTCGTCACGCCGGCCTATGCCCAGACCCCGGGCGCAACGCCCGACATGCTCATCAGCATTTTGCCGTTTGTCCTGATTTTTGTGATCATGTATTTTCTGATCATCCGCCCGCAACGTACTCAGTTGAAGAAGCGCGGCGAGATGCTTGCCGCAATCCGTCGTGGCGATACCGTTGTCACCGGCGGCGGTCTGATCGGCAAAGTGACGAAGGTCATCGACGACAATGAACTCGAAGTCGATCTCGGCGGCGGCAACAAGGTGACCGCGCTGCGCTCGACGATTGCCGACGTAAGGGTCAAGGGCGAACCGGTCGCCAACCAGAACGCCAAGAAATAACCGCATTCAAGGCGGAACCGGAACGGTCGGCCCTACTGAAGAGGCACAATGCTTTATTTTTCGCCCTGGAAGACGTTCTCGATCTGGTTCGTCGTTTTAATCGGCATCGTGTTCACGCTGCCGAACATGTTGCCTCAATCGGTTCTCGATTCATTGCCGAGTTGGGCGCCGAAGAAGACCATGACGCTCGGCCTCGACCTGCAGGGCGGCTCGCACATCCTGCTTCAGGTCGATAAGCAGGATCTTATCAATGAGCGCCTGCAGGCAACGCGCGACGACATCCGCACCATGCTGCGCGACGCCAAGATCGGCTACACCGGACTTTCGGGAACCGGCCGTACGGTTCAGGTGCGCATCCGCGAGGCCAACGAGGTCGACCAGGCAAAGACAGCGCTCGCTTCGCTGACACAACCGGTTGCTTCGGGTGTATTCGGCACCGGCTCCACCACGGAGCTGGAACTTGACGAGCCGGAACCCGGCCTGCTCCGCTTCACGCTGACCGAAGAGGGCGTCACCTACCGCACCAGTTCGGCCGTTACCCAGTCGATCGAGGTCATCGGCCGACGCGTCAACGAACTTGGCACCACCGAGCCAATCATTCAGCGCCAGGGCGTTGACCGCATTCTGGTCCAGGTGCCGGGCTTGCAGGATCCGCAGCGCCTTAAGGAAATTCTTGGCCAGACCGCCAAGTTGACCTTCCAGATGGTCGACCAGACCATGCCGGTGCAAGAGGCGATCGAGGGACGCCCGCCATCCGGCTCCACCGTACTTTACTCGATGGACGACCCGCCGGTGCCGTATCTCATCGAGAGCCGCGTCATTGTCTCCGGCGAAAACCTGGTGGACGCGCAGGCGACATTTGATCAACGCACCAGCGAACCGGTGGTTTCGTTCCGCTTCGACGCCAAGGGCGCCCAGCGCTTCGGCCAGGCGACGCAGCAGAATGTCGGCAAGCTTTTCGCCATCATCCTCGACAACCAGGTGATTTCGGCGCCGCAAATCCGCGAACCGATCCTTGGCGGAACCGGTCAGATTTCCGGCAATTTCACCGCCCAGAGCGCCAATGACCTGGCTGTTCTGCTGCGCGCCGGCGCCTTGCCGGCTGACCTGACCATCGTCGAAGAACGCACCGTCGGCCCGAGCCTCGGCGCAGACTCCATCGAGGCCGGCAAGTTTGCATCGCTGATCGCCGGTATTCTCGTCGTCAGCTTCATGGTTATCGCCTACGGCACGCTGGGTGTGATCGCCAACATCGCGCTTGCTGCCAACGTCGCGTTGATCATCGCCATCCTCACCGTCCTTGGCGCGACGCTCACCATGCCCGGCATCGCCGGTATCGTGCTGACGGTCGGCATGGCGGTCGATTCCAACGTCATTATTTACGAACGTGTGCGGGAAGAAAGGAGGGGCGGGCGATCGCTCGTGCAATCGCTGGATTCCGGCTTCGCCCGTGCATTGTCGACGATCGTCGATGCCAACTTCACCACTTTCATCGCCGCCATCATCCTTTTCTATCTCGGTTCCGGGCCGGTTCGCGGCTTTGCAGTGACCCTGGCGATCGGTATCGTGACGACGGTATTCACGGCGTTCACACTGACGCGCTGGCTGATCGCCGTCTGGCTGAAGCGTATGAAGCCGAAGGAACTTCCAAAAGGGCTGGTCAGATTTGTGCCGGACGACACCAGGGTTCCTTTCATGTCGTGGCGCAAGTACGCATTCGCACTCTCCGCGGCGCTGTCCATCGCGGCGATGGTGCTGTTCTTCACAGTTGAGATGAACTACGGCATCGACTTCCGCGGCGGTTCCAGCATCGAGGTGCAATCGAAGGCCGAAGCCGCCGACCCGGGCAATGTGCGCGAGCGGTTGAACGAGCTCAACCTTGGCGATGTCCAGGTGCAGGAATTCGGCTCGGCGCGGGATCTCCTGATCCGTATCGAAGGGCAGGGCGGCGGCGACAATGCCGAACAGAGCGTTGTCGAAAAGGTCAGGACGGAGCTCGCGTCCGACTATGACTTCCGCAAGGTCGAATCTGTCGGTCCCACTGTGTCGGGAGAGCTGGCATTCTACGGCACCATGGGCATTCTTGCCGCGCTGGTGGCAATGCTGATCTACATCTGGTTCCGGTTCGAGTGGCAGTTCGGTCTCGGCGCCGTCATCGCTACGGTACACGACGTCACCATGATGGTCGGGCTTTATGTCATCTCCGGACTGGAGTTCAACCTGACCAGTATCGCGGCCATCCTGACGATCGTCGGTTATTCCATCAACGATACGGTCGTCGTCTACGACCGGGTGCGCGAGGATCTGCGGCGATACAAGAAGATGCCGATCGAGCGACTGCTCGATTTGTCGATGAACCAGACATTGTCGCGAACGGTTCTGACCGGCATGACCACGCTGCTTGCCCTCGTCGCGCTCTACCTGTTCGGCGGCGAAGTCATCCGCTCGTTCACCTTCGCGATGATCTTCGGCATCCTGGTCGGCACCTATTCGTCGATCTTCGTGGCCGGGCCGCTGCTGATCCTGTTCAAGCTCCGGCCTGACAGCGTCAATGAAGGCGAGAAGACCGAGGTTCCGACGTCCGCGCAGATTTCGAAGCCCTGACGTCATGGCCGGGGGAATTGTGATCCGTGAGGCGCATTTTCCCGGCCGTCCGCCAATCGACGCTTACGGCAATGGCGGCTTCCGTTTCGCCGGTATGTCGCATCGCGGTTCGATCCTCTGTCTGCCTTCCGGCGTCTATGGTTGGGAACCGGCAGACCCGAAGGCTCTCGCCGCGGGCGACTTCGCCAAACTTCTCGCGGAGGCCGCGGGCGTGGAAATCCTGCTTGTCGGCATGGGCAAGGAGCTGAAGCCGTTGGCGGCCGATTTGCGCGCCGCCTTCAAGGAGGTGCGCATCTCGGCCGACCCGATGGCGACCGGGGCCGCCGTCAGGACTTACAACGTGCTTCTGGCGGAAGACCGTGCAGTCGCTGCCGCGCTTATCGCCGTTGAGTGACATGCCCAAGGCCGATACGCACGCAATGGAAGCCGTCCGCGCGGCTGACCACGATCGTTATCTCAGCGCGCTTTATGCTCCGGACGACAAACGCCAAAGCCTGTTCGCGCTCTATGCGTTCAACGCTGAAATCGCATCCATCCGCGACCGCATCCGCGAGCCGCTGCCGGGTGAGGTGAGGTTGCAGTGGTGGCGCGACGTGCTTGACGGTCGCACCTCGGCCGACGGTCACCCTTTGGCGGAAGATCTGCTTGAGGCGATCCGCACGCACGCTCTGCCCGTTGCTACGTTTCAGAATTACCTCGATGCCCGCATCTTCGATCTCTACGACGACCCGATGCCTTCGCGGAACGATCTGGAAGGCTATTGCGGCGAAGTCGCCTCGGCGCTGATCCTGCTTGCGTCGATGGTCCTCGATGCGTCGGCCGCGCCCAGGTTTGCCGAAGCTGCCGGCCATGCCGGCTGCGCGCAGGCGATCACCGGCCTGCTGCGCCTTTTGCCGATTCATCGGGCGCGCGGCCAATGCTATGTGCCCGGCGATATACTTGCTGCGGCCGGCGTTTCGCCGCATGAGTTTTTGACTTCAGACGGCGAAGCCGGCGCGGCGCGCGCTGTCTCGGCGATGGCGGCGCTGGCCAGGCAGCATCTTTCGGCCTTCGAAAGCCAGGCTGTGACCTTGCCCGAAACATTGCGCCCGGCCTTTCTGCCGCTCGCGCTTGCCGGCGCCTATCTCGATCGCATCGAGAAGAACCCCGCGGCGATTTTGGCCCAAACGATCGGCTTGCCCACCTGGCGTCGGCACTGGCTGATGGTACGCAAAGCATCAGTGGGTTGGCGCTAGTGGTCCAATTCCGACATTTGCATCCCGTTGGGAGCGAACGCCCAAGCAATGTCGGAATTGAAGGACCACTAGCTAAATATCTGAATCTAGTGGTCCTTTGAATTTGACATTTGATATCGAGTTCCCCCTCGAGCGGGGATGAAATGTCAAATTCGCTCCACTAGTCCTCCTTTGACGTAAACGTCAATCATGCTAGTCTCGCAATATCGCCGGTGTTCCGGCGGTGCGGGAGGAAATTATCGGGATGAGCTTGCCCATTCTTGTGGCGATGGTTGTCGTCGGCATCACTGCGGCCGTGCTTGCCGTGCATCTGACCGGCGGCAGCGCGAAGGCGAGGCTTGTCGAGCCGGATCAGGCGCGAGGCCGCTTCGCGGAGGATTTTCCGGACGAGGCGGTCCTTGCCGTTCACATCACCAGCGACGCCGAGACGGCATTTCTTGAATTGGCGGGAGGACGCATCGGCATCGTGCAGGTGCTGGGCGACAAATTCCTGACCCGTATCGTTGC
This sequence comes from Neomesorhizobium albiziae, assembly GCF_900114255.1. Lineage (GTDB taxonomy): Bacteria > Pseudomonadota > Alphaproteobacteria > Rhizobiales > Rhizobiaceae > Neomesorhizobium > Neomesorhizobium albiziae. Next base: position 12,279 of record NZ_FOSL01000001.1, on the reverse strand, counting down.
GCCCAAAGATATCGCCCACATTGATGGCGCCGCAGGGGCGACAGTCTCGATAAGCCTGAGCGATTTTACCTGGGGTGGCGGCATCTTCCGCTTCCCGGACGAAGCCGCCGCAGGTGCCGTATTGCGGGCGCTTGGCACGCGCCAAGCAACCAAGAAAGCCGGAGAGCTTGCCTGATGGAAACCTATGATTTTCCGAAAGTGACGGAACTGGCGATCCCGTTTTTCGTCATCGCCATCCTGATCGAACTGTGGCTGGTTCGCACAGGCCGCGCCAAGGGCGAGTTCGAAACGCGCGATACGTTGACCAGCCTGATGATGGGGACAGGCAACGTCGTCGCCGGCATCCTGCTCGGAGTTGTCTCCTACACGGCGCTGGTCTGGGTGTGGCAGTTTCGGTTTTTCGACCTTGGCCTGTCCATCTGGGTCTTCATCGCGGCCTTCCTGCTCGATGACCTCCGCTACTACTGGTATCACCGGATCGCGCATCGCGTGCGCTGGGTCTGGGCCGAGCACGTCAACCATCATTCCAGCCAGCATTACAATCTGTCGACGGCGCTGAGGCAGAGCTGGACCGGGCTCTTCACCGGCATGTTCATCCTGCAAGTGCCGCTGGTGCTGCTCGGATTGCATCCAGCGGTGATCGCCTTCGTCTTCGGGTTCAACCTGGTCTGGCAGTTCTGGATACACACTGAAACGATCGGCAAGATGTGGGGCTGGTTCGAGTTCGTCTTCAATACGCCGTCGCACCACCGGGTGCATCACGCCACCAACCCGCGCTATCTCGATGCCAACTATGCCGGCACATTGATTATATGGGATCGCATGTTCGGCACCTTCGTGGAGGAGTTGGAAGAGGACCGGCCGCGCTATGGCATCGTGAAGAACCTCGGCACCTTCAACCCGCTGAAAGTGGCTTTCCACGAATATGTCGGCATCTCTCGAGACGTGTTTTCACCGGGCCTGACACTGCGCCAGCGCCTGAATTACCTGATCAAGCCGCCCGGCTGGAGCCATGACGGCTCGCGCGACACCTCGGAGAGCCTGAAGGCGGCCTATGTCAGGAGAAATCCAGGCGAGGCGGGCAAGCCGGGGCTGCCGACGTCTGAGAATGTTCAACCGGCAGAATAACCGCGAGGCGACGCTTCATTCGGCTGCTTCGGCCGCAGCGCCAAGTCCCAGCCATTCCCGGCAATGGGCAAGCGCGCGGCCGGTCATCGCCTTCTTCCGGGCGACGGATTTATCCTTGCCGCGGAAACGGCCCTCAAAACCTTCTGGACGCAGGTTCGTTCCCGGCTCAAGTGGCGGAAACAGCCCGAAATTGACGTTCATCGGCTGGAATGAACGTTTGCCCGGCTCGTCGTCGGAAACGATATGGCCGCCGGTGATGTGGTTGAGCAGCGCTCCGAAAGCCGTGGTGACCGGCGGCAACGACGGCTGCTTGCCAAGCCGCTCGGCGGCGGCAAAACGCCCGGCGAGCAGGCCGATGGCGGCGCTCTCGACATAACCTTCGCAGCCCGTGATCTGACCGGCAAAGCGCAGGCCTTCGCGCCCCTTGAGCTGCAGCGACGTGTCGAGCAGCGTCGGCGAATTGATGTAGGTGTTGCGGTGCAGGCCTCCCAGCCGGGCGAATTCGGCGTTCTCCAGCCCCGGGATCATCCGGAAGATGCGCACCTGCTCGCCATGCTTCAGCTTGGTCTGGAAGCCGACCATGTTGTAGAGAGTGCCCAGCGCGTTGTCCTGCCGCAGCTGCACCACCGCATAGGCCTTGACCGACGGATTATGCGCATTGGTGAGGCCCATGGGCTTCATCGGCCCGTGCCGCAGCGTTTCGACGCCCCGTTCGGCCATCACTTCGATCGGCAGGCAGCCGTCGAAATAGGGCGTGCCTTCCCATTGCTTGAATTCAGTTTTCTGGCCGTCGAGCAGGGCCTGGACGAAGGCCTCGTATTGCGGCTTGTCCATCGGGCAGTTGATATAATCCTTGCCGGTGCCGCCGGGCCCAACCTTGTCGTAGCGCGACTGGAACCAGCAGGTGTCCATGTCGATCGTCTCGAAATGCACGATTGGCGCGATCGCGTCAAAGAAGGCAAGCGCGTCGGCCCCGGTCCTTTCCGCGATTGCCTGCGCCAGGGAGGGCGCCGTCAGCGGGCCGGTTGCGATGATCGCCTGGTCCCAATCGGTGGGCGGGAGGCCGGAGACTTCTTCGCGGGCAATGGTAATCAGCGGATGCGCCTCGATCCTTGCGGTGACGGCAGCCGCGAAGCCGTCGCGGTCGACGGCGAGCGCGCCGCCCGCCGGAACCTGGTGCGCATCGCCGGATGACATGATCAGCGAGCCGGCAAGCCGCATCTCGGCATGCAGCAGACCGACGGCATTGGTCTCAGCGTCGTCGGAGCGGAAAGAATTGGAGCAGACAAGCTCGGCCAGGCTGTCGGTCTTGTGGGCGTCGGTGCCGCGCACCGGCCGCATTTCGTGCAGGACTACCGGCACGCCGGCCTGTGCTGCCTGCCATGCGGCTTCGGAGCCGGCGAGACCGCCGCCGATCACGTGAATTGGTTTTGTCGTCATGCTGGGGAAATAGGCCGTTGGCCGAGCGAAAGCAATCGGCGGGAATGTCGAGGGTAGCCCAAAACGACAACACCCGCCGCGGGAGGAGGTGCGGCGGGTGTCGTTAGGGTGGTCAGCGCTCGGGAGGAGGAGAGGCTGACCGTATTCGTCATCGCCCGGGAGGAGGTAGGCTTTGACGAAATTCTTTTCGCCATTTGAGGGTGCGAAGGCCCTTGGTTTAACAGCACCCGCCGAGGGAGGAGGTTCGGCGGGTGCCATTAGAGTGGTCAGCACTCGGGAGGAGGGGAGGGCTGACCGTATTCGTCATCGCCTGGGAGGAGGTAGGCTTTGACGAAATTCTTTTCGCCATTTTGAGGGTGCGAAGGCCCTTGGTTAACAGCACCCGCCGAGGGAGGAGGTTCGGCGGGTGCCGTTTTGTGTGGTCAGCGATCGGGAGGAGGTGAAAGCTGACCGTATCCGTCGGGACCTGGGAGGAGGTAGGTCCCGGCGGAATTCCTAGTTAGGCCGACTTGCGGGCGACGTAAGGAATGTCGCTGCGGCTGATGCCGAGGTCCGAGAGTTCGCGGTTCGACAGACGATCCAGCTCGTTGACCGTTTCACGGTAACGACGCCAGTTGCGGTAGTTGCGGATCAGGTTCATTTTCTTTGCTCGTTTCTTAATTCGATCAGATCGACTTACGCGCGACAAACGGAATGTCGCTGCGGGTGATGCCGAGATCGGTGAGTTCACGGTTCGACAGGCGGCTCAGCTCGGATACGGTGTCACGATAGCGGCGCCAGTTGCGGTAGTTGCGGATCAGGTTCATCGTCTTTCTCGTTTCGTCTTTAGTTCGTTTTTGCTTCGTCGTTTTGTGTGACCCTGAAATAGGTGCACCCGATCGGTTTTTGAAGCGCCAATGACGCATGGCAGCAATGCAATTGTGCATTGCAACATTAATCGATTTTAGGCGGTGCGGCGGAATTGCGGCTGAAAAAAAGAAAACTGCGGCAGGGTCAAAGGCTTGGGTAGATTTTCTGAGCGTCTCCACGACCCTTTGGATTCCGCGGGCGGAATTCTGGCGACAGCGTCGCGGGCTCTTCCTATACGACGAAAGTAAAAGGAAAATGCAGCCTGCCGTGAGTGAGGATTTGATCGATTCAATCGCGGACGGAGAAGAATCATGCACCGCCGGTATGCGCGGGCAATTCAAAAAGCGACTCTGTTGCCGATCGGTGAACGCAGCACTCATAATAAAAAGCAGAATGGGAGATGACGCGGCGCAGAAGTGACCGACCGGCAAACCATTCGACATTCATTATTAGGAGGAGAACGGTGCGCTTCGCCGGCGAGGACAGGGCTACTGATCCATAGGCCGTTTGCGAAGGGTTGGGGATCAGGAAATGGTGCGGATGATAGGAATAGCAAATCAATCAACGCATTGATTTAACATTCTTTTCTGGTGGTGGAGTGTACCGCCAGATAGATAATTTTGTACCGTCCGATGTACCACTGTGGGCGGCCTGAAGCCCTTGTCTCACTATTGGTCGACGCATGGATGGTCAAAGGACACGTCAACAAAGCGACCAAAACGCAAATTTCCTACAGCGCTGGTCGCTGCGGCCGCCCTGGTCGCCTATGTTCTGGCCTGTCCTGACGGCAGGCTGATCTCAATCCCCGTTCTTCGGGTTCCGCCGCCGGCCGGTTGCCGACCTTTGCTCTCTGTGTTGCCGCCGTGCCTCACCGGTGATCAGGTCAACCCGTCGATAGTCGTCAGCCATAAGCCTGTGCTTGAGCATAACCCCAAGCCTCCCGCATTATGCCAACTGTCCGGTCGAAATGGGGGCCAGTTCAGTAAGAATTCCGCGACCCCAACGTGTGACGAACGTATGGACTAAACGCCCACTAGCGTCTCCGGGCGAGGCCTCCATCTGTGTGGCAATGAGATCGTTCGTCAAATGTTCATTAGGGGCTGATTGTGGAAGGTGGCTCGCAGGGGAGCGAATTAGACACCATTGTTAGTCCAAGCGATTTGAGGTTCCATAGGTGACTAAACTACCATTGGAGCCGACACAGCGGTGGAGGGTTGTGGTGTAGGTGCGGACGAAGTCGTCCAACATGGTAATGTGAGCTACGCTGAAGGGTTCGAGTTTGCTCGTTGGAACTTCACTATCGTCGCCATCTGGCCAGGGCGTCTGATACGCCTCTTGAGAGGCTACATGAGCCAGTGTGAGTTTAGCGTTTTCTAACGAGCGAAAAAACCGCACTTCAAGGCGGATGTGTTCCCTAAATCCGGGCTCGCTAATTGAAAGGGCCGGACTTTTCCCCTTAGCACTCAAGTCGAATGCCACGCCGGTGGGGTCCGCCACATTCACCTTGTGCGTAGCCCCACTTCTTTCAGAAAAGAAAAGAAGCGTACAACGAACCAGCTCTGGCTCATAGTTGGCCACGGTCAATTCTGCGACCTCTGCAGTAGCCGTCGACGCGGGCCTGTTGACACCGAGAGACTCGAGGGGATCCGCGAGAGTAATCTCATAAGCAGGCAGGGGCGTCGTCATTAAACGAACAGGTTGTTTTTCACGGGCAATTCCAAGCAAGTCTTTCGAGTTGCCCATGAAGCCACCGCCCATGCCGCCACCGCCACCACCTATGCCGCCACTGCTCTCACCTAAGGCATTCGGTGGCATGAGGAGAAGTATCGCGTAGGCTAGCGCAATCGCACTTCTGCGCGAATTGTTCGCCAACTCTATGCCTCCGCTTGAAGCGGCGTCTCTGGCTTCTGAGGTAGAGGAGAGACCTTGCCGAACAGGGTTTCCACGATCAAACCCAGAAACGCACCTAATGCGGTCTCGATTGTTGAAAGCGAGATTTTAAGGTCATCAGCAGACTGAGCGTTTCCTCGCGCATAGTCCCAGATCGTGTATAGAACCGCCAACGAAAACGCGAGTGTGAACATAATAGAGAGTGTTGAAAAGCGGGTTGCTACCAACTTTTGGTCGATTTCGTCAGTGGTTCCCACCAACATAACTCTCGCCACTTCTCGTACGTAGGCAAGGGCGAAAATCGCCGTAATTGGCGTGAGGATTAAAACTGTTAAATGGAAGTCTTCCGGCGTTAGTCTAGGCTTCAACAGCCAGAAGCACAGGCCAATTGCCAGCAAATGAAGGCCGACGAGAGAAAAACCGATGATATCCTTTAATCGCCCTAGCCTCATCGGATCCACGTGATCAAGAACAACAATAAGGTACTAATACAACACAAAAGTTAGAATAAGTCTATGAGATGATCGGAGCAACAGAGTTCCATGTTTCCCGACTTGCAGCTCATTGCGCTTTAATGCGATCTTCAAGACGTGCAAGCAGGTCAGATGCATCAACTTGAACCAAGGGTGCGCACTTTATCACCAACGCTTTTAAGCCAATCCATGGACCTGTGGCATTTGGTGCTGCAGCAGCTTCACGTTCGGTTGCATCGGCGATGTCGGCTTTGCAAACAGCGGTCTGGGATGCGCGTTCTTCGTCACCCTTGCGTGTGGCCTCGGCGGCTTTGCTTTGTTTTTCGGCTTCCTGCTTCGCCTTTTCGGCTGCCACGACCGCGTCAAGTTGCGGCAATTCGGCGATGGCGCGGGCCACGAAATCAGCAGCGGCTTGGCACGCGTTCTGGTCGCCGCGGAGATGCTTGGCGGCATTGTCTGCAATCGTCGAAAGGCTGCTTCCGCTGATCCCGGCCAGCGCCGCCTGTGCAACGGCAGCCGGCTCCAGGCGCTCGTCCGGGGCATCGCCAAAACAATAATCCTCAATCGCCTGTGCGTATGCCCATGCCTTGATATATGGCATCTCGTCGATCTGACCGGCATACGCCGGCAGAGTGAAGGCGGCAGCGATGGCGGCCGCGGCAAGTAAAGGGCACCGGAAGGCTTGGCCTTGTGATCCTTTAGGCATTGTCCGCCAACCAAATAAAAACATCACCACGCTCGATGGCATCAAAAACTTGGTCAGAACTTGCACCCTTATAGGGTTCGTCACCTCGCTTCAGATTGACCGTACCTGTTGCAAACCACCAGCCAGACTCTGGCCAGTCAGGGTCTTGCTCCTCAGCAAGCGCTGCCTGCTGGCCAGTCTTCTCTTTGAACTCATAGAGCTTCATTTCATCTCCCGTGCTTTCCGGCAAGCAATACATCCAAATTGCAACTGACTTGGCATCACTCAATCGTTCGGCTTGTCCAATATGCTTGGATCGTTTGGCCCCCAGTCGAGTAGCGCGTCGCGGCAGAATCGCTCGTGTGCGCCAGCAGGAAGGAGGAAGTTCGCGGACCGAATACCCAGGAGGTATATTTGGTCGTGTAGGGCATCAAACCCTATCTCTGCCTTGGCCGTCTCGAACGCCTCTTTGTGAGCCTCGCGCATGCGCTCGTTGTCAATATCGCAGGCGAGGGTAACAGTGTTGAGATGAACGACCTTTTCGGCGTGACGGTTGAACGGCTTATTCGCTTCGAACAACGACTTCACAACACGAGAGGGAGAGTCGTCAGCGTGGGCGAGGCCCGCCGTCAATGAGGCCGCGAGCATTGCGGCCGGGATGAACAGTTTCTTCAATTTAGTAAGACCCCCAGTTAGTGGCTGCCGATGTGACGGGAGCGCAGTCCGGTGACAGAGAGAGCACGTAGGCGGCTTCAGGTACGCTGTAGGCGAGTTTTTCGACCTTCTTGTCTTTTTCCGTTTCCAATTTTTTCCCGTTTAGCGAAAGCCCTCACCTTATATCAAGCAGCGCTCCGGTGGGGGTAGAGGGTGGGGTCGGTTTTTCTCCGTCTAAAAAGAGCCTGCCAATATATGACCCTGCACCCAGTGTTACCCCCGGGCGGGGGGTCAGGAGCAAGTTCTCACCTCGCCCGCCTTGACCATCTTTTGCCAGTCCGGCCCAAGTGTGTCGCGTGCTGACACGGCCTGCGAAGCCCCCGGTTGGGTATCCTTGAACATCCGGACGGCAAGTGCTTGGTGGTGTCCGCCTGAAACAATGGACGGCCCCGGGATATACCGGGTGTTGGATTGGAATGTCCCGTAGTTGCCGTAAACTGAGGCGGTTCCTGTGGTCTGGTAACTGCCTGGTAGCTGGCTGACGCTCACGTCGTTACTCGCCACAGCATCGGCGATGATATAGCGGTCATACCCAGCTTTGAGCGTTTCAATTGCAGCTTGTTTCTGCGCCACCTTCGCAGCGCCGATACCGCCACAAACTGGCGCGGCGGATGACTGAATGATCGCGGTGTCGGCGGACGTGCGTATGGTGCTACTCGCCGCGCACGCCGTTAGCAACGATGACAGCGCCATCGCTCCGATAATTTCGGCCTTCATTGTACCCCCCATTGCCCAAGCCGTTGTCAATCAACGCGGCGGCGAGCGCCCTGTCAAATACATTTGCAAGAACAGGCTAAGAGGAGAAGGTTGGGTAGGGCTGCTGCGATCACGCCTTAATGATCGCCTGAACTGTCGCCGTGCTGTACCCGACAGCCGCCGCAATCGCCCTCAACGAGCCGCCTTCGGCCCGCATGTCGCGCACCTTCTGCTCCACCGCATTGGTCACCGTCTTGGGACGGCCCCATGTGGGCCCCCCCTCGGCTCTGCGCTTGGCAATGCCTTCCATCTGGCGTTCCTTCCGCAGTGCTGTCTCAAACTCGGCGATGCTGGCGAGGATACCGAACAACAGCTTGCCGTGCGGCTTGGTAGTGTCGAGCGAGGGGTCGTTCAGCACCTTGAACTCGACACCTCGCTTGGTCAGTTCTTCAACGATCTGGTGGAGGTGCGCCGCTGATCTGGCCAACCGGTCGACCTTGGTCACAACGAGAATGTCCCCCTTGCGAACGAACCGCAGCGCCTCAGCTAACTTCGGCCTGTCCTTGTCCAGTCCTGACAGCCGATCTTGGAAGATCGTGTCGTCTGTAGCCCCGGCAGCCTTAAGCAGGTCAATCTGAACTGCGGTGTTCTGGTCGGTCGTGCTAACCCGAGCGTATCCCACGATTGCCATGATGTGAACTATCCCCTGAGACCAATGTTCACATGACTTATCTCACGCTAAGTTCACATGTCAACGGCAATGTGAGAAAAGGATTACCTTAGTTCACAGAGACGAGAGCAGCTTGGTAGGGCTAGTGGTGGTGGTTTGGGACAGCGGGCCAGCGATGAGCCGCTTCGTAGAGCCAGTGGGGTGGTTTGGGACAGTCCCGCAAGGCCCTCGGCTCAGGACCGCCTCGCCCTACTCGCCGCCACCGGCCTTCAACGACGTCAGCTCATATTCGTGATATTATGGCTCCTACTTTGAGAGGAGTACGGCCCCATGAAATCGCAAATCGTGTCATGCGCCATGCTTACCTTGGCGCTCAGCGTCTCCTGTGCTTTAGCCGAAGAGATCAAGCCGATCAAAGGGCCTGGATTTGTCACAAAGGATACTGCCGTCGCCAGCAAGATCATTGGAAACGGCCTCATGCCGGATGGTCGGGAATGCATCGTCGGCACCACACCTGACTGCGCCGCGAAAGCGGAAGAGATCGCAAGCAAGATCATTGGAAATGGCTTCATGCCGGACGGTCGGGAGTGCATCGTCGGAACCACGCCGGACTGCGCCGCCAAAACCAAAGCGATCGCCAGCAAGGCCACTGGGAAAACCGTCGCAGCCGCCAAATAGAGCGCATCGGCGGGTTGTCGTCACTCAATCTCTGCGGTTGCGTTAGGAGCCGCCGCCGGAAGCCTCTTGGCGAGGCGTGCCAAGGTTGAACGCGAGCAGCCCGTGGCCAGCGCAATCCGGCTCCAACTCCGTCCGGTACGGAGCATGCCAAGATGGCATCGTTCAGCTTGGCGTCCTCATCAGGGCGGCCTTTCATGCGCCCCTCAGCCTGTGCCTTCGTGCCTTCGCGATGCCCTGCGCTTGTCGCCGTCTGCGGTCCTCATCGTCCTTGCGGGCGATAGCCGCGAGCATCGAGGAGCATACCCAAATGAAATCGGGCTTAGTACCGCCGCCGGAGTCTTGGGTAAGCACGAATTGGCTGCTGTGGGTCACGCATCACCACGATATTCTGCAACGGGCTTCCGTTGAGGCAGAACTGTATGAAGCTCTCTCGCGTGACCGCAGCGACGACAGTGGTTCTAGTCCCCGGCCGCAGAAGCAACTGCCAGAGGATGGGGACATTAAGGGGAAAGCCCGCGACGTGAAACTTTTCATCGCCGAAATCCATGAAAACGGGGCATTGGCGGGGCGTCCAGCGCTGGAATATCCCAGCATCTCCAGTGAAGGGGTCTAGGTACAAAGGGTTGTCTTTGACTATGAGTGCCTCGGTGACGGCACGACGAAATGCGCCCAGATCACGTTTGTAGCGCAAGCCATCCACGACCCACACCATGGGTCGATAGAAGCCCTCACGGGACACACGTTCTTCGAGGGAAATTGGTGAGAGCTGGAGTTCGATCACCCAGCCCGTGCCCGTCTTAACATCCGCAATATGACGTTCGCCATCGGCGGCGATATGCGGGACCTCTTGCCACTCCTTCGGAAACTGATCCTTCCACATGCGGTGCCATTCGGTCTCCGGTTCCCACCAATGATCACATTCGAGCTTCCCTAGGTGAGACCAATGCCAAATCCGCTGTTGTCCGCACTTGGCGACCATCTCTCGGTCGCAGTTCACGCAGACTCCACGCAGCTTCGGCTGGGCTTCCTGCCGAACTCCGTTGACCAATGCGTATCTCATTTTCATGTGCTTCGCATGTTCGATTGCCAACGTCGGACCAGCGCGGTCGGCCTTCGATTTTGAGCCTCCAAACGTTAATCAAGTAGAGGACAGACGATGATCCGGTCAGGGCCTAACTAGGATTGGGCGTTGATCTCGCTAACGGCGTTACCCCCCACTGGGGAGATCGCGCGAGCACCTTATCTGATCCCCCGCTCGGAGATTTCTTCCAAACATTCCGGCACGCCCCAATCGACAGTCGCTTCAAGGTCCGCTTTGTGGCGTCTTCTGGCTTGGGTTCAGGCGTCGATGTCACGAGTAATCACGTCCCTCAAAACCAGAACCGACGCTGCATCCGCTCAGGGTTCGGGGCCTGCTTTGGCATTGCTCCAGGCCGCGCCTTTGCCATCTGGTCAAGCTGGTCACTGAGGTGCGCGTTCAGCACAATCACCTCCTTAAGGGCTCTCCTGACGTTGCCGTCGTACAAGGCAATGAAGCGGTCTGCGGCATCGTCCAATATGGCTTCCTGTTGGCTGTTCAGTCGTACGATCTGGTCCATGATGACCCCCTGGTGCCACTGGTCCGCTCAGTGAACAAAATAAGAACAAAGGTGTCAAGAAGGCGTTGGCTGGAAGAGGGATTTGTTCCTATCCTGATCTCACTCAGACAACAGGAGAGAGCAGTGACCAGCCGACACAAACGGCCCAAACACCTTACACGCCCCGATCTCTTCGTGGTCGATGCGGAAAGGATCACCAAGACATTGATGAACTACGCGCACAATATCGACCCGGCATCGCCACACCACCATGCCGTCATGCGCGTACATGCTGCGCTGCTTGAAGCGGTGCGAGAGATAACGGGAGGGGACGCACCGTGGATGATGCCAACGCCAGCTTCGTGGGGACCTAAACGTTAGGGCCGCCCCGGATGACGCGCACCATCTGGACCCTTGGAGATGCCGTCCGCCGCTTCCCGCTGATGCGCGTCGATTGTCATTGTGGAACGTGGGGTTCTTCAGCACGGCGGATGTGATCAGCGAGGTTGGGTACGAACGATTTAAAGGCAGCCCCCCGCTTGGGGGTAGGTGGCGGGGGGTGATGCATCGTCATTCAACGTCGATGTGATCCTTGTAATCCGCCTTGACCAAGCAGCGACCTTCAGAATCGTCTTCGACGCAGGTGGAGGTCGAGGCTCTGGACCTGCACGTGATATGCGCCGACATCGCTGCCGGCGGAACACTTCCCATAGCCGGGCTGCGGTAGCCGCACACGGGGTGGCCGCCTTGTTGATTAGCCGCAATTGCCTTCGCCCTTTCGATAATGCGCAAAGATCGTCCTGTTTCCGTTATGGGTACTGTCGCTGTCTTACTTGCTAAATCTCATGTGTAACGATTCAAAACGTGGATTATTCGTGAATTTCTCGCTTTAATTTTTACGATGTATATTTTGCAAGGCGATGACCGATACTTTGAATGAAAATTGACATGCCTGAACTAGATTGTTACGCTTTAGCATCGAGACACGGCTTCTAATTGACACCATAGTGTTCATCAGAGAGGCGTAGTTTGTTTCGTCGCGAGGATTGAGGAGGATCTGTTCATGCGGCCCAATCCAATTTTAATTATGCTGAGTTCTTTTGCCGCATCAGCTGCCTCAACGGCCTTCGCTCAGAGCCCGTCCCGAAATTTCGGAGCGTGGCTTTGCTGGCAGACGCTCATGGTTGTGAGGGGCGTGGCTTAAGGATTGATGTGATTCGGACGTTTAATCCCAAGCGACCTTGGTCTGGGACCGCTTCGGAAAATTTGTATCACATCTTTTCGTATCCTGCCAAATCGAGAAACGGCCATTTTGCTGTGGTTATGTCATTGTAGTTCAATGTGTTAGTGGGTTCGTGTGAATCTACATCCACACCGACATGGGCTCAATTTGGATCGCGCCAAGGGGGGTTGAGCAGCTGGCGCGGTCGTGATTCCAACGGGTTGTCGAAGCCTGATTGGAGAGACCTGATGTGGACG